>NZ_MIET01000035.1 GCF_003590335.1 Pseudoalteromonas sp. MSK9-3 | reverse complement strand
AGATGATTGCCGAATTAGGCGTGAAGGAGCAGCATCAGTGTTCGCAGGGCTTAGGCATATCGCTTTTAATCACCTAAAAGCTGAAACGAGCTTTAAGAAAGGTATGCCCGCAAAGCAAAAGAAAGCGATGCGCAGTACAGATTACCTTGAAAAGGTCTTGAATTTATAATGTCTTTTCATGCTCTTGCCCTGCCTAATTAGCTAAATTAAAATAAAATATATCAAGAAAAAAGTTGTTAGATAAATCCGGCGTTGCTCCCTAACTCATTGAGCTTCTATGGTTCTGTGCGATCAGATCATAAAATGCTTTAACCCATGTTTTGATATGAAGAAGAAAATTAGAAATTGGCCACAGTACAACTGTGCTTTTTTCAACGCGGTAACATCAATACTTGGCTAAGTGATAGCGCCATCTCAAAGTGGAAAAATACGGTGGCGAGGTCGTTCAAATCAATATTCTGCCTTCGCAGTTGAAACCTGTTTAACCTTAAGGGCCGTTTATGATGCACCAAATAGGGTTAACGCAGTGGAAAGTGAACTCAGGATACCACCTATGTTCACTTACTGAGACAGCGAAGTATCGTTTTAAACAATTAATGGGTGATAAGCTTAAAAGTCGTCAGTTAATAGCCAGCATACTGAAATCATGATTAAAGCGAAGGCAATAAATAAAATGGCTAGCTTAGGCCCAAATATCAGCAACAAAGTTAAAACTGAGAATTTGATTGGTAGCTAGTTATTTGATCAACAAGTCCAAATGTAGCTGGCCTTTGGCGTTGTTTCCTAAATAATTGAACTTCTTTGGTTTGGTGCGATCAGATCATTAAATGCCTTAACCCATGATGCGAAATGAAGAAGAAAATTAGGAATTGGTCACAGTACAACCGTGCTTTAGTTCAACGCGGTAACATCAATATTTGGCTAAGTGAGAGTGCCATCTCAAAGTGGCAAAATACCGAAAAATAGGGGGGCCGTGGTCGTTCAAATTACTATTCTGATTTAGCAATTGAAACCTGTTTAACCTTAAGGGCCGTATTCCATTTACCACTCAGGGCTTTAGAAGGGTTTGTAAATTCCTTGCTCACTATGATGTATGCCTCATTGCAATCACCCGGTTATAGCTGTTTATGCAAACGCAGTAAAACACTTGATGTGCAATATAGAAATAGCACTTGCAAAGGCTTTATAGATATTGTGGTCGATAGCACGGGCCTTAAAGTGTATGGAAATGGTGAATGGCATACGAGAAAACATCGTGCGACTAAGCGCCGAACTTGGCGAAAATTGCACTTGGCCGTAGATGCGACAAGTCACGATATTGTGGGTGCTGAGCTGTCGATGGTCAATGTGTCAGATGGTGAAGCCCTTGTCGATTTAATCAGACCACTGCGTAGGAATAGTGACAGAGTCACAGGTGATGGAGCATATGACACACGCAGTTGCTATGAGGAGGTCGCAGCAAAAGGTGCGATTATGCGGGCGCCACCAAGAGACAATACCCAAAACTGGGAAGAAGGACACCCCAGAAATAATGCCGTATTTATGATGCACCAAATAGGGTTAACGCAGTGGAAAGTGAATTCAGGGTACCACCTTCGTTCACTTGCCGAGACGGCGATGTATCGTTTTAAGCAATTAATGGGTGATAAGCTAAAAAGTCGTCAATTCAATAGTCAGCATACTGAAACGATGATTAAAGTGAAGGCAATAAATAAAATGACTGGGCTAGGTATGACCAAATATCAGCAATAGAGTTAAAACTTAGAAGTTGATTGGTAGTTAGCTATTTGATCAACAAGGCCCTGGCCTTTACACATTCTTACTTTTATTCAATGCCATCGGAGTGTAAATTTCGTATACTGTGCGCAAAATTATCTATTCACTCGCATCTTCAAAAAGGACTCTTCATGAATAAACTTATGCTTGCCAGCATTGTTGGTCTGTTACTTACCTCTCATACAAGCCAAGCTGAGGTTGGTGTGACGGCATACGCTGGACAAACTTACAGCCAATCAGTGACCACAACTCGACAACAAAAACACGAGTTTTCTGATGACACACATTACGGATTTAGTGTGGACTGGCATGAGAATGATACCAAATATGGTTTTTTCTATAGTAAGTACGAAGGTGAATTTGAAGAGAGTACGATACATAAAATAAAAACAGAATACCTCCTGTTTCAAAGTGCCGTATATCGTCCCGTTTCTGATGACCTAGATGCATATATTGGCATGCAACTGGGTGTAAATCGCCTTGATACGAACTTTGCAGAAGCCGATTCTTTCTTCGCCACAGGCTTATTTGGTGGCTTAGAGTATCAAGTAATGGATAACTTAAGTATTGGTACTGAGGCTCGCTGGTTAGCAACCCTTGTAAAAAATAAGTCTAAAGTCATCTGTGATAACGACCCTAGTACACCCAATATGTGTAGTTGGCACTTTGATGGCGAGACGTTAAACCAATTTCAAGTCAGTGCAACAATCACTTACCGCTTTTAATACATGTAATTATATGAAAAAAGCCTAAGTTTTCACTTAGGCTTTGCGCGTCAAGTAGTACGGGAAGCTACTTATTGATGAAACTCTTTCTCAGATAATTTTCCGTCTTTATTGCTATCCAGCAAATCAAATACCTTACTTATCGAGGCTGACTGTGCTGCTTCACTTTGGCTAATAAAACCATCTTTGTCTGTATCTAACGATGTAAAATCTGCTGCTGTTGCCGAATATGCTACAGCCAGTGTGCCTACAACCAAAAGTCTGCTTATTAATTTCATTACTTTTCCTTTTTATAAAGTCAGGGCAGTGCTTTCTATACGAATAGACGCCCTATTCATTGCCTTTACTGTACTTCTTATAATTGAAAGTTGAGAAACTCACTTCGACTGAGTAACTTGTCTTTATCAGCATCTAACTTGGCAAATTGCTCAGTAAGTAACGTATTCGCTTTCGCTTCTTTAACACTTATCACGCCATCGTGATCAGTGTCTAAATCAGAAAAAGACAAACCCGATGCAAAACTCATTGCACTAATAAATGTTAGGCTCGTTGCCATAAATACATGGACCAATTTCATGTTGTACCCTCTTTTGTATATGAGAAATTCTGAAAAATAAAACGTATTATTCAGTTAAAAGAATCAAATTCAGCGCGTGAAATACCGCCACTATTGTCGACATCTAAATCTTTAAATTGCGCCATAAGTCGCGGTAGCTGCTTTGATTCACTCAAGCTTATTACGCCATCACTGTTCGTATCTAACTGTTGAAAAGTCAGCTTTCCTGCCTGCGGTTGTGAAAATAACCCTGCTGCACCACTCAGTAATATCACTGTCATGTACATTCGTAAGCTCCTGTAATATCGACCTTCTCTTAACTTATTGGCCACGCCCTATGCTCAGCTACCAATTCATATAATTGCTAGCTTTCACTTCATTTAGTGAATGTTAAGAACATTTAGCGTAACTAGCCTTGCCTTTTGAGAAGCTGCAACGCCAATTCATATAATTGAGATAAGTCATCGATTGCTATTGGGATATATCAACTATGATGCCAAATATAAAATTCTTATTTAAATCATATTGTTAAAGTGATTAGGGCGTGTTAGTTCAGGAAGCATTAAGTCGGGCTGTTGCTAAATAGCAACATAAATAATTACAAAATATAAATTTCACAATTAAATCAAGTGCTTATAGATTCGCAATTTAGCAACATGCGATTAGGAAACGCAATGAACATGACAATAGAAGAGGTTAAGCAGTGGTTTATTTCGTCTTTTAAACACGTTAGGAGTACACCCCAGCGCTTTTTTTCACAATCTTTGGGGTTGCAAGCCAAACTCGCGCTCGCTATCGCGTTATTTCCCATTATTATATCGGCGGTTTGGTACGCACAATACTTATCTTCAGAGCAGCAGAAGATGCATCAGTCATATGTTATAAATCATAATCTTATAATTGAATTCTCATCGATAAAAGAAAGTATTTCAGCACTTGAAAAGGCGCAGCAAAATAATACATTACTCGATAGCCCCGCTTTACAAAATAGTATAAATAAAAAATGGAAGGCCACTCGAAAACGCATTACTTTACTGAAAAATAAGCTAATGGAAAATGTACTTGTTGCACAATGGCAACAAGTACTCACCTTATTACCAACCTACGATGCACATTTAGTCAATTACTCAGCTTTGAGTCATCAACTACAAGCAACCGAAAAACTGTTTCATCATGCGTTATCAACACGTCTCGATGATCAACGCGCGTCTTTCGCTGACAAGAATTACGGGCTTCTGGGGTTACTACTCGCACTGGTGACCTTATTCATCGTATTTAGTCTTATGCTAATTCATCGCGTAACACGACAGCTTTACACACTTGAACAAACTATTTTTCAATTAGGTAATGGTAAACATGTGAGGCACATTGAATTAAAAGGGAGTAATGAGCTGGAAAAGCTTGGTCAAAGACTTAACTGGCTCAACGAAGCGCTGCAGAGCAGTCATGCGCAAAAGGACTCGTTTTTACGCCATGTTACACACGAACTAAAAACGCCTCTGGCTTCATTAAGCGAAGGAAACAGTCTCTTAAAAGACCTCAGCATAGGCCAATTAACAGCCCAGCAAAACCGTATCGTGGAGATCATGTCGGGGTCAGTCCAACGCTTAGACACTTTAATTGACGACTTACTCAGTTACAGTGCGGCAAGCCACCCTCTTAATACCCAAAAGAGAAAAAGTTTAGCAGCCATAGCCACTGATCTACAAAAGCACTTTAGCGAACACACGCTCGGGATCAACAAAAAGCTTATTTGGCACATAAGTAAGAATACGGCCTACATGCCCTACCTGCCCTGTAAAATTATATTGATCCAACTTATAAACAATGCATTACAGTATGCCGAACACCGTATTCGTATTGATATAAACAGTAATGACCATGTGGCTACCTTTGCTATTTATGACGATGGCATGGGGATTGACGCTAACGAGCTCAGTAATATAACCCAGCCATTTTTTCGTGGTCAGCATAGCCACAGTCATCGAGGGAGTGGGCTGGGTTTATCAATTGTTGCCGAATCAGTTAAGCAATTACATGGCAGCATCGAGTTTAAACCATTGTCACCAGGTACACAGGTCTGTGTCGTAATGCCTGTAAGAGGAAAGCAATAATGCGTTTATTATTTTTATTACTGGCGCTTTGTCTACTTAGTGCGTGCCACTCAACCAAAAAACTGAATACTGAGCACACAATAAAGTACCCGCCAACACAACGCTATGCGCCTGTTGCTATGCTGTTTAAAACCCACTATGCAATTTGTAGCACGAATACCTTATCAACAACAAACAAGCAAGTGAACACGCTGCCAGCACACTATCAACAACACCAAACACTAAACCTATTTTTCAGCAAATGGTGTAACAGCCCTTCAACAACCACACAATTGAGGTTGCTTAAAACCTTGGTGGCACAGAGGGTATGGCCTGATGAATACTCAGTGTATTTCGACTTTATTAAACGCAGTACGCAAGACTTACGCGCTCAAAAACTTGCCAACATAACGCTACGCAAAACCCTAAAAAGGAAAGAGCACCAGCTAGAAAAAGCAAACAGTGCGTTTATTGATCTAAAAAAACAATTAGCCCAAATAGAGTTACAACGACTCAACCCCCCAGCACCCACAATACCCCTTCAGCAAACGCAAGAGGCACCATGATGAACAGAGCAACCATATTACTGGTCGATGATGATCACGCGTTTGTCGAGCTTTTGGCGATGAGGTTGGAGTCAAATAATTACCACACACTGCGTGCTTATCGTGCCACTCAAGCATTGAAAATTCTACAAAGTGAAGCTGTAGATTTAGTCATAACAGATTTAAAAATGGCCCATATGGATGGTTTTGAGCTATTTGAAAAGATTAAAAGTGACCACTTTGGTATGCCCGTCATCATGATGACAGCCCATGGCTCTATTCCTGATGCCGTCGACGCAATAGAACAAGGCTTTTTAGATTTTATAAACAAACCCATTAATAGCCAAACACTGCTCCATACAATAGAAAAAGCACTGTGTAATACAGTAAAAACCTCGCCTAGTAACACAAAACATAATTACTTTGGAATTTCATTCAAAAGTGCTGCAATGCGCCAAGTTGTGCACCACATTCAAGCCTTGGCACCCAACAATGTGAATATACTCATACAGGGTGAAAGTGGCACAGGTAAAGAGGTGGCAGCAAAAGCCATTCACCAAGCCAGCGGTTATGCCTCAGGACCCTTCATAGCTATAAATTGTGCGGCCGTCCCCTCGCACTTATTGGAATCAGAGCTATTTGGCCATAAAAAAGGCGCGTTTACTGGTGCGATTAACGATAAAACAGGCCTTATTTTGAGCGCAGATAACGGCACCATTTTACTCGATGAAATTGGCGATATGCCTCTGGATTTGCAAGTGAAATTATTACGCGTGTTGCAAGAACGAACCGTTCGACCTGTAGGGTCTCATACTGAGCATAAAATCAATGTGCGCTTTTTGTCTGCCAGTCACAAAGATTTACAGCAAGCAATCGTGAATAAAGAATTTCGCGAAGATTTATACTACCGGCTCAATGTTGTATCACTCACACTGCCCAGCTTACGCAACCGGGTGGAAGATATTGCTTTGCTCGCGAATCAATTTGTTGATGAACTCAGTAGCCACAGTAAAACAATTAATCCTCAGGCTATGACACACCTACTAAATTATGCTTGGCCCGGCAATATTCGCCAGCTACACAATGTGATTGAACATGCATTGGTGCTGACTCCTGGTAAATTAATTACGGAAGACACCGTATTAAAAGCACTGCCAACACAACATGAACGGCATTTTCAAGGGCTCAATGATGCAAAAAAACAGTTTGAATATGAATATCTTAAAAAGGTGTTGTCGCTGTCAGAGGGTAACGTAGCAGAAGCTGCTAAGTTGGCCCAAAGAAACCGTTCAGACTTTTATAAACTGATGAAAAAGCATGAAATTAGTTAAGTATACATATGGCTAAGCGCGAACTAAAACTTAACTATTTTATTGCAAATACTTGTACAAAATCAGATAAATCTGCGATTGTGTGTATAATTTATAAAGTTACACATAAACACATAACAAATGTAACCAAACATCACACAGTCGCAGGAGTATCAGATGAGAATGCGCCAGAAGCTCATTATGAGTTTTTTATTAACGGTGATAGTGCCCATTTTAGCCATTTCATTGGTGAGCATTTCACAAACGAAGCAAGAATCTTTAGAGCGCTTTTTAGACTCGTCTAGTAACGAAATACGCCAAGTTGAAAATACCTTTGTCCTTTTCTTTGAGCAAATGAAGAATAACGCCCGCTTTCTTGCACAAAGTAAAGTGGTGAGTAATTTACCCAACAACGTAAGCAGTTATATGGGCCCTGAGCGAATGATGTCTCCTTTAGAAAATGGCTCACAAGAAGGCGAGATATTTGAGTTATTTACCGCATTTGGCATCACCCACGAAGAACTGCTGTTCGTTTACTTAGGTTCAGAGCAAGGGGGGTTTATCCAATACCCAGCAGAACCCCTTGGCAATTATGACCCCCGACAACGCCCTTGGTACAAAAATGCCAAGAAAACACCACGCGACGTGATTGTGACTGAACCTTACCAAGGTGTTACAGGGCAAGCTATGGTGTCAGTAGCAACCGGAATATATAAAGATGGTGCATTTGCCGGTGTACAGTCGTTAGATGTGACCTTGTCTACACTCACTGACATCGTCAGCAACATTCGTTTAGGTGAAACGGGTTATTTAGTTTTAATGGATGGTAATGGGGTCATACTCGCCGACCCAAAAAATCCAGATAATAACTTCAAAAATATTAAAGAACTTAACTCGCCTTTATATCAATCGTTAAATTCTAAGGGAGATAAGTCATTTTTAACCATTGAAACGGGTGATAAAACAGTCACAGCAAAACCCTATAAGTCTGATGCCTTAAACTGGCGTTTTGTGGCCATTATTGACGAAGATGAGATCTTATCTTCTGCCTATAGCATGTCAGTGAGTATCAGTATAATCGCACTCATAATGTTAGTGATATTTGGTATCATCGCAGTGGTACTGGCAAACAAAATTGTTTATCCGATTGAACGTGTATCGGATGGGTTAAGAGATATAGCACAGGGTGAAGGCAACTTATCGAAAAGGCTCCAAGTGATTGGTAATGACGAGATAAGTGAACTCGCCACTTGGTTTAATCAGTTTTTAAATTCTATCAACGTCCTCGTGAAAGACATTCAATATAATGCACACTCATTAAACGATGCTGCCCACCATTTTGAAACACAAATATCAGACATTAGAACCCAATGCCACAACCAGTCAGACACCGCAAATCAAGCAGCTCACAACACAGAGTCAGTAAACAACATGGCGCATATTGTGAGTCAAAATTGCCAAGAGTCTCTCAGTGAAATAGCTCAAACAGATGAATGTACACATACTGGTAACCAACTAATCGGCAATACCGTCACACAAGTGGCTCAACTTAATAGCTCATTAAGTGGTTCAGCCGCTGCAATGAGCCAATTAGAAAGTGAAAGTAACAACATTACCAACATTTTAAGCGTTATACGTGGTATAGCAGAGCAAACCAACTTACTAGCACTCAATGCTGCCATTGAAGCCGCTAGAGCAGGTGAACAAGGTAGAGGCTTTGCCGTTGTTGCTGACGAAGTAAGAACGCTCGCCCAACGCTCACATGATGCAACACAAGAAATTGAGCAAGTTTTAACGAAGTTAATCGATCAAACTCGCGCTGTATCCGAAAAAATGACCCAAAGCGTCAGTGCTTCCAATGATGCAATTACTCAATCTGAACAAGCACACCAAGCGTTTGATGACATTGCAAACAGTGTAACTAAAGTGAAAGCGTTAATAGCAACCATCGCCCAAGAGGCCAGTCAACAAGGTGTGTCAGCCAGTGAAACTCACAATCAAATTCAAGGGGTAACAGCATCCGTCGCGCAGGTGAGCCAGTCAACAGATAGCCTATCTGAAGGCGCAACTCAACTTGTTGATTTAGCAGATGGGTTAGACAACCTAGTGGGTCGATTCCGCATTGACTAAATAGGCCCAACAACTGTGCTTTTATAAGCTTGAGTGAGTTTAATAAATGTGGCATATTTATTATACTCACTCACGTAAAGCTCTAAAAATAAAGGTTAAATTTCGGCTGCTAGGTAAATAAAGATATTTTCTTACTGAGTAACAGAACTGATCATATAAAGGCCAATAATGCGTACACAAAAACTCAGCGTAAGCCACATAAAGCGCATGTTTATATGCCTGTTCATACTAGGGTGTACATCGTTACTGCAAGCCAAAGAACACGTCTGCGAAAAAACCATAACCATCAGTGCCGCTAATGATTGGCCGCCTTACTCTTATAAAGAAAATAGCGTATTTAAAGGGCTTGATATTGAAATAATAGAGTTATTACTCCAAGACGTAAACATTTGCTGGAACTATGTGACTTTACCCTCGTCGAGTCGAGCATTTAGCGAATTTAAAAAAGACCATGTCGACCTCATTTTTGCTGCAAGCTACACTTCTAATCGCCGAGGGTTTGCAGAGTTTAGCGTCGCCTATCGGACTGAAATTATGCAGTTATTTAGCCATATATCACAACAACCTCTTCAAAAAAGCCCAGAGGGCAGATTACCACTTGCCCTTAATAACGCGATTGTGGCCATTAACAGAGGCAGTGTATACGGACCTGCATTCAGTCACTTTCAAGCACAATGTACAGATTGTGTTATCGAATTAAGTGAATCAATCGACCGTTTTGAGTTGATAAAACATAAACGTGTTAATTTTGCCGTAGAAGATTTACTCAGTGGTGCTTACCTGATAAAAAATAACACGCAGCTTAGTCACAGCGTGCGGGCAACTCACATCACGGTTCACAGCAACCCAGTGCACTACATGTTGCGCCCAGGCATGTTCAGCGAAAAAAAATTACGTGAGTTCAATCTCGCCATAATCAACAATAAAAGCCGAATAGAAACACTCACCAACCAATATAAGGCTCGACTCACCACCAAAAAATATTTGAATAATTAATTAGGGAGCAATTCATAATCGATTAACCTGCCAGCATTTACTATGCTGCAATAAGATAAAACAAGGATTGTGTATGATATCAAATCATTCCGAACTCACAAAAATACAATACAAAAGCTTACTGCTCATTGCTTTACTACAAGGGCTTGCTCTTCTTCTATTACATCAAGCTCTTGAGTTTAAATGGATCATAGCAGAATCACCCGCTGTCCTATTTGCCTGCTACTCTGTTGCCATCATTTTTCCTACTCTAAGTATTTACGGTATAACCCAACAAACAACTCGCAAGACCTACTGGTTCATAAGCCTATTCACGTTATTTTGCGCTGCTTTAGGTGCTTACACAGGCAGTCAAATCGCCAGTCTCAGCAGTGATTCTTTGGGCATGTACAGCTTCACATATGGTCTTGTAATGACGGTAGTTGTTTTTAAAGTACTCCTATTCAGCCAAGCCCTCATCAACGACTCTAAAAAGTGCTCTATTGATTACAGTCTACTTATTCAGCGTGCTTGTCACCTATTTATCACTCTCTTTTTTGCCGCATTATTTACCCTTGTAATGTGGCTAATTTTAATGCTTTGGGCTGAATTATTTGCAGCTATCAACATCACTGTATTCCAACGACTATTTTACGAACCGTGGTTTTTCTATCCAATGCTGACTTTAAGCCATACCCTTGGCGTACTTAAAGTGAGAGACAATGCCAGTGTGGTCAATACTGTCAATCGGTTAATTCAAGTTTTGTCGTTGGCATTGTTACCGCTTCTTGTCATGTTAAGCTCCCTCTTTTTAGTTGCATTACTTTTTCAAGGTCTGCAACCAATTTGGGACAATGGCGGCAGTGCGCTGATATTTACCTTACTCATTGCCATTTTGCTGACCCTTAATACCGCGCTACAAAGCAGCGAAGGTCAATTGCTAAAGCATCATTGGACACGAATTGCTTTAACGCTCGGCGTTATATTCCTGCCAGTGTACGTTGCGATAAGTGGTTATGGGCTATACCAAAGAATTGAGCAATATGGGCTATCTGTCGATCGTTTATGGGCAATCTTTATCTGGACATTTGTGGCAGCTTATTTCATCTGTTATAGCGCCGCTATTATCAAATATAAGGTTAAGTGGTATACCTATTTAGGCAATATCAACACCAAATTGGGGTTAACCTTAGTCGCAGCCCTTTTAGCAACACAATCTCCTTTATTAGATTTCAGAAAACTGTCTGTCTCTAGCCAGCTCGCACAGATTGAATCTGGTCATATTGATATTAATGACGTCGATTTAGACTACTTTGCCTTTAACCTAGGGCGCCCAGGAAATGAAGCGCTCAAGCGGCTGCAACAAGAGTACGGTAACACTAACCCTGCGCTCAATACACGTATTGAAGCTGTACTTAAGCGCGTAACAAACCCCTATGGCAACCCCAATATTGAACAATTAGATGTAACGACTTTGCTGCAACCCAATGCGTATTTGTCTATCGAACAGCTTCCTCAGCCACTACTCAGTAGGATTCAAAGCTATGCTAAACATACAAACACACACCTTTTTAACAGTAAAAAGTTAGATATTATCGCCGCCGATATACATGGCGACACCCAAAAAGAGTATATTTTGATTGCTCATTTTGAGTATTATTTTGAATATGTCTTGTTTTATCAGCTTGACGGAAACTGGTTGGAAAAAAGCATGGATGTAACACACAGTCGAAACCCATTTATAGAAAAACACGTGATCGATGCGCTTATTAAACAGCAGTACACAACCCAAGAGCCCAAGTTTAAAGACATTATTGTCAATGGTGAAACGATGCAAGTTAGGTGAGCATCGTATTCACCTGTTTTACCATTAAACCCTGACGCGGCATTCATTATGTGCCATGCAAAATATTGATGCTTGGCACATAATTTATGACTCACCTCACTTAGAAACAAGCTAGAACTTGCCAAAATAGATGCTTTCAACCATCTCGATGTATTATTGCACTTAAAGTCATAAAATTGTCATGTTGACGATCAATAATACAGTGATTAAATATAAAGAGACCTACTTACGTCATGAACCACCCGCCTCTCAGGCTTAGTTTTGCTGCGCGTTCCTTAGATGAACATACACGTATCGAAACAATGCAGTACGACACGTTAACGCTAAATTACCAAAAGTCTGGGGTGATCATTAAATGTATGCTACCTAATGATGCGATTTGTGGTGATAGCATCTCTTTGTCTGCAACCTCTGTAACAGGCCGTGATGCCAGTTTTAGTGCTGAAGTAACCTTAACTAAAAACGCATTAGATGCCGGGTATGTTGAGTTATGCTTAACGGGGTATGGTTCAAGTGGTGAGTATGTATTGCAACTGAATTTATTAGGTATATATAACACAATAAAAAACACCGCAGAGTTCAATGCAAAAATATATAACCCGCTCAACATTAAAACCCATGTTCACACACCTTTTTTTGGCCGTGTATGGGCCAAAACAGCAAAGCGACATGCAGCTAGTGTGCTGACCTCATTGCTTTCAGTCTTTTAATCCGGAAAGCTTATTTTGCCCATCGTAATAGGTTGGCTTTGCTTGCTTTCACCTTTTACTGAGGTACTTTCACCGACCAGAGTCTCATTGGCTAACATGGCGAATAACACCGCTTCTTTTGCATCGGGGCTTATGCCTAACGCTTGACTGCTCAACACGTTATAATCGCTCGACAGCTGTGCTCTCACCTGCGCCATCAATAACGTATTATGATACCCCCCGCCACTGACGTACACATTCACTGGCTCATTCACCTGTGTTACATCAGATGAGAGTAAGGTAATGTGCTCTGCAATGACCTTTGCACTAAACATATTTAATGTTGCCATCACGTCATTATGCGATAAATGGTCGGTGTTACTGCTTGTTTGAGCTTGACTCAATAATACTAAATTAAATACTTCTGGCCCTGTTGTTTTTGGCATATCTCGTTTAATAAAAGTAGCCGCCATTAAGCTATCGAGTAACGCTTGATTTACTTTCCCTGACTTAGCAACCTCACCATTTTGATCATACATTACCTGAAAATGTCGCTGCATGTAGGCATCCATAATCGTATTTCCAGCGCCTATATCGGAGCATAATACGTCTGAGAATGCACAATTCTTAGGTAGCCATGTAAGGTTCGCAATTCCACCAATATTGAGTAAAAGACGGTGCTCTTTTTTACTGCTGAAGTAATAGTAATCCCCATAATGTGCAAGTGGTGCGCCTTCTCCGCCAGCGGCAATGTGCTTTTGCCTAAAATCAGATAGGGTCGTAATGTGTGTTGCAACAGCTATATGATCTGCATCAGCAATTTGTAATGTACCATTGCCAAATTCACTGTACTTATGCTGATGTACTGGGCAGTGATATATCGTCTGTCCATGACTGGCAATCACGTCAATGTCATGGTTTGCAATGCCCCAGTGTGCCAACGTATCAACAATGAGCTGGCCATGATAATTACCTAACCATCCATTGAGCAGTGTCAAATACTCTAAATCGACCAGCGATTTCGCAAACACTTGTCTCACTTTTTCTTTAACGTGTTCGGGGTATTCACAGGTCGTAAACTGTAATACTTTCACTTGGGTTGCCGTGCCACAACCCCTGATGTCACATAAAGCGATGTCTAACCCATCTAGTGACGTGCCACTCATTAACCCGATGATTAAACGACTTTCTTTTTCTGCGCTTTCAACCAACCTTTTTATATGATTATGCATAAGCGGTTATGATTCACTTTCAGATGTATATAGACTCACAATAGGATAATCAAACGGGCCAAATTCGAGTTTAATTGTTGTTTGTTCATGACCTGCTAGCTTAACTCTAGCGTCGGTTAAATTGCCAAATACCCGTGTACCATCAGCCATAATTGCCACGATATGTTTGGTATCAAAAATCCTCTGCCCTGATGCCATATTTTTGATCACCACTAAAGCTGCCCTCTCACCAGCTTGTGTACTCATAGGGATCGCTCTAACAATGCTAAACTCACTTGGTTTAGGATAAATTCGGGCGTCATTTTCAAAAGCACTGGCGGGCATTAACGTTTGTATTGTATCAAAATTATATACATCATTTTCAGCAACGGCGTTACCTGTAGCAAATATTAACGTCAGCCAAAAAGAAAAAGTCAAAAGTTTCATAGTGCTCCATATTATAAGTAAATAGTATAACGAGGCATACTACCCAGCGTCAGCTGAATAGAGCCTGATTTCTCCATGTTTATTATTAGTTTGCAAACCCTAGCTGGCGAATTTTATCAGTGATCACTGAGTACCTTTGCCCTTCACAACATGCAAAACCAGGCAGCTGCTTCAATTTATACTTGGTAAATAAAGGGGTAGTAACACCCGTTAAAAATCGCAGTATGGTATCGGAGCTGACCGACTGAGCGCCATTTTGCAAATGCTTTTGTAAACCAAATACAACCGTCCGTATATGTTCATCCGTCGGCAAAGTGCGTTTGGTGCTTTCAACTAAGGTAGCAACCGCGCCATGACACACACTACAGTGACCACACGCCTCGGGTACATTGGTATCATCAAAATACTTGGCCAAATTTGCACTTAAACAGCGGTCTAACTCAAAAAACCGGATCATCGCGCCGATTCGCTTTAATTCACTGTGCTCTTTCGACTTAAAATAACCATAAAGTTGCTCAACTAGACCAGGCTGGTCAAGCAATGCTCTATTAACCTCATAAACTTGCATAACGCGTTTACTTTCTAGCTCAACCAGACCTTGTTCATGTAAATAGTCAAGTGCCGATACGACCCGCTCTCTATTAACACCCTGTGCGACCAATGCGGAAATATCGACCGTTCCCCATACTTTTTTAAATTGTATAGCCGAAAACACTTGTGCTAAAAACTGCTGACGCTCAGGGTTAAACTTTGCGTAAATTTTCTGTTCACTTTGTAATAACTTAACACGAAAATCTGCATAATAGGCATACTGCGCCGTAAGCACACCTTGTATTTCCAATTGTACTAACAATGTTTTTAACGCCAACACACGAATATTACTGGTCTTAGATAATGCCAGCTCTTGCATATCCCAGCGCCCGTGTTGTTCTTCAGTGCTTATCGTATCAATGACCGTTTGTATACCAGATAATTCCGGTGTATCGCCATAAACAAAATTTTCAACGGTGGCAATGCCATCAAGGTTAGCTAAAACAGTGCATCGTGAGGGTGCGCCGTCTCTGCCCGCTCGCCCTATTTCTTGGCTATAGTTTTCAATCGATTTTGGTAAATCAAAATGAATCACAAATCGAATATCTGACTTATCTACGCCCATGCCAAAAGCAATCGTAGCTACAACAACCTGCTGTTGGTTTTGCATAAATGCTTTTTGAACGCTTTGCCGAGTGTCATCACCTAACCCTGCGTGATAGGCAGCCGCTTTAATACCTGCGGCTTGTAGTTGCTTAGCCACTTGTTCAGCTTGCTGCTGCAATGTGACGTACACAATTCCTGATCCAGTCTGTTCTTTAATAGAACGCACTAAGTAAGGTATTTTTTCATCTTCGTTGTGTGCTAACACATTAATATCTAAATTCGAACGATAAAAGCCAGTTTGAACAATGTGCTGCGGCTCAATATGGAACTTTTCTGCCATATCATTTTTTACTTTCTTCGTCGCGGTTGCCGTTAAAAGCAAAACCAGCGGAATATTTAATGCGCGTCGATATTCTGGCAACTTTAGATAATCAGGTCGAAAGTTATGGCCCCATTCTGAAATGCAATGTGCTTCGTCCACCACCATCATAGATACTGGCACTTGCTTAATAAATTCTCGGAAGCGTTCATTTTTGAACCGCTCAACCGACACCATAAGTATCTTTATTTCACCTTTTCTGATCCCCTGCATAACCGCTTGGCTTTGCGCTTTTGATTGCGTGGAGTCTAAACTGGCGGCTGCAATCCCTTTGCGCTGTAAAAACTCTATTTGGTCTTGCATTAAAGCCAATAAAGGAGATACCACTAACGTGAGGTTAGGTAAATGCAATGCGGTTAATTGATAGCAAAGAGACTTACCAGATCCCGTTGGAAATATGGCCAGAGACGAGTGGTCTGCGAGCAATTGGCTAATTGTTTGTTGTTGCCCTGTTCGAAAAGTGGCAAATCCAAAATGTTGCGATAAGCTTTGAAGCAGTTGCTGCTCATGCTCCATAACAGTAGTCTCAGTATCTTCAATAAAGTGACTTAAAAATATCATATTTTTGCACTTTAATGTGCACTATCTAATGATGTTGTAGAAGTTTTATTTAACGATCAACTTTATATAGTTGACCTGGATTTTAAACCAACTCAGAGGTTCATTATGACTCATAATACCGCGCCCAAAACGTTAGTTTTTAATTTTGACGGCACATCAAGTGAACCCCGGGATTCTCACCAATATAGTAGCGAGCACTTTAAAGAAGACACAGGGATTAGTAACGTACTCAAACTTCACCTTATGCTTGGAGGCAAACTTCATCGCCATGCGCCATCGGCCACTGAGCAACAACTGTGTTTTTACTATTGTGGGATTGGCGATCAAGGCAGCGAGGTTAAAAAACTACTCAATCAAATACTCGCCCCAAACGACAAAGAAGTTGCCACTATTTTAACCCAAGCGATTAATGATTTTAATCATCATTTTCACCAAGGTGATAAAGTGCTGTTGATAGGGTTTAGTCGCGGTGCAGCATTAGCACGACGATTCGCGAAATGTTTAGAACGCTTCATATCACAAGACGTCTATTTATGTGTGTTCGACACCATAGCTTCCATTGGTTTTAGTAAAATAACCAAAGCAACTTGTGGCACAGAGCACGTCATTTTTGAAGACCATAATGTGGCCAATAATGTGGTTCAAGCGTTACATTGTGTGAGCTTAGATGATAAACGTCGCGCATTTGAACCAACCTTATTTAACCATGCACAACATATCAAAGAAGTCTGGTTTGCCGGCTGCCATTCAGATATTGGGGGAGGATTTTACCGAAGTGGATTATCAGACATCACTTTACGCTATGCACTAGAGTGGCTCATTGATCTCAAAATAGGCTTAACAATATTTAATAAAGAACACATTAACTTTCAAGCTCTCTTGCCCTACGAAAGCACCCCGTTGATTTGTGAAGATGATGTCACGCTATGCCCGGATCCACTCGCTCGCAGCTATCAACATGACTACTGTTGGCTTAATAGCAGCTTTAAAGTGATCAATCGACAGTGCGCGGTATTAGAACAAGATCAAATCAGCCAGCACCCACCGATCATACACCACAGTGTGGCAAAGCGAATAAATACGTTAAGTGGCTATCGCCCTGAGTCTTTAAAGTCAATACCTCACATCATTGAAGATAATAATGCGAGTCAACTCACCTGTGTAGGCTTAACCCCTCATTTAACACTCAAGAATCAACACATCACTATTTTACAAACCGGCGAGCAAGTCACTGTCAAAGCCTTCGCTTCACAAAAATACAATGCGACTGGGGTCATGTTAGAAAAAGGGGCAACGTATCGCTTTAGCACACAAGATGACGCCATTTGGTACGATAATGGTCACCCGGTTAGTATCAAGGGGTGGAATAGAACGCAGCAAACGCTCGGTATAAAACAGCAGGCAATTGAATTATTTACCCCGTATATGCGTGCCACAAACGCACAATGGTTTGCGCTTATGGGGTGTATAAATCAAAATGATGATACCGCGTTTTTGATAACAAATGGCTGTGAAGTTAGAATTAGCCAATCTGGTGAATTCACCCCGTTTGCCAATGATATAAATAAAGATTATCAGCAAAACAGCGGCAGTATTGACCTTACTATCACCCGACTTGGGTAACATACCTCTATTTTACTACGGGTTATAATGCGCATATAACTCGTACATCAGCTATCAAAGGGCTTACTTTAAAGTCATTGATAATGAGAGAGTGTAGCTAAGGGTTCCCTTTTATCCACTCAGTATATTTCGCTTCAATACGACGTAATTCTGGGTTAATTGCTTTAATGGCATTATTGATTTTGCGAACTTTATCGTAATCAAAACTCTGCCTATTCAGCATAAAATGTATGGCATTATCGTTTACAACATATTCATGTAGCACAATATTTTTATAACCAAGTAAACGCTTAAAATACAAACCACTGATCTCATCTTCAATCAAAAAGTCTACACGGCCGCGTTTTACTAATTCCATACGTTGCGTCACGCTCGCCACTTCAAAAAACCTTTGCTTGTACCACTTTATTGTCAAAATCTGAGCAAGCTCTTCACCATAATATGCGCCAGGGTTTGCCGTAAACGTATATTCAGCAGCAAATAACTCCGTGAGATTAGTAATAGGTGTCGTCACTTGATGGGTGAATAACCGCATACGTTCTCGTCGATAGCCTTTACTAAAGTGCGCAATTTCAGCACGCTCTTTGTTATAACTGGCTGAAGGCAAAACATCGATCTCACCTTTTTGTAATTCAACGATCCCCCGTGCCGAAGAAGGTAACTTTACAAATTCAATACAAAACCCAGCATGTAAAAACACCGCTTCAGATATCTCAACATCTAAACCAGAATATGACGTATCATCGTACATGACATAGGGTGGCCAGAGTGTCCCGACTCCTACTTTATAGGTCGTTGCGCACTGCGTATTCGTCCAACCAAAACAGCTTATAAAAAGCGCACAAAAAATAAATAGTTTCAGAACTAACAACCTAAAAATAAAGTAAATATACATTCATTATGGATTACTAAGCTAATAAAAACAAAGGCGCCAGAGGCGCCTTTAATCAATTAATACATATCACTTACTGTATATTCAACTTGGCCCTTCCTTGGGTCAATCAAATTGCTTGATGTCAAATCTCATATACTAATTATAGCGCTTTCCAAACTTGTGCTTTACCTGGCTCTTCGCCACGTGTCCACCATTTAGCTTGGTAAGTCACGCCACCATAAACACATGTGTCGCCGCCAACATAGACTTTGTCAGCTTGCCACGTATCACCACCAGCCGCTTTATCAGTGACCGTTACATCAAATGTTTGTGATGCAGATGCTTGACCATCCGATACAGACACTGACACTTGATACGTTGTATCAGCAGCAACTTCGTCTGCAGCCAATGTTACATTTGCGCCTGTTCCCGACAATGTTAGTCCCGCAGGTACTGTCCAGTTATAGGTTAATGCATCATTATCTGCATCAGATGCTGAAGCCGCAACAGCCACACTTGCCAGCTCTTCAACCGTTACGTTCGCAATAGGTGATAAAACAGGTGCTGAGTTTGAACCCGCAGCTTTAGCAGTTACCACAACATTGCGTGTTACTTGACCTTTACCATCAGATACTGTCACTGAAAGTGCATATTGCGTATCAACTGTAACTGCTGGTACAGCCACAGATACTGACGCTGAATTCGCATTAGTAAGTGCTAAAGCCGCATCACCAGTCCAGCTGTAGCTCAGTGGGTCACGATCTGCATCTGTAGCACTTGCGTTAACCACTGCAGAAGCGCCTGCTGCGATTGATACCTGACTATCCACAGTCACTACTGGTAAACGGTTAGACGTTCCACCACCAGCTAGACCATCATGCATTGCATTAAGAATGTCGCCATTATCCGCATCAATTTCCCAAGAGAACAAACCCCCTAAGTTATGCGTATTAACATAAGCCCCTTTAGCTTTCACTGAACGAGGTGTATCAAATGTCAATAATTTACCATTGCTGCGGTTCCATGCATATGCACCCTCAGCTTGGTCATCATAACCTACTTCATATCCGTTAATACCTGTGCCACTTGCACCAATTAGGTTAGCAACAACGCCTTTATAATCCATGATGCCAGCTTCCCAAACGCCTTGCGCTTTTGAACCTGTAAATTTACCGTTACCCGGTGCTGTCATTGGGTTACCTGAAATAGTCGTATTTGCATCAAATACCCCTTCCCAACCACGACCATACATTGCCGCACCAACGACGATTTTCTTAGAATTAACACCTTGTTGAAGTAACAACTGAACCGCGTTATCAGTGGTATATGCAGGGCCCTTACGTGGCTCGCCGTTATCATCTAGACCAGTACCATTACATTCGTCTGTGCTCAAATGAGAACCACAGTAAAGTCCAGTCTGATGACCTGTTACATTATTCCAACCACCGTAAAAGTCATACGTCATAGCGAAGATATAATCCATATACTGCGATGCAGCTTGATAATCTACGTCTTGAATTTTATCGTAACCAGAACCAATCGCTGATGTTAACTCATATTTGCGGCCTGTTTCAGCTTCCAAGCTATCAAGCATTGCACGTAACTCTTGCATCAACGCGATATAAGCAGGGCCATCTTTAACCGTATCACCAAGGTTTGGATTTGGACCACCACCACCTGGGTATTCCCAGTCAATGTCTACACCATCATAGAATTTCCATGTTTTTAAGAATTTCTTCATCGATGCCACAAACGTGTCACGATTGGCTTTTTCTGTGAAACCATGGAATGGGTCTGATAGCGTCCAACCACCTACAGACGGCAATATTTTCAAATCAGGATAACGTTGTTTCAAAGCCATTAACTGTGAATACGTTCCGCGAATTGGGTCTTTTGAGTCGACACCAGGTAACGCTTTTTGCACAGCTGCCCAAGGGTCGTGAATAACCACTTCATAATCTGCTGAGCCGCCACATGCTTTTTGTAATGCACGCCAGCTATTACCGTTCTCAATTTCTTTTAATGATTCGTTCGCACCACAGATTGGAATGAACCCATAAAGAATATGCGATAAGTTTTGTGCTGGCACTTGTGTAACATCGAAGTCACGTCCGTAGATCCCCCACTCAACAAAATAAGTACCTGTTACCATACCAGGCTTAGTACCATAGTTTTTGTTGTTAGGATCTACATTCATAGGTAGTGGCGCTAAGTGGCCGCCGTCTGTATCTGCAATTACTATTGGCTTACCGGCACTTCTCGCACACGTTGTACCTTCACATAATTCTAAATAAACGTTGTGACGACCTGACTTTGTATATGGAAAAGTCACGACTCCACTTTTGGTCCCTGCAGGAAGAGTCCCTTCGTTTACTAACATGTCATCAAAGTAAACTTTATAGCCATCGCCGCCTGCGCCACTCCAAGCATTCCACTTGAGTTCAACAGTAACAACATCTTTTGCCGTAACAATATCCTTATAAGACCCATTGCCGTCTAAGTTAACTTCAACGAATGAATACTGCTGTGGTTTCCAATCGAGGCTTGGTGTAGATGGCGCTGCCATTACTGCACCTGAAGCCAACGCGAGACCAACTAGGGCCGTTAATTGCTTTAGTTTCATTACTTTTCAACCTTCTTTACATGTTGTATCCAACCAATAGGATGGATGATTGTTGTTGTACTACTAAATTAAATCGAATTACGCTTTTGTTTTTGCCGACAATTATTCGTTAAAAAAACTATAGTTTTTTCCAAACTTGTGCGGAACCGGGCTCCTCGCCTACATTCCACCACTTTGCCTGATAATTCATATTGTTATGGCTAACTTTGTCACCAGCGACATATGTCTTATTGCTACTCCATGCTGGAAATTGTGGTGCACTAATATTTTTAACCGTAACAGGTACATCTGCTGAGGTGCTTAGCTCTCCATCAGACACACTGACTGTGATTGTATAATTCGTATCGCTTTCAACTGCAGGGGCTACCACGTCAATCGTGGCACCAGAGCCTGAAAACGTCAGAGGGCTGGGAACTTGCCATTGATAGGTCAAAGCCTGTTGCTCATCATCAAAAGCATGTACATGTAATTTAGCCGTGGTACTTTCATCTAATATAAAAGGGTCTGGCTTGTGAATTTTTGGTGCCGTATTGGGCGCTTGAACTTGAATCGTCAGGTTATAGGTATAATTGGCATCGCTAACAAACACTTCATTTGATAACAAGTTCTGCCCATCAAAAACGATGTCACCGCTGGCTTGACGTACACCAACTTGCACTGTGTTCGCATGGTCCAAATTCAGCGAATCCGCCAATAGCTGTTGCCACGACGACTCATTCTGAGCCGTGATTTTTATCGATTTACTGACAAGTTCTTTACCGGTACCATCAAAAATACGCGTCCAAACCGTATCTGTGGCTTTCGCATTTTGACCCTGTTTAATGTAATACCCTGCGCTTGTCCACGTGACAGGACCTGAGTCTCTAACAATCGTTATATCACTACAGTTGTAAAACCCTTCACCGACTACATCATTTCGCTGCCAGCGAGTATATAAAATTGCATCACCAACACGGTCTTGAGGAATAGACACTTTCATTTCGTAAAAGCGTTTTCCATCAGGGTCCTTTACAAAGTCTACATTGCCAACTTCGGTCACTAACTCAACATCCTGCCAGCCCAACGTATCCACATCAGAATTAAACGTTGGTTTGCTGATGTAAAACTTCCAAAAACTCGGATTATGAGGGGTTGTTGCTCTAAACCTTATTGCTAATTCATTTTGCGCATTTGGCGTCACGTCTGTTCTTTGCCAGTGTTCAGAAGGCAAATTCATCCCGCGCTTTTCATTAGAACCAGCCGCACACAAAGTGCCATTTGGAATATTCTTTTCTACCGCAGCTTGGTTATTATAATCCGATGTATTCGCTGCAAATTCATGCTCCTGAATAAACTGCACATGTCCAGACTCTAAAAATGCTGCGCGACACGCTAAATTTGGAATGTTTGAGCCATCATCAGGCCACCAATACCCCCCTTGCGCCTGACAAATCGCTTGCCTTGCTTTTGGGAACTCCATAAAACCATGTGCCATCGCGGTTTGACTTAACACACTCAGCGCAATTGCGCCAAGACCAATACCCGTTTGTGATATTCTTTTATCTCGCTTGTTCATAATCATTCCTTTTTATAGGGCAGCAAGGCTGCCCTATAATAGTTGAAGCTTATAAATTACAGACTTTCGTATAATCACCGCTTGATTCAGGTGCTTTATTTGACCACCATTTGGCCTTATAAACCTTTGTGCCTTGGATTATCAAATCCCCTGCGGCTGCATGTGTGGACTGCGGAAATGCCGGATATACTGAAATATCAGCAATTGGTACACCTTCACAGCTCGTTACAGGGCCACCATTGCCATTACCAGGCTTTGCAGCTGGGAGCTTCGGATATTCGAACTTAAACGCATAGCGCTTCCCGTCTTTTTCCGCGACAAAGTTAGCTGGGCCTGTGATTGGGTTGTAGTACATGACCTGAGCATTAACACTTTCACCCGGAGCTAACGATTTAGGCACACTTCCCCACTCATTTACTAATGTGATTGAGAAGCGGTGGAATTCATTTTCAAATCCGCCAATGTTATTACCCGCTGCGTTTGACCCGTTAACATCAACTGCCATTTTCAGCTTTTCTTGGGCATTCCAGTTAGATTTAAAAATCGCAGAGGTTGATACCGGCACATCGAACGAAATCTTCGCACCGCTTAAATCAATATCTGAGTTATTGGTAAATACAAATGTTGGTGCTATCGGGTAGTTATCATCGCCTGTTGGGAAGTCTTTTGCTGTAAACGTCACGTCGACAGATTCAGCCGGTACCGCAAATGTCGGATCTCCGTTATGGACATCATATGCAACACCACTTTGATTGAACTTGTTATAAGCCAATGATGTCATGCTAGACCCCATGAAGTACTCACCCTTCGCGGCATCGTAATCATAATCGCCAGCAAGCTCCCAGAACATGATCCCACCTAGACCATTGTTGATGACGTAATCAACCTTGGTACCCATTGACTCTTCATCTTCAATAGAAATGAACACATTCTTTTGCGCGTTCCAAAGCCATGGTGCAACGGCGACAGAGTCATAATGACGCGTATAGGTGCCCGTTAGTACATCTGTTGGATCAGTATCTGGTGTTAAACCGTAAATACCTAAATAGCTTGGCGTGATCCCATTCTCTAAGTTTTTGGCATGCCACAATGGGTTTGAACCCGCAGGTACTTCATAGCCATTATCATTTTTGTCATGCCACAAGTTATCAATACCAACAGCGCCATCACCACATTTGTTCTTCTCACCTACACCCGTACCTGGTGCACAGTCAGCTTGATTTGCAAGCGCTGCTTGGCCCCATAAACCATTTGTACCACCTTGTACATTTTGGAAACCACGTGTGTAATATGGAAGCCCAATATTAATACGCCCTGCTGATATTGCGCCTCTGAAGTAACGTACAGCCCAATCAGTGTTTAAGTAACCTATGCCTTCAAATTCTTTGGTGCCGTATACATTCCATTGTTTTAGCTCTGAATCTAATCCAGTATCATACAACGCCGCATTATGACCAACATGAGAGTTCCAAGCACCGTGTAAGTCATAAGACATAATATTCACGTAATCTAGGTACTTCGTTACTTGGAAAGTTTCCATACCGCGCAGTAAATAACCTGATGACGGGGACGCAATTGTTAACATGTAATGCTTACCGTCAGCCTCACCCGCTTTATCGAGTACTTCACGTAAACGCTTCATTAGTACTTGGTATGATGCGTTCAAACCAGCACGACGTGCATTTGAAATAGGGAAATCATCAGGGTGGCCTGAGTCTTTCATTGATGATGGGTATTCGTAATCGACATCAACACCATCAAATCCATATTTCTTAATGAAATCAACAGAGCTTTGTGCAAATGCTTCAATACCAGCGTGATTCACAGAGCCATCAGCATTGGTCGTCATTGTGTAGAAACCACCACTTTTAACGCGTTTACCATCACCGCCAAAGAAACCACCTGTTTCAGCCCACCCACCAACGGAGATCAAGGTTTTAACATCTGGGTGCTGTTTTTTGTATTTGTTCAACAGGTTAAAGTGGCCTTTGTACGGTAAGCTTGGATCCAGTTCCGCACCAGCGACGCCTGGCCACTCCATGTTAGTTGCCGGGTTGCCTGGCGCATTAGGGTCGCCAATTGATACTTTGTTTGCTGCATCAACATGCGCAAAAGCATAGTTAATGTGTGTGATTTTATCCCAAGGAATATCATTCACTAGGTAGCTAGGCTGACCATTAGCACCATTTCTCCAACTAGTGAAGTAACCTATCACCCTGCGTGGATGATCAGCTCCCATAACCTCACGGCCGTTTTCATCATAAATTGTACAGTAAGGTGTGTTCACACCCGGCGTTTGATAAAGACCGGCTGGTTGACAGGCATCGCGGTTGTTTCCTTGACCCGCTTCAATCACGGTTAGCGTTTTACTTATCTCCCCAGTAGCGCCCTTATCATCGGTTACCGTTAACGTAAATGTTACAGCGCCTAATTGAGCAGCTTGCCATGTATACGCAGTTGCAGACCCATTGCTTGATGCAACTTCAACACCATCAACGGCAAAGCTTAGCGCTGTTACTTGCCCATCACTATCACTACCAGACAAGTTAAACTCAACGCTTGAACCGACCACCAATTCAGCGGGTAGACTGACTAACTCTAACGCTGCTACAGGTGCTTTGTTCACAGGATCAACCACTTGCTTAACAATCACTTGATTGCTCAACATCGTTGACACCGCACCCTTGTCATCAGTGGCTTTCACTGAAATAACATGTGACCCCTCTTGCGCAGCCCACGTTCCATCAAACATATCTGCTGATGCTTGTGTATCGGTGGCGATGAGAACGTCATCAACATAAAAATCGACTTTAGCAACAGTACCATCTGCATCTGTTGCATTAACACTAATGGCAACGCTGTCATTAACGTTAAATTCAGTACCTGACGCGGGCGTCAACCCAGAAACAACTGGCGGCGCATTAGTGACAACGCTGTCACAAACGCCCAATTTAATCCATTCTTGCCATGATTTTGAATGGGTCACAGGGTCTACTTTATTCCACCACTGTGATTCATAAGCTGCTTCGGCTCTTTGTACAACCTCGCCCTTAACGTAAGCAGTATTTTCCTTCCATACAGGTACGCCTGTACAGTCATAAGGTAAATTTGACGCGTTGCTTAAGCCAGTAAATAACCCCAATGAAATAGCACTGTACTTCAGTGCCGACTTGAACATTTTTTGAGTTCTCATGATTTCTCCAACCTTTACATGTAACTTTTGTTTAACAAATTAACATTAAAAGTAACACATAGTTCCAACCCGTCAATGCACCACAGTTCGTTTTTTAACCACCCAACAAGCAAAACGTAATGATAATGTCGTATTTTCACTATTATTGAATGAGTAATATTCAGTCGCTGAGAATCTATATTGATATGAATTTGACTCATCTTTATGTTTACTAATAGTTATTAATTAAATTATTAAAAACATAAACTTGGAAGTAGGTATATTGAATTCATTACTAATAGAAACACTTTCGGATTAAATTAACTAATGAATATAAAACCTCAACAAAAATAACCAAAAGAAATATCATATACCCTAAAGTTATAAAAATACCCATAATATTTACCAAAAATTTGATTCTGGATAACTAAACAGGTAATTCTACTGTGACAATTAGAGTTATAACTTAGTGATTTTGAAATAAAATATTCTTTATGCAGTGTTTTCACTGGAAAATAGCGTCTCGATTGCATTACTAATTAGTAACGAGGACGGGCAATTAGAAAGATTCTGATGATATGTTATAAAAGTAGGCGGGTTGATAAAGCGATAAAGCCTCGCGCTGAATAATTAATTATTAATACGCAAGTCAGAGAGGTAGGAGAATGTGTTGGCCTTCGGTTAAACGTTCCGCTTTTGTAACGGACCGCTTAGCCTTTCTCAAGGTCAGAGTCAGGCTCTGGCAAGATAGGCAGGCTACAGCGGATCAGTGAGCCTTGCTGTATGCTACTTTCAATATATATATCCCCTTTATGCTCTTTTATTATGCTGTAAACGATTGCCATTCCCATCCCGGTACCTTGCCCTACAGGTTTAGTGGTATAGAAAGGTTCAAAAATTCTATTCATGGTTTCATCATTCATACCATAGCCATTATCTACTATTTCAATGTATATGTGTTCAGTGTCGGCAAAGAGCTTAACAATTATGTGTGGATACTGCTCTGTCATTAAATCACACGCATACTTCGCATTGAGTAATAGGTTAACAAATACCTGATTAATCGCAGATAAGTTACAATATGTGAGCGGTAATCCTTCTTTAATACACTCTACTTTACTATTTTTTAATTGATTAGTTAGTAGCTTTATCGCACCGTCCAGAGACTCCGTCACATCCGACATCGCCATTAGGTTGTTTTTTGGTCGTGCAAAACTCAGTAAATTAGTCACAATCGCACTTATTCTTTTAAGCCCTTCATGGGTATCATCTAATAACTCATCTAAATCTTCTAAAATAAACTCTAAGCTCAGCGCACTATCAAGCTTGGTGATAGTCTCTACCACCTCTTGTTCTGTTATTGACTGTGACATTTGTTTTTGTGCTAACTGTAATAGAGTCACTAAAGTGGGTTTTAAGTAGCTAATACTTTCTAAGTTACTGGTCACGTAAGCCAGCGGGTTATTGATCTCATGAGCCACGCCTGCCGATAAAGTACCCAGCGTCGCCATTTTCTCTGTTTGCATTAATACTGCTTGCTGATTTTGTAATAGCTCAATCTTTTCTTCTAATGCTTGGTTTGCATTAAATAATGCCCGTGTTTTATCTTCAAGTAAGCGCTCGAGTTCGTCTCTTGCCGCTTTTTCTCTCAAATAGGCTTTTTCATAGTTGTGGTCTACGTTACTCATGCAGCCACCTGTTCGAATCTCACTTCAATAGCACACTCATCAGCCCCTTTGTGCATACATTCAACATGATCCAACGTTACAGTCATATTATAATGAGCAGCGGCGCCATAAATAAGCCCTTCTGCGCACAAGCAGAGTTTTCGGCTCGAATAATAGTGCATCAAAATGAACCCATCCTCTATCACTTCACATCTTATTCTTGGTAAATTTGGCTCTTGATATAGCTTGGCAACTTCCACGTGGATCACTGAATCAATGCCCATAATGAGTGAAATAAACCCATCAAACTGCTCAACAATTGTTGGATGTCGCTGCAATAAATAACCAAATAAGTACTCACCAAATGCTTTTAATACCTCAGCCATAGGAAGCTGCAATGCCACAGCAACATCTTGCGCCAACCCCACTAATTCCTCATCTGGGTAGCTTTGAGCCGAAATATATACTCTATCGTCAGGTGCATTTTTTTCCAGTAGCGCTTCCCATGCTGCCATACCGCACTTTTCAATGACTAACGACTCAAGCCCTCTAAAGATAACCCCTTTCATATATTGCCCTTCTGAGTTTTTTGCCATTCAAAGAACCAATCTTGCGTTACCTGTAATAAATTCAATTTATCGAGTAACTCATAATCAGCGGGCTTCAAATCAAATCCACCATTGTTATATACATGCTCAACAATTTTATGAATAAGTGTCGGGCTAGCCTCGCCATATAATGGCAACTCATCTACCAACTGAGCCCTAACAACTTCTCGCTCAAACCCCCACAAAGCGAGCAAATAGGCAGTTAGCGCATTTTTTGATACGCGGTCTTTATCTTTCTCAAGTTGAATTAGGCAACTATACGTTAACTCCCCAACACTACTCAACAGGCCAGCGGCAAAAGATATCCGCTGAGATTGGGTGTCTTTTCCTAACCTTTTTGCTAAACAATGGGCCATTGTAGCTCGACCAAATGCGCCCTTTATAATTTTATCTATCTCATCCTGTTTAGCATGATTTAATAGCTGTTGAGATAAGGTACAACACACTGCTATCGCTTCTAGTCCCTCTAAACCAATCCGAATTATCGCTTGCTTAAAGTCATTAGTATGTTGCTCAAAGCCCATGAATGCTGAATTTGCTACTTGCAATATTTTACCCATCATTATAGGGTCATGACTTACCATATCAGCTAACACCATCATGTCCGGCTGTTCATTACCCAGCTCTTGTAACAAGTTTTGTGCAACACTACTCAAGTAAGGGAGTTCACTCAGTTGCCCTAATATAGCTCTCGTAGACTTACTAATAGGTAGCTCTTCTAATAGCAAAGTACATTCTATAACTTGAGTTAAGTGGGTTTGAGTAAATGGTTTCACCAAATGAAAATGAATGGTGTTATCCATTTGCCATTGATAGCTATCTTTCAAATCTCCCGTTAATAAACATCGAATAGCGCCAGGGCATACTTCTTTAGCCCGTTTCAACACCTCGATACCAGATACAATGGGCATCATCGAGTCACAAAAAATAACATCGGGCATTCCATTATTCTCAACACAATTCATAAATTCTTCAGGGTACTGCAAACAAGTGACATGAGCTTGCCTATACATTCTACTTAACGTTCTCGAAAGCGCTCTTAAAAGCAGTTCGTCATCGTCAATTAACAATATATTTAGTTTTAATTCAGGCATTCATTCCATCCGCAGCCATAAAGTATTTGTTTATACCTACAGCTTAGTCTAAATTTATCAACATACATACCCATCTAATGCGCTGTTTTTAAATGGAAGATTTTGAAGAGTTCACAAGTACACCGATACAAATAATGTGTCTGGACGATGAACCAAGTGTATTACGGGCTTTAGTCCGGTTACTTCGTCATCACAAACTACAAGCGATCCCTTTTACAGAAGGTGTTGATGCGCTTGATGCCCTGTCAAAACAGGAATTTGCACTCATCATTAGTGATATGCGCATGCCAAAAATGAATGGCGCGGAGTTTTTAGAAAAAGCAAAAATATTGGCACCTGATACACAGAGAATATTGCTTACAGGATATTCTGATCTTATTTCTACTGTTAATGCCGTAAACCAAGGTGAGATCCATGCCTATGTTAAAAAACCTTGGCAAAACCAACGGTTAATCTATCTCATTGAGCAAGGAGTCGAGAAGTATAAACTTAAAAAGCATAATCAAGCATTGCAGCATCACGTTATTGAACAAAATAATAAACTGAAAGAGCTCAATGACTCATTAGAACTACTCGTTGACAAAAGAACCAAACAAATTCGCCAGGTACTCAAGCAACTTGAAACAGCAAATGAACATGAACGTACCGATCACAAAGCAACGGTAGAGCTGCTCTATAACTTTATTAATGCCAATCCAAATTTAGACGCGCAGCTGGCAAAAAACATCGCAACAAGCTGCTTACAAATCGCAAAAGCATTAAAGCTAAGCGACAAGCTTATCGAAATGGCAAATATGTCGGGGTATTTAGCGCAAGTTGGATTACTGGCAATGGATCCTGCACTATATAAAGTGCCCACTTCACAATTGAACGAGCAACAACGAAAGTTATTTTACACGCACCCAGCCACAGCACAGCTCATGCTAATGCCTGCGCAACACCTTAGTGAAGTGGCTGAAGCTATATATCATCAGTTTGAAAAATACAACGGTAACGGCATTCCAAAAGGACTTAAAGGCAATGACATCCCCATTTGTGCACATATTTTGTCCGTTGCACGAGACTATTGGCAAAATATAGAATCCAGCCAAAAACCCGAAGAGCAAAAGCTTGCTGACGCATTAGAGCTGATAAAAATGTACAGTGGTAACTTTTACCACCCTAAAGTGGTAAAAGCATTCGAAGCCACCCTTAAAGATAAAGCAAACGTACAATCAGATAATGTACGTTCGATGGACATACTTACTTCTAAACAGCTTAAACCAGGTATGGTTCTTGGCCTTGCGATTCATAGCCATAAAGGGATCATGCTGTTGCCAAAGGGTCATGAATTTAACGAAAAATCCATCGCCAAGTTACAACAACTTGAAACTCAAAAGCCGACCCCTTTTAGAATAATGATAAAAGATGGCTAACGTTTAAAACGAACGACCAATTCATACATATCATTGGCAACCACGGTTAAGTTTTGGCTTACAGTTTTAACGTTGTCGGCACTATCTAAACTGGTATTTGCCAATGATGCTATATTCACTACTTGTTGATTAATATCATCAGAAACAGCAGCCTGCTCTTCTACAGAGGTGGCTATTTGCATCGACATATCATTAATGTTTTCAATTGCCCCATTAATTTTTTCTAACATGAGGGTACTTTTTTCTAGCTGCTCAATACCAAATTGTGATTCGCTTTGCCCACGGTGAGCAATTTCAACAGAATGTTGGGTACTTTGCGTTAATTCATGAATGATGGTGTGGATTTCCTGCGTCGATTGCTGCGTTCGTTGCGCCAAATGCCTCACCTCATCAGCAACAACCGCAAACCCTCTCCCCTGCTCCCCAGCACGAGCAGCTTCTATCGCCGCATTTAAAGCTAACAAATTCGTTTGTTCGGCAATTTGATTGATGATTTGCGCAACATCTGCGATACGAGCAGTTTGCTTAGACACCCCTAACACCGAATCTCGGATCAGGCCCACTGTATCTCCTAATTCTAAAATGGCCTGTTTTGTTGCTTTACCTACTTCAGCACTTTCATTAGCTAACTGCAAAGAACTTAACGCTTCATTCGCCGTTGACTGAACATGACTCGACACATCATTGATTGTGGTGCTCATCTCATTCATTGCCGTCGCAACTTGCTCTGTTTCAAGCTGTTGCTGTTGCAGCTTTGTATAAGACTCACTTGCGCCAATCAGTGAACTATCAGCACCACGAGCCACTTCTTTTGCAGAATTTTCAATTCGCGTAATAACCGTATCTAAATGCGCTTTCTCACTTAATAGTCGCACTTGGATCTGCGCCATTTTACCTTCCCAAGTGGTGTAAACTTGTGCTGCAACCTCATCGCAAAAGCTATGTGATAACGAGTCTTCTAAGCGAGATAACTGCTCATTATCACGCCACAAGTTATAACCACTTAACCCCAAGCAATTAATAACAAGCCAAATGAATGCGCCACCTTGTGATAAATACAACCATAGCAGAAGGGAAGATAACACCATAAATATCGGCCAAATTGCCCGTAACTTTGGTAGTTTATAAGTTGCTTGTTTACCCGAGTGAATTGACGAGTATAATGCTTGGGCGCGCTCTACCATGGCTCGTTCTGGCAAGGTACGCACAGATTCATAGCCAATTACTCTGCCATTGTCGGTGACGGGGGTGACATACGCATCAACCCAATAAAAGTCACCATTTTTACATCTATTTTTCACCAACCCCATCCACGCTTTACCTGCTTTGAGCTGCTTCCACATTGTTTCAAAAGCAAGTGCAGGCATATCCGGGTGCCTAACAAGATTATGAGGTTGACCAATTAATTCTTCGCGCGTAAAACCACTGACTGACACAAATGCTTCATTACAATCAACAATATTTCCTTGTAAATCAGTGACTGATATGAGCTTGGTATGCCTATCAAAAGTTTGCTCTGTATTTGTTACGGGTTGATTCAGACGCATAAATCCCCTTTAAGACTAAAAACAATAACAACGTATCTTTTAATTCATTATTGTGACGACGCAGCAGCACTAAAAATATGATTTGAAATACGAAAAAGAGTCGAGAAATTACGTGTATCATGGCTGGCATGCAAGGGTGAAAAGATAAAATGTTTCGAAAATAAGACGAAAGAATGAATAATATATTGAAGTTTTATATTATTCATTAGAATAGATCCACTTTTCAGTGACGTACGTACTAATAATCTTGTAAAATTAGAAATAGATCAGGTGATTCACCACAATGATCTACTACACTCTCAAATCTGCATTATAAGTATGCTTTAAGGAGCTTTGCGTGTCCCGTTTCTCGGCCATAACAGATAACCCGCACGACCAACGATTCAATCAAAAAACAGGGATCTTGGTCACTAATTTAGGCAGCCCTGACGCGCCTACAGCAAAAGCACTCCGAGTCTATTTGGCTGAGTTTTTATCTGATCCTCGTATTGTAGAGATCCCACGATTAATATGGTTAATGATACTCCACGGCATAATTCTTCGTGTACGCCCAAAAAAATCAGCAAAAGCTTATGAGTCAATTTGGACAGACAATGGCTCACCGTTAGTCCACATCACAAAGCAGCAGGCTAGCAAGCTATCCCAACTGATCAAATCTCAAGGATATGAAAACACCGAAGTCGTTATGGCAATGCGATACGGAAATCCGTCAATTGAGTCCGGACTAGAAGCATTACGAGATAAAGGGTTAACTCGTATCATTGTGTTGCCCCTCTACCCGCAATACTCAAGCCCAACGACAGGGTCTACATTTGACGCCGTCGCAACCGTACTTAAAAAATGGCGCTGGGTCCCTGAGCTGCATTTCATTAATGGCTATCATAAAACGCCAAAATATATCTCAGCACTCGCAGCCTCTATTGCTGAAGATTTAAAAAAGCATGGCACACCTGAAAAAATCGTATTTTCATATCATGGTATGCCAAAGCAATTTCTGACCAACGGCGACCCCTACCATTGTTTATGTCACCAAACAACCAATTTGGTCGTAAAAGAACTTGGGATTGATAAAGATCTAGTCATAACCACCTTTCAAAGTCGCTTCGGTAAAGCGGAGTGGTTAAAACCTTATACAGATGCAACATTGACGGACTTCCCCAAACAAGGCATTAAAAATATAGCAATTGTAAGCCCAGCCTTTAGTGCGGATTGCTTAGAAACCCTAGAGGAATTAGAAGAAGAAAATCGCGAGATTTTTGAGCATGCCGGCGGCGAACACTATCGTTATATTCCCGCATTGAATGAAAGAGACGACCACATCGACGCCCTTTATGACGTGGTAAAAACATTGCTTTAAACACGAATAGCGCGTCTAATGGCGCGCTATGTGTTACTCACTTTAGCAACACGCCCTCTGAAATAGTAAATTACCTCATAGCTCTTTCATTTATCTCGGCGTTTTTCAGTTTAATTAATGCATAAGTGCTGCAATGTATGTTCACTATATTGCCTAGCCATCCTGTACCCAAGTCGTTATAATCAAACAAAAACATTATGATTAGAGTACAGAAATCATCCCTTACGACTGTGTTGCTTACTTGGCTTGCGGTGGCACTGCCTAGCACGCTTGGAGTATTAGAAACTCCGCAATTGCCTATTATTGTAACGCTTCATGGCTTATTTCTCATAGCAATAGTGACCATCATCAATGATGTTCCGAATACAAATCCACGACTAAATCACGTATTTATTGCAATCACAATTGGGTTAATTGTTAGCTTAATGATGATCTCAAATAGTTACTTGTATCTTATTTACAGTGTCATGATGACTTCTATTTTCGCTTTTCATACGCCAGCCCTATTCTGCATTGGATACATTATTTTCATCCATAGTACTTATTTACTAATACAGTTTTTGATATGGCAAGCCGGTTGGGATATCGTCAACGCAGCTACTTTTATTGCATTTCACAGTTTTGCATTAATGCTCACCCAAAAAATGCTCAGTGAAAAAAAAGCCAAAGAAGCACTTGCCCTTAGCAACACACAACTCGAAACTGCACATACTCTACTTGCCAATGCCGCAGCCCATGATGAACGACTTAAGTTAGCTCGTGAGCTTCATGATGATGTGGGCCATACTTTAACATCACTGATCATTAATTTAGATATTGCACGGCGAACACAAGATGAACAACAAATAAACCGCTGTTATGAACAAGCCAAAGTTGCGCTCAATACAACCCGAAATGTCGTCAGTCAAAAGCGCTCCACAGACTATTTAGACTTAGCCAGTACCTTAAAGAACTTGGCCGAAAAGACCCCTCGGATCACGGTTTTCACCAAAATACCAGCGCAATTTACCTGTACCAATTTAAACGTTGCACATTGTATTTTACGTTGTTGCCAAGAAGCGATCACAAATACATTAAAATATGCCAAAGCCACGCACTTTACCATTGAGTTAACAACACACCCAGAGCAACTCAATTTACACTTGTATGATAATGGCCAAAAGCAAACACAATTCACGCTCGGAAATGGCCTAATTGGCATGCATGAACGTGTGGAAGCACTTGGGGGAACGTGCAATATAAACAGTATGACGACAGGGTTTAATATAACAATAAGAGTGCCTTATGGATCAAATAAAAGTACATTTAGTCGATGATCAATGCTTAGTTCGACAGGGGATGATGGCTCTTTTACAACTTAATGAGTCAATTGCTGTTACAGGCGAGTCCCATAGTGGTAATGCTTTTCTTGCTACACTTGCCAATAATGACGTTGATGCTGATGTCGTGTTATTAGATATGCGTATGCCTGATGGTACGGGGCTTGATGTATTACGCACACTTCAACACAATGGGAGTGATTTAAAATGCCTCATTCTGACCACATTTAACGAAGATGAACTCTTGATCGGCGGGATGGAAGCGGGAGCCTGTGGTTATTTACTAAAAGACGTTTCATTAGAAATGCTTGTTGATGCAATCACCAGAGTGAGTCAGGGGGAAACCGTTTTACAAAGTGCCCTCACACAACAGCTTATAAAAGCAAATAGGCAACAACCAGAAGCACCACAGATACACCTAACACACAAAGAACGTCAAGTACTAAGCTTGATCGTAGAAGGACTGTCCAATAAAGAAATCTCTGTGGAAATATTCAATGCGGAAGGTACAGTGCGTAATCACGTCTCAAATATACTTGCCAAACTCGATGTGCGTGACAGAACACAAGCAACACTCAAAGCTATCAAGCTTAACTTGCTTGAGTAGCAGCACATTGTTTTATATTTTTTTCTTTGCTGCCATGCAGCATATTTAAACACTCTTTAATCGGCTTCGCTGGGCTATAGTAATAACCTTGAATGTTGTGACACCCATACTGTTGCAACATTTTTAGCTGCACACTTTGTTCTACGCCTTCTGCAATCACTCTAATATTTAACTGGGTACTCAAATCTACGAGGCATTTAATCATCGCCTGTTTAGATTTGTCTGCCACTAAACTATCAACAAATGACTTATCTATTTTTACATAATCAACCTGATTATCAATCAAATTACTCAAAGATGAATAACCAGTACAAAAATCATCTAAGGCAATTTTAACGCCTTTTGAGCGCAATATACTGAGCACATGCCACGTATATTTATTCGTTGCCATCGACTCTGTGACTTCAATCGTGATCGCATTATACGGTAAATTCGCTTTTTCTATTGCTGCACTAATAAGCTCTATCTGATTATTTGTACTTTTAAACTCATTGACTGAACGGTTAATCGAAATAGACACATCCGTAAAACCCGCTTGATGTATTTTGGAAAGGTCATCACAGCTTTTTTCTAGCACGAACTGCCCGACATAATGGATTAAGCCAAACTCTTCCGCTATGGGAATAAAGTTACCCGGAGACACCATGCCATACTCTTCATCAAACCACCGGATCAAGGCTTCAAACTTACGAATTCTACCTGTTTTAGCATCCACAATTGGCTGATAGTGTACATCTAACAACTTCTCCTTGAGCGCCTCTTTCAGTTTATCTCTTAGCTTAATTTTATTTAGATAGGCATTTTGAATTGCAGCGTTGTGAAGGGCTATACTGCCGACTCTGTGCTTTTTAGCACTGCCTAACGCATGCGCCGCATTTCGCAATAAGTTAGCCGCTGATATTTGCTGCTCTGTCGGCAAAACCGCAACGCCTGTACTTGCGGTAATTTCTATCGTTAAGTCGTTAAAAACATAGGGCTGAGCCAATTTAGCTCTGAGCTTCTCTGCGACCAACATACTATTATCACCATCCGTATGGTCCAACAATATCGCAAATTCATCTCCCCCATACCGACTCACAATATCTTGAGCACGCACAGCATTTTTCAACCTTTTTGCCACAGACAGCAAGACCTTATCGCCAGCCTCTGGTCCAAAAGCGTCGTTCACTTCTTTAAAGCGATCTAAACCAATAAACAGTAACGAACAAAAGCGTTGCTGAGACCGCGATTCTGAAACTTTCATTTCCAACGCTTTTAAAAAACTGCGTCTATTTTGTAATCCAGTGAGAGGTTCATGATCCGCATAAAAAGTAAGCTGTGCCTCATTGCGCTTCCAATCTGTAATATCGCGGAAAATAGCCACATAGTTACACACGGCACCTTCTTCATCTTTGACTAAACTTAACGTCAACTCTTCAGGAAAAACTTGGCCATTTTTACGCCGGTTATAAATTTCACCTTTCCACATTCCTTCTTTATTAAGCTGACGCCACATCAGATTGTAAAATTGCTTATCTTGTTGACCCGAAGACAACACGACAGGATCCCTGCCTAACAGTTCATGTCCTGTGTAGCCAGTAAGTCGTTCAAAAGCTCTATTTACCATAATAATTTTATTATGGGCATCGGTGATCATTATGGCTTCAGTAGCGTGCTCAAATACCACATTCGTTAATTCTAGTTGTCTGTTTAATGCGGATATATACGACACATCTTGTACGGTAGCACTGAAGGTTCGTTTGGGTTTAGCAGTATCTGAAGACTCTACGCGACCCATTATTCTAAATAAGCCTCTTAATTCTGAGCGTTTTATATGTGAAACATTAATATCAAAAGTGTCTAATGTATTCTCTGCGACTTTATCTAATAACCCTTGGAGTTTATGTTGGTCTGTCCGTTCTAAACTCTCCATAAAGTCACTGATTGAAATATTTTGACCTGTGTACTTAATTAAGCGAGCCATTTCAGCACTAAACCAATGTCTGTTTTCATCAACGCGCCAAGTCCATGAGCTGAGTTTGGCGATCCGTTCGCCCTTTGCGAGCTGTTTCACTAGCCGATCTCGTGATGCGACTTCTATATTATGGTTTAGCTCAGCGCCCACTAAGTGGCTTAACTCTTTAAACCATATTTGCTCAGCATCATTGATGTTCTTAGGCTGCTTAAACATACATACCATAACGCCAATAGGTGTATGATCAAGAGCCCTTAACGTGATCCCCAAGTAACTATCAATACTAAGAACTTTTAGCATCTCATCGCTGGCATATAGTGTTTGCAGATTTGCACCAATAGCACAAATTGAATCGCTATCTTTGGCATCTTTACAAGGCGTGCCTTCTAAATCATAAACAATATTGTCAACGCGATTGCCTTCAACCATATACAGCGCAGTTTCAACTTTGGCACCGTCATCCACAAACTGACCGATTAGGCAGTGCTCAGGGCCAAATCGTTGATATACCATACCCAAAGCGAATTGATATCTCGCTAAACTACTGCCCAAACTATAAAACTGGCTAAAAGACAAGTTCATAACGTATTCGCATCTTTTAATATTAATATAGAGTTATGTGAATTTAATTCGAATGTTAGTCTATTAAACTACCGTTAACGTCAATGTAGATCAATAAAAGTTAAGATATAATGAAAGCCCGTTAGATATCGGAGCTATTTTTTGTAATAAAAAACCTAATTTAAAGGGCTAGGATGTAAATTAGGGTTAGATCTGATTATGTACAATTAACTGAACTGGGAGGAGTTAAATACATTCATACAGGCAGGTATAATGTTGAATGCATTATAAAAGCCACCAGCAAACATCTAGCTGCTAATGGCTTATATTTTTCTATGATGTTATTGCGCTATAACAGGTTGAACATCTAGTCCATAACCAAAATATACTGCCAATACCAATACGACAGAAGCGGCAGCCATTAACTTTAATAATAATGGCAAACAAAAACGGAACCAATGCGCATAAGGTACACCCGCCATACCTATGATCCCCATTAGAACCGCATTAGTTGGGATGATCATATTAGAAAAACCATCACCAAATTGATATGCAAGTACAGCAACTTGACGAGGTACCCCCACTAAATCACCCAGTGGTACCATTAACGGCATTGTGACGTAAGCTTGACCAGACCCTGACGGGATGAATGTATTTAGCAATGTTTGAATCACCAACATGCCTACAGCTGAGATCTCGGCACTCACATAAGACAGTGGCATAGACATGCTATGCACTAAAGTATGTAAGATTTGTCCATCTTCTAAGATAAGTGCAATACCACGGGCAACACCAATAAGAATTGCCGTCGTCACTAGGTCCGATACCCCCTCAATAAAACGTTCAGCAGTTTCATCGGCCGATAGTTTACCCAAAATAGCAATGACTGCGCCCCAAGCAATGAACACACCGCCTAGTTCATATAAGTACCAACCTTTTGTCGCAATTCCCCATACAGCAATGGTTAACGTGATCAAAAAACTGCCTAATATCATCTGGTGTCTTGATTCTAGCTTTGGGTAGCTCGGCTGCTCTTTACCATCAAGTGGGCACGATACGCCAATCATCATTGAAGAACTAGGGTCTTGTTTTACCTTTTGGGCGTATTGCCAAACATGGTGAAAACCAATTAAGACAAAAGGCACAAAAATAGCTAATCTCAACCAAATACCTGAATAAACCGGTATTTCAGCGATTTGCTGCGCAATAAGTACCGTAAATGGATTAAATGCAGACACACCATATCCAATACCGTAACCCGCGACAATCATGCCAACCGCCGTCATTGCATCTAGTCTCATAGCCTTACATAAAGCGACTAGAATAAGTACAAATGGGATGTATTCACCTGCAGTACCAATACTACTCGATGCCATCGCAAAGCAGAAAACCACCATAAAAATAAGCTTTTCTGGTTTGGACCCATATTTCTCTAATAACCTGCCTATCAATGCGTCAACTGTGCCTGTCGCACGCGCTATTGCGAGTACACCACCTACAATCAACACAAAAAAGATCACATCTTGAGCCGCTGCAAATGCACGGGGGATCGCTGTTAGTAAATCCCAAGGAGTTAAAAATGTCTTCTCTTCTATAACTTGGTACGTGCCAGCAACGACCATTTGTCGCCCTGAATCTGATAAGTGTGTTTCAAAAAAGCCTTGAGGCACCACCCATGTAGCAAATAAAGCAATTACCATCATACCCAATAGCAAGATCAAGGTATGAGGGACTTTTAGCGTTTGACCCATATGTACTCCTAAATTATTCACAGGGCACTGTGCGACCCCTAAATCGCGACATGATACCGATTTTGTCCGCTACTTTCACTTACTGTCGATAAAAGAGTGTGCCAATTCAGATAAACCTAACCAAATTGTAAGTTTTATTTCATTTCATCGTGCAAAATTTAACAGTTTCTTACTGGAGAAATTAAGCGTTGCGCGGAATAATTACCCTATACACAACTGGGAGAGCAACAATGAAAAACATCTTACTCGCATTAGGCGTCATTTCGATATTAGGAGCATGCGCGCATCACGATGATGTTCGTCCAAGTTCAGACAACCAACACTATGTTATTGTTAAAGCGTCTGACCGCGGTGAGGGCATACAAGAAGCACTCAACCAAGCTACACACTTTTGTAAACAAGACAAGCAATCGATGTATGTTATCAATGAATCTGTTAAATATCAGGGTGAGCAAGATGAGCAAACCTTCCTAAATGATCAATCTACCGCTCAAATTATTTCAAATGCTGGGACATGGCTGTGGGTACTTGGTGATGGTTATGTCGACGATGCCGGCGCAATTGCTTCTTTGGCCGGGGCCAGTGCCGAACATTCACTGGGTAAACCTTATTTGATAAATGTCAGCTTTCGCTGCGCCAATTAACCATGTCAGTTTAGTGCTCAATAATTTTGAGCACTAACTCATAGATTAAGCAGCCTCACAATCAGTTACTGCTGTTCTATTTCTGCCACCACGCTTTGCATCATAAAGGGCTTTATCTGCATTTTTTAGGACCTGATGAAAATTACATTCAGTACGTGAGCTATATGCAACCCCGAGTGATATATTCACTTTGGCTACTGGTGGAAATAGATGGTTTGAGACATCAACTCTCAACCTTTCGGCAATAGATACCGCTTGCCCAATGTCAACATTAGGCAAGAATATGGCAAACTCTTCCCCTCCAGTTCTGCAAATAACATCCTGCTCTCTCGCACTACTTTGCATTAACTCGGCTAAAGTTCGGATCACTTGGTCACCGACATCATGGCCAAACTTATCATTAATACGCTTAAAGTGGTCGATGTCTAACGCAATCACTGAGTATGGCTTTTTTATGCTTTGAAAATACTCTAGTTTGGCTAACATTCCTCGACGATTGAGTAACTGAGTCAATGGGTCTTTCTGGCGGTCTAAATCATATTCTTGTATGGTTTTCCCTACCAATTCAGTACCCGAAACAATCGCTTGCTTCAAATGCTCAGCTTCAAAATACCAAGCATCAATTTTTTGAACATTCGACTGTGCATATCGATCCATTGCTCTAACACCAATGGCTAACTTCCATAGTGGTTTCGCTATTTTTGAGCCAAACACTAATATCAACAATAAAGTCAGTATGGTCACAGGCAACGTACTTTTCAGGACGCTCAAAATTGTATCATTGAGTTGAGCCAGCGTTACGGTAAGGGGCCTTTGTGCTACCACGCCCCACCCAGATATTGGCACCGATGCATACCCGCTCAGCATGTCAGTACCTTGACTGTTGCGTAATACCCTTACACCAGACTTACCGGAAATGACATCTTCAATAGCTTCATTACTTTGGATCGTTGTGCCCACACGCTCAGCATCAACATGATAAATAAGCTGCTTATTTTGGTCGACAACATACAGATAAGAGCCATCACTGTAATGATGCTTGCCTAGTAAACGGTTAAGAATATTATCGCCTTGTAAATAGATACTTGCAGCAATGAACCCTTGGTATTTACCCACGTCATTAAATATTGGGTGAGATACACTAATAATGAGGTTACCAGCGGGGGAAATAAAAGGGGTAGAAATATACGGTTCTTTACGCAATAACGGCGCCCTTGCCTGAGCACTTTCTACAACAAAACCTGTGAGGTTTAATGAGCTTGGGGCTGTCGATAACACTTCACCCGCAGCATTGACTATCACCGCAGAGTTAAAACTGGATGTTTGTTTTATTAAACGCTGTAGCTCGTTATTGTGTGCAACCGTGCTATCAAAGTCTGTTCCTATATAATTGGCACTGAAACTTAGCTGAGTAACGACTGAATTCAAAAAAAGCTCTGTTATTTCTGCCAATTTTGTTGCATATACTCGATTGGCCTCAAGGGTATCTTCAATTAACAGTGCCTTTTGAACCCTAAACGTCGCATGTAGTGAATTACCTAGGGTTATCACCATACTAAAAAAAGCTAATAAAAAAATAAGTCTTTTTAAATCAATTTGTTTGGTTGAGTTAAAACAGCCTAACATTCTCATTCCTTGTTAAAAACATACATGAGTATTACCATTGTCTAAAATAATATCTCACTTTTTCATTCTCTCTTTATTCTGTATCAATCTGACAATAAATGTATAAGTAGTCATTGATGACTCGACCCGTGACTGGTTCACTAGGGGCTGTTGAACTTTCAGGTTCATTTTTGCAGCAGTTTGATTGGCTTTTATACAAGGCAGAGGCTGCGTAGCATGGTTATTCCATGTGAGTCAGCCGATAACATAGTAGAAAAGTCAATCAAGCGCTGCCTAACGGTTCTTTTGAGCGTCCTTTTCTCTTTGTTGCTTAATATTCGCTTAGATTACTAGGCCACACATTAAGCGCCGCGATAAAAGCACGCTCAAAGAGAACAAAAATAGAACAGCAAAGATCAACAGCCCCTAGTCATTAAACAGCTTACTCCACACTCAATGGTCGCTTAATATACGTGCACAATGTATAATCATAGACATCAAAGTCAAACATTTAATTAAGGGTTCGTCTCAATCAATGAAAAAAACCAAGGTCAATCCCCTCGTCTCACATTTCACTATTGCATTTATTTTACTTGCTGCACTGTGGATATTTGTCAGTGAAAAAGACTTACTCGTCCTCGGTAATTCGCTCATTTTAGTCTATGTTGTGTACGCGTTGGGATCTAGAGTAATGCCACGAAAGCCTAAAAAATAATAATTTTACTTGAGCGCTTGACGCAGTATCTCTCCGTCACTATCTACATTATTCAGTAATTTTAAGCCCAAAATTTCGCTTATCACCGGATAAACTTCTAGGTTTTTCATCTCATTAATTTTCATACCTGACTTAAATGCGGGTCCATGTGCGACAAATGTTGCGGCCATATCATCGGTATTAGCGTACCCATGAGTTCCTTGGTAGGCTAATTGATTACCACGACTGAACACACGCGGCGCATAAGTTTCTAAAATGATGTCAGGGATCCGAGATGATCCAAAGTAATTGCGCTCAACTAGAGTCTGTTTATCCACAACGACAAATCGACCTTTGGCCTGAGTATTTAGTTTTTTAATAGTGGCCGCTTCGTCAGCTTCATTGGCACCTTTAGTATAAATTAAAACCCGTGGGCCGGTATTCTTCACAATCCAACCTGCTGGTATTGCAAGTGCATCAATATTTATTGATTGCGTACTATCGACGGTAGACATGCCATGATCAGACACCACGATTAAGTTTACAGGGTGAGGTAGCTTAGATAGCCGCTTATGCAATTGAGTGATTAACATGTCAACTTCCTGCACCCCAGCATAGACTTCTGCACTATCAGGGCCAAAATCATGCCCTAGAGAGTCCACTAAAGAAAAATATCCTGCCACAAAATGAGGCCGCTGCGTTGCATCAAGAGAAAGCCATTGAATGATTTGATCTATTCGTGCTTGATAATCACTTTGCTGTGAATAGTGATAATAATAGTTAGGCACCATACCATTAAACCTAGCATCCGATTCTGGCCAAAAATAAGCGGCCGATTTGAGTCCCTGCATTTGTGCTAAGTTCCAAAGAGGAATACCATTGAGCCACGTACTATCGTCTTTTCCGCTGCCCATTTTGTAACATTGGTCTCGCTTTTTGTCACAAAACTTATTATCAATAACACCATGATTTATAGGCTGTAAGCCTGTGATAATTGAAATATGGTTGGGAAATGTTTTACTCGGATAAACAGGCCACATTTTATTTACTCGAACGCCTTGCTTTGCAATGTTAGCCAGTCCTTTTGCACGATGTTTTTCAATGTAATCCCAGCGAAACCCATCGAGTGAAATAAGCACGACAGATTGTTGTTGAGCGAATGCTGTAACAGAGAAAAAAAGGCTAACGAGTAACAGACGTTTTACCACATAAGACATACCATATTCCCAAATGTTGTATTATCAAAGATAAAACAACATTATTACGCTAAACCTATGACATTAAGAAATAATTACGATGAAATAAGCAGTTGGTAATTAGTTATTCCATTTATATATCTTTAATTACAGAGCTATCGCCTGCATTGCAACAAGTGAATAGCCTGACTGTTCATTCGTTGCCTGCTCGCCACTTTGCCAAATAAGCTCAAACCGCTTTTTCTGTTTGCTTTTATTGTGGCTACACCAAACAAATTTATTTAAATTAGAGCCTTTTTCACGACATTGTTGTGGAATGACATAAAACTTCTGCCATTCCATCTGCTTCTTATCATCCATGAATAACTTACCAGCATAAGTCATGTTATCTAACGGGGCATTTAGGAGCTGCTCATCGGGTAATGACAGGGCGTGTTCATTCGTTTCTTGATCACTTTTACAGTGTCGATGTAACAGCACAAAAATACGTTGTTCTTGAGAGGAAAAGTCAACACTATGGCTACTCTTTTGCGTAATGTGGCTCATTAAAACTGCACGCTTAAACGCCAGTTTTTCACAAGTGGTCTTGCTAAATTGAGCATTTGAGGCGTAAGCATAACTCACAGTGCCAGCCCATAAAATACAAGCTAAAATCCATTTCATAATATTGAGATATCCATATCTATGTAGTAGCTAAAGTTATTACTCTATCATAACAGGGTAGTTAGAATTAAATATTCACTGTAAGATTTATCTGAATACCGAAACATGGCTTGCACTTCACTATCAACCCATTTTATTCAGTAAGAAAGAGTATGAAATAATTAATAAATAGACAAAAGGACTAATTTTATAAGTCGCGAATACGATTTCAGTGGAGAAAGAAAAAACCTCAGCTATCATGTGAGACATATCATACAAGATTATGCGCAGAAAACGGGTCAATTCAGTGTAAACCTAGCCTAAACCAAGTGGCACTAAAAAATAGAATAACTTAGTGCCACCCGAACACTTCTTATAGTCGGCCGTTGGCTAACTCAATAAAAAAAGCATAATGTAGCGCTCTATCTTTGATACTTTTATAACGTCCTGATGCACCGCCATGTCCTGCTTGCATATCAACTTTAAACAACAGCTTATTGTTATCAGTTTTCTTTTCTCTTAGCTTCGCAACCCACTTTGCTGGTTCAAAGTATTGTACCTGAGAATCATGCAACCCCGTCGTGACCAACATATTTGGATAATCTTGATTAGACACTTGATCATAAGGTGAATAAGAACGCATGTAATCAAAATAAGTTTTATCGTTCGGGTTACCCCACTCATCATACTCATTGGTTGTCAGTGGCAGTGTTTCATCCAGCATGGTATTTATCACATCAACAAATGGGACTGCTGCATGTACTCCATGGTAAAGCTCTGGTGCTTGGTTTACGACGGCGCCCATGAGCAAGCCTCCTGCACTTCCCCCTTGCGCGTATACTTTATTTGCATTCGCATAACCTTGTGTAACAAGCCCACGAGTTACATCAACAAAGTCATTAAAGGTGTTCTTTTTATTTAATTTTTTACCATCCTCATACCATTGCCTGCCCAACATTTGAGAGCCACGTATATGTGCAATAGCGTAGACAAAACCACGGTCGAGTAAACTCAGCGATGCATTTGAAAAGCTCGCATCCTTTGTATATCCATAAGACCCATAAGCGTATTGTAGAAGGGGGTTTGAGCCATCCTTTTTAAACAACGACTTTTTATAAACCAAAGACACAGGAACTTTAACTCCATCTCTCGCAGTGATAAAGAGGCGTTCAGAGGCATAATTATCTGAATTAAAATCGCCTAGAACCTGGGTTTCTTTTAACGTCGTTTTGCCATAGTTTTTTAAGTCTACTTCAAAGGTGGTCATCGGCGTCGTCATACTTGAGTAACTCAACCTTACAGCAGTGTTATCCAATTCACGGTTGCCCGTTAATCTAACCAAGTAAGCGGGATCGTTAAACTTTAACTGATGCTCATAGCCATCGGTTAAATCTCTAATCGTGATATAAGACTGCCCCATTTTTCGCGTCTGATACACCAAGTGAGCATCAAATAATACGACGCGTTCGAACTTTTCTTGAACATCATGTTCAACCACTGTTTGCCAATCATTTTTATCTGAAAACTTCGTTTCATGAACTTTCATTAGTTTGAAGTTAACCGCATTTAAGTTGGTTGAAATATAGAACCAATCATTTAACTTTGAGACACTGTACTCTAGGCCTTTTTCTCGTGTAATAAAACGTTCAGGTACAGACATTCGGTCATTAGCATCAATTAATGAAACCCCCTTTGACTCAGTACTAGAGTGGTGGATATAAATATATTTACCATCTTTACTCTTACTAATATAAGTATAATAAGTGTTATCTTTCTCTTCGTAGACCAACTCATCGCTACTTTGAGGTTGACCTAAAGTATGCCTAAAAACTTGGTTACCTAACAAAGACACTGGATCTTTTTTCACATAATACAATGTTTTGTTATCGTTCCCCCAAACAACACCGCCTTGTGCACCTTCTAGCTCTGTTTGCAAATTATTGCCAGTAGACAGATCTTTTATACGAATAGTATAAATGCGGCGGCTAAGCGTATCTTCAGAATATGCTAAAAGTCGATTATTCGGGCTTGCTGAGAAATCTGCAATATTGTAATAATCATGTTCTTTAGCATGATCATTCATATTAAATAGTAGCGTAGGGCTACTTCCCGAAACATGGGTACTTCTATACAAAGAGGGGTATTCTTGCTCACCTAAAGTTTCAGTAAAATAATAAAACTGGCCATCTTTAACGGGTACCGAGCGATTATCTTTAACCATTCGACCTTTGATTTCATTAAATAACGTACTTTGCAATTGCTCTGTAGGCTTAAGTATTGAGTCACTGTATATATTTTCTTGTGTTAAATGCGCGAGAACTTTTGCATCACTGCGGGAATCATCACGTAACCAATGATAATCATCACGCATTTCATAACCATGAATTTTTGTTACGTGTGCTACTTTCTCTGCAATAGGGGGAGATATAGCGACTTTCTCAACAGTATCTTCAATACCAGGAGCTTTCGATGACGTGTTTTCACAACCTGTTAAAATAACAGCAATACTAGATGACACTAAGCAGGCAATAAATAATTTATTCATATTCCTTTGCTCTTTTTATTAATTAGATGAATTGGCAATATAGCTCAGACTCAGTAGGGTGTCGCTCGTAAATAACGGAAACACGATGAAATAGACGGAAACGACGGTGTATACCAGCATAAGGTGTTAAGTTAAAACTAACACGACTTCATATTTACTCTACATTGTTAAATTAATGTACGATTGAGTAGAAGAACCAATATTCACGACACCACTAACCGAGATGATCAAGGATAAAAATGTACAAAGTGTTAATAGCCTTACCTCTTACTCTTATGTTACTTGGATGCCAAGTAAACCAACATAACACAGGCGCCATTGCAAACTGTGAGGAAACTCTTATGAAGTACCCTCAGTATCGAGATAAGGGACCCATAAAAAGCTATCAATCTCTATTTACGCCAGACGCAACTTTTTCAGTTCCAAAGTTGAATATTGCGTTAAAAGGAAACGATGTGATTGCTGCTCGCGTAGCAACAGCGTTAATAAATAAAAAGAGTATTCATATGATCACCAGTATGAACGTACAACGATACAATCGTAATACACTCACGAACCGATCACACTTTATTTTATACCTCAAAGACAAGCATAAGCACGCCGCTCAAACCCAGATTATCAATGGTCGATATGAAGATGAACTCGTAGTAGATTCAAATAGGTGTTACATAAAACAAAGACATGTAATCATTGATAGGATAGATACTCTAAATTAACATCGACATTTTGACACGTATTGGGCTGCTTATTTGTATAAAGCCATCGTATACTATGGCTTTTTACGTAATAATTAAAATCAGAACATGTTTACCAGACTAACTTAGTGACATGCTCCTAAAACATACCTATATAGACTTATTTAGCCTATGGAAGATAAAACAAATCATTGACATAAAAACCCTATTAAAGGTACATTTCTTACAGTGAATGTACTTCACAAACAAAAAAACACAATAAAAACGTTAGGGTTAACAATGTTAAGAAAAACAATAATAGCGACTTCCATCGCTTTATCCTGTAGTTCAGTATTTGCCAACAACGCAGTTACAAATTTACAACCAGAACTAGAAAAAAATGGCGGTTCTGCCGAAATAACTAGAAATCAATCACTTAAAAAGTTATGGCATAACGCTCGAGGCCAGCAAAGTAATAAAGGCTTTGATGCATCACAGCCTACGACAGCCAAAGGCAGAGCTTGGAATGGCCCTGTAACAACGGACAGAGTACTCGCTATACTTATCGATTTCCCAGATTACCCCGTAAATGCAGTAACGCCCGATTTAACAAGAAATTACTATACTGATTATTCACCAGAGCACTATGCGAACATGCTGTTTTCTGATAATGGCTACTCAGGGCCAAGTCAGCAAAACTTGATCAGCATGAAGCAATACTTTTTAGACCAAAGTGGCGGCTCTTATCAAGTAGAAGGTCAAGTAGCTGGTTGGTATACAGCTCAAAATAATGCAGCATATTATGGTGCACCAAGCCAAGGCTCAAAAGATCAAAACACGCGTGAATTAGTATTGGAAGCAATTAACCATGCGGCTAACGATCCTGCAATTGATCTAAGTTATTTTGACCAAGAAGATCGTTACGATTATGACGGCGATGGCGATTTAAGAGAACCTGATGGGATCATCGATCATATCATGGTATACCATTCATCAATCGACCAAGCTGCTGGCGGTGGCGCACTTGGCGAAGATGCAATTTGGTCTCATCGCTCATCGGTCGGCTTTCAAGAAATTGGTGATACTGGTTATAGGATCCACGATTATACAGTTCAGCCAGTTGATGGGGCAGCAGGTGTCTCAGCCCATGAATATGGTCATGACTTAGGCTTACCAGACGAATATGACACACAGTATTCAGAGGATGGTCTTGGTGAGATCGTTAAAGCACCGGGGTCTTTAGTTGGCTTCTGGTCTGCTATGTCGTCCGGCTCTTACGGCGGTGAGATTTCTGGCACAGCTCCAACAGGACTAAGCCCTTTTGCCAAACAATATTTGCAAACCTCTCTTGGTGGTAACTGGTTCGTAGGAACAGATTTGCACGAGAGTGAACTCACCCCATCAGGTACTGTTCTAAAACTTGATACTGCATCTATTCGTGGTGAAAACAATGACTATGTGCGAATCGATTTAGATGACAAATCAGTGCAAAAGCTTACGCCTAGCGATAATAAAGGCTTTATCACATCACCAATTCCTGACTCAAATCTAGCAATATACACACTTGAATTTAAAGTCGACTTAACATCAGAAGAAGCCGCTGAATTAACATTTAGTGCTGATTATGATTCAGACGCGAATAACTCTTTAGCTCAAGTACGAGTATTTGATGCTTTGGGCCAAGAGTCTATTGTTTCAGGAAATATCACCGACAGTTCAAGTCGATTCTCAAACTACATCGGAGAAGGTTTTACTGGCAATTCTGACGGTACACAAAACGCGGCCTTTGATTTAACTTACTTTGCAGGTCAAGAGATCACAGTATCGATTCAATATTGGGCGTTCAATACTGGCTTTATAGGCATGATGTTTGATGATATCGATGTTAATGCAACTTCTGGTCAAATAGTGAGTTTCGATGCTGATAATCAAACTAACGACGGACTCACCATTAACGGCTTTGATGCATCGAATGGTTACTTTAGTTATCCTCATTACTACTTAGTAGAATGGCGTCAGCATGCAGGTGTTGATGAGTCTCTAGCAAAAGCCAGTTTTGGCGCAAGCTATACACCAGGAATGTTAGTGTGGTATGTAGATACCTCATTCCGTCCAGAGAGTGATGGTGGGCTAAATACTGTAACGCAAGGCGATAACCACGTTGCAAATCACCCAGGTGAAGGTTGGTTAGGACTCGTTGATGCGGATAGAAACCCTATATTTTTCAATACAGGTGAAATGGCGGGCTCTTCACTGCAAATCCGTGATGCCGCTTTTGGTTTAGATCTACAAGAACCTTTTGACTGGTCAAGTATCACGCGCGGTATTTCTGCTAGCGATCCTTTCATAAACAATAACCCTCGCTTCATCGATTGGGATGATTACTCTAATTACCTTCGACCCGCTACAGGTCGAAAACTGCCATCAAAAGGTATTATTATTGATGTCTTAGAACAAAGTGAAGACAAGTCTGTCGCATCTATTAAAGTCTCGAAAATTTGGTAAACTTCGATAGAACTAAATACTAGTAAAAAACCCCAACCTATTAATAGCTTGGGGTTTTTATCTAAATACAGATTCAAATAAAGACTAGCATTGCATTTTCAATTGAACTGTTTTTTCAGCACTGAGATTAGCGTGTCAATATCTCCCTGAGAAATGTCTTTATGAGTAACAAGCCTCATCCCAACATAACTTGAAGATATGAGTATCTTATTTTTCATCAACTCTGTCGTCATAGTTTCTATGTCAATATCGGTCGCAACATCTACATACACAATATTCGTACTTACACGATAAGCGCTAGTATTAAAGCCTTTCACTTCGTTTAGCTGCTTTGCTAAATACGTTGCATTGTCATGGTCTTCAGCTAAGCGTTCAACATTATTTAAGAGCGCATATTGCCCTGCTGCCGCGAGAAAACCAGCTTGACGCATGCCTCCGCCTAGCATTTTTCGGATCCGACGCGCTTTAGCGATAAATGCTTTGTCACCCAGTAATAATGATCCAATAGGCGCACCTAACCCTTTAGACAAACACACGGTCATTGAGTCAAAGTACTGACTTATTTGCGTAACATCCACGCCCAATGCCATGGCCGCATTGTAAACTCTGGCACCATCTAAATGTAAAATCAGCTGGTTCTGTTCACAAAACAGCTGTGCTTGCGCCATGTATTCCAGACTGAGTACTTGACCGCCAATGGTATTCTCAAGGCTCAGCAATTTTGTACGCGCAAAATGAAAGTCATCGGCTTTAATTGCTGACTTCAATTTAGTAAAACATAGGCTACCATCGGCTTCATTCTCAATCGGTTGTGGCTGAACAGACCCTAATACTGCAGCACCACCCGCTTCATATTTATAATTATGTGCATTTTGCCCACATAAATATTCATCGCCCCGCTCACAATGCGCCATCAATGCCAGTAAATTGGCCTGCGTACCTGAGCTTGTAAAAAGTGCGCCTTCAAAACCATGCCGTTCACTGGCATATTGCTCAAGGGCATTAACCGTTGGATCGTCTCCATACACATCATCACCCAGCTCCGCCTCGAACATGGCCTTTTTCATCTGAGTGCATGGTCTTGTTACTGTATCTGAGCGAAAATCTATCATTTTATCGTTCCTTATTTTTTATGGTCTTCGATAAAGCCATCAAGGCATATTTAGGGAGTTTCATCTCCTCTACTTTCAATCATTTTACACATTTTATTAATCAACTAATGGCGTAAAAGGTCCATTCTTATCGAGTGCTTTTTGATACGCTGGACGGCGCTTTATATCCGCAACGAAGCGGTGAATATTAGGGTAGTCATTGCCCAACTTCACTCTCGCAATAGCAACCTCCATACAATATCCCATCACTATATCAGCCGCAGTAAAGGTATCTCCTGCAAACCACCGAGCGTGTTTTAGAGTCTGTTCAATATGAGAGATTAATTTATTTAAGCGGGGGTTTAAATAACTGCTTTGGACCTTACTTACCACCACCCGAATGATTGGCCGGATAAATACAGGAGACTTACTGATCATGCGTTTAAAAATAAGCGACTCGGTGAGCAAAGGCATTAAGCTCCCTTGCGCACTATGAAACCAATATAAATAAGAGACTCTATGTTGCTCTACATCAAGGCTTCTAAGTTCTGTATTACCATACTTATCAAGTATATACTCGAAAATAGCATTGCTTTCAGGCAAGGTATGCTCACCATCAGAAATACAAGGCGATGTGCCCGCAGGGTGAAGCTTCTTAAAGTTGTCGGGGGCTAAAGAGGTTTCTTTGTTTCTGGCATAATGCTCAATATGGTATGGCACATCAAGTTCTTCTAATAGCCACAATACCCTAAATGATTGAGAGTTTTCTAAATGGTGAACTGTCAGCATACCGAGTCCCTATTCTGGTTATGCAAAGACTCAATGTATCTTTTCATCAATCATGATACAAGTACATCAATCACGTAATTTATTCATAGTCTGTCACCGACATCGTCATTACTGCGACGCAAATTTAATACCGCTGGCTAATAGTTATTTTGTTTGTTACACAACTACCACATTGAATCACCACTCAAAATTGTACTTACAATAAGCAAGCACTAACCACCGACATTCACGCGTAATTCAAAATGTGCGATTTCAGCTGTGTACTTATGTTTATGCTGTACGCTCTTGACCTCAAGTTAACCTAAGGTTTTAGAGTGGGCCTATAAAGTCAATTTAGCTTAATGGAAATACGTGAGCTTTTGACAATTTAACCTCAGGTTTGGATAAGGGTTTTGGAATAGAAAATGTTTTGAAAACAAACTTACGTACAATCCAATGATGATATTTTGCTCAATATCAAGGCGCTTTTATGCAGTAATAGCGGGCTATTACAAATGAAAGCAACGCCGAGAGTGAGAAAAATAGCTTTATTGGGCAAATTCGCTTATCCAGAGCTGAGGTTATTTAAAATAATAAACACCTGAAATAAGGAAACATCATGTATTTAGAGCATATTAATTTAGTTGTAAGTCACTTGCCCCGCGCTTTAACTTTTTACCAAGCCGCATTTCCTCATTGGAAAATCAGATGCTCAGGGTCAGACAGCTGGAATGGTCGAGCGAGAAATTGGTTGCATTTTGGTGACGACAATCAATATATTGCATTAAGCGATCACGGTACAGACCCTGCACGCGACTTAAGTGGTTATCAAATAGGATTAGCGCACTTCGGCTATGTCGTAAACAACTTAGCAAGTCTCATAAATCGGATGAATGCCGCGGGGTTTAACGCCGACATGGGCAGTAACACTCACCCATATCGAAAAAATGCATACTTTATAGACCCTGATGGCTTTGAAGTCGAATTTATAGAATACAGCAGCGATTTACCTGCTGAGCGAAACAGTGACTAAAAGACTCAAAAGAAGAGATGCCAGAATTCAGTGTTTACATACTGATACAGGGCATCTCGGTGATGTAATTTAAGATAGAGACTTTACTAAAGCTTCGCCAACAGCATGAGCACTTGCGGGGTTTTGACCCGTTATCACTCGCTTGTCTTCAACAACAAATGATTGCCATGGCTGCTTTTTGCTGTATTGCACAGCTTTTCGAGCCAATGCATCTTCAAGTAAGAAAGGAATGTCATTAATGGTACCAAAGTCTACCTCTTCTTCTCGCGTAAACCCAGTAACTGATACTGACGATAATAGTAATTCGCCATTACTCAATTTAATCGGTAACAGCCCAGCAGGACCATGACATACCGCAGCAATCACCCCGCCATGCTCGTAATGCTGAGCACTCAAAGCCGCAACCGTGGTATCTTCGAATAAATCATTTAAAAGCCCAAAACCACCTGGATAAAAAACAGCATCGTAGTCATCAATATTAACGGAAGCCGCAAGTAGTGTGTTTTCCACTTTACTCACAAAGCCAGAGTGACCTAGCACTGATTGATTCACTTCATCACCATCAGGCTCAGTGCCATATAAAGGCGCTTTTCCACCCAGTATTGACGCTATATCATAATCAATACCCGCACCATTGAGCACATTTACAACATGGGTAAGCTCGGGGGCATACGTACCATTTGCTTGATCGGTACTGCCAAGTGTTGCGTGATTTGTTACAAATATGATTACTTTTTTCATTACTCTCTCGAAGTTTGTGTTGCTGTTTGTGTTAGCAAGTGTAGTCGAAAATATGTATTCAATAATATAGTAAAAATGCAAAGCACTTTTGCCATACAGCAACAATCAATTCACTTTACGCATTACACAATCAGTGATTAAACGAATAGCATTACTTATTTGACCAAACACCTGTTATTTGACCAAACACCTGCTGTACATTGACCTTGAACTCGAGTCACAGAGTCATCGAATGTCGGTTCCATCCCCTTTGCTCTTTGCGCGTGATAATCTTTGTTGAGGGCAATCACCGTTGGTGTGAGTTGTACAATCGCAAAAATATTCACCAAGGTCATCAAGCCTAATGCCATATCTGCTAGGCTCCATACTTCTTTTAGTGTTGCGGTTGCTCCCCATAACATCATGAGTAAATACAAAGCGGTATAAAGCCCTCTCCCAACTTTATTATCAAGCTTAAATAGGTGTAAATTACTCTCAGCGTAGGCAAAATTAGCAACCACCGACGTAAATGCAAATAACGTGATTGCCGCTGCCACAAAATACACTCCACCAGCTGCAAGATGGGCAGTCATAGCCGTTTGTGTCAATCGTATGCCTTCCATTTCACCCGAGATATTGATGTCAGCCAGTAAAATGATCACTGCCGTGCAGCTACATAATACAATGGTATCTAAGAACACCCCAAGCATTTGAATATACCCTTGGGTAACTGGGTGGTTAGGAACTGGGCTTGCGCTGCCTGATGCATGGGGTACACTGCCCGCACCCGCTTCATTTGAATATAAACCACGCTGTATGCCGTTTTTAATTGCTGCGCCCATGGCACCAGCGCCGGCTTCTTGTAAGCCAAATGCAGACAATAAAATCTCTTTGATCATCGCTGGCACAGCGCTTAAATTCATTAACGTGATCACGACAGCCACAGACACAAATAAGATCCCCATAACTGGCACTACTCGTTCTGCAAATCGCGCTATAGACTTCAACCCCCCTAAAATGATTGAGCCTGCTAATAAAGTGATCACAATACCTGAGTAAAGTTCAGGTATATCAAAGGCAAAACGCAGTGCATCGGTTATGGTATTGGTTTGCATGGCACTGAAACTAAACCCATAACCTAAGAATAAACAGACCGCAAACGTCACTGCCAACCAAGGTTTATTAAGGCCAAGTTGGATATAATAAGCGGGACCGCCTCTAAATTCCCCTTGGTTGTTTTTTATTTTATATACTTGCCCTAAAACACTTTCTGCAAACCCTGTGGCCATACCCAGTATGGCAATCACCCACATCCAAAAAATTGCACCACTGCCACCCAACGAGATAGCAACAGCTACACCTGCTAAGTTACCGGTACCAACCCGGGCAGAAAGACCAGTACACAGTGCTTGAAACGAGCTTACTTGATCTTTTTCTGCTTTGCTGCTGCTCTTTAATAAAGTAAACATATGCGAAAAGTGACGTATTTGGATGGCATTTAATTTGTATGAAAACCATATTCCAGCAAACAGTAAAATATAGATAAGTAACTGACCACGGCCCCATAGCAACGCATTAATAGTCCCCACCAACTCTTCAAACATCCTTCACCCCTTATAAATGCATGTGTCAGCATTAAGCGCAATTTACTGCTTTATTTACACCACCATAACAAAATTATTGGTTATATACAGTACAACCTTAGGTAAAGGGATGAGTGACTATTGTAAGCTTTATCAGTGAAGTAATGTGAAGGTGCCATGTTCTAAACAGTATGAACATGGCAGATAAACACAAAAACATAATGTGTTTAGTTGATGATCGTATAACAGTAATAACAATTACTCAGTAGACTTGCTGCCAATATTAGCGCCATAGTGAACAATCACAGCAAGGTTACCAAAGAACCATAAATCTTTGATCACAAACTGCCCAAGCGAAGTAATAATGGTGTCAGCACTAAACGCATTATTTGCCGTAAACAAAAAGGTTTGCGTCATACCAAAAACAGCGCCAGCACCTACGACTGCAATCAAACCAAGACGTGGCATTTTTTTCCATATCGCAAATCCTAATAGACTCGCAAATAAAATATCATAAACCCCAATTGCATTGGATGCGCCCTGCACTGAGAACACCACATACAGCCATGACATAAACGGCGAAGTATCAACCAAAGAGACAATACCATTGGCTTCGAACTCAAAGAATTTCATACCGCCAATCCAGTACAAAACCAACGCGACAGGTATAAAATTAAGTAGAGCATGCTGACGAAGACTTAAAGTATTGTATCGACTCAAATAAATGGCTAATGGTATTAATGCGGCATATTTGATGATGCCTTGCCCAGAACCAATAATAGGAAAGCCACCTAACTGTGTCATCCAGCGAGTGTCACTCATTAATGTTAAAAGTGGCATAACTGCAATGAGTAGCAGTGTGATCAATAACACATCATTGAATGCAGGTTCTCGCGCGGCGAGCATTACTAGGAGCCCAGCCCCTAAAAAGGCCATACCAGCCAAGATCCCCAGTAGCGGGGTATCTACCCACTCAGTGATCAAATAAAAACTGAATGTATTTGAAATGCTATTGGCATTGCCTCCCAAGAAAAATGACAATCCCAACAGTAAAAAACTGATCAAGAGGGAGCTTTGAATTATATGATTGGAGTGATTTTGCGTCATTTTTTATCTCAGTATCTAATTAATAACCACTAGACCGAGAGAATGACAATAATCATTCAATTAAAGCGCACATTTAAAAATACTGAGACAGTTATTAACTTAATATCTAACCAAGCGCAGTCATGCTGTTCAAAGGGGTTGAACGTTGCGACCAGCTTTGACAGATATTGCTTAGTGACTTTATCCAAAACATTAAAGGCTTAGCTGTTTCATTATCGTCCCCATGCTCCTGCCAATCCATGATACAAATATGGTTTGCTAACGGTTTATACCCAAAATGTTGCCACATACCATCAAGAGGGCGATACGCGCTAGGCCTTTTTAAATGATTTGCTTCGCGTACAACAGTCGCAAGCGCAATATACGTATAAGTGCATAACTGACCAACATACTGCTCAGCCAATTTAAACAGTTTACTTGCATACCCATTGCCTCGATATGCTGGGTACATTAATACTTCACTAAAATAAAATGTAGAATTCAAAGGGTACATACTAGTAGTAAATGGACGACGTACAGCGGGTTGTTCATGAGCTAATGGCAGCCCAGTGAGTGCCCCAACAATCTCGTCTTTATCTTTCATGACCACCATAAAACTTTGCTTAGTGCTCGCAAACTTACGAAGGTACTCAACCTCATAACTCACACACCCATCATACAAATACGGGTATTCTGCAAAGATGTCGATCCTTAGCCGTGCAATTTCATCAATTGCCTCGGTAATTTCATTGCCTGTCAATACGTCGAATGTATGCTGTGTCATAGCGAATTACTCTGGTGATTTTTAATCATCATAAAGCCCAAATGTGGAAGGACTATGGACTCAGCCTCATCAATGCAGTTTTAGCTTCAATCTTTGGTTAACTAATGAAGAATTCCCGCAACAAGATAAATGCATAAATGCATTTTTTCATTTTCACCTCACGTAAAATCATTAGATAAACATGTATTAATTCACTTAAGACAACACCTTACTACTATTGAATGAAATAGGACATTTGGGGTACAATCTGTGCCGTTATAATGGAATTTAACTTTTTCAAAGGATATGAAATGAAAGTGCTCCCACTTGTGTGTGCAATAAGTACTGCCTGTTTATTAACTGCCTGTGGCGGTTCATCAAGTAGTAATGATAATGTAACCACCACGGATACATCGGCTGGCACGCCCCCACCAACCAACACAGTTACACCGCCACCCACGCCTGTTTCTGAATACGACATCAGTTTTACTTCTGTTATTGAAAATGACTGCGGTATTGCGCCTATCGCAAGTAGCTTAATTTTTCATGACCGACAAGGCCTGGCGATCGAAGCGCCAATAATTAAGCAAGACGGTCAGTTTCAACATGATGTACCTGACAACACTCACTATATCTCAATCATTGCGACGCAAAAAGATAACCGTAACCAAAAGCAAACTGAAATCATTACTATCAATAATGTGGACGATATTTCGAGTGACCTAGCATTGGGCACTGTGACCTTCAAAGGTTATCAAAGCTGTAGCTGTAACGCTGTGAATTTTGATTTTAGTGAACTGGCAGTCACAAATCCGGGTTACACCGTCACGGGGTTTTCTGACAATGTCGTTTTAGCAAACAACCCGAGCACCTTAGCGCTATGTGCCAACGCTCTCCAAGAAAAGCTTTTATTTATTAAAAATGAAAATACTGGAGATGTGCGCGGCGGGCTGTTTTCACTCACTGATCCCAAGAATATTGTCTTAACCGATGCCGACTTCCCTACAGCTGGGGTCGCAGTAAATACAGCGCAACACGCTCAAACTAACGAATACGTTATTATATCAGCCAGCACTTCAGAGCTTTTATCACGAGAGCAATCTCGATACGCACGATTCTCCGATACGCCACTGTATATTTTCCCGGATATTGTTGAACAGAGTTACATTACCTCATATTTAGAGCAAACCTCATCTCAAGCGGGCATATCTGTGACGATTGCATCATTTGTCACTAATACAATTGATGATACTGGCTCCTATAACACACTTTCCCACATTCAAGGCTCTTATGAGCTGGCCGCAGCATTTACTGAATTTGGTAACTCATTTAATGACGCCTCACAATCTGTAACATATGACTTTGGTAATGCTGATCAAAGAATAAATGAAGTCACGGTTACCCTAAGGTGGCAAGACCAGTTTAATGGCAATGTCAGCTGGGCTATCAGGGGCAAAACCCAAGCAAACATTGCTGCCGATTTATCATTTGGTAACTACCTTAATGAAAGTACCGCACAACTCAGTAACCCGTCACTGAGCGTAACACTCGCCGCTCACCAATTTAACGGTGATTTTGCCACGCTACAAAGGCTCAGAACCGAACCGCTATCCAGCAATGAAATAAGAGACTTACTCGCACAGTCAGCCTTTTTAAACATTACAGCGAATTAGTAACGCTAAAACCTATTAAGCGAACGAACGCTTACAAAGCCTGCTTGGCATGGCAACTTACTTCATTAAAGTTGTTATGCCTTTTTGCGACTAAATAATAAAAAGTGTAACGAATTTAGTGCATTGCACTCACCATTTTTGATTTAACACCATGGAGTACTGCTTTAATCACCCAGTACACAGTGAAGTAATAGAAAGGACTATTATGACTATAAAACGACGAGGGTGGATAGCAGCTCTATTTACTCTTATAACTACCAAAAAATGTGTACAACCTCGTATACTCAAGAACCCCCCTATCTTTTTCTCATTACTATTTGGGTGCTTTCAAGTCCAAGCGCTCGAATGTGAACGCGTCGAAGAAACAACATATACCCCAGGTTCTGGGCTTAGCTGTCACTCAGCAGAACTAAATGACCCTATTTCATATATCTCATATCACCGAATCACCGGAGATCTAGTAAATCAATTTAACATCGATGGAGATATCCCCGAGAAGCTTCACGCTGGTGAAACATACACTTTTACAAATAACCTTTCTAGTCAATCTCCAAAACAAACATTTACGGCTAAATGGCATGGAACTGGCTGGGAAAACATATCCTTTATTCCTCCTAGCCCTATTGATCACAGTGAACCTCAACCATTACGGCTAAGTAGCAACTATATACCAATAGGTTCTTCAACATTTTTAACGATTGATTCAGATAGCTTAAAGCATACATTAACGCCAGGTATCTTTAATAATGACCTATTTAGAATTACAGCAAACAACCAACTAGAACTTATTAATAGTCACGATATCTCTTCAGGTGAATATATAGTTAGTATTACCACTTTAGATTGGTATGAAAATCCCAAAGAATCAACTGAAGTGACAATTAGCGTGGGTGAAGACCCTTATTTTGCAGGAGAGCCTTCCACTGTAATTTATCTACATAACTCATACGCCTTTTTGCCAAAAGTGATACATCGTAACCATGATCAATATACCTATAAATACTATATAAGAAATAAGCCTTCATGGGCGTCCTTTGATACCAATACAGGCCAATTGATGGGACACCCTACGAAGAATGATATTGGCACAACTGAGCCTATCACTATTTCCATGACCAATGGTAAAAAAACATACTCATTAGAGCCTTTTAATATCACGATAAAAAACATTAATCGATTTTTTTCAACGTCTATTTTGCCCACATCAAGTTATAGTGGGCTACCTTTTAATATCGACATCACTAATACAGGCACCTCCTATGAGACTGACTTTACATATCGCCTTATAGATGCCCCCTTATGGTTTACCATCAACTCAGATACAGGCAGAATAACAGGCACCCCACCACCTTCATTTAGCGGCACAGTACCTAAATTCACAGTTTCAGCAACAGATGGTTATAGTACTTATAAAACACCTGTTGAAGGACTATACGTTCACGAAAACAGTCCAAACCAGCTACACCTCAACCAATCAAAAGCGCTTACTTTTATAGCCACCCCATATGAAGAGGGTAACCTTTATGATTTTTTTGATATAAGTGAAGATGAAAGACACAAGTTTAAGATTGTCTACTTCAATCAAGTAGTCGACTCTCTTGACTCTCTGCTGACTTTGCAATCTGACGGTTCATTTAACTATTCCTACTACGGTTCTAATGTTCAAACTACCGCATCTTTTCAATTTGCTTTTATAAGCGAATCTAAGTCCTCACCCATATTCACAGCAACAATAAACGCTTTTAAAGACAGTGATAATGTAGTGACCATGTCAGATGATGTATTTCTTGAAGAAGACGTACCGACAATTATAGATGTGCTTAAAAATGATGAAAATACAGATACAAACCTCATTAGAGATTCACTAGAAATTGAATTCCAGCCCGAAAACGGTGTCGTAGTTATTGAAAATGGCAAAGTACTATATACACCTAAGCCAAACTTTTATGGTAAAGACCATTTTCAATATTCTATCAGCCCTCCCCCAAGTGGCAAGAAGATTCTCGGCTCAGTAAATATAGATGTCAACTTCAATAACGATTTTCCCATTATTGCCCCACATACAACTAAGTTACTCGAGGATGGTATATCGACGTCAGTTCCATTACGTACTTTGACCTCCGACGCAGAAGACGGTGTACCCGCAGGTGCTATTAGTATTATCAGTTCGCCGACAAAAGGCGCTATGAGCTTTAACTTACAAGATGAGTCTATTGTTTACACGCCAAGAGCCAATGAAACCGGTATTGATACACTTTCATTCACAGTAACAGATAACTTTGGTGCCGTATCCGAGCCCGGCATTATCACATTCGATATCGAGGCCGTTAATGATACACCCATTGCCCAAAACGATACGTTAACCACACTTGAAGATGCGATTAAAGAACTCAATATTTTAGAAAACGACTCTGATATTGAAGATGAAACGTTTACAGCCGAAAACATCACCCTTGAAGATCAAGGCCAAGGCACTGGCATATATCCGCTTGCGAATGTAACCGTCACTCCTGCGGGCAACCTCTCGGTTAACCCAACACCTAATGCTAGTGGCGCGTTTTCATTTACCTATATGGTCACTGATAGTGGTGGTAATACCTCACAACCCGCCACCGTCAATGTACTCATTGAGGCAGTAAATGACGTACCAAGCGCAGACTCTAAAAAAGTCGAGGCTATTGAAGAGCAACCAATAGCCATAACGTTAACAGCAAGCGACATTGAGCAATCTCCTTTAACTTACAAAATTATTTCTGTGCCAAAAAGTGGTAACCTGACAATTATTAATGATGTGGTAACTTATACTGGCAACTTGAACTTCTCAGGTGCTGATAGCTTTACCTACGCGGCATTTGACCAAACTTCATGGTCAACACCAGCCACCGTTAATATCAACGTTGCCAATGTTCAAGATTTACCATTAATTTCTGGCTCACCAGCAACCAATGTAAAACAAGATCAACTGTATGACTTTACGCCTACAGCCAGCGATGTTGATAACGATGTCTTAAGCTTCACGATTAATAACATGCCTTCTTGGCTAAGCTTTAATGCCTCAACAGGTCAGCTAGCAGGAACACCGAGCAATGATGATGTAAATACATACACAAATATTGCAATTAAGGTGTTTGACGGCACTGGGTATACTGCGCTAACTCCATTTTCAATAGAAGTTATTAACGTCAATGATGCTCCCGCATTAGCAGGTACGCCAGCCGCCTCAGTCAATGAAGATGTGCTATATAGCTTCACACCGTCACTTACTGATGTAGATTTGGATGACTCACACACTTTTTCTATTGAAAACTCACCAGTGTGGGCAACCTTTAATACCGCATCAGGCTTGCTTAGCGGCACACCAACAAACAAGCATGTAGGTAGTACTGAAAATATTATCATGAGTGTGACAGATAAAGCCGGTGAAAAAGCGACTTTACCAACCTTTAGTATTGCAGTATCAAACATCAATGACGCACCACAGTTAACAGGTACTCCGCCGTCAAGTGTGGCTCAAGATAGTCCATATACTTTTACACCCACACTTAGCGATATTGATGTCGATGACTCACACACATTTGCTATTCAATCTGCGCCTGAATGGGCGACCTTTAATACTGAGTCAGGCACATTAAGTGGCACCCCACTCAATGAGCATGTTGGTAGCACTGCAAATATTATTATCAGTGTGCTCGATAAAGCTGGTGAAAAAGCAACACTGCCTGCTTTTGCTATAGAGGTAACAAACGTCAACGATGCTCCAACGCTTACTGGTACTCCAACGACAGAAGTCACAGAAGACAATATGTACCACTTTCTCCCAACATTAACTGACCCAGATGTTGGAGACGATCATACGTTTTCAATCATCAATAAACCTGAGTGGGCTGACTTTGACACCTCAAACGGAGCCATTACAGGCACACCATTAGATCAACACGTTGGACTCACCGAAAACATCATCATCAGTGTCAATGACAATATAGCAGATAGCCCTTCAGTGAGCTTAGCGCCATTTAGTATAAAAATAACAAACAGCCCTGACTTCCCCTCAGCTAAAACATTCAGTTTTACATTAAATGAAGAAGAAATACTCGCTATTGAAGAAAAACATGGGCTGCTCAGTACTGCGACAGATGATGATATTGATTCTGGTGATATATTAACTGCTCACTTAATGGATAATGTAGAGCACGGCACATTGCTGTTGAAAAGTAATGGCGCCTTCACATACCAACACGATGGTTCAGAAACAATAAAAGATACTTTCACTTACTTTGTAAAAGATAGTACAAACCACCCGTCCACAATTGAAACCGTGACACTCACGATTAACCCTGTTGATGATGCGCCCATAGCAAAAAATGATGAGGCGAGCACGCAAGAAGATACGCCAGTTACATTTTCACTCATTGGCAATGATACTGATGCAGAACAAAAGCTTGTCGCGGCTTCTGCCATACTTGTTACAGAGCCTAAATTTGGCTCAGTGTCTATCACCAATGGTATTGCCACCTACACGCCAAATGAACACGCTAATGGCCCTGATTCATTTACTTACACAGTGTCTGATTCAACCCCATTAACCTCTGAACCTGCCACGGTCAATATTGCAGTTTCCGCTGTGAACGATGCACCAAAAGCAGTCAACATCTCTAAAATGACGGATGAAGATACAGACTTAGTCATCTCGATAGATGATATTCGCAACCAAGCAAGCGACATCGAAGACACTAATCCAACAGGTGACATTAAACTTACCTCTGAGCCGATACATGGTTTAGTGACCCGAAATCAAGCTGATGGCACATTAACTTACATACCTGATCTTAATGTGGTAGCGACCGACACCTTTAAGTACACCATTGCCGACAGCAACGGGGAAGTGTCTAACGAAGCGACAATGAGCATCAATATTGGTGCAATTAATGACCGACCAATTGTTGAAAATGATAGTGCACAAACCGATGAAGATACCTCATTGACGTTAGACATATTACATAATGACTCTGATGTTGAAGACCAAGGTTTTAACGGGGCAAACATTACCCTTGAAGACCAAGGCAAAGGGGAAGGCGTGTTTGACCTTGCTAGTGTTACCGTTAATGCCGATGGGCAGCTATATATAGCACCCGCTAGAGATGCCGTTGGAGAACTGGCCTTTACCTATGTACTAACAGACAGTGAAGCATTAGCATCAGTACCAGCTACCGTGAATGTGACTATTAAACCAGTTAATGACGCACCCATGGCTGAAAACAACACTGCAACAGTTCAAGAGGACGGGTCATTTGAAATTAACATTTTAGGCAATGATACTGACGTAGATGCAAATGATAAGTTAGATGCCGACAGTGTCACGCTGGTCGATGTAGCTGAATATGGTACAGTGAGCATATCTGAGGCCGGGACCGCGACCTACACACCCAATGAAAACTTCTCAGGCACTGACAGTTTTACTTATACAGTAAAAGATATCGCTGGCGCCATTTCAAATAAAGCAGAGGTGTTGGTAACAGTTGAAGCAGTGAATGATGCCCCAGTCGCAACACCAAGTGCAACGACAGTGGCCGAAGACGGTCGTATCGACATTACACTAACAGGAACAGACATTGAAAAGTCGGCGCTAACTTACAAAATTAGCACACCGCCTAGTAATGGGGTACTCACACCAGTAAGCGGTGTGGTTTGGTCATATACACCAACAGCAAACTTTAATGGTACTGACAGTATTGCATTTATCGCCAATGACGGAGAATTAGACTCGGAAACGGCACAAGTAGCAATCACAGTCACGGCAGTAAATGATGCACCCAATGCACAAAATGTGTCAGCAACAACAGAGGAAGAAACTTCAGTATCCATGACGCTAAATGGCAGTGATATTGATGGTGACAACGTCAGCTTTATTATTACCAATCAACCAAGCAATGGCACTGCAACATTGTCCGGTGGACAAGTAAACTACACGCCAAATGATGACTTTACTGGTACAGATAGTTTTGGTTATCAAGCAAATGATGGTTCGCTCACATCACAAACGGCTGTTGCGGATATTCAAGTGAATAACGTCAATGATGCGCCAAATATCGCAGGTACACCTGCGACCACTGTACGTCAGGGCAATACTTATACCTTTACACCAAGTGTAACCGATATTGATAGCACCCAGTTCAGCTACACAATAGCCAATAAACCGACATGGGCTAATTTTGACAGCACAACAGGTACTTTATCAGGAACCCCTGCTCGCGGCGATGTAGGTATTAGTAACAACATAGTTATTACAGTCAGTGACCAAGAGCTAACCGCTTCTTTGCCAGCCTTTGCCATTGAGGTGAGTTTTACCAATACACCGCCACGCGCACAAGCACAAACCATATCTGTACAAGAAGATGGGACAACGAGCTTTATCCCCACGATTAACGATATCGATGGTGATACGTTAAGTATAGAAATTGTTACTCAACCAAACGCTGGTACTGCGTCTGTGCAAGGCAATATCCTCACATATACACCTAATACCAACTACCACGGAGCCGATGCACTTACCTACATCGTTGATGATGGTACTGAGCAATCCTCTGAAACCCGTATTGCAATTAATGTTGTCTCTGTGAACGATATGCCACAGGCAAACCCTGATACATTCACATTTGACGGCAACGATGCCAATCGCTACGTACTTGATGTGTTAAGTAACGATACTGACCTCGATGAGCAACCACTTACCATTGTTGGTGCACAAGCATCTATTGGTAGCGTGACGGTTGAAAACAATCAACTGGTATATCAAGCACCAACCCTAGCTTCTACCACGGTGACGATTGACTATGTAATTGCAGATCCTGAGCAAGCACGCAGTGCATCACATGCCGTGTTAAGTATTACCTCACTGCAAACAGGCCTGCCAGAAATCACCGCACCGGCTGATATTTCTGTGAATGCAACAGGCTTATTCACAAAAGTTGAACTCGGCGTAGCTACCGCGACCGACAGTCAAGGCAATACGCTTGCTGTATCACTGGTCGACAACACCCGTATATTTGCGCCAGGCAACCACCTTGTTTATTGGCAAACCCAAGACAGCCAAGAACGCACGGCTATGGCATCTCATACGGTAACGGTGAACCCACTAATATCGATAGATCAAGGTTTTACTGTCAGTGAAGGTAGCAGTAACACCGTCACTGTTCAGCTAAATGGTGATGCACCTAGCTATCCGGTAACCATACCGTATACAGTATCTGGCTCTGCGATTGCCGCAGATCACACTTTAGAAAGTGGTGAGGTCATTATTACCTCAGGCCGGTCTGGCTCGATCACATTCGAGGTGTTCCAAGACGCTCAGCAAGAAGAAAGCGAGGCAATCATTATTACACTTAGCAATGAAGTGAATGTTGATACATCAAGCAATATAGCCACAATATCTATAGAAGAAGGCAATATCGCCCCGCAGATCACCACCACAATCACGCAACAAGGTGAAAACCGCACGCTCGTCGCGGCTGACCAAGGTGAGGTTTCACTCTTAGCTACTGTGTCTGATGCGAACAGTAATGATCAATTGCAAGTGTCATGGACAAGTGCAGATCCGCGCATAAGCAATACCAGTGCAACAGATACAGAATTTACCTTCTCGCCAGCTCAGTTACCCGCGGGCATTTATAGTATTACTGCTAGCGTGACCGATAATGCAACCCCAGCACTTACTGCGTCTCAAGAAGTCTATATTGAGGTTATTGCACAACTGGCAGCATTAACATCACAAGACAGCGATGGTGATTTGATCCCCGACAATGAAGAAGGCTATGCCGACTCTGATGGTGACGGGATCCCTGACTATCAAGATGCAATTTCACAACCTAACGTGTTACAAGGTAGTGCAGGTAACTCGACAGGTCATTTGATTGAAGCTCAAGCAGGTACATCGTTACGTAAAGGCACGTCTGTGGCACAAAATAGTTCAGGTGGCGCGCAATTGCTAAGCTCTGAATTACCAAGTGACGATACAGCGCAAAACGTGGGCGGTCTTTATGACTTTATTGCCTCAGGGTTAATGAATGCTGGAGATACCTTTACTATCGTATTGCCTCAGTATGAGCAGGTACCTTTAAATGCTGTTTATCGTAAGTACAAAAATGGCGAATGGGTTAACTTCTCACTAGGTGGCGGAAACACAGTAATGTCAGCGCAGGGCGAGTCTGGTTATTGTCCAGCAGCAAATAGCAGTCAATGGCGTGATGGACTTAATGCGGGAGACTGGTGTATTAAGCTGCAAATCGTTGATGGCGGCCCTAACGATGATGATGGTATTGCTAACAAAACAGTTGTAGACCCAAGTGGTATGGCCATTGTGTTAAACGGAAATACTCTACCTGTAACGATAGACGACACCTTCACAGTTAAAGCAGGTAATCGTATACAACTTAATGTATTACACAATGACACAGATGCTGACGGAGATACTCTGTCTGTTGTGAACGCGACGTCTGACATCGGTACCACAGAGCTTGAGGGTGGCCTTGTGTACTTCACAGCTCCAGAGAATTTATCTGGCACTGCACAGTTAACTTACATGGTTGCCGATACACAAGGTGGGTCAGCAAGTGGTCATGCTGCTATTACCATTACGGCCAATACAGCGCCACAAGCGGTAAATGATGCAGCAGCTACACTTGATACGCAAACGCTCGACATTGACGTGCTCTCTAATGACCAAGACAGTGATGGCGATGTGCTAAACATCATCGAAGCGACGGTTGATGAGGGAAGTGTGAGCATTACTGGTAACAACACCTTACGCTATACGCCAGATGTTGGTTTCTCTGGTATTGCCACAATTCAATATACAATCTCTGACAGTGATGGCGCGAGTGATGTGGGTCAAGTTGCCGTAACAGTTACACTAGATAGCTCTAACGCTGTGACGCCAACACCAACCCCGACACCAGCTAAAAAATCATCCGGTACATTTGGCTTATTCATGTTAATTCTTATTCTAGGAGGCGTTACTAGACGCTACAAATATAAAGTTTAAACATTAAATAAGTCATGACAAAAACGTCATTTAAAAAGCCAGCAACTTGCTTAATGCCGATCAGATAAGAAATATTTGATGATCCATTGACCGATCTACTGGTTAGTTTATAAAGGCTTCTGAATTTATTCAGGAGTCTTTTCTTTTGCAATTAACGACAGCACTTTCTCTTGCCAATGGCTATGCCCCTAACTCAGAAGGCTTAGGTCAACTGAGTGATTTCCTATGCCCAGATTTCATCAAGCAATGCGCTGAAACTGCGGGTGTCGCTACGATAAGACGCAGGAGACTTCCTGTTGAAATGGCGGTTTGGACGGTTATTTGTATGTCGCTTTACCGTGAAGACCCGCTGTGGAGCATCGTCAGTAAACTCGGCTTAGCGTTACCCGGAAAAAGAGAACTCGTTGCACCAAGTGCGGTTGTGCAAGCGAGGCAGCGCCTTGGTGCGGATGCCGTTAAAGAGGTTTTCCAACAAAGTCAGAAAATGTGGAATGCTGATGCCAACCACCCAACATGGTGTGGTTTATCACTATTAGGCGTTGATGGTGTCATTTGGCGTACACCTGATACAACTGAAAATCATCAGGCGTTCTCTACATGGAAGAATCAACACGGCGATACAGCTTACCCTCAAGTACGTATGGTTTGCTTAATGGAGCTCACCAGCCATTTATTAATGGGAAGTGCCTTTGATAGCTGTCGTTCAAGTGAGATGGTACTTGCTGAAGACCTAATCGATGTAACCCCCGATAATTCACTGACGTTATTTGATAGAGGCTTTTATTCTCTAGGCTTACTCAATCGCTGGCATCATGCAGGGAAAAATCGTCACTGGCTCCAACCTATGAGAAAAGGAACTCAGTATGAAGTCGTTCGCTCGTTAGGTCGTCAAGACAAACTCATCAAGCTAAAAACGACAGCACAAGCGAGAAAGAAGTTTGCTGACTTACCCAATGATATTGAAGTGAGACTTGTCACAAAAATGATTAAGGGGAAAGAGGTGAATATTCTCACTTCACTGACCGACCAGATGCGTTTCCCTAAAGCTGAAATAATAGACTTATACAGTGATAGGTGGGAAATCGAACTTGGCTATAGAGAGATGAAGCAAACCTTGTTAAATAGCCACTTTACGCTACGTAGCAAAAAACCAGACATGATAATGCAAGAGCTGTGGGGCGTATTACTTAGCTATAACTTGCTCAGATATCAGATGGTGAAAATGGCGCAGACAAAGCCAGGGATATATGCGAAACACCTTAGCTTTACGACGTGTGCAATAAGTATTATTAACTTAATTCAAACGATGTTTATAGAGAATGCTGGACGGATCCCCAAGTCAATTGAGCAATTACAAGCTCAAGTCGAACATCACATATTACCGATAAAGCGGGAACGCTCGTATCCGAGGTGCATTAAACCAAAACCCAGTAAATATCCCAATAAAAAATGCCAGTCAGTTGTTAACTGACTGGCATTAAGCAACTTGCTGGCTTTTTTATACTCAGTGAGGCTCTAGTGATACACCCAGTGTACTTATGCTTAGCACTTTAAGCGGCAATACTTCTATTTAACCCTGCACACTATGTCATCGCAAGAAACGGTCAAAGCGGTATCCAGAGGAATGTATCTTGTCTAATGGTTAAATTTCGTTATCACCTGTAAACAATATGAGGGTGCTCAATATCATGCTGCAACACTTAACGGTGGATTTACTGCGGCTAGCTGGTCATTTGGCTGAAACAAGAAATCTAAAATAGAGATAATAGACAGCTATAAGTCAAAGTCATTTAACTGACAATGACTCACAGCTTTTAAGGCAGGATTTATTGCTTTAGCTTGGCTTTTGCTTCTTCTACTTTTGAAAAGTCTAAGCCGAGCTCTTCCACAGCCTCTTTAATAAGTGCAGGGTTTTGCATGACTAGGCCCATAAGTTGTTGCAATTTGTCTTGTGGGATCCCTAGCTGTGACACGACACCCATAGCCATTAAAGGGTTTTCAGTTAGCGTTTGAAATAGCTCGCTTATCTGAGTATCACTGATATTGTGTTCTTTTAAAATCGCAAGAATTGGGTTCATTAAACTACCTTTTATAAAATGAGGATATAAGCCAAAGCTTATCACTAATTTTGCAAGTTCCTAAGTTACTCGCTGTATCGTAAGCTATAAATAGTGATAAATGCCGCTAATTCAAGAGCCAATACACAAAGAGTCACTTTTGTGGCATCAACGCCACAGCCAAACCCGATGAAATAAAGGTCAATCCAGCGCCAATATTTAGCTTAAGCACAAAACGGGGCTTTGCGTGTAACCAGCAGCAACTTAACCGAGATGCAAAAAGTCCCATAAACGTAAACCCAAGTGCAGTCAAAAAAGCAAACCATACCCCATAACCAACCATTTGAGTGGTAACTGAACCTAGCTCAGGGTTAACAAACTGTGGGATAAATGCCAAAACAAATAACCCAGGTTTAGGGTTAAGCGCTGCTGATAAAAACCCAGTTAAAAATATAGCGCTCAATGGTTGGCGAGCAACAGGGTTAAGCGTGAACAACCCTTTACTGCGTAGCACCTTAACCCCAAGCCAGATCAAATACGCAGCACCGATTGTTTTAACGATGTAAAATGCAAGCGTTGAAGTTTGCAATAAAACCGTTAGCCCGAGCGTCGCTGCCAATACATGAAACAAAATACCAGTCCCCGATGCAGAACCAGACACCAAGGCTGCACGCTTCCCTTGGCTCAGACCTCTGCCGATAGCCAGTAAATTATCAGGCCCAGGAGAGCAAACAAGTACCATACAAGCCACTGTAAATGCTAAAAACACCTCAAATGGAAAGATAATTCACCTTTATTTAAGTACAGCTTGCACATCACTTAACGCAGAGTTTATATCATGTAATTCATGAACATTGCTTTTAGTTTTTGCTAGCTCTTGCAATGCCATTTGATGTGCATACGATAAAGCGCTATCCGCGGAAATATTATGATGAGGCTTAACACCGACCCCTTCCCAATTAGTCTCAGTGACGGGGTTGATGGCCATAGATACCGGCATAGCAACGCGTAAAGTGTCAGTAAGATTTACAAAACGCCAGGGGTTCGCTCCCCCTTTGGTTTTTTCGCCTATAATGGTGGCTCTTTGTAAATGCTTAAAGTTGTATGTAAACTCCTCAGCGGCAGAAAATGTCGCATTACTGGTTAGAATATAAATCGGTAATGTAGCGTGCTTTTCACCTTCAATTGGCACCGTCCAGTACTCGCTTGTTTTGCCGGTATCGCGCGAGTAAAAACTATTTAAATGAGTCGGTTTATCTAAAAAGTAACTACTAATAAGCTGAACCATCGCCGCATCACCGCCACCGTTCTCTCGTAAGTCAATGATCAAACTATCAACACCGTCTAACAGTGTCATAAGCGCTTGTACTTTTTGTTTACTCTGCTCTGTCACATTAGAAAAGCCCCAAAAAGCCAATATTCCTACATTTCCAGGTAATATTTCAACGTGATTGAATCCAAAGTTTTTACGTTCAAGCTTGGTAAACCAAGACTCGTAAGGCTTCGCTGTTCTACTGTGTTTACCCGACTGAGATTCACTCTTTGAAACACTAAGATGCTTGTCGAATTCAGCCAATGTTTCATTTAATACAGGCAATAGCGCTGATACATCTTTTGCTTGTTTGAACGCTTGAGAGTTTTCAAACTGAGACAAGCCGTCAATAATTTTAGGGATGCTATTTTGCATCACATACAATTGGGTGATCTGTTGCTTTAATTTGCGCAGCAATTGCTGCTTTTCAACTTCGTTTGCGCGCGCAGGTGTTGCTAATAAAAATGATAGTAAAACAAGAGATAATAGACCTGCTTTCATTCAATCCTCAATCTGTTAGTCCTTAACTTTTAGAATAGACTTTGTCTATGTCAGTAAGTTCCCTATTTGTATTCAATAAATGACCTGTTTAAATACATTTTCGAAGACCCTAACTTGAATACGTGTTTATATTACGCCCGTTCATACAGCTTAAATTCAAGGTTATTTCGAACCGCAGGCCACTCACTGGCAATGATTGAATACACCGCTGTGTCTCGTAAAGAGCCATCTTTCATAATTTTATGCGCTCGCAATATACCATCTAATTTCGCGCCTAAACGCTCTATGGCAGCTCTTGAAGTTTGATTAAAGAAATGGGTATTGAACTCAACCGCAACAGCATCGCAACTTTCAAATAAGTTGCTTAGCAACAATAGTTTAGATTCTGTATTGATGGGGCTACGGCGCACTGAATTTGCATACCAAGTGTACCCAATCGCTGCCCGCTTGTTAGGTCCGTCAACATTATAGTAACGGGTGGTTCCCACGACGGTATCCGTGCGTTTGTCAATCACCGCATAAGCGACCTCGCCCTGTTTAGCTTGCTCTATTGCCTTTGCCACATAGTCTGAAATATCATCAGGCTTTGGGACACTGGCGTACCAAAGCCGCCAATATTCACCATCTTTTGCAGCTTCTTGTAAGGCACTAACATGTTGCATCACGAGAGGCTCTAATCTGACGTACTTACCATCCAATGCTTGGTTTTTTATCCACATAATCTATACTCTATTCATAATGTTGCAAAAATCATACTGCATACTACCAAAGTGCCCACTACCTTTTTAAGATATGTTTAATAAAAACATAATTGGGGTGTTTATTTACTAATGCACAATAAAATAAAATCAAGTTTTATTGGGAGTGTTTAGCGTTGCTCATATCATCGTTGTATTTTATAGCTGTTTTGACCTCCGCTGCAGAGTTCCCTAATCCCAAAGAGTTTAATAAGCTCGCAGCCAGTGATCCGCACTTTACTGCAAAGCAATTTCAAAAATATAAACACCTGCCCGTCAGTGCAGGGGCTTTTGAATTACATACCAACATATTTAGTACCTCAGTCAAAATTAATGATCCCATAACAGCGGTAGCGTCAGGGTTATTACTCATTGATAAACGCTGGGATAAGGTATCGAATACACGCCAAGCTAACGTCTTGAATGGCTTAGGCATTTTATACAGAAAGAATGAAGTGTATGAAAAAGCGATTTCGGCTTATCAATGTGCCATGAGCTATGCCGCTGACAATCAAAAAGAACGTGTTAGATTGCTGCTAAACATGTATTCGTCGCAGCGTAAATTAGGGTTATATGATGACGCGGCTAATTCACTAAAACAAGCACAGCACCTTGCCACCGACGAGAAAGCCAAACGCCGCATACAACAAAAAAAAGCAACGCTCAATTTAGATGCTGGTAACTACCAACTCGCGCAACGGCAATTTATTAAACTATTTAGAGATGACAGTTTAAAAGGTACCTCAGAAAACGCTGTTAGGTCAGGACTAAATTTATTAGATAGCCTTATTTTACAAGGTAAATATCAACAATTTTGGCGTTATCATAACTCTGTAAAACAAAACATCTTCGACCTAAAAGTCGAAAACTATCACTATTTTTACCACTATGTAATCATGGAATCAGTCGTTCAAGCCAAGATGTTACCAAGCCAAGTTCAATTTAATCGCGTTGCTTACGCGTTAGAAAGAAGTACATTTCTCTACTCATATGGCTTAGAAGAGTCACTAAAAAAATATGTGAAAATTATTGATATACCCTGGGTCACTCGACATGTCCGCCCCTTTATGCAACAAAACATGTACGCACACCCGACCAAAATAGTGCCGGACGCTTTACTCATCCAATTATGCCAAAATGAACCCAAATAGCTTTTTATAGCCTGGATCGGCATAACAAATTCGTTATGCCGATGGTGCACAATTTTAAAAGCTTTCGTACTGTGCTGAATTTTTTCCAAACTCAAATATATTTATCTTACCGCATCGTGCAAAATGATTATTACTCGGGTAAGGCGCTTGAGCTTGTGTGATGTCATTTTCCCACCCTTGACCATTTTTTATGAATGCTTTTACCTCAAACCAGCCATTTACAGCTTGCTCACAGTCTAGTTGTACATCTAACATCCAATAATGCGCGCCAAACGTATTTAAAGGGCTAACACCAAAACCGTCTTTGGCGACTGTACGCTCAGCACTCCAACTGCGTGGCCAGTCATTTGTCGTCCAATCAAGAGGAGTTCCTTGTGCACCAGCCCCCTGTTCAGCCTGAACACCGCTCCAATCTAAATGACTATCCCCTGCTTTCCAGTTTTTCGTCGTAGGATTATTAAGGTTATTGTGTGTCATCCTCAGCGCGCAAGCAAAAGGGTCGACGTCACACTCTCTGCCCAGCTCACGCCCATAATTATGATCGATACCCCCTCGAATAAACAGATCTTGCCCTGATGACGTGTTTGCTTGAATAAATATGACAGTCCGCTGCTTAGTAGTAGGAGTTTGATCCTGTTCTAATTTAGTCTGATGATGAACAACCAGTGCACTCATAGGCGCCACGGCAACCTCAGCGAAACCATTGTCACCTACTCGTAATTGCTCCCCTGTGCAAATAGACTTATCATCACTGAGTTTGCCCGTTAACGTATCACAATAAATACCTGGCTCAAGGCCTGTTTGCAAAACTGCTCGTAACGTATCGCTTTCTCGATTAATCACGACAAAGCCTTCACTCCCGCGAGAAAAAGCAATTTGGTTAGCACCATTATCCCACCAATGATTTACCCGCCAAGCACCCACGGTGTTATTCCTAAACGCCACAGCTCCTGCAATATAGGGGTTTCGATGCTCGCATTGCCATAGCTGTGCAGTACAATTCAGTTGGCCGTTATGATGAACTGGGACATTAGGTGCCCCCGCATCAGTATCACCATTAAACTCAAAACTCGACATCACTTTCGGATAGCCATATGGAAAAGTAAGCATAAATACATTGGCTAAGTCATACAGCCGGCCATCTGCATACGTTACGACATTGCCCGCCCCTCCATGTCCTCTTTGATTATCGTGATTATCGATAAACACCACTGCTTTATCGCTTGGCATCAAGCCCCATGGCTCACCAAAATTACTTAGCCATGCCAACTTGCCACTTTTAAACGTCTCTCCAAGCTTTGTGGTATATTTGAACTCAGTTACCAAACCATTGTTGAAGTACTCACTCGCGCCGACGGCTTCAAAGCCTTGGTCAATAACTTCTTGAAATACCAAAGGAGTCCCTGTTACATTCGCTAAGACAGAGGCAATATCAGATGCCGGCATATGCTTACTCGCATCTAGCCTAAACCCAGCTACTCCCGTATCAACTAAACGATTTAAATACCCTGACAGTTGAGATTGTACATACGTTGAATCCGTATCAAGGTCGGCTAACCCCACTAATTCACAATGCTGTACGCGCCATGCATTATTGCCGTAGTCTGATCCGTTAATTGCACAGGTGCTATGAAAGTCTTGCTCACTGTACATAGGGAAATGCTTATAAGAAAACGTTGACCCTGCAAAGCCCTGCCCGCTTCCTGCTGCCATGTGATTGATCACCGCATCAACATAAATATCAACACCCGCCTGTTTACAACGCTGTACCATGTCTTTAAATTGCTGTTCATTTCCTCCACGGCTTTGTAGTTGATAACTGACTGGTTGATAGCGCGTCCACCAGGTATCGCCCACAATATGTTCATTGGGCGGTGAAACCTGTACCGCGGCGTATCCATTGGGTCCTAAAAATGCCTCGCACTCATGGGCTATGTCAGGCCAAGACCATTCAAATAAATGCACAAATGTTGTCGGTTGGGCTGCGACAGCACCCGAAAGATTCATTAGTGTTGCACCACTAACAAAGAGATACTTTGCCGCCCTTGATCGAATATTCTGAGGTAATCGTGTTCTGAGTAATGTTGTCATAATTGGCTCTTTTGTTGTCGAATGTTTATTTACAAACCGATAACAATGTAGAGCATGAATTATTTATATCCTATTGAATACGTATGCAATAGGATATATACACTATTTTGATTTATTAATTTCTTCTTGTAACTGAGTTAACGAGTCAAGTATCGACAACAACTTATATCCGAGTTCGGTAATGGTGTATTCAACACGAGGCGGGATCTCTGGGTAACTCAACTTTTCTAACAAGCCAAATTCAATATTACGCTTTAGGCACTGATTCAATACTTTGGTAGATAACCCCTCAGTGACTCTCACCATTTCTCCCGGGCGATTAACCCCTTGTGCCAGTAATTGATAGACCGTCAAAGACCATTTACAGCCCACAATGGTCTCGACCATTCGGGCTGATTGTGCGGGGCCAATAATTCGTTCAATTTTTTTATCTTTATTTATCATAAATATATACCACTAGGTACCTACCTAACCAAATTGTGCTTACTGTTTATAACTCGGACTAAACCGTATTCTATCGTCGAAGCAGCGCGGTTGTCGCGTTTAATTAATCAGGAGTTATTATGTTACTTTCTCATTCAGGATACGCTATGGTCGTTGGTGGAAGCAGTGGTATTGGCCTTGCTACTGCTAAGCAACTCATTGAATATAACGTACCCGTCGTCATAATTGGTAAAGATCCCGTAAAACTAAATAATGCCATTACCCAGTTAGACTCCTCATTGGTACAAGGAATACAGGCTGACCTCTACAAAGACACTGACAGGCAACGTATTGAAGATTATATAACTTCAAAAACAGAGGCAATATCTTATCTGGTGAACGCCGCAGGCTATTTTAGCCCCATGCCCTTTACTGAGCACTCTTTCGACGATTATGAAAAATACATGGCACTCAATAAAAGTTTATTTTTCATAACGCAAGCAGCAGTTAAACGTATGAAAATAGCGCAACAAGGAGCAATTGTTAACATCGGATCCATGTGGGCTCATCAAGCAATAAAAGCCACACCATCTTCAGCCTACTCAATGGCAAAAGCAGGGTTACACGCTTTAACACAACATTTGGCGATGGAACTCGCCGAACATAACATTCGAGTGAATGCGGTCGCGCCTGCGGTTGTTAATACTCCAATTTATAACCACTTTATTGACCCAAAAGAAGTGGATGGTGCACTGGCAAGCTTTGACCAATTTCACCCATTGGGCCGTATTGGTACATCAAACGATGTTGCAAATAGCATTATTTACTTGCTCAGTGAACAAAGCAGTTGGGTAACAGGGACTATACTCAATGTGGATGGTGGTGTAATGGCTGGCAGAAACTAGGTGACAGCATGACTTCAACAATACAAAAATTAAATGTCGACTTTGCACAACGAGTACAAATTGATACACCTGCTCAGCCTTGGTTGCCCAGCCCACTCACTGGCGTTGAGCGAAAACCACTAGCAAGGGAAGGTGCAGAGTCTGGTCATGCAACCAGCATTGTTCGATATGCACCTGGATCAGCGTTCTCTGAGCACACTCACCCTCTTGGGGAAGAGATTTTTGTACTAGACGGCATCTTTTCTGATGAACAGGGTGACTACCCTGCTGGCAGTTATATTCGAAATCCGCCGGGCAGCAAACATACCCCTTTTAGCGATACTGGCTGTACACTTTTTGTTAAGCTCAATCAATTCTCAAGGTCAGACTCACAGTCTGTGCGCATTAACACCCACAGCGCGCAGTGGTTAGCAGGGCAAGGGGGTCTGCGCGTTATGCCATTGCATTCTTTTGGCACGGAGCACACGGCATTAGTTAAGTGGCCAAAAGGAGAAGCTTTCGTGCCACATCGCCATTATGGTGGTGAAGAAATTTTGGTGTTAAGTGGTGTATTTAAAGATGAATATGGTCACTATCCACAAGGCACATGGTTACGCAACCCACACTTAAGTACACATCACCCTTTTGTAGATGAAAACACCATCATTTTGGTAAAAACAGGGCATTTACCTGAATAGTACTTACCTGAATAGTACTTACCTGAATAGTGCTTACCTCAGTAGCGCTTGCCTGAGTTAATCGCTTAATTTAGCGCCATTGCCTTGCAGTTTTTTACGTTATATTTTCTTAATGAGTACTATATAAGTACCCATCTTGAACGACGCGCCCCTCACTGCGCTGTCACGTTAGCGCAGTGAGAAGGCCAACTTAATAGATAAATTTATCACTGACTATCTTGTTCTTCGACTGATCATTACTCAGATCAACTCCCAGCTATGATGTTCCCCATTGTCTATATATCTATGCCGTAAAAAAATTATAGGGGCATGCCTTATTGTAGCCTCGTACACCACATCAAAAAAAGTTACTATATAACCTCAGGTTTGGATAAAGGTTTTGGAATAGAAAATGTTTTGAAAACAAACTTAACTACAATCCAATGATGATATTTTACTCAATATCAAGGCGCTTTTATGCAGCAATAGCGGGCTATTACAAATGAAAGCAACACCGAGAGTGTGAAAAATAGCTTTATTGGGCAAATTCGCTTATCCAGAGCTGAGGTTATATAGCTAAGATCGCACACTGTAACCTGCCATCTATTATTTAATCTAAATCCATGATCAATCTGCTAATCCGATTAGTACTGATTAAAATAAAATTAACGGCCTTTAATACATAAATCATGACTATAAATCCAAATTTACCACTCGTTTATCATCCAAACTACTCATTTAGTTTCGACCCAAAACACCGCTTTGTTATGAGTAAATTTGCTAACTTATATCACTATGTACAACAACAGGGTCTGATCACAAATAACCTATATCAGCCTGAACTGGGGACACCTAGCGACTTAGAATTAGTTCACTGTGAATCCTACCTATGGGATCTTTGGCACAATCAGCTGTCTGATAAAGTAATGCGTAGAATTGGCTTACCTTGGTCAGAAGCGCTCATGGCAAGAACTTTCACCGCGCCGCTGGGTACTTTAAAAACAGCAGAACTGGCATTAGAGCATGGCATAGCATGCCATTTAGCAGGAGGGACACATCACGCACATTATGATTTTGGATCTGGCTTTTGCATGGTGAATGATCTCGCTTTTACTGCAACCACGCTCGTGAAAAATAAGCACGTCAATAATGTCCTAATCTTCGATTTAGACGTACATCAAGGCGATGGCACTGCGGCAATGTTAAAGCATGATCCCTATGTTTTCACCTGTTCAGTGCACTGTGAAAAGAACTTTCCTTTTCGTAAGCACGACAGTGATTTAGATATTGGATTGGCAAACAATCTATCCGACACGCGATATTTAGACATCGTAAAAAATACCTTAGAGGGACTCATTGCCGATCTTAACCCAGATCTAGTGCTCTATGATGCTGGCGTAGATGTATGGGAACACGATGGGCTCGGTAAGCTTGATATTACTTGGCAAGGTATTGAAAAGCGTGATGCTTTAGTACTTAATACCTGTCAAAGTGCAGGGGTTCCCGTTGCAACCGTGATTGGTGGTGGCTATGACCGAGACCATAAAAGGCTGGCTCAAAGGCATGCCATTATTGTTGAGCAAGCGGCGCTTATATGAATAAATCATTTGCGCTAACATCACTGTACTCACTCTAACGCCATATATAAGCGCACAGCTAGATGCGTCATTAAGGTCCAATATGGCGTAAGTTATGTCGCTTCAACGCCGCTCTCACTTTATCAACTAACGCTTTATCTGTAGTATGACTAAAAGCGACACACGCTTTATTGTCATTGGTATTAGTAACTTCTAGTGCAATCTCAATCTTATCGAATGCAACGTTAAGTGCTTTCAAACTTTCAAAAGCGGTATACTCTGTGGTCATTATCAAATCTGTATAACCTGCTAACAGCTTTCTCGGGCTAGAACTGGGGTCTGCGGTGATATCAATATTAGTGCCATTTTCAAAGCCATTTTTTATTAAAAATTCATTTGATACACTACCTCGCACCACGGACACCAAATATTGCTTAGCATCATCTAAAGTCGTTAAATTAATGTCTTTTCTGGTTTTTAATTTAAATAAGTACTCTTTGACGGGCTGTAATAACGGGCAGGCCCATTGAAATAGCTTTTCGCGTTCAGGCGTGCGGTATATAGAATATATCATGGTGTTAGGATCAGTTTGTGCCAGTTTCATGGATCTTGCCCATGGGTAGCTTTGAATATCGTAACTGATGCTGGCATCGGCCAATATTTCACGCACTTTTTTTGTTGCCCGGCCATCAATTTCACCTTTATTATTAGTAAAATTATAAGGCACCCACTCTTCAGTAACCACTTGCAACTGTGGTTCCTCGGCATTAGCATAAAAACAACAAAGCCCAATAAAGACGATTACTCGCATTAACCCTACACCTGTACTCACGTACTCTGAATTATGAGCTTTAATGCGCATTAAAGCAAAATCAAAACATCGTTCTGCAATGTCCTTTGCATTTTATCGATAACTGATGCACCATGCATTCATTGCGTTTTTAGATCTTGGTCATTATGAAATACACACTCCTTTTTATTACTCTTTTATTATTTAGTTATAGCGCTTTAGCACAGCAGCCAACAGATCCTAATACCTCAGCCACCCACGCTGTTGAGCATGTTAAAAGCCCACTTTATCAACCACTCATTGAACGCTATATACTGGATGAACTCAAAGCGGTCCGTCAAGATCAGCAACAATTACGTGAAGATGTCACTAAACAAATCACGCATACTCAGCTCGATGCGGCCGACCGTGCACTCACTTACACCACTGATACTGTTAACAATATTCTGTTTATTATCACTGCCACAGCGTCTATTTTAATGCTAGTAGGATGGAACTCTCTTAGAGACATAAAAAGTAAAGTAGAAGATATTGTAAATCGTCGTGTAGGCGATATTACCGATGAATACGAACAGCGTTTGCAAGTACTTGAATCTAAACTAAAAGAACGTTCAGAAGAAATATTAAATAACCATAAAAAAATCACTATAACCAACGAAGTCCATTCGCTATGGATGCGCGCAAATCTTGAAAGTGATATGAACTCTAAAATAGAGATATATGATGAAATACTCAAACGTAAACCAGATGAAGTAGAAGCCATCGCCTATAAAGCAGACGCGCTCTTGGAACTAGGTCAAACAGGTATTGCTATTCAGCTTTGTAATCAGGCGATTGAATTAGATAATGACTATGGGTACGCATTTTGGCAAAGGGCTTGTGCATTCGCTATGCTCCATCAGCATACTGATGCACTCGCTGACATCCGCATGGCACTTGAGTATGCTCCTCATCTGAAAAACGAATTATTAAATGAAGCAGCTTTCACAAGTTTGCACGACAACGACAACTTTAAGAATTTGAGTACATGATCTAAAGTAACATGCATTGATACTATTGATCCCTATATGTATGTCATTTTAACCGAGCAAGCGGGAGTGTATTTCAAATAAACTGAGGCAATACACATTTGGTATTGCCGTCTTTCAGTCACATATTTAAAGTCGGTTTAAATACGCGTCGATCGCATGTGAAAGCAATTCGTCGATCTGATCTTCAAAATCACTCTTTTCTTTATCAAACTTATCTAAAAACGCGATGACTTGTGTATCTGAGAGGTTTTTATTACCAATGGTATACTCTCTTTCAGGTAACGCCTTATCGTATCGAGGCACAAAACCAAACTGAGCATAAACAGGCGCTTTTATTTTCTTTTGAGCAAATTCGCAAAAGCCCTCAACAAAGTCAATACCGGTTGGCCCTAAGCATCCAGGTTCAACTCGATACAACAAGTGTAATCTCTTATCTTGACTCATAAAAATGTGCCTAATCTTTTAAAAGTTATCTGAAAAATACAACTTTACGTATTTTTCCACCATCAATCTGGTAACTTGTTACAAACTCAGAATATTTATCAACAGTATTTTTATCCTTAAAGCACACCTGCGACGATTCATGATCAATAACAATATTCCCATGTGTAATGCGCTTTAATGACGTTGACTTTAAACATTTTGTTTTCTTAAACATTAGTCCATAGCGTTCAATCAACTTCTTTTTGCCAGTAAACATCAACGTCTGTGGATACATATAAAACTCAACATCCTCAGCGTACAATGAAAGAAACGCTTCAATATCTCTGTTATTGTAGGCCAAGATCAACTCATCAACAACTTGTGACGCCAGTCGTTCTTGTTCCGTCGTCACCACATCGGTTGGGTTAACGGCATTTTCTAACGCGGGGTTTGCACTGCATAAAAAAGACGTAAGAATAACAAAAAGAAGAATAATATATTTCATGATAACCAAGTAGGGTACAAATTCACGTTAACATAACAGACATATCGTTAATTTTAAAGCTCACCAGTACTGTTCGACGGTTATATGGCCAGGTTCTGCTCTTCTGTGTCGAGTAAAACCTTGTGCTAATAAAAGCTGCGTTGTGTCTTTTACCATTTGCGGGTTACCGCAAATCATAAAATGACTATTATCAGGGAATTGGTTCATTTTACAATGTGCTTGTAATGCCCCTGAGTCAATTAAGTCAGTAACACGGCCTCGTAATCCATGTTCGGGGTGTTCTCTTGTTACGAGCGGTATATAAGTAAACTGTTTGAACAGTGCGGCCGTGGCATGAATACTATCCTGATACGTTAAGTCGGTATTATGCCTGACTCCATGTACCAAAATAACACGCTTGAACTGCTCCCATACTTTTCCTTCTGCTAACATCGACAGAAAGGGCCCTATTGCAGTGCCTGTACTGAGCATCCATAATACATCCGCCTTAGGCACTTCATTTAGTGTAAAAAAACCATGCGCATCAGCTTCTATATCAACACTATCTCCCACATCTAACGTGGCTAAATGCGACGATAATCGCCCATCAGGGACTTCTATTAAGTAAAATTCAAGCAAAGGGTCTTGTGGCGCGTTAACAAAAGAATAAGCTCTAGCAACACGCTTACCATCAATGTTCAGTGCCAATTTTGTAAATTGCCCTGCCACAAATGGTTTTATATCCGCTGCTACCTTGATGCTAAAAAGGCTTGGTGTCCACCAATTAAACTCTACAATTTTACCCGAAACCCATTGTGCCATAATGCTACTCGCATCTTTATTATGATACTTTTAACCATGGCAGAAATGCGTATAAAGTCAAAGCTGTCCACACCAAGGTGAGCCAAGCTTTTCTGGCAATTTGTAAGCGCTAAATTTCATCGTTTTACCAGCAGGGTACAATTGTGCCGCTCCCACACGTTGTAAGTGTGCATAAATAGAATCCCCAAAACCTCGCTCGACAAAAATGTCTACATGTTTTTTAAGCCACGCATGGTTTGCTGTGCTAAGGCTTTGAGCTTTATATGAATAAGCAATAATATCTAACCATTCTAAATAATCTGATAATTGTGGATAGTATTCACTGGCTTTAGAATTAAAGTCAGCTCGATACTGACTAAACACCTCTAGCTTATTAGCAGCCAATGCTGTGCTTAATATATTGCCTGTGACGCCCGCTTCAGCACTTCTATTATCTACATTTAAATACAGCCTATGGGCTCGTTCAAAGCTTTCAAGTGCTTCTTCAAAATGTCCAATAGATTGCTTAATATTGCCACGCACCACCCAATAACCAGCTTTAACTCGCTCAGACAACTTGTCTATATCTACACTTTCTAATAGTTGGAAAGCCAACGCTGGCTGCTCTAGCAAGCGAAAAACAATCGCCTGATTCACTTTTAACTGTGCAAGCTCAATATTATTATCCGCAAACTCAAAAGCACATTGGTAATGTTTTTTTGCCTGTTCGAGTTGGCCGTTTAATCGATAAGCAACCCCAATTTTAGATAGGATCTGTAACCTTTCTTCATCAAAATATACTTTTAATTTCTCAGAAAAAATTTCATCGAGAATGTTCAAAAAAGCAGGCCAATCTCGGGCTCTTGTAGCCGCAGACAGCGCATGAAAATGCAACATCGCCACTTGTTTTGTCGTGTCGTTTTGGTAACGATTAACTAAGATTGGGTATTCAACTAACGCTTGCTTCGGCTTATTTACCGATAACCCTTTGAAATTACTTAACTCTGTAATTGATATAGGCAACATTAACCAAGAAGATAACAGTAAAAAAGATACCGACATGCCTACCACTCTAAACTTTTAGTGATAAGACAATAATAGACACGAATGAACAGAAAATGAATAAAGTAACGAGGTGACGTAGCGTACGGCTGAAATACATGATAACTCCAGTGTTCAAATATGCTGCCGATACTAGTTGATAAGCACAAAACCCACTGGGCTGACTTAAAAATACCAATAATCGGTTTAAAGCGAACACCCAATTGTCACTGCTATCTTTATAACGTCAAATGTTTATATAAATTATTACAAATTCAACGGCAAATCATGTCATTCATGAGATTTATCGCTCTGTGAAAGTAAAAAAAAACCGCACTAGGTGCGGTTTTTTGGGTGTGATTCGCTTTGTTTTAGGCGTGTCTCCAAAACTCTGCGATTACGTTACCAAGGAACTGGTTTGTTTACTGAATCACTTCAGTAAACATAATTCTTTAAATTGATTCTAATGCAATTTTGACCATTTCATTAAAGGTGCTTTGACGTTCTTCAGCAGGCGTTGCTTCACCTGTAATAACATGGTCGCTAACAGTAAACAAAGCCATGGCTTTAGCACCATATTCAGCAGCTACGCCGTACATGCCAGCGGTTTCCATATCAACAGCCATAATGCCAAGCTTATCTAATTCTTTATAAAACGTATCATCCGCTTGATAAAACGTATCAGTCGTAAATACGTTACCTACTTTTGCTTCAATACCAAGTTTACGTGCTGAATTGATACCGTTTTCAAGTAACCCAAAATCAGCAATCGCTGCAAAATCATAGCCACGTACACGTGCACGATTAACATTCGAATCTGTGCTTGCACCTTGTGCAAAGATGACATCACGTATTTTGATATCTTGACTAATACCACCACAAGTACCGATACGGATCAGGTTCTTAACGCCATAGCTCACAATCAGTTCACGAGCATAAATAGACATTGATGGGATCCCCATACCAGAGCCCATGATGCTCACAGGTTTACCATTATATGTACCTGTAAAACCAAACATGTTACGTACACCAGTTACCTGACGTGCATCTTCTAAAAAATGCTCTGCAATGTATTTAGCGCGTAGTGGATCACCAGGCATTAATACCGTTTCAGCAAAATCACCACTGTTTGCGTTAATATGAGGAGTGCTCATCACCTATTTCCTTCTTTATGCTTTGTTAAGTGAAGAAATAAAACCTTCACCATACTCAAGCGCAGATAAATTAAACCACTGGGCAAGGGTTTGACCTATGTCTGCAAAACTTTGTCTTTCTCCCAAGGGAGTATTTTTCATACCCGGTGTATATGCCAATACTGGCACGTACTCTCGCGTATGATCAGTACCTGGCGCTGTCGGATCACAACCATGATCAGCGGTAATGATCAGTAAATCATTCGCACCTAGCTTACCTAGTATAGTTGGCAAATAGTCATCAAACTGCTTAAGTGCCTCAGCATAACCAACGGGTTTACGTCGATGGCCAAACTTCTCGTCGAAATCGACTAAGTTCGTAAAGATCAAACTATGATCTGGTGCTTCATCCATCACCTCTGATGTTTTATCTAATAAATTCATCAGTCCTGGTGCTTTATGCTTTTGTGTAATGCCTTGATGCGCATAAATATCGGCTATTTTACCAATACTTATCACCTCACCACCGTCTTCAGCCAACTTATCTAGCAACGTTGGTGCTGGAGGTAATACAGAGTAATCTCTACGATTACCCGTTCGAATAAAGTCGGCACTCGAAGTGCCTATAAACGGCCGCGCAATTACTCGTCCTATATTCATTTCATCAAGCAGTGCCCGTGCGATGTCACATACTTGATAAAGCTTGTCAAGGCCAAACGATTGCTCATGAGCGGCTATTTGAAAAACGCTGTCAACTGAGGTGTAACAAATTGGCATGCCTGTTTTTACATGCTCTTCACCCAGTTGCTCTAAAATAGTCGTACCTGACGCGTAGCAATTTCCCAATATGCCTGGGATACCTGCTCGCTTACATAGTTCATCGATAAACGCTTGGGGGAAACACGGTGTCGTGTTTGGAAAATAGCCCCAATCAAATAAAACAGGCACACCTGCCATCTCCCAGTGACCCGAAGGAGTGTCTTTACCACTAGAAAGCTCTTTGGCATAACCCCAAGCGGCTTCTGGTGGTTGGCGCTCTGCAACCTGACAGGCTTTTTTACCTGCTGATTCACATGCGTCGACTAAACCTAGCTTCGTCAAATTAGGTATAGGAAGTGCATTACCTGTGTCTGCTTTATACGCTTCTAAAAGGTGAGCAAGTGTATTGGAACCTACATCGCCAAACTTTTCTGCATCCGGTGCAGCACCCACGCCGAGGCTATCTGCCATTAGTATGATTGCTCTTGCCATAAATCACCTCTTTAATAAACTATCTGAGTTTTCTTTTATGCGTCATTAGTCCTGTCACGCTCTCAGAGATTGCTACTTTATTGTTGCACTGCAATAATTTACAGGACATAAGTCCGCTGTAATAAAAGCATAACAAAATTCACCCGCCACGTGAAAAATCTTGTTTTGTCTCACAGGACAAAAGTCCTGTTTTGTCAGCGTCAAAGTCGCTAAATTTGCAACCTAAGCGAAGCAAAAGAGATTAATCGTGTCTTTTTTGCTATTGTGATCTTCCAACGTTAACGACAGCTGGGTGTGAACTTTAGTGACACGAACAATTATAGCTATTGCTGGAGCCTCTGCTTCTGGCAAATCTCTCTTTACACAAACAATTTATAATGAGCTAGTAAATGAGCTTGAAACAGGTGCTATCGCCATTATAGAAGAAGATGCATATTATAAAGATCAATCGCATCTTCCGTTTGAACATAGAACGCAAACAAATTATGACCATCCGGATGCGTTTGAACATGATTTACTACGACAGCATTTAGAGCAGTTAAGGCAAGGGAAAACCATTGAAGTCCCTACTTATGACTATGCTCAACACACACGTAGCAGCGAAACGCGTACAGTAATACCGGCAAAAATATTAATTATTGAAGGTATATTGCTACTTAGCGATTCAGCACTTAGTGAAGAATTCGATATCAAGGTGTTTATAGACACACCATTAGATATCTGTTTACTGCGCCGAATGCAACGAGATATCGAGCAGCGCGGTAGAAGCTTACCGTCAGTGGTTGAACAATACCAAGCTACGGTAAGACCTATGTTTTATCAGTTTATTGAGCCGTCAAAGCACAATGCTGACTTGGTAGTGACCCGTGGCGGTATGAATCGCGTTGCGATTGATATAATTAAAAGTAAAATAAAATATTTACTGCAAGAATAAAACGGGACTTTCTGGCATGACAACAATAATGAGCTTGGTCGGCATGTTTATGCTGCTAAGCGTAGCATACGGTTTTTCAACTGACCGAAGTGCTATAAATAAAAGAACAGTCAGTATTGCTTTTGCGATGCAAGTACTGATTGGTGGCTTTATCCTGTTTGTAGAAGCAGGCAAAAACGTGTTGGCCAGTATATCTTCTGGTGTATCGGCTGTCATTGGTTACGCTAACGATGGTATTGGTTTTTTATTTGGCTCTTTAGCCGATAAAGAAGCGCTTGGTTTTATATTTGCCGTGCAAGTATTGCCCGTGATTGTTTTCTTCTCTGCTTTAGTCGCTGTGTTGTATCACATTGGCATCATGGAGTGGATGATTAAAATACTCGGTGGTGGGATGCAAAAGCTGCTGAAAACATCGCGTCCGGAGTCGTTATCAGCAACTGCTAACATTTTCGTTGGACAAACTGAAGCGCCACTGATTGTAAAGCCTTTCATACCTACAATGACGAAGTCGGAATTGTTTGCAGTGATGGTTGGTGGCTTAGCAACCGTAGCAGGATCAGTTATGGCAGGCTACGTAGCAATAGGGGTTGAGCTAAAATACTTGATTGCGGCAAGCTTTATGGCGGCACCGGGTGGTTTCTTAATGGCAAAAATGATTGTGCCAGAGACTGAAACTCCCAAAGAAAACTTAGCTGATGTCAGTGCAAACGATGAAAAGCCAGTCAATGTTATTGATGCAGCTGCTGGCGGCGCATCAAGCGGGATGCACCTTGCCCTGAATGTTGGTGCAATGTTACTCGCATTCGTCGCATTGATTGCTCTATTAAATGGCCTGTTAGGCAATATTGGTGGGCTATTTGACCACCCAACACTGACATTACAAGAGATTTTGGGTTACATCTTTGCGCCAGTTGCTTGGCTAATCGGTGTACCTTGGCACGAAGCAGTTACTGCAGGTAGCTTCATCGGCCAAAAATTGGTAGTTAACGAATTTGTTGCTTACCTAGATTTTATGAATTATCGAGATACGTTAAGTGAACATACACAAGCGATTGTCACATTCGCGTTATGTGGATTTGCTAACTTATCATCGATTGCTATCTTACTAGGCGGACTTGGCGGTATGGCGCCGAGTCGAAGAAAGGATATCGCACGCTTAGGGCTCAGGGCGGTTTTAGCAGGGTCAATGGCTAACCTAATGAGCGCCGCAATTGCAGGGTTTTTCCTCTCGCTAGCTTAGAAACTTAACGAGACAAACTGACACAGTTGCAAAACAATTGGTTGATAGCCTTAAGGGGTTAAGGCTATCACACTAACTTGAACGATACTTCACCAAAGGGCCGTAAGGCCCTTTTATCGTTTTATGTACTTACACATTTTACGACCATACTGTGCCACATTCTACTGAACACGCCTGTCACAAACCCAACACCCAGCAATATTAATAGACCTCCAACAGCCGTATAGTAAGTCAACGTTTCTTCAAGCACTAAATATCCCCATAACATACCAAATAATGGGATCAAGAATGTCACCGATAACGCTGATTGTGCGCCCATTGTCGCTATCAATTTAAAATACAAAATATAAGCCGCACCAGTACACACGACACCGAGTAATAGTACTGACCATAAGGTATCTGCGTTGAAGGTTACATCATATGGATATAATAACAGCAACGGAAAAATGAGTATCACTGAGCCCCATAGACTGCCTTGAGCATTGTTTAAAGTACCACAGTCAGGCGCTAATTTGGTGTAATGTGAAGCAATCGCATAACTCAACGTCGCACCAAGTGTGGCACATATGGCACCAGCCGAATACCCCGTTGACACATCGATATCAGCCCAGACAAGTGTGATCACACCTAACAAACCCAATAAGCACCCTAGTATTCTTACCTTACCCATTTTGTCTTTAAAGTAAATGGCACCGATCAGTACCCCCCAAAATGGGGCTGTTGAATTTAAAATAGCTAACAATGATGCATTTAATGTTTGAGCTGCATAAGCGAATAATAAAAAAGGCAATGCTGAATTAAAGCAGCCCAAAGTCAAATAATGTTTTTTGTAATACCACAGCTGCGGCTGCTGTTTTAAGAGACCCCCAACAACACACAGAAATAGCGCTCCGAGCAAAACGCGTAACTCCATCAATAAAATTGGTCCGAGATCTGTCACCAATATGCGTATAAATAAAAATGATCCCCCCCAAATTGCTGCCAACAATAATAAGCCAAGAATACTTTTCATGGAAAACTCCAAAAATCACGTGGTACCCACTTTGTCATGGGTACTAACTTAGTTCACGCCATAACTGGAAGTAACTATCAAAACACACACAAATAAATACTTGCAACTGATATATTTGATGACACTTAACGACTGAAAGCATACTTCATAAGCAGTTAATATTACTCATGAGCTGCTATTGAATGCGCCGATGCGTATGAGCCGGGATCTACTGTGCTCTGTAATTGAGAAAGTTGAGGGAGTTGAGGGAGTTGAGTGAGTTGAGTGAGTTGAGTCTGCACTGTGGATATTAACCCACCCTCAGTCAAAAAAGAGATAAAAAGCCGCTATTATAAATAGCAGCTTATTATAATGTAGGCTCTACTACGATAGTGAATGGTTATTAACCACGAGAAAGCACTGTTCAGTTAAACGGGTAAACGCTCAAGTACCGCAATGTAAAATCCGTCATAGTCAGAGGTATAACCCGGTAATAAACTGTGCGCTTCTAGCAGTTTAAAGTGTTCATTTTCAGCCAAAAACTGTTTTACCTGCTGTTCATTCTCACTCGGTAACACGGAGCAAGTTGCATATACTAAGCGGCCACCAGGTTTACACATCTGGCTGTAGCGCTGTAATATTTCGGCCTGCAACACAACCAGATTATCAATACTCTCATTATTTAAATGCCATTTAGCATCTGGGTTACGCCTTAAAACACCAGTACCAGAGCAAGGCACATCCAATAAAACACGATCAAATTTGTCTTTTAAGCGCTTAACTGTTTTGCTATTTTTAATCATACGGGTTTCTAAGGTATGAATACCCGCTCGTTTAGCGCGCTTTTTCAATGTATCTAGCTTATGTTGGTGGATATCCATCGACAACACATAACCCTTATTTTGCATTAGCGCAGCGATATGAAGGCTTTTTCCACCAGCACCCGCGCATGCATCAACAACACGTTGTCCGGGTTTTACATCTAATAATGTGGCCACTTTTTGCGAACCTGCATCTTGCATTTCAAACCAGCCATTTTGAAATGCATCGCTTTTAAATAGAGGGCCATATTGTGTTACCTCAAGACCTTCACTATCTGCAATTTTCTGTGTTTCAATATTTAATCTTTTTAAGGATTTTTGTAATGTTGCAACGTCAGTTTTTAACGTATTCGTTCGTAAGTAAGTTTTTGCAGGCTGATTAAGCGCATGTGCCACATTAGGCCACTTATCAGCGAGTTCATTGAACCCTCTCTCCCATAACCAATCGGGATAAGACAGCTTTTGTGCATCACTGGCCATTGATAAATTACTATTTAACGCTTCCAGTGATAAACCTTCAAACTCAGACCAACTTGGCATAGGCTCTTCACCAAGCAGTAACGTCATAGCGCCCCAAAGTTGCCATGCATATGTCTGTGCATCACGACTACGCATATTGCCCAAAGCCGTCTCTAATTTGCGATGAAATCGCAGCACATTGTAAACACCTGTAACGTAACGCTCTTTGCGCTTTAAGTCCCAATATGGATACTCTGCAAGCGTATGCTCTATCACTTTATCTGCGTATTGTTGCTGTGAAAAGACTTGCATTAAAGTAGTAACAATCGCTTCTACAGATTGACGTTCAACGTGCACAGAAAACCCTTAATTAAAATAACAAACAACGGTAATTGTAACTTTTTTTAGGATTGACAGCGAGCGTTGTTAAACGTCATTTTTTCGTGCTTGTAACAGTTTCTTACAAGAATTGAATTGTTCGTCATTATTTTTTAACCAATACTTACGCAATAATAATAACAATGGTTTTACTGGTGAGGATCATGACACAATTTCTATTTACTACAGCATTGGTACTATCAAGCTTTACATCGCTTGCTTCTCAACCCATCGCAATAAAGACGCCAAAGCCGTTAGTTAGCACTCAGTCAGAGATTTTTTATGCATTTGATAATGAATTAAAGAAGCTGGCTGTCGTCGACGTAAAACATCAGACCAGCTATGAGCTATCGATGCCTAAAGATGCCATTGGATTTGATTATGCGACATCTGCTAATTATTCAACACCACAGGCATGGGTATTAACCCCTAAAGGGGTGTTCAGCAGCCATAAAGAACACCACACACCTTTAATTTCAACATCGTCGCTTTTTACGCATTTAAAAATGAGAAACTTTAATAAAATCGAATTTGTGTTAGATGCAAATAACGATGGACTGAGTGATATTATGCTGCCAGGGATCAGCGATGCAACGCTCTATGTTCAATCTAAGACGGGGCAATTTACACCGCACACTTTCGCTAAGCAATCAGACCTTTCAGGTTACTTTAAAGGCAGTCAACTAGAAGTTGAAATTGAACTCAATCCAAAACCTCAAGTCATTGACCTGAACCAAGATGGTATGTTGGATTTATTGTTTCATACCCGTTACCAAGCCCAAGTACTTTATGCTCGCAAAGAAGGCTATGATGCAGAACTTACACCATTGAACTTGCCCGTTAAATTAGGGCAGCTTGAAGATGGTGGTAAGCGGCGCATCTATGCACTAAAAGACATCAACAACGATGGGTTTGTTGATTTAATAACACGCCAAGCGCCTCGCACAAAGGGTATGGATGCCATAAAAGTAGAGACCAGTTATGCACTTTATCCAGGCAAGGCGATGGGTCAATTCCACCTAGAAAAATCATTTTTACCAGCCACCAATGGTACCGGTCAGCTCAGATTCGATTATGACTTTGATGGCGACGGAAAAATGGAATTACAGAGGTTTGAAGCCGACTTTGGATTTGCCACGATCGCCGCTATGGCTTTAAGTGGTGGAAGTACAGACATTGATATTGACGTCGGATTTTATAAGCAAAGCAATGAATATTACCCAGCCAAGCCCACCCTTGAAAGAGAAGTCGAAATGGAGATCAATATGAACGGCAATGACAGAGTTATGTCTTTTTTTATGGGGGATGTAAATGGCGATGGTAAACATGACATTGTACTTCGCAACTCTCGTAAAACCTTAAGTATTTACCATGGTCAGGAAAACACATTACTGAGTAAAAAGCGTACCAAAATAAAACATCGCTTACCAAAAAATAGCAACGACATTCTATTGGTTGATATCAATGCAGATGGAAAAGACGATTTTGTATTGAAATTCACTGATGATGAAGGAAATAGTACCGTGCAAACCTTAATAAACTGATCCTATTTATCAGTTTTAATAATAAGCCGATATTGCCCTATCGGCTTATTTTATAATTCAAATTATTCGCTAATTATGGCAAAGCTTTAATAAACTTCCACGGGCCTGAACCTTGCTTTGGTGCATTACCTTGCGTCCACCACTTCGCTTCATAAATGGCCTTGTTATAACTTACCTGATCACCTTTTAAATAAACTTTGGTACTATTCCAAGCAGCCACGCCACCGACAGGAGGAACATCCACAGGCGGATCAATATGTGGTACTACGCGCACTTCAGGCCAGCTCAGGTGTGAACCATAAAAGTTAGTGACACATTTTTCATAATCACCCGCTTCGAGCGCTGAATATGCGGTTTGATAGCCAACCAATTCACACTCAAAAGAAAAACCACCAGGTCTATCAGCATGATATTTCCAATTTCCGTCCCAGTTGGTAAATAACACGTCAGTTGCACCGTCTAAGTTCAAACCACCATAAGGCGTTTGTTGCCAGCATGTGTTTTCTTCATCGGCTTCAATTGGGATATTGTAGTAGCTTGATAACCCTTCCCAGTAACGGATACGATTTACTGGCTGCCCTTTATTCTTATTCTGTTCACCGCACTCTATGCCGCCATTAATAACATTGATGGTTGTACCAAAACCATAACCAATCCCAGCTGCAGTTTCTCTTTGTGACGGTACCCACGTTCTATCAATAACATGCAACATAGCTGGTTTTGGCGCCTGTGGCGTTAAGAAGAACCAAATAGCCGATGCTAAGTTCAACCATGAATCAGCAACAAGGCCTGGGTTATTCAATAACACAGTTGCATCACCATTGAACATCACTTCCGAAAATGCACCATAGTTAAAGTGATACGACAATTGCTTTGCACCTCGGCCAAAATAACCTTGGCCAGCAGCGCATGGCCATCGGCGATTCTGCCAATCGTTTTGACCACACCCTGTTGTGTAACCTGGTTGACCTTCAGACCAGCCCATTTCTCTTACATGAACCAGTGCTTGCTGCCATTCCTCTAGTTGCTGAGGATTATCTGAAATATTATCTTTTGCAATATGACCGCCAGTTTCTTGCGCAAAATGCGCAAACGCAGTGACAATTGATTTTTCACAAATTTCATCAGCATTGCGGCCATCAGTATAATCACCACAAAATGCGGGGAATTTACCTATGGCTCTTAAAAAACGCGTATAGGTATATTCGGGTGCGGCCATACCGGTTAAAAAATCCCACTGTGCTTGAGGAAAAACCCGCTCTACACGCTTTACGTTCACAGGATTTGCCGCTGCGTTAGGGACAATGGCCTCTACAATCGCATTGTCTCTTGTCTCTAGCGCTTTCGCCCATACGTCGTACATTGGATCGAGCGTTAGTCTGTTTTCAGCTGCGGTTAACTCAGTCCCTGATACGATGTATCCGGTCGGATTTTGAGGGTCGGGTTGAATGATCATTGCAGAGGCACTGGTGGCCAGCGCAATATTTACAGCAACCGCCGTTAAGATTAATTTATGCATTTTTATTTCCTTTGTGTCATGTTGTATTGGCTTGTACCTGATTCGAGAAAAGCACAAGCAATTTACATTATTAACACAATGACATCGCTGTCAATAAGCCAAAATGATTGAGCTACTTAAAAAATGCTAATGTTAAAGCCCATACAACATGAAATTCCTTTCTAATGCATTGATTAATTTAGTAAAATAAAAAAAGGTAAAATTAACCTTAATATCACAAAAATATTAAAGATTTATTATCAAATTATCGGTATGGTTAAAATATAATGTCTATGGAGATCCATTTATGACGATTACCCCATTAGAACGTGAACATTATGATCGCGTGGTCACATTAGCCAATTTGGTTCATGGTGAAAATTATTTAGACGCAGCACTGTTAGAGAAAATGTGTAAGAAAGGCACAAAACACAATATTAACGCCTGCTTTGTAGCCCTGGATGACGAAAACAACTTACTTGGTTTTAGAACAAGTTATGCCGCACAACAATGGCCTATTGATAAATGGTGTACGCCTTCACAGTGGCCCGTTCTTCCCTCCCAAATGGCCTATTTTAAATGTATTGCTATTGAACCTAGTGCACAAGGTCAAGGCATAGGCCCTAAGCTATTGCAAGCATCGATCAACGCATTACGACAACAAGGGGCCTTAGCTGGTGTCGCACACTTATGGAAACAAAGCCCGGGCAACGGCGCCGTTAAATACTTTACCAAAGCTGGCGGTGAATTAATTAAAATACATGATGAACGATGGTTAGAAAACTGTATTAATGACGGTTACATTTGTACTCTATGCGGCAATAAATGCCAATGCCAAGCCGCAGAAATGGCGCTTATGTTTTAGGCGCTTACGGATGAGAAAACACTACGATCCACTTACCCATCCCCATTGCCAAGCTCAACCTTATGCGCCTAGTTACTGGGCAAGTACATCCCCTTTACCCAGCCCAAAATCTCCTCCGACCTCATCACAAACCTTTGAAGTCGCAATAATTGGCGGCGGCTTTAGCGGGTTACTCACCGCATATTATCTCGCATCTCATTATAATATTCATTGCTGCGTTTTAGAGGCAAATCAGGTCGGCTTTGGGGCAAGCGCACGCAATGCTGGTTTTGTTTTGAAAGGTGCAGGTCGACTTAGCTATCCAACGATGGTTAAAAAATGGGGAATGTCGGCCGCCAAAGGCGTGTATTCTGAGTTCAGTGATGCTGTCGAGCGCGTAAGTAATTTAATTACTGAACACTCGATTGCATGTGAACGCCAAGAAAATGGCTATTTAAAAGTCGCCCATACTCCAGGTGCACTGACGCGCCTCAAAGAGCAAACCGAATTTTTGACTCGGTTTGGTGATAATGCGACATTCTTATCTGCACCGCAGTTAAAAGTACAATTCATGAACCATGCTCAAGCTCATGGTGCAATGCGACTGCCTGATGGGTTTGGCGTAAATCCATTAAAACTGTTATTGGGTTATCGTCATATTATGCTTCAAACAGGCGTGACATTATTTGAAAATAGCTTAGTGCGCGCCTTACACTCTACAGATAGTGGCCACGAGTTGATCATTAACGATACGTCTGTGTCCATTCGTGCGAACAATATTGTCTTTGCCGGAAATGCCTACAATAACAAAATGCTCCACCCGCTCATTAACAATCGTTACATTCCAATATTGAGTAGTATTATGGTCACTCGACCTTTAACCCAACTCGAATTGGGTTTAACTGGACTCAAGACCCACCAAATCACCATGGATACACGCACCTTAAAGTATTACTATCGTTTGCTCCCTGACAAACGACTATTATTTGGTGGACGAGGCGCGGTGTTCGCATCCCAACAGCAACACCCAAAGTTCTTAAACGGTCTTAAAAAGGGACTAACCGATTGCTTTCCATGCTTAGATGGAATACCACATGATCATTATTGGAATGGCTATATCGCGGCAACGTTAGACGATATGCCACATGTCAATTTTGATAACAACATTGGATATATACTAGGGTATTGTGGCGCGGGAGTAAGCTTTAGCGCGCAAGCAGCCTTTCGCCTCGCCCAACAGATTGCAGGGCAAAAGATCCCTAATTTACCTCTTTATAATACCCCTCTACCATATGTTCCATTGCCAAAGTTTAGGCGTTTAGGGCAACTTGCCTATTATCAATATGCGACTGTACTCGACAAACTATAACCATACTGTACAGACTCAACATTAATTTAAATTAAATAAATTGTAACTAAAAGGTACACATATTCACGTTCTAATGAATGGGAACTCTAATAACATTAAAAGGACATGAATATGAAAACATTAGCACTTAGCCTACTCGCTGTACTTTCAACTGCAAGCGTTGCAGCACAATCAGACATCATTACTCTAAACTCAGCAGTAGATACTGTTAGCTTCGACAAAGCTGAAGTTGAGCTATTCGACAAAGATGGTGTTTTTTCTGCAAGTTCAACCACATACTATGGTCCAAAAGTATGGGTTAATGGTCGTCTACAGTCTTTTTTTGTGGGCTCTACCAATGGTAATCAGTTCTGTGAAGAACGTGGCCATAATCAAGAAATTTCAGGCAGTACAATAAAATGCGGTGAAGATGAGTCTTCATATGCTAATTACGACTGGTATGGTAAAAGCTGGACGTACAAGAGCACTGGCAGTAAGAATCAGTGTTATCAACTTTATGCTACGATAAAGTGCCAATAAAAAGTTAACTTAAAGATGGCGAGGCCTTCTCGCCATGATTTACCTTTATCACTATACCTTACGACCTGTGCTCCCCCTTTTGAAAAACAAAAGATACTCAAGCTCAAAAAGAATTAACTGCAAACAATGCAGTTACTAAATAACCTGAGATTATCGCTTCTTTGTTTTCAATTTTAGTAAAAACAGACTATACCTAAGTGGTGTAAATACTATTCAAACGCTTTATGCTCATAGTGCTCTAAGGAATTGAGATATGGATAAAAAAAAGCAATCAGGCATCGCTGAGTTTAATATATCGGCTTACGATCAAGCTGAGTTTAATGATTTACTTTTTGAAAACATGCCCGATTATGCATTCGTCAAAGATGAAAATTTTAAAATCGTAAAAGCCAACTCAGCTTTTCTGTCAATGTACCCCGTCAATGTCAGACATAAAGTCATTGGTTTCACCACCGTAGAAGACTATCAACCAGACGAAGCTGAGCTATTTTTGGCGATGGACAAAATCGCATTCGATCAAGGATATAGTGAAACTGTAGAAACAATCACATTTCCTGATCACAGAATAAGAACGCTACTCACCCGTAAAAAGCGCTTTGAAGCCATTGATGGACGTACCTATATACTCGGCATAGCGACAGATGTTACCGAACGAGAAGAGTTAATTGAAAAACTGAGAAAGTCTAATGATGACCTTGATCAGTTTGCTTATATGGCCTCACACGACCTCAAAGCCCCCTTAACGGCTATCTCAAAACTCGTATCATGGATTGATGAAGATTATCGAGATGAGTTACCAGCGGGTGCAATTGAAAACTTTGAACTGATCAAAAGCCGTATTAACCGGATGACACAGTTGCTCAATGACATGCTCACTTACTCTCGCGTAAACCAAACCCCGCATGAAAAAGAAGAGTTTTCTTTCAAAGACCTCGTACTCGAACAATTTGACATGATATGTATAGACAAAGAATTTAACCTATCGTGTTGTGAATTAACCGTGTCATTACAAAAAGATGCAATCGCTATCGTGTTACGCAATTTATTAGCAAATGCCATCAAGCATCACCACCTTGACCACGGGAACATTGACGTAACAATAGAAGAGCAAAAAGGCTTTTACTTTATCAAAGTCACCGATGATGGGCCTGGTATAGACCCTCAGTACAGCTCAAAAGTTTTTGAAATGTTTCAAACGCTAAAACCAAGAGATCAGCAAGAAGGATCTGGGATTGGGTTGGCGATTTGTAAAAAAATTGCAAACCATTACGCAGGGGACATTACATTAATTGACCAACCTAATGGCACCTCATTTTTAGTGACTTGGCCATCGGTACCAGCTCAACAGCCTCCATTCAAAAGGATTAAATAATGAACCATGACTTGAATGTATTGCTCGTCGAAGATGATGATATTGATTTCATGAGTATTGTGAGAAGCTTTAAAAAGCGCAAAATATTAAACAAGATCACACGAGCAATTGATGGAGTGCATGCGTTAGAACTAATTCGGGAAGAGACCATAGCCAAACCATTTATTGTATTACTCGATTTACAAATGCCGCGTATGAGTGGCCTAGAGTTTTTAAATACTATCCGTAATGATGACATGCTAAATGACATAGTAATATTTGTACTAACCACCTCCGATAATGAACAAGACATTGTTAAGAGCTATAAGAAGCATGTTGCTGGCTACTTTCTTAAAGACCGCGTGAGCGATCAGTTTTTGGATGTGGTTGATGTCTTAGATGGGTATTGGCGCATTCTACAATTACCTAAAGGTTAGCCGTATTATGAATATACTTTTAATCGACGATGACATTGTAGACAGCAAGTCTATTCAGCGCTCACTCAACTCAACAAACAATAGTGAATCTCTCACCGTCGTGAATACCGCTGAACAAGCACTTTACCTCATCGAACACGATAGCTTTGACGTTATATTACTTGACTATATGATGCCTAAAATGAATGGCATTGAAATGCTATTAGAATTAAAACGCCGCTCTTGGATAAATAAAATGGCGGTAGTCATGATCAGTAATGAGCACTCAGAGTCTATTATTCTCAAAAGTATTGATGCTGGAGCACAAGACTTCTTACTCAAATCAGAAATTAACGCGGGTCAATTAAAGCGCGCATTAATGCAAGCTCAAAAACGCTTTGAATTAGAAAGTAAGCTCATTGAAAGTTATCAGAAAGTGAAAGAGTTGGCAGAGAATGATCATTTAACTGGGTTATATAACCGCTATTATTTTGGTGAAGCACTGCAGCGCGCAATCATTGCGAATAGAACATATAAGGCAAATTTAGCAGTTTTACAGCTCGATTTAGATAATTTCAAAAATATTAATGACAGCTTTGGCCACGATATTGGTAACGTCTTATTACAAGAGATTGCACTGCGATTTAAAAGCGTGCTTCAGCAAAATGATCTCGTTGCACGTATAGGCGGGGATGAATTCGCCTTTATACTCACTTCTTTCAATTCTCCTTTATACATAGAGCGCCATGCACAAAGGATCCTGACTCTTGTCAATCAACCAGTTATTATTGAAGAACGTTGTATTCACGTCACTGGCAGTATTGGTATTGCACTTCATCCATTAAATGGACAAACTGTTGAAGATTTAATGCGGTACGCAGATATTGCCATGTACCGAGCAAAACAATTGGGTAAAAATAAAGCCTGCTTATTTGAAGACAACATGGAGAAAGATTTTCAACGTAAATACCGTATTGAGGTAGATTTGCGCCATGCTTGTGAACATCAAGAACTAGAAATGTATTATCAGCCTATCGTTGATACGCAAAGCCGCCACGTTGTATCGTGTGAAGCACTCATTCGCTGGCCTACTGCCAAACTAAACACTAATCCACAAGAGTTTATGAATATTGCCGAAGAGTCACGCCTAATAGACAGTTTAGGACGCTGGATCATTGATACCGCCATTTACCAGCAAACAGTCATTAGTAACAAACTAGGTTATACGATTAAGATGGCCATCAACTTATCGCCACTGCAATTGAGAGATCCAACTCTACCCACTTTTATACAAAAAGCATTAGAAAAGTATCAGGCAAAAGGAGAGAATATTGTTTTTGAGCTAACTGAAACAGCGTTACTCGGTTCAGACGATTTGGTGCGTGATAGCGTAAATGCCATTAAAACATTAAATTGCCTAATTGCCCTAGATGACTTTGGCACAGGCTACTCATCAATTTCACACCTACTCACCTTCCCCATAGATATTGTCAAACTCGATAAATCACTGTTAGACAAAGTGCACGTACTCCCAAGGTATTACCATATTCTAAAAGGACTCAGCAGTATGCTACACCAGCTGAGAATTGCCGTTGTAGCGGAAGGTGTTGAGTCGGCCCAACAAGTTGCCATATGTTCAGAACTCGATATCGAACGCATACAAGGGTATTACTTTGCAAAACCCACTTCTCACTGTCGTTTATTTATGCTCATTCAAGAACTAACTGGCCTACCTACTGATTTGAGCTAACTAACATTACATTTTGTGGTGTGTCTACAAGTACATTAAGCTGTTCAATATCCATTGTTTTATAAAAGTAATCTCCAAGTAAATGATCACAGCCCATCGCCTCTAATAAAGTGGCTTGGTATGACGTGGATACTGTCATAGCACAGCAGGTTAACTTTAAGCTTTTCGCTAGCTTAACCAATGAATAAGTCAAAGTCTCATTGTGCTGCTCAGCCTCCATTTGCGATGTTAACCCTCGCCCAATAGTCACTGAATCTAACGGTAACACATTTAAAAAATCTAACGAGATACTATGTACTCCGAATTCACTCACATCCAAGCGAAGGCCAAGTGCTTTCAGTCGGCTTATGGCATCAACAACTGGTTTGCTACCATGACATAATACAGACTCTTGAAAGCTCAATACCAGTTTACTTGGGTGTATGTTTAGCTCTTCTATACTCAATTTTACCCCATGATAAAATTCATCACTGAGTACCTGCTCATCATGGATACGAACAACGATATCCCTCACACCGTGAATTGGTAATCTGGATAAAATATGAGTTACCCCTTCAAACCACTGCTTGCTAATTTGCGCAAAAACCGCCTGTTGTCGAGCTAAGGCGAAAACATCAACGCCTTTAAATTCTGGCATGACTCTAGAACAGTCATATTCAATAACCACACCCTGAATATTATGATCAACAGCTCTAATCAAAGGCGTGATAGCGAACATATCTTGACTATATAAGTTATTTTCACTTAATAACTCGGTCAATTGCACATGCTCTAAGGCATTTTTTATTGTCGTTTGACTATAAAAACTTAAACGATTTCGGCCATGAGATTTAGCCTGATACATTGCTTCATCGGCACGTTTAAGTAGCACATCGGGCTCAATACCATCATCAGGAAACACACATACCCCAATACTAATAGATACCGACACACTCTGTTTATTTACAATGATAGGCGCACTAACCGCTTTGTTTAACTTCTCATAAATTTGAGAAATTGCCTGTCTATCTGTTACATCATGTAATAATAATAGGAACTCATCTCCCCCAAGCCTCGCAGCCGTATCGCTGGATCTTAAAATAGTATTGAGCTTTTTACCCAAAGTTTGTAACACAACATCACCACAATCATGTCCAAACGAATCATTTATGTGTTTGAAATTGTCCACATCAACAAATGCAACAGCAAATTTTTGCGGTACCCTAGCGTGCTTGCTACAAGCTTGATACAGGCGATCTAGCGCTAATGTTCTATTTGGTAGCCCTGTCAGCGCATCATGCTGAGCTAGATAGGCCATGCGATCATTACTGGCAACCAACTCAGTAACATCTTGAAATACCATAACGACACCTTGAAGTTCTCCTTTAGAAGTCACAATAGGTGTTGTTTTATCTTGAATGCTGTACTGCACACCTGACTTGCTAACCAATATGGCGTCTTGTTCAAAGGTATACATTTCTCTGCTATCGAGTACTTGCCTAATAGGGCAAGGAAGGCGTGTAGAGTCGTGTCTATCAATCAGATGAATATAATGCTCTGCGGGTTTATTTAACGCTTCACTCGCGCGAACCCCAAGTAAACTTTCTGCGATGGGGTTCACAAAGCGCGTCAACCCATTCACATCAGTCGCCACAACCCCATCACCAATTGACATAAGTGTTGTTTCTAATAGCTCCCGTTCTTGCGCCAACCTTTTGGTTAATGTGATCTCTGTTGTAACATCTTTAATGACCGCTAAAGAGTTAAAGTATTTCCCTCGGCGCAAAGATTCTGGCTCCATCACACTGGTTAACTCTACGTCAATAATATGGCCATCATAATGATGCATTTGATAGCGGATCCGCTCGACCTTTCCTAATTTAAAAAATTCAGGCAAAACATAATTAGTCGCATAATCTCGCGAAGCAGGTGTAAGAAAGTCAATGGCTCTGCGACCCACTACAGCCTCTCTTGGGTATCCTAACAAACTTAACCACTGCTCGCTGACAGCGTTAATTATGCCTTTATTATCAATAGATAGCATTGCAACCGGCGTATAATCGTACATACGCTGAATGGTGTCATTCGCAGAAGTAAATTTGTTATGGGCTAATTTATATTTGTTTATTGTAATTGCAAGCAAGATAGGTGTTAAATAAGTGAACAACATAGGTAATAAAAAAAGCAGCTCTGACTGTTTCCCTGGCATGAGAGTGACGATGCCAAAAGATACAAACAACACACTCACAATGCTATTGATTAATATATTCAATGCAACGCCTGAAAAGGGCATAAATAAGGTAGATAAAACCAGTGCCAGTGAGGTGTAAGCATACGGGTAAGGCATATATATCAATGCAAAAATATTAACCACTGCTGTAAATGCTATAAGCGCTATAACACCGGTAATGCTTACGTCGTGTTTAACCCAATCAGATTGTTTACTCGTATACAAATAATAACCTATCGGAAAAACGGAGATAGCCCCAACGATACTGCTTAAAAATGTTCCAGTAAGTACAGTGAGTAAAGCCTGGGTAGTAAAATTAAGACCGAGAACGGCTTTAACAATTGCACCAAGCAAAGCAGGTAATAACAACACATTAAATAACACAACAGTAAAAGCAAATATACTCTGGTGATTTGATTTTTTTGATGTCGCCTGTTTCATTAAAACAGCGATGATTATAGCCTCAAACACATGCACAACAGAGGATGTCACTAAGTGCAATGATAGTGGGGCAACATTCAAATAAAGCAGTATATTAGCACCCAAAATAGCAACGCAATACTTACTCCAATGAAGATAGCTGTGTTGCGATAACAATAACCCGAACGCCATACTCGCATACCAAATATCAAGGCCTGGAGTACGCGTAGACAAATAGATCGACAGTCCACCAAATAAACTATATATAATAATTGAGTTAAGAATAGGGAATTGATAAGTCCATTGTTTTATGACTGCTTTACTATTCACATTCTGCCGCTCCGTGCTTGTGTGATCAAATATAATATCTTAAGCATGATTTATAATAACTCACACTTAGTCATTAGGATACAATTACTAGGCTAGTTTAAAGCATCACTAGCAGCAAGTAAAATCTTTACAATATCATAAACTTATTTATAAAGTAGACTTACTTCTTCACTATACAGACTTGCTTCTACTGCGCTTTCTTTGCTAATTTAAAGTATGTATTAAAGGAACTCATAATGACAAAAAAAATACTAATTACATTTGCTTTTTTCTTAATTTTAAGCGCTTGTCAGCCTAGTCATATTCAGCAACAAGAAGTAAGGCTAGAAGATGCCATACAAAAACACGATTTAATAGCGCAATACGACGCACTTAAAATATTAGCAGGTCATGCACCAAAAAACTGGAATGAAGCGTTTAGCCAAGTTAAAAAAAACCTATCTAAGCTGCAGCAAGCCCAAACTTTGTTATCAAAAAACGAGCTTATCGACGCGTATATTATTTTACATGAAATCAAAAAACAGTATAACTACAAACAAGTCAATACACAGCTAAAAAACCTAAAAGACCACACAGAACTACTATCCTTAATAACTGAAATCCATCGTTATAATGAATATCTCACGTTGAATCCCCTTGAAACCATATTGGCAATTCATGCATCTCAATGGAACACTCTAACACTTAATGAAACCTACAGTAACTTAATCAATCACCACGACAAAATTAAGAAGCTCACTAGCAACATAGAAAAAAGAAAATATAGCAGTATTAAAATACTGAACTTTATTAAAAGTACAAAGCGCCAAACCAGGGAGCTCGAAAGTGCCGTTGCTGCTTTGCTAAAAAAGCAACTATCAGATTTTTCAATTTCAAGCACCACAAGGCTTGAAACTTTATATGTTACAACAACAGAAAACCTCACGTTGTTTGATAGCCGTATCGTAATACCAATGATGAAGCCGATGATAAAAACAACGCTTTATGAGCTACAACATTGGAACGAACAACTTAATAATACGAGGATCACTTTAAGCACACTCGACTCCCCTCTTGCACCCACTGTGAGTAATGTGTACCAAGCATTTACTCAGCTAACAAACCAGACAAACGACTATGCAACGTACACCACTGATGGTAAGCAAAGCATACAAACCATAAAACAACTTCAAGTCGCCCCGATACAAACCCCAAATATTAAATCAATCACGATCAATACAGATATTGTAATATTCTCTCAACTTTTAACTGAATACGCTTACCTTTATCGCTTTACCTCATAATTGATGTTTGGTTATTTAATAAGAAAATATCGTCTAGGCTTTATCGCTGTGTGTTTTTTCTCCCATTTTAGGTAGCCCAGCACTGATGGCAGTGTCACTTGACACAGAAAATAGCGGACTTTTGGACTTCCCAGCGTTCACTGGTTAGCATAAAGCTCTATCATCAGGTCGTAGAAGCTTATTGATATTAATACCACGTCAGCATTCGAATGCCATTGACGTACTTTGAATGTCGAGAAGGTCTCAGTGGGCATGTCGCGATTAATGCAGCTAAATCAGGTTCATATTGCTCATCAGTTTTAAGTTCAAGCAGCACATATGCGCCAAGAGAAACCTGTTTATGCAGGTTTAGTTTAGCGTGATAACGTTGATCATACACATGCATATCTTGATCAAATGTGGCTCTTATTCGCCGACATGTAGACTCAAAATATTGCCTTTGATACCGACAAATCAACACCGGCATTTGTTCATTGCCCCATAATATCTGACCTCGGTGGGGTAATGAACGATAGGCATCACGTAAAATACTTGGCCACTGCGTTCTATTCTTGCTGAAATCAAAATCTAATCCAAAAGTGACCTTGAACCCTTTTCCTGCTTCTCGGTGCTTAAATTCAAGCTTCGCATTATTAACATCTGCTAAATCATCATACCAACGAATACGTACCTTCTTACGAAAACTAATACCACTTAAGTTCTCTTCGTAGCGCTCTAAATGTGCATCATCCAAATATAAACTATTAACGAATCTATCTGGGTAGCGCTTTTCAAAACCCAGCGAATGAGTATTTAACCATGCTTGTACAGTGTGTAAGCGATTTAACGGAATAGGTATTTTTACCTCAAAACGTCTACTAGGCTGCGTCATTTTGGCTTATCCGATTTCATTACTGTTTGATACAATCCCTTTACGCTCAAAGGCTGTGGTGTTATTTGCTTTCCATTGACTAATAAGTCACTGCCTATTTGTGTTACGACCTTTTGGCCACACCCAGTATCCGAACACGTAAATTCTGAGACTGACATGCTTCCAGGTCCAAAATATGGCTTTTTACTGTAACTCATTAGGGCATAATGATTTACTTCCTCAACGGCTAAGCGACTCCCGTCAATACGAGAGTCGTCTTTGGCAACCAGAGCAAAATTAATTTTCTTAAACTGACTATCGTATACCGATAAATGACTACGTTCACCAGCAGAAATTGCCTTATCACGTATATTGGTAAATTGTGTTCGACTGATCTTTAGCTTTGATCCACTCACATCAATTCCATCTCCACCAGAGCGGGCGCCAACATCATTAAACCTTGAATCAGCGACTTCTCCAGTGCAGAAATCACAATCAAATGCATCAGAAAGCGCATTTCGAATAGATAACTGAGTGATATTTACATCGCTATTTATAATATTTAATGCATCTTCAGAGTAATTATCGCTAATACTTAACCCTTCAATATTGACCTTCCCACCAATAAAGTAAGCCGATCCCCTTGGCTGCCATAGACCCAATTTGGGGCTACTCGCATGACTCAGTTGCACATGCTTTACAAAAGATTTAGTTTGGTTAGTGTGATTAAATACGGTGATCCCAGCCCAATATGGCACCCCCTCTGAACGTGTGATCACAATTGGTGCCTGCTCGCTCCCTTGGAATGTTACTTTACCAAAGACCATCATTCCCGCACCTTGAGTAAACCGCAAGTGTGTGCCCGCATCAATTATCAGGTTTATATCAGCAGGCGTGACAATGTAATCTCCTATTTCCCATTTTCCGCTGCGTATTTTCCAAGTATTTTCACTTACTTCAATAAAGGGGTAACGTTGAACATCGGCAGCTGGGTTAGGGCGTGGAATAAAACTTAATGGTTGAACATCCTTGATAAAGGTAAATTGTGCTTTCTTTTGCCCAGTCACACCAGCTGTTACCTTCACCTGCGTTAACTCTTTGGGCAGCACAAGAGAAATTTCAGCGTTTTGTGCAAGTTTGAATGGCATTTGGGCATTAATATCCTCTAACGGAAACTGTAATTCAAATGAATTAACTCCCGTAAGTCCTTTTATTTCAAGGGGCTGAGAACCTGGATTGCGTATTGTAAATTCTGATGCCTGTTCAGTGTGCTTTAGCTCACTGACAAGATCCCAACTCTGTTGAGCCACCATACTGCTCATGTGCCGATGCAATTGAGGGTCCATGGGCCTAATATTCTGGCACGGTGTGTCTAAGTAGCCTTGCACAATACACTGTACTTGAGTTTTTAATAGGTCAAGATCAAATGCATTTACTAATGGCGCGCTCATATGTAACTGCTGCATAAAATCAGCTTGATACTCATCTAGTTTACTCAGCAGCGTGCCACTATTAAATTGCGCTGCTAATTTTGACATGGCAGCATCATATGCCCGTTTCACAATCGGATCTTCAAGCATTTTCTTACTGATCAAAAAGCTTTGTGAAGGTGGCTGCATAAGCCAATGGTGTTCAGCTGGAGTAACCGCAACATCACTTTGAATAGGTTCCAACTTAGCTGTATGTGGATTGTAGTACCAACGCCAATTATTCCATGTGAGTGCATGCCATGCTCCCCAAACATCCGCGGTAGCTAAATATTGCCCTAGTCTTTGTGCGTCAAATACATCGCTCGCGATACGTTTATCGTCTATAAAATCGTTCACTAAGGCTAATGCAATTTGTCGTTGCTTACTTAGGCTTTCATTTTTTAATATCGTATTGCGCTGTATTACCCTTGGTTTTAATACTCGCTGTAATTGCTGAGTTTCAGAAGCGGTTTGTTGATATAAGTCTAACCTAACAATCATGCCTTCAGTGCGGTTGTTTGTTGCAAGCATATCTTGACTAAAGGCTTGCTCAAACATCATTAGGCCCCAATCTTGACCATTTAAAATAACCCGCACAGGCTTGTATGTCGGCGAAATAATATCAAACCCAGCGAGGCGCATTGTTTGCGCAAATAACATGGGGCCTTGGTGAATTCTCACGTTAGAGCTCAACAAAGAAAAGCGTCTTGCTGAAAATAAAGCCTGCTTTTGCTTCAATTCTACTCTTAGCGACCAGCGGTTGTGTGATGCAACATGATCAAGCATATCTCCTTGTAACCTAACACTGGCTTTAAATTTCTGATTTTCAAAAAATACATTACCAGACACTTGTGCTCTTTGATCTTGAATTTGCCCCTTTTTTAAAGCCGTATTGCGGTCTTGCTCTAACAACAGCCAATCTTGATATTTTATATCCAGTTTAATCACTGGAATATCGGTTTCAGCTAAGGCCCAATTTACCGGTGCTTCTATAATATCACTGGCTAACTGGGCTGCTTTGGCTTGCCCACTTTGATGCAAAGACACAAAACCACTTTGGATCAGTAACGTTTTTACCATATTGACAGAGGGCAGTAATAACATAGCGATAATGCATATGGCCCCTATCAAAGCCAACTTTTCAGCTTTTGATGTCTGCGCTTGTATCGAATCTAAACGCATGGCTACACACCTGTTATGTTATGCTGCTCTAACAACGAAATATTAATGCCTGAATAGTGTGACTTAAGTTCATTCACAAGCTGGTCAACGTCTTGAGCCCCTTTAATTGAAATAAAGAATGTCGCATCAAAACGCACATCATCGGTGTCATATCGCCGCATTTCCATTCGAACTGAATGTCGCTCAAGCGTCGATTTTAATGAGTTTAAAGAAATATCTGATTGAGTATTTTCATCTGTTTTTACGTAACTCAAAGATAAAAATAAGCCATGCTCTTCAAACGATTTGGCATGGCGCTTTTTAACCAATGTGACCAATACCAATGTGACTGAACACGCAACGATCGCCGCTAATGTTTGACCGGCTCCTAATGCCACCGCAATGCCTATATTTAAGAACAAGTAAATCAACTCTTCTGGTTCTTTAATGGGTGTCCTAAAACGCACAATCGATAATGCACCGACCAGTCCTAGCGCAAGTGCAAGAGAAGCTTTCACGACTGTAATAATCAAGATCACGGTTAACATCAACAACGGAAACAAACGAGAAAAGTCTTGCCTATTACAAAATGCAGAAGAATATTTACGAAAGTGATAACCAATCACTGATGCAAGTACAAACCCAAGTATTAAATTAAGCAGCAAAGCCCCCAATTGAACACTCGCATACGGGAAAAACATTGAACGAATATCTTTGGGTAAAAATGCAATTAACAGGGGATCTACTGACTCCATAAACATTTCCTTTATTTTGTATTTAAAATTATTTTAGGTACTACCACGCCTAGTTTTACCACTTAATACAAAACTGACAGCTTGTCATAAGCATAGAATGAAGACAGCGAACTGCAAAAAAATCCATGTGAATATTTATTTAAACAAGCCCAACTTTGCTCAAATAAAAGTCTGTGTCTAATATAAAATAAATAATCGCATTTAAATATTGCAAATATAAAAATAATAAACACCTATTACCGTCTGAAATAAAGGAAAGTATGAAAATATCTACAGCGGCTATGTACACTAAAAGGCATCGAAAAAAGTTTATTTACCTCTGTTTTATTACTACGCTCACTGGCTGTAATTATAGCCCTGATGACTCCCAAGATAATGAGTCGCCTAGTGATCCTATTGATGACCCTATTGATGACCCAATCATGGTTACACTACCCACCATTCCTTTATGTAATGGTCCCTGTAGCTGCGATGACATTATTCTCAAAGGTAACGACACTGGCATACACTATAGCGCCGACTACCCAACCGAAAACTTATCGGCTTGTAATCAACAAGCTCCCTTTATACAGGATTGCCAGATAGGCCGAGATCAGCAGGCCCTAGGAGGAACACTAGAAAAAGCAGGGTTTGGTAATGCAGGCTTTGATTACTCTAAAATATCGAATAGTGGCGCACTACTGCCGAATGACGCGCAAACGTGGCAATGTATTCAAGACAATCACACGGGACTCATTTGGGAGGTAAAAGCACCACAATCGAGTGGACTAGCTAACGCCGCCGACCAAACCTACAGTTATGCAAACCCTCGTTTTCTCGACTATTCTAGTGAGAATTTAGGGGTCTGTAATATTGAAGACGGCTGTGATACGCACAAGTATCTCACGCTCATTAATGCGCAAGCACTCTGCGGTTTTACCGATTGGCGGTTGCCTTCTAAAATAGAATTACAAGATTTAGTTGATTATAGCGCGGCTCAACCCGCGATTGATTTAACCGCCTTTCCACACACTAAAGTAGGAAATTACTGGACAGATACCATAGACACCGATGATACAAACAGCATTTGGGCGGTTAACTTTAATTTTGGTACTGCTGCGGGAGGGGTCAGTACCAATAAACAAATGATAAGACTGGTCAGAGGCAATGCTTTTGTCAGTCAGCTCCCTGCAGAGAATGACTTGGAAATAAACAGTGAGCTAAGAAATGAAGTTGCTCCGAAACAACGCTGTAATCGCATAGTTGATGCGACCGCACCGATTGCGCGATTTAAAAGGGATAATACTGGCAGTGTACTCGATACATTTACAGGATTGATTTGGCAAGCATGTGTGGCAGGAAAAAACGGTGAAAATTGCACCGAAGGAGAAGCAAGCTTATACACATGGCAAGAAGCCCTCGAACATGCACAAGAGAGAAGCGAGCAAGCTCAAAAGCCTTGGCGGCTGCCAAATTTAAAAGAGTTACAACGTACCATCGAAAACCAATGTGAAGAGCCTGCTTTGAATCCATTTGCGTTTCCAAATGTGCCTATGACACAAGTTTGGAGCGCAACGCCACATAGTAAAGAAACAGATAAATCGTATCACTATCAATACCAAAACAGCATTATTTTTTACGGTACAAGAACCGAAAAGCACGCAGTACATTTAGTACGAGATTGTCACTTTCAGTAAAGGACTGATCATTTATGAGATGCACAATAAAAGTATTACTTAACCTTGCTTTAATCAGTATGTTACTTACATACACGAAAGTACGCGCCAACGACCTAGATTTTTATAAATACCATATAGGTGTAAAAACCAGTTACCTTAACGTGAATAATCAAACTAATAAGCCGGCGCAGAATTTATTTCTAGAGGACTTTGGTGCAAGTCTTGGGGCTTTTTACAGCGGTCAATACAACTCGTATATGTCTTTTGCTGTGGGCATAGATTTTATTTATATAGAAGACAAACTCCCCTTCTCTGAGTCAGTTCGTAACGAATTTACTGGTGAGCTTTCGAGCAAAGAATCAAGCATTTTTGGTAAAGCCATTTATGCTGAAGGTGGAATATTCTATCCTTTTCTTTATCAAAACCAGCTGCAAATTGGCATATTGGGAGGATATAGATACAACGATCTAACCCGTACAATATTCCGCTGTGAACAATGCCAAGAACAGGAGCTGTATCAATTTGAAAACTCAGCGTATGTTAAACCATTCATAAAGTACAAATTCAGTGCACGTTTTAGCTTACAAATTGCATATAGCCATTACTTTAATGAGATGGGTTTTGACAACTCAATTGACCTGCAAGTAACGCTGGTTAAGTTTTAACCACACCACTTTAGCGATGTAAAATCCTTTTTTCGGCACCTTTTTTACATTCGAGGTGTCGCTACCACGCGATTTCCTCACCTTTATAACTGTAGAACCCACCACTTTGAGCATCTTGCAAATTATCTATCACCTGCTTTAAGCCTTCTGCAGATTCTTGAGCATCAATCAAAGCGTTAGGGCCTCCCATCGTTGTTTTCACCCACCCAGGATGTAACGACACCGTTTTTATCCCTTGAGGCAATAAGTCATTAGATAAACTTTTAATCGATGAGTTAAGCGCCGCTTTAGAGCTACGATAGAGATAGCCTCCACCTTTGGTGTTTTCTGTTTGACTTCCCACCCGAGAAGAAATAGCCGCAATCGTTTTTAGCTCACTTGCTTCAATATGGGTAATAAACGCTTCCGCTAACTTTATTGGTGCGATCACATTGGTCTCAAAAACAGCTCTCCAAGCAGTTTCATCGCATTCTCCAAATTTATACCCTTTTGGCCCGTATAAACCTGCATTATTAAGTAAAACATCAACCACCTGCCCATTAAGCTGCGTCGCTAATTGGTTTACTTGAGTATAATCAGTTACATCTAACGCAAAAATCGTTAATGAGCGATAACGTAATGTCAGAGATTGCAACTCGTCAGCTTGACTTGGCACTCTACATGTTGCTAACACTTGCCAGCCAGCTTTTAAATATACTTTAGTTAAAGCAAGCCCAACGCCACGATTTGCGCCGGTGATCAATAAAGTCTTCACACGCTTATACTCCTTAAAAATGTGGACAATTTACGATACTGTCAGCAGATCAGATCTCGGTTAATTTATCCGCGACATATAATTGCATAAATACAGACTCAGGATCTGGCTGATAAGTTCCGTAACTTTCGCGTTCATAAAAACCAAAGTGGCGATACAATGCAATGGCTTCATGTTGTTGTGCACCCGTTTCTAACATCACTTTATTCAACCCTCGCTCAGTAACTACGGCTAATAAATGACTCAATATTGCTTTTGATAGCCCTAATCCACGGAAATTCGGCTTAACATAGATGCGCTTCAATTCACCATATGGCCCATCACTGTCTTGATTAAATATCACGGCGCCACATGCAGCTAAGTTATCCTCTAGATAGATCCCATAAAATCCCACATTATCTCTATCCACTTCTATTGCTGGTAATAAAACATTGAGTTCAGCTGGGTATAAGCCATTCATCAACTCATCAATTTCGGCAAAAATCTCAACCACACCTACGCTAGATGAGGTTAACTTTTGTATTTTGCTCTTCATTCACGCTCCTCACACTAAAAAACAAAGTTACTATAATGGGTACTCTGTTTCAAGCTAGATATTGTAACAACTCGGCGATCTCGGACATTCGTTACCCCGAGTACAGATCACACGCACCTCATTGTCCATACCTCGTTCAATCCAATTGATATTTAAAATGCGTGCAACACTAAGTAACTGCGCCCTGAGCGAGCGAGGGATGACACTGGAGCCACCATGCTTTATGCATAATTTCTTCAGTTGCGACACCATTATTTGCGGATCTCCGCCTTGCGCTAAAATAGCAGGGTTTAAATCAATCCCCGCACACAATATATGCGCATTACCAGCCAAGTCATCAACTTGAACAGATTCACAGCAATACAACCTCGCCTCACCGCCAACCGTTAATATGGAAAGTTGAGCACTACTTTCCCCGCTGATATCCGAAAATTTACGAAATACAGCCCAATGCTGACAAGGATCTTCAACACTGCGCATATTTCCCCAAGGTAATGGGATCCCATTACCTCGATATACTGCTTTTAACTTGCCTGGTTTGTAAGCATCAAAATAATGCCAATGTGGATAAGACGACACCACCGTCATTCTTCTCATTGCGACAGAGGCAGATATACCGAGCTGTGCATGTACCTTTATATCGTATCCAGTTCGGTCTAAAAGCTGCCGAAAAGGCGCCTTAGGACACAGTAAAGCACCAGCAAAAAAGCTTGATTCAAAATCCCGCCATGCATTCAATGTATCTTGCGCACTTGGCGTACTTGCTTCTCGGATCGCATCCGTGTCATGCCCGCCAATTTGTAAAATACACTGTAGCCCTTCTAAATTATGCAATACAGCATGGCCAATATGCACGGCTAAATCATATTTCAAACGACTGTGACGTTGTTGCAAAACTCGATTTAAGTTCACAATATTAGGCGCTGAAAAATAAGACGTGATAAGTGCTTTTGGTGATGCGCTATTGCTAGCAAACTCTGGTATATCAGTTTGATCAAACCACTTAATTACTAATCCCTTGTCATGGGCAATCCCCATCAAATCATCGCTGGTCAAATAAAGGTTTTTCTGCCCTACCTCCTCAGCAGCCCGTTCTAAATCAGGAAAGTGATTTTGATGATGCTCTTGATATGCGCGGATCAATAGCTGGGCAAATTGACGACCACTGATCCCCGTTTGTGACAACATTTCAGGAATAGCTATTTGTAATATATCGTTAGAAAATAGAAAGTTGGGTTCTAGTGCCATGCCTTCTATTCCGCCATGGTTCCCTTTTAATGGTGTGATAGTGTCTGGCTCGGGCTCATTATCTAAAAACCATTCTAATGGCTTTTGAAAGACCTCAGCCAAATTGTCTAGCATATCCATGCTCGGCGTTCTTTTTCCGCGTTCAATCATAGACAAATAGGACACTGAAGGTGCTGATTGCGCGTCTACACGAATACATCGTGCTGATAAATCTTCTAGGGTCAAATGATTACGCTTTCTAAGGTTTCGTATTTTAGTGCCCGTAAAATGGGATTTTCGTATCAAACTTTGGTCTTTTTTCATCAGATCATGCTACTTGAGTCACAGTGAATACAAATTAACCATAGCATTTTTTGTGAAATTTACACTGTAAAATTCTTTTTGTGAAATTTTATAATTTTTTCACCTACACTCGTTTTGTACTCTCACAAATAGACTTTATTATCACAACGAACAGAATGAGGAAATACCATGACAGCACTAACCCGTTCAGACCTTGACCAACCCTCGCTCACAGAGCAAAAGCTTGACCTTGCAAAACGCTTTTTAGATGAACAATGCCCATTAGATAATGGCTCGCACTTAAATACCACACATTACGTTGTTTACTATAACCACCTCATGGCCTTCTTCCCTGATGGAAGCCATTGCGGCCTGCAACAACCAAGTCAATTTGTCGCATTATGTGGGCACAAAGATGATCCAACGGCTATTTTGCTAAAGAAATCAGACGGGCTACATATTGAATTAGCATTTAACCGTTGTGGAAAAACAGGTAAATGTGACAGTGCTCATATCGATGATATTCAGATTGAAACGCAACTAAGTGCATTAGACAATGCCCATGCCCAACCTCAGCTTAAACGTTTATGGATGAGCTTTTTAAGCGGTGTACAACACGCTTTATGTGACACATCCGGTGTAAAGCAATATACCGCCAAAGATGGCAGTGACTACCAACTTAATACTTACTAATTCACGTATTGGCCATGTTAACCTCATGGCCTTGTCATTAAATAATCATAGCGCCATTAAACATGGCTATGTGCAAAAAAGCAGCCGCTAACACTTAACTTCCTCTTTGTTGTTCTCCCAATAGCTTGGTATGGTTAATAATAAAATATTATTCCAAATAAGAATTAACATCACCAATAAAACAGGAATCGTTATGAGTTGTCCCTATAGCAGTAAGCCCAACCAATCAGCGTCCATAAGTAACCATAGGGATGTAGAAGAAAGTATTCATACTGATTTTAAAGACGATATGTCCTATGGCGACTATTTAAATCTTGAGAAAGTACTTTCAGCCCAACACCCTCTGTCAGACCAACATGACGAAATGTTATTTATTGTCATTCATCAAGCCAGTGAGTTATGGATAAAGCTCGCAGGACATGAGCTTACAGAGGCCATTAGCAATATTAAAAATGGCGATTTTGGCCACGCTTTTAAAGTGATTTCACGGGTAAAGCAAATTCTTGGACAACTCACTCAATCCTGGGGGATTTTATCTACATTGACTCCTGTAGATTACTTAAAGTTTCGCGATACGCTAGGTCACTCATCTGGGTTTCAATCATATGGCTACCGAAAAATCGAGTTTTTACTGGGTAATAAAAATGCCCAATTACTCAAAGTCCATGAAAATGATCCATCGGTTCATCAAGAACTAGATACGATACTGAACCAACCCAGTTTATATGATGAAGCCTTACTCGCTTTAAAATCACATGGCCTACCTATAGACGACAGTGTTATACACCGAGATTTCAGCCAACCTTATCAGCATAATGACAGTGTTTTACAAGCTTGGCTCACGGTATATCAAAATGCAGAACACTATTTTCACCTGTATGAACTGGCAGAAAAACTGGTCGATATTGAAGACAGCTTTCAGCAATGGCGCTTTAAACATATGTATACTGTACAGCGAATTATCGGAAACAAAATAGGAACAGGTGGTTCTTCAGGGGTGAGCTTCCTAAAAAAAGCACTTGATATTAGCTTCTTCCCTGAACTCTTTGATCTACGTACTCAATTATAACACGCCTTTAATGGAGTAGAATAATGACAACAGAACTTGCCCGCCAATTACAACCATACTATCAAGATTTTAAAGTGCATGAGCGGCTATTACTATCAGGCCATTCACATCAAGCTTGGCCTGACGTAGCAAAGCAAGGCATATTAGAATGCTATCAACACGCCGCTGAGCATATTGACGACAAGTGGCAATTTGCATTTCAAAAAGCGGAAAGAGTTAAAGCCTTTTATGAATCATTACTTGGTGAACCCGGCGCGCAAATCACCCTAGGCTCGTCAACCCATGAGCTTATATTGCGGTTTTTATCTGATTTAGACTGCTTTAAATCTCCTAACAAAAAACCTATTCGTATTGTCACCACAGATGGTGAATTCCACTCTATGCGCCGTCAGCTCAATCGTTTAAAAGATCTTAATATCGATATTCAAACACTCCCAGTACACCCAACCCACACTTTAGCACAGCGGCTCATAGAGGCAGTTGACGCAAACACAGACGCAGTGATGGTTTCCGCCGTATTTTATGGCACTAGCGAGATATTCGAGGATATAGGACATGTAGCACACCATGCATATTCGAAGGGAGTCCCCTGCTTAGTCGATGCCTACCATGCATTAAATGTCATCCCTTTTAATATAAAAGACAAGCAATTAGAACATGCATTCATCATGTCGGGCGGATACAAATACTGCCAAGCAGGTGAGGGAAATTGCATGTTAAGAATTCCAGAAAACTATCAAGGTAGCCCTATCATTACCGGCTGGTTTGCCGAGTTTAATGTACTTGAACAAGCACCAGGAGAAGTAAAGTATGCCAAAGGTAGCAGTGCTTTTTCAGGATCAACCTATGATCCTGTTAGCCACTATCGCGCCGCTGCCGTCTTTGATTTTTTCAAGTCTCAACGCCTAACGCCCGAGAAATTACGAGAAATAAGCCAGCAACAAATCGCTTTTCTGAGTGATGGCATTAAGTCACAGCCAAAACTCAGCCAGCACTTTACCTTTTCTGCCCACTCGATTGCGCGCAACGCAGGGTTTTTAGCCTTAACCACAAAAAATGCGAATCAATGGGCCACACAACTCAACACACACGGAGTACAATGTGATAGCCGTGGTCAACAGTTACGTTTGGGGCCAGCCCCCTACGTCAGCTTTGCTCAATTAACCCAAGCAATTACCATCATGGATAAAATCAGCCTCAGTATGACATGACTAAAAAGCAGTCAACCGCGACGTATGTCTTGAACGTGTTTTTGAATTTACGATATACGTCGATAACATAAGGAGAACTTCATCTAAATGTTGGTACATTGTAAATAACACACCTAAATGCGTTAGAGATAATACATTTCTGACTTGAATCCATAACTCCTCACTCATTGTTATCTGCAAATGTAACAATACTTCGCACACTAGCATCAAAGAGAAATAAAAGTATCACCCCATAATTTGAACATTACCTCATTAATGATAAATAACATGCGAGAAAGCATCATGCTAAAATCGCACTTGGCAGTTAATGCACAAGCCAAGATATTATGGGAACTGAGCTGTTGTTGAACAACAGCTCAGCTGGTGAAGCCCTTACAGATTTAATAAGAACTTTGCCCATGATTATATCGAACTTAAGCTGAATTCAAATTGACGCTGATATATAATCAGGCCTCTTTTTTGTTAAAAATACAAGGAAAGTTATGCGTACACTAATATCTTTATCTCTTTTAGCCATCTCATGCACTCACGTAGCAGCATCAGAAACCAAACAATGGTTTAATAACGTCAGTTACACAGACCACGAACATGCTCAAAACAGTCAATCATTATCGAGCCATTATTACTTCGCCCCACAACAACACTCGGGTGTTTGGGATGATTTTAGTTACCTAGATACTGATACAAATATTGCATTAAGTTATGTTGATTCTGGCTCTGATTCAATGACAGGTGTATCTGCTGAAGGGTTTTATGGCAATTGGTTTGGTACCATTTCTGCACCAGATTTAGGGGAACTCGACAACAGAGCCATCGGATTTGGTTATTTGTACAATGACGCTTTAAAAGTGTCTATTTCACGTCATCAACTTAAATATGGCTCAGACGAAACTTCATTCAAAGCGCAATACAACCACCAAATTAATGAGAGTGATTATCTAGGTTTCACTGCTATGACAGATGATGGGTTTGATACTTGGGGAATTACAAGCCGATACTTTACTCACTTAAATAACGATACTTTTTTTGCCTTAGATGTTGGCCATTCTGAAAACGATCAGCATTCGACGACATCGATATTTGCTGATTACTACTTCACCCGAAATGTAGCACTGGGTGTTGGGAAAACAGGGAGTTATGAGTCTATTCAAGCCAAGTACTTTTTTAATAATACGTACTACCTGAAAGCTAACTATACAAAAGGTTACGGCAGCTCAGATATTATTGCAGCAAGCTTTACAGCACAGTTCTAAATAAAGGACCGAAATCCTGTGGTGTATGTTTATACCACGGGCAACCTCTCCATATCGTCGCTATCATTTCCTTACTGTCTACTCTATCACCCAGTCAAATGAGCATGTCAATGCGCATATTGGCTCCTCACCATCTAAGTTTATTTAACCTCAGGTTTGGATAAGGGTCTCGAAATAGAAAATGTTTTGAAAACAAACTTAACTACAATCCAATGATGATATTTCGCTAAATATCAAGGCGCTTTTATGCAGTAATAACGGGCTATTACAAATGAAAGCAACGCCGAGAGTGAGAAAAATAGCTTTATTGGGCAAATTCGCTTATCTAGAGCTGAGGTTATTTAGCTTGTTAATCAACAGACAAGATCTCTCAGCGAATAATATTTCAACATAAAACTCTAAATTTTGACCATGTGTAATAAATACGGTGTAATGTCTCACTTATGAAGACACTTCACCACTCCTAATCCTTGCCAAACTACAAACTCAAGCACCCAAAACAAAAGATCAAAAAACCTAAAAGAACCTAAAAAAAAACCCAAATACAACAAAACAAAAACAATTGACACATTTTAGAAACAAAAATAAAGTAGAATATATCAGTAAAATTTTATATTCAAAATAATAAATCAATCACGGGAACTATAATAAGATGTTTAAAAAAGCAGTTTTGGCATCGCTGATTTCAGCGATCTGCTTGCCAACGCAAGCACAACTCATTATTTCTGAGTACGTAGAAGGAAGCAGTAATAACAAGGCTATTGAGCTGTATAACACTGATGCTGAGCCAATCAACTTAGCTGGGCACACCCTGTCATATTACTTTAATGGTAAAACGACGGCTGGCAGAACAATTGACCTAGAGGGTACTATAGCACCAAAAAGTACCTTCGTGGTTGCACATTCAAGTGCTACCGCTGAACTTGCAGATAAAGCACAATTATTATCAGGCGGCAGCTGGTATAACGGTGATGATGCCGTTGTTTTGAGCCAAGGTAATAATGTTATAGACAGTTTAGGACAAAAAGGAGTTGACCCGGGCAGTAGTTGGTCTGACTCAGGAGTAAGCACAAAAGATAGCTCACTATTACGTATTAATACAATAATAGAAGGCGATACTAACGATACTGATACTTTTGTTCCTTCTGAACAGTGGAGCGCATTAGCAAAAGATGACTTCTCTAATATTGGGCTGCATAACAGTGAACAACCACCTGAGCCACCCACACTCGTTTGTAACGACAACAACACCTTAATAAATCGTGTTCAAGGCGCTGATCAAGAAAGCCCAATGGTGGGAGAATACGTAGAGATCCAAGGTATTGTTACCCTCAGCTTACAAGGCAATGAGCAACTTAAAGGCTTTTTCCTACAAGAAGAGCCTACTCAATACGACAATGATCCGCTTACCTCTGAAGGCATATTCATATCATACGCTGATACCTCTGTGGCCGCAGGAGATATCATTAAAGTATCAGGTATCGTGCAAGAACAGTATGGGCAAACTCAGCTTGCATCAATCAACGGCATCCTTAACTGTGGCACAGCACCCGTAATAACTACAGATATCACAATGCCCGTTTTACCGAGCCTCGAAGCCTATGAAAGCATGCTGGTTAATGTAACCAATGAGTTAGTCGTCAATGACACCTATGGCTTAAAGCGCTATGGTGAAATTAAATTGGCCAGTGAGCGGTTATATCAATCAACTCAACTTGCTTTACCGGGTGAAGCTGCCAATACGTTAGAAGCACAAAATAAACAAAAAGAGCTCACACTAGACGACAGTATTACAACGCAAAACCCTGACGTGATCCCCTATCCAATCCCAGAACTTGACGCATATAACACGTTAAGGCTCGGTGACAAGGTCAACAACATTCAAGGTGTAATTGGCTTTGGTTATAGTCAGTATCGTGTTCACCCAACACAGCAACCTAATTTCACACAGCAAAACCCTCGTACTGAAACCCCTCAGGTAACAGAGCGTGGTGACTTACGTATTGCAAGCTTCAATGTACTTAATTACTTCAATGGTGATGGCCAAGGCGGTGGGTTCCCTACACCCCGAGGCGCAGACAACCAAGAAGAGTTTGACCGCCAAAAGGCAAAAACAGTCAATGCCATGCTTGCACTTGATGCAGACATTATCGGTATTTTAGAAATGGAAAATGACGGCTTTGACGAGCTCAGCGCATTGGCCGACTTAACTTCTGCACTTAATGAGCAAGACAGCACCAATCAATATGCTTATGTAAATTTAAATACAACGCAAGTGGGCGGTGACGCCATCATGTCTGCACTTATCTATCGCAGTAATAAAGTGAAAGAAATTGGCACAGCCTCGTTCACAGAAGCGGTACCTTTTGACTACGGTAATCGGCCACCCGTCATGCAGACTTTTGAATCACTCTCAAGCCAAGAAGTATTTAATGTAGTGATCACACATTTACGCTCTAAGGGTAGCTGTGGCAGCGCTGAAGGCTTAGATCAAGATCAAAATGACGGCCAAGGCTGCTGGAACCTAACCCGCATCAATGCTGTAAAAGCGCTATCGTCATGGATTGCGACAGAACCAACCGGCATATCAGACCCAGACACTCTGATTTTGGGCGATATTAACGCCTATGGACAAGAAGACCCTATTCGTACTTTCACAGAGCAAGGGTATACCAATATTAAGCAGCAATTAAATGGCAACACTGATGATTACTCATATGTGTATAAAGGCCGTATCGGTAGCCTTGACCATGCTTTTGCCAGTACACCGATGATGAATAAAGTCATTGCAACCTCTGATTGGCATATTAATGCCGATGAGCCAGCTGCACTGGATTACAATACTGAGTACAAGTCAGATAAGCACAAAGCAAGTTTATATGCCGAACATGTTTATCGTTCATCAGATCACGACCCAATTGTAATTGAGCTTAATACAACACCTACCCAAGATATCATTGAAGGTGAGTTTACTGATATCAATGGCTGGTTATGGTGGCAACGCTTTTCTATTGAATTACCTGAAGGCTACAAAACACTTGAAGTGAGTATTGAAGGGCAAGGTGAGGCTGATCTGTATGTTCGTCACAATCAAAAGCCCTATTTTTTGAGCTTTGATTGTCGTCCATATCTGTGGGGAAGCAACGAGCAATGTACCTTAAATAATGCACAGAGTGGCACATGGCATTTTGGCATACGCGGTATATTCCCCTATAAGAATGTTACTTTGAAATACAAAGCAACGAAGTAAGTTTTCCTTTTATTAACCCACGAAACTGTATATCTATAGAAAAGCTCCGTGGGTTAAATATCAAGCCATATCGTTAAAGAGATATCTCTGCAGTGAGATAATCTGCAACTTGACCACACAATACAACCCTTTCATTAACAACTTGGCACTCAACCGTCCCTGTACGCGCTGAAAGCTGTATTCCCGTAAGCTTAGTTTTATCCAATTTACGCGCCCAAAAAGGTGCAAGTTCGCAATGTGCCGAACCTGTTACTGGATCTTCGTTTACGCGTAACTTAGGGAAGAAGCAGCGGCTCACAAAATCCACCTTGTCACCCTTTGCAGTGACCACAACTCCCCGTTTATCAAGACTATGCCAAGCACTAAAATCCGGCACTAACGTTTTTACCGCGGCTTCATTTTCGAGTACCACAACATAATCAAACCCTGCCCGAACTTCCCTTGGTTTACAATTTCCTAAGCCATTTAATAAAGCTTCTGGTGCTTCTATCACATCGATTTCTGTTGCCGGAAAGTCCATTGCATAGCCTTGCGGTGTTCTGCGCACGTATAGCGAACCACTGCGCGTTAAAAAGCATACCTGAGCCTTTGCATATCCCAAATGCATAAACAATACATGCGCTGCTGCAAGCGTTGCATGGCCACATAAATCAACCTCTTCCATAGGTGTAAACCAACGTAGCTGAAAATTCTCTTCATGCTGAACAAAAAAGGCGGTCTCCGACAAATTATTTTCTTCAGCAATTTTTTGTAGTAAGTCATCTTCCAACCAGGTATTTAACGGAATAACTGCAGCAGGGTTACCCTCAAATGGGTTACTCGCGAATGCATCAACTTGGTATAATGGTAACTTCATTTGAACTCCTCATTTCTCTTAAATCATGTTTTTATTTATACACATTGTGTATACCTACCCATAAACCCCAACAAAACGGGTCCGTATTCTTTGTGTACATCTTAGTTTTCCCCTTGTGTATAGTAAGTGACCTTTTGTTCAAAGGTACAGATCACGCTAAATACACCTCTAAATTATTAATAACACATTATTTTCTAAAAATACCCATCAAAAAAATCATAAAAAAAGAAACTTAAATGTAACGTGCTGTAATAACTTTTTTGCTGTGTATGAGCTAAGGTTTATAAGCCCTGAAAATGTAAATACAAAGTAAATAAAAATATTCAGATTTTAGTTACCGACACTTATTCAATTGGTAATAAGGTGCAAATACAGCTGGATATTAACGCTTACTAACCCCATAAGGAACTATCATGACCCACTGTAAATTCGGTTACGAGATAAAGTCAAAAGCGATCCCTAAATCAGTAAAAGTAGCCATTGTTGGTGCCGGCATGTCTGGCTTATATAGCGCATGGCGTTTAGACAAAGAACAAAAAATACAAGACTTTGCGATATTTGAACGCTCAGATAGAACCGGAGGTCGATTAGATTCAGATTTAATCCATTTCAAAAATCCACACACCGGTGCAGGAGAACCCGAGGTTATCACCGTCAAAGAAGAGCAAGGTGGCATGCGCTTCTTATTTGAAGGGATGGATGACCTAATGGCACTGTTTCTTTCACTCGACTTACAAGATCAAATCGTGCCTTTTCCTATGAACAGTGATGGCAATAATCGCCTTTATTTTCGAGGGGAAAGCTTTTCAGTTACTGACGCACAACAAGATAACTACGCAATTTGGTCACATTTATACAACCTAGCCCCCTCAGAGCAAGGCGTTAACCCAAAAGACATCATCAATGTGGTGTTTAATCGTATTTTGCAAGCCAACCCTCATTTTGATGCCCGCCCTGAGGTTCGCGGCCCTGAGTTTTGGCAATCATTTAGACTCGATTGTCAGTGGCAAAATAAAGGTCTAAATGAGTGGACGCTATGGGATTTATTTTCGGATATGGGTTACAGCCAAGAATGCATCACAATGCTGTACCGTGTACTGGGCTTTAACGGCACTTTTTTATCAAAGATGAATGCAGGCGTGGCATATCAGTTACTCGAAGACTTTCCTGCGGATGTGCAATTTAGAACCTTTAAAGATGGTTTTAGCACCTTACCAAACGCACTTGTAAAACAAATTGGTCCTGAGCGTATTCACTTACAAACCAGCATTGAAGAAATCGATCATGATGAAGCATCAGGCAAATATATTTTGCACTATATTCACTATGATGAACAAGGCCAAGAGCACCGCAGCCAAGTACATGCCGATAAAGTCATTTTAGGTTTACCTCGCTTAGCCTTAGAGCGTTTATTTGTAAAATCAAATGCTTTTAATCGTATGGAAAAAAGAGAGAGTGATAAGCTTTGGAACACGCTGCAAACGACTTCAAATCAACCGCTCCTGAAAGTTAACTTATATTATGATAATGCATGGTGGGGCCAAGGGATCACAGGTCACCCAGCGGTAGAGTTTGGTCCTAATTTTGCTGACTTGCCGACCGGTTCGGTGTATCCATTCTATGCGGTTAATGATGAGCTGGCAGCAGCACTTATGTATGAAGAGCGCGATACGAACCCAAGTCAAACAATTCAACATCAACTCGATACCATTAATAGCCAAAAGTACAAACGCCCAGCAGCGTTGACCATATACTGTGATTATTTAAATATAAATTTTTGGAGTGCGTTACAAAATAAAGGAGAACTTTATCATAATCCAAAGCAAGAACAGTCTGTCGAAAGCGTGCCAAGCGACATGTATCCAGCCTCGGTTGCAGTAGTGCAACAAGCAACAAAATTCTTTAAAGACATTTTCAACACACATTACGTACCAGAACCGATTTTAACCAGCGCTCGTATTTGGGAAGGCAGCGTAAACGCTGATACACCAGATAGTCAAAACTTCGGTTACGGCGTACATCAATGGGCTGTGGGTGCTGACGATAGGCAAGTCATGGAAGATCTAGTTGAACCTTTGCCTAATTTATTCACCTGTGGCGAAGCTTTTTCTGACTATCAAGGCTGGGTTGAAGGTGCACTACGCTCAACTGATCTCGTCCTCAAGCAAGGGTTTGGATTAGACCCACTGAGTGAAGTATATGAAAATACCACGCACATCTGCCCATCCACAGCGGTTAAAGCCGTTTACGAAGAAAACTCAGCAAAACTTATCAACCAATTTATTGATGATCAGTTCAGTGCTAATCAAGCTCCTGTTGAACAACGTTTTGATGAAAATACCGTTATTGGTGTTAATCTAACTTATTTCGATAAACCGTAAACTCATGCAGCAAAGGCGACATACCCGTCGCCTTTATTGATGTCTATAAGCGTAACCATAGTCTCTATACTTTAGAGATTGTGTATCGCAGATCACGTTAAATAACGCTTAATTACCACTCAAACAATCATATTCACCGTATTTTTATGAAATTCACCTTACATCACTACCTCTAACGTGCATAAAAAGTTATATTTCTTACACTGTACCTGTTAGGAATAATTATGACATTCAATAAAAAAATTCTCGCGTTAAGCATTGCTGCGTGTATGAGCACAACACTTTATAGTGCGCACGTCACCGCTGCCGATAAAAATGCGACAAAAGCGGAAGAAAAAAAACAAAAAACGATCGCAGAGATCACTAAAAACCACACTCAGCACGATGGTCTTTTTACGTTATTCCAGAATGAAAGGTCAGGTTCGGTACTACTTAAATTAAATGAATCGCAACTCAACAGCGAATTCATTCATTTCTCTCAAATTATGGATGGCTCTGGTGACTTTGGTTTTAGAGGCAGTTACCGTGGCAGCTCTGTTTACACTTTCAACCGTGTTTTTGACCGCATTGAGATCCGCGCAGAGAACCCACATTTTTACTTCGATCCAAGTAATGCAATAAGTGGTGCTAAAAACGCTAACATCAACCGACCAATTATCGCCAGCGTTAAGATAAAAGCACAAGATGAAAAGAACGGTGATATCCTCATCGATGCGAAAAGCATCTTTTTAACTGAAGCGCTTGATCAAATTAAGCCATCAAAAAATCCAAAACAAAAACCAGGTCAGCGCCGTACTTTAGGTAAACTAAGTAAAGATAAAACAAAATACTTAGCACTGCACAACTACCCGCAAAATACTGATTTAAGTATTGAATATGTGTACGATAGTGCGGCACCAATAAGACCAAGTGTTTCACGCCCAAGTACCGCTGATTTTGCGTTTACAGATGATCGCAGCATTAACCTGCATATACGTCACAGCCTAGTGGCTATGCCTGAAAATAACTTTAAACCGCGTTTTGACGACCCTCGCGTCGGTTATTTTGGTCAAACTAAATACGATATGACGGCACTACAAGATCCAACACCATATCGTGATGTTATTAACCGCTGGCATTTAGAAAAGAAAGATCCAAGTGCGGCACTGTCTGAGCCCGTTGAGCCTATCGTGTGGTGGATTGAAAATACTACCCCTGTTGAATATCGTGATATTATTAAACAAGCAACCCTAGCTTGGAACCCTTCTTTTGAAAAAGCGGGCTTCAAAAATGCCATTGTTGTTAAAACCCAACCTGATGATGCCACTTGGGACGCCGGTGATTTACGTTACAATGTATTACGTTGGACATCTTCTCCAAAAGTACGCTTTTCTGGTTATGGCCCTAGCTTTGCCAACCCTAAAACTGGCCAAATTTTAGGTTCTGATATCATGTTAGAACTTGCTGGATTTACACGTCGTTTAAATGCACTTGATGTGTTTAGTGGTGAACACAGTACAAACACAGCTCAGCATCATCATGATCATTCTGCACTGGTTGAATCTGCACAATTTGGTCAAGCAGCATTAAATGCCTCAGGGGCGAGCGCTGCAGACAAATCTCGTTTTATTGATGAGTACTTGCATTACCTTGTATTACATGAAGTAGGTCATACGCTAGGCTTAAACCACAACATGCGCTCAAGTCAATTGCATTCAAAAGACAAAGTGCAATCAATTATGCCAAGTGACAACTTGCCATTAACGGGCTCTGTAATGGAGTACCCTGCGATCAACTTTGCACCTAATGGCAAAAAACAAGGCTTATATTACACCACCATGACTGGCCCTTATGACGATTGGGTTATTGAATATGGTTATTCTGAGTCACTTAACGACGCAAAAGCTGAGCAACAACGCTTAAATAAAATTTTAGCGCGTTCAACTGAACCAGGAAATGCCTTTGGTAATGATGCCGATGATATGCGTGCACCAGGTAAAGCAATTGACCCTCGTGTAAATATTTATGATTTATCGAGTGACGCGATTGGCTATGCCAATGACCGCTTAGATAGGGTGAATATCCTAGTGTCAGACTTACTAAAACGCTCTGTTGTAGAAGGTCAGTCTTATCAAGGTTTAGTCACAGATTATGCAGTCCTAACTCGTGAGTACCACAACAATGTAGGCGTCGTATCACGTTATATTGGTGGCGTTTACGTCGACCGCGGATTTGCAGGCCAAGAAAATGCTCAAACACCATTCACACCGGTACCAGAGCAAGAGCAAAGACGTGCAATGCAAGTACTGAGCGATTTTGTTTTTGCGCCAGATGCGTTCTCTGTTGACCAAGAACTGGCTCAGCACTTACAAATTCAACGTCGTTTCTTCTTTAACTACTCAAAAACAGAAGATCCAAAGTTCCACGATATGGCATTGCGCACACAAAAGTCAGTGCTAAACCACGTACTGCACCCTGTTGTGTTAAAGCGTATTGTTGATACTGAACTATATGGTAATGAGTTTAAATTAGATGAAGTGTTTACTGAATTAACCAATGCTATTTTCAAAGCTGATGCGAAAAAAGACGTTAATAGTTTCAGACGTAACCTGCAACGTGAATACGTGAATCGTCTAATTAAGATGGCAAGCAACGACAAACGTGGTGCAAGTGTACAAAGCATTCAAGCATTAGCACGTTATAACTTAAAAGAAATTAAAGATATGATTAAGCGTCGTAAAGGTGACACCGTTAGTGCGGCACATAAAGAGCAGCTTATTTACTTGATTTCAAAAACACTCGATCCAAATGGTAAAGCATAAAACTGCCATTGTGGGTTAACTCTTTCGCTGCTAAGTGAAAGGAGATATAACAACCAAAACGGTGCTATTTAGCACCGTTTTTTATTATTGCAGCAATTCGGTTGAAGATGATTTTGTGAGTATGCATATGTATTAAGATGAGCTTAAATTTAAACCCACCCCGCCGTCACCCTAAAATCAAGGGGCTAGGTGTTTGGGATCCATATTTGGCTTAATCCCCGCTTCTCTCAAAAAGGGAGTGTGAAGGCTTCTGGATCCTGAACAAGCTCGTGCCTCACTTTTCAGGACGACGAATTAGTTTAGAATATAGCCACGTGCCAAACTGAGCCACACTGGAAAATGCACTTAAATACGAAGGCAAAACAACGAAACTATATGAGCTTGCACTTAAGCTTAAGCCCACCCCGCCGTCATCCCAAAATCGAGGAACGAGGTGTTTGGACTCCATATTTAGCCTAACACTCGCGTCGCTCTTTATAAAAGTTACAGGGTTACATTTACTGGATCCTGAACAAGCTCGTGCCTCACTTTTCAGGACGACGAATTAGTTTAGAATATAGCCACGTGCCAAACTGAGCCACACTGGAAGATGCACTTAAATACGAAGGCAAAACAACGAAACTGCATGAGCTTACACTAAAGCTTAAACCCACCCCGCCGTCATCCCAAAACCGAAGAACGAGGTGTTTGGGATCCATATTTGGCTTAACCCCCGCTTCTCTCAAAAAGGGGGAGTGAAGGCTTTTGGATCCTGAACAAGCTCGTGCCTCACTTTTCAGGACGACGAATCAGTTTAGAGTATAGCCGCGTGTAAAGCTGGGCCCTATTGGAAAATTCACTTAGATACAAAAGCAAAAACAACGAAACTGCATGAGCTTACACTAAAGCTTAACCCCACCCTGCCGTCATCCCAAAACCGAGGGACGAGGTGTTTGGGATCCATGCTTGCCCAAATACCCAGTCCGCTTAATAGAAAACCCATCATAGTATGTTTACCCGATCTTAAACAAGCTGATAGCTCTTATAAGAGCAACAAGTTTGGCGTTTTCTATGTATCTTTATGGTGTAAATCTAAACGCTGTTTTGCTTTGGCTATAGAATGATGGAGACGCTGTTCCAACTGCTCCATAGATACCAAGTTGGTCAAATACTCCGCCACATGAATATCGCCTTTGTCTAAACCTAGTAGTTCGATCTGCTCTTGCTTTTTACTGGTGCACAGAATGATCCCTAAAGGGGGGTTTTCATCTTCCTCTACTTCATATTTATTGAGCCAGCTCAAATACAGCTCCATTTGACTTTTATGGCTGTGCTTAAATTTTTCGAGCTTCAAATCGATCGCCACTAACCGCTTTAACTTTCGGTTATAAAACAATAAATCAATATAAAAATCATCATTATCTATCTGAATGCGCTTTTGTCGTGCGATAAAGGTAAACCCTGAGCCCAGCTCTAGCAAAAACTGCTCTATATCGCGTAAAATCGCATCTTCTAGATCTTTTTCCAAATACCGATCATTCAATTCTAAAAAGTCCAACATATAAGGATCTTTTAAAACCAGGGCCTGATTAAATTCTCCTGACGATCTTAATTCTGCTAACTCTGCAGATATTGCTGCATCAGGCTTCTTGGCTATAGCGGTGCGCTCAAACATGACAGCACCAATGCGTTCATCCAGTGTACGAGTCGACCATCTCTCTTGTACTGCCATCGTGGTATAAAAATCCCGCTTTAGCGGTTCATCAATGCTACTTAAGATAACAAAATGGCTCCAACTCAATTGTGCAGACAGTGTCTGCACAATTGATAAATCAGCAAACACATCATAAAATTTAACCATCTGTAGTAAATTGCGTTGGCTCCAACCTCGGCCATACTCCGCAGTGAGGGACTTGGATAATTTAGACACCACCTGCTTACCATAATCTGCCCGCTGCCCACCGAGCACTTCTTGATTAATTCGCTGCCCAACATGCCAATATAACAGCGTCAACTCATTATTCACTGCGATCGCAGCTCGCTGTTTTGCATGCGCAATAAGCTGTGAAATATCAGAGACAAAACTAATCCGATTGTATATTAATGGTCATTTCAGGCCTTAAGTGAAAATATTTAAGCCTATTAAGTCTAACGTTTTAAATCATCTTGAGCCAGCTCTGCTCTAAGAGAAGTGCCTGATGTTTTGCCACGTATAATTTATCACACCGTGTGTTTATTAAATGATTACGCACACTCACTTCACAGCTAACGTGTTCTTTATATTTACAAACACACAAATATAAAGAACCTCAATCTTAATAGGTTAACTTGTAGGCTGTTTTTCAAGCGTATTAATACTAACATGAGGCCATTGAATTAAGCCTTGCTCCCCCTTGCGTTCAAAGAAATCCAGCATCACAATTTGCGAGTATTGTAATAACATCTTAGGCTCTCCATTGGGGTGTTTTTCTGTTAATTCATATATCCACAACGTCGCTTCAACTTGCTCCGCATTGGCTTGGCGAACCACAAAAGGGATATTATTCACTCCCCCAGAAGCTAATGTTGAGTCCACTTTTAGTTGCGTTACATTGGCGATTTTACCTTGCTGAAAAAAAGGTAAAATTGCTTTATTCAGTAATTCATTGGGCTGCGTTGGGTCAAATACATTTTCAAATAAGTTATTGTGAAAATGCAGGTAAGGTTTTAAATAAGGGTTAGCTTCTAAGTTTTGATCCACACCAATAGGTAAACCACTTACTTTCGGTATTTCAAACCCAGTTTGGCTCTGTGCGCTTTTCCCCAAAGCCATTAATGAATCCCCATGAGGAATACTTGAAAGGCGGGCAATATTTAGGTCATCTTTGGTGTGATTTTTCATGTATAACCACAATCCAGGTTCATGATGAATAGCAAGCCCTGCGCCGCCAGCAAGCCCTGAATCAGGAAAGTCAGCAGCAGAAATTTGCTCTATCTGCTGCACATAATCGATTGTTTCTACTTCTTGGTCGCCATTCATGCCCCTATTTGGCACGTTTTTATCAACTAATTGAAAGGTAAGCGTTTCATTATATTGATTATTTAGAAGTCGATAATCAAGTTCACCAGTCGGAAAAGGAAGGGCTATCATATTCCACCCATGCCCACTAAATTGTCCGGTATTTTTCCATACGCCGGGAAGGTGAGTAAAAGGCCCTAACGCTTCTTCTGATCCCGTTGCTTTTTTGAGTACTCTTTGAGACGGTTGTTGTTCACTTGCTGAATTTGACATACTTAGCTCCTGCTGCTTAAAAATACATAGCCAATAGTGTATTAAACCCCTATGCATTTTATGGTTTTAGCAAGTAAAGTGTCATTTTGGTATTACAGTGAATTACAGTGTGAATGACTTTGAGTCATAAAATAGCAAAGCCCGCATGTATTGATACGGGCTTCACAGTATAAAGCTTCGCCATTGTTGATATAAACGCATCAAAACGTAGCGACTACTTAAGCGGCCGCTTACATATTACCCAGTTCAATCATCATCGCGGTGTACATACGCAAATTCAGTTCGATCTGTTCAATCGTTAAATATTCATGCTCAGAATGACCGGTGTATTTTTTGCCGGGCATAGATGGACCAAAGCTGACCGCGTTATCAAATAACTTAGCATTGGTGCCGCCACCAATAGAGACAAACCCCGCCTCTTCATCACGCGTATAGTGCTTGAATATATCGAGTAACTTTTGTGCATGCGGTGCGTTATCTAGTAGCATAGGTTCACCCAATGACACTTCTATATTTGCAAGCGTTACACCATGTTGCTTTTGCCACTGAGTTAGCGCCGTATTAATTTGCTCTGATAATTCAACAGCCTCTTTGCCAACGGGTCGACGTAAATTAATCGCCAGTTCAATGGCTGTACCTTTACGTTCTATCACAGTTGGTGACACTGTCATCGGCCCCATAAAGTCATGCTTATAAGCAATCTCACCAAACTGCTTACCATGTAAGTCCAAGCCAATTAACTGGTTAATAAAAGTAATTGCTTGCCCATCACTGTTCTTTTCAAGCTTAAACTCGCTAAACAACGCAGCCAAATGCGTAATGGCATTAACCCCAGAAGCAGGCTCTGAAGAGTGAGCAGAGACGCCCTTGCTGAGTACCTTCACTCCACCATCCACAGGTATAAACTCGAACTTAGCCGTACTTAGCTCAGCCGCTTTTGCTTTTATTTGTGCCATTATTTCGTTGCTGGCATTGTGTACAATCACACTGGCATCTTCGGGAATTTGGCTTTTAAATGCCCCACCTTTGAGCTGTGATACATACATATCGGTTTGCGCAGAAGATGCATCAAAGGTCGGTGCAACTAAACTCCAACCTTTTTCTGCAACCACCACAGGGTAACTGGCATCAATCGTAATGGCATACTTTGGCTGTTCATAAGTTTTCATAAACGCTTTAAGAGGTGCCCAATCAGACTCTTCAGCTAAATAGATCATTAACTCTATGCGGTTTTCGAGTACAAGACCTTGGTCTTTTATTGCCTTCATCGCATACAACGCCGTCGCAATTGGGCCTTTGTCATCTTCAGTCCCCCGCGCAATCAGCTTGCCAGGTTCAGATGTCATATCCAAGATATACGGGCTCTTTTGCCACTTTTTAGGATCTGCAGGTTGCACATCGCCATGTGTCACAACGGTTACTTTTTCACCTTGCTGACCGAGCCCAATTAATACCGTGTAGCCCAAATCTTGGTAGTCTAACCCCAGCTCTGCGGCTTTCATTTTTAATAATTGTTTAAAGCCAATAAAATGCGGATTATCAGGCGTGTTAATGCCAGACTCATTAACGGTTGGAAACGACACCATATTCGACAAGGTATGGATCTGAGCCTGTTGATAGGTGTCTACTGCGTAATCGGCAACCCTTTTACTGGTGTCTTGTAACGTTGCCTGCACACTGCACGCAATCAGCGATATCGCACATAAAGAAAGTATTTTCACTTGGTTCCCTTCAATAAAAATGGGGGCTAAGCCCCCGTTAACAATGACCGTATTGATTATCTATTTTTGCGTCTTTATCCACTGCTGCACGTCAGCTTCGACAATGGCCAATGGCCGTGCACCTTTTAGTAAGATGACGTCATGAAACGCTTTTATATCAAACTGCTCACCTAACGCATTTTGTGCCATATTGCGTAGTTCAACCAATTTTAGCATCCCGAGCTTATAGCCAAGTGCTTGGCCTGGCCATGCGATATAACGGTCAATCGCAGAGGTTACATCACTCATCGCAGAGCCCGTCGCTTGCGCAAAGTATTCGATTGCCTGCTGACGCGTCCATTTCTTATAATGAAGGCCGGTATCTACCACCAAACGCGCAGCGCGGTATGCTTCAGCTTGTAATCGCCCTAAATCACCAAACGGGTCGTTTTCATACATTCCCATCTCATACGCAACTAACTCAGAGTAAAGCGCCCACCCTTCTATATATGCATTAAACGAGGCATTTTGACGCATTAAGCCAATATCGGTTTGTAACATATTTAAGGCAATTTGGAAATGATGACCAGGCACTGCTTCATGGTAAGTCAGCGTTTTTAAACCAAAACTTGGCACCGCTTTCATATCTTTTAGGTTTATAGCAAATACCCCAGGGCGGCTCCCATCTAATGAGGGACCATAGTAATAGCCACCGGGTGCTCCCGCTTCAACTTCTTTTGGAATCCGTTTTACTTCTACTTCTTGTGGTGGCAGGGTAGAGAACAAATTCGGGGCCTTTTCGTTAATTGTTGCAATCTCCCCCCGTAAAAAAGTCAGTAACTTTTCTCGGCCTTCATCCGAGTCCGCGAATAAAAAGCGTGGTTCATCATTTAACTTTTGCATTCGCTCACTCACAGAGCCTTCGCGATAACCATTCTCTTTTAAAATCTCATCCATACGCTGAGTAATACGTGATACCTCTTGAAGACCAATCTCATGTATTTGTTCAGCGGTCATCGTCGAATCGGCCAGATAGGTTATTTCATGCTGGTAAAATTCCTCTCCATTAGGTTGTGCCCAAATACCAACCTCAGTGGGAGCTTTGTTTTCTAATTCTTTCATCGTGTTAATTACACGGCTAAAGGCAGGGTAAATCTCTTGCTCCACAATACGCTGTGCTTTTTTAACCAATACAGCCTTAGCAGGTTCATCAATCCCTTGTGCACCTTCTAACTTCACAGCTAACGACGTAACCAATGGATGCTGACCAGATGTGGGCGCAATAAAGTTATTCAAATAACCAAAGGTATTTGCAAATAGTGGCTTAGGTAAAATAATGCCTTTATCTGCATCCGCCAGCGCTTTCTCTCTTACTTGATCGGTTAACACAGCGAACGCTGAAAGGCGCTTTATATAGTCTGTTGCCTGAGATGCGTTACTGATCCCATGCTGCTCTTTTAAAATATTTGGGGTCTCAACCAAAGGGCCTGCTAATTGATTTATAATGTAAGGTAAATGCCCACCCCAAGTATCAATATAACCCCCACTAAACTTTGCATCCCCTGCATAGTAGCGCGCTATAACTTCATTAACACTCACATGTAATCTATCACTTGGCGATAAATTTTCACTTTGCAGCTGTTTAAGCTGTTCTGCCGCTTTATTCATATCAATTTGTAACGCTTGCATACCGGCAACAGAGTAATTTGGCAACCGATCAGAATAACGCCCATATTGCTCATCTGTCAGTTTAAGTGATGTCGCAAGCCCAGGTTGATGCCCAATGAAGTCACGCGTGTATTGCGTTACAACGGTATCAACAGTTGCACGGCTTATGACTTGTTCAGAACCACTACTGGATAGTGACGAATTGCGTTCACTCGAACAACCAGCGAGAACGGCAATAACAGTCAGTGATAGTAAGCTTTTTTTGATCATAAATAAGGCCCTTAAGATAACGAATGCACTGAGATTTTTATTGTTTTTAGCACCGTCATTATATTGTGTTTTAGTCAATGAGTGGAAGCTGGATTAGCAATACCATTTAGTGTATGCAATATACAAAACTATGCGATTAATGACCAATCATTTAAGTTGTAATGCAATTATTTCGGCTAATTCAGAGATGGCGTCACGCCACAGTATCGTGTCATGAAAATTAGCCAGACTAAAGCGAATACAGTGCTCAAACTGTCGGTCAGTCGCCGGTACCATGGTGCAATACGTCGCTGCGAGTGCCTTATTCATAACTTGGGCATTCTCATTTGAAACGATGCAAGTACAGTGGACAACTGAATTTATTGCCACACTCATTTGGTTAGTATTGGTGCTCTCGGTTGCAGCAATCCTACTACTTTTATATATGGTCAAAGAAGGCGAGTCTGAAAAGGTAGCATCCGTCTTTTATTTAGTCCCCCCAGTCACTGCATTGCAAGCATGGGTCGCTTTTGACGAAACATTTGATATATATGGTATCTGTGGTTTTATCTGTGCCGCACTTGCAGTCTATTTAGTGGTAAAAAAACCACGTCTGCCTTCACAACTGAGCCCAAACTATAAAGCGCAGAGCTGACCAACAACTTCTTAGAGGCAAAATGATGCCCTATAAGCGCACTGAAAACGCTCTTATACGGTATCGGGCAATAAGTCGTTAAAATAAAACCCTGTAATGATTAACTCACATAGCGTACATTAAACGTTATAATTAAACACAATGTATATTTTAGAGTTTATAAACTAAATTCTATATATTTATTTTTATGAGTAAAAGTGATGAATTTAGATAAATCAACAAAACGTATTGCCAAAAAAGTTAAAAATGGATTTCAAGGATATCCACAAATTTCACTCGCATATTATGGGCAATCAACTGCACTTGCTAACAAAGTCGTCGTGGAATTTATCAGTGAAGCGGGCGCACTACCACAAACTCAAACGTTTTCAAGTGATATGGATGCAAAAAAAGATGAAACGATTCAAACTACATTACTAAAAATCATAGAACGTGCTAATGCAAAAACCGTATTAGAAGCTGAAGGGATAAGTATTGATAATGCTTAATTAAGCTCTAATTAAAAGCACTGGCGCCGAGAATAAAAAGACAATGTGCTCAGTGGAGATTCACTAAACACATTGTTTTATATGAATATAATAATTATTTAGGCACAAATTTAACGCAATTCAAACTGCTCTACACTGCCTTTTAAGTCATGCGCCAATTGGCTTATTTCATTACAGGCGATTGAAGTTTGCCCTGCTCCTTCCGTCATTTCGGCACCTGCCATGTTAATATTTTCAACATTCTTATTAAGCTCTTCAGAAACAACCCTTTGTTGATTACAGGCAGTCGCTATTTGACCACTCATTCCCGCTATACGATCTATTTCTTGTTCAATGTCGCCAATTAATTCGCTTGCTTTATTGGTGTGGGTCACACAGTTTGAAATGCCATCTTGACACAAGCGCGTCGCACTGCCAGCCTCTTTCGATTTAGACTGTAATTCATTCACTATTTCAATAATTTGTGTTGTAGATTCTTGAGTACGCTTAGCCAATGAACGTACCTCATCGGCCACAACGGCAAAGCCTCGGCCCTGCTCACCCGCACGAGCTGCTTCAATCGCGGCATTTAACGCCAATAAGTTGGTTTGTTCAGCAATTTCTCGAATAACATCTACCACCATATTGATATTTTGCGAATCTTTTTCAAGTTCATTAACTAATTTATCTGCCATTTCCACAGCATCCGCCACTGTCATAATATGCGTAATGTTATCTGCCAGAGCCATGCTGCCTTGACGGGCTTGTGTATTAGCTAAATTGGCGGACTCAGCTCCCGCTTCAGTATTGTTAGCCACCTCTGCAACTGCAGCCTGCATTTGTGTCATAGCTGATGCTACTGAGGTTAATTCTGATTGCTGCGCAGTCATGCCACTGGCATTATGCTTTGATACCATGCTCACTTCTTCCACCGCCGTGGTCAATTGAATTGCAGAGTCATTAATACCATTAACTAAGCTATTTAGCTGATCACGCATTTGCGTTAAAGCACACAACAACCGTTCAAATTCATTGTTACCAAATTGACGTGTTTGGCCGTCACTTCGTAAATCACCTTTTGCTATTGTTTGAGCCAAATCAACAGCTTGCGCTAAAGGCCGGCGAATAACATTATTTAATGTAATACAACATATCACCACCAAAAGTAGTGTAATAATTGAACATACAATTATGGTCATTGTGGTATGAGATAAAGTATTGAGTGCTGAACTTTCTGCTAACTCTACATTTTCTTTGGTTAATTCTGCCAAGTCATTTAACTCAGAAATCGCCAAACTATAAGTCGCGAAACTCTCCAGTATGAGCGTGGTCGCTTGATCAAATTTTTGGTGATTTAATAAGCTATTGTACGATTGAGTTTCATTTTGGTGACTGCGCCACGCACGCTTAAATGCTAAAAATACCTGTTGTTCAGCATGTGAGGTGTGTAATTGTTCGTACCTATTAATTTTACCTGCGATCTGTCGCTTCAACTCATGGAGGTTTTTAATCCAAAGTTTAAAGTCAGGATGATTTACATTCGTGACAATCAGAAATTCATCTTTTCTTGCGGTCGTTAAATCCAGCTGAAGTTCTTTTACCAACTCAAGTGACGGAATACTCGTTTTTACAATAGATTCAACATCGAGGCTCAAGCTTCTTACACCAGAAAACGTTAATGCACATAGTACAGCAACCACAATAAATACAAGTGTAAAACTGGTTACTACCTGCTTTGCAATAGACATATCCCTAATATTCATAAATAACGCACAACTCCAAATTACTAATTCAAATTTTTTAGGAGCGGGATCATATATAAAAAAAGAATAAAGAAAAGAAAAATATTATAAAAGATTAAGAAGTCAAAAAATTAACAAAACATAAAAACGCAAAAATTACATATTCATGTTTATTTTACGATTAGTTTTTGCATATTTACTCACCAACACAGCATTAAAATTATTGTATATAAAAAACTAATTAACATACTGGTAAGCATATTGGGGGCAATTGAAGAAATAACGAGAAAATGAAAGGAAAGCTATAAATAGAAATAGTATTGTCGTATTAAAAAGTAACTAAAATATTAAAAGGCTTAAGATATATATCTTAAGCCTTTAATTATCAATGAATTAATTAACCTTAGTACCTAAGTCAATTAAGCCAAGGTCAGCTGAAATAACCGTACCTTGTTGACGCAGTGTATTTACCACTTCAGTCAAGTTCGTCTGTGAAGACGTCACAACATAGAATGATTTATACGCTTGTTTAAGCGTCAGACCATGTGCTGCAGCCACTTTATCTGCATCTGCAAATGTCGCTAGCTCAATGATCACTTCACCCGTTGCTTTGTAAGCACTTAAGCCATTTTCACCTACGATGATCTGACCTTTCTCAACACTTTGACCGTCATTGACAGTGCCAAATTGGCCACCTTCTGCTAGTAGAACACTAACATCTTGCACAGAATGCTGAGCCAATTCTTCATTTGACACGGCAGTGTTTGCTAATGCCACTGAAGATGCTGTCATTGCAGCAATTACTAATAGTTGTTTCATATGCATCTACCTCTTAGTGACCATAAATTCTTAAAGACCAATCTTTCAATACGCCATCTACGGTATTGTTAGCAGTATTCGTTCTGAACAAACCAATATTTTGGTTATAGATTAAAGTACTACTTGTACCTTTATCTGTATCAATTACTTTAATTGTCCAGTTACCTTGAGATTGTTCACCATAGAAGTGGTGACTAAGCATAACAGTATCGGTAAAACCACCATCTGTACCATTTAAGAAACCAGTTCGTGCGCTTAATACCACACTACGAGTACCTGATGGTGAAGTGAGCTCTACTGCAATATCACGTAAACGCTCATGGTCAACGTTCAATTTCAACTGAACCGCTTCAATCGTTAAGTTTTCTTCAACCACAGTTGTGCTTTGTGCACCCGCTAGGCTTGCATCTGGGATGGCAACATTCGCTTCTTGTAACTGCCACTGAGTTGTTTGCAGCTCAGGTAATGAAACGCCTGTAAACAATGCTTTATATACAGCATCATCAATGTTAAATGCACCTAAGCCATAAAAGTTATGGAAGTTATACCCTGCTGCATTTGTTTGCCATGCAGGGATTGCATCGTAGTTAACTTGTTCGCCAGTTGCTGATTCAAAGTTAATTGATACACCAGCATGTGTTGGGTCAGTTTTACGTGCCGTTGAGGCTAGAATATGACGCACAGTACGAGCATCAAGCGCAGGGTTTGCAGACATCACAGTTGCAATTGCGCCCGATGCATTTGGTGCAGCTGATGATGTACCATTCATTGTGCCACGATAGTCACAATTAGGGTCTAGTTCAGCACCACCATGTAACGCATTTTTGTGTGCACCAGTAATATTACTACCTTTATCACAGCCCGTTAAGTCAACAGTAACCATTGCAGGTCTATCTTGTCCATACTCACCACCTGGCGCTGATAAGAACACGTTTGCACCAACTGAAGAATATGAAGACAACTTACCATCAGCATTAAGCGCTGAAACGACAAGATTCCAATTTGTTGTATTGTCTAAGGTAATATTCGCATCATGGAATGGCAGTCCTTGGTTATTAAAGAACTGATCATTCTCATAAGGTAAAACTAAAAAGCGTGTACCTTGAATATATCCATTGTAATTTCTAAATGAATTACCCGCAGATTTAACATATACCGCACCGCGGCCCCAATGGCTATCGAGTGTAATGTCTTGCATTACTTGCTCTTCTAGCGCAAAGCGCGGGTTGTTTGCTAAAGTACCGTTAATCGGTGCTGATGGCGTACTACCATAACTTTGGTTAAATACGCGAGGGTCTGTAAAGCGGTCAAGGGCACGGAAATCTTCATTCAAACCATGAGATACCATCCATGAGGCTACTGATTGCTCATCTAAATAATTAAAGCCAACTAGATTTGCGTAAGGCGCAACACCACGTCCACCAAGGCCATTACCTTCTTCAGCCGCAATCAAACCAGCAACCGCAGTACCATGACCATGGTTATCTGTAGGGAAATCACTGCCGTCAACTAGGTTTTTAGAACCCGGTACAACGTTGTTGACTAGATCAGGATGAGAAATCTCAACGCCCGTATCAATTACTGATACTGTGATACCACGGCCTTTAATGCCCATACGGTCTGAAAAATCTAAATTAAGATCTTCACCTACTTGGCCTGCCGATAAAGAAAAGCCAGTTTGACCGGTGTTTTGTAAATGCCACTGTTGAAATGTCAGTGGATCTTTTTTTGTTAGTTCTTGTGTTGGTGCTGTATTTGCATTAGCTGCACATGTTGCAGAAAGCACAGCAGCTGCAAGTATATTTTTTTTATAAATCATCATTTCCCCTAGAATTATGCCCCGAAAGGGGAACTAAACATAACACCGTGATCACAATTCAGCAACAGCCAAAAGACACCGCTGTCATATAGATTTTTGCAATTATTCGAATTTACAGCAACTTAAAGTAAAAAATAAATTACAAAAAAAACACAAAACACACATAAAAGCGTAAAAAAGGAACGTGATAAAAAATTATCTCGTCATAATTTCCATTATTCACTCATTCACAATACAATGCGCAATCTAAACATGAGGAGTCATTAATGAACCGTAAAAAGAAGATTTACGAAAAGCTTAAAAAGAAAGATAAACGTGCAAATGCAAAATTACATAAAAGTAATAAACCACGTTACGTGTCTAAAGCAGACAGAGCTGAGCAAGTCGACAACACCACTACACAAGATAACCTTTCGACTGAGCTGGCTGAGTGATCACAGCCGCAGCTCCCCCCCTTCTGTAATGTGCCGTAATTACATTTCCTTACTATTGTCGCTACACTCATCAAGCTCACTATTAACTTTTTAATTAACGTACAAACTAGCCGTTGTAGCTAACCCATCGTCAAAGACAGGCTGTAGTGTAATTCCTAACGATTTATTCTTAATCTATATTGAAGGTTTTAACTACGCTGTGTGGCGATACATCATTGTCTAGCAATAGACCTCTATACAAAGGAAAGATTATGGCAACCACTACGAACACTGTACCTCTAAAGCCCGCTGTTAAAAATCCCAATAATATCGAAGCAAAGAAGTATTACGTTTTTAATGAAACAGGGAACATCATGATGTCTAGTACTGTTGATGCCAATACCCCCTTGTCTGAATCGGTGCAAAAAGTGTTTGCAGAAGTCTCTGTATTCTTTGCTGGTATGTCTCGTGCAATTACAACAACTAAAAACCCAACAACCAAAAAGCCATACTCTCTGTATAATTACGAAGCACTCCAAAATATCATCAGTGGCTCTGGGTTATTTGTTCACGTCACAGAGGAAGATGTAAAATATGACACAAAAAGCTTTGGTGCCGATTTTAGTAAAGAACTTTTAGAATCACTACTCGGTTTAGCAACTGGAGCTGGGGAAATGAGTTTTGCATCTGCGATGGTCTCTTCGATAGGTAAAGAAGGCTTGAACCTTTCAGGTTCCTCAAGCCACTCAAACAGTAAAGTGGGTAACATCGTTTTTGTTTGTGAGTACCTACTTGGCATGCCAATCGTTAGTGCCATTGTGGTATATGCTGATTGTGAGCAAAACAAGCAACAGCTTAAGCTAGGGCCATGTTTTAGTGAGTCATCTATCTCGACTACATGGACCTTACATAAAGATACGTACATGTTTGTTACTCCCTCCTTTATCAAATCATATGCTGGAGATTTAGACTCAATAAATTCTGACCCTGATTACCTAGAGCTCATTAATTGGTTGAGCGGCTTACTAACCCAAACCCCAACCATTAACGATATTATCGATGCAAAAACATTTGCAGCCATTGAGTCTGGTAGTGCGTTATCGACCGGAACGACCTATCAAATTCAAGGTCAGTTCTTACCTGCTGAAAAAGGCACCTTAAGATTCGCCGAAATTGATGGTAATGGTGTCATTACCTCTGCAAATTGGGGAGTAGACTCTATTAACTTCACAGTTTCAGGTACACAAGCAACGCCATCAACCATAGAAGTACTTGATAAATCAGGCAGTGTAGTAGCACAAAGCGCTGAGATATATACAATTGCCACATCATAAATACATAATAACGGGCAGGCTTGGTATAAATATTACCGAGCCAACTCAGTAAGGAGCACACAACTTTGGACTGGTTCAGATCATTTCATCATAATGGCAGTGCTCCTGCGCAAAACCCTGACCCAGGCCAAAATCATCGCCACATCTACTTTAATGCAACCGGTCATATCTTATTTTCAACCCATCATGATCCCACACAGCCATTGCCAACGCCTGTAGTGCAAACCTTTTCTCAAGTGATCAGCCTATTTTCTGCGATGATGAAGACACTATCTACCACAAAACACCCCGTAACTAACACGCCATACAGTCTGTTTAATTACCATGCATTATCTACATTGATCGATAAAACGGGGTACTTTGTAAAGACATCAGATTTAGCATTAACCATTGATGCTAAAAACCTACATCACACAAACCATCAAAAGCTTTTTCATCAATTATTAGGGCAGTACATTCCACATCAAGAGCTTTCTTTCGCACCAGCTATGTTCAATAGTCTTACCAATGAAAATTTAAGAATGGTCGAGGCTGGTAACAGAGCTGATTTTAAATCTGCCTATATGGTGTTTATCTGTGAATGTATCGCGGGTGTGCCACTTATCTCTATACAGCTATTCTCCTTAGACAGTACACAACCCATTTTCAACCCCAAAACTCAGTCAAATTGGCTTAAAAGGCTTTTCAAAAAAAACCATGTATATATTAATAAAGAGAGTTATTTATACCTAATGAACAAAGCCATTTAACACCTTAGTAATCTCTGGTAATGACAGCTAAGCCAAACACATGTCAGAGCAACATTTTATTGCACAACTATTGATTTAAAAATTAAAATGTAAGCCGGTAGATACTATAAAAACGGTTCGAGGCGACTAAAAGTCACCCCGATAGTCTGGCCTTACTTAAAAAACGCTGATCATCTATATCATTGTAATTTTTAATCTGTCATACAACATGAACAGTGACACCCATTAAAAAAAATTGAAGCCAATAGGTAGGCCACGTTCAACCTGAAAGATCGTTTAGTTAGTAAAATCGAATAAACTACATGTGCGATAAACTCAAAGATAGGAGAAACTAAACTCATATGCAGCAATAAGGCCAGCTAAGCCGCCACGCTATGATGTATTGGGTATCTAGAGATTATCTTGGTGGTATAAACATTAGGCCAGTAACTTTTCACACTGCGTGTAATTAGCGCGCCGTTTCATTTCTAGGCTCGCGCAATAATTATCAAGCTTTTTAGGCCGACCCACAGGGGGATGAACAGTGACACCCATTCAAAAAACTGTAGCCAATAGGTAGGCCACGTTCAACCTGAAAGATCGTTTAGTTAGTAAAATCGAATAAACTACATGCGCTATAAGCTCAAAGATAGGAAAAACTGAACTAATACGCATCCAAAAGGCACCGCCAATTCACCAAGCTATGGTGTATTGGTTATATAGAAATTATCTTGATGGTATAGCAGTCAAGCCAGTAATTTTTCACACTGCTTATAATTAGCCCGCCGTTTAATTTCTAGGCTCGCGCAATAGTTATCTAGCTTCTTAGGGCGACCTACAGCACCATGGAAGACTTTGGTAAATTGGGTGGTGAGTTTTTGCCAGTTCTCTGGGCTGATGTTGAGTCTGTCTAGAATTGGTGAGTTGATTAGGCTTATAGCGCCTCGCTTATCTGCCCGCATACATCGGCCTGTCAACTCTACAAGTTCTAAGTAGGACTTTAATTCAAACGGTAAACCTTTCGGCATGTGCTTTCGGGGGCTACCTGCAAAACGTGCCAAGTGTTTAGGCTGTTTGCCCTCTTTGGCATACTCACAGCGAGTTTTTACACTGGTGTAGTCTGAGGTTTCGGGTGTGTCAGCCATTTTGGCTCTGATTGGGTTTAAATCAACATACGCCATACAGGCTGCCAGTGCCGCTTCATCGAGTAAGGCTTGTGATTTAAAACGGCCTTCCCAAAACCTGCCTGTACAGTTATCTTCTTTATTCGCTTTACGGGCAATGCTTTCATTTAGTACCCGCATAAACCAACTGATACTTGCTAAACGTTCTCTAAATTGTTCAATGTCTTTATTTAAAAAATATCGTTGGGCTGAGTCTAGACGCTCATCCTGAAGGTACTTATGAGACAGTATGGTGCCTTTAAATAGCTTATGCCATCTGATAATAATCGCTTTATCACTCAGTCTTTTAGCTTTTATATCATCTACATAAAGCACAATATGCGTATGGTTACTCATCACCGCATACGCACACACATCAATACAAAATACTTTGGCAAGTTCCAGCAGTTTGTCTTCTATCCAGCCTCTTCTGTGTTCATACGATTGCCCTGTTACCTTATCCTCACCACACAAATACGCACGGCGAACACACCGTGAAATACAATGGTAGTATTTGGTATCAGTTAAACTCACTTGTCTTTTTCGTGCCGTGGCCATAAGAGAAAGCGCCTATCTTTTAAGCTGAATTTAAAAGATAGGCAATGAAGGAAAAACCGTCAATTTTGAATGGGTGTTAGTTAAAATTCGGCAATGAAGGAAAAACCGTCAATTTTGAATGGGTGTCAGTTAAAATTCAGGCACTATTAAGCCTGACAGTCGCAAAAGCCACCATAGCAGTCATTCGAAGGTTACAGGTTTATTTTCTCAGCAAGACGTTAATTATTGCGTCCATTGCAAACGTTGTCAGACCGTTGAGTGCCATCAACCGTTATTCGGCCAGTTGTCTTTATTTTTAACTTAAAGAAGAAAGCAGACGTTGCACTTTGCGACCATAACGATAACAAAGATACGAAAGAAGACCTTAGACATGGCTTATCTAGTAACATTCGAACCGATGAAAATCAGCCCTGTTTTAGATAATAGAATTGTTCTAAATTTCATCAGGAACCTATAGAGTCAGAAATTCTCATTTGATTAAAAGTACCAAAGCGGACATTAGATTAATATGATTTTAGGTATTAAATTCTGTGGCGCTATGGGGCACAAAGTGAGATAGGTTATATGCATTAAGCAAACCTCACCATCTAAAATGAAACGCTAAGATGATAATTTTCACAAACGCATGTAAATTCAGTCTGGAAGTTAATTAAAAAATGATAAATATATTAGAGTACTTAGCGTCATTTTTTGAGTGTACTTAAAACTTACAATATCTATTCAATGTACTAGCTTATAATTACTATGTTCCCAATGATTTGTCTAACCATAACAGTCGGTACAGTTAGATAAGTTTAAGGTGTAAAACACAGGGTGAGATCATGAGTGTATTTTAAGCAATTAACACAACCTGTCTTGCTTTAATGGGTCAAACATGATCGTATACTCTATTTTTGAGTAACGCCCATTATGAGCCTGAACGTTTTGACAAAACACTTTGAATTAATAGAAGACCCACGCCAAAAAATTAAAGTAATTTACCCTTTACACGACGTCTTGTTTCTTACCGTAGCAGCTATCATTGCTGGTTGTGAAGGCTGGGAAGACATTGAAGATTTTGGCCATTGCAAGCTCGAATGGCTGCGTCAGTATGCCCCTTTTAAACACGGTATTCCAGTTCATGACACCATTGCACGTCTTGTCAGTCGTGTTAACCCTGACGCACTTCATAAGTGTTTTGTACAATGGATGAAAGAAACCGAAACACTTACTGACAACCAAGTGATTGCCATTGATGGAAAAACCCTGAGGCGTTCTTATGACCCATCTGACAGAAAGTCGACTATTCATATGGTCA
>NZ_MIET01000034.1 GCF_003590335.1 Pseudoalteromonas sp. MSK9-3 | reverse complement strand
GGAGTCAAAGCTTTGGCATTAGGTGTTTCACCATTTCGCTCAAGTTCAAGTTGTTGAACCCAGCGCCTTAAAGCCGTTTCTCCAACATCTAATGAACGACATGCTTCTTGAAGTGAATAGCCTTGGTCTAAAACTAAACAAGCGGCTTCAAGTTTGAATTCTTTACTAAATGTTCTGCGTTTTTTTGCCATCAGACACCTCTGATTGAGTGGTAATGATACCACCTAAAATAGTGTCCGGAATTATTGAACCACAACAGTCGTACGAAACAGTAAATAAACCCGACGCTATTTATGTATAATAACCCTTTGCGTACCCCCTATTAGCTCCCTTTTATCTATAGACTCTGTACACCCAACTCTCAGCTCTCGGTTTGATTGAATAAAAATAACACTAAATTCTATTGTAAAATGCTTAATATCAGCACTAATTAATAAATAAGCTACAATTATCAATACTTTTTAACTAACAAATATAAGAGAACGCTCTATGCTTGATTTGTCTAAGATTGATGTTGAACAGGTAGTTAATACCGTAACTGAAATGGCTATTTTATATGCCCCCAAAATCATACTGGCGATAATCACTCTATTTATTGGCTTATGGGTTATTTCACTGATCAGTAAAGGCATTGACTTTTTACTACAAAAGAAAGAATTTAACGTGTCTTTGAGAAAGTGGCTCTGCAGTATGGCCACGGTGATGCTAAAAGCCTGCTTATTTATTTCAGTGATTTCGATGATCGGGGTTCAAACAACATCATTTATTGCTATTTTAGGAGCTGCTGGTTTAGCAATAGGTTTAGCACTACAAGGCAGCCTTTCAAACTTTGCCGGCGGTGTTCTTATCCTTATTTTCAAACCATTTCAGGTAGGTGACTATATTGTGGCACAAGGTGAAGAAGGTGTAGTCGAAGCCATTGATGTCTTCTGCACTTTTCTAACAACACTCGATAATCGTCGTGTTATTCTACCTAATGGGCCATTAGCCAGTGAGAAAATAAAAAACATTACCCATGAGTCGATACGCCGTGTCGATTTAAGCGTCGGGATCAGCTATTGCGCATCAGTAGATAATGCTGAGCAGGCGTTAACAAGCATGGCACTCGAAAACAACTCAGTCCTTAAAGATCCAAAACCCTTTGTAGGCGTTACCGGATATGGCGACAGTTCCATCGACTTAACTTTACGCGTTTGGTGCAAAACCGAGGATTACTGGGATGTTTATTTTGACATGAACCGTGCAATTAAACCTGCGCTAGACGGAGCTGATATTGCTATTCCATTCCCACAAAGAGATGTACATATTATCGACAAATCGAGCTAATATGTTCAGGTAGTCATTACTTTATAGGCCTGTTTCATACAGCTCTAATGGTAATCCGTCCGGGTCGGCGAAAAATGTATATCTACAGCCTGTAAATTCGTCGATTCGGATAACTTCTGCAGCCACATGGTGCTTTGCTAGCAACTCAATCACTTTCTCTAAGCTTATCAACCCTGAATGCTAAGTGACGCAAGCCACACGCTTCTGGCCGCGATATTCTTTTTGGTGGTTCAACAAATGAAAACAGTTCGATCTGTGATCCATCGGGTAAGGCAAGATCTAATTTAAAAGACTGTCTATCAGCACGATAATTCTCCGCGAGAATCGTTAACCCCAATATTTCGGTATAAAAATACTTTGAACGAGCATAGTCTGAACAGATAATAGCGCAGTGGTGTATTGACTGTAACAATGTATAAATTCCCGTATAACTGTAGCTTTACCCAGATATAAAGGTAAAGCTACGCATGAATGCACTTACATTATACGAGATAATAATCTTGGTTTTGCTGATTTTCGATTACGTCGCATAGAAGCTCTAAGCTGTGTACGCGTTCCTTCAAGCCAGCTTTCTCTATCAACTTTAGCGTTGTCGCCACGACGTGCCTCTTCCGTGGCTCTGAAACTACAAAATTCTCTATAAGCTTTTAAGTCTAATGATAGGTCTTGTAGTACCAATTCAATCATGATTGCATCATCAATATACCCTAACCCTGGAATATGATCTGGCACCACATCCTCCGGCTCGCTGAAATAGGCTAATGATAAAATAATCGCTTGCTTCTCTTCTTCAGGAACCTGCCACTCCGCATCTTGCACTGCATCAATTAACAAAGCTAGTGACGTCATACGAGTTCGCACAAACTCAGGTAACTCTGCTTTTTCCATTTCCAAAACAAGCGCACGCGCTTTCCTAATTACTTCTTGTTCATCTGTGTGACTACTTTTCGCAATCACATTTTGCATCATCGTTCTAAAGTGCGCTAAATCAGCATCAGATAACTCAAAACTAATTTCTATAGGCATAATATTTCCCTGATTCCATTTTATTCTTATCAATTTCTAGCAGCGGATCGCTACCAACCTTCACTATGCCATTAATCGACATAATATTAAATCCTACACAATAATTAACTATCAAAATTTACAAACAAAAAAGGCACCATAATGATGCCTTTTCTCATACTAGCAGTTTAATTTAATTTTGCTCAGAAACTTGAATTTGTGGACGCGCCACTTCAGCTTTAGCTTCTAGTGCATTCACAAACGCCAAATAATTTCTGTTTATTTGAGAGTTTGTAATACTTTGCTTTTGCTGCTCATCTAAATCAGCCGTTGGTGCTGCGCTATTAACACGGTTTAATTGAACGAGTGCCGCATCACCGTTATTTAACTCAACAACCGCAACTTCAGACTTGCCATCAACTGGGTGAGGTAATTTAAACGCTTCATTTAAAATTGCCGGCGCTACAGAGTATGTTTGACGTGCAAGTGCATCTTCTGAGCTCACTTCAACCCCTTCTGTCGTTGCAATCTCTGTGAGTGATTTACCAGCTTGTAATTCACCGAATAATGTTTGCGTATGCTCATTCACAAGTGCTGACGCTTGCTCATTAATTAGGCTAGTTTCAATTTGTGCTTTTACATCGTCAAATGGTTTAGTCGCTGCTGGCGCATAATCTACTACTCGCACAACAATAATATGCTCGCTTCCGACCTCTAACACTTCAGAATTGACACGATCTTCAAGTAACTCTGGCGTAAATACCACATTGCTAACAACAGGAGTGTTTAATGGTGCTGGTAAAGCTAAACGGCTGATAAGGCCCGTTGATTTAAGCTCTACACCCGCCGCTAAAGCCGCATCTTCTAAAGAATCTGATATTTCGAATGCTAACTCAGCAATCTCTGTTTGCTTTTGGTAAAACGCATCTATTTTTGCATTTTTTTCCAGTTCGGCGCGCAACTCAACTTTTACTTCATCAAAAGCTTGTACTTCTTCACGTTCAATATCTGTTAATTTAATAATGTGATAACCGAACTCTGACGCAACGACGCCTGAAATATCACCGACATTTTCAAGTGCAAACGCCGCTGATTCGAACTCAGGGTCCATCATATCTAGTTCGATCCAGTCTAGATCACCACCAAGTTCTGCACTGACAATATCATCAGATTTTGTCTTGGCAAGTTCTGAAAAATCAGCACCTTCGCGTAACTGTACCAGTAATGCCTGAGCCTCAGCGTTCGATGCAGCATCATCTTCATTATTCTCTATAAGAATATGAGATACACGACGCTTTTCAGGTTCTAAATACTGTGTTTTACTTTCTTCATAGTATGCAAGTACATCCGCGTCTGTCACTGCGACTTCAGGGTCTACATTCTCAGCATTCAATTCTAAATACTGCACCGACACTTGCTCTGTAGATTGATACTTATCTTGATTCAATTCATAGTAATTGATAACCGCATCATCTTCGAGCGTCACTTGTGCCTTCATTTTGTCTTTACCAAGCACAATATAATCCAGAGCACGAGTTTGCTGCTGTAATGCAACGGTATTACTTAACTCATTTGATAAGACAAACTCAGTGCCAGCCACCGCAGACACAAGTTGCGAACGAGTCATCTCTTCTCGTAAATATTCACGAAATGAGTCTGGTTGGAAGTTCATTTGTCTGATCACTTGCAAATAACGATCATTACTAAACTCGCCACCTAGTTGAAAATATGGCATTTCAACAATGGCTTTTTTTACCTGTTCATCACTTACTCGTAAGCCGAGTTCGGTTGCAAGCTGATTTTGTAGTTCTTGCTGTACTAACCTATCAACAACCCCTTTTCGTATTTGAGCCATGTAAGTCGGGTCTGATGAAATTTGTGCAAAATATTCACCAAATTGTTGCTCTAACCGAGCCCGTTCATTTTGATACGCCCTTGCAAAATCTGTCTGGCTAATTTTTATTCCATTGACTTCTGCAACAGGTTGCTCTGTGGTTTGACCTAGGTAACCACCGATCCCTGCTAACGCAAAAGACAAGATGACTGCACCAAGAATTATTTTGGCAACTGGGCCTTGTGAGCCCTCTCTAATCTTTTCAAGCATTTGTTCTTTCTCTTATCTAAGCCAAAGCACATAAGCGCTTTAGAAATTTCTTGCTAATGTAAAAAAAGCGTATCTTATCAGATACGCTTTTTTTCTTGAAGCAACACACGGCTTTGAAATGCAAATAGTGTGAAACAGTGTAAAACCGCGCTAATAATCCAAGTGGATTAGTTTACTGCATCTTTTAACGCTTTACCCGCTTTGAAAGAAGGGATATTCGCCGCTGCAATTTGGATAGTCTCACCAGTTTGTGGGTTACGACCAGAGCGCGCTGCACGTTCACGTACAGAAAAAGTACCAAAGCCAACCAGTGCCACTGAATCGCCGTCTTTTAATGCGCCCGTTACAGATTCAATGAATGAATCTAGTGCACGACCTGCAGCCGCTTTAGAAATATCAGCATCAGCTGCGATATGATCGATTAATTGAGATTTATTCACAATATCATCCTCTTACATTGTTATTATCAAAAGCGAGAGCCAACTTTGATAACTACCACTTTTATTATTCATACTAGAGATATCACAGCGATTCTCTAATTCGTAATCTTGCTCAAACCTAGGCTACATAAGGCCTAGGCTTAAAACCAGTGCCTAAGTTAACATACCTTTTAGATTTGAAAACCCTTTTACAGCACTTTTTTTGATTTTTTCTTACTTTTTCGAGTTTTCTACAGAAAAACTCTCAACAGGGTTAGCCAAAGCCAATGATAGTACGTCATCGATCCAAGTAACAGGGTGAATTTCTAAGCCTTCCCTAACATTGTCAGGTATTTCTTTTAAGTCACGCTCATTAATTTTTGGAATAATCACCGTCTTAATTCCACCACGGTGTGCAGCCAATAGCTTTTCTTTTAAACCGCCGATAGGCAATACTTCACCACGTAGTGTAATTTCACCCGTCATTGCTACATCTGAGCGTACAGGGTTTCCAGTGAGACTTGAAACTAACGAAGTCACCATCGCAATACCCGCACTAGGCCCATCTTTTGGCGTAGCGCCTTCAGGCACATGTACATGAACATCGCGCTTTTCGTGAAAGTCTGCATTGATACGCAATTTCTCAGCTCTGTTCCGCACTACTGTCATAGCTGCCTGAATAGACTCTTGCATGACATCGCCCAAAGAACCAGTAAACGTTAACTTGCCTTTGCCAGGCACAGCCGCACACTCGATAGTCAGTAAATCACCGCCCACTTCAGTCCATGCTAAACCCGTCACTTGACCAATTCTATCGCCATCTTCTGCTTTACCGTAATCGAAACGTTGTACACCGAGGAAAGCTTCTAAGTTGTCTTGGTTTATGACCACTTTCTTCGTTTCTTTGTCTAGTAAAATTTCTTTCACAGCCTTGCGACATAATTTAGAAATCTCACGCTCTAGATTACGCACACCCGCTTCACGCGTATAATAACGAATAATTCCAATAATGGCGCTGTCTTCAATGTCTACTTCATTCGCTTTTAATCCATTACGCTTAACTTGTTTAGGGATTAAATGCTGAATAGAGATGTTCAGCTTTTCATCTTCGGTATAGCCCGACAGTCTAATAACTTCCATTCTATCGAGTAATGGGCCAGGAATATTAAAACTATTTGATGTTGCTACAAACATCACATCAGATAAGTCATAATCGACTTCTAAGTAATGATCAGCAAAATTACTATTTTGCTCAGGATCTAGCACTTCTAATAATGCTGACGCCGGATCACCACGCATATCAGATGACATTTTATCAATCTCATCCAATAAGAACAGCGGGTTTTTAACGCCAACTTTACTCATACTTTGAATAAGTTTGCCTGGCATAGAACCAATATATGTGCGTCTGTGTCCACGTATTTCAGCTTCGTCACGAACACCGCCAAGTGCCATTCTCACATATTTTCGGCCTGTAGAACGCGCTATAGATTGCCCTAAGCTAGTTTTACCTACGCCTGGAGGACCGACCAAGCACAATATTGGGCCCTTAAGTTTATTGATTCTTTGCTGAACGGCAAGATACTCAATAATGCGTTCTTTAACTTTTTCTAAACCATAGTGGTCAGCATCTAGAATCTTTTGCGCACCTGCCAAGTCTTTCTTAACTTTAGAGCGCTTTTTCCACGGTACATTGATCATGGTATCAATGTATGAACGGACAACCGTCGCTTCAGCAGACATCGGAGACATCATTTTTAGCTTGTTCAACTCAGAGGTGGCCTTTTCTTGCGCTTCCTCAGGCATTTGTGCTTCACTGATGCGTTTCTTCAAAGCTTCAAACTCATCAGGCACGTCATCAAGCTCACCGAGTTCTTTCTGAATGGCCTTCATTTGCTCATTCAAATAATACTCTCGCTGAGATTTTTCCATCTGTTTTTTAACACGTGAACGGATTTTTTTCTCAACCTGTAGTAGGTCGATCTCACCCTCCATCAATGCCATCAAATACTCTAAGCGCTCAGTAACACTACCAAGTTCAAGCACTTTTTGTTTTTCTGGTACCTTGATTGGCATATGAGCAGCCATTGTATCAGCCAGACGCGCCGCTTCATCAATGCCAGATACTGATGTCAGTACTTCAGGTGGTATTTTTTTATTTAGTTTTACATACCCTTCAAATTGACTGACCGCACTACGGATAAATATATCTTGTTCTTGTTCTTCTATATCCTGCGATTCAATGAATTGTGCATGAGCTAAAAAGTATTCGTCTGAGACTATGAACTCGTCTATCTTTGCACGCTGCGTACCTTCGACCAGTACTTTCACTGTACCGTCAGGTAGCTTTAATAACTGTAAAACTGTCGCAATCGTACCTACATCATAAATCTCATCTGTACTTGGATCATCAACAGACGCATCTTTTTGTGCAACTAAAAATATTTGTTTATCATTTTCCATTGCCGCTTCTAAGCATTTTATCGACTTTTCTCGACCGACAAACAATGGGATCACCATATGTGGATATACAACGACATCTCGCAGCGCCAACACAGGGATTTCGACTCGATCCGTTCTCTCAAGCGTCATTTGATTCTCTTCGCAATTCGTTATTTTAATAATAGATAGCTATATGGGGATAGTTACCATAAAGTTCAATATGTTGATAAAAAAAGGAGCACTAGGCTCCTTTTTCTTAAACAGTGGTATTACTCTGAGACAGCTTTGTCTTGGCCACTATTTTCATAAATCAAGATCGGATCTGACTCACCTTTAATGACTGTTTCATCAACAACAACTTTACTGACATTGTCAATTGACGGCAGCTCATACATCGTATTAAGCAATACAGCTTCAACAATTGAACGTAAACCACGTGCCCCAGTCTTTCGCTCCATCGCTTTGTGAGCAATAGCTTTGAGCGCGTCTTCACGGAATTCCAAATCAACATCTTCCATTTGGAACAATGTAGCAAATTGCTTGGTTAATGCATTTTTAGGTTCGTTCAATATTTGAATTAAAGCATCTTCATCCAGCTCAGTTAAAGTTGCAACAACCGGCAAGCGACCAATGAACTCAGGGATCAAACCATACTTAACCAGATCTTCAGGCTCAACATCTTTAAATGTCTCACTTAACGAACGCGATGAGTCAGCAGATTTTACTTGTGCACCAAAACCGATACCTGCGTTTTTATGACTGCGTTGCTCAATCACTTTATCTAATCCAGCAAATGCTCCGCCACAGATAAACAAGATTTTTGAGGTATCAACTTGCAAAAACTCTTGCTGAGGGTGCTTACGTCCACCTTGTGGTGGAACAGATGCAACAGTCCCTTCTATTAGCTTAAGCAATGCTTGTTGTACACCTTCACCAGACACGTCTCTTGTGATAGACGGGTTATCTGATTTTCGCGAAATTTTGTCAATTTCATCGATGTACACAATTCCACGCTGTGCTTTTTCAACATCATAATCGCATTTTTGCAACAGCTTTTGAATGATATTCTCAACGTCTTCACCAACGTAACCCGCTTCTGTCAATGTTGTCGCATCGGCCATAGTGAATGGTACATCAAGTAATCTAGCCAAAGTTTCTGCCAGTAATGTCTTACCACTACCCGTCGGCCCGATCAAAAGAATATTACTCTTACTCAACTCAACATCAGTTTTGTTTAAGCCTTGATTCTTAAGACGTTTATAATGATTGTAAACTGCAACAGACAACACTTTTTTGGCGTGCTCCTGACCAATAACATAATCATCTAAATGGTTACGAATTTCTTTTGGAACAGGTAATTTATCTGCTGCGTCATGTTTTGGCGCAATATCTTTAATTTCTTCACGAATAATGTCGTTACACAGATCAACGCATTCATCACAAATATATACAGAAGGTCCCGCAATTAATTTGCGCACTTCATGTTGGCTCTTACCACAAAACGAACAGTATAAGAGTTTATTACTTTTGTCGCCGTCTGTTGGAGTGTCGGACATTCAGCTACCTCATTTTCTATTAGTTATCTCAATAGACAACCATCTACAATGTCTTCACTATACCAAATATTTTTCAGTTTGGCATAGTCAGGAATGCGATAACATCGCATTCCCTAATTCTTTACTTAAGTTCTCTACGTGTATGCACTGCATCAATCAAACCATACTCTAATGCTTCATGCGCATTCATGAAATTATCTCTGTCAGTATCACCTGCCAGTACTTCATACGGCTGGCCTGTGTGTTCCGCCATTAGCCTATTTAGCTTTTCTTTAATAGACAAAATCTCTTTCGCATGAATTTCGAAATCAGACGCCTGACCTTGGAAGCCACCTAATGGTTGATGGATCATCACACGAGAGTTAGGTAAACAATAACGCTTACCTTTTGCACCGCCTGACAGCAAGAATGCTCCCATACTTGCCGCTTGACCAACACACACAGTACTGACATCTGGTTTAATAAAGTTCATTGTGTCATATATCGACATTCCCGCAGTCACAGAACCGCCAGGTGAGTTGATATACAAGAAAATGTCTTTATCAGGGCTCTCTGATTCCAAGAACAATAGTTGGGCAACAATCAAATTAGCCATTTGATCTTCAACTTGTCCAGTCAAGAAAATAATACGTTCTTTTAACAAACGTGAGAATATATCAAAAGAGCGCTCGCCTTTAGCTGTTTGCTCAACAACCATAGGTACTAATGCATTGAAAGGATCGATCATACCGTCGTTCATATTTTTCATTCCTTATGCGCAGCGATACTTTGGATAGTGCTGCGAATTGGTTGGTCTTGGTAGCCTATAAACTAAAAAGGCTCGGACACGCTGCAATTTTGCAGAACGTCACGAGCCATTAAATCGTTAGCTTAGCGTTAAGTCAATGACTTATTACGCACCTTGCTGAGGATTCATGATGTCATCGAATGCTTTTTCAACGTCAGTAACAGACGCAGCAGCTAGAATTGACTCTACTGCTTGCTCTTCCATTGCTACGTTACGCATTTGTTGCATCATTTGTTCGTTGCCTTTGTAATAAGCAACAACTTCTGTTGGATCTTCATAAGCAGAAGCAACTGTTGCAATTAGTTCTTCAACTTTTGCGTCGTCTACTTTGATCTCGTTTGCTTTAATAACTTCACCTAGTAATAGGCCAGTTTTAACGCGTGTTACTGCTTGCTCGTGGAACAATTCTGCAGGTAGTTCAGGCATATTTTGTGCGTTGCCACCAAAACGTTGTGCCGCTTGCTGACGTAATGCATCAATTTCTTGATCTACGAGTGCTTTTGGAACGTCTGTTTCGTTGTGCTCAAGAAGACCTTTGATCGCTTGATCTTTCACGTTAGCTTTAACAGCTTGAGAAAGTTCACGCGTCATGTTTTTCTTCACTTCTTCTTTAAGTGCGTCAACACCGCCTTCAGCAACACCAAATTTCACTGAAAACTCATCATTAAGCTCTGGAAGTTCTTGAACTTCTACTTTCTTAACAGTGATAGTGAACTGTGCAGGCTTACCTTTTAGGTTTTCTGCATGGTATTCTTCAGGGAATGTTACGTCAGCAACAACTTCTTCGCCTGCTTTTTTACCAATGATGTTGTCTTCGAAACCTGGGATCATACGACCTTGTCCAAGCTCAAGTGGGAAGTCTTCTGCCTTTCCACCTTCAAATACTTCACCGTCTACAGTACCAACGAAATCAACCGTTACACGATCATTTTCGCCTGCAGCCGCATCACTTTCAGCCCAATCAGCATGTTGCTTACGAAGCGTTTCTAGCATGTTTGCTAAATCTGCGTCAGTCACGTCAACTACTGGCTTTTCAACAGTGATTTTATCTAGGTCTTTAATCGCTACTTCTGGGTATACTTCAAATGTTGCGTCAAATTCTAGATCTTTACCAGCTTCTAAAGACTTAGGTGCAAAAGTTGGAGCACCTGCTGGGTTAATTTTTTCTGCAACAATAGCATCAATATAGTTACGTTGCATGATATCGCCTGCAACTTCTTGACGAACTGCAGCACCGAAACGCTTAGTGATCACAGACACTGGTACTTTACCAGGACGGAAACCGTCGATACGCTGAGTTTTTGACAGTTGTTGTAAGCGTTTTTTAACTTCAGTCTCAACGTTCTCTGCAGGAACGGTGATAGTCAGACGGCGCTCAAGGCCTTGAGTCGTCTCAACAGAAACTTGCATGATTTACCTCAATCTTCAATTTTGGGCGACAACGCGCCTTCCTTACAAACAAGTAATGCACCCTGCCAAAATTAAGCTCAAAGCGAAACTTCGCTCAAAGGCTAATTACAGGAGTGATTCTTGCTGCCTGCCCTTACTGGGCGCTATGTTTAATAATAGACGCGGCATTATAACCTATAAAATTCGATAGTCGAGTGATGAAAAGAAATTAATAAGGAATAAAGAGTTAAGTGGTTAAAATATGATTGAATAAGATGATAAAACTAGAGAGAGAAGTGGTCGGCGATGCAGGATTTGAACCTGCGACCCCTTGGACCCAAACCAAGTGCGCTACCAAACTGCGCTAATCGCCGATAATATAAAGCATGAATTTTGAAAAGTGGTCGGCGATGCAGGATTTGAACCTGCGACCCCTTGGACCCAAACCAAGTGCGCTACCAAACTGCGCTAATCGCCGACTTTATATTTTCAATGTAGATGGGGCGACTGATGGGGCTCGAACCCACGACAACCGGAATCACAATCCAGGGCTCTACCAACTGAGCTACAGCCGCCACTACATAGAGTCTTACAAATTTTAAAATGGCGCACCCGGAAGGATTCGAACCTTCGACCAACGCCTTAGAAGGGCGTTGCTCTATCCAGCTGAGCTACGGGCGCATCGTCAGAACCTAGTTCTTCCTTACTTTCTCTTTAAATAACAAAGAGAAAGTGGTCGGCGATGCAGGATTTGAACCTGCGACCCCTTGGACCCAAACCAAGTGCGCTACCAAACTGCGCTAATCGCCGTTACCATTTTTGTTGTTTCGGAGTGTCCTCGTTGACAACGGGGTGCATAATAGTGATTTGACCGAGGTAGGTCAAACACTTTTTTAAAAAAAGAGTCTAACTGCCTACTTTTACCTCAAAAAGTACATTTTTTAGATCAGTTTGCTGAAATTTATACAGTTTTTAATATTCCTCTTAATACATGCCTTTATTAAAGTCGCTTTGTTTTGATTGTTCCTTGGCCCATTCATGCTTTTTATGAGAAAATACCGCCATTGCTTTACTAATATTAAGTAGCAATTTCAGAGCAACCCCTTTACGCTCTTTATCGTTCAAGTTTTTAACTCCTAATAAAGGTCAACCATGACGGCAAACATCATAGATGGTAAGGCTATCGCCAAACAGGTTCGTAACACAGTCACAAAACGTGTAGAACAAAGAATAGAGCAAGGCCTGCGGGCACCGGGACTTGCAGTAGTCCTAGTCGGACAAGATCCAGCAAGTCAAGTATATGTAGGCTCTAAGCGCAAAGCCTGCGATGAAGTTGGCTTTATATCTAAATCTTTCGACCTCCCAGGCGATACCAACGAAGAACAATTGTTAGAGCTGGTCGACTCATTGAACAATGATCCTGAAGTTGATGGTATTTTGGTACAACTCCCCTTGCCAGAAAACTTAGACGCAGAGAAAGTGTTAGAACGTATCCACCCTCATAAAGATGTTGATGGGTTTCATCCGTATAATATTGGTAGATTAGCACAGCGTATGCCCGCACTACGCCCGTGTACACCTAAAGGGATCATCACACTACTTGACTCTACTGGCGTACGCTATAAAGGTATGCATGCTGTTGTCGTCGGTGCATCCAATATTGTTGGTCGCCCAATGTCATTAGAGTTACTACTCGCTGGCTGTACTACAACTGTCTGTCATAAGTTCACTAAAGATTTAGAAGCACATGTGCGACGCGCTGACCTATTAGTGGTTGCCGTAGGCAAACCAGAGTTTATTCCTGGTGACTGGGTGAAAGAAGGTGCAATGGTCATCGATGTTGGTATAAACCGCTTAGAGTCAGGAAAATTGGTCGGTGATGTGCAATATGACATCGCTGAACAACAAGCAAGTTTCATCACACCGGTACCTGGGGGCGTTGGCCCGATGACAGTAGCGAGTTTGATTGAGAATACGTTAGAAGCATGCGAGAAGTACCACAGCTAATACAGCTACGCCTCAAACGCACTCAATAAAGCCGCAATAAAACAGCGGCTTTTTACTTGCTGATTAAGTTTAACTATTCAGGTTTTTGGTGCCAATTATGTTATATACATGTGCAAATATGAAGATAAGTAACTAGATACATTACGCGCAAACAGCGCAAACACGCTATCAACAGCACCAATAAGCTGCTCACCTTCGATTCAACCAACCTGCCGTATTAATACGTGATTTATACTACAATAGAGATGTCCGTACGAATGTTAGCGCGCTTAATCAAGGTCGCCAATCTTTGATTTTACCTTCTCTTCAGCGTCAATGACCTCTTCTTGTTTAGCACCCTTTTGATACTCTTTCGCCAGTTCTTTTTCAATCAACTCTCTTTGCTGTTGATACTCTTCTTGTGAAATACCTCCACTTGCAAGTAGTTTATCAAGTTCGTCGAGCTTCGCGCGCAACTCGTCCACCTTTTCTTTACTCACCCCCATACGGCTAAGTAATAACGCCTCTTTCATCTGGCCTAAAAATGAGTCATCTTTGGAGTAAACCGACACATTTTTATTCTGTAATGACTTTGTGGTTTCAGAGGGTGTATAGGTTGCCATCTCTTTGGTAAATTCTTGCCGCTCTTGTGGCGCTAGTGGCTGGCTTTTTTCACTTTGGGGGGCTTGCTTCACTTGGAAGCTAGATTCTGTGGTACTTCTGAACAATAACATGCTGATCTCCTTATTTACCTAGAAAGAGATCAGCAAGTAATACGCCACAATGTGGTGATATCAAAGATTATTAATCAATTTGGCCTTTAATTGGCCCATGAGCCAAATTAACATTGGGGTTTTGCCCACGCTGGCGTAATAAATGATCCATTAAAGTAATGGCTACCATTGCTTCAGCAATAGGAATAGCACGAATACCAACGCACGGATCATGCCGACCTTTGGTGATAATCTCTACGGGTTCGTTTGACGTATTAATACTTTGGCCTGGGATTGTAATACTTGAAGTGGGTTTCAAAGCGATAGAGGCAATAATATCTTGCCCTGTAGAAATACCTGCAAGGACACCACCTGCGTGATTACTTGAGAAACCCTCTGGGGTTAATTCATCACGATGCTCTGAACCTTTTTGCGTAATACAGTCAAAACCATCGCCAATCTCAACACCTTTAACAGCGTTAATACTCATCAATGAATGCGCCAATTCAGCATCGAGTCTATCAAATACCGGTTCGCCTAACCCCACGGGTACATTTTTCGCGACCACAGTGACTTTTGCACCGACCGAATCACCTTGTTTTTTAAGGTCACGCATATAGTCATCTAATGCATCAAGTTTACTTTGATCAGGAAAGAAAAATGGGTTTTGTTCCACTTGTGACCAATCAAACTGCTCAGCACTAATTGGCCCAAGTTGAGATAAACATGCATTAATTTCAATCCCGTGTATTTGCTTCAAATATTTTTTAGCAATACCACCGGCGGCAACTCGAATTGCTGTTTCACGAGCGGATGAGCGACCACCCCCTCGATAATCACGATGCCCATATTTATGCCAATAAGTGTAATCACCATGGCCCGGTCGAAATGTTTCTGCTATTTTTCCATAATCTTTCGAGCGTTGATCGGTATTTTCAATGATCAGACCAATACTGGTCCCTGTGGTTTTACCATCAAAAACGCCAGACAAAATTTTAATTTCATCCCCTTCTCGGCGCTGTGTCGTATATCTGCTTTGTCCTGGTTTGCGTCTATCTAAGTCAAATTGCATATCCGCTTCACACAGCGCTAAACCTGCTGGCACACCATCCACTACACCACCTAAAGCAAGACCGTGGCTTTCGCCAAAGGTACTTACCTTAAATAGCTGTCCTATACTATTTCCTGCCATTACCCTTCCTCATTCCAAATGACAATGCCTAACGCTGCTGTGTTAACAAGCCAGCCCTAGTTATTAAAGTACTCGACTAACTGCTGTTTCGAGATCATAAATACCCCGAGGCCACCTCGCTCAAATTCAAGCCAAGTAAAGGGTGCTTCCGGATATAAAGCATCCATATGTACCATAGAATTACCCACCTCGACAAATAATACGCCTTGTTCCGTTAAATGCTCAGCCGCTTCTAACAAAATTGTCCGGGTAACATCTAGCCCATCATCACCCGATGATAGGCCAAGTTCAGGTTCATGATGAAATTCATCAGGTAAATCTTCCATGTCCTCAGCATCTACATAAGGCGGATTCGCAACAATTAGATCGTATTTTTGGCCCGGTACACCACTAAATACATCTGATTGAATCGCAAAAACTCGGTCATACAGCATGTGTTCACTAATATTGATATTAGCCACCTCAAGCGCATCATATGAAATATCGACCGCGTCGACTTGTGCATCTTCGAACTTATTAGCTAACGCTATCGCAATACATGCCGACCCCGTACACATGTCCAAAATACGCGTTACCGGCTGAGACTCAGCAACCCAGGGGGCAAACCGATTGTCAATTAACTCAGCAAATGGAGAACGTGGGATCAACACACGCTCATCAACATAAAATGGCAAACCAGCAAACCAGGCTTGATTTGTCAAATAAGGCACTGGTGTTCTATCTTCTACGCGCCCTACGATATAGCTCATCAAGCGAATTTTTTCAGTACGCGTTAACTTAGCTTGCATCAGCTCCGTTGGCGCATCAAGCGGCAAGTTCAAAATAGGCAACACTAGGCTCACCGCTTCATCCCACGCATTATCAGTGCCATGCCCAAAGAACAAGCCATGGCTGACAAACTGACTGGTAGTCCAACGCAACCAATCTTGTATCGTTAATAATTCACTATATGCCTCTTCGGCAATCTCTTCGGTGATCTGTAATTCACTCATTGCGTGTCTCAACTAAATGGTACTTATTTAGCGCTATTGTAACGGTTTTTCAGCTAGGTTTTTACGCTTTTTTTATTTAGAATGCGCTAATAAATGCTGCTAAATGTGAATTCCATGACTGATGAAGATGATTTTAATTTATTCCGCCAATCAATTAGCGGGGCCAAAGAGCTAAAGCAAGATACCGTTCGCTTTAAAAAACCAGTCAAAACGCATGTTGGAGACGCCCTCTGTGAGCAAACAAAGCAACATCAAGCTGAGTTTTACTTTTCAGACGAATATGTACCAGATATTGATACTCATGGTACGGTGAATTACGTGCGCCCAGGTGCAGATAAGTACCTCGCAAAACAGCTACGTCGGGGTGATTTTGCACCCGAATTAATGCTCGATTTACACGGTTTAAATAAAGACCGAGCAAAAGATGAGCTTGCAGCACTGATCCACGCTTGCAAAAAGCAGCATTATTACTGCGCATGTATTGTGCATGGTATTGGAGAGCGAATATTAAAGCATAAAGTACCGCAGTACCTTGTACAGCACCCAGATATACTCGCAATACATCAAGCACCACTGGAATATGGTGGTAAAGGTGCCGTACTGATCCTAGTTGACTTACCTCAGTCTGATGAGTTTAGGCGCTAAGATTCGCAATTATTCTGTAAAAGTGCTGTAAATTTTCTAGCTGGGGTATTACTAATACGTTATATTGTATTCTTATTGATGTAGTACTTACTTATATTAGGTAAGCAATAAATTAGGGTGACAATGAACGAATTACTCAGTGCTGATCTAGCCATATTACTTATCGAGCCTTCTGCCACGCAAAGAAAGATTATTGCTAAAGAGTTGCAAGAAGAAGGCATCTCTAATATCGACTTTGCTGATTCACTTGAAAGCGCTAAAACCATGTTAGCAACCAGTATTCCTGATCTCGTGATCTCTAGTATGTACTTTAGTGACGGCACGGCCCAAGAACTGCAAGCATACATAAATACCGAGCTTAGTGAACATGGCGTGCCTTTCATGCTTGTGTCTAGTGAAACCCGAAAAGCTGAACTAGAAATATTTAAACAATCTGGTGTTATTGCCATCCTACCTAAACCGTTTAACAAGGTGCACTTAGGACGAGCAATAAATGCCACATTAGATATTTTAGCGCCACAAGAGCTAGAGCTTGACCTTTACGACGTACATGATTTACGTATTCTCATCGTTGACGATTCAAGACTTGCTCGCAATCACATACGCAGAGTATTAACCAACCTAGGTGCCCAGCGTTTTTGTGAAGCAGAGGATGGTGCCCACGCCCTGAAGATATTACAAGAGCATATGTTCGATCTTATCGTTACAGACTACAACATGCCCTCAGTAAATGGCCAGGAGCTGACCGAAACAATTCGTAATAGCGATGAACACGCCCATATTCCAGTACTTATGGTCACCTCAGAAGCAAATGACACCCATTTAGCAAACATTGCACAATCTGGCGTCAATGCAATGTGTGATAAACCTTTTGAGCCCGATACGGTTAAAAAACTCATCTATCAACTGCTAGATCAAGATTAACCAATATTTAGCATAACTGACCAAATGTCTGGTTAGATCTATTAATCAGACATTTGAGAATTAAAACTAAAAACAACATAACCTCCTAATTATCAACAAGATAAAAAATATATTAAGTTTGGCACAACCTTTGTAATAGTTAATACGACTAATTAAATAACATACACAAAGGAACACCGCTATGACTATTTTCACCAAATTGACTATCACTACACTTTTTCTAGGCGCTAGCATATCAGCTCAGGCAAATACCTTAACATCCGAGCTATACAATGAAGTCTCGAGTCAAATTAACTCAATAATTTCAACACAGATTGAAGAAGTTAAATCTGCTACTGTCCGCTCCATGGTCGCAAAATTAAATGAAGAGTCAGAAAAACAAAATACCAATACTTCTAATACCACCACAAGCACAGGTGATAATGATGACAAATGAGACTGTACTTGTAAGCTTATTTGCGTTACCGGTGATCAGTTTGTTTATCGGATACTTAAGTGTTGAGTTAGTGAAGAGAGTTAATCACAGGTTGTCTTCATTAGCATGAAAGTAATTAGAGTAATTCAAAGAGACGGGTATGAGACATAAAAAAACCCGCCAGATGGCGGGTTATCAAACTAAAGCGAATTATAGCGCGCTTTCGTTTTCAGATAGGAATTTAGCAACACCTTCAGGGCTTGCATCCATACCAGCTTTACCTTCAGTCCAACCAGCTGGACACACTTCACCGTGCTCACTGTGGAATGCTAATGCATCAACCATACGTAGCATTTCGTCGATGTTACGACCTAGTGGAAGGTCATTAACGACTTGGTGACGTACGCTACCAGTCTCATCGATAAGGAATGAACCACGAAAAGCAACACCAGCTTCTGGGTGCTCAACGTCGTATGCCTGACAGATTTCATGCTTAACATCTGCAACAAGTGCGTATTTCACTGGACCAATACCACCTTCATTTACAGGAGTATTACGCCATGCGTTATGTGAGAACTGTGAATCAATAGAAACACCAATCACTTCAACGCCACGTTTTTGGAACTCTTCAAAACGCTTATCGAATGCGATTAGCTCTGAAGGACATACGAAAGTGAAATCTAGTGGGTAAAAGAAGATAACTGCTTTTTTACCTTTAATAGTCTCATGTAGGTTATAGCTATCTACAATCTCACCGTTTCCTAATACTGCTGCTGCTGTAAAATCTGGTGCCTGACGGCCTACTAATACACCCATTGTATTCTCCAAATAGTTAGGTTTATATCCAATTTAGTCGCATACATTAACACGACGTCATTACATTATTACTGCTTATATTGAGGCGTTAACCGAGAAAACAACCCCAATCAAAAATTTGCCTAAGTGTATGCGTCTGCGGGATAAATTGATAATCGATTTTAACGATAGGTGCAATCGATTTTTATGAATGCACTTTGTCTAACCCACTCTCTGTTAATTAACTTCAGGTTTGGATAAAGGTTTTGGAATAGAAAATGTTTTGAAAACAAACTTACATACAATCCAATGATGATATTTTGCTCAATATCAAGGCGCTTTTATGCAGTAATAGCGGGCCATTACAAATGAAAGCAAGGCCGAGAGTGAGAAAAATAGCTTTATGGGGCAAATTCGCTTATCCAGAGCTGAGGTTAATTACAGTCGCAGATACAAAAAAGCCTCGCGGTGCGAGGCTTTTTTATCAAGTAGTGGTTAATCCATTATGTTTGCGGGCATATCACCACGCAATTGGAGCCAAATTTCACCACTTTGATGACCGTATTTACGCATTAACGAAATAGCGCCATCATGATCTTTGTTCTCAGCTAATACCGTTAAATCTTTATAAAACTGGCGAGCGAGTTCACGTGTACGTGCATCTGAAAAGTAGTGTCCACCAATTTTAGAATACAAACCTTTGAACCCATTTAGAACCAATACATAAATATGATTGTTACCCGCAGCAGCTAATTGGTGATGAACACGATAGTCGTATTCAGCAAATGCATCTGCAGCATCTTCTAACTCATCACTTTTTGATAAAATTTCAATTACTTGCTCAGGATTAACTTTAATGGCTGCACGTGTATATATCGCACTAATGTTCGTGCGAGCTGATAGCAATTGGTCTGTCAGCTCTGGCATTTTGTCTTCATCAAGACGTGCTAATGTCTCAAGAATATTCAAACCAGATGTTTCCCAAAAGTTATTAACGCGTGTCGGTTTGCCATGCTGAATAGTTAACCAGCCATCTCTAGCTAGACGCTGCAATACTTCACGTAACGTAGTTCGCGTAACACCAATTAACTCAGATAATTCACGCTCAGCAGGTAAGATAGAACCCGGTGGAAACTCACCATTCCAAATTGATTCGACAATATATTCCTCAGCAAATCCTGCTGGGCTTTTGGCTTTGAAAATTCTCATCTAACACCACTTCGTTAAACATGCGACTGCATCATTTTGATAAGCCACTGATTGTACCAGATGCCTGCTAACTAACAAGCAAAGATCTCTAAACCAGCTTATTCATGCGTAGATTTATCTGACAACGGTTGCAGTGCTTACCTCTCATGACACATAATATATAAAAAATATTAGGAAGAATTATGAATTGGATAGCGAATTTACCCTACTCTCGTAAAGCTTGGGGATTGCTTGCACTCAGTGCGTTTATTTTCGAAGCTGTCGCCTTATTTTTTCAATATAACATGGGATTAGAGCCATGTATTATGTGTATTTATCAAAGAACGGCGATGTTGGGTCTGTTATTCGCTGGTATCATAGGCCTTACTGCACCAAACAATCTTCTATTGAGAACTTCGGGTTTGATACTATGGGGCATCGCCAGTATCTGGGGTTGGCTCATTGCGCGTGAACATACGTATATGCAGATAACCACAGATCCTTTTGCATTTACCTGTGACATAGTACCGAACTTTCCAGCTGTTTTACCTTTGCACGAGTGGTTACCCGCTTTCTTTGCTGCAACAGGTGATTGTGGAAATATAGATTGGGAATTTATGAGTATGAGTATGCCTAATTGGATGGAAGTGATCTTTGCTTTTTATAGTCTCACTTTTATTGGCGTGATGGTTTGTCACCTTATATCACACAAAGGGCAAAAATCATGATTGCATGGAAACTTAGTCAAATCACAGCCCTCACGCCATATAAGCTAAGAGAAAAACAGCAAATCTTAGCATTGGCTATTGCTGAACTTTCGGCCACACAAAAAGTATGTTTAAGAATCGCCAAACTATGTGTCTTGATCCCATTCTTTATTATGTTTGCCTACATAAAAGGCTGGATACTTGTTCCCTTATTGTTAGTGGCAGGGCTACTCTACCCACTTCTCACATCACCAATTGATATCTGGTTTGCTAGACCACACTTTGCACAAGCAATCAGTCTATTTAAACAACAAAATACAACACAAGCCAACTAAGGCTTGTGTTGTAAGCCATTTACTAAAAAGCGACTTTACCTTCTAATTTTCCCAATATACCTTGCCCTATCCCTTTCACCTGGCTCAGTGACGTCAAATCAAAAAAATTACCGTGTTTAATCCGATAGTCAATAATTGCTTGTGCCTTTTTCTTACCAATACCAGGCAAAGCGGCAAGTTCTTCTAAATGCGCTGAGTTCACATTGATTACTCTGATATGTTCAATATTGTCAGGTTGTGATTTTGGAGTTAGAAGTGATGGTGCTTTTTCCGCTGCATAGCTATGTGTAAAAAAGAGTAACGAAGTGATCAGTAACATACGTTTTATATGCATATTTCCCTCCTGGAAATTCTCATATGATGTCATAAAGAGCGATGCTCTAAATATCGAATAACCTAACATCTATTAGGCTTATTAAATAAAGTTCTTCGTCATAGATTTGTCAACTTAAAATCCCTTAAAATAACTAAGTCACTGTTTATAATAAGATTAATAGTATCTAGTGATTGTGTTCTGTCATATTATTCACTTTAAAACTATGATAATCTGCTTGCAAGTTGCTATTTTAAATATTACTGTATAAAAAAACAGTGTTACGCAGGAGTGATCATGGCTGTTGTTATCAAGTATGTTGTAGAAAGAAATGGAGTCGAGCGCATGACCTTTACCAGTAAAAAAGAGGCTGATGCTTACGATAAAATGTTGGACGTTGCTGAATCACTTGAACACATGCTCAGCAAAGTGGATGTGCCGCTGAGCGAACAACAAGTTGAATCTTTAGCATTAGAAATCGCAAAACAAAAAGATGAATTCTTATCCGTACTCAAAGGCGCTAAGCCCGATACACCCAAAAAAGCAAAGAAGGTAGATGCTGATGCTGATGACACCGACAACTCTGATGGAAAAGTAACAAAGCTTAATCAAGCATAAAAAAACCGCTCATAGAGCGGTTTTTTTATGCTTGATGCTGGTTATTTTAGAACGTCAGCAATCGCATTTGAGAAATAGTCTATGTTTGTCTGGCTAACGCCTGCAACATTTACTCGGCTTGAGCCCACAATGTAAATAGCATAGTCTTTTTGCAAACGGTCAATCTGTGCTTTATTGATACCAAGGAATGAAAACATCCCATTTTGTTGGTCAATAAACGAGAAATCCTGAGCAACACCCTTTTCAGCTAGACTGTTCTTAATTAAACTACGCAACCCATTGATACGTATGCGCATTTCATCTAACTCGTCGTGCCATAGTTGAGTCAATTCAGTGCTACTTAAAATAGTGTTAACAATGTCAGCACCATGTGCTGGCGGCATTGAGTAAATGCTACGTACAACACTCAATAAAACTGAATTTGATACATCCGCTGTCGCGCTGTTATTAGAAATCAATGAGCATGCGCCAATGCGCTCGCGATAAAGGCCAAAGTTCTTCGAACAAGACGAACAGATCAGCATCTCTTCTACTGTGTCAGCCAACAAACGTAAGCCTTTTGCGTCTTCATCTAAACTACTACCAAAGCCTTGATACGCAATATCTACCAGTGGCGTAAAACCAACTTCTTTTGCTAGATCAGCAACAACTTTCCATTGCTCCTCATTCAGGTCCATACCACTAGGGTTATGACAACATGCGTGTATTAAAACAACATCCCCTTTTGGCACTTGCTTTAATGTGTCGATCATTTCATCAAACAATAAGCCCTTATTTTCATAATCATAATAAGGGTATTCTTTTACTGTCAGACCTGCGGCTTCAAATAAACTAATATGATTAGCCCATGTCGGTGTTGTAACCCAAACAGTCGCATCTGTATTGCAGCGTTTTATGAACTCAGCGGCAACACGAAGTGCACCCGTACCACCTGGTGTTTGCGCTGTGCGAACACGGTTTGCCAATAGCGCTTTATGTTCACCAAGTAGTAATGACTCCATTTTTTGACAAAAATCTAAATTTCCGGCCAAGCCAATATAAGACTTCGTCGTTTCGTTTTCTAATCTAAATGCTTCCGCTTTTTTTACTGCCTTTAAAACAGGAGTATTACCTTGCTCGTCTTTATAAACACCCACGCCCAAGTCAATTTTATTCGGGTTTGTATCTTGCTTGTATGCAGCCATAAGACCAAGGATCGGATCTGTCGGTAAAGGTTTCAATGTTGAGAACATAGGTTATCTCTTTTATTAGTGTAATCTCAGCATAAAGCTAATTGGCATAACAGCTTATATGCACTGAATAAACGGGGGTTAAAACTGGCTTTATAGTAACATAAATTGTCTATAACAATAGTCTAGCCCTCACGGTAAATAGTGAGGAATTCTAATGCATGCCGCAATTAGTATTGCTAAAGTTTCCGCTGTAAAAAAATCGTTCCGAAACGCTTCCGCATCAATAATTCCAATACATTGCATATGTTCATCATAAAGTGGTAGACAACTCTCAGACTGCACTTTTGGATCGCATGTATAGTATTCACCACCACTTTCTACGTAACTTTGCACATTATTGATAACACGCCCTAAGCCACTCATGACAACTTGTACATTATTACTGGTCGCTGCAAAAGTATCATTTACAGGGAACAACGGTCGGCTCGGAGCACCACAATAAGAGAGCTTTAAAAGCTGTAGCCCATCATTTGTTACAGTATTTTGATATATACCAAACCAATCAACGTTAGTCCGTTGTTGAATATAGTGCACGATGGTCTGAAGTTGACTTAAACGCAGATCACTTTGGGGTGAACGCACTAAATAACTTTCTAATTCAAACGGAGTCTCTTGCAGATGCCCAAATAAACTACATGCACCACCTTCCCCTAATTCTGGGATCATAAACGACCAAACCGCTTCCTGTTTATTCGCTGTCTCAGCGATAAAACTATCCAGTTCAGACAATGCCCCTTCAATTTGAGAAACATTGATATCTACGTTAGCACGAGTAAGGTATTTTGAAATCATTTAGCCATCTACACATCTATAAGTATATTTGGAGACTACCATGAAAATATCATTTTGCAAATGTTCAGTTACCGCTATCTATGCAAATAACGAATATAAAATAACCGTGAGTAACCACGTCGCTGAGAGTAAAAAATTTTGATTGTAAAAATAAAGGTGGGCAAGAGGTTATTGTAATGAATAAACCATTTCTACTTCATTTCCAGCATGGTTATATTTTATACTTTGAGCAATTTCAGTGAGTAAACTTAAGCCTCTACCATATTCTCGTAACAACTCTGTGCTACTACTTTGCTTATTCCGAAAGCCATTACCCGAATCACATATAGAAAAATAAAGACATAAAGAATCGGGGCAATAACGCGCTGAAATAATAATTAAAGCATCGCTAAGGTTAGCAAGTGCTCGCTCTCTCAATTGGTAAAACTCAAAGAATCCATCTTCTTGGTTTTTAATTTCTGAGTCGAGACCCAGTACGCCATGATCGAGTGAATTATTATATGCCTCTGACAGCAGCAAAAATATATTAGAGCGATGTTCATTTATCCCTTCAACCTGACTTAACACATCAACTAACTCTAAAATGGGGTCTGTGCCTTTCATCTGGTTTGCATTGAGGCTCATGGAAAAATTAAATGGTAAACTTGAATATATCGGCTTTTCTAGTCGGTGCGCTTCGCTAGCAATACAGTTAATAATTGCAATACTCAAATCATCTTGCTGCTCACCATGCTCTGAAAACGTATGAACCTTGTCGATTATGTCTGATGTCGTTATTAATGGAGTGCTAGATAACACTGTTTTTAATAGCGCTTCACCAAACATCTCACCTTGCTGGCTTTCAGTTTCAATTATACCGTCGGTGGCCATCACAAGCCGTTGATCCGGTTTTACTTCAAGGTGGATTAAATTTCGCTCAAATTCATCTTCATCCAATATACCCAGTGCCATATGTTGCGATTCTAATGTTCGAAGTAGCAGGCCTTCTTGATCTATCAAATAGCAGTCAGGTAACCCCCCCAGCCAAGCTGAAATACTTTTCCCCGACTCACTCAGCTCGACAATCGCAGCTGCACAAAACATATGACCAGGTAGCAAGCTATACAGCACATTATTTAGCTCAAAGGCAATATCATTAACAGCCATGCCTTTATTAACCATGGTATAAAATACCCGAGATGCTGGCAGAGCACCGACAGCGGCAGCTAAGCCATGCCCAGTAAAATCACCTAGCAAACAGTAAAACCCGCCCATCGGGCTTTGCGCCATCAAGAACATATCACCGTTAAACATGGATGCTGGAGATAAGTGAAAGTCACAATGATGCGGGAATGTGACCTGCTGAGATAGCGCGTTGCTGAATATATGTTCAACTATCTCATGTTCACGCTCAGTTTGGTTGTAATGGTACTCTAGTTGTTTTTTTTGCAGGTGGGCTTCTTGGCTCAGCTTTCGAGTACGGGCATGCGCTTTGATCTTTGCTGATAATATAATTCGATCAAAAGGCTTATGAATAAAATCATCACCCCCAACGGCTAAACATTTTTCAAAGCTTGCATGGTCTTCTAATGCAGTAATAAATATAACGGGTAAATACACATCCCCCGCTAACTGCTTAATTTTTGGCGCAGCTTCAAACCCATCCATAACTGGCATCATCACGTCTAGAAGGACGATATCGATGTCCGTACTTTGCAATACATCTAGCGCTTGCCGCCCATCATTAGCAACTTCAACATGATAGCTTTGCTGTTCCAGCATTGCTTTGAGTAAAGTACAATTAAGCGGTTGGTCATCGACAACTAGAATACGCACAGGCTTGGGCCTTACAGTAATTAACGTTAATCGATATCAAACTTTTTGTCGAAGCGCGATATTTGCAATATTTTCTTTAACTGAGGTCGGCAATTACTAATATGGATACTTCCGATAGAGTCACCCAAAGTCTTTTTCATATTCAATAACATACCCAGCGCAGAACTATCCATGTAATCTGTTTCACGCAGATCTATTACAACCTTTTCAGTCTGTTCACCCACTTCTGCATACGCTTGGCGAAATGACTGTACTAAATTAAAATCGAACTTTCCCCTGATTTGGATGGTCAATGTTTTCCCATCCGCTGAAGCATTCTTGCTCAAACTCATCTTAAGCTCCTAATATGGTTTGAATTTGTTATCCGTGCACTGACTTAAATATAACGCTTTTACATTTTTTCGCCAAAAATTAACGTTATCAAATGTAATTTATTTTTGTAGAGTGCCTTTTTAATAGATCTTCACCTTAAAATAAGCTTGGTATCAGACATTAAAATATCTAAAATACACCGTTAATCGTACAAAAAATAAAAGTGGGATAAAAATGTCAGATAACCGCTTGGTATACTCTACCGATATGGGCCGTATCAATACCGAAGAAGCAAAACCGCAAGCACAAGCCAAATTATTTAAAGACGGTGCAATACGTATTGAAAAACAAACTAAAGGTCGAAAAGGCAAAGGTGTCATGCTTGTTGTAGGAATAGACCCTCAAGAGCATGATCTTAAAAAACTGGCAAAAACGCTGAAAAGTAAAATGGGTCAAGGCGGGGCACTAAAAGACAACATCATTGAAGTACAGGGTGATGACCGTAATAAGCTCAAATTAATATTAGAATCACTTAACTTTAAAGTGAAAATAGCCGGCGGCTAATTGCCGGCACTGTCTTGTAACTGAGCGCGGAATATCTCAATTTCATGCTCAGGTAACGGTGGGCTATAATAGTAGCCTTGTACTATATAGCAATTATTACGCTTCAAAAATGCCACCTGCTCTTTTGTTTCAACCCCTTCAGCGACAACTTGTAGATTGAGTTTTTGCGCCATTGCAATAATTGCTGCGGTGATCTCCATATCATTAGAGTCAGCAGGTATATCCTTAACAAATGATCTGTCAACTTTTAAACTATCTACAGGAAAGCGCTTAAGGTAGCTTAATGAGGAATAGCCAGTCCCAAAATCATCTATAGATAAACCAACACCTAAGTCTTTCATCTGATGTAGCTGAGTAATTGCGGCTTCCACATCCCCCATCAACATACTTTCTGTTAATTCTAAGTGTAGCTTTTCAGCTGGCATCTGGGTTCTTTGTAATACATCTGAGATTTCGTCAATTAAATGCGCATCTTTAAATTGACGTGCTGAAAGGTTAATAGACATGTTCCCAGAGCGGCCCTGTCGTTGCAAGCGCATAGAGAACAAGCACGCTTCTTCAAGAACCCACGCACCTAATTCCACAATCAGGCCCGTTGCCTCTGCGATCGGAATGAACTTTGTAGGTGGGATCATACCTTTTTCTGGGTGCTTCCACCGGATCAACGCTTCATAACCGACAATATTCATCGTTTTACAGTCAACTTGAGGCTGATAAAACAGCGTAAATTGCTTTGCCTTTATTGCCTGCCTTAACTCATTTTCAATATATAGCCGCTCATTTGCAGCGGCATCCAATTCCTGCGAATAAAAATGGAATGTATTACGACCTTTCGCCTTAGCCTCATACATAGCTAAATCAGCGTGCTTCAATAATTGCTCTTCTTCTTTACTATCGAATGGCGCCATAGTGATACCAATACTTGCGCTAACAATCACTTCGTTATTACCCAACTTAATTGGCTTATTTAATGTACGTTGAATAATATGCGCCACCTCCATGGCATTTTCACGCTTATCAATACCACTTAAAAGCACAGCAAATTCATCACCACCTAGTCGCGCAATCGTATCTTCAGATCTTAACCGTAACTTTAATCGTTCAGCTACTTCTACTAACAACCTGTCACCCGCATCATGACCTAACGTATCATTGATCCGTTTAAACTCATCTAAATCAAAATAGAATAAAGCAAATGCATAATGGCCCCGTTCCGCTAACGCCATTGATTTACGCAACTGCATTCTAAAGAAGGTTCTGTTTGCTAAACCCGTTAACGTGTCAAAATACGCTAACTCCTCCATTTTTCGTTGGCTCTCTTTCACAAAAGAAATATCTTGTGCCGACGCAACATAGCTAGAGATTTGACCACCATCTTCTCTGATTGGAGAAATACTTAAACTTACCCAAATCGGCTTTGGATCAGAGCCTGCAAGCATAGTATCTCCGCGCCAATAATTTCGGCTGCGTAAATCAATATCGATATCGTCGACTAGAATCGCCATCTCTTTTGAAATAATACTCAGCAAAGGGGCGCTCAAAAAATGCCCTTCTTCAAACCCTGTCATTTCAAGCATTTTGGGGTTTACATATTCTATTTGGAAGTGCTCATTGGTGATCACAACCGCCGTGCCAGAAAATGAAACGGCTTTTGATAATCTATTTGCCGCCTTTTCTGCAATTTCTTTTTCTGTGATCCGTTGATTTAGACCTGTCACCAGCTTTTTAATTTCTTCACTCATGTCGTTGAATGAAGCATTGAGCTGACCTATTTCATCGTTACTGCTTGGCATAGATGGCATATCCCATTGCCCTCGACCAAACCCAACGACAGCATTGACTAATAAATTAATACGACCTAAAACCAATTGATATAGTACTTGATGCAACAACAAAGCGACAAATAACGCATAAAGCAAAAATAAGCCGAAGAACTTAACTTTCAGTTCTTCTAATGCGGAGAGTGCTAAGTCTCTTTTTTTATACACACCAATATACCAATCTAGTTGTTTTAACTGTTTAATATTTATGATGTGGCCTTCACCGCCTAAGGTAAATTCGTCTTGGAATTCTGGTAATTTAACCAATAAAGCTGATTCAATAACATTCTTCAATTCGGGGATAGAAATCGCTTGCGCTGAAGAAGCAGTATCTGTCGCTCGTTGAACTCCTAAGTTAGGCGCTGCAATAATATTTCCTTGCTGATCAAATATCACAAAACCTTGTTTAGAGTCCGGAGCAGGTAAATGTGAAAGTAACGTCTTGAGCTCCAGATCTGTGCCCGTAAATCCGACATACTGTTCATTATTGTATAGCGGCACTAAAATACTGATCACCCACTTGTTCCACACATTATCAAAATGTACTCTAGACCATATTGCCTCTCTGGTTGGGTTTAGCTCCTCTCTTAGTAAAGGTAATGCGTGTGTACTGAATAGCGCCGAATTTGGTGAACTATTTAGTAAAATATTCGGTGGGGCTATTCGTACAAAATTTTGTTTCGTCACTAAGTAAAAATTAAAAAAGTCTTGTAGTAATGGCGGCGCAATGATGTTCCAAAGAGATTCTGACTGAGAAAATAGGCGTCTATCTTTTTCTTTTAATGTATCACCAGATAAATAAGCTGCTGATAAACCATTCTTTGAAGTACTGCGGAACTCACCATTTTTTTCATCTATATAAGAGGTAGATTGTTCTGGCAACAGTGTTTGTTCAGTAAATAATTGTTTAGCAACAACAATATTTGCTTGTTCTGCCAAGCTGGTTTTCAAATCTAAATATTGACTAAACTGGTGAACTGCTTGACTACTTATTCGCTTTAATTCTGTGTACTCTTCGTAAATAAGTTGCCTTTCTTCTGATTTCAACATTAATGCGGCAGCAAAAACACCCGCAATTAAGCACACTGCCGAGATCAACATGGATAACTTCACACTTAGAGAGTTTGCACCAAACCTTGAAGGGGGCCGACGATTGACCACTTTTAAACCCTTATCATATTTATAATTTTTTTCATTAATCTAAAATTAATATAACAGATACATACAACATAAGTCACGTTCGTATCACTGCCTAACAGTAAGAACTCTAGCGCTCAAAAGGCACTTTTCAAAATAATCACTTGTAGAACTAATTTAAAGTATGGTAATAATATATTTAACTTAATTTATTTATAACACAATATGACAGTTAAGATTGCACACACTACATATTTCTTTTTTAGCTTCTTTAGGTGAAGAGGCTGAACTGTTTGCGTGTAACACAAATAGCTAAGCCTCCCAACTGGGAGGTTTTTTTTTGCATTGGGAATGAGAGAACCTATGACTGAAAATACATTAAATGCACTGCGTCGTGATATCAATGAGATTGATTCCGACCTAATGGTTTTGCTTGCAAAGCGCCGTCGCATAAGCCACAGCGTATTAGAATACAAAATTACTAACAATAAACCTATTCGAGATGAAGAGCGGGAACAAGTACTACTTGAAAAGCTGATTAGCTATGGTAAATCACTTGGCCTAGATGCATTTTATATCAATAGTGTTTTTCAAACTATCCTTGAGGACTCAGTATTAAATCAACAGGCTTTATTACAAAAAAGTCTTAACCCAGAAGCGTTAGGTGATACCCATAGAGTTGCCTACTTAGGTGGTCAAGGCTCCTATAGCCAGCTTGCTTGTCATAAGTACTTTAGCCGTCGACCAGGTAAAGTCGTGGAGCTTGGCTGCCCAAGCTTTGACAAAATTACCGAACAAGTTGAACGTGGCCAAGCTGATTACGGTTTACTCCCTATTGAAAATACCAGCTCTGGTAGTATTAACGAGGTGTTTGATTTACTACAACATGCCCAAGTCTCAATCGTTGGAGAAGTAACTCAAACAGTAGAGCATTGTTTATTGACGAACCCTGGTACAGAATTAAAAGACGTTAATAAAATATTTGCACATCATCAACCTTTTGCCCAATGTAGCCGTTTTTTACAAGGGCTAGGTGATATACAACACGAAGCCTGTGATTCAACATCCAGTGCACTTCAATCTGCACTTGATACACCACAGAGCGCAGCAATCGCCTCTGCACAAGCAGGCAAAAATATAGGATTGGAAGTCATCAAAACCGGCTTGGCCAATCAAGCCGAGAACCACAGTCGATTCATTGTCGTAGCACGAGAAGCTTTACAGGTTTCTACCCAACTTCCTACCAAGATCAGCTTAATTATGGCGACAAAACAACAGGTCGGTTCATTAGCAGACGCTTTGATGGTATTCAAATGTCATAACATTAATATGGTCAAGTTAGAATCTAGGCCTGTGCCAGGAAACCCATGGGAAGAAGTTTTCTACGTCGACTTATTAGCGAATACCGCTGAAAAGCGCGTCCAAGAAGCGATGGAGCAGCTCAAAGAACATACCCAATTTGTAAGAGTGCTAGGTTGTTATCAAAGTGAATCGTTACAGGCTGTAGATGTTTTATAACATAACCAAGAAATAGCGCATTAGCGCTATTTCTTTTTCATCAATCTAGTACTTTTGCATCGTTAGCTTTATTTAATAGCCCACGACTTTGAGATAAGAACTGGCCGACGCTGCAAGAAAAGTATTGTTTTGCTTGAGCGAACGCGTCGATTAAAGCCTCTTTATCCCCCGCTTTCAATAATTCTAAGGTGCTACTAAACGTATCTTGATAACTCGCTAATAACCCTTCAACGTCGTTATATTGAGCGAGCATTATATCTGAATATAATTCTGGAGATTGAGCAAACAATCTTCCCACCATCATAAGTTCAAGTTGATAAATAGGCGAAGAACAACTTCGAAGCTCTTTTAGCGTGTGTGATTGTTTTGCTAAAAACTGACCATATACAAAAGTCGTCAAATGGCGCATAACTTGAATGATCTGCATTGCTTGATCATGTTTTTTTGCATCGATGTTAACCAATTGACATCCCCAAATACTCAACTGCTCTAATAGCCCTTGGTAATTACCTGCTTGTCTGCCATCACACACAACCACTGTTTGTTTTACCCAATGGGATATATCTGGACCAAACATTGGATGCAACCCCACCACTGGGCCATTATGCTTTTGCATTAACGATTTTAAAGGACCTTGTTTAACAGACGTAATATCTGCGAGAACACAATCATCAGGCAATGCAGGTAACTTCGCGACAACATCATCAATCGCATTAATTGGCACACTGACCAAAACCAGTTTTGCACCACTTAATATTACGTCAGCTTCCGCATACTGCGGTTTATCTAACACTCGTACTTCATAGCCAGACCGGCGAAACTGTTTTGCAAACAATTGCCCCATTGCCCCCTCACCACCAACAATCACAATCGGTGATAATTCAGGCGCAGCACAAGCCAATAAGCTTTGTTGATTCTCATAGGCTTCACGCATCATACGCCGCAGAATATCCTCAATTAAGTCCGGATTAACGCCACTGCTTTTGGCTTGCTCCCTTCTGGCTGCAATAAGCTCAGCTTCTCTAGTTGGAGCATGTAAAGGTGCTCCCGACTTTTGCTTAACAACACCAATTTGTTCGGTTAAAGCTCTACGCCTTGCCAACAAAGCGACCAATTCGGTATCACACTCGTCAATGCCACTACGCAGAGTATCTAAATTCATTTCACTTGCCATGTTGTAAACTTATAATTACAGTGTAAAAAATACAATACAGCAAGTCTATCAGGAAGGGTGCGATGATAAAAGATATAAAAATAAGTCAGAAGGATAAATATAGCGTATAAAACAAAACAGGCCACTCAAAGAGTGGCCTGTTTTTTCAGCGTGATAAACGCTCGTATTAATTAAGTTTTTCTTTAATACGTGCTGATTTACCTGAACGCTCGCGTAGGTAGTAAAGCTTAGCACGACGAACTGCACCGCGACGCTTAACTGTAACGCTATCGATAAGAGGGCTGTGCGTTTGGAATACACGCTCAACACCTTCACCGTTCGAGATCTTACGAACAGTGAAAGCTGAATGTAGACCGCGATTACGCTTAGCGATTACAACACCTTCAAAAGCCTGTAGACGCTCTTTGTTACCTTCTTTTACACGTACCTGTACAACTACTGTATCACCAGCGCCGAACACTGGTACGTCTTTTTTAAGCTGCTCTTCTTCAAGCGCTTTAATAATATTTTGGTTTACTTTTGCCATTATATTTCTCACATTCCTAGGTGTAACTGTCTTCTAGCCACAAGCTTCTTGGTACTCATGCTGAAACTCAGCGAGTAGTGCCGCTTGCTCCTCAGTCAGAGCTAGGTTACGCAACAAGTCTGGACGACGTAGCCAAGTTCTTCCCAATGACTGCTTTAAGCGCCATTTAGCAATTGCTTGGTGGTTTCCGCTGAGTAATACAGCAGGCACCTGTTTATCATCCAATGTTTCTGGCCGAGTATAATGAGGACAATCTAACAAGCCATCCGAAAATGAATCTTGCTCAGCTGACTGGTTGTGACCTAATACGCCTGGCACTAATCGCGCGACTGCGTCAATCAGTGTCATAGCAGGTAGTTCACCACCGCTGAGAATAAAATCGCCAATGGACCATTCTTCATCTACTAGAGATTCGATGATCCGTTCATCTATACCTTCGTACCGACCAGCTACTAAAATCAATTTTTCAGACGCCGCTAACTGAGCAGCACCTTGTTGATCTAGTTTTCGCCCTTGAGGGGACATGTAAATTACTTTAGCGCCTTCTCCAGCTGCAGATTTTGCAGCTAAAATAGCCTGCTGTAATGGTTTAACCATCATCAACATGCCAGGACCGCCACCATAAGGTCTGTCATCTACAGTTCTATGCTTATCTGTTGCATAGTCTCGTGGATTCCAGCAATTAAAATCGATTAAACCGTTTTTAACTGCACGCCCTGTAACGCCTTGTTGGGTTAGCGCATCAAACATTTCTGGGAACAGTGAAATCACTCCTACCCATAGTGGATTTTGCTGGCTCATTAAAAGCCTGGATCCCAATCAACAGTAATTTTTTTCTCTTCATGTTTAACGTCTTTAATAACTGAATCAGTTAAGAAAGGAATTAAACGTTCAGATTGGCCAAATGCATCTTTTTTGTTTGCTTTCACAACCAAAACATCATTTGAGCCTGTCTCCATCAAGTCATCAACAGTGCCTAAGTCATAACCTTTATCAGTTACAACCGACATGCCAATGAGATCTCGCCAATAAAACTCCCCAGAAGGAAGTTCCGGCAGTTGCGCTGAATCAACAGAAATTTCTGCATTGGTATACGCCATTGCTTCGTCTCTGTCGTTTACTTGCGCAAACTTGGCGATAAAGCCCTTGTTGTGACGACGCCAGTCACTCACTTCAAGGGTTTGCCATTTACCTTGTTGCCCTATTAACCATGGGCTGAAATCGAAGATCCCTTGGGGATCATCAGTAAATGAATGTACCTTAAGCCAGCCCTTAATTCCGTAAGGAGCACCAAGCTTACCTACTACAATAATCGAGGTGTTTTCTTGACTCATGGTTACACTTACGCCTATTAAGCCGCTTTACGAGCGTCTTTAACTAACTTAGCTACGCGATCTGTTAGAGATGCGCCCTGACCAACCCAGTGTTCAACACGGGCTAGGTCTAAACGAATTTTCTCTTCTTGACCTTGAGCAATAGGGTTAAAGAAACCTACTTTCTCGATGAAACGACCGTCACGCGAGAAACGGCTATCCGCAACCACAATTTGATAGAAAGGACGCTTTTTAGCGCCACCACGTTGCAAACGAATAGTTACCATACCGTCCTCTGAATAGATTGACTGTTTTCATTAATAAGATTTACTTCCCACAATAGGAAGCTGGGGAATTGTACGAGTTTTTAGCCACAATGCAAGTAAGAAGTGCGGATAAATGACACTTAGGTAGATTAAATGCTGATCTGGGGGGTAAAAAACAACCATAACATGCTGCTGCTTTTATGATCAATAAAAAAGAGGCTGTCGCCTCTTTTTTATTTTATTTAAAGAAAAATGCTATTGCGCCTTAAAATTTAGGACCGCCTCCGCCCATCATTCCTGGTGGCATCATCCCTTTCATATTTCGCATCATTTTCATCATGCCGCCTTTACCCTTCATCTTTTTCATCATTTTTTGCATTTGGGTAAATTGCTTTAATAGTTTATTGATGTCTTGGACTTGGGTGCCTGAACCTGCTGCAATACGCTTTTTACGAGAACCTTTAATAATATCAGGGCGTGCACGCTCTTTTGGCGTCATAGAGCTTATAATAGCTTCCATCTGCAAGAACGTCTTATCGCCTACTTGGCCTTTAACTGCATCAGGCAAGTTATTCATGCCTGGAAGTTTCTCAAGCATCGACATCATACCGCCCATGTTTTTCATTTGCTTTAACTGCTCAGCAAAGTCTTCCAATGTAAAGCCATCACCTTTAAATACTTTCTCTGCTACTTTGGCGGCTTTATCTTTGTCGACTTTCATTTCGACTTCTTCAATAAGTGATAAAACATCACCCATACCCAAAATACGAGATGCAATACGATCTGGGTGGAACGGCTCTAATGCATCCGTTTTCTCACCCACACCCATAAACTTAATAGGTTTGCCCGTTATATGACGAATAGACAGCGCAGCACCACCTCGGGCATCACCGTCGGTTTTGGTCAAAATAACACCTGTAAGCGGTAATGCCTCACCAAATGCTTTTGCTGTGTTTGCCGCATCTTGACCTGTCATCGCGTCTACAACAAATAATGTCTCTACCGGCGTGATGGCATTATGCAAGTCTTTTATTTCGTCCATCATGTCAGTGTCAACGTGCAAACGACCCGCAGTATCAACTAGCACAACATCAATAAATTTCTTTTTCGCATGACTTATCGCATTGTTTGCAATATCGACTGGCTTTTGCGAAATATCACTTGGGAAAAACTCAACCTCTACTTCACTGGCTAACGTCTCTAGCTGTTTTATTGCAGCTGGGCGGTAAACATCCGCACTGACCACCAAAACTGATTTCTTTTTACGCTCTTTTAAGAACTTTGCAAGCTTACCGACACTGGTTGTTTTACCCGCACCTTGTAAGCCCGCCATCATGACCACCGCAGGCGGCTGCGCAGCTAAGTTAAGCTCTTCGTTTGCTTCACCCATCGCACTTTCAAGTTCTTCACGTACGATTTTAATAAACACTTGGCCTGGGCTTAAGCTTTTAGTGACTTCAACACCTACCGCACGTTCCTTTACTTGTTTGACAAACTCTCGAACTACAGGCAATGCAACATCGGCTTCGAGCAATGCCATACGCACTTCACGTAACGTGTCTTTTATATTTTCTTCGGTAAGGCGGCCTCTGCCACTGATATTTTTTAACGTTTTACCTAAGCGTTCTTGGAGGTTTTCAAACATGTATAGGTTCCAATATATCGTAATTGCTGTGCATTATACTGATATGCTCTTAACTAATACAGTATTCAAGTGCAGACAAAGATTCTTTTTAGAAACTCTATGCAAGTGGCGAGGCTTAAAATACAATAGCCTATCAAAGGAAAATAATTATTAGGCCCAGATCATATGTTGATTGTTAGCTTGTCACTTATTGCCAGCGTTTTTTATGTGCTTGCCACGGGGCACGTGTTATCCCGTCTCTTTCATAAAGAAGGGCCTAGTCATAAACTGACAATTATTCTCAGCACGCTAGCTATATTGACGCATATGCTTGTGCTTGTGAACTCAGTATTTACCACTGAAGGGCAAGATTTAAGTACAGTGAACGTAGCCTTACTGACATGCTGGGTTATTGTTGTCAGTGTCACCACCGTCTCTTTAAAGTTTCCAGCCACACTCTTATTACCCGTTGTTTATGGCTTTGCTGCGCTCCTATTAACCGCGAGTTTATTCGTCCCTCACCATATTGTTATGCAGTCGATCAATGTCGATATTGGCTTAGTTGTGCATATTTCGCTGTCTTTGCTTGCCTACTGCGTGCTTATTATTGCTACTTTATATGCCATACAGTTCTTCTTTATAGATAAACGTCTAAAACAAAAAGATTTGGCCATTATGCACAGCCATCTCCCTCCCCTTATGCAAGTTGAACGACAGCTCTATCAACTTTTAACTGTGGGCACTGCGCTGTTAACGTTAGCCCTGCTGTCTGGTTTTGCATTTTTAGAAGGCATGTTTGACAAAGAATTTATACACAAAACGGTACTCTCTATCATATCTTGGGTCATATTCTCAGCCGTGACGCTTGGCCACCATCAATTTGGGTGGCGTGGCAAACCTATCGTATTTACTATTATTGGTGCATCAGGGCTTGTTACATTAGCCTATTTTGGTAGTAGATTCATTCAAGAAGTTATACTTGTTAAGTTTTAGCTTGACTAAAAATCCAAGCTAACGCTTAATACGCTTTCGTAAGTCAAAAAGGACTCCTCTGTTGGACGACATATCTACAAGCACCCTATTTATTATTTTAGGTTTGCTTATTTTGATCTCGGGCTATTTCTCAAGCTCTGAAACAGGGATCATGTCAATTAACCGTATTCGATTACGTCACCTCGAAAAGCAAAATCACAAAGCTGCAAAGCGTGTTAGTAAATTACTGCGCCGACCTGACAGGCTGATAGGCCTAATCCTTATCGGCAATAATTTGGTTAATATTGCAGCCGCACAGGTGGCAACAATCATTGGTATACGCTTGTATGGTGATATGGGTATTGCCATCGCTACCTTTGTATTAACACTCGTTGTGTTAATTTTTGCTGAGGTGACACCAAAAACCTTAGCTGCACTGTATCCAGAAAAAGTAGCCTTTCCAAGCTCAATAATACTTAAGGGCCTACTCAAGGTTTTGTTCCCTTTCGTTATCGCTGTTAACTGGATCACCAACGGTATGTTACGAATTTTTGGTATTTCCAACCAACAAATTGAAGAACATAGTTTAAGTAAAGAAGAACTTAAAACGGTCGTGAATGAATCAAGTGCTCTACTGCCTTCAAATCACCAGAATATGCTAACGTCTATTCTTGATTTAGAACAAGTCACAGTCGAAGATATAATGATCCCGCGTAATGAAATTAACGCAATCGACATAAACGACGACTGGAAAGACATTTCAAAGCAACTGACCAATGCACAGCATACCAGAGTCTTGTTATATCGAGATCAAATTGACGATGCCGTTGGTTTTATTCATTCAAGAGATGCACTAAGGCTACTTACTAAAGAGCAATTCGACAAACCATCGTTATTGCGTGCCGTTAGAGAAATTTACTACATTCCTGAAAACACCTCATTAAATACGCAATTATTGAAATTCCAACAAAGCAAAGAACGTATTGGCCTAGTAGTAGATGAATATGGCGATATTCAGGGCTTAGTCACCCTTGAAGATATTCTTGAAGAAGTTGTCGGTGACTTTACCACAACGCAAACGCGCGCAACCAGTGATGAAGTTGACGTACAAAGCGATGGTTCAGTATTGGTAGATGGTGCGGCCAATATTCGCGATATTAACAAAGAGATGACATGGGAATTACCGACAGAAGGGCCTAAAACACTCAGTGGCTTGATTGTTGAATACTTAGAAGATATCCCTGATACACAATTAGGTATGCGTATTGCGGGTTACCCAATAGAAATAATTGAGATCAAAGAAAATATGATCAAGCAAGTCAAAGTATTCCCACAACAAAGAAAGACACCTAAATAAAATCGACTTTAACGATAAAAGCCGAGCCTTACTGAACTCGGCTTTTTCATTTCTAAAGTTGCTCCCGCCTGTATATTCAGAATATGCTGTGATAAACACCACGAATTACGAACATAAAAAAGGCTTCCTCGTGAGTGTATCATTTATCCAATATGTATTATGAAAACAAACGCTCAAACCAATTTTTATCTAAATCAGCTTCACAACGTTTAAGTTGTGCACCATATCTGCTCGCACGATGCTTTACTTTATTGGCAACCGCCATTAACCACTTTTTCTTTTTATAGGTGCCACGCTTATAGCCACCCCAGCCATCATGGTAATTTAAATACTGTGCATAAGCATCCCACTTGGATATGCCATTTACTTTATGGGTTTTATAAACAAACCACGCCATAAAATCGATAGCATCTTCAAAATCATCTCTATCGGCACCCGAATTGCCCGACTCTCTAATATAATCTTTCCAAGTCATCGTTTTCGCTTGTGAATACCCATAGGCAGAGCTGGCCCTTCCGGTCGGAATAACCCATAAAAAATACTCCATTGGTGGCGCGGCATCATGTCTAAAAGAGCTTTCTTGATACATCATAGCCATTAATACATGCTTAGGTGAGCCCCATTTTTCTTGCGCATCTCTCGCATCATAATACCAATCTTCTTTTTCTTTAAATATTTTACATAAGTCATCTGGTTGCTTCGGTGGTGCAGTAGCACACCCTCCAAGCACACATAGCAAAGGTATGAGAAAATATTTTTTTAGCATTTTTTTAAACCCTATTGAACTTTTGCAATTATCGTCTGTCATAACTTATGAATGCAGCAGTTTAGCATTGTTTCATCCCTGAATTTCAATTAGCGCAGCTACTTAGCTGCGTTTTTTTTATTTATTCTATCAAATATAAACCCTAACAATTAAATTTCATCTCGACACTATATAATATCAGACAAATTCAATAACTTTTTACAACTGTACTGTCGTATATTCACGTGTTGATTGTGCCTAAAAAATTAGGCAAACTATGTAACCGATAATACCACCTGTTATTTTAAAGGACTAAACATGAAAAAAAGCTTAATATTACTCGCATTAGGGTGTACATCACTCAATGCGCTCGCCGCTGACACCAGCGTAATCTCAATTACAGATCAAGCGTTTGGTGCGATTGCCAATGATAACATTGACGATAGTAATGCCATACAGTCAGCTATCAATTTTGCTGTTCAAAACAATAAAACAGTTTATATTCCCGCTGGTACTTTTAATGTCGAGAATACGCTCGACTTCACCGTAGCAGGCGGTTCTCATCACTCAAGGATAAAAGTAACTGGCGAAAAAAGAGAGCTGTCAAAGTTAGTGACTTCATCAAACATCAGCATGTTCAAAGTAGCTCACGGTGTTGAAATACATAACTTAACTTTATCTCAAACTAATTCACAGAAGCAAGGTAATGCTATTGATATCCCGTTTGCGTCTTACCGCTCTCACTTCTCAAAACTTGATATAGCGGGCTTTGATAAAGGCATTAATGGTAAATGGGTGATATGGAGTCGATTCGAAGATTTATTTATAAACAACGTCAATATCGGTATTAATTTACACGGCAACGGTGACGCACCGGCCTATTGGAATACTGAACCCAACGGCTGGTTTAACAATGTAAATATTTTTGACAATATCTATGTTGAAAAATCGCAAACAGGTATAAAACTGGCCGCGATGGGCAGTAATATCACAAATTCAACAGTGCAAAATTCAAATATAGGTGTTGAGATTTATGGTCCAGCAAATCACTTTACTTGGAACAATCAGATTTCAAACTTCTATGCAGAAGGTGTTCAGACTGTCTTTAAAGTAAAAAATTCAAGAACACTTGATATCAATGGCGTATTTGCACAAGGTGGCAGAAGCAACGCAAGATATCGTGCCATTATCGATGCTGAAAATGCAGGCTCAATCACAATACACGGCATGACCGGGCAAGATTGGTGGCAACACAGCGCAATATTAAAAAATACCCAATTAACAGGTAAATTAGTCGCAATAGGTGGCTCAGGTAATTACGATAACCAATCAACCCACTCTAATGGCATTATCAAACAAACAGCCTCTATTAGTTTACCTGCAAACAGAGCCTGGCAAGCATTACCTGAGCGTATTACCATCTCTGGTAACTCTGCTTACCGAGTAACAGTGTCAGGCATACGGGACGGTTATGAGCCTGTTTTAGAAGAATACACACTATACAACTTCAACGGCAGCAGCAGCTTTGGAAAAATTAGTCATGTATCAGGCAACCAACGGATCAAGTTTAAATTCGATGCCGGAAAAATATTTGCAAAACTAGACTACTCGGGTGGCGGCGGATTATCTAACGGTAAGATTACGGTAGAAAAGGTACATTAACCTAACAAAGATACCGTGTAAATAATTATACGGTATCTCAACACTCCCTTAATTGGAACAATTATTCAGGAGCATAATTGCACAAGACTGCCCTTTACAACTATTTGTTCAATAACGGTGCAGCAGGTATTTTAGGGGTCAAGCTAACAACCTTTCACACTGCTTGTAATTAGCTCGCCGTTTTATTTCTAGGCTCGCACAATAATTATCAAGCTTTTGAGGTCGCCCTACTGCGCCATGGAATACTTTGGTAAATTGTGTGGTGAGTTTTTGCCAGTTTTCTGGGGCTATGTTGAGTCTGTCTAAAATTGGGGAGTTAACGGGGTTGATAGCGCCTCGCTTATCTGCTCGCATACATCTGCCTGTTAGCTCGACTAATTCTAAATAGGACTTTAATTCAAAGGGTAAACCTTTTGGCATGTGCTTTCGGGGGCTGCCTGCAAAACGTGCTAATTGCTTAGGTTGTTTGCCCTCTTTGGCATGTTCACAGCGTGTTTTAGCACTGGTGTAGTCTGAGGTTTCTGGTGTGTCTGCCATTTTCGCTCTTATCGGGTTTAAATCAACATACGCCATACACGCCGCCAGTGCGGCTTCATCAAGCAAGGCTTGTGATTTAAAACGACCTTCCCAGAATCTGCCAGTACAGTTATCTTCTTTATTCGCTTTTCGAGCGATGCTTTCATTCAGTACCCGCATAAACCAACTGATACTCGCTAAACGTTCTCTAAATTGTTCAATGTCTTTATTTAAAAAATATTGTTGCGCTGAATCTAGCCTTTCACCCTGAAGGTACTTATGAGACAGTATGGTGCCTTTAAATAGCTTATGCCATCTGATAATAACCGCTTTACCACTTAACCTTTTAGCTTTTATATCATCCACATAAAGCACAATATGAGTATGGTTACTCATCACCGCATACGCACACACATCAATACAAAATACTTTGGCAAGTTTCAGCAGTTTGTCTTCTATCCACCCTCTTCTATGTTCATACGATTGCCCTGTTACCTTATCTTCACCACACAAATAAGCACGACGAACACACCGTGAAATGCAATGGTAGTATTTGGTATCAGTTAAACTCACTTGCCTTTTGCGTGCTGTAGCCATCGAGGAACCTACCTATCTTTTAAGCTGAATTTAAAAGGTAGGCAATGAATGAAAAACAGTCAATTTACGGTGGGTGTCTACGTAAATTGGCATGTCTTCTATCCAGCCTCTTCTGTGTTCATACGATTGCCCTGTTACCTTATCCTCACCACACAAATACGCACGGCGAACACACCGTGAAATACAATGGTAGTATTTGGTATCAGTTAAACTCACTTGTCTTTTTCGTGCCGTGGCCATAAGAGAAAGCGCCTATCTTTTAAGCTGAATTTAAAAGATAGGCGAAGAATAAAAAAACAATCAATTTTGAATGGGTGCCAATTAAAATTGTTTTTGGGTGGGTGTCTTGTTAAATTCCTCTCATTAAACTTTTGTTTATTATGAGGAAAAACGCCTATCTTTTAAGCTGAATCTAAAAGATAGGCGAAGAATAAAAAACAATCAATTTACCGTGGGTGTCTTCGTAAATTTTGTATTCCATTTTAGTCACCCACAAAACTGGACATATAAACAGTAATTAAACCACCTAGTTATGCAAGTAATTTGTGCCTATCCCACCTTATTTGGTTCTGTCCCATATCATTTGGTCCTTTACGCAATCAACCCCACCCTTTGTGAGCAACTTAGTGACTTTCCATATAATAGCATCACGTTGCTTTTGATAAGTGAACTCACCTTCTATAACCACATATTTACCATAGCAATTTATTATAAAAAAGTCTGAAATATCTTTTTGTAAATTAACCATTAAAAAGTTAGGCGAAAAGTTATCTGACTGTTTTTTATTGTCATATAAAGCGCCAAGTGCATTCAAATAACCAGTAGCCATAATTTTAGTTCCTTCATATGTCATTGGTGATCCCCTCAACTCTTCAACACTTATATATTCAGCCTTAGCAGAAAAAGAAAGCAGTGACAATAAAAATAATAGTCTACTTACTCTTTGAACTATCAAAAACATACACATCTCCGATTACCCCTCTTGTGGAATTAACATAAACTGGAACATTCATTTTCTCAGAAAAATTAAGATATGTGACACTAGCATTTGCAATACTTAGGGGCGAACTAGGTGTCGTTATAATTATCGCGTGGGCATTACTTATTAACGTTTCACCTCGATTAACCAATTGAAACAATCCTGATCTCCCTTCATTTGTTACATAACCATAGGGTATTCGTGGCGAAGCGCTTTTATTATTATCAAGCCTGTACCCGTCATCATTTTTATAGATAACACTGCCAAAACTGGATTTAGTATAAGGATCAGAACCATTGTTAACAGAAGCCCTATATTCAGACATTTGAATTTCTTGCAAATTGCGATTTAACGCAACTGCCTTTAGTCTCTGAAACTCTTTATCATTAGCATAAGGGTCTGAAGAAAATAACTTTAACCTCTCTTCAATCCATTGATTCATAGCAAACTGGAATGCGGCAGTGACTGCTCCATTACCAAACTTACCACCTGTTACTCTCGATACTGTACCTCCTATAATTGCCGATTTAACAATTCCCGTAGATAAATCACCCGAAGCCATACCATTTACTTGCGCAAATTTAGTAATTCCCGCACTCATAAATCCATGTCCGAATTTACCACCTTGCAAGTCAGCAATTACTCCACCAGCTAACGCATGTGAACCTACGTGTCCAGCTCCCCCTGTTTGAAAAAAGCCGGAACTTGCGTTGAACGCTTGTCCTATCCCATAGAATGCGGCCCCAGAAAGGGCCCCTACCACAGCTCCTTTTATTGACCCTGTAGCAATATAACCTGCAAGCGCTCCACCACTAGCTGCAACAATAGCAGCAACTCCATAAGCTTCAAACGCAGTAAACAGTTGCACCCCGTAACCTGTTACTGCTGTTATAGCAATTGCAGCTATCGTCCGCCAATTCTTTTTAATAAACTTACCCAGCTTCTTAAAAAAATACCCACTCGGATCGGTATAACTCAACGGGTTATTCAACACATAACTGTAACGGTTATACGACTGACTATTACTCGGTGCTTGAATATGCGGGTCGGCTTGTAAGAAGCGCCCTATCGTTGGGTCGTAAATACGACCATTCATATGAATGACATTTAAGCCATTGAGCATTTCATGGCCAGTAAAGCCTTGGCGCATATAGCCGGTAAATGCCGAGAAGGTATTGGTTTGTGCAGTATTCGCTTGCAGCGCAAACTGTTGACCAAATGGGTCGTACCTAAAGGTTTGCGTAATACTTGCCGCTGTCTTAGCTGCATTCACTTCACTCACCGCCAGTACGGAGCCTAAGTGGTCGCGGATCATCAATTTTTGGGTAATATCACCCGTTGCTAGATTCTCGCTGATTTGCATATTACCGAGCGTATACTGGTAAATTGTATTTCCACCCGATGGGCCACTGCCTTTGGTAATATGCTCAAATGCGCCTAAATAGAAGGTTTCGGTATCAACTTTACCTTCAGTCTCATTTTGCGTGCTATAGGCATCTTTACGATAGTAACGGCGCATATTGGCATCGTACGCAAAGTTCACCTGCATGTTACCTGCTTGATGAATTTGCGTTACTTTATCAAAGCCACTGTATACGAACGAGCGATCTCCATCTCCTGTGACATTACCGTTATTGTCATAGTTGAATGTACGAGACGTACCAGTGCGTAAATCTTTTAATAACGCATGTGGCCCCGCATTGCCTGTACTTCTGGTACTGCTGCCATAACTAAAGTCATTGCTCCCGACACCACATGTAGACGTACTGCCTTTTTTAAGCATATTGCCCAGCGCGTCGTAACAGTAATTTAAGGTATTGCTGAGTGTGCCATAGCGGTTTGTCGCCGTGCTGAGTCGGTTTAAGCCGTCGTACGTAAAGGTTTCTGTGCGGGTTTGATCATATAAACCGGTGAATTCACGCTTATTCAACTGCCCAAACGCATTGTATTGATAGCTGGCACTCAGCGAATTTTGCCCGCTTTCTGTGTGCATCCCTACCGCCCCTAAACTATCACTAAGTCCGGTATAGCTGTCATAGCCATACGTTAAGACTTGGTTGCCTAAGTAGGTTTCTTTGGTGACTTGACCACGGAAGTTCACACTGTTAATGGTTTTAAGCAGCGTCTCATCGACTTTCATCGTGTCATTGTTATAACGAAGACCATGTTCTGAGATTTTAAACCCACGCGCGTTATACTTATACCCAACCGCATAGTTGTCACTTAACTGACTGAGATAAACACGTCCCAATGCATCATAATGGGTGTACTGCGTTTGCACAAATGGCGTATCCCCTTTATAGATCGTCGTGTCTTGCTGAATCGGTCGACCAAAGCCATCATAAATAAAGCTGCGGCTGAATGTCAGGTTGGCATCTACTGAACAACTGCCACCATCAAACACCCGCTCTTCATCTTTGGCACCTAAAATACCGCCCATGTCATAGTAGTAACATCGAGATTCTCTGGCACTGCTTTGTGCATTATCAATACGGTGTGTGGTTCGACCTAACACATCATAATTGAACCATGTCACCTGCCCCTTGGCATCTTTTTGCCATCTGAGCTGCCCTAGCGCATTGTAACGGTAGTGCCACGTGCCTTTGTCTGGGTCAACCGTCTTAATTTTATTACCGAGGTTATCATACTCCATCACCACTTTATTGCTGCCGCTGTCGGTGGTGTTGAGTAACTGACCATACGCATCATACGCATACGCAATTTGACTGCTGGTTGCCCCTGACTCTGCATTCACATTGTCTGTGGTTGACAGTAGCTCGCCCGCCACATTGTACACGTTTTGCTTCACCACACTTTGCGTGCCACCTGAGTGGGTCTCGGTCGTGGTTGATCCGCTATAACGTGTTGCAACCGACAACGCAGTGCCATTAAAGCTTGGGGTGGTCGTGTTAATCACACGGCCCAGTATGTCAAACTCACTGATTTGGTATTTGTCATTACCTATTGATGCGCTCGACCCAACAACGGATGTTTTATAACCATTACCAAACTTATCATATTGAGTCAGTGTAATGGCCTCTTTATTTGCATCAAAAGTGCTCTTCTGAACCTTAATTGCTCTACCAAGCATATCATAGGTCGTCTTGGTGTAATGGCCTCCATGGGTCTGCACTTTCTCTGAAAAGCGTTTGGTGCTATTACTTGCGCTTTCAAAGTATCTTGAAATTGATTTTTTAATCCCGTTCGGTGATATTTCACCTGTTGGTTGACCCAGCGCATTATAACGATATTGCGTGGTTAAACCTTGTGCAATACTTTGATCTGTACAATCGAATACGTTGGTGGTTTTGCTCTTTAATAATCCTGTCACGTTATCAACATCGTAACACACAGTGTGGCCTAACTGATTCGTCTTCGAAAGCACAAAGCGGCCTGAGGTGTCGTAAACGGTCGTTGACGTTCGGCTAAGATCCCCCGCTACTGAAGGCGCATTCTCAATCGAAGCATGTGCAGATAGGTCACTACCGACGACGGTTGTACTATTTTTTAAGCCAAAGCCATTAAAGGTATAGGTCGTTAGTATCGACTGGTTCGCTGAATGCACATTAGCTTGCTCTTGCGACAGAATACCATTGGCATCATACCCAAACGCACTGCTCTTTGAGCTTGAGGTGCTCACGCCATTGTTCACTCGAGTTTTAGTCACTGTGCTACACGTTAAACGACCAAATCGTTCATATGAATTACCATCAAAGTTTTGATTCACCCTGCTGTTTGCACAGTGTACTGGTGAAGCGGTATATTCATTAACCGTTTTAGTGATAAATACCGTACTATCATCAGCATTATTAAGTGTAATAATACTGCTGAGTAAATTCCCCCACGTGTCATAACCTTGAACTGTCGTAGACGTAGAGTTTAACCCGCCCGAGCTATATTCAGTGCCTGATGTACCCCCATTTAGAAAGTAGCTCTGCTCGATACTCTTTTGTATGTGCGTAGAATATGGGTTGCGTTTAACCTTACTATCTATGGTACTCGCTGTTTCAGTAATACCGTACTGATTACGTGATTCAGATAAAACAATCACACTATTTTGATCGGATTTTTTAACCATTTTTTGCTGTGTCATTACAGGCATACCGACAAGCTCTGGGTATTTCAGGTAAGACTTAACAGCTTCATTTTCATCAAAGCCTTGATGGTAATAGGTCTCTGTGACCATATTATAATCGTTGTCACGCTCATCAATGGTGGTTAACTTACCAAACCCTAAGTAACCGCGCCCCTGACCATGAAACGCCATATTTGCATAACGATATTGCACACTTGAGCGATCACCAGTGCCGTCTGGACTTGTCGCTTTAGACACGACATAACTTGGTCCTCGAGCGGAAATAATCGGGAATTGTGACTCGACTGTACCTTCATACACACTATTGTCTGTGAGTGGTTTGTATTCCACAGTTGTCTTATTACCAAGACCGTCAACAAAATGATGAATGGTACGATGTTTTTTATTGGTATTTGCTCTATAGAAAATATGCGCCTGTACATTAGGTGATTGGTAACGAACACGGATCCAGTCCATCAAACCATCACCATCGTAGTCAGCAAATAACATCGTGTCTTTTATATCATTCGTGTCATAACGCGCAATATTTACGGAACTATTCGTTAATTCCTCAAACGTACCATCAAGGGCATTGTAATTATATACAAACCACATTGAACGATTGTCATTATAGACTAATAGCTCTTGTGCTAAGTCAGCATCATAATCCATCACGATCAAATCATTTTTGTGGACATTTTTACCTGCCAACATTTCTGTCGGTGTTTCAAAACTATAGCCATTATTAAGCTGTAAATACCAAGACAGTCTTTGCTTATACAGCACATCAATTAGCCCATCGCCATTCACATCTGCAACTTTAAAACCAGAAAAGCCTATATTGCTTTTTGCAATAATTGCCATTCCAAAGCCATTGCCGATATTAACCGCCTTATAAAGCTTGTCAGAAACGAGTTCTATCTCGCAATTCGGATCTCCAGGATCATCATTTTTACTACTACATACATACTCGGTTTCAGTACCTCTTATGATTACATCTGAACGTCCATCACCGTCTACCTCCCCCCAGAAATGATCTAAAATAGTCACAGTTCCATCCGTAGTTCCAGGCAAAGACCCAACACCGAGTGCACGTCCTGAAGAAAAAGTGACCACCCCCGTATTACTATTAAGGGTGTTAATGTGATAATTTATTGCCTTGCTCGTCATGTGTGTGATGTCCATGATCCCATCACCATTAACATCGGCGGGCTTAACTTTAGATAATTTAGCCGTATTGAGCACTTGATAAGATTTAAGTTCACCGACTGTAATTTTTGTATAACATAACGGCTCTGATGGCTCGATAGGGAATTGGTTTCTAGGGTCCCAATTATATACATCACACACCTCAGTAGACGTTCTTTCTCCTTCTTGATGCATCAAATACCACTGAACGTTATTACCATGCCTATTTTTTGCAGAGAGGAGCACATCCGCACGTCCATCACCGTTAAAATCAGCAACAATCGCTTGAGCTGCATGAGAGGGGTCTGTATTTGCAATAGTTAGAGAGTCACGCCCTTGGTTGTTACCATATTCAACATCCCAGCGTCCATCTCCTTCATATGTAATAAAATCACTGGCACCGTCACCATTTAAGTCACCGGTAACGGCAATACCAACCTTGTCACGCGAACCTAAACCGACGGTTTTAGGGTTAGAAGTACTCCAATTAGCAACCTCTTTTTCCCATTCGAATGACACGGGTTTAGTACAACCTCCACTCGATGATTTACATAAGGTAATACTGTTTAAGTATGTATTGTCATTTGAGCTATATGCCAGTCCATAATACCGAACAGCACTGTTGTTATAAGTTACTGCAACGCTAGTAAGTGCCTGTGTTCGTGAGTATAGTCGTCCAAAACGGTAACCATAAAACCCTTCACTGTCGCTATAGTTTAATTGTACCTTAGTTTGTCCATATGTAATCGAATCAAGGATAGACTCGGTATTAATGTCGCTACCGGCCGGTGACGTATAATGGTAGTTTATGGTGTTATTATACGTATCTACAATACTACTCAATACCCAAGTATGCGGGATAGAATAGTTCATTTGCTCCGATATTAGCGCTGATTGTACCGCCGATGTGGCACTATTTATATTACCATAATAATGTGTTTCACCTGATTTAGTCGTGGCTTCAAACCCAATGATCACGGCTGAGCTTCTATGTATTCTATATTCAGTAAAATCGTCAGACTCGGTACGGTAAACACTCGGTTCCACTTTGATTAAACGTTGACCGTTAAGACAAAATGTTGTTCCATCAAGTTTCACTTTTTCAACATAAATTGTTGAGGGTAAATCGTCATAAAAACGAGATTTTGCACATCGCGTAATAGCCGATATGCCCGATAATGACCAGCCAATACCGGCAATGCCTTGGCGAGTATTTGAACTGGAATAACCAAGCCCCAAGGAAGGTCGTATACCGCCAGGACCTACTGGTAGCTCAAATGGTATTTGATAAGTCGCATTACCAGATTCATCAACACGGAATTGACCACCTGTGGTAGCAGTGATTGTACCAACACCATTATTAGGGAGTTGTATACTCTGCGAATCATTGGTTTTAGCAAAATCAGTGTTACTGAATGCATACCCTTTTCCTGCTGGAGCACCTTCAACAACATACGCACACGTGCCATCGCTAAAGCACACCTTAATACGGTAAATTTTATCTTTAGCTGGCGTAATATTGTAACTTGACTGACCGTCCGTTAATGTTGCCAGCCAAGTCCAATTCAGCGCTGATAGGTCATCACAGCGGCTTGCACATACTGCACTTTCAATCTCAAAGCTGGTTGCTCCAGCGACTGTAGACCATGTCAGCTTACCGTCGGTATTTTTTAGCGCAAACTCAGTATTCATGACTGCCACAGTAACTTCTGACGCGTCAAGTTCACTACATACCCTCGAAGTTCCTGCATTCTGCGTGATTGGAATGAATATATCATTATTGACGATAGGGACTACTTCATTGGCGTTATCAACCTCGCCACATGCTTGGGCGTAAAAACGATAAGTACCTGCTGTATTGAATGAATAGGTATATTCACCAGCTTTATTTTGTGGTTGGCTCGCTAATTTAACCGGCTCGGTACTATCTGGGGCTTTAACAAACAATGTGGTGTCAAATGCCGTTTTTGGTGGCGTGGCAAATGACCATTTAACGCGCTCTTTTGCATTCAAAAAAGTACGTGCGGGGGCATCAATTACGGGAATAGGTATATCCGACTGGATGACTTTTAATGCGACATACCCTTGTGCACTGCAATGCCGTGCGTCATTGCACGATTGTACACGGATTTTATAATCACCAGGTTTGGTTAATCTAAACTCATAGCTATGGTCTGTTTGCTTACCGATTTGGCGAATTGGCTCTTCTGGCAAACAATGATTATTAGGGTCGCCTTCAAGGGTACATGCTACTTTATATACTGCACTCTCATAAATTGTGCCCGCTGGCTGAGTCCATGTTAACGTTACCTTCTCTGAAGTGCGCACTTTGGACTTGCTTAACTTAGGTAATACAGGATGAGGCGTTACATAAACAACGATGTTTTGTGTTTCACTTTGCTCACTGCACTTTTTGGCACCCGTACTGCTTGTCATACACGAGGCTAAACTTAAAAGGTGCACACCTTCTGCCCCAACAGGAACATCAACATACCCTTGCGACACTGGCACATTCTTGTTAAATGTTAGCTCCTCACCTTTGCCATAATGCACTTGGAAACTGGTTGCCCCTGTCACATTGTCTGACAAGTAAACACGCATCATGCTATTCTCAAGATAATAAAAATCCCCCATTACATTGCTCTCAGGTTTCACAGGAACCATAGGTAATACATCTACCGACATGGTGGTGACAGCACTGCAGTACGCATCGGTTTCATTACACACCTGTAATTTAATCGTGTGAATACCTACCTCTTTGAATTCCACATTCACATTAAAACGAATTGGCATATTCTCAGGATACATCACTGATTGACTGCACACCTGCTCACCTGATGGTGAAAAACACGCCACCTTAAAGTATGACTTATTCCAAAGAAGTTGACCTGAAATCGTTAATTCTAACGCCGAGTTAGGCCCTACAGACACCTTCTCCGTAACAAACTTACCCGTGACAGGCTCTGGTATTGTATAAACATCAATACCGCGCTTCATACTCGGGGCGCTACAAACAGGATTTGCCACTCCAACACACGATGCAAGCTGGAGGGTATACTTACCAAGCTTGTTTGCTTTTATCGTGTAGGTACTTTGCGTCACCGGTACTTGTGCTATTTTGATTGGGTTGCTGTTTCTCTGATAATAATAAATTGCAAAACTCTCAGCCCCTGCTACCTCCTGTGGAATAGCAACTTTTATTTCACTATTAAGCGGGTAATTAACGACCCAACCAATATTGGACCCTGGGTCTCCAGGTACTGCAGGCAGCAAGTTCGCCTGTAAAGTATTCGAAGTGCTACAGTAAGCCGTAGTTTTATTACATGCCTTTACACTGATTGAATAAGCATCATGCTGGTTAAACGTTAACGACTGTGAAAAGTCAGCGGGCATGTCACCTCTGTAGTTAATTGTATTATTACAGAAATCAACCCCAGCCTGATTCAAACAATGCACTTTAAAGTAAGACTTTTCCCAAATCATATCTGAAGGCGCTCGCCACTTTAATGTGGTTGCTTGACCCAAGTCAGGGGCGTTATTTGACAGCTCAACTGTGACCGCAGTCGGTTTATGGTTAAATATTGATATTTCCTGAGATACGCTTGGGGCACTACATTGACGGCTACCTGACGGCGTGGTAACACAGGCACGCATACTCAACTGATGCTTACCTATCGTGCCTATTTGAATGGTCCCAATACCAGATGCAGGAAGATACTTAACAATGCTGCCATTAATTGACGCAGAAAAACTGTCTGCACCGGCTATTCCTGATGCTAATATTAATGGAATATCGGTATTTATTGGATAGTAAAAGTCAAAGTCTAAATTAAATTTTGGGTGCCCATGCACTGGGGGCAACACATGTACAGTGCCTGTACCACCGCTACTACAATGACTATCAGATTCATTACAGGATAAAACTTGAATGTCATACCCTGCAACATGACTGGCTGTAAACGTATGGGAAAATGCGGTTTGGTTCGAACTGCCCTGATATGGGATAGTTTGATTACACACATCCCCATGGGCACGTGTTCTACAGTGCACTTTAAAATAAGCACCAGACCAAATCGTGCCAGCTGGTAACCCCCAAGAAATAGTCACACTGTCGTTTTTATTAGCAATCGATTTATTTATAGAAGGTGAGACCGAATGTGGCGCACTAAAAATAACCACCCGTCTTGGTACACTTTCACTACAACCAGAGCGGTTACATGCAGCAATTCGAATGTAGTTATGGCCAACCCCCACAGCAGGGATGGTTGTCCAGCCTGTGCCTACATTTCTTGACTGCGCTCTGCCAGATGTGGTGGTATCGTTATAGATCGTATATGACGTCGCACCACTAATAGAGGGTACGTGCACGCGTATACTGCCACCCTGCGGGTGATATAAATCCCATGCGACATCTGGCTCGCTCGGGGTACTTGGCCGCGGTGGCGGAATATCAACAACTACTTGCTTTGTTGGCCCAAAACCAGAACACACATTATCTTCATTACATACATTGATACGATAGGTATAAGTGCCATTTGATAATGACTGTTGCATGCTCATACTGGCACCCGATTGCACCTGCCCAAAGCCACCGCCATTCGCGGCGCGTTCAACAATGTAGTTATTAATACCATGTCCCCATGGCTTCGACCACGTTAACTGAAACCGGCCTGTTGATGAGGAGCTTGGTCCATTGGCAACAGTTTGGTTTGGCTTCCAATGTTTGCGAATAATATTGACCTCATTGTTACTCCAGCCACTACATCCCGCACTATTACATGCACGCACCTTTGCTACATAAGTACCAGGCTCGGTGAAGGTTTCTGAATAACCTGTGCTACTATATGTTACTGTGCTAACTGAGGCGTTACCCGTTCTGTCAGGTTTCCAACTTTTCTCAACTTTGTACGAACTCACGCTCCCACCAGGGTTATTCCAAGAATAATTATACGTGCCTCGAAACTCGTGATAGGCCGGTCCTGAAATTGTCGGTGCAGAAGGCACTTGTGCGGCTAATGCCTTTTGCCCAAACAGCAAAAAGACACCCAATATTAATAATGATATTCGAAGCATTAACATTTCCTTTGAATAAATTTAGATTTAAAGTCCATTTTTTGACAAAACTCATACAAACACTCTCGTGCTCTGGCGTTTAACCGCAGAAACATACATAATTCCCTTATATTAAAAGCTGGCTCTCATACATGATGTTTTAAAGGTTGAGATTCTACTTTACAGGTAAAAACAAGTAAAACACACACAGTTTATAAACATAATATTTACCAACCCTTCTAATTCCTTATCCTTTGTTATCAAAAAGATAAAAGGTAGGATAAACAATACGAAAGCGTATCATTTCTAACTGGGGAAGTTTACGGTGGGATTTTTATATTAATAAATTAATTTTTGAACTTTTTTTTAAAGGGGTAGTCTTACTTTATGAATGCAGCAGTTTGGCATTGTTTCATCCCTGATTTATATTTAGCGTAGCCCATTGAGCTACGCTTTTTTTTGCCCTACGCTTTAGCAAAATAGTCATCTAAGAAGGCTGTAAACTCAACACTATCAGCGGCCCTTACTTGCTCTTCTTTACGCAAAGAGTCTGCTGCCTGGCAATGCAGCATCTCTTCACTGTATACTTTATAAGAACCTTGCGCCGCAGCTTGTTTATATGCTTGTGCCATTTCTAACGCAATTGCGCCTCCATCTTGCTGTGTTTCTAACATTTGTGACATCAAACGGCCAGAAAATGTCTGAGAACTATCAGCAACCCATGTACGAATATTTTCAATCGTCTGACTGTAGTGCTCAACACCATAAGCACAGTCCATATACGTAGCAACGGCAGTCAAATCATCAAAAATTTGGGTGGCCCATTGCACTATATTCACTTCACCAGTGTCATGCTTCAACTTAAGCTCTGGATCTCTCCCTTGATTTACAACCCGCTTCAAGTTGATTTGCGTTGAACGCTGTTGCTCAAAGTCTAATTCTGGTGATGATTTCAACAAGCAATATGTCAAAAATACATCTAAAAAGCGAATTTGCTCTAAACTGATCCCAGTATCTGAAAAAGGGTTCACATCCAGCGCCCTGATCTCAATATACTCAATCCCCCCTTTCTCCAATGCTTGAGAAGGTGTTTCACCACTTTGACTAGTGCGTTTTGGCCTAATTGGCGAATAAAACTCATTTTCGATTTGTAGAATATTTTTATTTAACTGCTGGGGGTTCTCGTCTCGATAGTCGGCTAAGTCGCCATATAAATCAGAGTGGCAATGAATTGCATCTCTTAAACCAGCAATATACTCATCCAAGTTATTATACGTCACTTTTAACGACGACTGAGCGCTATTGGTATAACCCAGATCACCCAGTCGTAAAGCTGTGCCATGCTTTAAATATAAAGTGCCCTTACCAATACGTTCAAATGGCAACTCGTTTTCTTTACCTTGCAAAAAAGAGCTGCATAATGAAGGTGAAGCACCAAATAAATAACTGATTAACCACATTTCTCGTTTAAAATTTCGGATCAAACCAAGGTATTGCTCAGAAATAAAATCTTGCTCTGTTTGCTTATCAGCCGTTAACTCTTTTAAACTTTTCCACAGAGTACCTGGAAATGAAATATTAAAGTGCACACCTGCAATGGCTTGCATCATGCTGCCGTATCGGTTCTTTAGACCTTCACGGTAAAGCGTTTTCATTCGGCCAACATTAGAACTGCCAAACTGAGCCAATGCAATATCATCTTGGTTTGAAATAAAGCATGGCATGCTCATAGGCCACAGTAGCTCATCGCCCATTTGTTCTAACGTGAACTTTTGTAAGTCGCGAAGTTGAGCCAATGTCTCTTCTGCGTTTTCACTTACTGGGGTAATAAACTCAAGCAGTGATTCAGAAAAGTCTGTTGTAATACTATTGTGTGTCAACGGGTGACCCGCACCTGATGGGTGAGGCGTCTGGGCAATTTGACCACCTTTTTTTATACGCAGCGCTTCTCGCTCAATGCCACGCATAATTCCCTTAATTGCTTGTTGATGCTTAGGCTGAGATAAAGCATCTAATCGTGTTTTTAGTTCTGTAGTTGTCAAAAAAGTATCCTCAAGCCATTCAGGGCAATGTCATCTCAATGGGGTCATTTGTGCAATTACTCAAGCAGTAATTATTATTTTCCCACAATAGTTATTATTTTCCATATAATGATGCGCATCAGAGGTATTCTCTAAATCGAATGATTTATCCTGATGCACATAAATTTTTCCGGTCTTATATACGCTATACAGCCATTTTAGATCTTCGTTTACTGCATTAACCACAACACCACCGGCTTTATGCCCTAACTCAGATGCCCTTGAACATATCATATCTCTCGATAATGTCGGCACAGTCACTACCCTATTATTAACGGTGATCTGGTTCAGTAGCCTCAACCCAAACTCTCCCCCCACTAAATCTAGCAAAGAGGCATCATGTTGCTGCTTATAAAAATCATCATAACCCAACACTTTAACATTCAACTTTTCCAATAGCGTGTGAGTAGGCCGAGCCGTTAATGCAATAACATCGAACCCAAGTGTTTGCGCGATTTGTAAGGCTAAATGACCCACACCACCCGTCGGGGCAGTAATAAATATCGGTTTGTGTTTCGCTTCATCAAATAAACGCAGCGCTTGCAACGCAGTAAGTCCCGCTAAACACAGACCGGAAATTGTTGGAGTTTCTTGCGCGTCAACAACAATTAATTCTCTCGGACAGACATCCAAATAAGTGGAATAACAACCTGGTGAATGTGCAAAGCCCACCATGCCAATAACATGCTGACCCACCGTTAAGTCAGATACTGATCCACCCACTTGTTCTATTACCCCAAAAGCATCGTAGCCTAAGGGCATAAATTTATCTTCAGCTTTTTCTTTTGCCACAAAACCCAAACCTTGACGTGTTTTTATGTCGATCGGGTTTACACTGCTGCTGATCAGCTTAATTCGAACCTTATTTACGTCAAGCTGTGATAGAGTTCGTTCTACTTTAGTCAGTGCATCGGCGTTTCCAAATTGGATAACTCCATAGGTTTGAGCTAAATGACTCATGATGTTCCCTTACTTTTGCCTACTATTTTAACTGACTATAATCTAACATAATTTAAGAATATCCCCTATGGAGAAAGCCATGCGTCGTGGGCAAACAATAACAAATGAAGAAGTGACTTTTGACGATTCTCAGCAACTTGTATCAACGACAGATTTACGAGGCGTCACCACCTATGCTAATGACGCATTTTGCAGCATCTCTGGCTTTTCCCAAGATGAATTGGTCGGGAAGAATCATAATATTGTGCGCCACCCAGATATGCCTAAAGCCGCTTTTAAAGAACTCTGGGATAAACTCAAAGATGGTCACTCTTGGCGTGGCATTGTCAAAAACAGATGTAAGGACGGTCGATATTACTGGGTAGATGCATTCGTCACCCCGATATTTGAAAAGGGCAAACTTGTTGGTTATCAGTCGGTCCGTGTTCGCCCCCCTGCACAATTAAAACAACGAGCCCAGCAGCTCTATAACGCCATTAATACAGGAAAAAAAATAGGGCACTGGAGAGAGAACACCAAAACTCGGCAAACACTCAGCATGATACTCACAGTCATCAGCTTAACTATAATTGCAATACAAGCTGGCTGGCTGACAACACTCATCATAATAGGGTTACTGTTAACGCTACTTTTTATGAATTATGATGAACTCATCGACACACCTGCGCAACTGGCTAAACAACGAGCTGAGTTTGATTCTGTTTCACGATACATCTATGACGGACATACGCCATTTAGTATCGCCAAATATAACCAAGGCATGTTGCAAGCAAAACTACGCACCGTGCTTGGCCGGATGAAAGACTCAACAATTACCTTTAAAAGTATCGCCACCAGCTTAGATGAAAAGTCTAATAACACCGAACGAGGTATACAAGCTCAAAGCCAGCGCTTAAGTTCTATGGCAACGGCAATGTCGCAAATGAGCGCCACCATAGGAGAAATATCAAATAGCACCAGTGAAACCGCTACCAAAGTAGATACAACCCAAGCCCATTGTAACGATATAAAAGCCACAATGTCTGAAAATGCCAGCATGGTTAGTACACTGGCAAATCAAGTTGACGAAGCCGCACAAACTGCCACAACACTCGCCAACGAAGCAGATAAAATTGGCCAAGTCATGACTGAAATTGAAGGGATCGCAGAGCAAACTAATCTACTTGCACTGAATGCCGCTATTGAAGCAGCCAGAGCTGGAGAGCATGGCAGAGGGTTTGCCGTCGTTGCTGACGAAGTCCGTGCGCTGTCTTCTCGTACACAAAACGCCACCAGCCACATTTATAGTTCAATCAAAGAAATCCAGGATACCCTTCACAACTGGTCTAAGGTAATGCAGTCAACCAAAGACCGAGCAGATAACTGCGCACACGCAAGCCAAGAGAGTCAAAAAGCGCTGGAAACGATTTACCATCAAATTACTGAAATTGCGAACTCGGCGTTAGAAATTTCTGCTGCTGCAGAACAACAGCAATCGGTTAGCCACGATATAAACACCAATATTAATACCATTAGTCATCATGGCGAAGAAAATCTACAATTAAGTTATCGTGTAGCAGAAGACGCCACAAAGCTGGTAAATAGTGCCGATAAAGTGAATGGGATGCTGCTTACCTTCAAAGTGTAATTATTTGGCAGTGGCATCAAGTAAAGACAACGTAGGCGAAACTACTGATGCCGTTACTTGATGTCGTAATTAGCCGGTATTACATCTTATAAATACACCGGTTGATGTAGAGCATGTACTACTTTAAAAAAACAATACCCTCGTCTTTAATATCAACCACAATACTATCGCCGGTTACAAATTCTCCCGACAATAATCGCTGGGCTAATGGATTCTCAATATATTGCTGAATCGCCCTTTTCAAAGGGCGCGCACCAAATACAGGGTCAAAACCACTTTGTGCTATTTTCTCCAATGCATCACTTGTTAAACCAAACTGAAAGCCTTTTTCATGAAGCCGGGCTGTTAATTTATCTAACTGAATAGACGCAATTTCTTTTATATGTTCAGTCACCAGCGGGTGGAATACCACTGTTTCATCGATGCGATTAATAAACTCCGGTCTAAACTGGGTCGCCAATACCCCCATCACACGTTCTTTTAATCCTGCATAATCATTGGTACTTGCTTGCTCTTGGACAATATCAGACCCCAGATTTGAGGTCATAATGATCACTGTATTTTTAAAGTCTACAGTACGCCCTTGTCCATCTGTAAGCCGGCCATCATCTAATACTTGCAGTAATATATTAAACACATCAGGGTGGGCTTTTTCGACTTCATCAAGCAGTACCACTGAATAAGGCCTGCGTCTGACAGCCTCAGTTAAATATCCCCCCTCTTCATAGCCCACATACCCAGGAGGAGCCCCCACTAAACGCGCCACTGAATGCTTTTCCATAAACTCCGACATATCAATACGCACCATGGCATCTTCAGTATCAAACATAAAATGCGCTAAGGCTTTTGTCAGCTCAGTTTTACCGACTCCCGTAGGACCTAAAAACAAAAACGAACCTATGGGTCGATTCGGATCAGCAAGCCCAGCTCTTGAGCGGCGTATCGCATTTGAGACAGCATGAACGGCTTCATCTTGGCCAATCACTTTATTATGCAATTCATCTTCCATAGCAAGGAGCTTTTCACGTTCCCCTTGTAGCATTTTTGCTACTGGGATCCCGGTCCAACGAGACAGAATTTCTGCAATTTCATCTTCTCCCACTTGGTTTTTCAGTAGGTTCATCTCTTGCATTTCTGCTTGTGACGCCAAATCTAGCTTGCGCTCTAGTTCAGGTATTCTGCCATATTGCAATTCTGACATACGCTGTAAGTCACTGGCACGTCTTGCTACTTCAAGATCAAGGCGACTTTGCTCTAACTCAGCTTTAATCACTTGTGTGCCTTGCAAAGAGGCCTTCTCAGCATTCCATACTTCATCTAACTCACGGTACTCGCCTTCAAGCTCATTGATTAACGCCTGCATTTCTGCACGTCGCTTTTGACTGGCTTCATCTTTTTCTTTGGCAAGCGCGTTATCTTCAAGTTTAAGCTGAATAATTCTGCGCTCTAACTTATCTAACTGCTCAGGCTTTGAGTCGATTTGTAGTCGAATTGAACTCCCCGCCTCATCAATTAAATCAATGGCTTTATCTGGTAATTGCCTGTCGGAGATATATCTATGCGATAAGTTTGCCGCGGCAACAATGGCGGGATCGGTAATATCTACCGAGTGGTGCAATTCATATCGTTCTTTTAAGCCTCGTAAAATTGCAATGGTATCTTCGACACTGGGCTCACTGACAAATACCTTTTGAAAACGTCGTTCTAATGCGGCATCTTTTTCTATGTACTGACGATATTCATCTAATGTTGTCGCGCCAACACAATGTAGTTCACCACGTGCTAATGCAGGTTTGAGCATGTTCCCCGCATCCATCGCGCCATCGGTTTTGCCTGCGCCAACCATGGTATGGATCTCATCAATAAATAAGATCACTTGGCCTTCTTCTTTAGAAAGCTCATTGAGCACCGACTTTAAACGCTCTTCAAACTCGCCTCGGTATTTCGCACCTGCGACCAGTGCGCCTAAATCCAATGATAGTACCCGCTTTCCTTTTAACCCTTCAGGCACTTCTCCATTGATGATACGTTGCGCAAGCCCTTCGACAATGGCTGTTTTACCGACCCCTGGCTCCCCAATCAATACTGGGTTATTCTTCGTTCGACGTTGTAATACTTGGATAGTCCGACGAATTTCGTCATCTCGACCAATAACAGGGTCTAACTTGCCTTGCTCTGCTCGCTCAGTTAAATCTACTGTGTATTTCTCAAGTGCTTGGCGAGTTTCTTCTGCATTTGGGTTATCAACTTTTTGACCACCACGAATCGCTTTGATTGCGGCTTCAATTTTTGGCTGGGTTATATGAAGCGTTTTAAATATTTGCCCTAAATCGCCTTTGTCTTCACACGCAGAAAACACAAACAGCTCACTGGAGATATACTTATCTTTACGTTTTTGCGCATACTTATCACATAAATTAATCAACCCAATCAAATTATGAGACAGTTGCACGTCGCCACCAATTCCTTCGACTTTGAATACCTTCTCGATCGCTTGCGAGAGTTTAGTATTAAGCTCATCTGCACTGATCCCAGCCTGTGCCAAAAGTGCACGCACACTCGAACCTGTTTGCTGCAATAGTGCATACATTAAATGTACTGGTTCAATAAATTGATGATCTCGGCCCAATGCCAAAGACTGCGCATCTGAAAGCGCGGCTTGAAATTTACTGGTGAATCGGTCCAAACGCATAAGGTATATACCTATTTATTACTATAACTTGTTATTAAATGGGTATGATTTGTGAAATGTTCAAGTCAAAAAGCTGAAAACTCTTCGGATTAATTACGCCAGATCACACTGGCCATACGACCAGTTTGACCATCTCGTCGATAAGAGAAAAAACGGTGAGGGTCAGTGACTGTACATAATTTATCAGTAAACACCTTTGTCACACCCAACTCGGCTAACTGACGAGTCGCAATAGCGAATATATCGGCCAAATATTTACCCGTATTTTGTTCAACAAAGTCGCTACAATGTGCGCTATCTAAATCACAAAATTGCGTAACAACTTCAGGGCCAACCTCAAACGCATTAGGGCCAATAGCTGGGCCTAACCAAGCAAAAATATCATCTGGATCACCATTAAACTTCGCCAATGTATTCGCTAAAATCCCCGTAGCCAAAGGTCGCCACCCACCATGCACTGCTGCAACTTCCACACCGCATTTGCTTGCTAATAATATAGGTAAGCAATCCGCGGTCATAATGGCAAGCGGCTGCAAACGAACGTTAGTATACAAAGCATCGGCTTGCGGCCATGGCGTAACTGGCTTTTTTTCATTTACGACACATACACAGTTACCGTGTATTTGTTCAAGCCAAATGGCTTTAGCAGGTAGATAAGCGCTAAGCTTGTGATGATTTTTCACAACAATGTCGTGAGCGTCACCCACATGATACCCTAGGTTAAAACTTAGGAATGGCCCAGTCGATGCACCACCACATCGTGTGGTTGATAATGCACCAACTTTATCTTGAATAGGCCAATGAGGAAGGATCACAGCAAAAACTACAACGCCAAATCGGGATTTTCTTTTGTATCAGCGCGTAATGCTTCGGTGACTATTTGCATGTCATCAGGAATAGGCGCTTCCCATGTCATAATTTCACCTGTAATTGGGTGAGCAATACTCAGTTTAATTGCATGTAATGCTTGGCGTTTAAAGTCTCGCAACTGTGCAAACAATTCAGGCGTTGCATTACGTGGTGGGCGAGGTCGGCCACCGTAAAGTTGATCACCGATTAATGGATGATTTAAGTGCGCCATGTGCACACGAATTTGGTGGGTACGACCCGTTTCTAGTCGCAAACGTAAACGTGTATGTGCCCTAAACTTCTCGGCAACACGATAATGCGTAATTGCTGGCTTACCCATTTCATGAATAGCCATATGCGTTCGTTTGGTTGCATGACGACCAATTGGCTTTTCAACCATGCCACCCGCTGTCATTGTACCATTACACAAGGCTTCATATTCACGGGTAAAGTTTTCGCGCGCCTGCAAATTCTTAACTAAGTGAGTTTGTGCTTGGATCGTCTTGGCGACAACCATCAACCCCGTAGTATCTTTATCTAAACGATGAACGATACCTGCACGTGGCACATTGATAATATCCGGGTGGTGATGCAACAACGCATTTAATACTGTGCCATCAGGGTTACCGGCACCGGGATGCACCACTAAGCCCATCGATTTATTGATCACTAAAATGTCATCATCTTCATAAACAATATTTAATGGAATATCTTGGGCTTCATATTCACGCGGTGCTTCGATCAGTGTTTCAATCGCAACCACTTCACCACCGAGTAGTTTTTCCCTCGGCGTATTAAGAATTTCACCATCAACGGTGATTTTATCATCTAAAATCCACGTTTTTATTCGTGAACGTGAAAAATCGGGGAACAATTGCGCCAAAATCTGGTCTAGACGTTTACCACCTAGCTCAGTAGGAACTTCAGCTTGAAGAGAAATTTGCTCTGACATCTGTAACTTTACCTAAATTACCAGTGCAAGCTTTGCTCGACTGGGTTAGAATCGCATAATTGCATAGTTTACTCGGTTTTGCTCACTTGGCCTAGCCGAAGACACCAAAGGTAGTAAAATAAAATGATAATGAACTTAGGGAAGCGCGCCTTTGCTATCGTAGTAAGCGCCTCATTTTTAGGATTAGCAGCGTGTTCATCTGCACCAGAACAAGAAAATATCGAACGCGTACCAAACAAATCAGCACAAGCGCTTTATGACGATGCTAAGCAAACTTTAGATTCAGGCCTTTACGCCAGAGCCATCGAACTTTTAAGTGCTATTAACTCTCGCTACCCATTTGGCCCATATTCACGCCAAGTACAAATGGATTTAGTTTTTGCACATTATCAAACCGGTAATACTGAACAAGCCTTAGCAACCATTGACCGCTTTATTCGCCTTAACCCAAACCATAAAAACCTCGATTATATGTATTACATGAGAGGCCTGGTAAATATCAAAGCCGATAAAAATGCATTCCAAGAATACTTTGGTGTTGACCGTGCTGATCGTGACGCCAGCCGCACAAGAGTTGCTTTTCAAGATTTATCAACGTTAGTGAAAAGTTACCCCTCTAGCCCCTATATTCCTGAAGCTAAAAAGCGTTTAGGGTGGTTATTAAACCGCATGGCACGTTATGAAATTAAAGTGGCGCAATACTACTTCGAACGTGAAGCATTTTTGGCTGCTGCAAACCGTGGGAAATACGTGGTAGAGCATTACTCGCAAAGCAGTTACCTAAATGATGCATTACTTATAATGGAGCAAAGCTACAAAAAGCTAGGCCTAAATGATTTAAGCGAAAACGCAAAACAAACCCGCGCTTTGAATAAACGCTAAATCTAAACACTCGATATAAAAATGCCGCGTTATACCGCGGCTTTTTTGTAAGCTATTAAAAGTACTTAAATAACTTCAGGTTTGGATAAGGGTTTTGGAATAGAAAGTGTTTTGAAAACAAACTTAACTACAATCCAATGATGATATTTTGCTCAATATCAAGGCGCTTTCATTTGTAATAGCCGGCTATTACAAATGAAAGCAACGCCGAGAGTGAGAAAAATAGCTTTATTGGGCAAATTCGTTTATCCAGAGCTGAGGTTAAATAGCTTCTTCATCTTCTTCACCCGTACGAATACGTACTACGCGTTCAACATCCGTTACAAATATCTTACCATCACCAATTTTGCCTGTTTGCGCAGTTTTTAATATGACATCAATAGCTCTATCAACATCTTCATCTGCTAAAACGATGTCTAATTTAACTTTTGGCAAAAAATCAACCATATACTCAGCACCACGATATAACTCTGTGTGGCCCTTTTGTCGACCAAACCCTTTGACTTCGCAGACTGTCATGCCGGTAATACTGATGTCAGAGAGCGCCTCCCTAACATCATCTAGCTTAAACGGTTTAATAATTGCTTCTATTTTTTTCATGATTCTTTAATTTTCCATTGGCAGTGGGTCGATTTTAGTCAATCCTAAAACTGTTAGCAAACAAAGTGATTGGATCTGAACAAAAAACAACGTCATAATGATAAAACTAAAGTATGAAAATATTAATTCAGTCTGAGGTGTGTAATGACAAGAACACGAGGCTTTACTTTACTTGAACTCATGATCGCAATTGCTATTGTGAGCATACTGGCAAGTATTGCATTTTTTAACAACAGTAATCTCGCGCAAAGTAATAAAGCAGAAGCTTTTTTACTCGACTTAAAACGCACACTCTCTTTCGCTCGAGCAAAAGCAACAACGAGCGATGAAATTGTCATAACATGCCCTGTTGACCCGGATGAACTCGCAGCTAGAGGCACCATGTCATGCACAAGTAACTGGTCGAGCAATAACATCATCGTTTTTGTAGACGATGACAACAACGGGCAACATAACGATGGAGATACCTTGGTACGAGCCATGGACCTAGTATCAACAGGTGACACATTAACATTCAGCGGAACAGCAACTATTCGGTTTGATAGCAGCGGCAGAGTAACATCACAAACAGGCAGCTTTTTATATTGCCCAGCAGGCTCAGAAGAAAATAATCAACAACTAACACTGGCATTATCAGGGAATGCGTTTTACTCAGGAGACAGCGACCAAACGTGTTTATAATATAGAGTTTTTATCTCGTAAGTTTGCTGATCTAATAAAGTTACCTAAACTATATAATATGCTCACTTTTAGGATCCATGGATGGAGACAAAAGCAACAGTGTATCAGTATGGATTTACACTATTCGAATTAATTGTTTCAACTGCTATCGTTGGAATAATATCACTCCTTTCTTTAGCTAGTTACTCTGAGATCATGTCAAATCATGTGCCTCTACAGCAGCTTCGCCTTATAAAGAAATCACTAAATTTGGCCAGAGGACAGGCCGTATTGCTCGGCAAAAGTATTACTATATGCCCACTAATCGATAATAAATGTGCGCGCAGCCAGTGGCATAAATCACTTAGTATATTTATTGATAAAGGCGATTGGCGCATATTAGAACCCAGTGATGAAATAATAATCACCCTTGATGCAGTACACAATACGCATCTGTTTACGTACCCAAGAGCTGCGATCACGTTTCAACCAGATGGCAGTATAAAAGGATTTACCAATGGGACTTTCGTATACTGTACACATGTTTACAACAGTACGCGTCAAGGGGCAGAGCTTACGGTAAGTTTAACGGGTCGCTCTAGATTAAGAGCGACCAAAAAATGTGAGTTATAAAACTCTTATCGTTCCCAGCACAAATCAGTATCGCCACTGCCTGTATTTCCTTTCAAGCCCAACTCATTTATGGTTAACGTCCTACATTGGGTATCACCTGCAACGGGGCCGCTGTCAGCGGTTGCAGTCACCGTAAAACTGCTTGCATCAGCCTCAACGCTTATCGTGAAATACCCATTCTCAGTTTCAGTTGCGATACCAAGGTCTCCAAGATCACTCGCGTATTGGCGATTATCAACAAAAAACTGCTCTTGTTTATTCGCTGCATCTAACAAAATAACCATTGCATCTGCGCGTGCTGCGCGCGTTACATAGCTGGAATAATTTGGGTACGCGATGGAGGCCAGTATGCCAACAATGGCAACTACAATCATCACTTCAATCAACGTAAACCCGTTAACAGCGTTATTTCTCATCATTCTCTTCCCTTTTGTAAATATAAAGCTGCTTTGTTTCCAACCCAAAAGATACACCAGGATCAGCTGGATCAGGTCGTTTCAAGTAACCATTCTCTAGCTCTGGCATATCTGGTATCTCCGGTGGAATTTCAACTCCGCCATCTCCGAAGCCGTCATCACTCGACCCATCTGTTATTGGAGGTACGATTATTTTTATAACCGTATTACACTCACCCGTACTTGAGTCTGAACTATCGTCAATTGCTTCACATGCAAAGTAAGGTTCGGGTGCTTCAACAATCGCAGTTTGAGTATCAAAACTTAATTTATTAAAAACCTTAGTACCGTAATGCAGATGAAATGCATACAGCTTTCCGGATCCCGCTTCTACCTCACATTTGTTTGAGGTGCCTGGTGGGCTAAATGAAGTAAAATAAGCCACGCCGCCAGCCACTGATGCTTCTGACAATGATTTCTCTGACGTGCTTAACTTATATTTCCATCCTGCAAAGCTCCCAAGGTCAGCTTCTAAATCAGTAAATTTATCTAAGTCAGCAAACTTCTTAGAAAATGGGTCTTGGCTTACATTAAATAAATTTCCAATCTTGATTGTGTCTGGAATATCATCATCTTCAAACGATTTAGTCACCGTATTCTCATCCCTTATCATAAACAGATAATCCACGGCTGACGAAGATGCGGGTCTAGTTCTGTTACCGGAACCCAGCAAAATGGCATCATAAGGTGTTTTTTTCCGAGTTTTAACGCTCGTAGACCCCGAGTCAGTTACCGACACCTTACTAAAATAAGTACGCGCAACAATTGGGGTACTATAAAACCGCCTATCATTTGATGCATTACCACCCGCAAGTTGCGCAAGCTTAAAATGCGTCCATGGTTCACTGCTGTCGTTTGGATTAGACCCCGGCATATCTATACGCCATACACCCCCTCCCGTATCAGCCATATACATCCGATCGTCATACCCATCATAATTAGAGTCCAACGCTTTGACGCTTCCTGCAATACTGTGTCGGCCTGTAAAGCCATTTTTGCGTGTTAACGACCATACCAATTCACCGGTTTGTGCTTTAACAATATAAACGCCTTGCCCGAGTGAATCATTGCTTTTTGACACGTTATCTTTATTGATGTCATAACCCGCTGAAAATATAACGACCGGGTCGTCCCCTTCCTTCTCAATATGTGTTACTAACGGTTTAGCCCACGTTTGACCTAACATTTGAAAATCACCACTGCCACCGGTGATAGGTCCCCCCCACATCAACTTAGGTGAATCGGGATTGGTAATATCTAAAGCATAGTATTGGTTTCCGCCACGGCGCAAACCAAAGAACAACCAAACACTGTCGCCAGAAGACACTAAGTTATCACCATCTTTATCATCATGGTAAAGTGTGGATGGCCCATCCACACCGTATAACTTCGTATCTGCTTTCTTATCTTTCTGACCTTTTAATACAGGAAGCAACCTTTCAGGAATAAACGCCCAGCTTTCCGTCATCGTATCGCCATTATCTTTGAACATATGCATAAAGCCCGCATTGGTGCCCACTAACAACCTAATATTCGGGCTCTCTTCTGTCCCGTAATTTATCGATACGATTTTAGAGTGCAATGGATCGCCTAAAATAGTTTGCCTACGTTCATTACGATTGCTATCTCTATCTTCATCATTAACGTCAATGCCTCTGGCCCACTGCATAATGCTTGCAAGCTCACTGGCCGGAGCATTCATTTTGTCTGCAAACGTTTCTAAATTATTACCATATTGAGTGAACGCGGTTGAGTAAGTAAAGTTGTGTAGCGCCGCAGTCCCAAAATCCGAGTATATATTTCGTGTTGTTTGGCGACTCAGCTGATAATTTACTCCTCCTTTGTCTACAGCATTACCATCTTTTGACCCTGGCTCAGACCAATAAGTTGTGGCATTTTTGTCTATATTGCCATCTTTATCTATTGCTGGATTGCCGCTCATATCAATTAAAGTAGTATCGTTTTTTACCTTTAACTTTTTGATATTACCCTTCCACGTCGTATGTGTTTCAGGTAAAAACATCGTGTAATATAAAGAGTCACTACTTTTAGTTTGGTTGCCTGTATTAGCTGCTACCGGTAAAGCAAAGCTATCCGCTTCTTGACGAATACTGTTTGTAACAGAATTCAATGCTTCTGATAACTGTGATGAAGTATTTGCTTGTAAATACTGCCCTCCCCCTAAATCAGCCGTTTTTTGTAGTATATTCTTGCCTGAACTACTCATACCATTACCAAAACCAATCGTGTAAACCCGCCCAGTATCTTCTTTTGTACTGGTAGTCGGATACAAATCAACTATCGTGTTGCTGTCACCATGAATAGACTTAGCAAGCGCCGGCATATAGTTCCCATTGTATACGGGCGCGCTACTACCAAAGCGGCTCTGGTGTAAACTTCTGATATTCCCATTTTGTTGACTGTCGTTAGAGGGGTCGCCATCTGTCATCAAAATGATATTAACCGCGTTATCACAACGCTCAGGTTCCCCTGATACTTGCCTAAACGGCGAAAGGTATGAATTACCATTTTCGATACTGGTATCTCGGCCGCGCACATTCCTAGAATAATACCGACTGCCTCCCGTCAGATATAGATAAGCTTCCCATAGCGTTTCGCTCAGCGGTGTCGCGCCATTAGCGACCAAGTTATTAATTTGTGATTTTACCGTTGACTGAGCCGCACCAATGCGCGCTAACACGTAACCACCACTACTGCCATTGAAGCGCATTAAGCCGAAGTCAATATCAGGATTTTTATTAACTAAGTCAGTAATCGCATTCTTTGCAACGCCCAACCGGCTATCTGAGCACAGTCTATATCGACCCCGGTAATAGTCATAGCCACAACTACGCCCTGTCCTGCTTGAAAACGCCATACTCCCGGAGGTATCGAAAATAAGCATCACTCTGGGCTTTTCGTCAATATCAATATTGTGCTTCACATACAGTTCTATGTCTTCAGCAAACACAGCTGTGTTTATAAAACAAATAAAAAATAAAATAACGTTTTTCATATTATTTCCCCTGACTTTGGCTAATATACTGTTGACCAACACCGACGATCACGGTTAATCGATGGCGTGTACGGGTTCCATATTCAACCGTGGTACTTATCTCTGTTAAATTGCACATAACTCCCTTGGTATATTTAAAAGATCTTGGGCAATTCAATTGCATTGAACCACTATTCAACGCACGCATTTCATTGTCGGTATTATGTTCGCCTGAAAATGCCTTATTTTGGTCTATCTCTAATTGTTGAGGCGACATCAAGAAATGGTTGGAACCCGACGGCTTTTTACTTTCACTTTGTATAACTCGTTGTACTTCACCAATTAGTAAGTTTTCAGCTTGCTCTCTCTCTTGCGCCGCATTGGTTATTTTTAGGTCAATACTACTGCTACTCATAAGTGTTACCGCGACCGCGGTCACGGCTACAATCATAACCATTGCTGTTACAAGTACGATCCCCTGTTGCTTCTTCACATGTTCCATGACATTGCCCCATTTAACCGCACTGTCGTCGAAAAAACCGTGCGTCTAAAGTTATCCGAAAACGTATGAGTGCGCCTATCTGGGTCGACCCCCAACGTGTAAGTTTGGCTATTTAGCTGTAAACCAGGATCGGGTTCCAATGCCCTCACGAGTAAATATATTTGCACTGTCAGAATACCATCATCATCTTCCCAGTTTGCTGCTTCCATACCCTGCGTACTACGGTAGGTATTCACACGACCATCAGCATCAGTGTCTAAGCCAAAAACCAAACGAAAGTCTTCAATTCCCTCCATCACGGTTTCTACTTGCATACCACTTGTACTTAATCTCAAACGCCTTAATATCGGTATATCTCGCGCCACATTATTGATGGTAATCTCTTCCGTTGATAGAAAGTACACATGGTGGCTATACGGCCAAACAGTTGAATTTACTGTCGGCAATGTAATGGTACCTGCACCAGTTACAAACTCAGCCCGCTCTTGATCGGCAATAAAATAATATCGATTTGAATCTGTGGCTGTGGACGCAACATCGATAGGGTTTCCTTCGAGTAGCTTTAATTGCAATACATCGGTGTCTTCAACACTATCCGAAATACAGCTAAGTACATTAGAACCATCAGACACCTCCGCATAAATAGAGCGAAAATTAGAAGGCGTGGAGTCAGGGAAGCTGCCATTGTTAATCCCACCAAAGCAGTCACCACTTGGATTAGAAGGGCTCTCGACATTTTCATCTGTAAACTCTTCATCATAAAAGGTCCCCCAAAAACCCACTTGTTCTATATCTCGCTGTAAAATAGATAATGCCAATCTGCCGGTTTCTTGCATTTCTCCAATTGCCATTGTATCTCTCGTGGTTACTTTCATACTGACGTAAGTGGCTATCACCCCCCCTAAGATCAAAGCACCAATAAACATCGAAATCATTAATTCAAGAATTGAAAAACCAGTGCGCTTCATTAAACACCTCTTGCAAAAATAAACGTAGTCAGTACAACCAAACGCCGCTTATCATCGTTGGTACCACAGCTAATACCTTTAATAGCGTCAGTTGCTTTTATTTCTTGTCGACCTTGCCAAGCCACAACCACTTGCACATCAATTCCTTTACCTTGTGCATCAGCATCTAAGTCTATACACACGGTTGTATCATCCAACGTTCCTGTATTTTCTCTAGCACGAATCGCGTTTTTCCACTGCTCTAAATCAAGCGCAGCAATCGCAGAGCTTGTACAATCATTGCTAAAACACCTAAGCTGGGGGATTAAGTCCGTATCACTAGAAAAAGTAAGGTCATAATTGCTCACTATGTCTGCGGAGTCATTCACTCTGATCCTTTGTAAAATGTCATTCGCCAGAGCAACTGCCGCGGCGCGTTGCATTGAGTCAAAACTGGCTTGCTTAGCTTTGGCTTGTAGTGCAACTGCACCCAATAAACCAAAGCTCAGCACCATAAAGGCGATGAGTACTTCTAGCAAAGTGAAACCTGCTTGCCGCTTATAAAGTTTTGCCATTGCAAACTCTCGTGATGATTTCAGACACATTAAGAATAAAATATTCAGAAAATAGCTCAATGTGTAATTCCTTGAACGGTCAAAAAGTCTGACAAACGGTTATTTCTGTATTCGAAGGGAAGCACTGCTAAGAAATGAATGTGTGAAACGGCGAGAGGTGAACCGTGTTAGACCCACGTTAAATTAACGCCTTTACCTCTTTAACAGCCCTTCGGCTAACAGGTAATTGCTCTGGAAATCCTTTAATCGTTACCATAGTCCCACCAGTGGCTTGGTGGGCAATAGAGTGAATGGCATCACGTTTAACTAAAGTATGCCTGTGTATTTGAATAAAATCTTGTGGGTAATGTGCTAACAAATACTTTAAGCTATGATCCACCATAGCTTCGCCTCCTTCAAACCAGATATGAGTATACTTATCATCTGCTTGCGCAACTAATACCTCTGAAATGTTTACCGAACGCGTCTCACCCGCCAATTGGTATTGTAATTTTGGTGTATATAACCGAGACATCACTGCAGTTAGCTGCTCTATTTGCACTGGTTTTACCAAGTAGCCCGCAGCAAAAACGTGAAACGCCTCCAATGCAAATTCAGCATGCGCTGTCACAAAAACAACTTTAACCTCTGGATGTGAAGTACTTAAAAGTGTCGCAACCTCTATGCCATTCATTCCCGGCATATCAATATCGAGCAGTAAGATATTTGGCTTACACTTATCTACTAACTCTAAGACTTGTTCACCATGTTCAGCAGCCCCCACAGACTCAAAGCCACCCAGCTTTTCCATCAATCGATTAATTCTTTGACGTGCTAGAGGCTCATCATCAGCAACTAAGTACTTCATTTATTGACCTCATAGGGCAATATTAACGCAACTCGATATTGCTCCGTCGTCTGTTGCACATCGAGCTTTGCACTCTCACCATAAAGTAAAGCTAAGCGCTCTTTGATATTTCTTTGTGCGATCCCTTGTCCTTTATGTTTTGAAACACTTTTTCCAACTGAATTAGTTACAGTGATCGTTACTCGTTCAGTATCGACGTGCATCTCAATTGTTATAATACCGCCAGTAATATGGCCTTCAACACCATAGTTTACTGCGTTCTCAACCAGAGGTTGAATGGTTAACACAGGAACTTGTATATCTGGCAAACTCACAGGTAATAACCAGTTTACCTGCATTTTACTGGCAAACCGCCACGTCTCTAGCTCTATGTATTTTTGAGATAACAGTACTTCCTCTGTTAGAGAAACAAACTTGTTTGGGTGTAACGCATATCGAGATAGATTCGCAAGCGTTAATACAGCCTGCTCTGCGGCATCAGAGTCTTGTTGTGTCAACTCTGCGATTGTATTTAAACTATTGTAAAGAAAATGAGGCCGAATTCGAGCGTGTAATGCATCCAGCTCTAACCGGGAAAGGGTTGCAATCGTCGTCACTTTATCGCGAAAAATAGCCATGAAATGTAAAAATAACAACGTAACAAATAAACATATCGCACTGTTTTTTGCGATAAATGACCAATCTAAAAAGTGAGTATTTGCAACTTCAAAGAATGACACCCCCAAACTCATAACTAACGTAACAATTTGGAAAACAGTGACAATAAAAAAATATTCAACGAGTCCAGAGCGCGCGCTAATATACTGGCGTAACAGCGACAAAATAGTAAAGCCAATCGCACTCACACAATGAACAAATAAACTAATGATCCCTAAACGAACCCAAATGGATTCATAACTCATAGGAGAAAACGCAAGGAGTAATGCAAGGATTTGAGAGGCGACTAGCATTGCTAGCACACCTCGTTCAGTGACTATCGCAGGAAGCAGTCCATTAGCTAAATCAGGTGATTTAAACATGGCTGCATTCTTTGCTAGCGTAGTTCGATGGGCACAGCAAACACGACATTTTCTTCTTCACCTGGGTTCTCAATGACAGTTTCTCCCCCAAGTTCTTTCAAACGTGTAATAACCTGCTGAACTAACACTTCAGGTGCTGATGCCCCCGCAGTGACACCCACGCTGCTAATGTTATCAAACCAACTTTCGCTCATGCTACTGGCATCATCAATCAAGTATGACGTCGTGCCCATTTTATCTGCAAGTTCACGTAAGCGATTTGAGTTCGAGCTGTTTTTTGCACCAACAACCAGTAACACGTCAACTTTATCAGCTAAGTCTCGTACTGCATCTTGACGATTTTGAGTTGCGTAACAAATATCATCTTTGCGCGGGCCATGTATCTCAGGAAACTTACTTCTGAGCGCATCAATCACATCAGCAGTGTCATCCACAGACAACGTCGTTTGACTACAATAAAATACATTACTCGGATCTTTTATCTCTAATACGCTCACATCTTCTGGCGTCTCTACAAGATAAATGCCACCATCATCATTGGCATACTGCCCCATAGTCCCCTCAACTTCAGGGTGACCGTGATGACCTATCAAGATACACTCTGTGCCCTTGCGACTCGCTCGTGTTACTTCCATATGAACTTTAGTCACTAACGGGCACGTTGCGTCAAAGACCTTAAGCTCACGTCGTTTTGCTTCTTGACGCACTTGCTGAGAAACACCATGTGCGCTAAAAATAACAATGCTATCGTCGGGCACCTGATGTAACTCTTCAACAAATACCGCACCCCGTGCCTTAAGGCCATTTACAACATATTTGTTATGCACCACTTCATGACGAACATATATCGGGCTTTCAAAAATATCTAGCGCACGCTCCACGATACTTATTGCACGATCTACCCCCGCACAAAAGCCCCTTGGGTTCGCTAATAAGATATCCATTAATTACTCACCTCGAGAATATCCACTTCGAATGTGACCTTTTGACCCGCCAAAGGGTGATTAAAATCAACCGTGACAGAATCTCCTGCAACTTCACGCACAAGCCCTGGTAAGTCAGTACCATCAGGTTGCGTAAACGCAATAATACTACCCACTTCAGCCGGTGTATTGGCACCAAATTTACTGCGATCAACATAGTAGATATTATCAGGGTTAGGTTGGCCAAACGCATCTTCTGGTTCCAAATCGAATGACTTGCTGTCACCAACAACCAAACCTAATAAACACTTTTCAAAGTTTTCCGTTAAGCTGCCATCGCCCATAAATAACTTTGCAGGCTTATTATGAACTTTAGTCGAATCTGCTGCTGAGCCATCTTCAAGCTTTATTGAAAAATGAAAAAGCACCTCAGATTGAGAACCTATAACTTGTTCGCTCACGATTTTTTCTCCTGAGAAGAATCACCTTTGAAGGCATCAAATAATAATAGACCTGCACCACCAACAATCGCCATGTCTGCAATATTAAATGCAGGGTAATGCCAGTTTTGATAGTAAAAGTGCAAAAAATCAATCACATAGCCATGTACTAACCGGTCTACTAAATTACCAATAGCGCCAGCTAACACAAGCGAATACGCACCACATAAAACCCAGTTATTAGCTGGCAATTTACGTAACCAAAATAATAACAAGGCACTAATTGCAACGGCTATACTACTTAAAAACCAGCGCTGCCATCCACCCGCTTCGCTTAAAAAGCTAAATGCCGCACCATAATTATGCATATAGGTAAAATTAAAAAATGGCAGTAGCTCAATTGACTCATAAAGCTTCATACTATCCATTACGGCTGCTTTGGTAACATAGTCTACTGCAAATAGCAGTAGACTTAGCCATAACCAAACTAAACCACTTTTTTGAGTTGAGTCGGTCACATTATACTCCTACGCAAACTGACGCTGTTCACCGTCACCTTCGACATTGGTAATACAACGGCCACAAATATCAGTATGTGTCTCATGACTACCAACATCATCACAATAGTGCCAACAACGCTCACACTTTTTAGCATCGGTTGCTGCAACGGTAATAAACAGTCCCTCTATTTCAGAGGCAATTGCATCTTCTGGCTTGTTATCTAAAGATGCAATGGTCACTTTTGATGTTAACAATACAAAACGCAGCTCATCACCTAGCTTTTGTAAGGCATCAGCTAAATCACCATTGGTGTAAAGAGTTACTTCTGCCTGTAACGTAGCACCAATAACCTCTTCTTTACGTGCATTCTCTAGTACACGGTTCACTTCATCACGAACAGCAAGTAAACCCTGCCAGTATTCATTATTCAGCCGTCCTTCAGTAACACCGTTCAGACCTTCATACCATACATCGGTAAATACAAACTCACTGCGCTCACCTGGTAATGCTTGCCAAATTTCTTGAGCTGTAAAGCTCATGATCGGAGCCATCCAACGCGTCATTGCTTCTGCGATATGATAAAGCGCAGATTGGCATGAACGACGTGCATGACTATCACTCTTCGCTGTGTACTGGCGATCTTTAATCACATCTAGGTAGAATGAGCCAAGCTCACCTGTACAGAAATTCATTAGCTTCTGAGTCACTACCAACATTTGATAGTTATCATACGCTTCCAAAATTTCTGTTTGCAATTGCGCTGCACGAGATACAATCCAACGGTCTAATTCAACCATTTCTTCTACAGCAACTAAGTCTGTCGCCGGATTAAATCCACTTAAGTTGGACAATAAATAGCGGCTCGTGTTGCGAATACGGCGATAACGGTCAGCAGAACGTTTAAATATTTCATCTGATACCGTCATTTCAGCCGTGTAATCAGTTGAAGCAACCCATAAACGTAAAATATCTGCGCCAAGCTTGTTCATAATGTTCTGTGGAGAAATAACATTACCTAAAGACTTTGACATCTTACGGCCGTTTTCATCGACAGTGAAACCATGAGTCAGCACTTGTTTATATGGTGCATGACCATTAATGGCAACCGAAGTCATCATTGACGACATGAACCAACCTCTGTGCTGATCTGAACCTTCAAGATATAGATCTGCTGGGCCTGTAAGCTCTTCTCGTGCATCCACTACACACGCATGTGATACACCAGAATCAAACCATACATCTAAAGTGTCTTGCACTTTCATGTATTGCTCAGCGTCGTCACCTAATAGCGTTGTCGGATCTAAGTCATACCAGGCTTGAATACCTTTGTCTTCAACTAAAACAGCAACTTGCTCAATAAATTCTTCCGTATTTGGATGTAGCGCGCCTGTGTCTTTATCTACAAATAGTGCAATTGGCACTCCCCAAGTACGTTGACGAGAGATACACCAGTCAGGACGTCCTTCAACCATGTTGGCAATACGGTTTTCGCCCCACTCAGGTAGCCATTGCGTCTTGGCGATTTCGTTTAAAGAGTCTTGACGTAAGTTAGCCTGATCCATACTCACAAACCACTGCGGTGTTGCTCTAAAAATGATCGGCGTTTTATGGCGCCAGCAATGTGGATAGCTGTGCTGCAACGCATGGTGATGCATTAATGCGCCTTTTTCACTCAGCACTTCAATCACACTCGCATTAGCCTTAAACACGTGTTGACCGCCAAATAATGGCGTATCAGGGAAATAAACACCATTTGCGCCAACTGGGTTTGCAACTTCTAACCCATAAGCCAAACCGGCGCTGAAATCCTCTTGACCATGGCCAGGTGCTGTATGCACAACTCCAGTACCAGAGTCAGTAGTAACATGCTCAGCAACAATCACAGGTACATCAAAATCATAAAATGGATGCGCAACTCGAAGGTTCTCAAGCGCTTGACCTTTTACATACCCTAATACGTGAAAGTGGTTAAAGCCAAAACGATCCATTGCATCTTTGACTAGCTCAGAACCTAAGATTAGACGTTGTACTTTACCTTCATCTTCCACTTGCACAAGTGCATATTCCAATGCTTCATGTACAGCAACCGCACGGTTTGCCGGTAATGTCCATGGCGTCGTAGTCCAGATCACGGTACCTACACTACCCTCACCTTCATGGCCTTCTGCTAAATCAAACGCCGCAACTACCGCAGCTTGGTCTACAAAGTCAAACTTTACGTCAATCGCTGGAGATTGTTTATCTTGATATTCAACTTCTGCTTCAGCCAATGCTGAACCACAGTCAGTACACCAATGCACAGGCTTTGCACCTTTATGCAAATGCCCACTTTTGATGATACGACCTAACACACGAATTGCGTTCGCTTCAAAGTCAAAGTTCATCGTCAAATAAGGTTTGTCCCAGTCACCGAACACACCTAAGCGTTTAAAGTCAGCTTTTTGACCTTCAACTTGCTTTTGCGCATAAGCACGGCATTTCTCACGGAACTCGGCAGCCGTTACTTTCTTACCAGGCTTGCCCACTTTTTTCTCAACCTGTAGCTCGATCGGCAGACCATGACAGTCCCAGCCAGGTACATATGGTGCATCAAAATCAGATAGTGTTTTCGACTTAATAATAATATCTTTAAGGATCTTATTTACCGAGTGACCTAAGTGAATATCACCATTCGCGTACGGAGGGCCATCATGCAAAATAAATGGCTTCTTACCTTTTTTCGCGCTACGGATCTGACCGTACAAGTCTTGTTCGTACCAAGTTTTCAACATTTTTGGTTCGCGTTGCGCTAAGTTACCACGCATTGGAAACTCAGTTTCCGGTAAATTCAGAGTGTGTTTGTAGTCGCTCATTTATCCTAGTTTCCGTATCGGCTACTTAAAATTAAAACATTGCTTAGCGTCAGCAACATCTGTTGCTATTTGCGCTGTTAACTGCGGCAATGTATCGAATTTTTGTTCATTGCGAAGCTTTTTGACCAGCTCCACTTGCATAAAATGTCCGTAAACATCTTGATTAAAATCAAATAGATGTACCTCTAACAAGGCCTTAGTGCCATTTAGCGTTGGTTTAGTACCAACGTTAGCCACACCTTTGTACTGCTTGCCATTTAAATTGACCCGAACAGCAAAAACCCCTTGAACGGGGATCACTTGGCGCTTTAACGCAATATTCGCAGTGCGAAAACCAAGTTCTCGGCCTTTTTTCCAGCCATGGATAACTCGACCTGCAATGGTATATGTATGACCTAGCATTTGATGTGCGGTATCTAAATCACCTTTTGCTAGCGCAGCCCTTATCAAAGTACTACTTACTCGACAGTCATCGCGGCGCAAACTCGCCGTGCTTTTCACATGCATAGAGACAGACTCGCCGATCTCTTTAAGCATATTAAAGTCACCTCGACGTGCATGACCAAATTTAAAGTCATCACCGACTGTTAAAGCTTTCACCCCAAGCTTTTCAGCTAATATGTGCTGAACAAAGTATTCTGCGCTTTGCTGAGCAAATTGTTGAGTAAAACTCACACAAATCACCCGGTCAATATCGAGCTTTGCTAATAACGCTAACTTGTCTCTTAACCGAGTTAACCTTGCCGGTGCTTTATCTTTGGCAAAAAACTCTTGCGGCTGACGCTCAAATAACATGACTGTGCTAGGCAAATTGTAGCGCTTAGAATCTTGTACAAGGCCTTTTAAAACCTCGACATGTCCCAAGTGCACACCATCAAAGTTACCTATCGTTAACACGCAACCAAAATGATGGGGTCGAATGTTATGGATGCCTCTGATCAGCTGCATTACGTCATAGCCTTAATCGCGTTAATCTTCAAAGTGCCCGATTATACCCAAGTTGCTTAAAAATGCGAACACCTGCATCTTACAGTCTCACATCTTTAATTGTCTTAACTCTCACCCCAAGTACAAACATAATAAAAAAATAGAGTGCCATGGCTAACACTAATAAAGTACCAAGCAACCCAACCTGTTCAATAAACGCCCAAGAGTGCCAATTAAATTGCTCACTGACGTACCACACACTAAGCCCCATTATGATGGAGGCGACAATACATTTTGCGGCAAACCAGTACGTAAATGAGGACACAGTAAACACACTGCGTTTTCTCAGGTGGTAATATAACAGATATGTATTACAACTGGCCGAAAGCGATGTGGCCAATGCTAAACCCAAATATCCTATGAAAGGCGCTAGTGCAAGATTAAACACCATGTTTAATACCAAGGTAACAATACCTATTTTGACAGGTGTCTTCGTATCTTGACGAGCATAAAACCCTGGTGCAAGTACTTTGATCAACATAAAGCTAACGAGCCCTACTGAATAAGCAACCACCCCTAGACTCACTGCTTTAACATGGTCAACCTCTCCCGCAGAGAATGCTCCGTGATCAAACAACACAGTAATAATTAATGGACTTATTACCATAAGCCCAGCCATAGCAGGAAAACCCAAAAAGAGCACAAAGCGCACCCCCCAGTCTAATGTCACTTGAAAATCTTCGGCCGCATTATTAGCATGTAATTTAGATAAGGTAGGTAGAATAACCGTCGCAATCCCAATACCAAATAACCCGAGTGGAAACTCGATCAAACGATCAGAATAATAAAGCCATGCAATTGACCCTGTTACCAACAGTGATGCTATTACAGTATCTAGCAACAGGTTTATTTGGCTGATAGACACACCAAACATCGCAGGAAGCATCAATTTTCGTACTTTGGTTACTTCTGGAGAGTGCCATGCAAAGGTTGGTTTTTGTAACATGCCAATGCGTAACAAAAACGGGAGTTGAAATAAAAGCTGTGCTACCCCGCCAACAAATACGCCTATTGCTAATGCATATGCGCCATTCTCAAAATTATCATGCATTAAGATAGCACAACTAATTATTGCAATGTTAAGGAGTACCGGTGTAAACGCGGCAGCAGCAAATTTATTGTATACATTCAGTATCGCCCCACTAAGAGCGACTAAACTGACAAAAAATAAGTAAGGAAAAGTAAATTTTAACAGTGTGCTGGCCAGCTCAAATTTCTCTGCATTTTCTCCACCTTGCCACCAATCAATAAACCAACCAGTGCCAAATAATGCAGCAATGACCGGAGAACCAATCACGCCAAGCAATGTTACACACAATAAAATAGTCCCCAGTGTCCCTGCGGCTTGGCCTACAAAAATTCGTACTTTGTCGTCACCATGCTGTTCTTTAATCTCAGACAATACCGGGACGAACGCTTGCGCAAATGCTCCTTCAGCAAATAGTCGACGTAAAAAGTTTGGGATCCGATTAGCAAATAAAAAAACATCTGCGGCTAGGCCTGCGCCTAACAAATTTGCAACCACGGCGTCTCTCACCAACCCCATCACTCTTGAAATCATCGTCATGGCGCTCACTATCATGCCTGATTTAAATAACCCCTTCGCCACTGTATGCTCCAAAAATAAAAAACACCTAAATTATGCCATAGTCTTTTGCTTATGTTGACATTATCAGTATGAGCTTTGCCTGAATTAGAAAAATATCTATATCTAACACTAGGTGTAAGAATTAAGATTTGATACACTACGGGCATTAATCACTGGATGCGAGAAACTCACACCGTATTTTTGTGGTTCATGTGCCTGTTAAAATTGATCGCCAAACGCATTAAGCCAAGGTTTTCGTCACCACAGGTTACAATTACGAAGAGACAAAGGTCGTGGTAGTCAATATATGTTGACTTTTGCCAATAAAACAGGCATATTCCTCGGCCTTTAAATTAAGCTTATTTTAAGATTGTTAGGAGCAAACCTTGGCTAACATCAAGTCTGCAAAAAAACGCGCTATCACTAGCGAAAAACGCCGTCAACACAACGCAAGCCGTCGTTCAATGATGCGTACTTACTTCAAAAAAGTACTAGTTGCTATTGAAGCTGGTAACAAAGAAGCTGCAACTGAAGCTTTCGCTGCCGCTACACCAATTCTAGACCGTTACGCAGCTAAAGGTCTAATTCACAAAAACAAAGCAGCTCGTCACAAGAGCCGCTTGAATGCTAAAATCAAAGCTCTATAATTTTTGATTTTATTGTGAATTAAAAAAACCGACGAGAGTCGGTTTTTTTGTCTCTGTCATTCAGGTTAATTCAAGTTCAGGATAAAACTTCTTAAGCATGGCTGCTATTTTCTTTGGAGAAAACGGCTTAACCACAAATCCTTTAGCACCTCGCTCTATCGCATCTTTAACGTTATCTACTGTTGAGTGCGCCGATACCATAACCACATTAATATCCGCATTAATTTGATTGAGTTGCGCAATTATCTCTTTACCATCTCCATCAGGTAACTCAATATCTAAAAATACAATATCAAAATGCTGCTCTTCGCACGCTTTAATACATTGGGTTGCTGTTGATGCTTCCCTTACATGATCAATCCCCAAGTGCATGAGTGTTTGGTGCAAAAAGCTGCGAACAGTTCCTACATCATCGACGATTAAAATTGAGATTTGCTGTTCCATTGTCCTTTCCCGTAGGCTGCCAAACTAAAATAAGCTATTATAAACATAATAGATCTATTATAGAGTCCTGCAACCAAAAGGCCATACACAGGAATGTCAAAGCAAGCAAAAAAACAGTCTTTACTAGGGCAAACACAAGGTAAACGCCCTAACCGCCGTCCCACTCAGAAGAAAACGAACCCAACGGCCAACAACACAGCCACAAATAGCACACCTGTTGTTGAAGAAAAAAGCAGTAGTAAAGCTAAATGGCTAATAATGGGTATCTTGGTCATTTTTATTATCGCCTTCCCAAAACCAAAATTACTCACCTATGAAAAGCTTGGCTTAGTAGCACAAAGCATATACTGGCCTGGTCTCCCTGGTGTTGACCCAATTCTACTTGACTCAACCCTTTACCCACAGCCAGCATTAGATCGAAATACCTTATATCTTTGTGCTGACCGAGCTGACCCAAAAACCTGCCATAAGTACCAAATTATCGAACAAAAGGGGATTTTCTCTGTGATTTATAAATACATTTTGGATTAAAAAAACTAATCTGAAATATGTAAAAATACTCGTTTGATACTCGGTTAAAGGATCACCATAATGGCGCTCCTTTAATCAACCATGGAAAACCAAACAGACCATGCCTTACGAGTTCGACTGGCTCTTAAATACCGTATTGTTAATACTGGGCTTCGGTGCCTTTTTTATCAATCACTTAACTCTTTTACGCGTTGCCGCAGTGGCAGCATGTAGCCTTTTGTTTCTTTCGTTCAGTCTGGACTTGGTTAATACCAGCGTGGTTTCTAATTTAAGCCTCATATTAATTAATACATTTTATCTATTTAAAGTGTATACATTTGGACAATTAAATCTAAGTCAGTAGTCAAGTCAATTGAACTACGCTAAAATCATAGCCATACACAGCAGTTAAAGGGTTTCGTATGGCTATGACTGATGAAGAACTATTTTTAGCATCTATGGGCGATGTAGTTCCTTTAGCAAAAAGCAACCAAGCTGAACTTGCTCAAATAAAAGCAGAACCCACCATTGCTCAGCTTGAAAAGCGTAAAGCTGCAGAGCAAGCACTATCATTAGACGTTAATTTTTTATCGACAGAGTACGTCGACTTACTCAACCCTCACGATATCCTTGCATTCAAAAAGCCCGGTGTACAAGAAGGCGTATATAAAAAGCTGCGGCTAGGAAAATACCAAATAGATGCAACAATAGACTTACACGGTCGACGCTTTCATAACGCTCGAAACGCTTTATTTGAATTTATTGTTGATTGCCACAACGGTAACGTACGGGCACTGTTACTGCGCCACGGCATTGGTTTAAACAGTAAACCCGTACCCGCTATATTGAAAAGTTATATTAATAAGTGGCTTCAAGAAATACCAGAAGTGCTCTGTTTTCACTCAGCACTGCGTTGCCACGGCGGCAACGGCTCAACGTATGTTTTATTGAAGAAAAACGATGAGCAAAAAACACAAACAAAAGAGATTTACGCAAAACGTTAAATGAATGACACCTCACGTTTTGCCAAAATGCATATTACGTTGCTTGTGTAAACATCGCAGAAATTCCTAAAAGCACGACCGATAAGACGACCAGTGATAATTTAGCTCCGCTTTGTTTACTTTTCATCGTTAACGCCTTCTTATTATTATAATTATTTATGCCACCTACCCTACTGAATGTAGTCAAATGTCTCAAGGTGTTTTTTTATACAGTATTTAATACTCGATGAATTTATTTAATACCCAACCGCTTTGTCGATTTGATTTTTCAATGACTGCTTTGAAAAGTGTGCATTAATATTAAAGACGATTTGTTCACATACTGTCGCCAAGTCTGTAATTGCGGCACAATGAGGTGTCATGGTGATCAGTGGGTGCTGCCAAAACGGATGTTCAGGCTCAAGCGGTTCTGCGTTAAACACATCTAATGTCGCGCCAGCAAGCTGATGGTTATCAAGTGCCCAAAGTAAGTCATCATCCACTAAGTGCTGTCCACGCGCCACATTTATTAAAACACTGTCATTGGGTAATTGTTCAAATACAACCCGATTTAATATTCCTGAGGTATGCGTTGTCAGAGGAAGTAGGCACACTAAATAGTCTAAATTTTCGAGAAATTGATGAAGCGCGTTTTGTCCATAATAACAATTTATACCGTCAACTTCCTTATGTGTTCTTGACCAGCCACTAACAATAAAATTGTTATTACGTAAAGAGCTCGCAGCAGCTAACCCCAATTCACCCAGCCCTAAAATGCCAACATGATTATGTGCCTTCACACGTCGTGGCTTCCATTGTTGTTGATTTTGTTTGCGTGTATATTCACGTAATCTTAGTTTATGCGCTAAAACATGCGTTAATATATATTCAGCCATATCATCGGCTAGTCCAGTATCAACAATACGTGTCACAGCTACATGTTCAGGGAGTTGCTTCAAAGCAATGCCATCAACACCCGCACCAAATGATTGTACAACTTTTAGATTTGGCAATTGGGGCCAAAGCTCGTCAGGTGCATTCCATGCAATGACAAACTCAACTGCCGCCAAATTTGAGCAATTCGGCCACTGTGATATCTCAACACCAGGCAAAGAGGCACGGAGTTTTTGCTCTAGTTTACTATTGTCTCGCCCCGTTATGCATATTAATACTGCCATCGAATGTTCTCTAAAAAAAGTGATGTGTCATTCTAGTCTTATCATTTAATCATTCATAGTAAGTTCGACATGGTAGTTGTCATATAAATGACAGAACTTTGCAACAGGCTTGTCACAAGATATTCTTACTCTGTGGTCATTGCGTACACCAATAGAGTCAGCCATGATAAGTGTCGATAAAGTCATTGAAGCAAATTTACCACAATTAGAAAACTCCCCAAAAGTAAAAGGCTTAGTAAAAAAAGGATTAGGATATTTACTTCATGAACAAGAGTTTATTGCTTTTGCCGATGCCTACCCACACTTGCAAGGTATTGAATTTGTTGAACAGGTACTTGACGAGCTAGACTTCGATGCGCGCTTTAAACCTAAACAAGTTGAGCATATACCCAGTGAAGGCAGTATTGTTATTGTAGCAAACCATCCTATCGGTTCTTTGGATGCATTGGCACTCATTCGGGTCATCGCAAAAGTTCGGCCCGACTTAAAGGTTGTTGCTAATAGGATGTTGATGTCGGTAACCCCGATGCATTCTTTATTATTACCCGTCGATAATCTTTCAGGCACCAGTCGTCGAAAAGAGTTGGCCAATATCCAGCTGCATTTAAAACAAGAAGGCGCTTTGCTTATTTTCCCCGCGGGCGAAGTGTCACGATTGAGTGCCACCGGGATCAAGGACTGTAAATGGAACTCTGGATTCTTACGTATAGCAAAAAAAGCAAACTGTCCGATTTTGCCTATTTTCATTAAAGCCAAAAACAGCCCATTATTCTATGGTACATCAATGATATACAAACCTTTGGCCAGCTTACTGTTAGTCAAAGAGATGTTTAAACAACGCCAGAAGTCTTTGGAGTTTGAAATTGGTGCAAGTATTCCGCCCGAGTCGTATTTAATCGAGAACTTAAAAGATAAAGAAGTTGTCAGCCTTATTCGTAAACAGCTCTATCGATTAAACAGTAAAAAGTCGCTCCCTCTGAAAACGCAAAGCCCAATTGCAGTGCCAGAATGTAAGAAAGAACTCAAAAAAGCCATTAAAGAATGCGAGTTACTCGGGCAAACCCAAGATGGTATGCAAATCTATTTATATAATTATCAAGGAAGCTCTGTCATTTTTAGAGAGCTAGGTCGCCTGCGAGAAATCGCATTTCGTGCTGTTGGCGAGGGCAGTGGTAAAAGGCGCGATATCGACCGCTACGACATGCATTATCAACACCTAGTGCTTTGGGATACAGAACAACTGGAACTTGTTGGTGCATATCGCCTTGCCAGTGCCAAGCATGTTATTGAAGAACATGGGCAGCAAGGATTATATACAGATAGTTTATTTAGTTATAGCGAGCAAATGCAGCCTTACTTTAAACAAGGCCTTGAACTAGGTAGAAGCTTTGTTCAACCTAAATATTGGGGCAGAAAAAGTCTCGACTATTTATGGTATGGCATTGGTGCGTTCGTTAAACGCTACCCTGAACACCGTTACCTATTTGGTGCTGTCAGCTTATCTAACTCACTTCCTGATGAAGCCAAAGCCATGTTGGTTTATCACTATCAACATTACTTTGCGCGCTTAACGAACCATGCACAGCCGAACAACGAATATAAATTATCAAATGCGCAACTAACGCATTATCAAAGCTTATTCCACGGTGCAGATATAAAAGAAGATTTTGCAGAACTCAAACATATTTTGGCGAATATGGGCGCGCAAGTGCCAACGCTATTTAAACAATACACTGAAATATGTGACCATGACGGTGCAAACTTTCTCAGCTTTAGTATTGATCCTGATTTTAATAACTGTATCGATGGACTCGTCTTAGTTGACTTAGAAAAGCTGAAGCCACAAAAAGCAAAACGTTATTTGGGTGAGTAAATAAACGCCACTTCATAACGAATACCATCATAGGATCACGTTACCCTGATCCTATGATGGTATTTAGCCATTATTTATAGACGCCCATACTCTAATAGCGATGTAGCATTTAGTTACATTTATACGTAAACACAGTGAGAAAATAATTCGATTTACTCGGTCTGTTTGTATTAAGCTGCCCTAGAATTCATAACACATGTACCTTATGCTTAAATACATCATACAAATTGGTTTATTACTTTTGACCATTACCGCTATCTCTGCGTACCAAGAGCTTGGCATGCTTGCAGATAATGGTAAACAAAACGCACCATATTTTTCCCTACCAAGGCTGGATGACGCAGATCAGCGTATCGACTTATCATCATTAAAAGGTCAGCAAACGGTTATCTACTTTTTTGCTCCATGGTGTAGTATCTGTAAATACAGCATGCCTAATTTAGATAAATTACATAAAAATGGTGACCTCAATGCAATTGCTATTGCGCTCGACTACGCAAACCCTCAAAGTGTCCGCCAATTTTCACAAGGGTTAAATTTATCTATGCCTGTTTTACTTGGAGATCACATAACGGCACAAAACTTTAAGGTAAAAGCATACCCAACCTATTACGTGATTGATGAACACCTGAAAGTTGTAGAACGCTCTATCGGCTATTCAAGTGAATTAGGCATAAAAATACGACTGTAAGAAACTGTAGCTCAACCCTACAGTTTCTTACCCAAAGCTAAAACACTTATACACTCTACTTGGTTACACTGTTGCTGAAATTCACCGTTGATTCATATACAGCACAGGGACCAGAACATGAAAAAAATTACGCACGCAAAGCGCTCTTTCGTTTTATCACCCATTATGATGTACATGGTATTTTCAAGTATTGCACACGCGCAGCAAGCTCAAATAGAACATATAGAAGTACTTTACAAACGGAGCAGCGTCACCAGTGAAATTACCGAAAATACCGAAAAACTCGTCGCGATGCCTGGCGCAATGGGCGATCCACTGCGTGCGGTTTACTCTTTACCTGGCGTTGTAGCTGCGGGTGGCTCAATGGCAGAGCCCGCCGTACGAGGCTCTTCACCCAGTGATAATATTTTTGAAGTAGACTTTATGCCTGCAGGTTATATCTTTCATGATTTTGGCAGCTCTATTTTCAATCGCCACATTATTCAAGACTTTCAACTTTACTCAGCAGGGTATGGCGCAGGATATAGTAATGCAACTGGCGCGGTATTCGATGTCACATTGCGTAACCCAAAATATCAACCTATTACCACCACCCTTGATTTCACCATGTTTAACGCTGGTGTATTTGTCGAAGGACAAGCAACTGAGAATACTGCTTTTTACTTTTCAGCGCGTAAAAGCACACTGCCACTCTTTTTTTCCGAAGGAGAAGAGCTTGAAGATGATGATGGCGAACCTTCTGGCGTGACAATCAACGAAGCACCCGATGACCATGATTATCAGGGTAAATGGTTATGGGATATCAATAACAATAATACCCTGACATTTAATTTTACGGGTGCAGAGGATTCTGCTGCCGCAGGGTTTAATGAGCGGGCAGAACTCGCCCAAAAAACCCCTGAATTTCAAGGTGACGCCGTTTATATCAGGGAGTTTAATAGCCAAAATGTATTGTGGGACCACTATAACAAACGTTTTCATTTAAGAATGGCAGTTGGCGCACTAAAGCACTCAGGTAGGCTTGAGTATGGCAAACGCGCAAGTTTGAGTAATGGTTTTTTCGAAGAAGAATCTGAGACACAATACACATACAAGGCACAGCTGAATTATCGTATTAATAAGCAACACCGCCTGATCACTGATATGGCATATTATGATAATGAAACATCATATAGCTACGATACGTTCCAATATTTATGTACCGAGTTTGACCCTGATTGTGATATCAAAAAAGGGGCGCGGATCACAGGAAAGCAAAAATTTGATGTCGATACTGGGTTTATTGGTTTGACGCACGTCTGGCAAATCAATGAGCAATTGCAAAGTGAATTGGGTGGCCAGTGGCAGCATAACAAGTACACCGACGAGAGTTTTGTAACGCCGCGCATCGCGCTAAATTACTACCTTAGTGACCAAAGTACCATTTCTGCTAAATTTGGTCGTTATAACAGAATGCAAAACATCGATCATATTGCACCAGATGTAGGCAACCCCAATTTAGAATCGCAAACATCTGATCACATCACTCTCGGCTTTAGTCAAGAGCTTACTGATGAGTGGTCATGGTCTATTGAAGGGTATCATAAAACCATGGATAACTTACCGCTGGCCATTGAGGCCAATGCATCTGATGCACATCTATTATATAGCAACCAGGTTGACGGCAAAGCATACGGCCTCGATTTACTCATCAATAAAAATAAGACGGACAAGTGGTATGGCTGGGTGTCATTAAGTTATGCAAAAAGTGAACGAACTAATACCCGCGACCATATAACCAAAGACTATTATGCGGATACACCCATAGTGTTTAATGCCGTATTTCAATATGAAATAAATGAACTTTGGGAAGGTGGCTTTAATTTTACCGCGCGCAGTGGGCAAGCCTACACACCGATTGTCGGTGTACGTGAAAACCCTGATTTCGACAATCGCTTTTTACCCGTCTATGGCGATTCATTTTCTAAAAGACATGATTTATATCATCGCTTAGATATCCGCTTTGAACGAAAAACTCAGTTATTTGGTTTAGATGGAAAATTAATTCTTGAGCTGATGAATGCTTATGGACAAAAGAACGTCAGCAGTATTGATCTTGATTACGACAAAGTTAAATCCGTCAATGACCTGTACATCGAAGAAGAAGAGGATGACTTTGAGTTGCGCCCGTCTATTGGTTTCAGTGTCACCTTCTAACTCACTCTGAGAAAATAGGCCATAGCTACTGTGGCCTTTATCTGGGCATTTAAAAAATCGATTACCCCTATCGTTTTAACCCGCTTTTCAATCTGTCAAAAAGCACTAAACTTAAGCCTACTCCAAAGAAACTTAAAGAGAATAGAATCAATGTTTACAGTAATATTTGGCCGTGAAGGCTGCCCATTTTGTGTACGTGCGAAAGAAGTCGCAGAAAAATTAAAAACTGATCGTGATGATTTCAACTATCGTTATGTCGACATCATCAAAGAAAATGTCTCAAAGGCCGACCTAGAGAAGTCTGCTGGTAAACCTTGCCCAACTGTGCCTCAAATATTTATTGGCCAAGACCATATTGGTGGATTTACCGAATTCGAAGCCTATGCAAAATCAGAATTAGGGCTATATAGCTAAAATAAGGTAAAATCGTGTGAAACCAGTAAATGCGCGCATTCGTAAACGGTATGTTAAATACCGAAAAAGCCACTGATTAAAAAACATACAACATCAAGCACATATAAATTAGTTCTAATTTATACAAGCATTTGCTAGCCTTTTCCTATACAATGCGCGCCTCTTTAAAATCGTTGAGGCGCATTAATGTCAGAACCAGTCACGTTTAAATCTTTAGATCTTTCTCCTGCAATTTTAAAAGCAGTCGAAGAGCAAGGATATAAGACACCATCTGAGATCCAAGCTCAATGTATACCGTTATTGCTAGAAAGAAAGGACGTACTGGGACTAGCGCAGACGGGTACAGGTAAAACTGCAGCATTTGCATTACCACTATTAAATAATATTGACCCGGCTACGAAGCAGCCACAAATATTGGTGTTAACACCAACACGCGAACTTGCCATTCAGGTGGCAGAGGCGTTTGAACAATATGCTAAATTTACCAAAGGTGTCGAAGTATTAGCACTTTATGGTGGCCAAAGCTATGGTATTCAACTAAGTGCTCTACGTCGTGGTGCACAGATTATCGTTGCTACGCCAGGTCGATTAATTGACCATATTAACCGTAAAACAATCAACTTATCTGATCTTAAAGCATTAGTATTAGATGAAGCTGATGAAATGTTACGCATGGGCTTTATCGATGATGTAGAAAACATCATGGAAAAAACGCCTGAAAATAAACAAACTTGTTTGTTCTCAGCAACAATGCCTAAGCAAATACAATCTATCTGTTCTAAGTACTTAGACAATGCTGAGCAAGTTCATATCTCAGCTCGCAACTCGACAGTATCATCTGTAGAGCAGGTTTTTTGGCGTGCAAGCGTACACAAAAACAAAGCGATTGTTCGCTTTTTAGAAGCTGAACAGTATGAAGGTGCAATTGTTTTCGTTCGTACTCGTAACGATACAGTTCAACTTGCTGAGCTACTTGAGCAACAAGGTTTTTCTGCTGCACCACTGAATGGTGACATGAACCAACAGGCGCGTGAGCGTACTGTTGAACGCCTTAAGAGTGGCTTACTAGACATCGTTATTGCAACAGACGTTGCAGCACGTGGTCTAGATGTAGATCGCTTAAGCTTAGTTATCAACTATGATATTCCACAAGACAGTGAAGCTTATGTTCACCGTATTGGTCGTACTGGTCGTGCTGGTCGTACAGGTAAAGCAATCTTATTTGTTAAACATAATGAACGTTACTTACTACGTAATATTATGAAGCACACAAAGTCAGAGATTGCTGAAGTTGAATTACCGAGTGCACAAGTCGTTGAAGAAAAGCGTATCGCTGCACTTCAAACTAAGCTTACTAATGCGCTTGAGCACAAAGACATTAACTTCTTTAACGAAGTTGCTGCTGGTCTTGCTGAGAAGCTTGAGCTGTCTCAAGAACAGTTAGCGGGTGCAATGCTATGTTTAGCACAACAGCAAACGCCGCTTAAAGTTGAAGATATTAAGATTCAACAGCGTGAACGTCGTGATCGCGATGACCGTCGTGACAACAACCGTCGTGGTGAGCGTAATGACCGTCAAGGTCGTGGTCGTGAGCGTAATGGTGAACGTCGTGAGCGTCCTGAGCGCGAACGTGGCCCACGTAACAGCAGTCAAGGCCCAATGGATACATACCGTATCGAAGTAGGCCGTGACCATGGTGTTCAAGTTAAAAACATCGTAGGCGCAATCGCAAACGAAGCTGATATCTCAAGCAAGTTCATTGGTGATATTCGCCTATTTAACGAGCACAGTACAGTACAGTTACCTCAGAACATGCCAAGTGATGTACTAAATCACTTCAACAACGTTGTGATCTGTAAGCGTCCTATGAAGCTGACTAAAAGCGCACATACCGCTGACCAAGCAGGTTCAGAGCGTCGTAACGACCGTGGTGACCGTAAGCGTCCGAGCGGAGACAAACGCGCTCCACGTCGCGATGGCGAAAACAAAGAACGTCGCTCAGTAAGCTTTAGCTAAGCTAGCCGTTTCTTAAAAAAGCCGCTTTTATAAAGCGGCTTTTTGTTTTCTATATCCCTCACCCACTCAGCTCATTCTCTCATTATTACAGTCCAATAATCTCTCTCGTTTCATGTGCTACAGTTAGTTCATCTATCTACCGCACTGAGTTGCCATGTTTTTTCTATACCGTCTTTATCATTTCATCTTAAAATGTATTGTTATTTTTATCGGTATTCCCAACCCACAACTACATAAAAACAAAAATGGACTGACTAACGCTATAAAAGCATTGCAACTGACGGAACAAAGTTATGTTTTACTGATCACTGACCATACATTGCAGGAACTGGGCATACCCACATCTATCATCTCAGAGGTACAGCACCACAAATTAAATGTGGTGGTATTCGACCAAGTATTGCCTAACCCAACAATCGAAAATGTACAACGGGGCTTTGAGCTATATAAAAAACACCAATGCCAAGCAATCATAAGTGTTGGGGGCGGTTCGGTTATTGACTGTGCGAAGTTAATTGGTGCCAAAGCAGTCAGACCAAATAAAGCGGTCACAGATTTTAAGGGGCTTTTCAAAGTACTGAAACGATTACCCCCAAACATTGCCATCCCTACAACTTCTGGCACTGGCTCAGAAACCACCGTTGCTGCTGTGGTGAATTGCCCAAATACGCATATCAAGTATGCAGCAACTGACTTTGTGTTGGTCCCACATCACGCCGTATTACTGCCCGAACTCACCACCAGCTTACCACCTCACATTACTGCGACAACGGCAATTGATGCACTGACCCATGCGATAGAAGCATTATTAAGTATTAATTGCATGGCGTTCAGCCAGAAGCGCGCGTTAGAAGCTTGTACGCTTATTTTTGACAACCTACCAACGGCTTACTCAGAAGCAACACACAGTCATGCCCGCTCACAACTGCTTAGCGCTTCTTTTTACGCGGGGCAAGCATTCACACGCACTTCCGTTGGCTATATACACGCCATATCCCATCAACTTAGTGCTAACTACAACAGCCCTCATGGCCTCGCTAACGCAATATTATTAATGCCCGTCTTACAGTGGTATGGCGAGCGAATACAAAGCCATATGGCGCTGATAGCTAGGCACTGCCAACTAACCTCCCTTGATCACCCAATTGAACGTCAGGCGGATGACGCACTCAATGAAGCACATCCCGACTACCCAGTCCCCGTGTTTATGAGCCATTATGAATGTGAAAATATCATCAAATCCGTTTCAACAGTCGATTAAGGTATAGGTGACCTATAAATAAACGATTTTAGGTAATACACAGAACAACTTTATATGATAAACACAGCTATACCGACAGCAGACACATTGTTTTTATGATAACGTGTCTGCACTATTAACGAACGACGAACATCATGCGTGATCAAGCGCTTATTGAAGCAAAAAACCAATTAAATTCTAGTTCTGTAGCCGTATTATCTACACATTCTCAAACCCTAGCAGGCTACCCTTTCGGATCGACGGTACAGTTTGTTTGTAACGATGATAATAACGTCTATTTGTTTATAAGTGATATCGCACAGCATGCCAAAAACCTCGCGGCCAATAGCGCCCTGTCGCTAACCGTTTTCAATCAAACCAGTGATGATGATCCGCAAACAGCCAGACTCACCTTAGTTGGCGATGCAACTAAACTCCCTAAAATACAAAGTGCGCCATATTTAAACGCGTTTGTTGAGAAATACCCGACTGCACAAGAATATATGACCTTAACAGACTTTAACATTTGGCGTATTTCCATCGTAAGAATTCGATTTATTGCGGGGTTTGGTAAAATTTTTTGGTTAGAAAAGAACGAATGGTACACACAAACACAATTAGCCCAGTTTGACTCAACTGCTACTTGAGGAGGCGTATTTGTTATATATATTTTCCGGTTTACCTGCAACAGGGAAAACGACATTAGCTAAGCGCTTAGCAGAACACTTAAATGCTGTTTATTTGCGTGTTGATAGTATTGAACAAACCATGCGTAACACTGGGATTACAGATATATATGACCACGGTTACCAAGTTGCTTTTCAATTGGCGAAAGATAATTTAGCGTTAGGCCAGTCGGTTGTCGCAGACTCAACGAATCCAGTCATTGAATCACGCGCACAGTGGTGGCAAGTCGCAAAGCAAAGTGGCATACCCTATGTTGATATTGAGATTATTTGTACCAATCGCCAGCAACACCGTCACCGGGTAGAATCAAGGACGGTTGATATTCCTAATTTGATGCTGCCAAACTGGGAAAGCGTCTCACAGCGAGAATACACAAAATGGAGCAGCGAAAGAGTCATTATCGACACAGCAAACATCACAATTTTAGAGGCTCAAAAAAAGCTGCTAGAGCGTATTGAGCCTATCAAAAGAGGCTAATGGCAACTCTGTGGCTCGGCGATTTTGTGCGGTAGGTTCTATAAACTAGCGTAAATTATAGATAGTGACATTTTTTACAGAAAAAACTAAGGCGCAACCAGTGTGCGCCCTAATCTGACTACATCCATGCTCGGTATCCTATACCTTGCGTGAAGCCATCCTATTCATCATCCCCTGAACGGGTATACATCCATAAAGACCCGATCATCATCCCTGTCTTCATCCTTTTACACGTCCTGTGTTCCCTTCACCTACCTGGCTATCCACTTCCCGCTATTCCGTCGGGTGTTCCTGCACATCCTGCGCATTCCTTACTATCCTTATTGCATATTTCCTATATGCACTGCCACCTTGGCGTCCACTTTGCCTATTCCTTTTGGCACTCCTAAACACACCCTGTGTTTTATCCTGTGTCCTTGTTATAGCTCCGCTATAAGCTTACATCCTGTAAGTTCCTACTGCTTCAATCCTTGTTCCCTTTGCTCCGTGCAATTGTTACATCCTTCGTAAACACATCCTTTCAGTAGCTTCGAGCCACTTTGCCTTCCTGACCTAATAAAGTTTACTCTGATAGCGCCCTATTTAAAGGGAGAAAAAGTAATAAATTTAAGGAAATAATATTGTAAAAATACACAATTATATAATAAACATAAACTTATAATGATAATCATTGCTAATAACTACACTACAAAAACACCTTAACTTACATCCATGTGAGATAATGCTTACAGCTGTTCTTCCGTTATGTCCGTGATTTTCTTTTTGAACATTAACTCTCCATTTACTTTATTAAAGCAAAGTGTTTTCACTGATTGATATCCATGACTGGCAAAAAATGCTTTTTGTTCTATTTTGGTTACAAAGACAGCCATGCCTGATGCAGCATCATTGGTCGCCACTAAATCATCTAAACCAGCCAAAAGGTAATGCCCGAGCCCTTGGCCTTGGATATGTGGATCAACAGCAATAAACGCTAAAAAGTAATATTGACCGAACTCAGACAACGCTAACCGTATCGTGTCTTCTTTCTCTATAAGCTGTTGAGTTTGTAGGTAGCCGGCACTCATCATCAGCCGCAGTCGCCAATGCCAATACCGAGATGCTTGCAAATTACTCTGAGCTTCAAAAACACACGCTGTTGCCACTAAATTACTGCCTTCAAACAGTCCGACAATGGGTTGTTGCCCTTGGCCAAAACTCACCAGTTCTTCACGGATCAAAGCACGTAACTTGGCTTCATAATCTTGTTCTTTTTTAGCCATTAACATAGCACGTAAAATAGGATCATCATGATACGCTTGATACAGTAAACTTGCCGCAACACGGGTGTCTTCTGGCGATAAATATTTAACGGCTAATTGGTCTTGTTGTAATACTCGCATACTATCCCTTCCATTATTGTTATCTGATTGATTGGGGCTATAGAAGCTAACACTGTAATGACTATAGTTTAGCGAATGTTTTTTATGCAAACCTAAGTAATTCCTATCATGAAGAACGATAACTCACTTTATAAAAAATGACATTGTCTAGGGCCAGTAATATGGTGCTGCTTCAACCCATCAAAGCATGATATAATCGCCACTTTATTCGGCGGGAGAATACACAATGCATAACGCTGTGCTCAAAGCAATTGCCTCTTTATGTCAGGAAGGTAAAACACCGACCGTGGCACTGACCAAAGCGAGGCTGTCTGAACCGGTTGCCATGCCACATATTATTGCCGGGATCACCGCCTATAAAAACAACCCCAAATGCATTGACGAGATACAAACACCGATGCAAAGCGAACAACCCAGCGAGCGCGAAAGTCAACTCGACCGCATTGAAAGTAAGCTCGATTTACTCCTATCCATTTTGCAAAAGAACTGATTATATGTTTGTTGTTGATTTAACTTTTGACTGTTACCAAGACACAACGCTAGACACGGCAGAACAAGCCATTAATAGATTGGTAAATGCGCTACGTTTTAACGGCCAAATTATTGGCGATGAGTTCCCTACAGTGCTAAAAGATGGCTACTTTATTACCCGTGTTATGTGTCCATTGGAAGACTCTCTGCACCCTTTGCATCACAGCCCTTTTGTGAAACATGCAATAGAACAGCTACAGCAAGGTGGCTTACTGGCACCCAAGGTAAAAGTGATTGGGCAAGATATCCATGCAAATGGTGCTGATGCATGTCAAGATCCTTCGAGTTATATTCTATACACAACCTATGTTCACACTTGTAGCCCGCTATATTGCGGTGATGATTTTTTACCAGTTCCACTTTATAGCATACCAGCAATCGCCAATGGTGATTACAAAGCCCTAATAAAGTGGCAAGAAGACTGGCAAGCATGCGACCAAATTCAAATCAATGGTGCCACACGGTGTGAATTCCCAGCGCTCCACGAAATATCAAGCCCTGACAGTGACTTGTTTCGTCGCGGGATGGACTTAACTAAACGTATTAAGCATTTAACCAAGAAAAATGTGTATTATTACCTATATCGAGTGGGCGGAGAAAGCCTAGAAGCTGAACGTAACCGAAAGTGTCCGTCATGTAACGGAGAATGGGCATTGCCAGAACCTTGGTTTGGACTTTTTGACTTTCGTTGTGAGCAATGCCTATTGGTGTCTAATATGTCTTGGGATTTTCAATAAAATGGCTTAATAACTCAGCCCTTCTAATAATTCCTCAATTGAAGAGGCTAAAACATGGTGAGGCTCTTTGCCTACGTATTCAAGGCATACCTCACCTGAACTAAGCTTCACCGTAATTAACAAGTCATCTTGCTCTGTTAGCCCAATAAATACTGTATCAGCTTGTTTTAGCTTACGCTTCATTAAAACATGGCCCGTGATATTCTGTTGTAACCTTTCATAATCTTCGTGATTCCATGGCTGTAACAGTTCAATTTGATGGCCATCAAATTGCGCGACAATATTTCCTGCGTAAAACTGGCTATAAAACAAATTCAGTTGCTCAGGAAATTGGCACTCTAATGCATTCGCTAAAGCATCTAAGTTATCAGCTTGCTCAAACGGCTGGGCTTGCCACTGAATTTGACCATCGGCCATCGGCTCACCTACTTCACAAACACTAGGCCATTCTTTATCGTAATACATACAAGGCAAGGTACCATGTTTACTTTGATACGCTTGTGCGTGACTTTTATGTACTTGCGTTAAAATCTGCTTTATCACCTTACTGCCAACTATTCTATGATCGGTTATAATAGCCACCATTGTAACCACAAATGGTGAAACATGACAGATTACACCGATGCCCCAGAGCTAAAAGCCTCTATTTTAGGCAAAACCACAGAATATGCTCAGCAGTATGATGCCAGCCTACTTTACCCTATTGCACGTAAACTCAATAGAGACCAAATCTCTGTTGATGAAGCAGACTTGCCATTTTTAGGGGAAGATACGTGGACTGGATATGAGCTATCTTGGCTTAACGCAAAAGGGAAACCGCAAGTCGCGGTTGCGACCTTTACTTTTCCTTGCCAAAGTAGCCATATTGTTGAGTCGAAGTCGTTTAAACTTTATTTAAATAGTTTTAATCAAACACGGTTTGCAGATCAAAAAACCGTATTAGATACTCTTACTAAAGATTTATCAGCCGTAACGCACTCTCAAGTCGAGGTGGTGCTCTATAAAGCAAACGATCACGACTGTATTGCTTTCACGTCTATGCCGGGGCAATGCATTGATGATTTAGACATCGACGTTGAACACTATAGTCCGATAGAGAATATACTAAAGCAAAAGTCTTCAGACGTGGTTAGCGAAACATTGCATAGCCACCTCTTAAAATCGAATTGCCTGATCACGTCACAGCCTGACTGGGCGACAATTATTATTGAATATACGGGCGTTGCGGTATGCCATGAATCTTTATTACGCTATTTAATTTCTTTTCGTAGCCATAATGAATTCCATGAACAATGTGTTGAGCGCATTTACTGTGAGCTACAACGCACCTTTGCCTTTGAGAAGCTTGCAGTATATGCTCGCTATACCCGCAGAGGCGGATTAGATATTAATCCGTACCGCTCTAGCGACTATAACAAAACCCCTTACGCGATCAGAACTAACCGCCAGTAATAATGCGCGTCGGAATGGTAATTGAACACACATCAGCATAATTAGGCCGCTCAACGAACCACGCTTCGGGGCGGCTTTTTCGTGCTTGTATTAAAGCTTGAAACTCTGTGTGCTCAGTATCAAATACGGTAAATTCCGTTTTATCTATCGCGCTAATATCACCGAGTATCCGCGCATGTGTAATGACATTAAAGTCTTCATCGGGTCGTGGTGTACGCATTAATCTATTGACGTGCTCCATACCATGCAACACCCGCCCAAACACCGTTATATTCCTATCCAAATAACGCACGGGTGCCAATGTAATATAAAACTCTGTACCGCCACTATTAATCTCGTTTCCACGCGCCATAGCAAAAATACCAGTACAATGGGTTTGCCATGTATTTTTACCATCAGCCGACTGAGCGACGGCAAAACCACCTAAAAAGCCTGTCACAGGGGCATAACCGTCAATCATTTTTAAAGAAGTAATAGGCAAGCGATTCTTGCTAGTATAAAAAAACTCAGCATCAACTGCTCTTTTGGCCTTACTCAGTTTTTTAGTCTCACCTTGATCACCCCCTTGCGCGACAAATCCTTCCACAAATCGATAAATGCTCAGCCCATCGTAAAATTTTTCTCGAACCAGGTTTTTTATATTTTTAACATGCTCTGGCGCGAGTTGTGAATTAAGTTCGATATAAACAGAACCAGTAGCAAGCTCAAACTTAAGTACTTGCTCATTATCGACAGCACGCCAGGCATCAGTGGGAGCTGCTGCGATAATTTCATGAGGAGCACGCAATACGCTTTGTGAAGCATAATTAAAAAACGAGGCTAAACTGAGGGTGATTGATAAAGATGAAACACACGCCATTTTCATTATTGGCATTCATTAATTTCCTTCATTGTTATTTTTATACCAATAAGTAGCATTACTCAATGGTGCGCTTAGGGGCAGTAAAGGGTTGACCAAATCAATGCGTTTTCGCTTTGCTAAATTCGCATCTTTTAACCGAGTGGCAAAGTAACGATTGAACAATTTATCAAAGCTACCATCCGCATGGGCTTGCTCTAGACCTGATTTTAATTTGTTATAGAGCACAAGATCATTTTTTGCGACAAAAAAATAAACCGCTGAGGGGTAGTAATAAATATGGTGAGGATCGGCTTGTATGCCTGACTCAGTATCTAAATAAACACCATCCAATACGTCGGTAGGTAATATGTCAAAACGCCCAGAGCGTAACATCTCATAGGCGTTGCCCTCTCGGGGGTAAGACACCACTTTTAAATTATTCTTTTTAAAAATATCTAAATCAGGCCAATCATCCCTAAGCCCAAAGTGCACACTCTGAAAATCTCCGATTGTATTCAGTTTTTCCATCCGGGATACATCAGCTTTGCGTATTAGCCCTAAACGATATCCTAATACACCTTTAACCAAAGGGATCCTAATCGCCCGAGCTAGCTTTTCTCGTTTAGAAGAAGTCACAGACCAAAAAACGTCTATTCCGTTGTCTTTCCCGAGTAAGCGTATCGCTCTTTTTTGCGTTGGTATATCGTAAACAAACTTTAGTTCAGGTTGTGCTTCATCATAAGAGAGCGCAAGCTTTAAAAGGGCTTGCACATATGGATCCGCCCCAATGGTGATCCTCACGGTCTCTTGTGCGTGAGCCAAACTCATAGACAAAAATAATGCCACTACAACCCATAACAATCGCATTACTCACCTCTATCAAATTTATACAGCAGGTCTATACTATCGTATAAACCGCTCGTCGCCTCAATATACATTTTCGAAAACACGCGGTAACGCACCGCAATTTCACTTAAAGAATCAAATACCCCCACACGATAACTGACTTGTACATTCGGTGTTATATAACCTGAGACTTCCACTTGAGTGCTATCACCACTGCCTTTTGCCGTTAGATTAACATCATTGATCCCTAATTTTTCACCCGCTTTTGCCACTACCCCCTCACTACGCTCAATACTCTGCGATAACAGAAATTGCGTCAACATCGTGTTGTTATCACTGTCGCTTTGTCCTAAAGGTTCACCATTGAGTAAATATGCCAAAGCTTGTGCCTGATCCATCGCAGGTTCAGAAAACACTGTTAATACTGGTTGCGTCGCGTTGCCCGTGAGCTCTACTCCCACTTTAACATTATCCGCTGTGACTTGAGGGTTACGAATCGCACTGACATTTAAATAGGGCTTATCTGGTGAGCCATTAAAGCCAATCTGGCCATGGTCAATCAATAGGTCTTGTCCGAAAGCTCGGTACTTTCCTTCTCTTAAAGATAGCTCACCGGTTACGATTAATGGCGTCTCAGTTTGCTTAGTCACATCTAAGTCTCCCGTAATGTAGCTATCTAACCCCAAAGCTGTTACCCGCAGGTCATCGAGTATTTTCATTGACAGATCTAAGTCGTAATCTATCAACGAGTCGTCATTTCCTACTATTTGTTCGTCTAAAATATACTGATCATCAGAGACCTGTACGACACCTTGTGGTAATGATTCTATTGCAATACGACCATAAGGCACCACCAGCTCCCCTGAGATTTCAGCCTGATTATGGGCATATGTAATCGTCAGATCAGGAGATAAGCCCAATTCGATACCCGGTTGTGGTGAAACTAAAAAGTCTTGCCCTGATGCATTCAAAGACAGTGCCAATGACTCTTGCCAAACGAGATCTCCTGAGAGCGTTAAATCCCCCCCCTCTACAGCATAAAACACCCCTTTGATATCGGCTTGCTGTTTATTAAAAGTCACCTCGACATTTGATTTATGTATCGCAACGGGGCTAACTGGGCTTTTAACTGCAAATTGTGTTAACTGCATTGCACCGTGAAAATTGGGCTTATCGAAACCATTTAGAATTGATACATCTGCGTTCAATATGCCTGACAGCGCCATAGGTTGCTGTACCACTTGCTCCATGAACGGAGATAATTTGGCAAGGTTAACGTCATCAACAATCAGCTTAGCAGTCGCGTTACGATAGTCAGCGATAGGTACATCCATGTCGCCCTTTAAATTTCCAAATAATGACGATGTTAGATGCCAATCTAATGCCATGTGATCTTTATCGCTACGCATAACAACGTTTATCGACTCAGCAGGCAAAACACGCGCTTGCTGGGCAAAATCAGCCCTTATTGAAGTATCCTTAAAATCTAATACAGCATTGGCATCAAGGAGCTCTCCTGCAAACCATTTAGCATTTACCTCCCCTTTACCTACTCCTGCCATTTGCCACTTGTCGCTCAGAGTATTAAAGTCTCTTAAATCCACTTTTGACAATGACATCGCCGCGTGCCCTGCTAAATCAGCGGTGTACTGTGCTTGTAAACACACTTCGCTGCGCTTAACCGCCCAGCAATGAGGCATAATTTCACTTTTTTTATTAGAAACCAAAAATTGAACTGGTGAAACCAGCTCTATTGGTAAGTCTAAGTAAGTTATTTTGGCGTGAGATAGTCCCCCTTGCCACTGCGCCTTTTCTAATCCACCTTGGATCTCTATCTGAGTAGCAATAGTTCCCGCTGAGTCCAAATGAATAGTATGCTGCTGCTTGTTGCCCGCCAATGATAACGTGATATTTTCGAGCTGCTCATTAGCTAGACGTAAATGAGCAAAAGTCATATTAATATCACTTTCCCAGCCCTTTTCTAGATTAACATCAGCCGTGATCTTCCCATTCGATATAACTGCGTTATCATATTTGATATGAGACACATTACTTTTAACGTAAACATGCGGATGATTGTGATCCCCCTTGAGTCTTACTTCACCTGTTAAATGTGCATCAATTGCAAGTAAAGCATTATGTTTATGATCAATATTAAACCGTCCACTCAAGTCAATTTCGTCCCCCATCACACCGCTGAGTTGTACAATACTCTCACCATAATTGAGCTCTAACTGCTCAATAGCACCGTATCCTTGTTCATTTAGAGTCAGTTTAACTTCAGCCCCCAATGGAACATCCTGAGAGTCACCTTTTAGAGATAATTTATCTACAGCTAGCAGCCAAGCTTCACCTACTTTGTTAAATTTCGCGTGAAACTCTCCAGTTAATCGTGTCTGTATATTTTCAACTAGCATCCCTAAAGGGAGTTTTTGTAAATCTCCTTGAATAGTCGCAAACACCCCTGTGTCCCAATCGAGTTTTGCCTTAAAATTTGTGCGAGCTTCATTTATAATTAACTTAGCCTCGTCCACATTCAGGTGAGTCATACCGCCATACAAACTTATACGGCTGCTAAGTGTGCCAAGTTTCGTCGCTGCGGCACTTCCCTGTAACACTGCATGATACTTATTTGCATGGCCTTGAGCTTGCAATGTCAGTTCTCCCGCTTCAATACTTCCGATATTTAACGCGCCCCCAGCTACCCTTGCTTTTTGCGTGAACGCCCCTTCAACCGTAAACGGCCAATTGGGTGTCGTGAGGTCCAAGTGGCTTACCACATCACCGGCCACACTACCCTGCCCACTAGTTACAACGGTTAAATTGCTGAATGTTCCCATCGTTTTTAGTGATAATAATTGCGTTGGTGTCGTCAGCGTTGTTAAGCTGTCCACTCGCCAATCTTTGGTATTGAGTTGGGCATTTGAGCGTAAATGCAGGTCTTTATACGCCATATGTACATCGCTCAATTGAAAGTGCGATCCCATGACAAACAACGACATTTCTATCTCTCGCAACACATGTTGCTGTTGTGCTTGCACAATACTTATTTCACTCACATGAGCCTTCACAACATTTACGGTTAGAGGTAAGAACACTTCCTTCGGCACCAATGCAGGTATGATTGTCTCTAATTTATTTGTCTGTGAGTCTATCTGCTGTATTAACTCCAAGTTAACGGAACTTAGTTGTAGCGTATCAATCTGAACCGTACTTTCTTGTAAAGATGCCGACAGTTTAAAATCATCTAAAGACACTGTTTGTGTTGGCGAATTCACCATAAGTCTTTTAACGTTTAAGTATTTCAACGTTATGCTTATCGGAAAGGTCACTGACAAGGAGGTGGTGTCATTCCCCTCTGCTACGTTGGAACCTTGTTCATCCACTGCCTGTACCGGTTCATTGTTCGCTACGTCAGCGGTGTCATGCTGCGTGACTTCAATATGGTCTACATCGCTCTTAATACATAACGTATCGCAATCAAACCATGACATCTCTATGCGTATATTACTGCCAGTGATCGACTGCTGCTTTGATTGATAGGTAAAGTTAATCTCCCCACCAGAGAGCACCGTCCGATTAGTCACACTGATATCCAATTCAGGAATAATTCGACTTACCACGGATAGTAATAACTGATTACCCGTAAGAGTAAAAAGCATCCCTAACACAAATAGAAGAAGCCCAACAAACGCATACACACCCTGTATTTTTCTTAATTTTCTGTACAACATTAAATCTCTGGACCTATTACTATGCTTAATCGCGTGCTCTTACTTGCTTTACTCAACCCCCATGCATGGTCGAGCCTAATCGGCCCTATAGGCGTGATATAACGAATACCAAAACCACCTCCAACAGACCAGTCACTCAAAGCTTTATTATCAACGGCACCGGCATCGATAAATACCGCTGCACGCCAATTAGGTAAAAACTGATAATTGTATTCCGCTGCACTTGTCACCATGTATTTTCCACCCAGAAGTTCGCCTTGCTCATCACGGGGTGCAACACTTTGATAAGCAAACCCTCTGATACTTTGATCGCCCCCTGCAAAAAAACGCATATTAAATGGCACAGCCTCAATCTCATCCGCAATAATCGCGCCTAAATCAACCCTCGCAAAAAACAAATGCCGCGCTTTGTAACTTCTTAACCAAGCATTTTTCCAATTCACTTTTACCAAAGATGTTGATGAAATCAGCTCTTTACTAGCAACTTCAACTGAAAAAAGCTGTTCATTACCCCAGTAAGGTAGTGCACCGCCTTTAGAGTGTTTTTTCGCATAGCTCACACCAGGAAGCAGCATCTCTGTTTTTACCTGAGGTAGGTTATCTACAGTAACCCCGCGTTGCGTTGTTTGGTGCTCTCTTTTTATAAACGCAGTACGTACCCAGTCGTCGTCAGTCAGCCACTGCCGCTGTAACTGTATATTCCAAATTTTTGTTTCTACATTATCGGTTACTTGATCTTGAAATTGATAGCCACCGAGTACACGCCAAACATCATCATTGGGATTACTCACAGGGATCGTATAACTGGCCGTAATATCTTGCTGCTGCTCTGACAAAGAGAGGTTACTTTCAATAAAGTGCCCCTGCTCACTCACCCACGGCTTTGACCATTTAAAACGCCCTCTAGCACCCAGGTCAGTACTGTAACCACCACCGACCTCATAACTATTAGCTGGCTTTTCATAGACATCAACACGGATGGGCACCTGCCCATTATCCCGCTCTTTTAATAATGGATATACTTTTATGGCAGAAAAATAAGGCGTTGCATTCAGCGATAAATTGAAGTCTGACAACAGATCCGCTTGATAAAACGCATTATGTTGAAACGGTGCTAACTGGCGAATATACGTTTTAGCTTTAACGTCTGTATTCATTACTATGCCACCAAAGCGATACCGAACACCTGCCTCTATGCGTAAAACAACACTTGCCTGTTGTCGTTTTTTATTGACTCTTAGCTGACTATCAATCCATCTAAAATCAAAATATCCCCTTGCGAGTAATGCACTTTCTAGCTGTGCTTTGGTCTTTTGGTACAGATCATGGCGAACCGGTTCATCAAGTTTAATAGGTACATTCAGCACCAACTCATCTATAAATGGATCGGGTTCACTACGCATCAATACATCAATATCAATGGCATTCCATTTTAAGCGCTCCTGAACAGCTATATCGACTTGCAGTGTTTGTTGATGATCCGTTAAGGTTAATGCAATCTTACTGTTATAATACCCAAATGCCTGTAACGCAGATTCAACGTCCTTACGTGCAATCGCATGATCTGCAACGCTAAAGCGCCGTTTTAGAAATGGCTGTAAAAAACCAGAAACGTTTTGCGCCACAGCGCCTTCCACACCTTGTATTTTAAGTGTTTCAAGTTGCACATTGGTTTGGGCATTAAGGACGTGACTCCAAAGTGCCGCAACCATAAAAATACACCCGAAAAGTCGCTTTGACACTTGGTTGAATACTCTTATCTTATAATTAAAAAGCAATACTAACATATGATATATCAACCCCCCATGAACAATCTCAAGACCAATCTTTTAAAATTTATCAATCCCCCTTTTTATTTCATTGCGGATCACCGACAATACATATAATTAGTTTAAGCGGATAAAAACATGCAGTTTCCAGATGATGACAATGGCCAGCTCCTTAACGAAATAGCAGAAGCCGGTGTTGACCTAAGCCAACTTCATAATGTTGATTTCTTCATATTATTTGAGCAAAAGCCGCAAGCTGAAAAGTTTGCACAAGCCATTGCAGAAGATGAATTAGCACCTAACACCGAATTACAACAATGTCCTGATACGGGCGTTTGGGAAGTTGTTACGACAGTTAAAATGGTACCGGTCCACGAGTTACTCGGTCAAACTGAACAGTATATAGAAAGCATTGCCAATACCCATGAAGGGTATGGCGACGGCTGGGGCATTATGGCACCAGAATAAATCCCAAAGCTGCACGGATGCAGCTTTGACTACCCTCATCCCTATGACTTATCCGCTTTGCGATAGCTTCCTTCATAATCAAACAGCTTCTGAGCAACCTGCCAACCATACTTTTTGTGCTGTTTCGCAATAACAAAATCTGGCGCGCGTAATAGGTGCCCTACAGCAACCACTTGTTCCGCTGAACTCCACGTTACCTTATCAACATGCCCCTGCACCCGGTAACTATAAAAGCGATGAAATACAAAGCGACTTTTTTTATTAGAAAAGTCATATACCTCATCACAACTGGCGCCGTCTTCATCAAAGTAGCTTACTTTGATTAACTGCGCTTTTATTAATGACACCGATAACCCAGAGCAACGCAGCACCATGGCATTTTTTAAATTAAGTGCAGCCCGCAATTTATCGTCGGGATCAGCCATAATCGCACCACATTGATTGCATTGGCGCGCAGCGATATCATTTTCAGCACCGCATTCATCACATTCTTTAAACTTAAACCTGAAGTCACATTGTTGCTGAGATTGACCATCATCAAGTAACCCTTGGCAGCGCCTGCCATAATGTTCAATTATTTGCCCATCCTCACTCAGCTTTCCCCAAAAAACATTCGCAAAGCCACACCCTGGACACAGTACCTGTACTGGCTCACTGTCTGAATTTGGTTTTTTTTCACCCACTTCTGGGTGATATAGATTAAAATCATTTCCAGCATAATCTAAAATAATGCAATCTTCTTTATCTTCGGAAAGCCTTAAGCCTCGACCAACGATTTGTTGATATAAACTAACTGACTCTGTTGGTCTTAAAATAGCAATTAAGTCAACATGGGGCGCATCAAAGCCCGTAGTTAATACAGAAACATTTATTAAGTATTTAATTTTCTTTTCTTTAAAATCTTTAATTATTTCATCACGTTTTGCATTGTCAGTATCACCAATAATTAACCTTGTATTATTTTCTGGTAAATAGCCTGTTATTTCCTTTGCATGTATAACCGTTGCTGCAAATATCATCACCCCTAATCGACGTTCACTTTTTTCGATTATGTGATCAATTATACTTTTTGTTGCTCTAGTTTGATCTGATAAGAGCTTATTCATATCTTTTTCTGAATAATTTCCAAATGTATTAGTAATTAAAGAAGAAAAATCGTAATTGGTTGTTGCAGGGTCAATTTCATTTGGAGAAGTTAAATACCCATTTTGGATCATATACCTCAATGGTAGTTCATATATACATCGCTTAAACGGTGACTCCGAGCTTCCTCGAATAAAACCATGATAATGCTGGTAATAAATCCAGCCCATACCTAAACGATAAGGCGTTGCAGTTAAACCTAATACCTTTAAGTTTGCGTTGTATTTACTTAATTGGTTTATGACTTGTTGATACTGGCTATCTTGATTTTCACTCACACGATGGCATTCATCAATGATTATCAAGGAATAAAAGCTTTGCAGCTGTTCTAGGTTTCGAGCAATAGACTGAACGCTCGCAAAGGTCACCTGCTCTGATAATGACTTCTCTTTCAACCCAGCAGAGAACACACTCGCCTTAAGACCGAAGCTGGTATATTTTTGCGCGTTCTGCTCTACGAGCTCTTTGACGTGTGCTAAGACCAGTATTTTATGTTTTGCAAGTCGAGCTAACTCTGCAATCACGAGGCTTTTTCCTGCACCAGTAGGGAGGACAATTACCGCGGCGTCATTACATTTTTTAAAGTGGGATATCGTATTCTGAACGGCGTCTTGTTGGTAGGGTCTAAGGGTGTAAATAGGTCTTCCAAACAGTTAGAGGCTTCTAAAAATAAACGCCCGCAATTAAAGCGAGCGTAGAAGATAATATAGCTCAGCTAAATTAGATCGTATAGTCGTCTAAATTAACATCAGCAAAAGCTTTTGGTGTTTTACCACGGCCAGTCCATTCAAAAACTTGCCCATCTTTTTCTATACGATATTTTGCTTTTACTTTTGCGCGCTTGTCCGATTGAGCGCCACCGACTAAATCTTCAAGGGTTAACCCTTTTTCCTTGATAAGTGCTAATACTTCGTCTTTTACTTGCTGTTGTTCACGTTGACTATCGAGAGCTTCGTTGATTAATTCAGCAGCTTTCTCTAGCTCGTTAAAACTTGCAGACTTAATAAAAGATTTAATTTCACGCATTGGCAGTTCTCTTGTATTGATAAGGATATAAAATTACCTACAAAGGGTAATATATTAATCAGATATAAACATTTACTGATCTACCTATTATTTTTACATATAAAAATAATAAAGCAAATAATTATAAGGAATTTTATATAATAAGAATATTTAGAAAGAGAAAATAAGATAAAGGAGTAACAGGGCTGTTACTCCCATTAAAGCAGGCTTATACAGCAACTACGTTTTCAGCTTCTGGACCTTTTTTACCTTGCTTAACGTCAAAAGACACAGCTTGGCCATCAGTCAGAGTACGGAAACCGTCACCAGAAATAGCGCTGAAGTGTACGAACACGTCAGGACCATTTTCTTGTTCAATAAAACCAAAACCTTTAGATTCATTGAAAAACTTTACTTTACCTGTTTTAGAAGTAGACATACCTATTATTCCTGTAGATCAAATCAAAATTAACACTTGCCAATATGGCTTCCTCCCTGAGCTTGCTTATCAACACATCGGAATAATAAATACAGCAGATCATACTAATGCTACCAATCGTAAGTACCTAACCGGTAAGTACAAGTACATTATTCTTTACCGCAACTTTTACATCCATTGAATTGCAAAAACTCAAAGCATTAGTAGCCTAACATAGAAACTAGGTTTCTGTACAAACCAAGGCTCATTAATTCTGTAAATATTACCCAAAAACATAAAAAAAGCGCACTATATCAGTGCGCTTCTTATACTAGTTGGTGAATTACTCAGTCACTAACCAGTCAATCATATCACCCGCTTTAATCGGCACTACGTCAGTTCCGCCAAGGGGGTAGCTCTCTGGTACCTTCCAAGGTGACTTTTTCATCGTAATGGTATCTGTGTTACGTGGTAGGTTGTAAAAGTCTGGTCCAAAATGACTTGCAAACCCTTCTAACTTATCCAGTGCATCAACTTCTTCGAAGGCTTCAGCATACAACTCTAATGCAGCATGAGCTGTATAGGCTCCCGCACACCCACATGCAGCTTCCTTTTTATCTTTGGCATGTGGTGCAGAGTCTGTGCCTAAAAAGAATTTTTTACTGCCACTGGTAGCTGCTTCAATGAGCGCTTGTTGATGAGTATTGCGCTTCAAGATTGGTAAACAATAATAATGCGGCCTGATCCCACCTGCTAGCATGTGATTACGATTGTATAATAAATGATGTGCCGTTATGGTCGCAGCGACATTATCAGAAGCGCCTTTAACAAATTCTACTGCATCTTGGGTGGTAATATGCTCTAACACGACTTTTAAATTAGGAAACGTATCAACTATTTTAGAAAGTTTGGTTTCAATGAACACTTTTTCTCGGTCAAAAATATCAATAGATGAGTCTGTGACTTCACCGTGTACCAATAAAAGCATGCCAACTTCTTCCATCGCTTCAAGCGCTGGGTAGACATTTTCAATATCAGTTACACCTGAATCGGAGTTAGTCGTTGCACCAGCCGGGTACAGTTTAGCCGCAACAATATGACCTGTTGCTTTGGCTTTTTTAATCTCTTCTGGCGTTGTTTTATCCGTAAGATATAACACCATTAACGGTTTAAAATCACCTTGAGGCTCAGCGGCCAAAATTCGATCTCGATAAGAAAGGGCAGTTTCGGTGCATGTGGCAGGCGGTACCAAGTTAGGCATGATGATTGCGCGTCCCATATAACGGCTAATATCACGAACGGTGTCTTTTAACTGTACGCCGTCGCGTAAATGAACATGCCAATCATCTGGGCGAGTAATAGTGAGGGTCGTTACTGTGCTAGTCATTGCTCTTTTCCACTGCTGAATTTGCCCGATCATAGGCAGTTAAAGGCCGTTAGTAAAGTATTTCGCACGGTGTTTATGTAAAGATGACACACTGTTTGCATTGTTTTACACCCTCAAACGTTTTTTCTTTGAAAAATATGTTGTTTCATTCTTAAGTACGTTAAGTTATGCACACTCTCAAATATGAGTGATGAGCATGCTTTCACAAAAAAAATTAGAATCAAAGACCGAACAGCTCAGCATCATCAACCAATTTTCTTCATCTTTACTGCAAATTACTCAGTTAGATGAACTGTTTGATTATGTGACCTCTCAGGTAGTTAGCCGACTGGGTTTTGTTGACTGTGTAATTTACCTCGCTGATGAACACCATGAATATTTAGAAGAAGTAGCCAGCATGGGATTATCAAGCCAAAATGCCAACTACCAAATTATTCAAACTCGCATTCCTATTGCCCAAGGGATCACAGGGTATGTGGCACGCACCCAAACCGCTTTCGTATCTGCTGATGTTTCGAGTGAACCCAGGTATATCGCAGACTCTCGCCCTGCTTTGTCTGAATTATGTGTTCCTTTAGTATATGAAGAACAACTTCTCGGGGTAATTGATTGCGAACACCCTGAGCCAAACTATTTTACTAATGGGCACTTACAGATCCTCTCAACTGTCGCACATTTACTTAGTGCTAAAATTAATCAAGTGAGAACGTTAAACCATTTAACACAGACTGTTGATCAGCTTAATCAAGCGCAACAATTAGAAAAATCACTGCTTAAAATTGCTAATATTGCTTATAAGTCGCAAGAATTAGATGCTTTCTATGATGACATTTACGCCATCATAAACAGTCAATTACCAGCAGAAAACTTTTTCATTGGGTTATATGACAAACACGCTGATTTATTAGAAATAAATTACCTAGTGGAGAATGAAGTAAGATGTAATGCATCACAAAAAATTGTTAAAGCGCAATTAAAAGAAACTGCTTCTTACTACATTATCAGTAATTCCAAGCCCTTGTTATGTAATCATATCGACTTTGAAAAGCACATTGCACAAGGACATTTTAAAATGGTGGGCCGCTCTCCAACATCATGGTTAGGTGTGCCTTTTACGGTTAATGAGCAGTACCAAGGTGTGATTGTGATGCAAAGCTATCATGATCACAAAGCATTTAACCGCCATCATTTAGCAATTTTAACTTACATTAGCAGACAAGTAAGTATGGCCATTGACCGTCAATTATCGCGTCAAGCACTCGAACATAGGGCACTGCATGACGAGCTTACCGGATTAGCTAATCGCTATCTTCTACTAGAGCGAGTTAAACATGCCATTTTATCTCATGATCGGGCACCACAAAAGAAACTACATTGTTTGCTCTATTTAGATCTCGACCGCTTTAAAAGTATTAATGATGCACTAGGACATGATGTAGGTGACCACTTTCTTGTCGCAATCGTTAATGTTATTAAAGGTAGCATTCGACGCACCGACATCTTTGCCCGACTGGGGGGGGATGAATTTGCGATTTTTATGGAAAATGTTCATGATAAGCAACAAGTTGATATTGCCCTTGAGCGCATCAACAATGCCATTGCCAAGCCTCTACAGATAGACGGACATATATTACAAGCATCAGGCAGTATTGGCGCCGCATTTACCAGTGATGCAACCGACAATGCAATTACTCTGTTGCAACAAGCGGATGCAGCCATGTATGAAGCAAAGTCATCTGGAAGAGGCCGCGTTTGTTACTTTAATAATGCCATGCGTAAAAAGCTAAAACGCCAAGCGGACATAGAGAATGATCTACAAAGTGGTATCAAAAACCATGAGTTTGAACTCTATTTTCAACCCATTTTCACACTGAACCAACCTCATATAGTCAGTTTCGAATCGTTAGTACGCTGGCATCACCCCAGCGCGGGTCTTGTTCCCCCTGATGACTTTATTCCTATTGCAGAGCATACAGGGCAAATTATTGAACTGGATTTATACTTGCTTGACTTAGCCGCTGCGCAATTACAAAGTTGGCGTCGGGATGGAAACCCAACCGTGAGAATAACCGTGAATGTTTCTTCTCGACATTTTGCCAGTTTGGATTTTGTCGAGTATATGCGCTCACTATACATAAAATATCAATTACCAAACGGTACCCTGTGCCTTGAAATCACAGAGTCGGGATTAATTGAAAACCTCACGCTGGCCACACGCATTATTCACGGGTTAGCACCGCTTGGGGTGAAACTGTATCTAGACGATTTTGGGACCGGTTACTCCGCACTGGGGTATCTTCATCAACTCCCTATACACACCTTAAAAATTGATAAAAGCTTTATTGACCAACTAACACACAAAGAAAATCCCTTGGTTGATGCCATATTATCTCTGGCACAATCGCTCAAACTCAATGTCGTTGCTGAAGGCATTGAAAATCCAAAACAATGGGCGCTGTTAAAAAGAAAAGGCTGCCAACTTGGTCAGGGTTACTTAGTCTCTAAACCGCTACCTGCTTCTCAAGCCATGGCATTATTGATAAAGCATACTGACGTGGCACTGTCTATTTAACCTCAGGCTTGGATAAGGGTTTTGGAATAGAAAATGTTTTGAAAACAAACTTACGTACAATCCAATGATGATATTTTGCTCAATATCAAGGCGCTTTTATGCAGTAATAGCGGGCTATTACAAATGAAAGCAACGCCGAGAGTGAGAAAAATAGCTTTATTGGGCAAATTCGCTTATCCAGAGCTGAGGTGATTTAATAACTTCAGGCTATGCATCTGCATAGCCCACTTCATTTAACCTAGCTCCACTCTAAGTTCTTTCGCGGCTCTCACCATATTATTTAGTGCTTCGCGGGTCTCTTCCCAGCCTCTTGTTTTAAGCCCGCAGTCTGGGTTAACCCATAAACGCTCAGCAGGCACCTTTTTAGCTGCTTTATTAATTAACGCTTTCATCCACTCAATCTCAGGTACATTGGGCGTGTGGATGTCGTACACCCCAGGTCCAATCTGATTTGGGTAAGCAAACTCTTCAAAGGCTTCCAGTAGCGCCATATTAGAACGAGATGTTTCAATTGTAATAACATCTGCATCCATATCGGCAATGGCACTGATAATATCGTTAAACTCCGCATAGCACATGTGGGTATGAATTTGCGTTGAATCTAACACGCCGCTTGCTGATACTCTAAATGCGTATGCCGCCCATTCGAGGTATGTTTGCCATTGACTTGCCTTTAATGGCATCCCCTCACGAAACGCGGGTTCATCAATTTGGATAATATCAATGCCTGCATTTTGCAGCTCAACCACCTCATCACGTAACGCTAAAGCAATTTGATTCGCAATAGTAGGTCTGTCCAAATCATCGCGGATAAATGACCAAAATAAAAGAGTAACAGGGCCCGTAAGCATCCCTTTTACTTTCTTACTCGTTTGAGCTTGGGCGTATTTAGTCCATGTAACCGTCATCGCTTTTTCGCGTGAAATGTCGCCCCAAATCACCGGCGGTTTAACACATCGCGAACCATAACTTTGTACCCACCCAAACTGAGTAAAAGCAAACCCATTTAATAGCTCACCAAAATACTCAACCATATCATTCCGCTCAGCTTCACCATGCACCAGTACGTCTAAATCAAGTGCTTCTTGCTCCTCCACCGCATAACGGATCTCCGCTTGCATTTGCGCGTTATAATCAGCTGACGATATTACACCCGCTTTAAAGTCGCGACGAGCATTACGAATTGATTGGGTTTGTGGAAATGACCCAATGGTAGTGGTAGGTAATAAAGGTAGTGCAAGCGCTTGGGCTTGCACTTTGCTTCTTTGCGTAAAGGCGCTTTGTCGCTGACCATCTTTTACCGTTAAGGCTGCAACTCGATTATGTACCAATGCGTTATTTACTCGAGGTGAGGTTGCTCTGGCTTTTACGGGTAACGAGTATTCTAAAATTGCACGAGTATCGCCTGATGCCAATGCCAATTTTAATAACTGAAGCTCTTCCCCTTTTTGTTTGGCAAATGCAAGCCATGAGCGTAGCTCAGGGTCCAATTCAGCTTCTTGGTCTAAATCGACGGGAGTATGAAGTAACGAACAAGAGGGCGCTAACCACAGGTTATCGCCTCGTAGCTTGGCAACCTCCTCTATTTTTTCAAATACGCCGGCCAGATCAGTTCGCCAAACATTGCGACCATTCACAACCCCCAGAGATAACACCTGATCCTTTGCTAATAACGTATGCAATGCTGCCACATCATGAGCTCCTGCCACACAATCGAAGTGCACCCCCTCCACTGGGTACGCCGCAATATCAGACAGGTAATCATTAACTGAATCAAAGTACGTGGCTAATAATAGTTTAACCCCTTGCCCATCAAGAGCGCTAAAGCTTGTTCGCAATGCATCACAGTAACCCTCTTCCAGTTCCAGCGAGAGAATAGGCTCATCAATCTGTACCCACTCAACGCCTTGTTCTGCAAATTTTACAAGCACTTGTTGGTAAATCGGCAATATACGATCTAACAGATCCAGTTTGTTGAACGCCTCACCTGCACACTTTGACAAGTACAAATAAGTCACCGGGCCAACCAAAACCGGTTTTGCCTTGTAGCCCAGGCTTTGCGCTTCTGTCACTTGCTCAAAGAGCTCATGCCAAGCCAGTTTAAATGATTGCGTCTGCTCTAACTCTGGAACAATATAATGATAATTACTATTAAACCATTTTGTCATTTCGCTGGCCGCACATGCGCACCCAGTTGGCGCTCGACCTCGACCAATACGAAATAATGTATCTAAATCAGGCTCTGCATCCGAGCTTTTATGCCGCAATGGGACCGCACCGAGTAATAACGTTGTAGTTAATACGTGGTCATACCATGCAAAATCTCCTACTGGTCCTAAGTCAATGCCACCATTTGCCTGTAACGCCCAATTTTCTGCGCGTATTTTTCGGCCTATTTCAATTAATTCTTGCTGAGAGATTGAGCCAGCCCAATACGCTTCTACTGCGAACTTTAACTCACGCTTTTTGCCAATTCGAGGGAAACCAAGGTTATGTATTTTTGCCATGCGCTTTTAATTCCATTTGGATGTTTAGACGTCTAAAAGTGTGGTTTGCGATTGAATTGAATGCAATTGATGCTTCCTCACAGGTAACATGAACAAAATTAATTTGTAATTTTTGTAAAAAAGTTAAAATAAAAATGACAACGCTGTCAAAATTGGTGCTATAGTGATTTTGTTATAAATTAATCAATGCATGCTGGTTTTATAGACGGCCAACCTCTATTATGGCGATATTTACCATGCTGCTAGGTAGTAATTTGAGTTTTACTCACTAGATAAATGAGATTTATTGAAGATGATAGACATAAAACACTTAAAAACCATATCTACTCTGAAAGAAACAGGCTCATTAGTTAACACCGCGCGTGAATTATTTTTGACACAGTCTGCGTTATCACATCAAATTAAAGATCTCGAAAATAAGCTAGACTGTCAGTTATTCGAACGTAAAACACAACCTGTCCGATTTACGCCACAAGGCATGTTATTATTAGAACTCGCAAGCGAGATCTTACCTCGGGTTGAAGCAACTAAGTGTCGCCTAAAAGAAAGTTTAAACCAGCCTATTTCACAATTACGACTGAGCGTAGAGTGCCATGCATGTTTTCATTGGCTGCTACCCACCATAAAAGAGTTCAACAATTTTTGGCCAGACATTAAAGTCGATTATGAAAGAGGGTTTAGCTACGATGCGATTCCAGATCTTATGGAAGATGAATTAGATCTGGTGTTAACGTCTGATATTCGTGAGCCTGATAAACTAGAATACGCACATTTATTTGACTTCAAGCTTAAACTCATTGTTGCACCTGATCATGAACTCGCTAAAAAAGCCTATGTCACGGCACTCGATCTAAAAGATGAAACCATCATCTCTTATCCGATCCCAAAAGAGCGCCAAGATATATTTAAGCATTTTATACAAAATGCCCGTTTTGATGGCACCTTAAAAACAGTTGACCAAGGTTTACTCATTTTTCAATTAGTGAGTGCAGGCATGGGGGTCGCGGCCTTACCTGATTGGTTAGTTACTCCTTATGAAAGCCAAGGCTTAATAAAGTCTATTCCATTGGGTGCGCTAGGCTTAAATCGTCCGATGTATTTAGCAATGAAAAAGAATATGAAAGATAATCCTGTTTATCGTCACTTTTTAAACACATGTAAAATAAACAATGGACGTTAACCTGTTCATAGTCTTCAGTCTCTAATACACTGTAACCCAACATCCAAGGTTGGGTTCTTACATGTTTGAAATAAAAAAAGTTATTGGCTCGGTACTGATGCCATTGCCACTGTCACTTCTTTTCATCGCATTTTGTTTACTCTTTGTCAGTAAAACAAACACCAAATCATTTATCATAACTTGGCTATTAGTCCTTTTCTTATGGGCTATCAGTACACCCTACATTGCAAACCGAATCATTACCCCTCAAGAACGAGTATTAAAACCATTTAACGTCACTCAGCATGCACACCTAGATAAAATAGTCGTATTGGGATGCGATGTTTACCCAAACTCACAGCTTCCTAGTAATGGGCAGTTAGGGGGGTGTGCACTCTCTCGACTAGTAGAAGGCTTAAGACTGGCACACCACTATCCTCGCGCTGATTTAATTGTATCTGGCGGCGGACACAGTAAAACCTCTAATGCAGCACTTATGGCAAAAACAGCACAGGCACTGGGCATTGCCGCGCATCGTGTTAAACAAAACCCAAGGGCACTAGATACAAAAGATGAAGCAAGACTTTTAGCTCCTCACTTAGTCGATAGACAGATTGCGTTAGTCACCTCAGCCAGCCATATGTCACGAGCAACAGATTTATTTAATGCACAAGGCGTAGAAGTGATCTCTGCCCCAATTCAATTTTACTCGCTGAGTAGTCAACCTCAATCAAGGCAATTTATCGCACAAGCGAGCATATTAAAGGCCGTCACTTCTCACTGTCATGAATGGGTCGGAAAAGCTTGGATATCGTTGCTACGCACAATAGACCCTGAAGCCTTATAAATACATTAACAATGGATATAGATAACCCGTTATACAGGGTTATCTATATCAATAAATGTCACATCAAAACCATACTCACCTGCTAAGAACTCCCCCAAGGCTTTAATACCATAGCGCTCAGTGGCATGATGACCTGCAGCAAAAAAATCGATCCCTTGCTCACGTGCACTATGAATTGTTTGCTCTGATGCTTCGCCTGTTAAATAGGCATCAATGCCTTGCTCTGCAGCCAGATCAATATAACCTTGACCACCGCCAGTACACCAAGCAATCGTCTCAATTTTTTTGCCTCTAGGGGCACATACAAGGGGCTTACGCTCTAACACTTGAGCTATTTTTTGGGCAAACTCATCCGCAGTCAAAGGCGTGTGTAACCTCCCCTTTACAGCGACACTATTTGCACCGCTTTCTAACCCGCCTTCATAATGCATATCAAGTAATTTGGCCAGTTGTGCGTTATTGCCAAGCTCAGGGTGAATATCAAGTGGTAGATGATAGCCAAACAAATTAATATCATTCACCAACAAGCTAGTGATACGACGCTTTTTCATACCAGTGATGGTGGGTGATTCACCTTTCCAAAAGTAACCATGGTGCACCAATATCGTATCTGCGCCTAGTTTAATAGCAGCATCAATCAATGCTTGGCTTGCCGTCACACCAGTGACTATTTTATGAACCGTTTCTGCCCCCTCAACTTGTAAGCCATTTGGTGCAAAATCTTTAATTGCACTCGGTTGGAGTAGTTGAGATAAAATGTGGATGAATTCTGAACGCTTCATGACGTGACCATTGTTTTGTAGAAAATAATCGCAAATTTTGGCGGCAATACGAGCAAATTGGAAGCAAAAAACGTAAAAAATTGAAAAATTGCCCAAATATGGGTATAACTACTCTTTAAATCTTAATCCCGCATATCCGCGTATAACACGACTAGGATCTACGATGAGTAAACTAGATAAAACTGAAGTATTAAGCGCTTTTGAAGCTGCTTATGAAGCTGCCCACGGTAAAAAGCCAGAAATTGCCACTAAACCAGGCTGGTACAGCATTGATGGTGGCAAGAACATGCGCCTTGCAGATGTTGCAGCATTAACTGAAGAACTCACTTCAGGTTCAGCGACACCTAGCGAAGCAGCTGCGCCTGCTAAAAAAGCAAAAACAAAGAAAGCTGTAGCCCCTGTTGCTGCTAAAAAAGCACCTTTTATCGTTATCAAAGAAAACGAAGAGGGTTACACAGCTGAAGAACTATGGATTGTAGAACTGGCACGCAAAGACCATGACTGTCGTTTGCCACGTGGTGTAGTTTAACGTTTAACCACACAGCCAAACTTTCCCAAAAAGCCGCAGTGATTGCGGCTTTTTTGTTGCCAGCACTTTCTCTTGAACACATCCACACAGCTTGAATTTAACACCTGTTCACACTATAACCACAGTATTACCATCACTAAAGTGCCTTCAATGAGACATATAATGAATACACACCGACTTACACTAAGTGAGCTCACCCTACAAGATGTCTTTGATACACAGCAAGACAGTAACTCGCTCTTTCATGACATATTAAGCGTATTGAGCCCAAATGTTATTGCGCATCTGCCGCCAAACTTTCAAGGTTTAACCACCATTAAACATGCCAAGGATTGGCTTATCAATATGTTAAAAGACAGTAGAGTGTTCGCCGTTATCGGACTGGACGATGACTCCTTACGCGGTTTCATTTTTATACATAACAGTGACACACACCAATACCATATTGGCTACTTACTTGCCGAAGGCTATTGGGGTAAAGGATATGCCCAAGAAGCATTGTCAGCATTTATTCATTGGTGTAAAAGTACTCCCTCAATTAAGGAACTCATTGCAGGCGTTGAAAAGTCGAACCTAGCCTCTATTGCTGTGCTAACCAAAATAGGATTCACTTTTCAGTCAGAACATCAAAATTCAATGTTGTTCTATACGCAAATACTGTAGCACTTTACTGTAATTAACTGACCAGTACTCGGCATCATCTTCTTTAAATTAACACTTTAATTGATCAAAGCTTGCCGACTCGGTGCACAATAAAGCGAACTGCTCGCGCCAAACCTACGTAACCCATCTTAGACTAACGTCTGTACGCTAAGTCATTGCCACTTGCTCAAAAAAAAGCCACGCTAAAAAGGAAACAACATACATGTAAAGGAAATATATAATGATAAGAAAAAGTTTGTTAACACTGTGCTTTGGCGCAGTATTAAGTGCTCAAGCTACACAATGTCCACGCGTCGAAGGTGCCTATGCGACTTGGCAGTATCCACTCGGCGGGCCATTGGCGATAGAGGAACTCAATAGCGATGCCCTCACCCACATCATACTCGCCTTTGCCTTTCCAACTGAAGGTGGCGGACTTGATACCCGTTTAGTTGACACACATATCAATGATGCACTGCAATTTGGTCGAAGTAATAACATCGGTATCATTTTGTCCATTGGAGGCGCGGGCGTCAACTTTTTAAACCTGACTAAAGCAGACCTTAATGCGTTAGCAAAAAACATCGCTGATTATGCGATACAACATCGATTAGACGGCATAGACATAGATTGGGAACATTTTTCGACGAATGAGCAACCTAACCCAATTGAAAGCGGTAATCACCTCTATCTTTTAAAGCGGCTGCATGAGCTATTACCCCAAGAAATCGACTTAGGTACAGATGTTGAAGCTGGTTTTTGGAATGGCCCAAATTACCACCAAGACCTAGACGTATATGCTGACTACATTCGTTTTATGGCATATAACTTTACAGGGCAATGGCCTGCATCGTTTATCGATCACCACAGTGCGTGGCTCTATACACAAATGGGCTTAGAATCAGATATTCCAGGTATCAATAGTATGATGCAAAAATATCCAAAAGAGAAAACCCTATTAGGCCTGCCGTTCTATCACAAAGGATTTGTAGATGGCCAAAGTGAGCAAGTCAGCATAGTGACCACAGATCATATCGTAGAAAAATTAGTCAAAGACCGAGGCGTCGATTTCAACTCAGGTCATGCTATTGCCGATAACACCCATTGGTACTGGGAAACCCCTGAGCTCATTAAAAAGAAATCGCAATTTATTAAAGACAATCACTACCCAGGCGTTTTTATTTGGGAGTTGCATCAAGATAGTAAAGATCCTGACTACCAACTATTAAATGCGATAGCCGAAGTGCTACCAAAATGTGATGCATGCAGCGCTCAATGGCAAAGCTACCCAACCATTTACAATCAAGGCGATACATTCAGCTTCAATGGGCAAAATTATCGAGTTGAATCTGGGCCAATATATGACATTACACCTGACACATCCGGTCATGAACATCGATTTAGTAAGATAGGAAACTGTAAAACTAACTCAACGTTTAATAAAACAGTTTTATAACAAGCCATACATGGAGAGCCTATGGCTCTCTAAACAGCTCCTTATTCAAGGAGCTCCTTTAATTTATTGAGCCCTGCTTGTAAGTCACCGCCAATTTGTTTTTCAAAATCGATAAACAAAAACGTTAAATTCATTGGGTAATTCATGTGCCCTTGAAATCCCCAAGTAACCTGTGTGGTATCACCAATTGGTTTAGTGAGCATATAAGCAGGCTCTGTCGCCTGAAAAGGCGCAATAAACCGTAGCTCATAGTCAATTCGCTCCAGCGGCTTTATGCCGATAATCTCTTGCTCTCCAATCCCCACATCAGGATGTTCGCTACTCCATGCCGATACAAACCCAACGTGCGCATCGGTACCTCTGTAAGCTTTTACCATATCAGGGTCAATATTGGCCCAACGACTATAATGATTTTGGTTTTTAAGGTATTTGATATAATCAAATACCACTTCTATCGGTTGTTCGATCACAACACTTCGCTCTACGTGATATGAGTTTTTAATAAACAATGCGAGGAGCAATGGCGCAGTTATCAAAAATAATAATATACTAAAAATTGCCTTCAACATTTTGTGCCTCTAAAGTCTATGATTTTTATTTCACTCAGCTTTATAACTGTGAAAAGTCAACACTTGGCAAACACTCAAAGCCCGGTTTGGCGATAAAGTAGCCTTGAATTAAATCCACGCCTTCACTTTGTAACCACTTAAACTCTCCTGATGTTTCAACGCCCTCAGCCAAAGTTGTGATCTGTAATTTATGACACAAACTAATGCAATGTCGTAAAATAACTTGCCGTACTTTGTCTATATGAATATCTCGGATCAATCCCATATCAAATTTAATAATATCAGTTTGAAAGTCAGCCAATAAATTTAAGCCGGAATAACCCGAACCAAAATCATCCGTTGCGGTTTTAAAGCCCAAAGTACGGTAATACTCAACAACACGCTTTATGTGCCCACTATCAGATATTTTCTCAACTTCGGTAAATTCAAACATGATCCTTTCGACCGGAAAACTGTGCTTTTCAGCAGCCGCTAAAGTCGTTCGAATACAACGCTGGGGCTGATAAATCGCATTAGGCAAAAAGTTAATACTAAGATAAGACGACAAATCTAACTTTGCTGCTAACTCAATTGCTTTCACACGGCACATTTGGTCAAAAGCATAACGGTTTTTATCATTTACTTGCGACAGTACTGAATACGCTGGTTCATTATTGAGGCCCCGCGCTAACGCTTCATAGCCAAATATACGTTTTGATTGCGCGTGAACGATAGGTTGAAAAGCCATCGTAAAATCAATATCAAGCCCCTCTAATTGAACACAGTTAGCACAATTTACCAATTCACTCTCCTTCATTTACCATTCCTTTTGTCGATGGATAATAGGTAAAGCTAGTTGTTACTTAAGGGTTGTACAAGGTCATCATATTGTGATGCAGTGAATATCACTGCCATCTCTTATAAGACTATGTAATAATAAGCAATAAAATAATAAAAACAGATAAAATTTATGGAGTTACAGTTTTCTCAATACCAGTACTCATGTCATAAACGGGTACTGTATAAAAATAGTGAACTGATTGTTTTAAAGCGAAATCAAACGTTACTACTCGAATACTTCTTGCTAAACCCTAACGATATTCACAGTAAAGATGACATTATGGACGTTGTTTGGCAGAACAAAGTGGTCTCTGAACAAGTTGTCTTTCAAACAATAAGCCAATTGCGGGCTATATTTGGTGAACAGTCCATCAAAACCTACTCCAAGAAAGGCTATAAGTGGCAGTACCCCGTAACTAGTGTTGAGATCGATGCTCCGCTTCTCCCTCCCCCCAATTTAGCAAGAAATAAAAAGTCACCTTATTTTTTATACACAGTAATTAGCAGTGTTTTCATTTTGCTTATTTTATTATTAGCATCCCAGTGGCAAACACCTTCAGCACAAATCTCTTTGCACTTGGCCGTCAACGATCACACCACTGACACATGGAGCAAGTTACAACAATCCGATATCAACGCTCTTTCAAGTCACGCTCTATTTTCAGTTAAAACTGTCGCCGTTCCCGAATCAAATCAGCAGCATTTCTTATCACCACAACAAGCATGGAAAAATGCCCAGCTACCACAGCAAAATTGGCTTATTTGGGGGGATATATACCCTTCAGAGCAAGGCGTGTTTTTACATTATGGTTTATCCAAAAACGCCCGGCATTGGCAAGGTTACGCCTTTGGAGAAACGACAGAAATAGCCATGCTGGCATTGCGTGAGCAACTGAACCGACTGCACGATTTAAAGTTCTTTTCTACCAGTAAACCAATTCGTTTAGCCGAGCTACAAACAATGCATACATCCGCACCAAGTAATGAAGAGGTGACGCTATTACTAGCCAAACATTTGATTCATGCTAAGCAGCCCGATATTGCTATGGTGCATCTAGACAAGCTACTCAATAATGAGGGATACGCACAAAAAGCCTATCGAGCACAAGCTCAATGGTTAATTGGCATGATCTATAAAATGCGCAAGCAACACCAACAAAGCGCTCACCGATTGACTCTGATGAATAAAGAGCTCAAGCAAACATCACTGTGGCCTTTGCAACATGACTATATTAACACCAGTGCATGGCTGCATTACGAACAAGGGAATATAACTGCGATGTTTCGTGTCTTAGAGGAGGCTATCACACTCACTAAGCAGCAACAGGAACCCCTAGCACAATTTGAATTTCACATGCTGTACTCAATACTGGCAAAGAAAGTAGACAATACGGTTGAACAATATGCTCAGCTAAATAAAGCCCAAGCTTTACTGATTGAGCATAATTTAAGTGACTCCAATAAAGCGATTGTGTATTTTCACTTTGCGTTATTTACAGAAGACAATGCACTTGCTTTACCCTACTTAAAACGCATTTTAAACATTCCTAGAACCGCGAGTAACTATTGGGTACTTGACCATGCCCTTGAAATGTTAGTGACATATTATATAGAGGTAAGAGATTTTGAATCAGCACATGCCTTATTTGATGGCGCTATAAAACAACCCGCTCAATTACTATTGAAAGCCCAAGTATTATTAGCCCAAGATTTAATTGATGACGCTCGCCCCTTGCTTAAAGAAGCATTTAATAAAGCTCGCTTAACACACAATAAACCGGCATCACTCAATTCAGCACTGGCGCTATATCAATTAACATACTCAACACCTGAAATAAAAAGAGAATATTTGGCCTTTTTACAAACCAACGGTTCTCAGCAATGGCTTAAGCAACATGGTGTTACCTCAGCCATTGCATTAGAAAATTAATCATCGATGTGATTTGGTATAAGTTCAAACCAATCAATTAACGCACCGTTATTACCTACCGAGCGGATCTCTAACTGATCCGCTCCTTTTATTACCGAGCCTAATACGCTAACTTCTTTAAACTCTTTACCACCGTGACCGTTAAACCGAGCCACAAGGTGATGTCCTTGCCAAAATTCCAGCAACGTATCCTTCGCTCCTCGCATACGTACATTAACAGTCACTGCGCTGGAGGTCTCACTGCTCAAATCAAACTTTAACCATGCAGGTTTAAATGGGATATATCCGTCAGGTGTATGATGATCTGCATTTGTTGATAAACCAACGACTTGTAAATCATCCTTTTTACTCAACATACTATGTCGTTGCGAAAAGTAATGTTCAGCCTCAACTTTTTGACCTATTGCTAATTTAGGGTATTGACCTGTATAAGCAATGTTACTGGCTTTACTTTGCATTCCATCTTTAACTGCATGTACTTTATAGCTTATAAAACTAGAAAGTGGGTTTGAATCACGGTAGTTCGGTGCACTCAGACCGTCTTTTACAAGCTGCCACTGTCGGGTGCCCTTACCTGTGCTGTCTAAAACACTACGATAGAGTGCATATGTTACACCTTCTCCATGAGCCGCATCCCAACCAAGTTGCACTTGATGTTCAACTAGCTCTTTAGTAACAAGGCCTTTAGGTGCAGTTGGTAGAGATTTTAGCTTGTTATGCTCAATCCTTGCGCGCTTTTGAGCGTGTAATAAAGCCCCTTTAAACTGCTCCCAGTGATCAATAGCTAACTCTTTAGCATCCAATACCAGACGAAAACCTTCAATGCTGCCAATAAAATCAGCAGCAGTCCAACGTTCTTTGACTATATCACGCGGTTGCCAATGCCAAGCGGAACCCCCTATTGCATATCGAGAACAGTGTTTATTGTCATCATCTTTATATTCTATGCAGGTTTGAGTTAACTCTCTCACATTCCCTAACATATCATGTAAACCAAAACTGTTTGGTCGATACATACCAACCACTGTGTGGTAAATCGCACCATCATTGCAATCCACACTACGGGTATACTCAACACCATGATGTAATTTCAAAGCTGCGATGTTAGCTCTGTCTTCAACATTTTCATATTCACATACGTCGCTATGCTCATAATCTTCTCCAAATGCGAATCGGCTTTTTTGACCTGCTAAAGCGGCAAATTCATATTCTTCTATCGTCGGTAAACGATAAGGCTTTCCTGTTTCTTTTGTTAACCACTTCGCATAATCAATTGCACCTTGAACGCCAACGCACACCACTGGTCTGAATGGTTCATTAACTAACTCAGGACTATCCCAACTTCCAGGCTTATCTGGAGAAGGCCATTGGCTTTTAGTGAATACCATACATTTATTAGGTACGGTGTAACCCGTCGCTTGCACAAAACGTTGAAATTCAGCTACGGTAACTTCGTATTTGCCCATATAAAATTGCTGGTCTATGTCTTGATTATCCATTGCGACTAAAACCGGTTCGATAGGCGTTACTGTAACCGGTTCATTCGCCGCAACCGAGTAGCTACTCACTAATAACAATGCTGATGTATATAGTTTCATATTTATGTCTCCTTTAAGCTTGTGACTACTTTATCTAGACAAGTCAGGACATATCTTATGTAAAAACTATTTTCTATCCGGTTAGAAAATAAATAGAATTATCAGCGCTCAATGAGTCACGATTTAAGACCAACGTAAAAAAGTAAGGTGCTGTTATATAAACTTTTAATTTAAAACACTAACCTTTCTTAGATTAAATATAACAAAGTACCTCACTCGAAAATAAACTTTACAAAACACTGCAACAATTCAGTGCAAACGCTATTAAACTTTCCTATAAATGGTGCAAATTAGCCAAGTCGGATAACACAAAAAATCATAACAAATTGAAATATATTAACTTTAAATGTTGGTATGGTTTTTTCTTTAAAAATTGTACGCATCTACAACATAAGCAAACGTTATGTCAGACTTTTACCAAACTTTACACCTGTTGTGGCACTTAGAGATCAGTATTTGGCAAATTCATGATGATCACACTCCAGTCAAAAAATGGAGTGCTCATAATGCAACATAAACACAATAACAAAGAAGCAATGCGTGATGCATTGAGCGAGGTGTTAAATAAACAGTTATCTATTTGTAGTGCTGCTGACAAATACAACCTACCACGAGTGGCTATTTACCGTGCAATTAGAGCACATCAAGCAAATACATCAGCCCGTGTAACCAGCTTACACAACGCAAAGGAAAAACTGGAAAACCACATCGCATATATTCAAGCACAATTAACAAAACTAGAAGACCCTCAAACACCATGACCAACCATATAAAGCAACTTACTTCACTCTCGCAATACAAAATGCAATTAACTGACTTACTCGATTTGTGTATTAAAAGTGGTGCCTCTTTAGGATTTAAAACTGATGTAGATAAACAGCAGCTCACTACTTACTGGGAAGAGATCAACACGCAACTGAAAAGCCGCATTTTCTTTGGGTACTTTATACACAATACACTCGTTGGCTGTGTTCACTATACTCGGTGTCAAAAGCAGAATGGATCACACCGTGCTGAAGTAGAAAAGTTACTTGTTCATCCACAATATCAGCGCTTGGGGGTTGCATCAGCCCTGATGCACTCAATAGAGAATAAGGCTACTAAACAAGGCATTGAGTTACTTGTATTAGATACGCAAACGGGCGATAAATCTGAGTATTTTTATCAAAAAATAAACTACACTAAAAGTGGAGAAATTCCCCACTTTGTATCTGACAACAATGGGGTGTTCTTCGGTACTAGCTATTACTTTAAAATACTACTTCCCACCAGCCAAATCAATAAAACTGCCAGTGACGTAGCTAGCCTCATCACTTAATAACCACGCAATGGCATTAGCAACCTCTAATGCCGTGCCGCCACGACGCAGTGGCAATTGAGGCGCTAACCGAGAGACACGCTCCGCTTCTCCTCCGTCACGATGTATATCTGTATAAATACACCCGGGCCTAACACAGTTAACCCGCACGCCATATTCTGCAAGCTCTAATGACAAACCTATGGTAAACGTGTCTATAGCACCTTTTGATGCAGCATAATCAACATATTCATTAGCCCCGCCCAACCTCGACGCCGCAGACGACACATTGACGATTGCACACTTTGACATATCATCGTGCATTTTAAAGTGCTTAACGGCTTCTCTAGCACAAATAAAGTAAGGCGTAACGTTGTGTTGTAGAATATGATTGATACGCTCTGCCGTCATATTTTCAACTCGTTGCTGGTGAGCCAATACCCCAACGTTATTGACCAAATGCGTAATTGGTCCATACGTCAATGCCACTGATGAAAATAGCGCCTCTACTTGATTTTCATCACTTATATCAGCTTGAAACTCAGTAGCTTGACCACCAGCAGCATTAATAGACCTTACCAGCTCTTTAGCCGCACTATGATTTTCTTTATAATTGAGTGCAACAACATAGTCTCGTTCTGCGAGTAACTTCACCGCTGAGGCACCAATACCACGGCTGCCACCTGTTATTAAAACAACTTTTTTACGCGTTACCATACTGTTTCACCTTTATCCCCCTTGATTTTCACCAGATAAAATGGACATCGTCCTATTAAAATTCATGTTATCTGCTTCACTCAGTGTCACATTTACTTATGAACACCAGTCGTTTTCACGTATAAATAAGCAAAAAATAACGGCTAATAGGGTGCTTAGCCGTTATGTCTATTCAAGTAAAAGTTAACACATGCTGCTACTGGCCAAAATTACTCGGAGCAGCGGGTACTGTTAACGGCTTTTTCGGGTTAGCTTCTAACTCATCAAGTAACTCTTTCACCGCTCGTTCAACAGACGGGTCTTTACCCGCTTGAATTAACTCAGGTCGATCGATCACTTCAATGTCTGGGCTTACACCTTCATCTTCAATGATCCAATTACCTTCATTATCTAGAATACGGAAAGTCGCAGCAATCACAGAGCCACCATCAACTAACCCAGGATTACCTGAAATACCAATTAAACCACCCCAAGTACGAGTACCTATGAGTTTACCAAGTCCCGCTTGTCGGAAGTAATAAGGGAGTGCATCGCCGCCAGAACTCGAGTAACCATTGATCAACATCGCCTTCGGTCCATCGTGAGCAAATTGCGGTGTCTTAGTGGGTTCAACACCACGACGCTTCCAATAATTTAACGGTTTTCGCGCCAACCATGTGATCATATGCTCAGGAATAAAGCCGCCGCCATTATATCGATCGTCAATGATCATGGCTTCTTTGGTTGTCTGTGGTAGAAAGTTTTTAAATAATGAGCGGTTACCTGCATAGTGGGTGTTTGGTAAATGCACATAACCCACACGACCACCAGACAATTTATCAACATATTCTGCGCGAGAGTTTGTCCACTCAAGGTATCTTAAACCTTGTTCACTTGCGACAGGTTTAACAGTCACTTTCCAACTCCCCTCGAAGCTTGGCGATTGGTTCAAAACCAATTCAACTTGTTCCCCTTGGGTATTTTCTAATAACTCATAAAAATTCAAAACAGTGTTAACCGCACGGCCATTTACACTTAGAATATAATCACCAACATTGGCCTTTACGCCCGTTTCATTCAGCGGTGAACGAAAATCCTCATGCCAGTTTTCACCTTTAAAAATATTCTCAATTTTTACAAAGCCAGACTCATGTGCACTAATTTGTGCGCCTAATAAACCATGCTTTAAACGCGTTGCCTCTGGCCTATCACCGGAGTTAACATAAATATGACCCGCATTGATTTCACCCGCAATCTCACTCAGTACATAATCTAAATCAGTACGATGCGCGATTGCGTCCGCCATAGGCTGATAACGCTTTAAAATCGCATCCCAATCTTGGCCATGATGATTCTCATCGTAGAACCAATCTCGTAATGTACGCCATCCTTCTCTATACATTTGCGCCCACTCAGTTTGTGGGTCGATTTTCAACATCATATCACTCAGGTCAAGCTGAGTAGACTGTAAATCCTGCTTGGCAGCGGGCTTTATCACGCTATAGCTTTTGCCCGATTTCACAATAATGTGCGCCATATTGGCCGACACTTTATAGCTGCTTACTCCTTTTGCAACTGTCGCCACTTTCTCGCTTGATTTGGTTGGTACAAGTTTCAATTGGCCATCACTGAGCGTAAGCACACCCCCTTTTACGCCCGTAAGATTGCGATAATTTCCAGCTGGTGTAGTTAATGCGACAGCGCGCGTCATAAAGCCATTGCTGTCTAGTTTGGTATCAACCGCTTTTTCCTCATCACTTACCTCTGACGCAGCACTTAATATGCTCGCTTCATCGCTTTGCGGTGCATTTAATGCACTTATTTGGTCATTTACAGCAACCGAATAAATACGCGTTGCTTTATTGAACATATAGTCAAATTCATAACTGCTGAACGTTAAGTTATAATCACGCTCAGAAGTGAAATAAAGGTACTGACCATCAGGCGAGAATGTAGGGTTGGTTTCGCTCATCATCTCATCGGTTAATCGAGTAACCGATTTACTATTTATATTGTAATGCCAAAGTGATGCATAGCGGTTTTCGTTATTTTTAACAAATACCACATCTTCACTATTGGGTGACCAAATATACTGTGTTAAGCCATCTTCATCATATTTTGCGGTATCTATTTTATGTTGCTTACCCGTTTCTATATCTAACCACCATAGCGTGTGATTTTTGTCTGCAAACAATAACTTCGTATTATCTGGCGACCATAGAGGATCGAAACGCCAAATAGTCCCGTTACTCGTAAGTTGCTTCACTTCATTGTTATTGGCTCTATCACGCAAGTAAATCTCATATTCACCACTCTCATCGCTCATGTAAGCAATATAACGACCATTCGCAGACCAAGTTGCTGAGATTTCACGGCCTACTGGAGTGTGACTTAAATTGCGTGTTGGTCCCTGCTTCGCAGGTACACTAAACAACTCACCACGGGCACTAAATAGCACCCGTTTACCATCATGCGACACATCCATTGAGTCAATAAAGTCACTCACGTTTTTACTGTAAGGCATGGTGTATTCACGGCTACCTTCAACATTTAACGCTAACTTTTCAGTACGTTTTGTCGCTTCATCAAACCGATATAAGTATCCGCCATTTTCATACACTATGGCGTCTGGTCCTGCTGATGGCCAAAGTACATCGAAATCTTGATGGTCTGTCATCTTAACTGGCTTTTTACCAGAGCGATGTTTGTATAGGTTGAGTGTATAGTCTCTATCAGACACAAAGTAGATACTGTCATTTACCCAAGTAGGCTGCTGATCAGTCGCGCGGTTCGTTGTTAGTTGTTCTGATGTATTATTCTCTAAATCATATACCCAAACATCTTGTGCTCGGCCACCTCGAGAGCGCTTCCAAGTCCTAAACTCTCTGTCTATAGGGGTATAAACATACTTTTTCCCGTCGGGTGATAACATACCACCGCCCGTTTCTGGGATGTTCAGTGGCTGCTCGAGTCCACCAGCAACAGGCACCATAAACGGTCTACCAACTCGCTTACCATAAGGCGTACGATTCGCACGAAAAACGATATGCTGGCCGTCTGGTGTCCAATCTAATACTCGATAATCAAACCCACCACGAGGTGGCATCTTTCCTACATCGTTATAATAGGTAAGCTGCTTTAAATCAGAGCCGTCACGGTTAATTACATAAATTTGGCGGCTGCCGTTATACTGTGCCGAAAACGCAATTTTCGACCCATCAGGTGAGAATTTAGGAAAAGTTTCAAAACCAACATGATCCGTTAAGCGCGTACTCTTACCTGTTTTTCTGTTAGAGACATAAATATCTCCACTGTAAACAAAGGTAACATAGTCTTTGTGAATATCGGGAAAGCGTAACAGTCGCGTATCTTCTGTTTGGTATGCGGCAACCATAGGAGAAATCGCAGGTGCGATAGCCAAGGCCATGGCTGTAAATAATGTACGTAGTTTCAAAGTACAATCCTTATATTGTTATTTAATAACATAATAACAATATAAGGAGAGATGTCAGCATTGTGCGATAACTTACTGTAACAACATGTTAAAATGCTGAAATACAACTATGGAGTACAGAATAAGGCGCGTTAAATATTAGCCTCTTTAGAGACAGAGGCTAATTTAAAATTCGAATTACAGAAAGTTGGCATTTAAAACCAGAGTCAACAGTTCACCAAGACAGCCCGTATGACAGAAGCTGGGCTATACTTACCTATAGGCACTAAGACTCTACTCTTAATAGTTCAACCTCAAAGATCAATAACGAGCCGGGCTCAATTTTACCTGCGGCCTGATCCCCATAACCTAAATTCGGGTGAATAAAAAACCGGAACTTATCACCAGCTTTCATTAACTGAACCCCTTCAGTCCACCCTGAAATAACTTGATTCAAACCGAAACTAATCGGGCTATTACGCTCAACCGAGCTATCGAATACGCTACCGTCTAACATCGTGCCATGGTAATGTACATTTACTTTACTGGTTGCTGATGGGTGTACTTCTCCCTCACCTTCCACCAACACTTCATATTGTAATCCAGACGATGTTTCGTGAATGCCGGCCTTTTTCGCATTCTCAGCCAGAAACTCTTGCGCTTTTATGCGATTTAAACCAGCCACTTCTTTTTGCTGTTGCTTATTTTTATAAATAAACCCGCCAATGACGATTATAACGACCAATAATATAATTTGTGTTGTCGACATTATTGCGACTCCTTATCACTGTCTTCTTCTTTGTCTTCACCATTTACCACATCGGCAATATGCTGCAAACGCGCTAACGCCAGTGCATTGATACTTGATTCTGGATATTGACCCTGAATAAGCTCACCCGCTTCAACCCCCGTCAATAAATTCAATGCTTCATCCACCGTTTCCACGGCATAAATATGAAAACGACCGGCTTCACTGGCTATAATAATTTCATCATCTAGTACTAAGTTAACCAAATTAGAACGCGGAATAATGACCCCTTGCTCCCCAGTCAACCCACGCATCTTACATAATTTAAAGAACCCTTCAATCTTCTCGTTAACCCCCCCTACCGCTTGTACTTCGCCGTGCTGGTTAATAGAGCCCGTTAAGGCTAAAGATTGGTTAATCGGCAATTGCGTAATGGCAGAAATTAAACCACATAACTCAGCCAATGACGCACTATCACCATCGATATACCCGTAGCTTTGCTCAATCGCAATGTTGGCACTCAACGTTAAACTAAATTCCTGTGCGTACTTATTCCCCAAGTAACCAGTCAACAGCATCACCCCTTTCGAGTGTATGGCTTTACCGAGCTCAGCCTCACGCTCAACATCGATGACGCCATCAGCCCCGGCGTATACCGTTGCAGTAATGCGCGCAGGTGTTCCAAACGCCGTATCTCCAATATGGAGTACCGTTAAGCCATTTACCTTACCTACCGCGCTGCCTTGTGTTGCAATCAGCGTATGACCCTCTTTAATATCACTGAGCATATTTTCACTCAATTGACCGGTACGGTATTGCTTACCCACAATGGCTTCATCAATATGTTCTGCGGTGATCTCTGTTTCATTGTCTTGCTTGGTATAAAAGCTGGCTTCTGCAACTAACTCCAATACATCAGCAAAACGTGCCGATAGTTTAGTTTGGTGCTCAGCTTGGCGGTAACTAAATTTAAGCAACCGCGACAAGGCATCAGCTGTTAAAGTACACGACAAGGTTGTATCACAATACTCTTGTACTTTACTGATAAATTGATATTGCATCTTGTCTGAGCTTGGTAAGTAATAATCAAAATCTGCCAGCACTCTAAAGAGCTCAGCAAATTCCTCATCATATTCACCAATGGTGTAATACAGGTCTCGCGAACCCAGTAAAATAATTTTGACATCTAGTGGGATCAACTGAGGCCTAAGTGTAAAGCTACTGCCTACTGAATTGTCTTGATAAGGTAAATCATTTTTTATCTGGTGTGTTTTTAATGACAGCTTTAAACCATCCCACACCTGTGGGTTCGCCAATACTTTGTCAGCGTCCATGATAAGATAACCGCCATTGGCACGGTGCAATGCACCTGCTTGAATAGAACGGTAACTGGTAATTAAATTACCTTGTGATGCCGCATATTCTACTTTACCAAAAATATTACCAAACGTTGGGTTCGGTTCGTACACGACTGGCGCAGCGTCACCATCTTTATATTCAATTAAAATGTTCGGCGCAAAAAAGTCACTCAGCATCCCTTTTGAGTCAAAGTCATCTTTCCCTTCTTCGCTCGAGATATCATCATCAAGCCATTCTAAAACAGCATCAACAATTTCTATCCGTAAGTCTTTTAAATAACGAACCACGCCAATATGATTGGCATATTTGTGCTCTAGTGTTTTTATCAACGGCTTTGTGGCAATTTCAACCGTCGATTTCTTTAAGTTTCGCAGCTTTTCAGAAGACTCTCGCTTCCAACGTGGTAGCTCTATCAATGCTTCTATTAACGCATCCTCAAGCCCTTCAATGGCTTCAAAGAAATGGCTTTGCATTTTCTCATCTAACGCGGCGAATTCTGCATCATCTAGCTGTTTGCCATTAACGACTGGAGCGAAACCAACTTGATTATTTTCTTCCAGTAACGCCACACTTTTGTCAGCAGCTAATTGTTCAACCGCATTCAATGCCGCGTCATATTTATTATCAAAATGGCGATCTATAGATTTCTTTTTTCGCTGATACCCAGGGTTGTCAAATGCAGCGGGAAACGTATCAGCCACTTCATCTAAAAACTCATCAATATCATCGGCAAGCTCTTTACTTTGACCAGCTTGCATAAACATTGCGATAGGCTCTCGGTGGTCTTCATAGTTATTAACGTATAACCACTCTTTTGGCGTCTGACGTGTTTTACTATGCGCCTCTAACTTGTCTTTCACCATGGTGAAACGACCCAAAGCAGCTTCGCCCATGACAAACACGTTATAGCCTGGCAGCTCCATGCCCAAAGCGAAATCAAGCGCCGTTTGCGCACGTTTTTGTCCTATAAAGGAAAGCGACTCGGGATACGGGTTTTGAATACAAGTTTGCACGTGGCTTAATGACACCGTCGGTGCAAGCGCGTCTTGAGAAAGTGGGGCTAATTTTTTGGTCATTATTAACTTCTTATCATCAGCGTCAGTATAAAAACTACTGAGGTAGTGCAGCTAAACCATACAACCTAGTCTGCGCATTATGGAGACAATGCTTTTCTTATAAACTCAGTGTGTTCACATTCTGAACAAGGTGAAATTTCACTGGCATACAGCACGTCCAATTTATGATCGCAATTCTTACATACTAATTGTCCCATTGCTATCCATTCACCCGCCTTATAAACACCATCATGTTCAAAGTCTTGCAAAAGTGCCTGCCACTCTAATTGGGTGCGATCTTCTAGTTGCGATAATTCATACCAAATAGAGGCTTTCAATTCTTGCCATGCTAAGTCATTGTAATGGCGTTGATGAGTACTGAAATGTTCGAGATCACGGCGTAAATAATAATGATATTGCTGAATTTTTTCTTTTCCTGATCGCTGCAAAGCCTGTTGTTGCTCGACAAACTTTTCAATTAAGTCATCTAGCTCGTGATCTTTAACGTCTTTTAGCCACTCACTAAAGTGTGTTAACCATTGTTTATAACCAGACATTTTATACCCCACGTCAGTCTTCTTATTGTAACTATAGCTTACTCACGCCGTAACGCGGGGTTCACCCATACAATCGAAGCAACAAAATGGCTGCTAGATACTGTGAATCAGCCTTTATTTGGGGTATGCTAGCGAACAATTTTTTATTAATTTGCAAGAAGTCTGGAAACGTAGATGCAAGAGCAATATAACCCGCAAGACATTGAGTCAAAAGTCCAACAACACTGGGAAGAAAACAAGACATTTAAAGTTGTCGAAGACGAAAGCAAAGAGAAGTATTACTGCCTCTCAATGTTCCCATACCCAAGTGGTCGACTGCACATGGGTCATGTTCGTAACTACACCATTGGTGATGTTGTATCCCGCTTCCAACGTTTGCAAGGCAAAAACGTCATGCAGCCTATGGGTTGGGATGCCTTTGGCTTACCAGCAGAAAATGCCGCGATTAAAAACAACACAGCCCCCGCTAAATGGACCTATGAAAATATCGATTACATGCGTGACCAACTAAAGCAACTTGGCTTTGGTTACGATTGGGATCGTGAAATTGCGACATGTCACCCTGAGTACTACAAGTGGGAACAGTGGTTTTTCACTAAACTGTATGAAAAGGGCTTAGTATATAAAAAAATGTCAACCGTAAACTGGGATCCTGTTGACCAAACTGTGCTCGCAAATGAGCAAGTTATTGACGGAAAAGGCTGGCGCTCAGGTGCAGCGGTTGAGCAAAAAGAAATTCCACAGTGGTTCATTAAAATCACTGATTATGCGCAAGAATTGTTAGATGATTTAGACAAGCTAGACGACTGGCCTGAACAAGTTAAAACCATGCAACGCAATTGGATTGGTCGCTCTGAAGGGTTAGAAATTGACTTCAAGCGTGCAGATAATAGCGAAACGTTCACTGTTTATACAACGCGTCCTGATACCTTTATGGGTGTGACCTATGTGGGTGTTGCCGCAGGCCACCCAATAGCACAAGAAGCAGCTAAAAATAATGCCGCCATTGCCGCATTTGTAGAAGAGTGCAAAAACACCAAAGTTGCTGAAGCCGATATGGCAACTATGGACAAAAAAGGCATTGATACTGGCTTTACTGCAGTCCATCCATTAACTGGCAAAGAAGTACCAATCTGGGTTGCTAACTTCGTCTTGATGGATTACGGCTCAGGTGCAGTTATGGCAGTACCAGGGCACGACCAACGTGACTTTGAGTTTGCTACCGCATATGGGCTTGAAATAAAACAAGTGATTGCCCCTGAACAAGGTTCTGAATTAACAGCAGATATAAATAAAGAAGCCTTTACTGAAAAAGGTGTGTTGATCAATTCTGGGGAATTTGACGGCTTAGCATTTAAGGCCGCCTTTGATGCGATTGCGGATAAATTAGAAGCACAAGATGCAGGTAAGCGTAAAGTTAACTTCCGTTTACGTGATTGGGGTGTAAGCCGCCAACGTTATTGGGGGTCGCCAATCCCAATGCTAAGCGATGAGCAAGGCCAAGAGCTTGCGGCCAGCGAAGATATGCTGCCAGTGCGTTTACCAGAAGATGTCGTTATGAACGGCGTTACCTCTCCACTTAAAGCTGACCCTGAATGGGCTAAAACCGCAGTAAATGGCGTGCCAGCGCTTCATGAAACAGATACATTCGATACCTTTATGGAGTCATCTTGGTATTATGCCCGTTACTGTAGCCCACGCTACGACGAAGGCATGCTAGAGCCTGGTGCGGCAAATTATTGGTTGCCTGTTAATCAGTATATTGGCGGTATCGAACATGCCATTTTACACTTATTGTATTCTCGCTTTTTCCATAAACTATTACGTGATTTTGGACTAGTAAACTCAGATGAGCCATTTGAGCGCTTGCTGTGCCAAGGTATGGTATTAGCAGAAACCTTCTATCGTAAAGATGAAAAAGGCGGTGATATCTGGATCTCACCCACTGATGTAGAAACAGAAACAGACGACAAAGGCCGTGTTACAAAGGCTTGGCACAAAGATGACGGCCAGCCGGTATTTTCATCAGGCATGAGTAAAATGTCAAAGTCGAAGAATAATGGTATTGATCCACAAACTGTTATCAAACAGTACGGTGCTGATACAGTTCGCTTATTTATGATGTTTACCGCACCGCCAGAGCAAACGTTAGAATGGTCAGATTCAGGCGTTGAAGGCGCACATCGCTTCCTTAAACGTGTTTGGAAATATGCAGTGGACGTTAACGCGGCTGGTAAAGCTGAATTAGACACGAGTGCATTAAACAGCAATCAAAAAGTATTGCGTCGTGAAGTACACAAAGCTATCGCAAAAGTTACTGATGATTTGTCACGTCGTCAAACATTCAATACTGCCATTGCCGCAATCATGGAGCTATCGAATAAGTTGGCTAAAGCGCCTCTTAAAGATACGCAAGATATTGCCATTGCAAATGAAGCACTGCACGCCATCGTCATTATGCTTGCACCAATTGCACCACATATGTGTCATGAACTGTGGGCTGAACTTGGCTTTGAGTCAGATATTCTCGATGCTGCTTGGCCAAGTGTTGATGAGTCAGCATTAGTTGAAGATGAAAAGCTGATTATTGTACAAGTTAATGGCAAGCTGCGCGCCAAACTAACCGTTGCCGCAGATGCAACACAAGAGCAGGTTGAAGCAATCGCGTTTGCAGAAGAGAACGTCACCAAGTTCACTGATGACAAAACCATTCGCAAGGTAATTTATGTGCCTGGTAAGCTACTAAACGTGGTAGCAAACTAAGATGCGCTTTGCTCATTTTGTAAAACACGGAGCAGCGCTTGCGCTGTTCTGTGTTTTGTTATCAAGCTGTGGTTTTCATTTAAAAAAAGCCTCATATCTTCCTGATGACCTGCGTACTATCACTTTAACCGCTGATAATCCGCGCTCTGAGGTATATGAATTACTAAAAAGTGATTTAGAACGTGCGCAAGTTGCGTTACTCCCTACCGATAGCTCATCACAATATACAGCACTACACTTATACAAAGACACCTTGGAACGACAAACATTAAGCTTGTTTAAAAATGGTCAGGTGGCGCAATATGAATTAGCGTATGCGGTCACTTACCGAGTGAGTAGACCGGGTAAAGAACCAGTAGAACAAGGCTTTGAGCTTTACCGTAATTATCAAGATGATCCCGATAATGCACTCGCAAAAGCGAAAGAACTGGATATCATTTTGCGTGAGCTTCGCCAACTGGCCAGCAAACGTATTGTTAGAGAGCTATCACAACTATAATGCGCAGTTATGCAAATCAACTCGCCAGTCACTTAAATAAAGCATTACACCCTTTTTACATGGTGTTTGGTGAAGAGCCTTTTCAAGAGGCACAGTGTGTCTACGAAATAAAACAAGCAGCGAAAAAACAAGGCTTTGACGAAGTTGTTAAATTCAACTTATTACCAGGGTTTGATTGGCAAGAATTACTTGCACAATATAACAGCATGTCATTGTTTAGCGACCGCACCCTAATTGAGTTTGACTTAAACCAGCTCAAACCTGGTACCCCAGGCAGCCAGGCATTCAAATCTCTTGCTGAGTATCTTAACCCAGACGTCATCGTGATCATCAAAGGATGTAAAGCGGGCCAAGACATTCAACGAAGTGCCTGGTTTAAAGCATTAGATAAGCATGGGTTATTTGTCCCCTGCTATACACTCTCTGGTAATCATTTACACCGTTGGCTAGATACACAATGTAAACAACTCCAGCTTAATTTAGCGCATGAAGCAAAAACGAGCTTGCTCGAAGCCACCGAGGGCAATTTACTCGCTACGTATCAAGAACTCGAAAAGCTCTCTTTGTTGTATAAACATGAGCCTATTGGTCAAACACAAGTGCTCAGTGGCCTGCTCAATCAGGCGAAGTTTGATATCTTTGACTTAAATACGGCTTTATTACAAGGTAACTCGAATACCGCGATTAAAGTGCTGTTAAAGCTTGCAGATGACAATATTGAACCGATCAGCATAATTTGGACATTCAATAAAGAAGCACAAACCTTGCTTGCTATTAAGTTAGGCATGCAAGCTGGGCAAAATATGGCGCAGTTGTTCAAGCAAAATAACATTTGGAAAAATCAACAAGCCGCAACTCAACAAGCCCTTGAACGGTTGACAATTGAACGACTCCAACAAATCATTCATTTTTTAGCTGAATTTGATTCAGCCTATAAACGTTCAGCCATGGTTGCGCCTTATCAAGCACTTGCCCATATTGCTCTAGCATTTTGTATGCCGTTGAATATACCGCTACCTTATCAATATGAAGAAACATAACCATGATTGCTTTATTCGGTGGGACATTCGATCCTGTTCACAGCGGTCACCTGAATATGGCCCGAAACTGCGTTGCTCAATTGTCGTTGACGCAATTACATTTTTTACCATGTGCATTGCCAGTTCATAAAGCCGCACCGGGCATTACTGAGCAACACCGTTTAGCCATGCTCAGTCTTGCAATACAAAATAACCCACAGTTGTCTATAGATACTCGCGAATTAGAGCGTGAAGGCCCATCCTATTCTCTGCTTAGTATTCAAGAGTGTCGTGCTGAAAATCCAGATACTCCCTTGCTTTTTTTAATGGGTATGGACTCCTTTAACAGCTTGCCTAGCTGGTTTGAATGGCAAAAAATCACATCCTTATGCCACATTATTGTCTATCAAAGACCAGGGGAAGTTCGTTCAAGTAACGACGTACTTAGCACCTACCTGAGTAACTGCGAAATAACAGAACCGACCCTATTGCACAGTCGTCTAGGTGGATTATGCTATTTTTTAACAGGCGCAGTAGAAGATGTGTCATCAAGTGAAATTCGTGAACGCTTAAAACATCAACAACATACGGAACGTTTCTTAGAACCGAAAGTCAGAGAGTATATTCGTAAACATAACTTGTATGCTGATTAAGGTCTTTTGCTGTGCTAAAATCGCCGACTATTTTATAACTTAAGAGAAAATCAGTTGAATTCAGAGCAACTTTTAGACTTTGCATTAGACAAAGTTGATGATATGAAAGCCCGTGACGTTGTTAAATTAGACGTAAGAGATGTATCGACCGTCACAGATTACCTTGTTGTTTGTTCAGGTAATTCAAAACGTCATGTACAGTCAATCGCGGACAACGTTGCAAAAGCTGCACGCCATGCCGGTGAAGAGCCTCTTGGCCAAGAAGGGCAAGATGTAGGTGAATGGGTACTGGTTGATTTAGGTGACGTCGTTGTCCACGTGATGCAAGACCAAACTCGTAGCCTATATGATCTAGAGAAACTTTGGGGCTAACTTTGAAAATACAATTGGTTGCCGTTGGCACAAAGATGCCTGCATGGGTAGAAACAGGATTTAAAGAATATCAACGTCGCTTTCCAAAAGACATGGCGCTAGAGCTACTAGAGATCCCTGCTGGAAAACGCGGGAAAAATGCTGATATTAAAAGGATTTTGCAAGTCGAAGGAGAGAAAACCTTGGCTGCAATCCCAAAGGGCAACCGAATTGTAACACTAGAAGTAACCGGTAAAGCATGGGATACCCATGACTTAGCCGAGCATATGCAAAAATGGCAACTCGACGGCAGAGATGTAAGCCTGCTTATTGGTGGTCCTGAAGGATTAGCACCAAGCTGTATTGCTGCCTCAGAACAAAAATGGTCACTCTCTAATTTAACCCTTCCCCATCCGCTGGTTCGCATTATTGTGGCAGAAAGCTTGTATCGTGGTTGGAGCTTAAATACAAACCATCCTTACCACAGAGAGTAATTCACGCCTATGCTAAAAAAACGGCCAACCATACGCGACCATTCAGCTGAAGCAAACCTGTTTGCACGTCGAGCGTTTGTTGGCTTTATTTTTGTTGTGTTACTCATTGGTATGCTCATAATGAACGTATACCACTTACAAGTAAAAGAATACGACAAGTATCAAACTCGTTCTAATGACAACCGTATAAAACTCATTCCTGTCGCCCCTAACCGCGGCCTTATTTACGACAGAAATGGCGTACTTCTAGCGGAAAACCGCCCGGTTTATAATTTGGAAGTGGTACCAGAAGACGTTGATGATTTAGAGCAAAACTTAGCAGATGTATCACAGCTGCTTAATATTAGTGATATACAACAAAGTGAATTTTTAAAAAATATTCGTAAACAACGCCGTTTCAAAAGCCAAGTGCTTAAAGCCCGGCTTAATGAACAAGAAGTGGCTATTTTCTCCGTTAACCAGCATAAGTTTCCTGGTTTTAGTATTGAAGCACGACTCGCTCGACACTACCCTTTTGGCGATACACTCACCCATGCACTGGGCTATGTTGCCAGATTGAACAAAAAAGAGTTAAGTGAGCTAGAGTCGGCAAATTTAGCCACAAATTACCGAGCTACACACGACTATGGCAAGTTGGGAATAGAAAAGTTTTACGAGCGACTCTTACATGGCACCGTTGGATCTCAGCGCGTTGAAGTAAATAACCGCGGCCGTATTATTCGTACGCTCAATACCGTTACCCCAACTCCAGGTGAAGATTTAGTACTAACATTAGATGTTGGTCTGCAACAAATCGCACAACACGCACTCAAAGACGCCCGAGGCGCTATTGTCGTTATGGACCCAAAAGATGGCGGTATCCTCGCTCTGTATTCAAACCCGAGTTACGACCCTAACCTGTTCGTACATGGGATCAGTGGTAAAAACTATAGAAAGCTGCTCAACCCAGACCGGCCTCTTATTAACCGCGCAACCCAAGGGAGCTATGCGCCAGCCTCGACCGTCAAACCTCACCTCGCGATTCTTGGTTTAGAAGAAGGGATTGTTACCGAACAAACAAAAGTCTGGGACCCTGGTTTTTTTCAAATCCCAAATGTAAAACATAAATGGCGGGACTGGAAACGTTGGGGCCATGGGCATGTTGATGTATACCAAGCCATCGAAGAGTCATGCGATACCTACTATTATCGCATCGCATATCGAGCTGGGATCACTAAAATCAGTAACTTCATGGCGCAATTTGGTTTTGGTGATCTATCGGGTATTGATATTCATGAAGAAACAAGCGCGATTATGCCCACTGTGGAATGGAAAAAAGAACGCTTTAAAGAAAACTGGTGGCCTGGAGACACAATTTCTGTCGGTATTGGCCAAGGTTACTGGACTGCAACGCCAATTCAAATCGCCAATGCGGTCACGATTTTAGTCAATAAAGGTGTACATCGTCAGCCTCACCTTGTGCAAGTGACAAAGCAAGATAACGACATTAATCAGCTATTCACAGAAGAAAAAAAGCCGGTAGAACTCAAAAACCCAGATCATTGGCGCATTGCCTTAAAGGCTATGCATAACACGGTTGCAAAAACCACAGGGACTGCACATAAAGCCTTTAAGGGTGTTGATTATGACCCAGCAGGTAAAACAGGTACCGCACAAGTAGTCAGTATTGCTCAAGGCGAAAAATATGATGCGTCCAAACTCAATGAGCGTCATCGGGATAACGCGATATATACTGGCTTTGCGCCTTATGATGATCCTCGTATTGTTGTTGCCGTTGTAGTCGAAAACCAAGGTGCGGGCAGTTCTGTTGCAGCGCCTGTGGCACGCCAATTAATGGATTATTATTTCTCCGCCTACCCTTTGGATAAAACAGTTAATGACATCTCTGAACTATAAACGTACATTTTGGCAAAAAGTACATCTAGATTGGCCATTGCTATTGGCTTTAATCATTATGATGCTGGGTAGCTTAACTGTGGTTTATAGTGCCAGTGGTCAAAACTTGGGGATGATGACTCGTCATGCTACACGTATGGCGGGCGCAGTGATCGCGCTGTTATTCATGGCACAGCTTTCCCCTATCACCTTAAAAAGAATTGTGATCCCCCTTTATTTACTGGGCCTTGGGATGCTGATTGCTGTGCTGTTTGTAGGCGTAAGTAGTAAAGGTGCACAACGCTGGCTTGATTTAGGCGTGACACGCTTTCAACCTTCAGAAATCATGAAAATAGCGGTCCCCATGATGGTTGCCTGGTATATCGGTCAACATCGCCTTCCGCCTTCAATTTGGAATATCTTAATTGGCTTTGCCATTGTGCTGGTGCCAACCATTTTAATCAAAGAACAGCCCGACTTAGGGACTTCAATTCTGATCGCCAGCTCAGGAATATTTGTGTTGTTTTTATCAGGGCTAAGTTGGCGGTTGATCTCAGTCTCAGCCTTACTAATGGGCCCCGCAGGTTTTGCATTTTGGCATTACGGAATGCATGCCTATCAAAAGCAACGCGTTTTAACGCTATTCAACCCAGAAAGCGACCCTTTAGGAGCTGGATACCATATAATTCAATCTAAAATAGCCATTGGTTCGGGCGGTATTGAGGGTAAAGGTTGGCTGCAAGGAACTCAATCTCAATTAGAGTTTTTGCCAGAACGACACACTGATTTTATTTTTTCGGTATTAAGTGAAGAGTTTGGTTTACTCGGCGTGATCCTACTGCTCAGTGTTTACCTGTTTATTATTGGTCGCGGTCTTTATATTGCAGTCAATGCGCAAGATGCATTTAGTAAGTTGTTGGCAGGGGCTCTCACGATGACATTTTTTGTGTATATCTTTGTCAATATAGGTATGGTTTCTGGATTACTGCCCGTTGTGGGCGTTCCTTTACCACTCATTAGCTATGGCGGTACATCCATGGTCACCTTACTGGCCGGTTTTGGTGTTATTATGGCGATAGCCACAGATAAGAGAATGCTACTTAAATCATGATTAAATCGAGTAAAATATTAGCAATATTATGTCTATTAACATTGCTAAGTGCCTGTAGCAGCCGCTATCACATTAAACAAGACAAAGCGCCTTTACGCGCACCTACGGCGCTTGAAATGCAAGATGCACTGATCACAAATGAAGCCAAAAGCGTCAGTACAGGTAGGCCTTACACAATTAGAGGTAAGCGTTACAGTCCAATGTCAGATGAACATGGCTATAACGAAACAGGCGTCGCTTCATGGTATGGTCGAAAGTTTCATGGTTACCACACATCCAACGGTGAAATATTCAACATGTTTGATATGAGCGCCGCGCATAAAACGCTTCCATTACCCAGTTTTGTAAAAGTCACCAATATTGAAAATGGCAAAACAGCGATTGTCAGAGTGAACGACAGAGGGCCTTTTCACGACGATCGGCTCATAGACTTATCTTACGCTGCGGCCTATAAATTGGGATATCATTTAAATGGTACAGCGAAAGTTAAGGTAGAAGCGATTACCATTGACAGAAGTGCGCCAAGATTGACTTATATTCAAGTGGCCGCAGGAGGAAACTTAGAGAGCCTTCAAGCACTGTCACAGACACTGCAACAACAATTTCAATTACAGTCACCAATTCATAATGAAAAAGGGCTGTACAAACTGCGGTTAGGGCCTATTCTTGATGACAAAACAGCCCAAAATATACTTGATAAGCTACGCAAAGGTAAATATAAACATGCCTTCTTGCTTTATAGTGAACATCAACTTTAAAATATACCGTTAACGCTGATTAAATTTAAATAAAACTGCGAGCATAATGACTTTATTAAAACCAAAACTTATTACTAAATTGTGTGGCCTTGTGTGCTCTGTATCCTTATTTGCAGCGAACGCACAAATTATTCCTTCAGTGCCTCAGATTAATGCCAAAGGCTACTTCTTAGTCGACTTTACAACAGGTAAGATTATTGCCTCTGGAGAGGCTGACACTAAGCTTGCTCCCGCCAGCTTAACAAAGATGATGACCAGCTATGTTATCGGCACTGAAATTGTGTCTGGCAACATTGCACCAACGGATATGGTGACCATTAGCGAAAAGGCGTGGGCGAAAAACTTCCCAGAATCATCAAAGATGTTCATTGAAGTTGGAAAAAAGGTCAGCGTTGACGATCTAAACAGAGGGATCATTATCCAATCTGGAAATGATGCCTGTGTTGCAATGGCAGAACATATCGCAGGCAGTGAAGATGCTTTCGCTGACTTGATGAATGCGCACTCTGAAAAACTAGGTATGACCAACACCCATTTTATTAATAGCCATGGGTTAGATACTGATCAGCATTATACAACGCCGCGTGATATGGCAACATTGGGCGTTGCGCTTATTCGTGATGTGCCAGAAGAATATGCACTTTATAAAGAAAAGTCATTTACCTTCAACGACATCAAGCAATATAACCGTAACTCACTCCTCTGGGATGCGAGCTTAAATGTGGACGGCATCAAAACAGGGCATACCTCAGAAGCAGGCTATAGCCTAGTCACCTCAGCTACCAAAGATGATATGCGCTTGGTATCTGTTGTAATGGGCACGACCAGTGAACGTGCGCGTATGGTAGAAAGCCGCAAGCTACTTAACTACGGTTTTAGATTCTTTGAAACAATCACCCCTTATAAAGCTGGTGACAGTTTTGCAGAACAGCGTATTTGGATGGGTAATAAAGAAACTGTCTCGCTAGGTATTTTGGAAGATACCCCTATAACAATCCCGCGTGGCCAGCGTAAAAACTTACAGGCTAATTTTGAGTTAGATAAAACATTAGAAGCACCGCTGGCTAAAGGCTCAAAAGTGGGCACACTCTTTTTACAGCTTGATGGCGAAGAAATCGCTAAATATCCGTTAGTTACATTGGAAGAGATTGAAGAAGGGAGCTTCTTCAGCAAAGTATACGACTACTTACGTTTACAGATCATGCAATAGTTAACAAAGCATTCGTACAACGCCCCTCTTTTGGGGCGTTTTTTTTTATTGCAAAAATGATAGAATGCCCGACATTATTGAGTATGATGCGTCAAAAGCGATTCAATCTACTCACATTTACATAAAGTAGTGAGGATACCGTCGTGGTAAAACCTGTAAAGAATACTAAGTTTGATGAATTTTTAGAATTCCCATGCCCATTTACATTTAAAATCATGGGCCTTGCAAACGTTAGTTTAACCGATCAAGTAATTGCTAAATTACAAGCCATTGTGCCCGGCGATTATTCTCCTAAAGTTAAGCCTAGCAGCAAAGGAACATACGAGTCTATTACCGTAGTTGCAACTGTGGGCTCAAAAGAAGATATTGAACAAATTTATACTGAGGTTGGCGGCCTAGACGACGTGCGTTACGTACTATAGTAATAGAGAGCCTTATGAAGCAAAAATCAGTGATAGTACGTCAACTTGGTCGACGCAGTTATGAACCAATTTGGCATAAAATGCAGTCTTTTACTGATACTCGGGATGAACATAGCCTCGATGAAATTTGGCTCGTAGAGCACGACCCGATTTTCACACAAGGCCAAGCAGGTAAAGCTGAGCACCTCCTTGCCCCTGGTAGTATACCGGTGTTAAAGGTCGATAGAGGCGGTCAAGTAACTTATCATGGCCCAGGCCAACAAATGATGTACGTTCTGTTCAACTTACGTCGATTAAATATCGGCGTGAGAGAACTGGTTACTTGGTTAGAAGAATGCATTATCGATTATTTGGCAGAGCTTAATATTCAAGCCTATGCCAAAGCCGATGCACCAGGTGTTTATGTCAATGACAGCAAAATAGCATCTTTGGGGTTGAGGGTACGTCGAGGGTGTTCGTTCCACGGATTAGCATTAAATGTCAATATGGACATGGACCCGTTCTTACGAATTAACCCCTGTGGCTATGCAGGGATGAATATGGTCCAGACAAGTGATTTAAATGGCCTATCTAATATGAAAGATGTTGGAGATGGGTTGATAAAGCACATGTTACTACGCTTACAAGTAGAGCATGTTGAGCAAATTGAAGGGTTTGAAAACGAATGAGTAAACCAGTAAAAATGGAGCCAGGGGTAAAGCTTCGTGACGCCGAAAAAATGGCACTTATCCCAGTAAAAGTTTTACCGACTGAACGGGAAGAAATGCTTCGTAAGCCAGAATGGTTAAAAATCCGCTTACCTAAATCTAGTGAGCGTATTGATGGCATTAAACAAGCAATGCGTAAACATGGCTTACATTCAGTTTGTGAAGAAGCTTCATGCCCTAACCTATCTGAATGCTTCAACCATGGTACTGCTACCTTTATGATTCTAGGGGCAATTTGTACTCGTCGCTGTCCGTTCTGTGACGTAGCGCATGGTCGACCACTAAAACCTGATGCTGCCGAGCCAGAAAAGTTAGCACTCACTATCAAAGATATGAAGCTAAGCTATGTGGTGATCACATCGGTCGACCGTGATGACCTCAGAGATGGCGGCGCACAACACTTTGCTGATTGCATCAAAGCAATCCGTAAGCATAGCCCTAAGATAACCATAGAAATACTGGTTCCTGACTTCAGAGGCCGTATGGATAAGGCGTTGGAAATTCTTTCTGAAACGCCACCAGACGTATTCAATCATAATTTAGAAACGGCACCTCGTTTATATAAATTAGCACGCCCAGGGGCTGACTATAAATGGTCTCTTGAACTGCTTCGTCGTTTCAAAGAAGCGCACCCTGAAGTTAAAACTAAATCAGGGTTAATGGTTGGCTTGGGCGAAGAAATCTCTGAAATAGAAGAAGTATTGCGTGATCTCAGAGAACACAACGTTGACATGCTGACTGTTGGTCAATACCTACAACCTTCAAAACACCACTTACCTGTCAAACGCTATGTACCACCTGTTGAGTTTGATGCACTTAAAGATTACGCTGATGAAATTGGCTTTGTACATGCAGCGTCTGGGCCTTTTGTACGCTCAAGTTACCATGCAGATCAACAAGCCGCAGGTAAAGAAGTGAAATAAAAAGACGAACTATACTCGTCAAAAAAATAAAACGCAGCACGCCAATTGTTGCGTTTTTTATTTGCTCTCTCCCCGATAAACCCCCATTCAAAAGTCGAGTACTTGTCAGCTAACTCTAAGACTTAAAAGTCCTTTTTACTTTTAAAGGTATCAAACATTACATAGAGATAAAAATTTAATTACAATCATTAACATAGATTTATAGCAAAACTATTTCCTTTTTATTGCAGCCGTTATATCTTCCTGTGTCTCTCAAAAATAAAAGGGCAATGTGTGCTTAAAAATAAAACTATCGGGAGTATGCTGATCGTCGCAGGTACTACCATTGGTGCGGGAATGCTTGCATTACCTATCGCTTCCGCAGGGCTCGGATTCAGTACTGCGCTGGTGCTATTAATCCTCACCTGGGTGTTAATGACCTATACAGCACTACTGATGTTAGAGTTACATCAATATGCCAGCGTAGACTCCACCTTAAATACCTTAGCAAAATCAATTTTAGGGAAAAGGGGCCAGTATATTGCTAATTTCTCTATGGTATTCTTATTTTATGCCTTGTGTGCAGCTTATATAGCCGGTGGTGGAGCACAATTGCAAACTAAGCTCAGTAGCCTACTTAATATTGACGTTGCTCCGCAAGCTGGTTCAATTTTACTCGCAGTGGTTATTGCAACCATTGTCACGGCAGGTACTAGCACCGTAGATAAACTAAACCGTGTCCTATTCAGCATTAAAATAATTGTACTTACGAGCCTCTTCTTTGTATTAACACCATACGTGCAAGGTACTCACTTACTGGATATGCCTATTGAGCAAGGCTTAATAATTAGTGCAATACCTGTTATTTTCACCTCTTTCGGTTTCCATGGATCAATTCCTTCCATCGTAAAATATGTAGGCCTAGATATTAAATCACTACGCCGAGTCATGATGTTTGGGGCCTCACTGCCGCTCGTTATTTATATTGGCTGGCAAATTTTAAGCCAAGGCGTAATGAGTCAAGAAAGTTTACTCAGCAGTAACGGCTTACAAGGATTTGTTCAGAGTATCGCAAGCATTGCTCATAACCCGAATGTGTCTACTTTTGTCACCCTTTTTGCAGACCTAGCCTTAGCAACCTCCTTCTTGGGTGTGAGTCTAGGTTTATTTGATTTTTTCGCTGATGCTTTCAAACAAGGTGATAATAAAAAGGGCCGGATCACCACGACACTTATCACTTTCTTACCGCCTTTGGGGTTTGCACTCTTTTACCCACAAGGGTTCATAATGGCGTTAGGTTATGCAGCTATTGCTTTGGTTGTGTTAGCTATATTTTTGCCCGTCATGATGGTATGGAGTCAACGTAAGGATAGTGTAAAAAGGAGTGGCTATCAGGTTAGAGGTGGGAGTTTAGGCCTTATAATAGCAGCGTTAAGTGGAGTAACGATTATCATAGCGCAAACTCTACAGATGTTTGATGTTATTCCTTCACTTGGGTAAGATTTAATAAACAAAATAGCCATCGTAAGATGGCTATTGGCTTAAAGAATGCTTTTTAACCTGAGTGTTTTTCTTAAACAACATCACCAAAGGTGCAAAACATAATAATACAATCGTAATATTTACCAGTGGTAAGATCGTCCTATATAAATACTCGGAATAAGTTAAATCTAACAAGTGCCGATCAATCAATCGAAATAACTGCAGTAGCGGAGCTGGCAATATCACTAACTGCGCAATAACACTTTGCCAAATATACACCTTATCCTTTATCGCCCAATAAGCTAAAATAGCCATAAATAAGATGTCGTTTAATGTCCACACGATATACCGGAATATATACTTTTTATCGTCTATCTCAATAATCAGATCAAATAAACAGTAACCTACTACATAGAATACAGCACATAATCCAGCATATCGTAATGCTTGCATATCTTTCAGAATGATAAAAACAGCGACAGCAATGAATGTGATCACTGTTGCATGATCTCTAATCATCCATAAAATAGCGTCTATATTCTCTGGAAACCACCCTTCAGCCATAGCGTTTAAAATCTACTACTTTTGTGGTTTAGGGTCTGAACCATCACCATTACCACCTGGGATATATGAATATTTACTTTTAATTGACATAGAGTTCTCCTTGTTTAAATTAAGCTTTGTAAAGTAGCCCAAATCGATTTGACAATCAAGCTTTGCTTAATTTTCCCTAACTTCAATAGGTTCTGACTCTTTAGCCTTCCCTTGTAGGATAGATATTTCGACTCTTCTGTTACGCCGTCTATCTGTATTATTCTCATTGGGTACCAATGGTCGGGTATCAGCATGACCGACGACGACAAGCCGATTTTTATCAAACCCTCTGGTAGTCACCATCTCACTGGCAACAGCGACAGCCCTCGTTGCCGACAAGTCCCAATTATTGCTGTAAAGCTCATTGGTTACTTGAAAATCATCGGTGTGACCAGAAACTGTAATTTCACCTGGTACATCTTTTAGCAATTCAGCGATATCTTGAATAACAGGCTTAAATTTAGGCTGTAAAAATGCACTTCCAGAAGGGAATGAACCATTTTCTTGAATACGGATAATAATTTGCTGCCCGAGTGACTCAAGCTCAATTGCACCATCCATGATTTGCTTTTCTAATTGTTGGGCAATCTTTTTAACCAGCTCATTCACTTGCTCTTGCTCGGCAGCAGATACCGCCTGTTGCATAGATTGCTCTTGAGAGGTACTTTGCGACTCCCCCCCTCGTTTATTGCCCCTTTGTTCTTGTCGCCCCCCAGCAGAGCTTTCATCACCCGCTTGAAATTCCAACATTTGCTGCGTCATTTCTACGGTTTGCTGCTGTATTGTTTCAATAGGGGTAGGCTCAGGCTTTCCAGGTGTAAATTCCATTGCAATTACACTGGTTCCTTTGGGGATATCTTTTACTTCAATTTTATTTTGTACACCAAATGCAAACTTCATAGAGCCTGCAATTTGCTTAAACTTGAGTACGTCCATTTCAGAGAAGGCCAATAGCAGAACGAAAAAGCACATAAGTAGCGACATTAAATCAGCAAACGTCCCCATCCAAGCTGGCAGCCCTGGAGGTGGGCATTTACACTCCTGCTCATCAGACATGCTTATTCCTCTTTATCGCTACCACGTTTCGACTCTGCTAAGTAGTTTTTCAAAATGCCTTCGATGACTTTCGGGTTTTGTCCATCTTGGATCCCTAAAATGGCATCAAGTATTAAACGCTGGTTTTGTTCTTCTTCGTCTTTTCGTAACTCTAGCTTCACTTGAATTGGAATCGCGACAACGTTCGCTAAGAAAGCGCCATAAAGCGTTGTCAACAAAGCCACTGCCATCGCAGGGCCGATAGCTTTTGGGTCATCCATATTTGATAACATCGCAACTAAGCCGATCAAAGTACCAATCATACCCATCGCAGGCGCGATATCTGCTAATGACTTAAATAACGACGCACCTTGTTCATGGCGGGATGTTGTTAAAGAAATGTCCTTTTGCAGGGTGGCCCGAACTACATCAGCATCATGGCCATCTACTAACATATCAACCCCCTTACGCATAAACGCGTTAGGTATTTCAGCCTCCTCAAGCGCCAAAAACCCGCCTTTACGCGCAGAGTCTGCCAACTCAACCGCTTTTTCAATGAGCTCTTCTGGAGACTCTATTTTGAACATAAAAGCTTTACCCAGAACCTTACCGATGCCAAAAAATTGCGGCATGGTAAAATTAGATAAAACAATGAAAAGTGAGCCACCGAATACAATAACCGCTGAAGCGGAATCAGCAAACATAGCGACTTCGCCGTCACTACTCATAAACATAGACATGGCAATCAAGCCAATGGCGCCCAATATACCTATTACGGTTGCTAAATCCACATACCCTCCAGAGAGTGTTATATACTATTTTTCTAATTTTTACTCTAACGCATTTAATTGTAGCGCTTCGTTACTGTGTCCTACAGTAAAAATATAAACATAGTCCTTTCTCAACTACGTATCGGCAAGCAATGCTATTTCTTAACTCAATTATATTAAAAAGCCAAAAAATTGCGAGTATAGCTATTCAGTTGATATCTAACAGTTTAGCGTAAAAAAGTTCGCTTATCTTTGACCTAGTACGTTATTGCCCCTAAAATTGAGCTCTTTTATTTAATTTGCCCAATAAAGAGACGTCCTCATGGCAGTAAAAAAACCAGAAAACCTCAGCTTCGAAGAAGCCATCAATGAGCTCGAAGGTATTGTTAGTGCGATGGAGCACGGCGAACTCACGCTAGAGCAATCTCTTAAACAGTTTGAGCGAGGGATCCAACTGGCAAATGCATCGAATCAAAAACTCCAAAATGCTGAGCAGAAAGTCGCGATCCTTATGGGCAATGATGAAAATAGCACAACAGCACCATTTACTGAAAGTTCGGAATAAGTCGTGACGCTAAAAGTAGAAATAAATAACGCTCAAAACCGTATAGCGCATTTTATGACGCAGTATTTTGAGCAAGACTTAATCACCGATGAAACCGTCAAAGCGGCGACCTTTTACAGTATCAATAATGGTGGTAAACGACTCAGGCCATTTTTGGTTTATGCAACCGGTGAAATGCTGGGCGCAAAAAACAGTGACCTCGATGTTGTCGCAGCCGCTATCGAGTGTATTCATAGCTACTCTTTAGTGCATGACGACTTACCCGCAATGGATGATGATGATTTGCGCCGAGGCAAGCCAACTTGCCATATTCAATTTGACGAAGCTCAGGCTATTTTAGCTGGTGATGCATTGCAAAGTTTAGCTTTTGAACTCATTTCTAGTCACCACTTTGCAGTGTCTGAATCACGGCAAATTAGTATGATCAGAGCGCTATCAAAAGCTGCGGGATTACAAGGTATGGTCGGCGGTCAAGCTCTGGATATTGCCGGTACAAATCAAGATATTAGCTTGGAAGACTTAGAGCAGATCCACAGATTGAAAACCGGCGCTTTATTAATATGCGCGATTGAGCTCGGTGCTTTATGTGCACCAGAGCTAAAAAGTTCCGATTTAGAAAGTCTACATCTATATGGGCAAAGTATCGGTCTGGCATTTCAGGTACAAGATGACATACTCGATATCGAAGGTGATACCCAGATACTTGGGAAACCACAAGGCTCAGATATCAGTAATAATAAATCGACATATCCGGCCATACTTGGCCTTAAAGGGGCAAAGCAAAAAGCCCAAGATTTAACTGAACAGGCGATAGAGCAACTCAGCAACGTCAACGCGAATACCGATATGCTTGCAAAATTAGCAAAATACATCGTTGAACGTGACCATTAACCGTTATTAATGACGTATTAATGACTAAGTTGCATAAATAGATAAAATTAACCTCTGGCTTTGTATATAATTACGCAAGGTTTGAGTAGGATATATATAAATACAATGACATTTGATAGTAGCAAGTACCCTTTGTTGGCTCTCGCAGAAGAGCCCGAGCAACTGCGCCAATTACCGCAACATAAATTACCTTCTTTTAGTAAAGAATTGAGAGAATACTTACTCAACTCAGTATCACAAAGTAGTGGCCATTTTGCATCAGGCTTAGGCACAGTTGAACTGACCGTCGCACTTCATTATGTTTACAATACACCAGAAGACCGATTAATTTGGGATGTTGGCCATCAAGCATACCCGCACAAGATCCTCACAGGTCGTCGTGAACAGATTCATACCATCAGGCAAAAAGACGGCTTACATCCCTTTCCATACCGAGAAGAAAGCCCATACGACACTTTCAGCGTCGGGCATTCAAGCACATCTATCTCTGCGGCTTTGGGTATGTCTATTGCGGCTAAGCAAGAAGGTAAAGGTCGTAAGACTGTCGCCGTCATTGGTGATGGTGCAATTACGGCAGGTATGGCGTTCGAGGCGATGAACCACGCGGGTGACATAAAATCAGACATGTTGATCATATTAAATGATAACGAAATGTCGATTTCTGAAAATGTTGGAGCTCTAACCAATCACTTTGCCAAAATATTATCAGGCAGTTTTTATACAAACATCCGTGAAGGTAGTAAAAAATTATTGTCTGGCGTGCCACCAGTTAAAGAGCTAGCCAGTAAAGTAGAAGAACATTTAAAAGGTATGGTTATTCCTGGTACCTTCTTTGAAGAACTAGGGCTCAATTACATCGGGCCTATTGATGGCCATGATGTCAACATGCTGGTCGATACCTTACGTAATATGCGTAACTTGAAAGGCCCACAAATACTCCATATAAAAACTCAAAAAGGCAAAGGCTATGAACCTGCGGAAGCTGATCCAATAGGCTACCATGCAGTACCAAAATTTGATCCAGCCGTTCATAGCTTGCCAAAATCGAAACCAGCAGCCCCGACATTTTCTAAGGTATTTGGACAATGGCTCTGCGATATGGCAGCACAGGATCCTCGCTTAATGGCTATCACCCCTGCCATGCGAGAAGGCTCAGGTATGGTTCAGTTTTCAAAGCAGTTCCCTGAGCAATACTTCGATGTTGCGATTGCTGAACAGCATGCAGTTACCCTTGCCGCAGGACTTGCCTGTGAAAACCTCAAACCGGTCGTTGCTATCTATTCAAGCTTTTTACAGCGAGCTTATGATCAACTTATTCATGACGTTGCACTTCAAAACCTTCCTGTTTTGTTTGCAATTGACCGTGCTGGTATTGTTGGCGCAGATGGAGAAACACACCAGGGTGCATATGATTTAAGCTTTATGCGGTGTATTCCTAATATGATCATCATGACACCCAGTGATACAAATGAGTGCCGAAAGATGCTTTATACTGGATTTAACTGCGATCAACCCGTGGCCGTACGTTACCCTCGAGGAAGTGTAGGCAATGCCGACATAGAACAGGAGATGACGAAAGTCGAAATTGGCAAAGCAAACACCATCAGAGTGGGTGAAAAGATAGCTATTCTCAGTTTTGGTACACTGCTACATAACGCGCAGCTTGCTGCAGATGAGTTCAACGCGACGTTAGTTGATATGCGTTTTGTTAAACCAATAGATACCCAGTTACTGTCAGAACTATCTCAGTCGCACACACACTTCATCACGCTGGAAGATAATGCTATCGCAGGTGGTGCAGGTAGCGCGGTAAGTGAATTTCTTGCCAGTATTGGTGCAGCCACTCAGGTAAACCATCTCGGTATCCCAGATGAATTTATCAAACATGGGACGCAAGATGAAATGCATGATGAAATGGGGTTATCTGCACGTGGGATTTGTGACTACGTACGTAATTTAGCCTTAAATTAAATCAAAAAAGAAGGAGTTTAAGCTCCTTCTCCTCTCTCATTTACGGGGGCGAGTATGACGCATAAGGTAGAATCATTTAACTCTTTCAATGACTTTTACGTATTTTATTTAACGCAACATAACCACCCTAAATGCAGAGCTTTACACTACCTTGGCAGCTCATGCGTTATTTTATCCATTGTCGCATCTCTATTCACTCAATCACTTTGGTACTTATTGCTTGCCCCTGTGACTGGATACGGTTTTGCCTGGCTAGGGCATTTACTATTTGAAAAGAATCGCCCTGCTACATTTAAATACCCATTTTACTCTTTTTTAGCAGACTGGGTGATGTATTTTCAGTGGTTAACGCGTAAAAATACGTACTCCAAGTAACGCAATTACATTCGGTATATTTAAGCGCTATCGCATCCATACTCTAACCTCGGCCAAACCACTATCTTGTAGTGTTTGCAACTGAGACTCTATGTTACTGCTTTGTTCAAATTCAAACGCATCGAGCTGTTCATCAAATATAATTGTCGCAGCGCCGTCTCCACCTCGCTCTTTAACCTGATGCAGTGCTATATCCGCTAAATTCACAGATGCTTCCCAGCCAATCACCTGCCCACCTAGTAACGGTAACGGGTAAAATGACCACCCCATTGAAACTGTTAATTTCATTGATTTACCATTCGGCAAATTAAAATCAAAGTCTGCAACAGCTTTACACAGCTCCCCTACATACTCTTCAACTTCATCACGTTTAAAGTCTCTTAAAAGCAGTAGGAACTCATCACCACTCCACCGTGCAACGTAATCAGAACCTTGTGTGCGCATATTGAGTAAAGTCGCGAGTTGCTGTAAACAACTATCTCCCCCAATTGGCCCATATGTATCATTGATTTTACTAAAGCTATCAACATTCAAAATCATCAGCACCAAACGTTTGTTTTGTTGCTGTAAAGACTGCGCATTACGCTGATAGTGTTCCACATCTTTCGGTAATTGATCGAACAAGAAACGTCGGCTACGTAAGCCGGTCAATTCATCGGTATGACTGACTAGCTTTAACTGGGTGTTTACTTGATTTAGCTTTTCATTGGCCTTTCTCAGCTCAGTTGTTCTATCAGCTACTAGGTTTTCGAGTGCCATCTGCTTTCTGCGCTCTTGCGCACGAAACACCCAAAATATGAGATAAAATAAAAAGATAAAGCCACAAGTGATCACTAAGCGGAAATAGATGGTTTCGTCAAAGCGACGAGGTAAAGATATAGCCACCTGTTTCGTCCGCGCTTTTGTCCAATCTTGCCCTCTACGTTTTACCTCTAGTTCGAATACGTATTCACCTGGTGGTAAATTAGTATAAATGGCCTCTTGTCCCGTTGATGCATCGCGCCACTCGCTCTTCTCCTTTCCAGATAAGCGATAGCGAAATTCAATACTTTTCGGAGCATAAAAGTCAATTGCGGTATATTTTATCGTAATATCACGCTCACCGTTACCTAACACTATGGTATCTTTGAGTGAGCTACTTGGGATCCGTCTCTCCTTGGTATAAAGCGCTTCCAATTTGGGCTGTAGATCATCGGCTCCGAATAACTGTACGTCTTTGGGGATCTCAACGACGCCTTGCGAGCTCGGATACCAAATAGAGCTTTCCGTTTCCATCACCGCATCATGGCCAAAACCTGAACAGCACTGACTGGCTTTACCATCCAATTGTCGATCAAACTGACTGATAACCTGTTCAACTTGCAAATTATTAATGCTCTGAGTAAATTGGGCGGCTGGCATACGATACACACCTTTTTTTGTGCCAACCCAAATCTGTTCAAACTTTTTGTCATAATGTAACGAGTTAATCGAACCGTACGGTAACCCATTAGACGCATCTAATTGCAGCCAGTCCCCTTTTTTTGTTTGATAAAAAAGACCATGGCTACGAGACCCTATCAAGGTCGAAACGTCGTCGAGATGCAGAATACTGGTTATGTAGGCAACATCTAAGGCGGTATGTCCTCCCAGTTTTTCGATGCCTCGTTCATTATATTGATATGCGCCTTTATTAGTGCCAATAAAGCCAAAGTTAGGTAAGTCCAATACAAATGTAATATATTGGCTGCCTAAGAATGAGTTATATGCAAATGGCGTAAGGCCCGCATAGTCTAAACGATAAAGCCCTCTCCCAGTGCCTAACCACAACCCCCCTTTGTTAGAAGGGCTGATCGAAAAAACGGGGTTATCTCTCAATTCTATAAACGGTAAGGTATACACCTGTCCTTGTTCATATAAAAGTACTCCTTTATCTGTTCCTAAATAAAGGCGTTCGCCTTGGAATTCTAAATCAAATACTTGTCTGCGTTTAAGCTGCTGCATTGCAAGTACTTGTTGGTACTCTCCAAGTGTGTTCAGTACACCAATGCCTAACCGACTAGAGGCCCACACCTTTCCGTCAGTCGCTTGCGTTATTGCTGATACACCTTGGTTGATTGTCGGGCCTACTTGATGACGCTCAACTTTACCTGAATGAGCAAACCATAACCCTTCATTTAAGCTACCTAACCAAATATTATTTTCTCGGTCTTTGAAAATATCTGAAAACCAGATATTTTGCTCTGCTTGCGTTGGCCTTACCGACTGCCAAGACCCATTCGGCTCTCGGTACATGAGCTCATTCGATGTCGAAACCCAAAAGCCGCCGTCTTCGTCACCAAGGAATTTATAAACCGCGGTATTTCCTATTTCGCTATATCGACGGATCACTTCATCAATATCTAAAAAATATGCACCAAGCTCTGACGCTAAGTATAAACGACCATCAATCCAAGAAAGGTCGTGAATGATTGTTTGCGCTAATTGCCGGGGCAAGGATAACTTACTGGCTAATTTCAGTCGAAATTCATTGTTGTTAACTGAACTCGACTCTTTAATTTTGAGTAAATGATGCTCATTAACCAGCCAAATACCATCAGATGATAATGCCATTCGTGTTACAGAACCAACTATCTGATTAATTTTGCTTGGGGAAAATAGCGTTGGTTGGTTTTCACTGTCATGGAGCAGCTGATCCGCTTCAGAGATATAATACAGTCCGTTCGAAGCAATCCATACTCCACCATCGTGATCTTCCAGTAAGTCATGGACTGGCCCTTGAGTATTAAAACTTTGTGCTTCAAGTGTTTGGGGGTTTAAACGGTGAAGTCCGCGTCGCGTGCCAATCCATAGCATGCCTCGTTTGTCCATGAGTAACTTATGAACAGCATTTGATTGCAAAAAAGCGGTGTTTTGAGTCGTTAAGTTTGTAAACTTATGACCATCAAACCTGCTAAGTCCAAACTGTGTACCTAGCCAGATATAACCATTATCATCTTGTACTATGCTCGCGATTGATTGTGACGGTAAACCATTTTGTAAATTCCATTGCTTAACAACATAATCATTTATTGCCGAAAATGCTGAATGTGGGGTTAAAGTCAGCCCCATATATATCAACAACCAAATAGCTACTAGCGTCTTTTTATTAGTCACAAACATCGCCTAGATTAGCCTACTAAAACACCTGTTTTTAGCAGAGCCTGCAAACAAATCAATGAGAAAATACCAGCCAAAATATCATCAGCCATGATCCCCCACCCTCCTTTTAAGCGTTTATCTAATAGCTTAATCGGCCCTGGCTTTACAATATCAAAGAAACGAAATAACACAAACCCAACAAGGAGAGTTTGCCAGCTTATAGCTGCGCCCAACATGGTGATATAAAAACCTGCAACCTCATCCCACACGATGGCTGGGTGATCATGCACTTGGACATCTTTCGCTGTTTTCCCACAAGCCCATAATCCAAAAACGCTAATAACAATAGCAAATACACATTGCAGCCATAAAGGATACGATAATGTGATAAAAATAAACGGTAAAGCTGCTAACGTACCAACAGTCCCTGGCGCTACAGGAGATAAACCGAGGCCAAATCCAAGTCCAAAAAACTGATGCGGGCGCTTTAAATTAAACTGCTTTGCCAAACCTTCTCCTAACTAAAATGCTCAAAACCTGACTCAGGTAAAAGCCAAGGTTGGTTGTCGTATAATAATTCAATGTCGTCACTGCCCGCCTGAATTTGACCAATACATATTGGTTCAACGCCATACTGGTGGAGCTTGGATTCCATTATAAGCTTATTGTCTTGTGAAACAGTGTACAACAGCTCATAGTCATCGCCATAGGCGAGTGCTAACTTTAACGCTTGATCCTGGGGGATACTATGACGTAATGCGTCTGACATAGGTACTTTATCAGCATGGATCTGCGCAGTAACACCTGAACGTCGTAAAATATGTGATAAATCAGCAAGTAGTCCATCGGAAATATCTATCGCAGAAGAAGCGATGCCTCTTAATGCTTGACCTGCTGCGACACGTGGCGAAGGGTAGTGAAACTTTTTCAGCGCAGAGGCTGCATCAGACTCACTCAATGGCCAATTGTTTTTACGGCTTTCAATGGCTAATGCCGCATCACCTAAGTTGCCCGTGACATAAATCCAATCACCGACATTAGCACCTGAGCGTGTCAGTGCTTTACCTTTAGGGACAGTTCCTTTCGCACATATTGTAATGGTCAGTGGCCCCTGAGTTGTATCTCCACCGATAATCTGAACATTAAAATATTCAGCTATTTCATGCATACCTTCAGTGAACTCTTCTAACCACTCAGGGTCTATTTTAGGAAGAGTCAAACCCAGAGAAACCCAAGTTGGTTCTGCTCCCATTGCGGCTAAATCACTTAAGTTAACAGCAAGCGCTCGATGTCCTAGAGCTCGAGGGGGAATATCAGCAAAAAAGTGGACACCTTCCACTAATGTGTCAGTTGTAATTGCGAGTTGACAATTATCAGGCACATTCACCAAAGCACAATCGTCACCAATCCCTACATCAACATCCCGGCGCGTAACACCACGTCCAGTAAAGTAGCGATTGATTAATTCAAATTCCTTCATACACAAAAAAGCCGGCCAATGCCGGCTCTCCTTTTGGTTGCCCGTTACTTGCGGATATCTTTAACCGCTTTATCTAGCACACCATTCACAAACTTGTGGCTGTCTTCTGCACCAAATATCTTTGCCAGTTCAATGCCTTCATTGATAGCAACTTTATAAGGAACATCTTCACGGAATTTCAGTTCATATGCACTTACACGAAGAACTGCTCGCTCAACCATATCTAAATCATCAAAAGGACGTGATAAATGTGGTGTAACAATTTCGTCAAGCTGCTTTTGATTAACTGCAACGCCACGCGCTAAGTCTTTAAAATACTCAACATCTACTTTGGTAACATCGTTTTCAATCAACATTTGTTGCTCGATATCACCAATTGGGTTGCCACTTAATTGCCATGAATAAACGGCTTGTAGTGCTAATACGCGCGCTTTGCGTCTTGCTGCTGGTTTCACTGATGTTCCTCTTAAATTTTATCGAGTACGTTAACCATTTCTAGCGCACCAAGTGCAGCTTCGCCACCCTTGTTGCCCATTTTTGTTCCCGCACGTTCAATGGCTTGCTCAATGCTTTCAGTTGTTAACACACCAAATGCAACCGGGATATCATAATCTAATGAAACACATGCAAGTCCTTTGTTCGACTCATTTGCAACCAAATCAAAGTGCGGTGTTCCGCCACGAATAATCACACCCAGTGCAATTATTGCATCAAACTCTTTTTTCATTGCAATGCGTTTAGCCGCAAGGGGTAACTCAACAGCGCCAGGTACATAGACCACGGTGATATCTTCATCACTTACGCCGCCAGTACGCTTTAATTCATCAACAGCGCCATCAAGTAAGCTGCTTCCGATGAAGTCATTGAAACGAGAAATGACAATGGCAAATTTTTTGCCTGGTGCGTACTTATTACCTTCAATAATATTCATTAGATGATCCTAATCTTGTGTAATACCACAGCAGCCCTTTTATGTTATAAGCTACTTGGTATGAGCAATTGCCAAATTGGTGCGCATAATAGCACAACTTTACGTCTACCTAAACAACCTTTAACCCTACCCAAATATGCGTTATTTATTGCTACTTAGGTTCAACGTATTCCACGACTTCTAGGTGGAAGCCAGACAAGGCGTGATATTTTTTCGGCATACTCATCAAGCGCATTTTTTGGATCCCCAGATCCGCTAAAATTTGCGAGCCTACGCCAACAGTGCGTGATGTACCTTGGAATTTACGTAAATTAACACTTTCGCCAGCATCTTCAGCTGCAAATGCTTTTACCATAGATTCAATATCTGCAGGGTTTTCTTGTTTGCCTAAGATCACAAGTACACCATTGTTGTCACTGATATGCTTCATCGCACCATGCAAGCTCCAGCTTCTGTCTGCGCCTCTGTCTGATAGCAACACATCATTAAACGTACTTTGTAAATGCACTCTAACCAATGTCGGCTCATCAGCATTCACTTCTCCACGTTTCATTACATAGTGAAGTTGGTTATCAATCGTATCTTTATATGTCACCAAATCGAATTCGCCATATTCAGTAGGTAGTTTACACTGTGCTACTTTTTCTATGGTGGTTTCGTTCAAGTTTCTGTATTCAATTAAATCAGCGATAGTGCCGATTTTAATATCATGCTCTTTGGCAAATACTTCTAATTGTGGGCGTCGCGCCATAGTTCCGTCAGCATTTAAGATTTCAACTATCACTGAAGAAGCTTCTAAACCAGCTAAACGCGCTAGGTCACACCCAGCCTCCGTATGACCTGCACGAGTTAAAACTCCGCCAGCCTGAGCCATGATTGGGAATATATGTCCTGGCTGCACAATATCTTGTGGTACAGCCCCTTTGGCAACTGCGGCCTGAACTGTACGAGCACGATCTGCAGCTGAAATTCCAGTCGTTACGCCCTTGGCTGCTTCTATCGACATTGTGAAGTTTGTTGAAAATTGAGCACCGTTGTTGCGAACCATCAGCGGTAAATCTAACTGCTGACAACGCTCTTGAGTCATTGTTAAGCAAATTAAGCCTCGACCATGTGTTGCCATGAAATTGATGGCATCCGCTGAAATATGTTCAGCAGCAATGATTAAATCCCCTTCATTCTCTCGGTCTTCATCGTCCATTAAAATAACCATTTTACCGGCTTTTATGTCTTCAATGATCTCTTGTGCGCTATTTAAATTCATAATTTACCTATCTTTTTTGATTTGCTACCGGGTTACTTAATAAAGCCCGCTTTGGCTAACAAATTCGTTGTGAGAGTCGATTCAGATGTTGGGGTATGAGTGCCTTGTATTAGACGCTCTAAATACCGAGATATTTGATCAACTTCTAAATTAATTTGGGTGCCAACTTGAAAGTCCACAATTGTTGTTTCTTGTGCAGTATGCGGTACGATTGTCAGCTTAAATTTATTCTCTTTTATCTCATTGACCGTAAGGCTAATGCCATCTATCGCGACGGATCCTTTGTAAGGAATATATTTCATCAACTCTTCAGGTGCTTTCAGCCAATATTCTGTCGCTCGTGCATTTTTATACACACTGTCTATCGTCGCGATACCATCCACATGCCCTGAAACTAAATGACCACCGAGTCTAGAGATAGGTTGCAATGCTTTTTCTAAATTAACCTTTTGACCCAGCTTATAATGCGCGAACAATGTTAATTGAAGCGTTTCATTAGAAAGGTCAGCTTTAAAGCCATCATTGAACTTTTCAACTACCGTAAGACAAACACCATTAGTAGCAATACTGTCGCCTAACTTCACATCGTGCATATTTAAGGTATTACTTGTCACACGGACAGTTAAATCGCCTTGTTTCGAAACTAACTCTGTCAGGGTGCCTGTTGCTTCGATTATTCCTGTAAACATAATGCCTCTATGAATCTGCTCGAAGTGTTAAACGAATATCATCACCAACTCGTTCAACACTTGTAAAATTAAGTGCTGTTATTTCATTCATATGTGTTAACTCTGGGGTATTAAATAGCCCTCGCCCATCATGCCCTATAATTTTTGGCGCAAGATAAACGACAAATTCATCAATTAAGTTGTGCTGATGAAAAACCCCGGCGAGCGTTGCTCCAGCCTCTAGCCAAACCCGATTTACCCCGCGCTCAGCTAATAGTGAAAGAACACTCTGACAATCAATCTTTTCGCCACTGTTTGGCACAACCACTTGCTCTACAAAGTGCGGCCATTGCTGTGTATTATCAAGTGATGTTCTCAAAATAATAACGGGGGATGGAAATTGAAATAACGCAAGCGCTGGCGTCAAACGATTTTGAGAGTCAAAAATAACCCGTATTGGTTGGCGTAGTGAAGTGCCTTTAGGCAAAGTGATATCACACTCCGTTTCTCGCACATTCAACTTAGCATCATCGGCTAAAACCGTATCTGCTCCGGTTAAAATAGCACAGCTTTGCGCTCTAAAAATTTGCACATCTCGGCGCGCTTGTGCTGAGGTTATCCATTTACTTTCGCCATTATTTAGGGCCGTTTTTCCGTCAACAGATGCCGCTAACTTGCACGTAACAAATGGCAAGCCAATTTCCATACGCTTTAAAAAGCCATCATTCAATGCTTTAGCTTGCGTTTCAAGCAAACCCGACCCAGTTTCAATACCGGCCTCTTCCAGCATGGCCAAGCCACGACCTGCAACTTGAGGATTAGGATCAACCATGGCAGCAACAACACGTGCAACTCCGGCTTTTATTAGTCCTTCGGCACAAGGCGGTGTCCGCCCATAATGGCTACACGGTTCCAAAGTCACATAGGCTGTTGCCCCTTTTGCTCGGCTGCCAGCCGCTTTCAGTGCATGAACTTCAGCATGCGGTTCGCCCGCACGTTGATGAAACCCTTCACCAATTACCACGTCATTTTTAACAATAACACACCCTACATTTGGATTAGGTGTTGTCGTATACTGACCTTGTTTTGCCAGTTCGATTGCACGCGCCATATAGTGTTTATCTTGACTGCTAAACGCCATTAATCCCCAAGCCTCGCTATTTCTTCACCAAACTCTCGTACATCTTCGAATGAACGGTATACCGATGCAAAACGAACATAAGCCACTTTATCTAGCTTTTTGAGCGCTTCCATGATGCATTCGCCTATCATATGACTGGGGATTTCACGCTCCCCTGTTGCTCGAATAGTTGACTTAATTTCGTGGATCACCTCATCAACTTGTTCAGTGCTTACTGGTCGTTTTTCTAACGCTCGGTGTAACCCATTGATGAGTTTATCTTCATTAAATGGTTCTCGTGAGCCATCTTGCTTGATCACTCTCGGCATGACGAGTTCCGCCCCTTCAAAAGTAGTAAAGCGCTCATGGCATTCAATACACTCTCGACGACGACGGACTTGATGACCTGAACTCACCAGGCGCGAATCAATCACTTTAGTATCTTTGGCGGTACAAAATGGGCAATGCATAGTTGTTCACTTTTAACTGGATACAAAAAAGGCCGCTATATAGCGGCCTTAATGATATCAAAAATCTCTGTTTTTGTGAGCTAAATTATGCGTAAACCGGTAATTTAGCGCAGATAGCTTTTACTTTCTCTTTCACGTCCGCTTGAACTGTCTCATCATTGATATTATCAAGCACGTCACAGATCCAACCCGCTAACTCACGAGACTCAGTTTCTTTGAAACCACGACGTGTAATAGCAGGTGAACCAATACGTAGACCTGAGGTTACAAATGGAGAACGTGGGTCATTTGGCACTGAATTTTTATTAACAGTAATATTCGCGCGGCCTAATGCAGCATCTGCATCTTTACCAGTGATATCTTTGTCGATAAGGTCAAGTAAGAATAAATGGTTTTCTGTTTTACCTGATACCACCTTATAACCGCGCTCTTGCAATACAGACACCATTGTTTGCGCATTTTTAACAACTTGTGTTTGGTACGCTTTAAACTCTGGTTGTAATGCTTCTTTGAATGCCACTGCTTTTGCTGCAATAACGTGACACAGAGGGCCACCTTGACCACCTGGGAATACCGCACTGTTAAGCTTTTTGTAAATAGCTTCGTCGTCACACGCTGAAATGATCAAACCACCGCGAGGGCCCGCTAGTGTTTTATGCGTCGTAGTTGTAACCACGTGTGCATGAGGCACAGGGCTTGGGTAAACACCCGCAGCAATTAAACCTGCGACGTGCGCCATATCGACAAATAAGTAAGCGCCTACTTTATCTGCAATCTCACGGAACTTGGCCCAATCAACGATACCAGAATAAGCAGAGAATCCACCAATGATCATTTTAGGCTTATGCTCAAGCGCGAGAGCTTCAACTTGCTCATAATCAATTTCGCCCGTTGCTTCATTCAGTCCATACTGCACTGCATTGTACAACTTGCCCGAAAAGCTCACGTGAGAACCGTGCGTTAAATGACCGCCATGCGCAAGGCTCATACCTAGCACAGTATCACCCGCGTCTAATAAAGCTAAAAATACAGCGGCGTTTGCTTGAGAACCAGCGTGAGGCTGAACGTTTGCGTAAGTAGAACCAAACAATTCGTTTGCACGATCAATCGCCAATTGCTCAACAACGTCTACGTGCTCGCATCCGCCATAGTAACGCTTACCAGGGTAACCTTCTGCGTATTTATTTGTTAACTGTGAACCCTGCGCTTCAAGAACGCGTGGGCTACAATAGTTTTCAGACGCGATAAGTTCAATGTGTTCTTCTTGACGAGTCGTTTCAAGCTCAATCGCGTTAAATAATTCTGGGTCAAAATCTGCAATATTCATGTTACGTTCTAACATGGGGTCTCCTAGGTGCACGTAAAGGTATAAAAGCCGTATTGTACGCTCTAATGCGTGTTATGCCTATTGTATAGGCTTGAGCATATTTAAACAGGGATTGAATTTATTTCACAGTGTTTATGCAATGATATTTTTTTATTTAAACATTAATAAATTAAATAAATAAAACGCGGTGAATTAAAGTTATAAATGTAAGAGCTGGAGAACCCAGCCCTTAAGGGACAATATACACGCTTAGCATCAGGCTTTATGACACTAACAAGGTCTCAAACATTGCCGCTTTCAACTGTTTATAATCTGCTTCGAGAGGCTGAGCTAAACAGGCTTTATCTAAAGCGCTCTGTAATACATCAGGCATTGATATTTGTTGATTTAATACCTCTTCCACCGACTCTTTGAATTTAGCTGGATGTGCCGTGGCCAGAAATATACCGGTGCTATTATCATCTTGATCGAGTTTAAGCCCTTCGTACGCAATCGCAGTATGTGGCTCTGCAATATAGCCTAAATTAGCAATATCCTGCATAACACTCGCAGTCACCTGTTCAGAAATACTACGTGAATAAAAATCATGTTTGTCAAATTTATCACTGTCGATCATGCTTTGGACACGAGGCCAATTATTAGGTTTACTCACATCCATTGCATTAGAAAGAGACTCAAGCGTCGCTTTTGGATCCCAGTTACCAGAAGTGACAAATCGAGGTACTGTGTCATTCTGATTGGTCGTCGCCGACAATTTTTTAATCGGTAATCCAATCACAGAACCAATCATAGCGGCACATACGTTGCCGAAATTACCACTTGGTACCGAAATATGAACATTACCTCGCTCTGCTTTAGGTAACTGTGCCAATGCCTCAAAGTAATAACACACTTGAGCAACCAAGCGACTTATATTTATAGAGTTGGCAGAGTTTAAACCAAGTTTACTTTTCAGCTCATCATCTAAAAAAGCTTGCTTCACTAACGCCTGACAATCATCAAAACTGCCATTCACCGCATAACAATGAATATTGCCACCAAGTGTAGTGAACAGTTTTTGTTGCGCGAGGGAAATTTTTCCTTCTGGATAAAGGATCACGACGTCAACATTGGGCTTATTATAGAACGCATGTGCTACAGCAGCACCGGTGTCTCCGCTCGTGGCAGTTAAAATCGTGACGCGTTCACCTTGATTAAACAAACCAACACATTCAGCCATAAACCGACCACCAAAGTCTTTAAAAGCAAGGGTTGGTCCATGAAAAAGCTCTAGGCAATAGTTTTTACTATCGACCTTTTCGAGTTTAACAGGGAAATTGAAAGCACGAGTGACCATTTCCGCAAGTGTATCTTTTGGTAATTCATCCCCAATCAAATGCGCTAGGATCTCAGTACTTCGTTCTGCAAATGGCAATTCGAGTAAAGCATCAATATTATCTAACTTGCGCAAGTCTGTTGGAAAAAATACCCCCTGATTACGCCCTAACCCCGTTTTTACCGCGTCAGTAAACGATACTTGCTGTTGTTCATCTTTTAAGTTTACGAGGTTCATGATTTAGCTCCTAAAGAAATAGCTCGAGTGCCTTGGTTGTCTAATTTACAAATATGGCTAAAGCCATGCTCATTGATATAATGCTGACGCAGCCAAGCTTGACATTGCTCCGCCGCGTTTAATGTTTTACAAATCGTAAATAATGTGGGCCCTGCTCCAGAAATACTCACCAGTTCAGCACCTAACTCAGGAAGCGCTGCTTTTGCATCACTGTAGCCAGTAATTAAACCTTGCCGATACGGTTCTGCCATCGTATCTTGCATCAATGCGAGTGCTTCATCAAAACGCGCGCTCTGCATTAATAAGCAATAGCTCGACAAACGCTGAGCAAACTCAACACTGTCGTGGCTACTAATACTATCAGGCATCACCGCTCTTGCTTTGGCGGTATTTAACGAAAAGCCAGGATAGGCAGCAACATAATACCATGCTTCATCAACGGGCAAACTCATGGCCTTATTCGGTACCAAATCAGCGGTGAGTTGCAATCCTCCCAAGTAACACGGTGTGATATTGTCATAATGACGTGCTCCGCTCACTTTACCTTCAAAATCAGCCATCAGTTCAATTAATGCCTCTTGAGAAAGCGCGGTATGTGCAAATTTATTAAGTGCAGCAAATGTTGCTACCACTGAGCACGCACTAGAGCCTAATCCGGAACCAATAGGCAAGCGCTTCTCTAATACCAACGATACGGGTGGCATATCTAAAGCAACATGTTCGCGAAAATGCACTAAGCACTGATATGCTAAGTTTTCTTCTGCTTCAGAAGGTAATTTGTCAGCATACGGGCCAATACATGAAAACTGATCTTTCTCTGCAGCTTCTACATGGACAATATCGCCCAATAACGTGCCATCAACTGGCGCAAGTGCGACGCCTAAAGAGTCAAAGCCAACACAGAAATTACCAATCGAGGCAGGCGCATATATAGAAATCATCATTATTTACCCCTAGCGAGACAGTGTTTTTAAAATATCTGCAAAGACACCCGCAGAAGTCACTTCAGCACCGGCACCATAACCTCGAATAACAAAAGGCCGAGGCTGATAATATTGGCTTAAAATCGCCAAGGCGTTTTCGCCATCACGAATATCATATAATGCATTTGCTTTATCAACTGCCTCAATCCCTACCTTACAATGACCGTTATCAATACTGCCGACGTACCTTAGTACCTGACCTTTTTCTGCTGCTGCTTGAACCCGTTGCGCAAAATCATGATCCAGTTCAGGTAGCTTAGCCATAAACTCGTCTACCGATGTGCCTGGTGCAAAAGCGTCACTTACCACTGGCTCCACTTCAATATCAGACAGCTCTAAAGCCAAGCCCGACTCTCGTGCAATGATCAAAAGCTTACGTGCCACATCTGTACCTGATAAATCATCTCTTGGATCAGGCTCTGTAAAACCATTCGCTTTCGCCTTTGCCGTCGCTTCTGATAAACTTAATCCGTCTTCCAGCGCACCAAACATGTATGACAGAGAGCCCGATAAAATCCCGTTAAACGAGAGTAATTCGTCGCCCGCACCAAACAACAGTTGTAAATTATCTAATACAGGTAGTCCCGCGCCCACATTCGTTTCATACAAGAACTTACGTTGCTTCTTTTGAGCCGCATTATTTAATGCTTGATAATATGCATAACTTCCCGTGTTGGCTTTTTTATTCGCGGCCACAACATGAAAGCCTGCTTCAAGAAAGTCACAATACTGATCAGCAAGCTGTTGAGAAGAACTACAATCTACGATCACTGGATTAATAAGATGGTTGGCTTTAACAAAGGCCTCTAGCTTATCCAAAGCAAAACCGGCTTGCTGTTGCTCCAATTCACCATGCCAATTATCAAACGGCACACCGTCTGCGTTTAAGTAAAGTTGACGAGAGTTTGCTACCCCATATAAGTTAAGCTTTATATTACGGTTTTGTAGCCACTGCTGTTGTTTTTGCAATTGCTTGATCAGCTCCTGACCAACTAAACCAACGCCGAGTAAGAAAACATCTATTGAAGGAACATGAGTAAAGAAGTTTTCATGGCATACCTTCACCGCATCATTACATAAGCTGCCATCAACCACCGCTGAAATTGCACTTTCTGTTGAGTCTTGCGCAATTGCAACAATGTTTACTTGTGCTTGTGCCAACGAAGCAAAAAACTTGGCCGCTAGCCCTTTATGGGCTTTCATGTTATCTCCCACCAGTGTCACTATTGCTAAGTCACGTTGTACTTGCACTGGCTCGATTAAACCAGCTTGCGACTCCAGTTCAAAAGCAGACTCCAGTGCACTAAGCGCCAAATTTAAATCGGCTTCATGAACGCAAAAACTAATACTGAATTCACACGAAGACTGCGTGATCAATACAATCGATACATTATCTTGGGCAAGGGCATTAAATACCCGAGATGCCATCCCGACCTTCCCTTTCATACCAGGGCCTGAAACGGTTAACATCGCAAGTTCATCTAAGCTTGACAGCGCTTTGACTTGCTCATCACCCCGTCGCTCATTACTGATCACAGAACCTGGTACGTCCGGGTTGTGGGTGTTTTTAATCTCACACGGTACGCCAGCCTTAGCACAAGGCAAGATAGTTTTAGGATGAAGTACTTTGGCACCAAAATATGACAGCTCCATGGCTTCTTTATACGATAACCAATCGACTTTGGTGGCTTTGCTGATAAATCTTGGATCAGCGTTAAACACACCATCCACATCAGTCCAAATTTGACATACTTGCGCTTGTAAACATGCCGCAGCCACGGCCGCAGAATAATCAGAACCATTGCGGCCAAGCGTAGTTAATGCGCCTTGTTGGTCACATCCTGTGAAACCCGGCATGATGTAGTATTTATTTGGCTGTTCTCGCATCGCCGACGCAAAGCGTGATTTACTTGCCTTTAAATCGACTTCTGCATCTAAATAACCACCCGACGTTAAAATACAGTGGGTCGCATCTAAATAGCTGGCTTGTGTACTGCCTAGCATTGTTTGCATAAGCGCGCAGCTAACCCTTTCGCCAAAACTTATAATAAATGCTCTTACTTGGGCTGGGCAGTGTTGTAGCAGCTTAACGCCCGCCAATTTATTTGCCAGCGCCATAAAGTCAGGCCAATGAGCGATTGCGCCATACAGCTTTTCAACTTGTTGATGTAGGTCTTTAGCCCGTGACTCCAAAGCCTGCCACTGTTCCTCATAAGACACGCCTTGCTCTGCTAACGCAGCTAACTCAACGAGCTGATCAGTCATGCCTCCTGGCGCTGAAAGCACAATTAATGCTTCATCTCCAGATTGGCTTAATATTAGATTCTGTACTTGCCGTAAACATTTAAAGTCGGCTAAAGATGAGCCGCCAAATTTTAATACTCGCATCATGGTAATTTTCCTCATTCCAAAAACGAAAAAAGGCCTGTGTTCTTAGTGAACACAGGCCTTTTAAATACGCACCGACCTATGCCACTATCCAGACTGGATGGTGGTTGTAATAATAATGGTCGAAGTGTTAAATTTTATTTTCATGATTCAAGAGTGCCTGAAATGTAGCCGAACTGTCAACACTAAAAACAGACATTCTTTATGCATTTTGTTCAAGTTAATAGTAGGAAACGAGTGAATGTATATTATAAATGAGTGAAAAGAGGTTATTTCTGCTGTTTTACCGAATACCGTACTGTGTTAATAAGTTCAATAAATACTGAGGCGTGACAGGTTTTTCAATAAAATCGATTGCCCCCAATCGAATGACTCTCTCTTTCATTTCTGGCTGAATATCGGCAGAAATAACCACAACGAATGTTTCTATCTTTTTCGCCTTAATTGCTTCTAACACACCAATACCATCCATTTCAGGCATGGTTAAATCCAAACAGAGTAAATCAATCTGTTTGCCTTCGAGCACTTCAAGTGCTTGCACACCATTTTCAGCTTGTGCGATTTCAGCATCTAGCGCAGACGATAAACAACGAACAACTTGCTTTCGCGCTACCCTTGAATCATCACACACTAATATAGAAAAACTCATATCAAATATTTTTATCTTTTAGTCATCGATAACATTGCAAAAAACTACTTATAACATATTTAGTAGTAAATCAGTAAGTACCTAAACTTTATATTCATCTAATATTGCTATTGTGTGCAATAATGTCAGATATTTATTTATTTTTAAGGCTTTATTAGCTAAGTTTAAGTACATATATCTTGCTGTTGACTTAATTGAGGAGCCTAGGTTCATTCATGCTACAAAAAAGCCTATCAAAAAAGCTACTCACGAATGTGCTTTCGGTTTACTTTTTACTAACATTCGTTGTCACATGTGGACAAGTCATTGCTGAGTACGTCAACACCAAAGACTACATTCGCAACGAACTTACGATGTTGCAAAAAACGTTTAGCCGCAGCTTAACTCGAGCTATTTGGGAACTAAACACAAAACAGACCGTAACAACAGCCGAAGGTTTACTCGCCATCCCAATGATAGAGGGGATCATTGTTCGCGACGATAGTGGGGAAATAATCTCTCAACTTGGTCGCTCCCTCGATATTCATGAATTATACAGTCAGCAGCTAGTTCAAGAAGAAGCCATCATTGAAGACACGCCCTCAGGTTTATTCGGCTATACTTTTCCACTCATTTTTGAGTTTTCTGGCAGAGCAACTCAGGTCGGTGACGTAACCTTATTTTCAAGCCGTGAAGTGGTGTTCAGCCGCATCATGATTTCGATTTATTTCTTGATTGGCAATGCCATGATCAAGACGACTTTTCTCATTATTTTATTTTTAATCGCTTTTAGACGACTCCTCACTGAACCTCTCACTGATTTAACCGATCAAGTCGAAGATTTTGAGCTAGACAACATCGACGCTCAGCGAATAGACATTGGCACAAGCGAGCGCAATGAACTTAAAGTGATGGAAGAAGCATTCAACAAGTTGATTGATAAAGTCGCTGAATATCGAAAACAACTCGATCAAACACAAAAAGAATTATTGATAAGTAATGAAAAACTTGACCAACATAACTTACAACTAGAGCAAGAAGTCGCCAGAAAAACTTCTAACCTCAGTCAAGCTATGATGGACTTGCAGCAACAAAAATATGAATTAGAGAAACAAAAACTAACGCTTACTGAAGAAATTGATTTACGCCGACAAACGGAACAAGAGCTGCTTACCAAACAAAAAGAACTAGAACGATATTTAGACGAACTAAATATGGCACAAGAACGCTTAGTTGGCTCAGAAAAAATGGCGGCGTTAGGTGGGCTTGTGGCTGGTATTACGCATGATATTAATACGCCTGTCGGCATTGGGGTGACTGCAACGTCATTCTTGCAGGAGCGCTTACATCAATTAGAAGCGTCATATCAGGCAAAAACTTTATCACCCAAGGCACTTGAAGAGTTTATCAATGAAGCGAAGCAAAGCACCAGCTTATTGACCACTAACTTAGATAGAGCGTCTGAACTGGTGGCGAGCTTTAAGCAAATTGCGGTGGATCAAGCCAGTGAAGCAGTTCGTACCATTAACTTTAAAGAGTACCTTGCTGAGGTTGTTCGGTCATTGCATCCAAAAATTAAGAAAACCAAACATGATATTAATATCTCATGCCCTGAAGACCTGACACTCAACTTACCCGCAGGTGCGATCAGTCAGATATTTACTAACCTTATCATGAACTCTCTCATTCATGGTTTTGAAGGCATCGATAAAGGCAGCATTGATATTGAAATTACCGACGATAACGACGATGTTCGTATTTTATATCGCGATAATGGCCGCGGAGTAAGCGCTGTTCAACTAGAAAAGTTATTCGACCCTTTCTTCACAACAAAACGTGACCAAGGCGGCAGCGGCCTTGGAACACACATTACGTTGAACTTAGTAAAACAAACACTCAATGGAGATATTGAAGTAACAAGTGAAGAAGGCAAAGGCCTCGTTTATGCCATTAGCTTTCCGAAAAACATGCAAGCCCCACTTGCGATGTTTAGCTGAGCAAAATAAAACCTGAATACAATAATCTTGCAAGATTGCCGTATTCAGGTACTTTAATTCCTTCCCTGCCCGTAAATTATTGTTATCATAGCTACCAATTTTTAGCACGGATACCGTTTTTATGTGGTTTAGTAACCTGATCTGTTATCGATTCAAACAAGATGTTTCATATAATCAAGAAGATTTTGAACAAGCATTAGAGCAAGATGTATTTCGCCCGTGTGGTAGCCAAGATATGAGTACCTTTGGCTGGTCAAAAGCCTTAGGAAAACATGGTCATAGCCTGTCACATTTTTCTAAAAATAGTATTTTAGTTTGTGCTAAGCGCGAAGAAAAAGTGCTCCCAGCAGCAGTCGTTAACGATATGGTTGCCGAAAAAGTCGAACTAATCGAACGCGAAGAAAACCGCCCAGTAAAGAAAAAAGAAAAAGACGAGTTAAAAGAAAATATCCTGGCGACTTTGTTGCCACAAGCGTTCAAAAAATCTAGTTTACAGTTTGCCTTTATCGACCAAGAAAATGGCTGGGTAATCGTCAATAGCGCCAGTTTCAATAAAGCTGAAGAGCTCTTAGCATTGTTACGAAAATCTCTTGGCACACTGCCAGTTGTGCCAGCATTTGCAAATTATGATTTAGATGTATTTCTCACTAATTGGCTCACAAACTTTGAAACCCCTGAAGGTTTTGCAATTGGTACTGATGCCGAATTAGAAGAACCCGATGACAATGGTGCACAAGTTAAACTGAAGCAACACGACCTATCAACGGATGAAATAAAACACCACCTAGAAAGTGGTAAACGTGTCACTAAACTGGCCCTCGACTGGCGTGAGCGAGTCAAATTTATGCTACAAAACGATGGGTCAATCAAGCGCCTTAGTTACGCCGATGCGCTCAAAGAGCAAAACGCTGATATTCCTAAAGAGGATATGGTGGTTAAACTAGATGCTGACTTTATTTTAGTGAGCGAAGAGATCAAGGAGCTTATTGAAGAGCTTACCCAAAGCTTAGGCGAGGCCGAAGACCTAGCTTAAGATAAAAGCATGTGATAGTAAGGTGTACCCACCTTACTATCTATCAATGATGTGTGGTTGCCAGAGTTATGCAAACATGCTTTTCACATCATCTAACGTTTCTAGATATTCATCACTGGTAAACATATCTAATGAACGGGTCACCCCTTTGCTTTCGTATGCGCCCAGTGCGGCAGCTTTATCTGATACCTGTAAGATACCTTCAATGATTGCACCAACTCGAATGAAGTCAACATAACATACATGTTCAGGTTTATAGTTTGGGTTTGACCAGCTTTCAGCCACTTCAACAAAGTCATCAGTAAAGCCCCACTCTCGCATAATGGCTCCCCCAATTTTACCTGCAAGCTTTTGTATTGCGTGTGCTAAAAAGCTTGGGTTGGCGAATACTTCTGGATGACGTTCTGCTTCGGTTAAAATAGGTAATACACCGATATTGAACACCAATGAAGCGAGTGTGATTGTTTCTTTATTTAACGATGTATGTTTATTGACACGTAAATAAAAGTCCATTGTGGTTATAGCTTGGCAAGCTACTTTCAATGTTTTTTGCCACGCCTTATCCATATACGTTCTGATCAATTTATTATTCGATACAAACAACTGCTCCATCGCCATTGCTGTTGCTATATTTTTTATCTGTCTTAAACCAATACGGGTAACAGCTTGGTTTAGCGTATTCACTTTCACTGACCGCCCCATAAAAGCACTGTTAGCGACTTTGATCATGCGCGCCGACAAAGCTGGGTCTTGAGAAATTACATCCGCCATTTGCGCTAAGTTCACTTCCGGGTCATCGGCGGCTTGTCTAACTTTGACTGCAATTTCGGGGAGTGTGGGCAAAACTAAAGTATCGTTATTAATCCTATCTATTAGAATGGTCAGTAAGGCATTTTCTGTCGACATAAGCTATATCCCTTGGGTATAAATTTTTATGATGTGCACAATAAAGTACGCTTATTCTTATACCCCTTAGTATTGACTAAGTTCTCGATAAAGTTAAGAAAAGTATAAAAAATATTCTCACTCATTTAGATAAAAATAATATTTACTGCCAATACACCGTACAAAAGCAGCAATTAATAACACATTACGGTATGGTAGGCGTCACAAACCAATAACAAAAAAAGAGTTCTCTATGAAACTTTCAAAGATCAGCTTAGCACTAGTTCTTGCAGGCACATTCACGCTGGGGGCATGTTCGGATAACACCTCTAAACCTGCTCAGTCAAGCACCTCTGAAGCGACAAGTCATGACTACACGTTAGTTAATACTCACCAGTCCCGTCTCGATATTTATACTGAGGTTACCCTTACTACTGACTTATCACACTTAAACGACAATCAGAAAAAGATGCTGAGTAAGCTCATCGATGCCTCAAAAATCATGGATGACTTATTTTGGAAGCAAAGTTTTGGGGCGGATAAAGCGACATTTTTAGGCCGTATCAAAGACGATAAAGTACGTCAATTTGCCGATATTAATTATGGTCCATGGGATCGATTGGACGGTGATAAAGTTTTTCTCTCTGGCTTTGACACAAAAACACCTGGTGCAGAGTTTTACCCCCATGATATTACTAAAGAAGAATTAAATACTGCTGCCATAAAAGATAAGCAGGGGCTATATTCCCTGATAAAGCGAGATGAACAAGGTGCGCTATACAGCGTATCATACTCTGAAGCATTTAATACGGAGCTCACACACGCAGCATCGTTATTAAGAGAAGCCAGTACTTTGGCCCAGGACAAAGAGTTTGCCAACTACCTTAATTTAAGGGCTGACGCACTGCTAAATAACAGCTATCAGCGCTCCGATTTCGCTTGGATGGATATGAAAAATAACCCAATCGATGTGGTGATTGGTCCAATTGAAACATACGAAGATCAGCTATTTGGCTATCGAGCTGGGTTTGAGTCATATGTACTTGTTAAAGATTTAGCATGGAGCGAACGACTCGCTAAGTTTGCTGCGTTTTTACCTGAACTCCAAACCGGCTTACCAGTCGATCAAAAATATAAACAGGAAGTACCGGGCTCTGATGCTGACTTAAATGCGTATGACGTTATTTATTACGCAGGTCACTCGAATGCTGGCAGTAAAACCATTGCTATTAACCTTCCTAATGACGAGCAAGTACAGCTAGAAAAAGGCACTCGCCGCCTGCAACTAAAAAATGCGATGCGTGCAAAGTTCGACAAGATTATGCTCCCCATCTCTGAGCAACTCATTGTGCCTGAACAACGTAAACACATCACATTTGATGCATTCTTTGCCAATACGATGTTCCATGAAGTTGCTCATGGTCTAGGTATAAAAAATACCATCACAGGAAAAGGCACCGTTCGCCAGTCTCTGCAAGAACATGCCAGTGCCTTAGAAGAAGGCAAAGCTGATATTCTAGGCCTTTATATGGTTGAACAACTCCTTAAAAAAGGAGAGATCACAGAAGGCACCTTAGAAGATTACTATACGACCTTTATGGCGGGGATCTTCCGCTCAGTGCGTTTTGGTGCGTCAAGTGCACACGGTAAAGCTAATATGATCCGTTTTAACTTCTTCAAAGAACAAGGCGCATTCTCTAAAAATGAGCAAGGCCTTTACAAAGTTAATATGCAAAAGATGGCCATCGCGATGAAAAACCTCTCACAGTTGATCCTAACGCTGCAAGGTGATGGCGACTATGAAAAAGTAAGTCAGCTGATCGCCACCCATGGCGACATAAAAGCTGAATTACAGGCTGATTTAGCGAAACTATCCGCTGCAAATATCCCTGTAGACGTTACTTTCAAGCAAGGTAAGGCGGTACTGGGCCTTTAAACCAACACTACATTTTTAAACTAAGTAGAGGGCGCTATAGTGATAGCGCCTTTTTGAGTTCAACAAGCTGTTCATCTGAATAGGCAATGGGAGAATGCAAGCCCCAAACCGGCTTTGGCCACGCTATATCCGTTGTAAAACGAGCAATATGGTGCACATGTAACTGCGGCACCATATTTCCCAATGCAGCAACATTGAGCTTATCAGGGTTAAACACATCTCTTAGCAACTCGCTGAGTTTTGCCGACTCCAACCAAAATGTTTTTTGCTGTATATCTGTTAAGTCGATTATTTCTTTTAAACCGCTTATTCTTGGTACTAAAATGAACCATGGGTACTGGCTATCATTCATCAATAACACTTTACATAACGGCCAATCAGCCAACGCGATGCAGTCTCTTTGTAGTTCTGGGGCTAACTCAAATGTCATCAATCTCTCCAACGTATTTTTATTCGCACTCTATCCCAATTTATTGCCATTGCCTATGCTTGCTTATACCATTTACTACATAACTACATTTTTATAAGGCATTCTTGTGCGAGCTATTTTAGCGTCTTTAACCTTCAGCCTGCCATTGCTACTAAATAGCACTGGTATTGCGGCCAAGCCATTAACCCTTGAACGTATTTTTGATGACCCAAGTTTAGCAGGTAAAGCGCCTGTAAAACTCAAGTTTTCTCCTGACGGTAAGCGTGTGACTTACTTACAAGGTAAGGTCGATGACTATAACCGTTATGACCTTTGGGAATACAACCTCAAAGACAAATCTAATCGTTTGTTGGTTGATTCTGCAGCCTTATTCTCTGGGCCAGAAACATTATCGAATGAAGAAAAGGCACGCCGAGAAAGGCAGCGTGTATTTGGTCGTGGTATTTTAGAGTACAAATGGTCAACGGATGGAAAAGCGCTCTTATTTCCATTGAATGGCGACCTATATCACTTTCAGGTCAGTACAGGTAAAAGTAAAAAGCTAACTAATACCGAGGCCTTTGAAACAGATGCTCGCTTTTCGCCAAAAGGCAATTATGTGTCTTTTATTCGCGAACAAAACTTATATGCCCTAGACCTTGCCTCTGGCAAAGAAATAGCGCTCAGCACAGATGGCGGTGGCGTTATAAAAAATGGGATGGCCGAGTTTGTCGCCCAAGAAGAAATGAGTCGAATGACTGGCTATTGGTGGGCTGGTGATGAATCAAAGGTCGCCTTCACTCGAATTGATGAAAGCCCTGTTGAAGAAGCGATTCGTAACGAAATATATGCCGATGAAGTTAAGTTATTCAATCAACGCTATCCATTTACGGGCACAAACAATGTCAAAATTGCATTGGGTGTAGTAAATATCAATGATCAACAAGTAGACTGGGTTGATTTAGGTAAAGACCAAGACATTTATCTCGCCAGAGCCAAATGGCTTAAAGATAATAAAACATTGTCATATCAATGGCAAAATCGCTCACAACAGGCCTTAGAACTGCGCTTTTATGATAGCAAAACCAAAAAACAATCTGTTGCTTTGACAGAGCGTAGCGATACTTGGGTTAATTTACACTTTGATTTACGCTTCTTAAACGACAAAAAGCACTTTATCTGGGCTTCTGAGCGTGATGGTTATAAACACCTATACTTATACCGTACTAATGGTCAGTTAGTACGCCAAATTACTCAAGGTGAGTGGATCGTTGACTCTATAAAGGGCATTGATGAACAAAAAGGTCTGGTCTACTTTGCAGGTCGTGCCGATACGCCATTAGAGCAGCATCTGTATAGTGCCAGCATATTCAAAAACAGCCATGCCAAACGTGTTACTCAATTAGGTAGCTATCATAAAGTGGTGGTTGCTAAAGATGCCAAAACATTTATCGACAACAGTTCAGCTGTTAATAAACCAAACTCGGTTGCCTTGCGTAAAGTCAATGGTGAGTTTATTACCTGGCTTGAGCAAAACCCACTGAATAAAAACCACCCCTTAACCCCTTATCTAAGCGACCTTGCAGAACCTGAGTACGGGACGATTAAAGCGCAAGATGGGCAAACCTTACATTATCGTATTTTTAAACCAGCCAATATGAAAAAAGGCAAAAAGCACCCTGTTATGGTTAACGTATATGGCGGGCCTCATGCACAAAGAGTAACGAATAGCTGGCGCAGCAAAAACCTATACTTTCAATATATGGCCCAGCAAGGCTATGTTATTTTTCAACTCGATAATAGAGGCTCTTATAACCGAGGCAAAGCATTTGAAGCGCCCATTTATAAGCATTTAGGTGAGGTAGAAGTCGCAGATCAAATCAAAGGGGTTGAATTTTTACGTACACTTGATTACGTCGACTCAACACGCATTGGTATTTACGGCCACAGCTATGGCGGATATATGGCTTTGATGGCCATGTTTAAAGCAGGCGATTACTTTCAAGCAGGTGTATCCGGTGCACCAGTAACTGACTGGGCGTTATATGATACTCATTACACAGAACGTTACTTAGGACACCCAAAAACCAATGCGGTTGGATATGAGCAAAGTGCTGTATTCCCCTTCGCTGATAACTTAAATGGCCCATTAATGATTTATCATGGCATGGCAGATGACAACGTATTATTTACTCATGCAACCAAGTTATTTAAGCAGCTACAAGACAACGCAAAGCCATTTGAAATGATGACATACCCAGGTTCAAAACACAGCTTACGTGGTAAAAAAGTGCAAACGCATTTACACCAAACTATCACAAACTTCTTTAATCGACATTTTGACATGTAATCAAAAACTGTCGCAAGTTCCTATAAAGCCTACACTTGTGGGCTTTATATTAGACCAAAATCTAATTGTATTACCACCCAATCAAAAATTCACAACTTACTATTTTAAAAGAAGAAAATATTCAAAGTTTTTACTGACAGTCCCTCTTTAATTATTTATCTTATGGTATTCCCCTTCTATTTTTATGCACAGGATTGTGTATTTTTATAAGGATACTTATATGCAGTTTCTACGACGATTCACCATTTTTCAACGGCTCATGATGTTACTGATGGTGGTTGTACTCGGGCTGGTTTTGTTGAGTATAACCAACCTAACTCAACAATACGCAACTCTAGAAAAGCAACAATATGAAAAAACCAAAAATTTGGTAGAAACAGCGCATAGCCTACTCACTTTGTATCACACCCAATACCTCGAAGGTGTATTATCTGAAATTGACGCAAAGCACGCTGCTCTAACAGCAATCAAAGGCTTGAAATATGATGGTGATAACTACTTTTGGGTGAATGACTTTAACCCCACAATGATAATGCACCCTCTCAAGCCACAACTTGACGGTAAAAGCTTAACCAATAGTAAAGATCCAGATGGTACGCGCCTATTTGTCGAAATGGTCAGCGTCGTAAAAAAACAGGGTGAAGGCTTTGTGCCCTACAAATGGCCAAAACCTGGCGCTCAAACCCCTGTTGATAAAATATCTTTCGTCAAAGGGTTTACGCCGTGGCAATGGATAATCGGTTCTGGTGTGTACTTAGATACCATTGATGCGGCATTTTCTGAATTGCGCTGGCTAATGATCATTGATGTGGTGGTCATTATTATTATCTTAGCTGTGCTTAGCAGCGTCATAAGTAACAGTGTCTTGCACCCCATTCGCTTAGCAGCTGACATGATGAAGGATATATCGCAAGGTCAAGGAGATTTAACCCAGCAGCTAGATGAACACGGCAATGACGAGATCTCTCGACTCTCTCGATATTTCAACTCATACACAGAAAAAATGCGCCACTCCATTGCCCAAGTAGCAGAAAATACCCGCCATGTTGAACAATTTGCTGATCAAGTTGACGACGCTGGAAAAGTGAATCTAACTCACATCGAGCAACAAGATGATAACAGCCGGCAAGTTGCAACAGCAGTAGAACAAATGAGCACCCAAATACACGCCGTCAGCGAAAACGCGCATGCAGCAGAAATTGCAGCTAAAGACGCCCTGCAAAACAGCGAGCAAGGAAAACTCGTGATCGCAAATACCATTACAGCGATTCAAACGCTTTCATCTAACATACAAAGTGTGAGTAAAGTATCAGCAATTTTAGCAACCGAAAGCAATAATATTGGCTCTGTACTTGATGTCATACGTGGTATTTCAGAACAGACCAATTTATTGGCCCTCAATGCTGCGATTGAAGCGGCCAGAGCTGGTGAGCAAGGCAGAGGGTTTGCTGTTGTGGCTGATGAAGTACGTACGCTAGCTAGCCGCACGGGGCAAAGCACGGACGAAATTCAAAAAATGATTGAGAAGCTACAAAAAAATGCCCAAGAAACGGTGAATGCAGTGCAATCATGTCAGGAAATTTCAGAAAATACCGTCGAACAAGCCAGCGGAGCCGATCAAGTATTAGACGAAATTGAACGCTTAATCACGGTGATCAGTGATATGAATAGTCATATTGCACGGGCAACACAAGAACAAAGCAGCGTAGCGCAAGAAGTCAACTTACGTATTGCCGACTTATCGAATGCGACTCATCAATCCTTAGACACAACGCACACATTGACAGATGCCAGCCTCAACTTAAAACAATCTAGCCAACAATTAGGCCAAGTTGTGCAGCGTTTTAAAATTTAAGTCAATACCGGACAATGAATAATATCATGCATTGTCCGGTCTGGTTTTGAAGTGTCTGACCTAACGCCTACTCTTTATAAGCATCATAAATACACCACACTTAAAACGCTGGCTTATAAGCAGTAACGGGCAAATAAGCTCGCCACTGTCGCTGCAGTTGGTTTACCGTGCTGCCAATCACCACCTTCAACACCACTGCCAGCAATATCCATATGCACATACGGAATAGGCTGTTCTGCATCACTACCATGTTTATCTAATCCGCCCACTAATGCTAAAAATGCCATAGGGAATTGATGCCCGCGCGCCGTAATGGCCGATGGTGCATTATTACTTGAGATAACATCATCAGCCAATGTGCGAGGCTTGATAAAATCATAATCCTCACGGCGACTGCGTGATAACTCAGCCCCATCAGCCCATAAATCACCAATATCTGCCAATTGACGAGATACTTTTGCAGCTCGGGCTGGGCCGTTTTCAACATACGCACTATATGGACCCACTGCGCGAGCCGCATGTCCTGTGAGTGTGGCAACAGTGAATAATTCAGGGTTAACTTGAGATTGTGCCAAATCCTTCATTTCACTTAATAGATCGCCCATTGCCAAGCGCCCCTCAGCATCGGTATTGCCAATTCGTACTTTTAACCCTTCGCGACACGTTACGATTTCATCTGGGACAAAACAGTCTGAACCTATAGAGTTACGTACAACCGCTAAGTAAGCAATTACTTTTACGCCTTTAGGCTGAAAATCAGCAACCGCTTTCATAAACCCAGCGACAGAGGCTGCACCGCCTTTGTCTCGGCTCATGCCCGCCATAAAACCACCGACTTTTAAATCAGCGCCGCCTGTGTCATATACTAAGCCTTTACCAACAAACATCAATGTACGTGTTACGTCACCTGTTGGTGTGTATTCTAGTTTAACAACTCGAGGGTGGTGGCGCTCAACAGCATAAGATGCACGCGCGACCATACCTAACATAGGGTAATCACTTTCAATTTTATCAATATCAGCAATCACTTCGACGGATACAGACGTGTTTGCAAAGAGCTCGACACAATAGTCAGCAAAACGCGGTGGTGCCATTCTTTCCGGCTCAGTACCACATAAATCTCTCGCAGCATATTGTCCAGCAGCGATGGCGTTCAATTGCTTAGCTTGTGCATCGGTCGCGCCTACTAAGTGTATTTCCGTCACCGGTTCAATGCTTTCACCACGGTACTCACGTGCTTCCAGTGGCTGCCATAGCGCTTGGCATGCACCTAGAAAAGCAACCTCTAATGCATTTTTATAACGTTCATCGGCAGGTAGCCCCGTAACAATAAGTGCCGGTTTCGTCACGCCCGCAGCTTTTGCTTCTACGATGGCTGATTTTGCCGCGTCAAAGATTCGACGTACATCGTCATAATCACGATGTAATGGACCTGTTGGAGACACAATTAAGCGCTTGCCTGGTAGCTCATTAGCCAGTACTAGTGTCGCTTTACTATTGATGCGCTGATCAACCGCTAAATAGGGTGCCAAAGCAACATCAAGTTGAGTATGACCCAGACTTTGCGTGTTAGCAGCGATGACAATCACCGCATCGGCATCTTGGGTTAAAAAATCATGACAGGGTAACGCGAGAGGAAAAGACATAAAAAAGCCCTTAAAGATTAATTTAAGGGCGTAATTATCAGCTATTTGTACCGTGTTTACCAGTTTGTACGATAAACCCAATTGTTATCTTGTATCATTGAGTTTGCTGTTGTGTAGCGTTATCTTGCCTAAGGCGACTTATCACCGACCAAGCTTCAAGCATCACTAGGACACTCACAACCAGTACAACAATATCCAAACTCACTAACAACCAATTACCTTGTTCATAATATTCAACCAGCTTAATAAGCCCAGCAAAAAATGCCATGACCAACACAAAACTCATTGGGATCAAGGTGTACTTCGCTGGTCTCCCCAATTTAATCAAATAAACCGAAATCACCAACAACGTTAAACTGGCTAATATTTGGTTTGTTGATCCAAACAACGGCCAAATTATCATGCCACCACTGCCTGACGCGCCACCAGCACCAAACGCCAGTAATAAACAACATGCTACGGCAATAAACGTCGCGACCATGCCATTTTTAAGCAGGTTAAGTTGATAAATATCACCCCACTCTTGAATAATATACCGTTGGAGTCGCACACCCGAGTCCATGGTCGTCCCTGCAAAAAGCACCACCATTACTGCGAGCAATGTGGCTGCAATTTCGGCAGAAATACCCCAACCACTGCTGATCAAATTAGAGCCACCTGTAATAAACGCTGAGACACTCCCTGCACCTAAGTGGCTATATATTTCATGCCACTCCTCTGGTGACACAGCCAGCATAACCCCACTCACCGCCACTAAAGTAATTAACGCTAAACTGCCTTCACCAATGGCACCCAAATACCCGACAAAGCGACCATCTTTTTCTTTATTTAATTGCTTTGAACTTGTACCAGAAGACACAATGCCATGAAAACCTGAAACAGCACCACACGCTATCGTCACAAACAATAATGGAATAATGCTCGGCGTATCAACAACCGTTTGCGTGTTAAATGCCGGCGCAGTAATATCGGGCATCACCACAAATACAGCGCCGTATAGCAGCACTAGCCCCACCAACAATTGCATGCCATTAATAAAATCTCTCGGTTGCAGTAACATCCATACAGGAAGTAAAGACGCCACGGCCGCATACACAAACAAAATAACAATCCAGCTGGCTTTGTCTGTTAAACCAAATATTTCGCTGGGCAGCGCAATCGGTGCGCCAGTGCCCATATAAATGGTTGCATAAAGTATCGCAACACCAATAAAGCACAATGGTACTAGAGGAACTTTACGTTTTAACAATTGACCAATGACTAAAGCAACCACAATTGCAGCCCACGCTGGCAGTACCGCAGTTGGATTAGCGACAAACGAATTCGCAATCACCACACCAAATACCGCATTAACCATCAACAGGACTAAAAACACCACTATCATGAATAAAGCCCGAGTGCGTTTACCTATCACGGTTTCAGAGAGCGCTCCCATTGACTTACCTTTATGGCGTGCACTTGCCCACAGTGCGCCCATATCATGAACGCCAGCAAAGAAGATAGTCCCTATTACTACCCATAAAACCGCGGGGACCCACCCCCAATAAACTGCAATAGCTGGCCCAACAATAGGTGCAGCCCCCGCTACAGAGGTAAAGTGATGGCCCCATAAAACCACTTTATTCGTAGGCACATAGTCTACCCCATCATTAAGTTCATGAGCTGGTGTGACAAAGTCATCATCCATTTTAAATATTTTTTCAGCAATAAATTTGGAGTAAACAAACCACCCAAATATCATCCCGGCAATGCCAAACAGTACAATCATAATCGATTGCATAGTGCGCTCCTGTGAGTTGTTATTTTTTTATTCACCTCACGCTATCACAAAAATACCCAACAACACTTATCTTTTAGTCTAAGAGCATTAAGGGCAGTCCTTGCTAGGTCTATTCACTGTCGAATAAGCCCAATTGGGGTTGGCCTTGTTTTGAGTCTAATAAACCAATTTGAATACCAATTAGCCTGACAGGCTTGTGTCGAAATCGCGCCAATAATTCTTTTAATAAATTACACAAAACCGCAGCATTGACCTCGTCAAATTGACACTCTTTGCTCACTTGTTGAAAATCGTGAAACTTGACCTTAACACCGAGTTTAGCGATCCCTCGCTCTTTGATATGCTGGGCTGCACGCTTTTCAAGTTCAGGCAATAAATCACATATTAAGCGTTGTTTTAGTAACTCAAACTCACTGGTATCTTCATTAAATGTCGTTTCGACCCCTACTGATTTCCTCACTCGGTGAGTTTCTACTCCTCGTTCATCAATACCTTGACAGCGACGCCATAATACCCCACCAAATTTACCAAAGCGCTGGAGCAAAAAGTGTTCTTCACATGCTTTAATATCTTTACCATGTTCAAGCCCCATAGCTTGCAGCTTTTGTTGTGTCACTTTACCAACACCAGGAATTTTTTTTAACGCCAGCCCATCGATAAATTCAGAGACCTGCGACGGTGTGATCACGAATTGTCCATTGGGTTTATTCTCATCACTGGCTATCTTTGCCAAGAACTTAATAGGCGCGACTCCAGCCGATGCCGTTAACCCTGTAGCATGATAAATATCAGCACGAATTTGTTCGGCAATTAACGTTGCACTGCCTGAGCAATGCTCACTGTCAGTCACATCAAGGTAAGCTTCATCGAGCGATAAAGGTTCAATTAAATCCGTGTACTTTGCAAACACAGCTCTGATCTGTTCAGACGCGGCTTTATAAACGGCCATTCTCCCCGGCACAATTACCAAATCTGGGCATAGCTTTTTTGCTTGATAGTTAGACATCGCTGATCGGACACCATATTCCCGAGCAATATAATTCGCCGTAGACAGCACTCCTCTGTGGCTATTCCCACCAATTGCCATCGGCACATTTGCAAGCGCAGGGTTATCTCGCATTTCCACCGCAGCATAAAAACAATCCATATCAATGTGTATAAACTTGCGCATACCAAAAACCTGTATTTATATACAGCCATTATGACCTGAAGTTTTAATCTTTTGCAACTTTTCCCAGCCTCTCATGTAAACTACAATAAGAGTTAAGATCCTTCCTTTTTCTCATAATTAATAACAACAAGGAGTTAGCATGCAGTTTAGTCGTTTAGGTAGCAGCCAACTTGATGTCTCTCGTATTTGTTTAGGCAGCATGACATGGGGATTACAAAACAACCAACATGACGCTGATGAACAAATTAACTATGCCATTAGTAAAGGCATTAACTTTATCGATACTGCTGAAATGTATGCAGTGCCCCCTTCTAAAGACACTTACGGCAAAACAGAAGCAATTATTGGTGATTGGTTATCACGCCACAGTGAAAAACGAGAGCAGCTTATTATCGCAAGTAAAATTGCAGGCCCTGGACTGAGCTGGGTCAGAAATGGCGCGCCAATCTCAGGGCGGTCAGTCATTGAAGCTGTCGACGGCTCTCTCACACGCTTAAAAACCGACTACATTGATGTATACCAATTACATTGGCCTAATAGAACATCGCCCCACTTTGCCAAGCATCAACCGGGGCAAATTAACTTTTCACACGTCAATGCCGAACAAGAAACGGCAGACATGCTCGACATATTGCAAGGCTTAAATGAGTGTATAAAGGCGGGGAAAATACGTCATTGGGGCTTGTCTGATGATACAACGTGGGGGATCAATACATATTTAAAGCTCGCAACATTGCACAATTTACCTAAACCAGTTTCTATACAAAATGAGTTTAGTTTATTACATGCTAAAGACTGGCCGTATCTTATCGAGAACTGTGTACATGAAGATATTGCTTATTTGCCTTGGTCACCACTCGCTGCTGGATTTTTAACGGGAAAATATCTTGACGGTGCGCGTCCAGAGGGAAGTCGATGGACCATAACACAGCGACAAGGCTTATTCAGAGATACCCAATACAGTAATGAAGCCACTAAGCGTTATGTAGACGTTGCTAAACAACACGGACTCACTCCCGCGCAACTGGCACTTGCATGGTGTAACCAAGTAGAGGGCGTTACATCAACAATTATTGGTGCAACGACTATGTCGCAACTCAAAGAAAACTTAACGGCTTTCGACACACCCCTTAGTGCGCAAGTGTTGGCTGATATTAGTGAGGTATTCAAACAATACCCGGCCCCATTCTAATTTTAGACTCGTTGCACGAAACCAATATTTCTGTGTAAAAAGCGCAGGTATATTGGTTTTGTATCTTACAAGGTGATCCGTATAATAGCGCCTTTTATGATTATCGGTTTTTCTTTTATATGCGCAGTCTTAACACCATGCCTATCGTGCCACTTGAAGGCAACCAGTTTACTCGTCAAACCACCCGTGCCATTGTGCTAGACGGTGACAAAATCCTTCTGTTATACACGGCGCGCTACGATGATTATACTTTACCTGGTGGTGGGGTTGATGAAGGTGAATCCCTAGAGGATGCATTACTTAGAGAGCTACAAGAAGAAACTGGTGCTAAAGAAATCATGCATATTGCGCCATTTGGTCGCTATGAAGAGTACCGAGTTTGGCACAAAGCGGATTTTGATGTCATTCATATCGTGTCCGATTGCTATATTTGCGATATTTGTGGCAACTTCGATGCACCTCAAATGGAAGGTTATGAAAGTGCTAACGGTATGTCCCCTGTCTGGGTTGATATAAACATTGCCATTGAACATAACAAAAAGACGCTCGCAAACAGTCCAAAAAAGGGCTTATCACTCATCAGAGAAATCTCACTGCTCGAACAAATACGAACAGCATTGCTTACCTAAAAGTACTGCTGCTAACCATTAAACACGGCTAACCTTCAGATACCACTTTTACTATACAGAATGTAGTTTACTTATAAATTGCGTATCTGAACTGAACTTTCCTGCCACCTATGTGTCATATCTGCTTATTTATAACACAGGGAGATTTAGGTGAAATTCATAATAAAGACAGTTATTTACTCTGTGCTCTTACATGCCATACTTTTTTATTTTCTCAAATCTCACACTGTTAATATCCCCTCATTAGCCAATACACCGGCATTGAAAACATACTTAGTAATGGAACATAAACTAGAACAAGCCCCGCCAAAAAAATTAAAGGAAGCCGAGACTCCTCCGCTCCCCAACACCGACGTAATAGACTCAACATCTGAACACACAAAAGTAGATGCTGTCCCCATACCACCCAAAGCCTCAGAAGTAACAGAGCCTAAAACGCATCCAATCGAGCCTACAATTGCGCAAACACAAAAAATTAAAAGCGAGGAAACTCCACGTAATACTCACACACAGAGCCAACAAACTATTAATCCTTATAAAGTACTGCAAAATATTCGCGCTAAAGGGTTGTCGTATACACCCCCCCATTCATCATCAACTCAGCAAAAAAGAATTAACGTCCCTGCCCACTATAAAAACACAAATAAAGGAGAAGCATTGGTCATTTCAAAAAACCAGACCTTCACTGAGTATCAAAACGGTACGACCTGTTTTAAAGTGTTTAATGGCGATGTGAACAATCGCGTTTCAGATAGCGGACTCACAAACCAGTGGCAGAGCTTGCCATATACATGCAACAAAACAGCTATCACTCAAGCATATGACAAAGCAATGGGTAAGTGGCTCAAGAAAAAACCATAACATTGTAAACCTCACTTTCTAGCACCATGCTAGGAAGCAATTACGTGCGACCTAACATCGCAATGATTGAAATAACAAATTACTACTATCCCTTAATGACTAAATTCCCTACAATCAAAAATCACTTATGAAGAGGTAGTTGTATGCGATGTACGCTTTATATACTCGTTTATCTTGCGCTTTTTTGGCCGAAGCATAGTCATGCACAGCCCCTAACGTTTGTCGCCGAAGATTTACCTCCGTACCACTATATTGACAAAAATGGGAACGCAGCAGGTGCATTGGTAGATATTACAAAAGCGATACTGCATGAAGCGCAGCTCAGTGGGCAATTTGAAATAATGCCTATGGCACGAGCGTATCATGAGCTCAAAAATAATCCCTTAGCGTTAATGATGTCCTTATTACAGACCCCTGAACGTCAACCCCAATTTACTTGGTTAGGTCAATTGTATTTTGCAGATGCTTATCTTGTTGGCTTAAAAAACTTACCTCATCAAGTCGTAAGCCTCACTGACGCTAAAGGATTAAAAGTCAGTACTATTCGGGGGTATTCAAGTGCACATTATTTGCAAAAAGAGGGATTTCAAGAGGATAAAAACCTGGTGCTTGCAAGCCATTACAAGCAATTGTGGGATCTACTCTTTAAACAAAGGGTAGATTTAGTTATGACAAATACCATGACACTAAAAAAAGAATTAAAAAACTCAGGGTATAGCGTAAACCAAGTTTCCAAAATGCTACATATTGATCGTTTTCCCTCTGCACTACAGCTAGTTGCCAATAAGCATATCCCTCGCAATATATGCCAGCAACTAGCCAAAGCGTTACAAAAAATAAAGCAAACGGGCATGTATGAAAAAATACTCACCCGCTGGCAATTGGCGATACCGCGTCAACATATAGCTAGTCCGACAGATAATATTCCACACCCGCGACAACCCGCACAACTTTAATGTATGGCGTATTGCTGTCTCTATCTCGAATACTAAATTGACCTTGTCGAGCTGATTTAATTTTACCTAGTTGAGAGTCTGAGTCTTTTGCAAATTTAAGCGCGACTTCTCTGGCTTTTTGGGTCGCCAATTGAACCATCTGGGGTTTAATATCATTAAGCCCTGTAAACATATATTCTACGCGATTTTGATAATCGTCTTGAGTGATGGCTATCCCTTGCTTTGCCAATTGACTCAGTTGCGACAATGCGGTTCTCACTTTATCTGGAGAATGACTAAAAACAGTGATGCCCGCTTTGGCCACATAACGAAAACCACGCTCATTTTGACTATATTCTTGCGCAAATTTGTCCACAATAGAGGGCGCTGTGACGCTGACTTCATCATCATTAAACCCCTGAAGCACTAAAAAAGCGCGAATTGCAGCATTCTTCTTATCAACACGTGCAATTAACACATCTAAATCATTATCTGCATCTTTATAAAAAACGGGCCAAATAACCGTATCTGCGGGCACCTCTTGCTCCGCTAACCCCTTCACTTGCACCGTTCTTTCCATTGCCTTTACATCAATGACAGTATGTTTAATCAACCAAGTACTACACACTAAACCCAATGCTAGAACAGTCGCCGCCCCAACATGCTTGAACACGTCAGCCCTCATACCTGTTTCTCCTAAAATAATTACTCAGATCAAAGTCTAATGTAAATCAACTCGATCATTGCTAAAAAAATGATAGAGTGATACCTAGCCGATGAGCCTAAGCTGAACTCGAAAAATAATTAAGGAACCTTTATGAGCGTGAAACGCATAAGTCAGTTTTTTTCCCCTCGCTCTGTTGCCGTCATTGGTGCATCTAATAACCCTAGTCGAGCCGGCTATATTGTTATGCGTAATTTGTTACAAGGCGGTTTTAAAGGACCTATTATGCCTGTTAGCCCCAAACATAACGCTGTCCATGGTGTTTTGGCGTACCCTGATATAAGTAGCTTACCCCATACGCCTGATCTAGCTGTCATATGCACGAATAAAACCACTGTAAATAGCATTATTGAGCAGCTCGGAAAACATGGCTGCCAACATGCAATCGTGATTGCTGCAGGCTTAAATGTGCAGCAAAAAGCCTCTTTAAAACAAATCGCAAACGCGGTTAACGTCACTTTACTTGGCCCAAATTGCCTAGGGTTACTCATCCCACATCTTGGCCTAAATGCCAGTTTCTCTCACACAGTTGCCAAACCAGGGCGACTTGCCTTTGTATCCCAATCCGCAGCCGTATGCTCTACAATTCTGGATTGGGCTAAAAACAAAAGAATAGGGTTCTCATATTTTATATCGGTTGGCGATTGCCTAGATATTGATTTTGACGAGCTGCTCGACTTTCTTGGCCGCGATGCTAAAACAAAAGCAATCTTGCTCTATATCGACAATATCGAAGATGTAAGACGATTTATCTCTGCAGCTCGAGCCGCAGCATTCAGCAAACCGGTCATCGTCATTAAGACCGGCCGCACACAAGCTGGAGCTGAAGCCGCTTTTATTCATACTGGCGGTAAAACATCTGATGATGCGGTATACGATGCGATGTTCCAACGGGCAGGAATGCTACGTGTTAACGACTTAAGGGAGCTATTTGCTGCAACTCAAACCCTCGCTTTACACCCAAAGCTATTGCAAGTCGAGCAGCTGACCATTTTAACCAATGGAGGGGGCCCGGGGATCATGGCCGTAGATACCCTGTTACAACGCTCAGGTAAATTGGCGCAACTTTCACAACAAACCAAAGATGCTCTGAATAAAGTGATCCCGCAATCAGACATGACCTCTAACCCTGTTGATATCTTTGGTGACTCCTCTCCTAAGCGTTACCAGCAGGCACTTGAGATTTTACTCAAAGCCCCAGAGGTTAAGAACTTACTCATTATGCATACCCCCTCAGCTTTGGCTCCCAGTGAAGAGTATGCTCAAATTATCGCTACAACGCTCAATAAAATACCGAAAATGGCACGCCCGTATGTCATGACTAACTTTATGGGTGAGGAAGCCGCCTACGAAGCACGCTATGAATGTGCTGAACACGGTATTCCAACTTATCGCACGCCTGAGGGAGCGGTTGGAGCCTTCATGCATTTGGTGAGTTACCGAAGAAACCAAAAACATCTAACACAAACCCCGGAATCCACCAGCGAAGATAATCAAGTAGATAGCCTGTCAGCAAAACAGCAAGTTGAACACTTCATCGAGCAAGGCTTCACACATTTATCAACTCATCTAGCCAGCCAAATACTGTGTCATTATGGCGTGAACTGTATAGAAACATTAGTTGCCCTAACCCCCAGCGAAGCAAAAGAGCAGGCTCTATTATTGGGCTTTCCAATTGCGTTGAAACTTATCAGTGCATCAATCCCATCCAAGTCTGAAGTGGGAGGCGTAGTATTAAATCTCAATGACGCGAATGAAGTTGAGCAAACGGCTTTTGCCATGCTATTGCGTATCAAAGAAACCTACCCTGATGCTGAAATAGAAGGGTTTTCACTACAAAAAATGGCACCGCGTGCGGGTGCACAAGAGCTTCGTATCGCGGTAAAAACGGAACATAATTTTGGCCCTGTCATATTATTGGGTGAGGCTGGCACAGGCTTGGAGTTTTCTCAAGCCGCAGTATCGCTCCCACCATTAAATATGAACTTAGCGAAATATCTCATTGCCGCAGCACAAGATAAAGGCGTCCTAAAAAATCGCACGTTACCAGATAAAGTTGATAAATATCGTTTATGTGCGCTATTAACACGCGTATCCCAGCTAGTGGTAGATCAGCCGAATATCCACAGTATTGAGCTTAACCCTATTTTAGCAAGCTCCGGACAATTTCTCGTATTGGATGCCAATATTACGCTGCGTGCATATCAGCCACAACAAGGGAAAAAAAGACTTGCGATCAGGCCTTATCCAAAAGAACTCGAATCACAAATCACCCTGAAAAACGAGACTATTGCGACATTACGCCCTATCAAGCCAGAAGATGAACGTGCTCATCAAGAGTTTGATCAATCACTTACCAAAGAAGACCGATACCGACGCTTTTTTGGTGAGCTTCCCCAGTTTAATCATGACCAGCTCGCCAAGATGACACAGATTGACTATGATCGTGAAATGGCATTTATTGTCTCACAACCCTATAAAAGCACCTATAAAACACTCGGGGTGTCACGGGTGTTAATGGACCCTGATAATTATAGCGCGGAGTTTTCAGTCATTGTACGCTCCGACTGCCAAGGACTTGGACTTGGAAAAGTGTTAATGCAAGCTGCTATTAAACATTGCCAATCTCTTGGTGTTTCAATCATTGAAGGCATTACGCTCCCAGAGAATACCGGTATGATTGAACTATCGAAAAGGCTGGGGTTTTCCGTTACTCGGGATTTTGAAGAAGGTACCGTAAATATGCGCTTAATAGTAGGTAGCGAAGCATGACGGCATATCGTACAAAGGTCGCTGCACTATTGGCGGGTCAAGGCGCTTATCAAAAGGCTGGCGGATATCTAGATGCTTTCTTAATTACACTCATTATGATTAATGTCGTCGCCATTGTATTGGAGTCTGTACCTGAACTAACCGCGCAATATCACCATCACTTTTTATTATTAGAGGTGACATCGGTGGGGATCTTTGCCATCGAGTACTTACTAAGACTCTGGTCTTGTGTAGAGCAAACAGGCGATAAAGAACTCAACACATCCAACAGTAGAAAACGCATCAAATACCTATTTTCCCCCTTAGCGCTTATTGATTTGATGGCGATTCTTCCCTCTTTACTCATGATGTTTTTTGCATTTGATTTACGCTTCTTAAGGGTAATACGGTTATTTAGGATATTTAAACTCACCCGATACTCTCGAGCCATGCAACTGTTGCTCGCCGCATTTAAACAAGAAGGCAGTAGTTTACTTGCAGCCTTTTTTATTATGTCTGTGGTGCTCATTATGGCATCGTGTGGCATATATTTGCTCGAACATGATGTACAGCCTGACAAATTTGGCTCAATCCCTGAGTCCATGTGGTGGGCAATGGCAACGCTAACCACCGTCGGTTACGGTGACGTTGTGCCAATTACACCCATAGGCCGGTTTTTTGGCGGCGTGATCACATTACTGAGTATGGGTATGGTGGCTATTCCTACTGGTTTACTTGCATCGAGTTTCGCTGAACAGCTTAGAAAACGTAGAGATGCATTTAATGAAGCTGTATTGCATAGCCTCCATGATGGTGCTTTAGACGAGCAAGAGCGACAACATTTAGAAACCCTACGCATTGAACTAGGGTTAAGCCCCAGCGAAGCAAACCAAGCCATCAAACTTATGACCAGTCAACGGGCATATGCGATGTATTGTAGGCATTGCGGTCACAAACTTTAAAAGCGTTGTTGCCACCCATATTTGAGCAATTCATCAACGTGCTCACCGAGCACAGGCTCACTAAACAGTGCGCCTTGAAAGTAATCACAGCCAAGTAAACGTAAAAACTTCATTTGAGCACGCGCTTCAATGCCATCGGCAACACATTGGATCCCCAAACTGTGCGCCAAAGATAATATTGAATGAATAATGATTTCATGCTCAGTATCAATGCCAATATCTTGAATAAAGCCTTTATCAATTTTAAGGACATCAACCGGGAATTTTTTCAAATACGTCAATGAGGCATAACTGGTACCAAAGTCATCCATAAACAAGCGGCAACCAAGTACCTTCAACTGATACATGCGCGCTAATGCGTTGGGTATATCTGTCATCATGACGGGTTCTGATACCTCAAACACCACATACTTACCATGTACCTGTGCTCGCTTTAAGATACCATCTATCTTATTTACTAAGTCCGGATACTGAAAATCGTAAGGAGACAAGTTAACCGAAATATACAACTGTGGAGCAATCAAATGCCATTGTTTTAACTCAATTAACGCCCTTTCTAAGGTATGCAACATTAACTCTGTGATCAAACCAGACTGCTGCGCAGCGTCGGATAATTCCGTTTGGCTATAATTGTCGTTTTTCGGCCAGTGTAACATGACTTCAAACCCATCAATCACTTTGCTCGTACCGTTTATAATGGGCTGATACAAATTACTAAATTCACTCCTTTGACATGCTATTTGTAGCATATTCTCAATTTCAATGGTCTTTTGTACCTGCTTATTAAGCTCACTTCGATAAAATTGGTAATGATTACCCGCATGCTTTATTGCATGACTTAACGCTATTTTCGCATTATCACTCAGTGTAAACGCATCCATTGCATCTTCTGGGTACATTGCAACACCTATACTTAACTGCATATTACAGCTTTGCTCTAGGACACAAATCGGGGCATCAAAACGACTCATTAAGCAACTCACATAACGTATCACCTGAGACACATCATCAACTTGTTCCATGAGTACATAAAACGCTTTATTGACGCCAATGGCTAAACTGTCTTGGTCTCGAAAGCAGCATTGCAATGTCGTCGCCAATTGTTGTACCAGCGCTTCAAAAAAATCTCGATCGTAACTGTCTTGGTAATGTTGTAAACGCTTAAAACGAATCGCTAATACAGCCACAGGTTGCGTATTATGATTTTGTTCAATGGCATGGTGCGTTCTATCAATAAATAAGGCTTTGTTAGGTAGCTGTGTTAATGCGTCATAATTCGCTAATTGATATAGCTCTTTCTCTGTACGCTTTTGCGAAGATATATCAGTTAAAACAACAACATAATTATGTAACTCACCTTGTAACCCATCCACTGCACTTATTTTTATCAACACATGACATGTTTGATTATTCGCTAATACTAATTGCTCTTCAGCACTAATATGCTCCCCCACTTTTAATTGGGTCATTTTACGTAAATAGTCCATGCGTGTATGGCGACTAAGGCCCAAGTGCAAATTAGTGCTGGATTTGGGTTCAGCCTCAATGTTAAAGGCGTGCTGTAATGCAGTATTACATGCTTGGATACGCAAGTTCTTATCCAAAATAAACACCCAGTCACGGGTTTTTTCAAATGCGGCCCCAAACAACCGGGCTCGCTCTTCAAACATTCGCTCCCGGGTCAAGTTCGTATATGTGCCCGTCACACGTTCAGGTGTGCCATCACGCCAAGCCATCACTTTGCCAAAGTCTTTATACCAACGCCAGTGACCTTCTGCATGCTTAAGTCGATAGGTGCAATTGAACACACCTTTATTGGTAGACACGAACTCCAACCACTCGAGTCGAAATAGACCTCTATCATGCGGATGAATTAGCTGTAAATACTCATCAAGACCAATATTACTTTGTGCGTACTCTAATTCTGAAAATAACCGAGGCTGATAAATCAACTGACTTTGTAAGTGCCAATCCCATACGCCAGAACCACTACTTTCAAGCGCAAGCTTTAACCGGGCTTCACTATTTTGCGTCTCCTTGTGGGCCGCAATGATCATCTGCTCAATACGACTTTTTCGGTATAGCCACAAGCCAAAAATAAACAATGCCAACATCAAATAAATGACTAAGGCGGTCGGTGAGCGCCAAACTGGATACTTAACACGAATATTCAATTTTGCGGGTTTCGTATAATCTCCAGTTAAAGGGTCTTTTGCCCACACTTTTAATTGATAATGTCCTGGATTAAGTTTTGGAAAAGTAACGCGATTATTGCCACGGGTGAGAATTTTTTGCCCACCCGATATTTGATACTCATACACAATGCCCTGCTGATAATTGAATACCATGGCAGAAAATGCGACTTCAAGGCCAATATCATCATGATTCAACACAATATCGCCGAAGGTTTTTAAGCCATATGAATGTAATTTTCGTGACATGAGGTCCACAGAGGTAATGTTAACACGAGATAGCAAGGGTTCATGAGGACGGTTTTTTTGGGGATCAAAAATAGTAAAACCTTTTAAGGAGCCATAAACAATCCGACCATCCGATAATTTTAATGATGAGCCGCCATTAAACTCATTGGTAGACAAACCATCATTGATGGTAAATTGCTGCATATGTAGGTTATCGGGGTCCAAACGCCAAATTCCCTTGTGTGACGACATCCAAATCATTTGTGCGTCGTCTTGGTGCATCCCATACATTGGGGTTCCCAGTTTTAGCTTTTTTAAATCAATGGTATGAACTACTTCAAAACCATCTAGAGATAAACCCACTAAGCCAAAGTTTGAAAATGCCAACCACAGGATATTATTCTTATCGACGCTATAAGTTAACAGAGAAACGGGAAGGTTTTCATTTGCATCTGGTACAGAGTAAATAATATCTAACTCACAAGTATCTGGGTCCATTCTGTATAACACACCACCAGAGTAATACAGGGGGGACGTAGGCTCATCAGGTAATGGCGGTAAAAAACCATAAGACAAAAACGGGTTTCTCGACCCAATATCTCCCTCAAGCTTCTGTAATGACTCTTTCTCAATGTCATAATAAAAAAAGCCTTCGCTTGGGTGGATAAAATATAACTTCCCGTTAGGCATCAAAAGTGTTCCAAACAAAAATCCATCAATGACTTTTTGCTGCTCGCTATTTTTGACTATTGGCCGGCTGACTTCGTAGGTATTAGGGTCAAAGGTATATAACCCTCGGTTACTTTCGAGCCAAATTTTGTCTTTATATAAGAAAGTACGAGAAATAGAAAACTCTGGCATAACAGGTTCTCCCATGTACCCTTTAAGATAAGCAGCTGTTTCATTGCTCGCAATATCATAACTTGTCAGGCCATCATTGGTTGATGCCCAAATCTTGCCTTTATATTCCAATAAGGACCACACAGTCGAATGAGAAAACCCAGAGCCATTTACTGAGCTGTTGTTTACGTTTTTAAACTGCGTTTTTTGTTTTGGAATATAAAAGGCCCCATCACGTTTAGTGGCTAGCCATAAAGCCCCATATTTATCCTCCAAAAAATCAATGATGCTTTTATCTGTTAATGTATATTGACTAGTCGCTATCCGTTCATCTCTCGTCAGTGTGCCATCAGAAAGACGATAGTGCATGAGCCCTTTATCTGTTCCCAATAATAGAGCTTCTGGTTTTACGGCTATTTTCCACACGTTCATGTCATGTAAAAGTTGCCTCCCCTGCCAATCGTGAGTCCCTTCCTCTAACCTCTCTAAGTGTGCAATATTTACTTCATATAATCCGTTAACTGCGCCAACAAGCAGTTTATCATCACCTAAAAGCGCCAAAGATTTAGTATGTTGTTGTAAGTTATGAGCTGGGTTGTTGACATGTGTAATGTGACTTAAAACCTTGGAATCAAGGTTATATGCGAATGCACCTTCTGACGTCGCAATAAATAAATGGTTTCCTTTACGCAGTAACTGCCTAACAAAACCCGACTGCTTATTGATCGGAAGTGTCACCTCTATAGATACATCACCCGATGCAATATCCAATAACGCAACATTATCCCCGCGTCCCAGCCAAAGCTGTTCATCGTTTTTTGCCAGCATTTGATTGACTGACTGCTCTATCATTTCTTCTTGAGATTTAACGGCTTGCAAATATTTTTGGTATACATCTAAGACTGGATCATAGCTGTAGAGACCTAAGCGACGTGACGCTATCCAAATGCGGTTTAGTGGGTCTTGGTAAATTCGATCGATGACAACTTCTTCAAGCTCACCTTGCGGACCTTTAACACGTAAGACTTGATATCCATCGTATCGATTTAAACCGCCTTCAGTAGATAGCCATAGATAACCTTTGTTGTCTATGATGAGCGTATTTACATAGCTTTGCGATAACCCCTCTGAAGGAGATAATCGTTTTATTTCAGCTGCAACACTAAAACAAGAACTAAAACTCAAAATTATCAGTAAAGTATATAAAAATACCAAAGATTTCATAAACGACAGTTAACAATTATTTATAAATACACATAGCCACAATATCACGTTTTTGCCTCACGTAATTAGCAAAACTAATCGATAAATGCTCAGGCATGCTTAATGCTCGTTCAAAACCTAACCCCTGATAAAACGGCTCAAGGTCACGATATGCAAAAGTGAAAATGCTACAGTGCTGCGATGCTACCGCGGTGACGATTAACTGCCTTGCCACACCTTGGGATCTAAATGCAGGGTCAACAAATACGGTCGATAAGAAAAGGGCTTCACCTTTATGTTGTACTCTACATGCCGCAATGATTCTGTCGGACTTAGCAACCCAACATTGATCTTGTTTGTTCGCCCGCCCCCTTACTGAGAATTGCTTATAAAACTTATTTACCAAAGGGACTGTTATCGGCTGCAAACAATGAACCGAGTACACTATGATCCTGCAAGCATAATACTAAGATAATACTCAAATCGCTGTTTTAAAAAGGTCTGCTCTGATACAGGGCGGCTATTGATGGTGTCGTACACCATTTCTCTAGAGCGCTTTCCGCGTTTAATTTGATATGCCCAAAATGACGATTCATATTCTAACTGGATTTGATACTTTTCATGGCGAGGTAATTTGCAAAGATTAAAACTCATAATGACATTATTGCAGAAGTAAACATTTTGCTAGTGTAACATAAATTATTAATTTGCTAGACTGAGATATGCAACACCTATAAAACAGCCTGAAATAATAATAAAATAACAGGACCTATGAACATTACACTGCGCGCCTTGGCATTATGCCTTTTAATTTTTAGCTCTACTGCCAATAGTAGCAATACCTTATTGTTTAATCGCCCTGCCGACAACCCTCAGTCTCGGTATGTTATTGAGTTAATGACGTTAGTTTACAAAGAGCTTGGCTATTCATTAAAAGTGATAGACTTCAATCATCAAAGTGCTTTAGTCGCCGCTAATGAAGGGGTATTAGATGGTCAGTTAGGGAGAGTGAATAGTGTAACTGAGCAGTACCCTGCATTAATGCAAATTAGTTTCCCAATTATGCATGCTAATCTGCAACTCCTCAGTTACTGTAAAACGTGCTCTATGTTTGAATCCGAGTCCATCGTTATTATAAGCTCTTATGTAGCGCCAGAAGCCTATTTAAAGGCTCAGAATTATCAAGGGGAAATCATTAAAGTTAAGAGTAGCTCTGCACAGCTCAACCTTCTTATACAGAAAAAAGTCAGTGCGGCCCTTGTCGTCGAGTTTCATGTAAAAAAATATAGAGAAAAGCTACAGTCATTAGACATCACCAGCAAAACATTACACAAAATAAATATCTATCATTACTTACACAAAAAGCACGCTAAGCTGATCCCTCAAATTAATCATATTTTAGGAACTATGGCTAAGGAAGGTACTATCGCTATGCTCAAGCAAAAGTATGGCATTTAAAAATCGAGTTGTTGCTGTTCTTTATTATCCTTTGTGACTGTCTTGCTGCTTGTTTTCTTTTTTAAGTAGCGCTGATACCTTTGCTGGCATAAAATCACAACAGCGCGTTTTTGTTGATCTGTTAGTTGCCCCCAAGTAAACCGTTCATCTCTGCTACGATAACAGCCTTTGCAATAGCCCCTATTATTTACTTCGCATACCCCTTTGCACGGACTTGGGATCTCAAATATTTCAATTTGTTCCACACACTCTCACTACACGTCGAATTTATACTGATAAACAAAACCATAGCACTGTGCTTAGTTGAGTCTAAAATCAGACAATCTAACGAAACCCAGTATTTGCCTACCTAGAGTATAAACCCATTTTGTATGATAAATCACCAAATCTAAGAAACATGATTTTATGAAACAAAAAACGCCACATTAAATATGGCGTTTTCTAATGAAGACTGTTGCTCGTTGCTATTATGTCGCTTTACGTTTTAAAGGTTCAGCGTACATATCCAACACTTGCTTTTTTAACTCTTCCGGCACTAGCTCTAGCCGACTCATAAAATCAAGTTGTTCTTCATCTGACACCTCATGCTTATTACCAGCGGCAATGTAGTTACTGGGATGCAAAAAATACTGTCCAATAATTTGTTTATCTATGGTTTCTGCCAACATTTCTGGTGAGTCACACTGTTCAGTGATCGGTTGCCCAAACGAAATATGAACATGCCCTTTATCTGAACGGATCCCCTCAAGAATACTCTCTATATCTTCTCCGTCAGCCTTAACGTAGCTCCCATGTTGTTGCTTATGCACTAACTCTTTGGCTTTGGCAACCGCACAGGGTTCATACTGATAAGAAATAGACACAGGAACAATCTTTAACTGCTTTATATACTCACTAAAAGGCAGTTTTTGTTTTCTTCCGTACAGCTGTAACATTTTAAGTAATGCAGGATCAGTTTGATCCACCCCATCTTTCGCACGGCCTTCTTTCTGTGCGATCCAAATAGACTGCCCGGAGTCCAAAGAATCAAAAATATAACTTGAAAGATGTGTGAGTGCTTTTAGCATCTCTTTAGGCGCCTTTGCTGAGCGCTTTACTATAAAGCTTTTGTTTAGCCTCATTAACTCCGTGATGTAAGGTACTTGTAGTAAGTTATCACCAATTGCGATGCGCACTGTATTCATATTATGACTGTGCAAACCCCAGTTCATTAGTGCGGGGTCCAGCACAATATCTCTATGGTTAGAAATAAACAAATACGCAGACTCTTTATCCAATGAATCAAGGCCTGAATATGTCACTTTACTCGTTGTATTGTGTACCAGCATCTCTAAATAACGCGCAACTTCATTTTGCACTTGTTTAACCGTATTGAAGTCCCCCCATTTACGACGTAATTGACTACGCACGAGAGGGCGGCACAATGCAGACCATCTGCTTAACCATGTAGGTAAAGTATGTGTTGTGATCACATCAATGAAGCTATTGTCTGCGAGCAACCGACTTAATGCCGCGGCAACTTCTTCATCATTGTAAGGTCTTATATCTGCGTATTTATCCACTCAACGGCTCTTTTTGTCAAAAATTAAACGAAATAACGGGACTATTTTATCGTGCTATTGGCTGTTAAGCTAAGATTAACAAGTCTGACCACCATTGCAAGTAATACTACTGCATTGAAACATAATGACTTTTAGTCCATTTAATCAGGGACAGCCGTAACATTAATAAAGACAGTATTATTGCACAGCCAGTAGAAAACCAATGAGGTAATATTTCGTGCTGCATTATCATTGTCGAATTCACTTCAAATCCATAGTAATCAACTAAATAGTCTGTCAAAAAGCCAAATGCAATCGCAACCCCTATCACGCCTATTAAATACGCGAAAACGGCTCTTTTCCCTAACTCTTTACCCACCACACCCAATGTGGCAATATTCGTTGCCGGCCCTGCCAACATAAAGACCAATACCGCACCTGGTGACACACCCGCCATCAATAACCCTGCCGCAATAGGTGTTGAAGCTGTTGCACATATATACATTGGAATGCTTACTAAGATCACCACCAGCATGGCAATAATCCCATTACCCCACTGACTGAGAAACGAAGTCGGCACAAATGTTTGCACCAATGCAGCAAAAAAGAGCCCTATCATTAACCAAACCATGGTGTCTGATAATAATTTGTTTGAACTGAACTTAACGGCTTGCCACATCTTACTTAAAAGTGCATTTTGTTCAGGTTGGGAAGCTTGAGAGGCGCAACACGAACTAACTATTGCTGCATCATCGTTTTGTACTTTTTCCTGATGTTCAAGCTGTGTTTGAGTAACCATCTGTGTTTGAGCCGGTGTTGCAGAGTTACAACATGCCGTACTTTGCCTAGGTTGTGGCTTTGCAGAAGCGCAGCAGCTAGATGAGGTACTGCCCTCTTTTTCATCAAGGTTTTGTGTGCTGTCGCTAGAAAGCGTATTACATTCTCGGTCTGTGTTTATCGGCTTTTCACTGCCAACAAGTATCCCTGCAACAATCGCACTCGTGACGGCTGCAATAGGCCTAATAACCGCCATAAAAGGGCCCAACAAGACGTAAGATACCGAGACTGAGTCTACCCCAGTTTCTGGTGTTGAGACCAAAAAGGCAGTGGTTGCACTCTTTGATGCGCCTGCTCGTCTTAAGCCCACAGCGGCAGGAATAACACCGCAAGAGCATAACGGCATGGGAGCTCCAATCAGTGCGGCTTTAATGGTAGTCCATACCCCTTCTTTACCTAAATGACGCTGCAAAAAATTAGCGGGTATAAAAACATTTAGTATTCCCGCTAACAATAACCCCAGCATGAGCCAAGGTGCCGACAGTAAAAACAACGCCCAAAAGTTATTAATTAATATCATCTATTTCCTCTAAAGCCGTTAATATTGAACAATAGTCAGCACTTTCTTTACCGCCACAGCAGCGGTCAGCCAAAAACGTTAATGAACGTTCAAATCTCTGCAATTCATTAATTTTTTTTTGCACCAAATCTCGCTTTTGCAGCGTAATATACTTTACTTCTTCACAGCGGTGTTGATGCTTATCAATTTGAATATGCAACAGCTCCTGAATTTCTCGTAGACTAAAGCCAACGTCTTTCGCTCTCAGTATAAAGTGCATTTGCTGTAAGTGCATTTCGGTATAAACTCTATAACCAGACTCAGTACGTGAAGATGGCGCTAGTAATCCATGCGCTTCATAGTAACGCAACGTATCTGTACTCACATCTAGTGCCTTTGCTAACTGACCAATTTTCATATCTTCCTCCTGAGTATGATAGAGTATAAACCTTAGAGTAAACCCCAAGGTCAAGCATAGCAAAGGTCGTTTATGAAAATAGTTCTTCTCGACGCCAAAACGTTGGCAAACAACCCCCTCACTCCAATTGAATTATTGGGCGAGTTAACTTCTTACCCAATCACGGATGGCGCTCAGGTTGTCACTCGCTGTATAGACGCTGACATTATTATTACGAATAAAGTCGTTCTCAACGCAGAGACATTATCAGCACTACCTAAACTAAAACTCATTTGCGTGGCTGCAACTGGCACAAACAATATCGATCTCGTTGCTGCTAAAGCACACGGTGTTGCCGTGTGTAATGTGGCTGGGTATTCCACACCAGCCGTTGTGCAACACACCTTTACCTTACTCGGTAATTTAATGGGTAATATGCACCGCTATCTTAATGACAGCAGCAATGGTTTATGGCAAAAAAGCGATATGTTTTGTAGATTAGATCATTCAATCAATGAAATTGCACATAAAAACTTTGTCATAATTGGCTATGGTACGCTGGGTCAAGCCGTTGCAACTGTTGCACGCGCGTTTGGCGCTAACGTCATTATCGCTGAACGCCCAAATGAAACATCCGTAAGAGCTGGACGCGTTGCATTTTTAGACGCTGTGCAATCGGCTGATATTATTTCAATACATTGCCCACTCAATGAGCAAACTAAAGATTTATTTAATGCTCACGTATTTAAACAACTGAAGCCTTCTGCCGTATTGCTCAATACTGCCCGCGGCGGTATCGTTAACGAACAAGCGCTGGTAGATGCCCTAAAACAAAAGGTTATAGCTGCTGCCGGATTTGATGTACTCACGGTAGAACCGGCACAAAATACCAATCCTTTATTAAATTACACGGGAGATAACTTACTCCTTACTCCACACAATGCATGGGCGGCCCAAGAGTCAATTAACAGGTTGATAAAGTGTATCGCTGAGAATATTACCGCTTTTCACCGTGGTGATAATATCAACCGCATTGTATAAAAAGCTAAGTGTTAGCTAAAAATACTAATAAGTTGTCTATTATAAAAAACCATAAATTAGATTAAACTCAAAATACTGATTTTATTGAAAAAAATTATTGGCAGTTTATTTGCACCTGTTTAAGTAAAATGACTCTCTAGGAAGAAACAATGAAAAAACTACTTATCGCCGCATTACTAGCAACGCCATTCTTATCTGGCTGTATCGTCGCGGTATCTGATGGTGAGGCTGACTATGGCTGGAAATCAAAGCACAATGGCAAAAATTGGCAAGCGCATCAAAAATCTAATAGAGATAAAATTGCCAACTTGGTAAGTGGTGCTGACTATAGCACTGTAATTCAACAGTTCGACACGCCAGATTTTTCAGAGCTAGTAAGTAAAGGTGACACTGTATTTCAAGTGCTATATTTCTCAACAAACAGCAAACATTCAGACGGTAAAGTGACCAAAGATGAGTGTACTCCATTAGTATTCAAAGATGGTAAATTAATTGGATTTGGTCAAAGCGCAATCACTGAATATCTCTAACACCCGTTTATTGGTAGTGCTAAACAAATAGCTGTTATTTGTTTATCACTACTACTCGCTCTTGGTGCTGGTGCGCTTGATGTAGCGCACTATCGGCTAACTTAAACACTTGCAGTTCATTGCCACCAAAGTCTGTCGCAATATGCACTATACCTATACTAATACTTAAATGTGCACAAATTGGTGACGTGCCATGTGCGATCATTAAACAATCAATTGCATCATGCATATGAGATGCGGCTTCTAACGCACTTTCGCTACTATGACCTGTTAATATAACGGCAAAGCGAACGCCATCATAACGCGCAACAAACCCCTGATGAGCTTGAATAGCATAATCCAAAGCATGGGCAACTTTAACTAAGCACTCATCCCCAGCTGCATACCCATAGTGCTCATTGAATTCTTTAAAATAGTCTATATCAATTAGCAATAAACTAAGAGGCCTACTATGTTCAGCACACAGCAGATACTGTTGAGACAAGGTGTCATCAAGCAAACGCCTGTTAGGGATCTCTGTTAACCCATCAATTGATGCTAACTTCTCCAACAAATCGTTTTTCTGTTTAATTGCTAAATGATTTTTTACTCTGGCTTTTACAATTAATGGGCTAAAAGGCTTCGTAATATAGTCCATCGCCCCCATTTGTAGCCCTTTCGCTTCATCATTATAGCTATTACTTGCGGAAATAATGATGACAGGGATTGCATATGTGTTCTGGTTAGCTTTCAGACGCTCAAGTAAATCGTATCCAGACATGCCCGGCATGCGAATGTCTGAAATAATCAAATCAACCTTATTATCAGCTAAAAATGTTAAAGCTTGCTCAGCACTTTCGCATTGCGATATTTGATACTCTTCCGATAATGTATTGTCTAATACCACCCGATTTAGTGGATCATCATCAACAATTAGAATTCGAGCAGTCTTTTGCATTTAATCCCCTTGGCATTCAATCGCCAGATATGACTCGGTTTGTTTCAGCTTTTGCTTAAGATTGGTAACGAGTGCCTGTTCTTTAATTCCATCTGTTTGTTTTATATGCAGCTCTAGCAACTTTGCAGCCTCAGCAAGCCTATTGAAACCCAAACCAGCAGCGGCCCCTTTAATACTGTGGGCTAACAACGCCACGTCAGTGGCTGGCTGTGGCTCTTCCAATTGTTGCATATATCCTATGCATAGCTTAGCAAACTTTTGCAACATTGTGAGCAAAAACGCTTCTTTGCCCATAACCTGTTTTAGCGCGAATGTACGATCAAAAAAACTAACTGGCGACTTTGTATATTGTGCCAGCACCTGTGTGAGTAACTCTCTCGACACCGGTTTTATCAAATAATTATCCATACCATGTGCCAAAGCTTGATCAATTTCTTGAGCTTGCTCATTTGCTGTAAGCGCGACAATTGACACTGGTAATTCGGGAGTTTCTCGGCGTAATAGTCGTGTTGCTGTATAGCCATCTAGCTCAGGCATATGTACATCCATTAATATCACATCAGGTTGTAATTGCCTTACAAGCAAAACAACATCTTTTGCTGAGTTACACTTTACAACACTGGCTGATTGCTGCTGGAGTAGGTTCGCTGTGATATCTAAATTCAATTCATTATCATCTATCACCAAGCACAGCATACCTTCAATAGTAGCTAGTTTATCATTGGCTTTTTCTGGGTTCTGTTGCTGAGCTTCAATATCATTGCGTATGCGTTGTATATAGCCATCTTGCAACACTCCAACCACTGTTTCATTGTGTTCAATAAACGAATGTGAGCTATCAGGCATATAAATCCGTTGCACTAAACTCATTACCTCTTCACTCATGAGCATATCCATTATTGGCGGCTCAGGTGTGACTTCACATAGTAAGTAGTCAAAATCATGCTCTTTTAATCTCGTAATCACATGTGCGATATCTGGTTCACGCTCCATATGAACATCATTAAGTACAATTGGAGGTCTTGAACCGCCAAACCATAGAACTCTGACGTGACCTAAATTAGACTCAGCCTTAGATAAGGGTAGAGAGAAATAGAATTGACTCCCTTGTCCATATTGACTGTGAAGTTTTATTTCACCTCCGAGTAAGGCAACTTCTTGTTTTACGATTGCAAGCCCCAGTCCAATACCTTCATGTTTGCGTGATAATGAATCATCACCTTGCGTGAAAGCATCAAACAACCGCTCTTGGTTCTGCGCTTTTATCCCTACTCCCGTATCACTGACGCTAAAACACAAGTGCTCTTCTTCCTGTTCTTTTACTGGCGTGACAGATAAAGTGATCTGGCCACTTTCTGAGTACTTAACTGCATTATTGAGTAGATTAATTAAAACCAATTTAAGTTTATTCATATCACCAAGACGCTTAGGTGACACAGAGCTATCTATTTGGTTCACTAAAACCAAGCTTTTTTGATCACACAAAGGCTTAATTAACCGAGAGCAATCATCAAATAAGTCGATTAGATTAAAATCCTTCATAACCAAACTATCTTGATTACTCTCTACTTTTGCAAACTCCAAAATACTATTTAGCATATTTAATAGCTGCTGGGCCGCATACGTAACTTGGCTCATGTATGCCATTTGCGAATCACTAAGCCCTTGCTTTTTAATAATATCGATTAACCCAAGTACAACATTGATCGGTGTGCGGATCTCATGGCTCATATTCGCAATAAAACGACTTTTCGCCAACGTCGCGCGCTCTGCATCTAACTTGGCACGCGTTAACTGTGTAATATTCTGAAGATGAATAACAAAATACTTTGGCTGTCGTTGTTTGTCCCACACTAGCGAAACACTTAATTGCAACCAACTATAATGCCCCGGCTGGGCTAATGTAAGCTCGGCCATTTTTTGCTCATGCTTCAATAAACAGTCAAACGTTTCCACTAGTGATTGGTAACTTTCTTCAGAGAATAACGCTGATAACTGGCTACCCGCTGCTGTCGTATGTGCTGCTAGATAGCGCTTAGCAGCCTTATTTAATACTAAAACACGCCTGTCAATCGATGCCAAAATAACACCATTTGGCGCATACTCCATGGCCGCTTTAAAGTTTTCTTCTGAAGTTTGTAAAGACTTCATAGTTTGCTGCTGCTCAGTGACATCGCGCGCGACACCAAAGCTGCCGATCAGTCGGTGCTGCTCATTATAAAAAGGTGCCAATGTCAGCATGTAACTTTTTTCATCCATGACCAATGTCTGAGTGAGTGATCGTTGCTGCAAACGCATATACTGCTCAAGGGCTGTTAACTCTGAAAATTTATCGGTTATTTCGTGTAACTCTCGGCCGACGATTTCCTCTCTTTTTACATGTAAGAACGCTTCAAAAGCAGCATTACAGCCAATGAATGACCCATCTATATTTTTAAAGTAAATTAAATCAGGAATATTATCTAACATGGTATTGAGGAGTGATGCCTGACGCTCTTTTACATCTAAAGAACGCGCAAGCGCCTTTTTTTGCTCTTGTACTTGCTCATCTAATACCAGATTATGCTGCTTAAGCTGCTCTAATAGCGCTTGTTTTTGCATCACCACACGCTTTATTTGAGCAAACCATGGTTGCCAATCAATTGGGATCACATAATCAAATGTCGTCTTCGGTGTATGCTCTTGTAAGGTCAGATACCTAACAAAATGACTAACCGGTCGAATAAATATTCGTCCACTTAGCCATGTAACGGCTAAAAATGTGGCGATTATAAAACCTGTCAAAAATAACAGCTCTAAGACTATCTCATACAGAATAGGGTTTCTAAAAGCCCGTTCACTTTGCTTGAACGCCAAATCAATTGGCCTTGCCTCTTTTTGACTGAATAAATGCACACCACCAACCCAAGGTGCCAACAATGTCATTTCATTCAGTGGCTCAAGATTAAATTCTTTTTCAGATAACAGGTTTATATGTGATTTATTGATTAGTGTCGCTTCAGAGTCTGTTAGAGTTACCTTATTAAGCCAAGCCTCTACCTTTTCTGCATTGTAAATTAATACCACATGTTCATTAGAGGTACTTGAACGCCGCTGCCCAATACTGAAGTACGTCTGACCATTCACCTCAATTTTACTGCTGCTGTTATATGCTTTTTTTGTAAAATCTGGACTTAATTTACCATCCAGTATTGCCGTTAATAAACGACTATCGTTACTTTCACGGCGTTTCACAAACGCAAAGCCATTGTCTTTGATATAAGCCACAGCATCGACAGAACGGATCAAAGCCAATGCTGTATTAAAAGCGGGGCCTAACGCCATAACCTGCTGCCATTGCCGTGCAGCTTGCGTACTTTGTAAAAATAGCCCCTGCCCTATAATTTCGCCTGCACCATGGGGTAATTTGCGGTAATAATAGTTAGCATGCTGATCTAAAGTCGCCATAATAAACGGGTCAAAGTGATAGGTTAAAGGCTGCTCTAAGCTAACAAAAACGCTTTGAAATACACTATCAGCGGCAAACATAGCACGGTCTAACTGTCCACTCAGTCGTTGAAAATGCGCGACGCGATCGTCATAGCTTCTTTCTAATTTAATGTGGTAAAGGTGAAGACATAAAATCCCAGCAAGCAACATAGCAACACTTAAGGTTACTGCTATCGCACGCCGATACTTTTTGAGTGGCACAAATTCTTGTTCAAAGTCCATAAAGGATGACTGGTTCGTTCCTTATGGCAAACACCATAACCAGCAAAACACCGATAAGCAAGAGATTCGTCAATCTCTGGAGATATAAACAAAAGGTGATAGAAAGCCACCAACCACAGTGACTTTCTAAAAGATACTAATACTACAAATTTTCTTCCGCAAACGAGGCTAAACGACTACGTACTACCCCATTGAGGTTAATGGTTGCGCTGCCTTCGAAGTGTTTAAAACGTTCAACAATATACGTCAAACCAGAAGTTAAAGGGGTTAAGTAATTACTGTCAATTTGCGCTAAATTCCCCGTACAAATGAGCTTAGTGCCCTCTCCGCAACGAGTAATAATGGTCTTTAACTGTGATGCCGTTAAGTTTTGGCTTTCATCTAAAATAACCACGGCATTTTGAATACTCCGCCCTCGCATGAAGTTAACTGATTTAAACTGAATATTGGCCTTTTCCATAATGTAGTTTCGACTAGAAATAGGGCTTTCATCATTTTTGTGCAGGACTTCGAGTGTATCAGTAATAGCAGCTAGCCACGGTGCCATTTTCTCTTCTTCAGTACCGGGTAAAAACCCAATGCTTTCAGCAATTTCAGGGGTGTTGCGCGTGACGATTACTTTATCGTAAATGCCCTTTTCAATGATCATTTCAAGTGCGCTCGCAAGAGCCAATAGCGTTTTACCACACCCAGCAGGCCCCGTTAATATTACCAGCTCAATATTCGGATCAAGCAATGCATCCATCGCCATACCTTGATACACATTTTTCGGCTGTACACCCCATGCATTCTGATGCATCAGTCGCTCAACCCCTAAATCTTTCAAAGTGATATTCGCATCATCATAGCCAGTAATGCGGGCTGCAAAATGCTCACTGTCATCCACTAAATACTCATTACAGAACACATCAGGCAACAAGCTTTTTGGAACATGATGCAATGTATAGCGGCCTTGCTGCTCCGACGTACAATCACCCACACTTTGCCAAAAATCCCCACTAAACTTCTTATAGCCTAGGCTCAATAACTTAATATCATCAATAAGCTGATCGGTACGGTAGTCTTCTACAAACTGTAACCCCGCACCTTTGGCTTTCAACCGCATATTAATGTCTTTGGTAACCAGCACCACCTTAGTTTGTGTGTGTTGCTTTTGCAGTCTTACGGCACAATTAATAATAATATGATCATTCTCGTTTCCAGGAAGGCCTGAAATACTGTCTGGAAATAAGTGGTCGTTCACAATGATCAGTTTACCGCGTGACAATGGGCCTGATTCATTGCTCGATTGCACACTGGGTAAACGCACACCGTCAAGCATTTCTTCAGGAGACGCGTCTTTTAATACCCCATCTAAGCTGCGAATCGCAATTCTTGCATCGCGACTAACATCGCGCTTTCGGTCTTTAATATGATCTAACTCTTCAAGTACTGTCATCGGAATGACAACATCGTGCTCTTGAAATGAAAGATAAGCGAGGGGTTCGTGAAGTAGTACGTTGGTGTCAAGTACGTACATTTTTTTGTCGAGTTCTTGATCTTTTCCCATAGCGTATTCCTGTCGTTTGCAAATATTTATGCCATAGCCGATACTCTGATTCATCATCAAACATACAGGCTATAGTCCAAGTTTAGTCTATTTGTCATAAAAGTCCGTTTTATGACAGCAGCGAAGCAAATAAATGTTCCGAATACAAATAAATCTCAATAATTTACAAGAACCACAGTAAGAATCGAGATAGGCACATTCGCTTAAAATAAACAAGATTGAACAAGCTTAAATGAACGGGTAACATAGCCGCCTTTTTTCGGGTTAAACGAGACGAACATGAATTTTTCCTTAGGTCAGCGCTGGATCAGTGATACTGAATCAGATTTAGGATTGGGCACCATCGTGGCATTAGAAGGCCGCCAAGTGACTATATTATTTCCCGCCAGTGGAGAAAACCGCGTTTACTCAATGCAAGAAGCCCCTGTGACGCGCGTTGTGTTCAATCCAGGTGATGTCATCCGCAGTGCTGATGAGTGGGAGCTACAGGTCGAAACCGTTGAACCTGTCGGTGATTTATTGTGTTATCACGGCATTCGTCTCGACACCGAAGAAAAAACCACATTAAAAGAAACGTTTCTTGATCATTTTATCAAATTTAATAAACCACAAGACAGGCTATTTGCCGGTCAAGTAGATAGATTCGACCGCTACACGCTGCGCTATCAAACATGGCAACATCAATTTGCCCGTCAGCAGTCTCATTTGAAAGGCGTTGTCGGACAAAGAGCAAGCCTGATCCCACACCAGTTATATATTGCCGATGAAGTCGGTAAACGTTTTGCACCTCGGGTGTTACTCTCTGATGAAGTAGGTCTGGGTAAAACTATCGAAGCAGGCATGATTTTACATCAACAGATCTTAACCGGTCGTGCTAACCGCGTATTAATTGTGGTACCAGAAAACTTACAACACCAATGGCTCGTAGAAATGTTACGTCGCTTTAATCTGCGCTTCTCTATTTTTGATGAAGAACGCTGTGATGAAGCCTTTGCAGATTCTCCCAACGTATTTGAAACCGAGCAACTTATTTTAGTCAGTCTTGAGTTTATCGCGAAGAAGCGTCGCTGGTTTGAACAAGCAACCTTGGCAGATTGGGATTTGCTGGTGATTGACGAAGCGCACCATTTAACAATAGAAAACAATAAGCCAAGCACTGAATACTCACGTATGGCAGAATTAGCACAAGATATTCCTGGGTTAATTCTTCTGACGGCAACCCCTGATCAGCTAGGCCACCGTAGTCATTTTGCACGATTACAACTACTCGACCCTGATAGATTTTACGACTACGACGCATTTGTGAGTGAAGAAAGCAAATATAAAGACGTTGCAGAAGCGGCAAACCAGCTATTACAAGAAAGTGCATTAGACGAGCAAGCAAAAGCAACGCTCATTGATTTATTACAAGAAACTGATATCAGCACCCTACTTACCAACGCACAAGCTGGCGACGAGCAAGCCAAACAAGAAATACTATCTATGCTATTAGATAGACATGGCACTGGCCGAATTTTGTTCCGTAACAGCCGTAGTGGCATTGACGGATACCCAGGCAGAAAACTGCACAGCTACCCTGTTGAAATTCCAAAACAGTACAAAACAGCCATGTCTGTGCTAGGTAATATGGGCGGGATCCAAAGTGCTGAAAAGTCCGCTTTAAGAGCTTTATTCCCAGAAAAGATTTTCCAAGAATTTGAAGGCGAAGGCAGCGGCTGGACCGCATTTGACCCGCGTGTTGACTGGTTAATTGAAACGTTAAAATCATTAAAACATGAAAAAGTGTTGCTGATCTGTGCAGAAGCACAAACTGCAATTAGCCTAGAGCAGACGCTACGCGAACGTGAAGCCATTAAAGCAGCAGTATTCCATGAAGGCATGTCTATCGTTGAGCGTGACCGTGCTGCAGCTTTTTTCGCTGACGAGTACGACTCGGCACAAATTTTACTGTGTTCTGAAATCGGTTCAGAAGGCCGCAATTTCCAGTTTTCACATCATTTGGTGTTATTTGATTTACCATTGAACCCTGATTTACTCGAACAACGGATCGGACGCTTAGACCGAATTGGACAAAAGTATGATGTAAATATTCACGTACCCTACTTTGAAAGCACGGCTCAAGAAGTGCTACTGCGTTGGTACAATGAAGGCCTAGATGCATTTGAAACCACCAGCACAACAGGACAAATGCTATACAAAGAGTTTAGTGAAGATTTACTTGAGTTTATTGGCGCACATAACTGTGATGAAGATGAGCTTGACCCATTAATAGAGCAAGCAGCTAAACAAAATAAAGTCTTGCGTGCACAAATGGAACAAGGCCGTGACCGTTTACTAGAGCTGCATTCAAGTGGGCAAGGCCGTGCTGAATCTTTGGTAGCTGAAATTGAAAAACTTGATAATGGCGTGATCTTACCAGGTTACATGATCAATGTTTTCGATACCTTTGGGGTTAACCAAGAAGATAAAGGCGAGAACACCATTATTCTCAAGCCAACAGAACATATGCTCAACCCTTCTTTTCCATGTTTAAAAGAAGATGGCATCACAGTGACATTTGACCGAGATACGTCTTTATCACAAGAAGATGCACACTTTATCAGTTGGGACCACCCTATGGTGCAAGGTGCCATGGATATGATCTGTGATGATGATTTTGGCTGTGCATCGGTTGCCTTATTGAAAAATAAAAAGTTACCAGCGGGTACCTTTTTCGTTGAACTGATCTACATTGCAGAAGCATCTGCACCTAAAGCACTCCAAGTTGGTCGCTTTTTACCGCCAACCCCGGTGCGGGTCTTACTGGATAAAGCAGGTAATAACCTAGCTGATAATGTTGCTTTTGATGCATTCAATAGCCAGCTCTCTGCTGTTGGCCGTCAGACGGCAAGTAAACTCGCCAATGCATTACAAAGCGCAATTCATCCGCTCATTACCCAAGCGACAGAATTAGCGAATGCACAACTAAGTACACTGACTGAAAATGCAATGGTGAAAATGCAATCAACAATGGGTGAAGAGCAAGCTCGCTTAGAAGCATTGAAAGCAATTAATCCAAATATTCGTGATGAAGAAATTCAAGTGTTTACCAAACAAAAATCAGAGCTCAGCACTTATATAGAAAAAGCACAATTAAAGCTGGACGCGATTCGCCTCATCGTTGTGTCTCACTAAACAAAGCTTTAACATCACGCTAAGAACGCATTAAAAAAGCCCTGTCACTCAATCAAATGACAGGGCTTTTTTGAAGTGATCCATATCGGACGATATATATAAAATTATTCATACCACTTTAGCTAAAATTTGACGATATTCTCCCATCTCCCCCACAGTTTAAATACCGCTGGGCACTCAAAAACAGTCATATTGTTTAACGCCTTTATATGCTTTACTTGCAGTAGACCATATTCAAACATAAAGCTTGATGCCTCTAAATGAACATGCGCGATTTCCATGGTAATAACCGGCTTGGCCAACAATAACATTTTTAATTCGCGCCACCCCTTAGGCATAGGCTTTGTTTTTAATACTAAATCAAACTCATTATCGAATGCCTTCAAAGCATTATAAATATACCGCTGCTTATCAACTAACTTTTCGAACTGACTTTCCCAGGCTGACATAACGCCTTCAATATCTGGGTATGAATGCTGATGCGGTGTTGAATAATGACGAGGTTGAACAAGCAATGGGGTTAACCAATAGCCGTTGTCTGGACGTAAGTCATTTAACATCGCATCTAAAAACACGCGAGCTACTCGGCCTTCATCTTTCTCATGACTACGAAGTAAACATAGCTGCTCATACGCCACCAATATGCGTTCAATACTATGTGAGCGATTTACATAATCAAACCATTCGTCTAAAGAATGAGGGCTAATATCATAATTAAGCCCTTCTCTTGCGATTGGCCATTGCTCTGCATGCTCTATCGACAGCATATCATCGACCCTTAACAACCATTCGAGCCGGCGAATAGCGCCAGGTTGCCAACGAGGCGTTGAATGAGAGCTTTGCTTTGCCCACTCTAGCGCTCGATGAGTATGCTGTAATTGAGACCACAAAGCCTTCACATTGTCTAATTTGGAAGGTATACCGACATTATGCATTGCTAATGCATAATGTATATCTGTATCACACTCCGTTACATTGAGGCTAGAACTCAAGTAACGTAAAAAAAACCCTTGATGGACTGAGCTTATAGCGTATTTATTTAATTGAACTAATGCAGTTTGTAAGCGTGATGATGCTCGCAATTTCTTTTGATTGAATGCATCTAAAAGATTAGGTTTATGACTGTGATGCTGAAAAGATTGTGAACGAGATTTAAGTATTTCCATTATTTATTTGTGTTACACCACCATAAGGCAATGCCGACACTGCTCCCTAATTCCATTTATGAACAAAGTACGGTATTTATTATCCACATAAATACAGCTGTTACTATACATTCTTAATTGTATATTTGTTAATAAGTAGCATACACATGCCGTATATTTTTACTAACTAATTAAAAGGTAAATGTGACATAAAATTAAGAACTCTGCGAGTAAAAGTAGGTAAAAGTTTTACAAACTATACAAAAACGACCAAGGTCCTATGGTAAATCTAGTCAACTAGTAGGTAAACTTAGACGAATGCAGATAAAAAAATCAAAAACTATGCGTGAACAGCCTGAGCAAGAATCAAATATGACTACAACACCCCAAAAATATATTGGAGTCTGGGTATACGATTTATATGTTTGCTTTACAGAGCGAAAAGTATTTCGTGACAACCTTGATTTAAACCTATCTGACTTGTCATATAACTTACTGATCTGCCTTATTATAAAATCCCCTACTCCTCTTTCATCTCGTGAGTTACTCAACTTAGTTTGGGGAAAAGTGATCACTGCAGATGAAAATGTGAAACAACGGATCAGTATATTGCGTAAACAATTAGAGCATCCTGAACAATACAGCTATATAAAAAATAGACGGGGTTATGGATACTATATAGATGCGCCATTAAAATGGAAAAAAAAGAATTTAACTCAAGCGCTTGAAAGTGAAAATATAAAAGTAAAAGTGGCTGCTATTAGCCTTTTTAGTGTCATTATTAGTATCATTTTACTATCTGCATTGACCTCTGACGATATAAATTCAACTCACATTGCTAAAATCACACCACAAAGCATACACCTTGCAACAGAAGCTGAAGACCTTGCATTTTGTCTTGACGGGTTTGATGATTATATCGAGATTGCAAATCAAGATATACTAGATGTTGGACTTGATGACTTTTCAATTACCACTTGGATACGCACTGCTGCACTGGGCCAACACGTTATAGTAGACAAGCGATATGAAAACCAAGTAAGCGATGTTCAGGGCTACGTTTTTTATATTGATGATGGTTATATCGCTTTACAACTGGCTGACGGAGGAGGCACTTGGTACTGCCAAGAAGAAAACTCATCTTGCACTTTTTACGACTCTCAAGCATTTGCTGCAGACAACCAATGGCACCATGTCGCGGTCACTATAGACAGAGATAAAATCGATGGTATTCGATTCTACCTCAATGGTGAACATATCGACAGCCATGACCCTACCAACAGGCAGGGCTCATTAAGTAATAGTATGCCTTTAAGGATTGGCAGTCGCTCCTCATATATATCTGGTCTATTTCAAGGTGCGATAGGAGAAGTTGTATTACACCACAAAGCTCTAGCCCCTCAAGAGGTACAAGCACTCTTTCATACAGGAAATACAAGGCATTGTTACAACATTGCTCAAAAAGGAGGGAAAATGCTCTAACACCGCAGTTCACTATTTTTATCAAAAACAGAGCGTTAATTACAAGTTAGGATACCCATTTCAGATTCATAGATTTAACCCTTTATGATTTTTTAAAATATAGCTAGAATAGCCCGCCTGATTTGACCTAGGGTGATCCTGTGCTTTTAAACTACGCGCCACCGTGCGACCCATATTTAGAAATTCTCTATCAAGATGACTTTATGCTGGTTATCAATAAACCAAGTGGGTTATTAACAGTACCAGGTAAAGACCCCAAACATGCCGACTGTGCAATCGCACGAGTTAATAGGGTATTTCCCAGCGCACGTATCGTTCATCGCCTCGATATGGCAACCTCTGGCGTACTGTGTTTAGCAATGAGTAAAGAAGCGCACCGGTTTTTAAGCATACAATTCCAAGACCGCCTTACCAATAAACACTACATTGCTCGCGTTCATGGACAATTAGCGTCAAAAACGGGTTCCATTGACTTACCACTGATATGTGACTGGCCAAATAGGCCAAAACAAATGGTCTGTCATGATACAGGGAAACCATCTCTTACACATTATCAAGTACTTGAGAGTGAGCCCAATGCAACTCGCGTAAAGTTGACACCAATCACTGGCCGCTCACATCAATTACGCGTTCATATGTTATCGCTAGGGAATGTGATCTTGGGCGACCGGCTGTACGCCACAGGAGACGCCCTAGCAGCAGCTGAACGTTTGCAACTGCACGCCGAAATGCTCCAGATCAGTCATCCAGCTACTAAGCAACTCATGACATTTGAAGCACCAGTGCCATTTTAGCCTGTTTGCTTATTCAGTGACTGACTAAGTACCTTCACCTCTGGTGCGCCTTGTTAAACAAATCTAACGCGCTGGAGGTCATAGCCCTAACCCCTGTAGAAATTGCCAATGGGTAATCAGGCGCAAACTTGCTTGAATGCAGTGAAGGAAGTGTGAGCCCTTGCTTAACACTTTCCTGATACTTATTCGGTTCAACACCACCCAGCCAAAAAATAGTGATCGGCAGCTGATGCTCAGTTCGTCCATACATGCCAAAATCTTCTCCAGCCATTACCGGCTCAGCCTTAACAACATTATCAGCACCAATCTCTTGCTTAATACTCTTTGTCATTGCCAGAGCCAACGCGGGATCATTATACGTTGAAGGGATTGTCTCATCCTCATGCACAAATACCTCTGGAGCTAGCTGCTCAGGTAAACCGGCACTCATAGCAATGCCTTTGGTTATACGCTTAATTGCGGCAATTTGCAGCGCACGTACTTTTGGACTATACGAGCGCAGCGTCAACTGCAATTTTACCTCATTCGATATAATATTGTGTTTTGAACCACCATGTATCGAGCCTACCGTGATCACTGACGGCTCCAAAGGCGTTATCTCTCGACTAGTGACTGTTTGTAAAGCCAAAACAATACGAGAAGCCAACACGACGGGGTCAATTGTGGTGTGTGGATATGCGCCATGACCACCTTTTCCTTTTACGGTAATATCAACAGAGTCAACATTTGCTAATGCATAACCTGGCGCAATAGCGACTTTGCCTGCCGGAAGCGACGCACTAACATGCAACCCAAGTACGTGATCTGGTGTAGAAAACTTATCAAACAGCCCCTCTTTGATCATCGCCTTGGCACCACCACCAACTTCTTCAGCTGGTTGCGCTACCATCATTAATGTCCCCTGCCAATGAGATTTATGCTGCACCAATTGCTCTGCGGTACCAATAAAGCTGGTCATATGAATATCATGCCCACACCCATGCATCACGCCCACTTTGTTATTATTCGCATCAAGTGTTCTAACTGTGGAAGCATAAGGTTTACCCGTTTGCTCTATTATTGGTAACCCATCCGTATCAGCTCGGATCATCACTGTAGGACCTACCCCATTTTTAAAAATACCCACAACGCCAAATCCACCAACTTCATCGGTTACACTAAAATTTAGCGCACGAAGCTCTGTGGCTAATCGCTTACCTGTTTGCTGCTCTTGATAAGAAAGCTCCGGGTTTTGATGCAAATGCAAATATAAAGACTCTAAATCTGGCAGCCTTTTTGCTACAGAGTGAGATAAATCTAGCGTGCTGGCATATGCGTGGCTTGCAAATAAAAAAAGTAAGCTCGAAGAGAGTATTTTCATCAGTTTAATTATCGTTATTAGAGATAACTTCAAAGTAACAACTTAGTGACAGTTCAGCAATAATAATTCAAAACGAAGCCACGATTTATTGAGCTAAAAGCCTTATTGAATCACTCGACACTATGCTAAAATGTGGGCTTTGAAGGCACAAGGAAGCGCTAAAGCGTTTAATTCATTTGTGTCTGAGTGTATGAAATTATTTTATTCTTTTAGCTGGTTTGTATTAATCACCGTTTCCGTATGTAGTTTAGCTGCTGCGCCCTCATGGTTTACCAACTACGAAGCGACACACCTTCAAGCTCCCCAAAAAACGTTGCACTCTCTGTTAGCGCAGCACAAAGCCCTGCCCGCAGGAACCGAGCGGATATACTTGAGTACCACAGCCAGTAAGCTTGCCCACAAACTCAAGCTGCCATTAGACATTAAGATAGACGCTACTCACCCATTAGGCTTCGTTGAGCAACAGATGCTTGACGCCGAAAAGCTTGCATTACAAGGGTATTATCAACGCAGTATTGCTTTGTTAAATAAGATTAAAAGCAATATCGATGAATCTGAATACCCAGAACTACATGTACTCATTTTAAGAAAAATAATATGGCTCCACATCAAACAAGGGAACTATAAATCGCTTGAGCAACTGACAACTAAAATGAATCAGCTCAGTGAAAAAGTCATAGATTCTATTTTAGACTCAAGAATTCAACTCAACCTATCGGCACTGGTTGCAAGTCATAATGGTTATTTTGATGACGCACTGTCGTTGTACCAGCGCATATTAAACGGTAACCCATCGTCAACAAGCCAAGCCGCCACGTTCAACAATATTGGTTTAACATTGATGAATATGGGCCAATACAATGGCGCGATAGACTATTTTAATCAAGCACTTGAAATACGCGTCATACAAAATGACACACGACGCATCGCGCTCACTTCGTTAAATTTAGGCATTGCTTACAGGAAAAGTAAAGCGTACTCACGCGCAAAACCCTACCTATTAAAGGCTCAACAGCTCTTTCGTACCTTAAGTAATGACTATGGCGTTGGTAATAGCAATATTCAACTGGCTAAACTCTACTTAGCCACGAACCAGCCAGCTCTGTCGTTAACGTTATTATCGCAAACAATACATTCTCTAGATTTAGAACACTACACAGAGCTCTACTTTGATACACACATTGCGCTAGCTAAAAGCCATCTACAACTAAAGCAATATGATTGGGCACTTAATGCAGCAACAACATCCCTCGAGCTCACAACACGCCATAACGATATAGAACATCAACTCGATGCCCTTTTGGTAATCATAGATATCCATGATGCGCTCAAACAATTTGAACAGGCTTATACTTTTCAAAAACGCTATCTGGCAATCGTTCAGCAATATACACAAGTACAAAATCAAAACGCATTAGTGAACATTCAAAGAGAATTAAAACTGACAGAACGAGACTTACATACCGCCCGACTTGAGCAAAGTAACTTGCTGCAACAACATCGAATTCAAGAATTACAATATAACCAATATCGCTTGTGGCTCACTATTGCCTGTGTGGTGTTGATTGCTCTTTTATTTTGGCGATCTCGAAATAAGCAACGCTATTTGGCAGAGCATGATGCTTTGACTGGCGCACTTAACCGTACTGCCATGTACAAAAGGCTTGCTAAACACCCAGAACCAAAAAAAGGAACCTCTCATCTATTCGTATTATTCGATTTAGATCACTTTAAAAAAATAAATGACACATTTGGACACCCAGCCGGCGATCACACATTAATTCACTGCTGTAAAAGCATTCACTCAGCCATTGAGCAATCCCATTTCATTGCACGGATCGGCGGTGAGGAGTTTGTGTTATTCATCCCAAATATAAAACCAGAACATGCATACCCAGTCGTTGAAAAAGCCAGATTAAGCCTTTGCGAAACACCCATTATACTGGACGATAAAACACACATAACCGCCACCGCAAGTTTTGCGTATTACACCAGTAAACACACTGAGCATAGTCAATTTACTCCTATCTACAATTCACTCGACGCCAGTTTGTACCAAGCAAAAGCACAAGGGCGCAATTGCGTCGTCGCCGCTGCGCAGCCCTTAAGTCATGAAAAGGAGTCGCCATAATTCACATGAAAATGCAGGTGCTTTGAATCCTGATAATCGCCTAAGTTAGTTAATACCCGGCACGCGCCATGTTCCGCTTCTACTTGTTTGGCAACTTGTGTCACCAATGCCATTACCGCATGCACAATGGTCGCGTCGTAATTAGCTAGATCAGTCAAGGAAGGGACATGAACTTTTGGTATCACCACAATATGCACAGGCCAAAATGGTTTGGTATGATGAAAGGCTATGGCGTCGGCTGTTTCGGCAACAACATTAACGACCGTTTTTTTACTTAAAACCTGCTCACAATAAAAATCATCCATGTTGATAGCTCCTTTAAAATAGGCTGAACTTTACATTATCTTAGCCTATGAATAGCCACACTAGGCTAAATCCTTCCCAATCCAAACCACTTTGCCAATTATTTCAAGTTGATCAAGTTCATGTGCTTGTACATGTTGTTCTACGTATTCTTTATTATCACTGATCAAACGTACTGAGCCATCAATATATTGCTGTAAACGTTTTGCATAAAGCTCTTCCCCTAACCTAACAACGTAGATCAATCCTTCGCTCAGCTTTTTATCGGATAAATCCACTAAGATAGTGTTGTTGTTATGAATGGTCGGTTCCATTGAATCACCCTTGGCAAACACAACCGCTAGCTGACTTTTGTCTAGGTTCTTATAATCAATCCACTTTTTCCTAAAAGCAAGATGACGTTCAACCAAAGCTGCATCATTAAATGCGCCATACCCTGTACTAACCGAAATGTGATATCCCGGTACTAATACAAACTTTTCTTGAAATTCGTCCACACTCACAACACGTTGACTCAGTAATGGTGAGGTTGAATTATCACTAGGCTGGTTGTCTTCCCCCTTAACCAACCACAAAAAATCGGTCTTCGACTCTTGTGCTATTCGTTCAATAATACTGAGCTTAGGATCTTCACCCTTCAATATTCTACGCAGAGTCCCTTCAGAAACACCTATTTTTGACGCAAACGTGCGTATACTGTCAGGTTTTATCGCTTGCTCAACACGCGTGGCAAATGACGCACGTGGGTGCTCATCGCTAAAAACACTTTCACTAAAACTTTCAGACATATAGATAAAGCCTTATAAAAAATTCAAGGTAATTCATACGCATTTATAAATATAAGCAAATGAGAATGGCACAAAAAGTTACAAATAACATTTGCAGTGCGTAACTTTTGAATCTATAATTCAAAAAAATACGCAGTTAGTGACGTATTAAGTCGTCGTTAAAAACAATACTTGCGTATTTAATGCTGCATTATACACCTATTTATAGCATTTTTCATACTATAAATACATTAATGCGTAATAAATGAAGGAGAATATGAATTATGCAAAAAAGCATCCCAGCTAGAATTAACAGAACACCCAGAGGCTCAGATATTTTAAAGTTCGCACGTAAAAGTCGCGGATATACGCAAGCTGAATCAGCTGCAAATTACGGCATTGAAGAGCGTACACTTCGTCGCTGGGAAAATAACGAATTCAATCCTCGGTGGAATGATGTTGTAGGATTAGTCGAAGACGTTTATTTACTTGATATTACTAACATTATTATCGGGATGAAAAAACCGAATTCATAACATAGTCAGAAGCTATGATACAATACCAAGAAAAAGCGTAACAGTAATGCATAACCTAAACAGTAGAGATATTCCTAAAGCAATACCAAAAACACATAGCCCAATTGGCCGTTGCATTGGCTCTGTGATCCTAAAAGTAATGGGGTGGCGAATTGAAGGGGCTTTTCCCAGCGATGCAAAGTTCATTGCAGCCGTTGCACCTCATACATCAAATTGGGACTTTGTCATTGCCATTGCGGTCAAACTAAAACTTGGCCTCAAAGTACAATTCCTCGGTAAGCATAGTATTTTTATAGGGCCTTTCGGATACTTGTTAAAGAAATTGGGCGGTATTGCTGTTGACCGCAGCGCGGCCCATGGGGTTGTGGAGCAAATCACCCAACAATTTAACCAACAAGACGCGCTGATATTAGGGTTAGCGCCAGAAGGGACGCGTAAATATACTAAACAGTGGAAAACAGGCTTTTTATATATGGCAAGCGCAGCTAATGTGCCAGTTGTTCCAATGCGACTAGATTACCGCTCAAAAACATTTACGGTATTACCCGCATTGAATATAGCTCACGATATAGAGTCTGAGCTAACGCGGTTTAAACAGCTATTTCCTAAAGAGGTGGCAAAATACCCTTCCCAAGTATCTGACTGATCGGGTTGTTCACCTTGTACCCTTTGGCTAGTAGTTTTGACTTATTCTATACTTGGCATTCCTCACCACGAAATAAGAATAAAGTACAATGAAGCTCAAATACACGTTATTTAGCCTAGCACTTGCCAGCATGTCAACAGCCTATGCCCAGACCACACTGCTAACAGCCAAGGCATACCTTGATGTAAAAAGTGGTAAACTGATCGACAACCCCACTCTATTAATAGAAAACAAAAAAATCGTTAGGGTGTCAACACAAGGCCAATTGCGCCCACCCAAAGGTGCAATAGTCATAAATTTACCAAATAAAGTACTCGTGCCCGGCTTAATGGATATGCATGTGCACCTTACGTCAGACGCGACAGATAATTTTTTAGCATCTCGTAATTACTCTATTCCACGGCAAACCGTTAAAGCTGTAAAAAATGCCAAAATAACCTTGCTCGCAGGCTTCACAACCGTGCGTAACTTAGGTGCTGCGGGGTATAGCGTCATAGCAACCCGTGATGGTATAAATGCCAAAGAAATACCTGGCCCACGAATATTTAGTGCTGGACATTCCATTTCTATTACTGGCGGTCATTGCGACGATAATTTCAGTGCGCCAGAGAAAAAATCACGCTCAGCGGGAGTCGCTGACGGGCCGTGGGCCGTCCGTGCTAAAGTAAGAGAAAATATAAAATATGGTGCTAACACCATTAAAATATGTGCTACTGGCGGTGTCTTCTCTAAAGGTACTAAAGTAGGCGTGCAGCAATTTAGTGAACAAGAACTTAAAGCGGCCGCGGATGAAGCCCACCTAAGAGGACTCGTCATTGCCGCCCACGCGCATGGGACAAGTGGTATTAAAGCTGCGATCCGTGCAGGTATTGATAGCATTGAACACTGTAGCTTTATGGACAAAGAAGCAATTCAACTGGCCCTTAAGCACGGTACTTTTTTATCGTGTGACATCTACAATACCGAATATACATTAGCCTTTGGCGAGGCAAATGGTGTACCGCAAGAAAATATAAATAAAGAAAAACTTGTTTCAAAAGCACAACGCGATAGCTTCACTAAAGCGGTTAATGCTGGCGTAAAAATGGTCTTTGGCTCCGATGCGGCAATTTACCCTCATGGGGATAACGCAAAGCAATTTTCTCGTATGGTAAAATTTGGTATGACGCCTTTACAAGCAATTCAATCGTCGACAATCAATAGCGCAGATTTACTCAAACTAGATAATGTAGGGCAAATCAAAGCTGGTTTTATGGCTGATATCATTGCGGTGGATGAAAACCCTCTAAAGAACATATCAACCCTTGAACAAGTCCGTTTTGTAATGAAAGAAGGCACTGTTTTTAAAAAATAATCTATAACATCAGACATAAAAAGCGCCTGTATGTTTCCATAAAGGCGCTTTTATCACTTATAAATAATTAAGGCTATTTTAACAGTCGAGGTTATTTACATACACCTAAGTCAGTCCAAACCTTCCAGTTGTTGCCAACATTTGAGTTTTGTTCTGGGTTTTTGTTACTGTGCCACCAGTTATTACTATATTTTTTGCCATTGTACGATACTAAGGCACCCGTCTTGCTGTATGTTTTGCTTGCAGACCACGCTTCAATCCCCTCACAACCAGACACTACGTCACCATCAGCAACCGTGATTGATTTATTAAAGCTTGATGCAGTCCCTTCGTTATCCGTAACCGTTAGTTCAATCGCATAAGTACCGGCTTTAGCAAATGTGTATGATGTTGTCGAACCAGTCGCAACTTGGCCAGCAATATTCCAATCAAACTGTGTGATTTGACCATCCGCATCTCGGCTGCTGCTAGCATCAAATGAACAACTCAGTGCTGTACACTGTGTATCAAATTGCGCAATAGGTGCTTGGTTTTGTACAGAACCAGCACACCCGTTTTGCGTTAGGTAATCTGTTGCGGCCTTGGCTTGAACTAAACCATAGCCAAACTGATGATCACGCCCAGCACCGCCTAAATCAACGGTTGTTGCATTTAAAGCGTTACGAATTTCTACGTTTGTACATTGTGTATGATTGCTCCAAACCAATGCAGCAACACCTGCAACGTGCGGACTTGCCATAGATGTACCCGACTTAACGTCGTAATCTGAAATGCTTTCAAGTTGTGCTGTAACTTGCTTTGCAACATACGGCTTCAAGCTATTTCCCGTAGCCTGCGTTAACGCTAATACAGGAATGGTTACACCATGATTCGCGTTATCTCCCAAAGTACCACCAAAAGAACCCGCCGCGTTGTTATACACTAATGCAGCAATACCGCCACCAGCTTGACAGTTCAACGCTTTACTTGCGAAAGTCGCGCCACCACGCTCAATTAAACAAATTTTTGCAGGGGCTGTACATGTACTAAGTGCTTGACCACAGTCCGCAAGTTCAGCTGTTAGCTTACCTTCTACTGAATGTGTCATACCACTGGCACTAAATGCTGAACCACCTGATACCGTCACACCTGCAACAACACCTGTCCCTCTAGGCACAGTTGACAAAACATCGGTGCCAGGGCCTGAAATCTCAACTTGCGCATTATACTGAGACGAATCATTTTTGTTACGGTCTTTATCAATATTAGCTACAGATACAACGCTGTCATAACTTGCCGGATAACTAAGCGTTGCGTCACCACCATTACCAGCCGCCGCGATGATCAAAACACCTTTGTTGTAGGCCGCATTTAGACGGTCTTCTAAGTATTGGCTTTTTGAAGCACCACCTAAACTCATGTTAATTACTTTTGCGCCATTTTCGACACAATTATCTACAGCACGACCAATTCGAGAATTTAGACCTTGTTTGCCTTCATCATCAAATACACGAACAGAATGAATGCCTACTTTATCACTTGGTAATACACCGACAACACCCACGCTGTTGTTAATTGCGGCAATCGAACCTGCAACGTGCGTCCCGTGGCCTGATCCATCTTTGTACCATAAACCAACAGCTGCATCAGCAAATCCAGTTGCGTTTTGTGGCAAGTCTGGATGACCTAAGTCATAGCCAGAATCAATGATACATACCTTGATTTGATCTACATTCGTATCTGATACTAAATTAGCTTGTACTTGCGCGATGCCATAAGGGCTCGTCTGTGATGTTGAAAATGGCGTGTATTCGAAATCTTCTTCGATGTAAGCAAACTGGCCTGATGCATTCATTAATGCAACTTGCTCTTCAGTTAATGTCATCGTAACGACTTGCTCAGCTACATTTGACACCAAAGTATCAACAATATTCTGGCTCATCACATCATTAATTGCATGCTGGGCTTGTGTGTTTACCTGTTGAGTGTGAGCTTGAACGCCTTTGTTCATTTTAACAATATATGTTTGCTCGGCATGGGCTTGGCTTGAAAAGCTGCTGGCAGCAATTAATGACAATGCGACTGTATTTAACTTAAAATTATTGCTCATTATGAACTTCCTTCGTGCGAATTATTATTGTTATGGCGCATCCACTGTGCAGGAGGTTGTCCTTTTTTACTTTTGTTATTCACAGTATATTTGTTACCAAATACACCTTGTTATTTTCGGTACAAGCTACCGTAATAAAATTATCCATGCAATAAATATTTAACTTAAACGACTAAATATTTAAATACTTGTATACAAAAAGGCAGCAAGTTAACTTCGAGAGTACCTGTATATCCATTTCGGGATCGAACCGCCAATAGAAGAATAAAGCATTGATTTATATAAAAAGAAGAGGTTTATTAAGATAATAGGTAGACACCAAACATAAAGTGTTACAGTAAATACAAAAAGAGTCGTGTGTAACGCATATACAACATGCCTGAAACACACGTATTCTGCGTAAAAGTCATTCTCAGCTTAACCATTTGACTGTAATAATTGCCCCAATCAACTTATAACCCCAGGAACAGTAAACGTGCACAGTGACCAGATGAGCGAACAAAACAACCACACTTCAAGTAACAAAAAATTGTCAATTTTGTTTGAATTAAAACGCTTTATTCGTCCCTATTTAGGCCGAGCTATCATGGCAGCCGCGGCACTAATATTTACCGCAGGGTTAACCCTTTCTATTGGTCAAGGCGTCAGGTTGTTAATTGACCAAGGCTTTGCTGAGCAATCTCTTGAGCAATTAAAGCATGCCGTACAATTTATTTTACTCATAACTGTGCTGATCTCTATCGGCACATACGCACGGTTTTACTTAGTGTCATGGATAGGTGAACGAGTCAGTGCTGATATTCGTTTAGCTGTGTTTAATCACGTTATTTCTCTGCATCCAAGTTATTTCGAAACCACAAAAAGTGGCGATATCATGTCACGCCTCACCACAGATACAACGCTCCTCCAAAGCATCGTAGGATCATCATTATCGATGGCTATTCGTAGCGTTTTAATGCTCATCGGTGCATTATTTATGCTATTTGCGACCAATATAAAACTGACTCTGATCGTACTCTGTGCAGTTCCTTTTATCTTAGTGCCCATTTTAGTCTATGGCCGCAAAGTAAGAACACTGTCTCGGCAAAGCCAAGACTCCATGTCTGATGTGGGGAGTTATGCGGGTGAAGCGATTGAGCACATAAAAACAGTGCAAAGTTACACACAAGAGAGCGCTGAGAAAACCTCATTTAAAAATGAGGTTGAGCAAGCTTTCGCGATAGGTCGTCGTCGAATACAGCAACGTGCAACATTGATCGCGGGCGTAATTATTATCGTGTTTGGTGCCATTACCGGTATGCTTTGGGTGGGGGGGAGCGACGTTATCTCTGGTCAGATGAGCGGCGGGGACTTAGGTGCATTTGTCTTTTATGCTATTTTAGTCGCATCTTCGTTAGCCACAATTTCTGAGGTGATTGGAGAGTTACAACGAGCCGCTGGCGCGACCGAGCGACTCATAGAGATACTACAAGCAAAAAGTCTAATTCAAGCCCCGTATGATGTTACATCATCCAATGCCGGATCTCTCGCTGCGCAAATAACCGTTAAAGATGTTTGCTTTAATTACCCGTCTCGCCCGAATCAAGCCGCGACTGAACACTTAAACTTAATCATAGAACAAGGCAAAGTGTTAGCACTTGTGGGACCCTCAGGCGCCGGAAAAAGTACCTTATTTGAACTTCTACAGCGATTTTACGACCCTCAATCAGGAAAAATCCTCTTAGACAACGTTGATATTCGCGATCTTTCTCCGCAAGATTTACGACAACAAATGGCCATTGTGCCTCAACAACCAGCACTATTTAGTAGCGACGTGATGCATAATATTCGGTACGGCAACGAGCACGCAAGTGATGAACAAGTCATTGAAGCCGCCAAGAAAGCTCATGCCCACGAATTCATTCTTGCCCTACCTGATGGCTATAACAGCTTTTTAGGTGAACGCGGAGTGCGGTTATCGGGCGGACAAAAACAACGTATTGCGATTGCACGTGCAATCTTAAAAGACCCACACATTTTATTATTAGATGAAGCAACCAGTGCCCTAGACAGCGAGAGTGAATATCATGTACAACAAGCACTTGACACTCTCATGCACAACCGAACGACCATCATTATTGCCCATCGCCTATCCACCATACAGCACGCTGACAAAATCGCTGTATTAGATGCAGGAAAACTCGTTGAAGTGGGTAGTCATGAGCAATTAATGCAAAGCTGCGAACTGTATCAGCGCTTAGTGAAACTGCAATTCAAATCGGTTTAAAGCCACTTTAAAAAGAGGAGTCGCGTTTTTTCAGGTGCGACTCTCGCGAGGTTTAGTGGGCCCTAGGTTGAATTGGCGCAAAACATCAAAATTAAACATTTTTGCAACATAAAGTATTTATTCTAAACTTTATCCACACTGGAAATTAAGGAAGAATAATGAAAAATACCTGTCTCGTTGCCACACTTTTTACTACCACTTTATCAGTACAGGCGTTGCCAAAGTGCCCACAACCTGAGGTCATGGAGCGCACTATTGCGCCGCCCAATGTTGCCAAAGCCCCCTACCATAATACATTAAATCGTTTTATTACGTGGTTGCCCAATTATCATATGATCCATGATGAAGTGACTCCATCGGGCCAACCTGTAACTGTCACAGCTAAATTTGATTATGGCAGTATCGCCCATAAAGATTTAGAGTTTGAAACGGTCCATTTTTATTTACGTGGAGAACATGACCCTGACTGGCAGTTCATTGCGCAAGCAATAACAAATCATGATGGTAAAGCCAGAGTCTCTTTACCCCCATTAACAGCCGGACAATATCGACTATATGCAGCAGTCCCTGCTGATGGCACTGGTACACAAGGTTTTTTGAGTGTTATCGACCCCAACACCCCAGCAGTATTATTTGATATAGACGGTACATTGACCGAGTCTGATGCAGAACAAATTGGCGATTATACTGGCATTAAACGCGCAGAGCCAAAAGAAGCTGCATACGCACTCGTGCGTCGATATATTGATTTAGGCTATCAACCCATCTATTTAACAGCCCGCGTGTATTGGTACGCCAAAGGCACCAGAAGTTGGCTATCTTGGATGAACTTACCGCAAGGCTACCTACGAACATCACTGAACAACGAAACAAGCTTGTTCCGTACTGCCGAGTATAAAACAGCACAAATTAACCAACTAAAAGCCAAAGGGCTCAACATTGTAAGAGCCTACGGGAATGCTAAAACTGACGCACAAGCCTTTATCAACTCAGGGTTGGGCGCATCAAACAGCTTTACAATTGGTGAAGAGGCTGGACATTTTGGCACCTCAGCTATTCTAGATAACAGCTATCGTGAGCACATAACGCAAGAAGTTGACACTTTTCCACCAGCCCAATGTGAATAATTAAACTGGCTAAAACGACTCAAGTTAGACTTATTATTCAAAAATTGCGATTTACAAATAATTAACACCTATATCAGCCATAAATATGCGAAATACAGCAAATTCTCTGGTTTGCATTAGGTTTATAGGCAGTTAAAGCTACGTGTATTAAAAATGACACCCTTTTGTTACTTGAACGTCATGTTCACCATCAACAATGAGGTTATCACTTTAAACCTTTCTAGTGCCATGCCAAACGCATTAGAGAACGTAGTAAAGGTTTGCAGTTAATTTGCTACAACAGATACGGAGTATCATTATGGAAAATCAACAAACAGCCATTGTCACTGGCGCCTTTGGTGGAATTGGAACTGCGATCGCTAAGCAACTTGCTAATGCCAATTATTTTATTATTGCCGTTGCAAGTGAACGCCGCACACAAGCAGATTATGATGCTTGGTTGAACCAAACCCAGATAAACCCTAATCAAGTCAAACCCCTTTTCTTAGATGTGACCAATGTACAAGCGTGTGAAACACAACTCACTGACACAATTGTTGAACGGGGTCGCATTGATGTATTAGTGAATAATGCAGGGATCACGCGTGATACATCATTTAAAAAGATGTCATCAACGCAATGGAATGAAGTTATAAATACGAACCTCAATTCATTGTTTAATATGACACAACCGCTTTTTGCACATATGTGTAATAACAAATACGGTCGCATCATTAATATTTCCAGCGTTAATGGCCAAAAAGGTCAATTTGGTCAAGCCAATTACGCCGCAGCCAAAGCGGGTATGGTCGGGTTTACCAAATCATTAGCCTATGAAGGGGCAAGAGCTGGTGTGACCGTAAATGTCATCGCTCCAGGCTATACAGAAACGCCAATGGTTGCCGCTATGCGCCAAGACGTACTAGACAATATTAAAGCCCAAGTCCCTATGCAACGGCTTGCTTCACCTGATGAAGTTGCACATGCCGTAGTGTATTTGGCCTCAGAGAAAGCGGCCTATATTACGGGTGAAACACTCGCGCTTAACGGCGGTTTATACATGAACTAAATCTAAGTTGGGTCATCACGGCCCAATACAGATAACCCATGCAGTATTAATTAATGAACGTTAAAAGGACCAGCAATCATGTACACAGATCTATTAAAAACATTCTCAGAGCAAAATGAAAAGTTTCTATCACCTGTGCTTAAGTTCAACCAATTAGTTGCACAAAATATTGAACAACTTGCAAGCATTCAAGTGAATGCGGTACAGAACTTTTCAAATACCTCAGTAGCACAAGTGAAAGCTGCTGCAGACGTAAAAGATGCAAAATCATTCGTTGATTTTAATGCAAGCCAAGTTAACGTCTTGAATAATATCAGCCAACAAATGATTGAAGATGGTCAAAAGCTGTCTCAATTAGGTCAAGAGTTCAAAGACAATCTTGAAGAGTTAACAAAAGAGAACCTTCAAGCAGCTCAAACACCGGCTTAATCGCGCATCAATTTGCTAAGCCGAATAATTACATCACGTAATCATTCGCCAACTTGAGGTGTGTGATGGTCACTGTGTTTAAGTATAGGTGTATGTAAACACACTATTGACCTAGCGCACCTACTCCTTGTTGTTATTGATATTAACCAATGCCATTAGGATGAACGTAATGGATACTCAAGATAAAGATCTAAACCAAACTCTGAATGCATGGTGGCAATACAACCAAGACATGTACACTGCATTCAATAATTCGTTATTCAACGATAACCCTGTGCAAAAGGCTCTTTCTGAACAAAGTAACCGTGATTTTAGTGCATGGCTCGATGCCATAATAAAAAAACCTGAAACCATGCAACAAAACCAATTAGATTGGTGGCAAAACCAACTAAACATTATTCAACAAACTTTCGCGCCCACAGATCCCGACAATACAACACAAGCCGTAACAGAAGAGAGAGGCGATCGCCGCTTTAAAGCCGATGAATGGCAAGAAAACCCGTGGTTCAATTATATCAAGCAAAGCTATTTACTTTTTGGCCAATCATTACTGAGTTCAATTCGTGAAACCCCGGGACTTGACGACAAACTAAAAGAGCGCTTAGAATTTTTTGCCCGACAAACAGTAAACTCACTGTCGCCGTCAAACTTTATCTCTACTAACCCAGAACTGTTAAAGCTAACTTTAGACTCTAACGGACAAAACCTCATTGACGGCTTTGAGTTATTTAAAAGCGATTTAGAAAAAGGCGGAGACATGCTGCGGATCAGCATGACAGATGAAAGCGCCTTTGAATTAGGCACTGATTTAGCAACGACACCTGGTCGTATTGTCTACCAAAATCATTTATTTGAGCTCATTCAATATAACGCCAGCAGTGATGAAGTGTATCAAGCTCCTCTCTTATTCGTGCCGCCGTTTGTCAATAAGTATTATATTCTTGACTTGCAAAGCAGTAATTCGATGGTGAAGTGGGCGGTTGAACAAGGTCATACCGTTTTCATGATGTCGTGGAAAAACCCAGATATCAGCATGAAAGATATTGGCTTTGAAGACTATGTGGTTGATGGCGTCATAGCCGCCGTTGACGCCATAGAAAAACACACTGGTGAAAGTGATATCAATGCAATCGGTTACTGTATTGGAGGCACGCTTTTAGCAACCGCCATGGCTTACTTTGTTTCAAAGCGTATGAAACAAAGGATAAAAAGTGCCACGCTACTTACAACCCTGCTGGACTTCTCACAACCTGGTGAGCTCGGTGTTTTTGTCAATGAACCCACAGTGAGTGCGCTGGAAGCATACAATACACAAAATGGTATTATGCACGGGCATATGCTCGGCACCTCATTCAGCATGCTTAGAGAAAATAGCCTTTATTGGAATTATTACGTCAATAATTACCTCAAAGGCAAAGCACCAATGAGTATGGATTTATTATATTGGAACAGCGATAGCACCAACTTAACCGCTAACTGCCATAACTTTATGCTCAGAGATCTGTACTTAGAAAATAAGCTTATTTGTGAAAAGCAAGTCAGCATTCGCGGTACTAAAATTGATTTAAGTAAAATCAAACAACCTTTATATATGCTCTCAACCAGAGACGATCATATTGCACTTTGGCAAGGCACATTTAAAGGTGCACAAAAAACCAGTAAAAATGTCACTTTTGTACTGGGAGAGTCAGGGCACATAGCCGGCGTAATTAACCCGCCACAAGCCAATAAGTATGGTTATTGGTTTGGCCCAGATGTTACTGGTGAACCGCAGCAGTGGTTTGATAAAGCCAAGCACAGTAAAGGGTCATGGTGGACGCATTGGCAAAAATGGGTAACGAGCCACAACAGTGACAAAGTCCCTGCTAGAGCAACTCACTCAGAAGATGCACCTGGCATTTATGATGCACCTGGAGAATATGTCAAAGTAAAACTTTAGCCCAAAAGGTGAGGAACTACTTTAGGGTAGTAACTCACCTTTTCTTTTACTCATCAGTGGGTTTATAACACAAAGAAAAATAGCCCCATACTACCAAGCACCGTCACTAAGGTATTACGAGTTAACACAATGAGTAAACATGCGACTACTGCGCCAATAAAGTAACGACTTTGCAGCCCAATATGTAATTGCTCACCGTCAATAAAGACCAAAGGTGCAGCAATCGCACTCAATACCGCAGGTGCAGAGTAGGTTAGTAACCGCTGAATGTTAGGGCTAAGCACCAAAGGTAGCCTAGGCTCTAAGAACACGTAACGACTGATAAAGATAATCGCTGCCATAGCGAATAAAAGAGCCCAGCTCATAACTCTTCCCTCCTTTTATTTTTATACGCAACTTCAGTTATGTACCCTGCCAACATACCGAGCACAGAAGATAGCAATAAACCCACCTGCCACTGCAAAAGCGCAAAAACAACGGCGCTATACGCCGCAACGGCAACACATACCAAGATGGGAAACGTTTTAATACTAGGCACAATCAACGCGATAAACGTCGCTACAATGGCAAAGTCTAGCCCTAAGCTATGTAGCTGAGGCATGGACGTGCCAAGCACAATACCCAGCGCCGTTGCAAGATTCCATGCAATATAAAAGCAACCACCGACTCCCAAGGCAAACCAGGGATCAGCCTTAAAGCTTTTAAACTTATCGGCCATCACAATGGCAAACATCTCATCGGTCAGTAAAAAGCCTAAAGCAATTCGCCATCGTGTAGGTAATGTGTGTAATGAAGGACGCATTGATAAACTATAGAGTATGTGCCGAGCCGTGATCAAAACGGTCGTAAGCAAAATACCCACAGCGCCAATGCCAGATGCCAACATACCCAATGCTGCGAGCTGCGCCGCGCCGGCAAACACGACAGCTGACATGGCCTGTGCCTCTAGCCATGTTAGTCCAACCTCAATCGCATAAGAGCCCGCAAGTATCCCCCACGGCACCACAGCCAGTGCCAGCGGCAAAACAGCCAGGGCACCACGCATGAGTGAACCATATTTATTATGACTTTCTGAACTGTGCATTCTAAAACCAAGCATTTTCATCATTATTACCTCATTGAATGATAGAAATACCCTACCCTATGCGCTAATAAATAACTTGTACGTTATTGCAGCTCACAGCCTTAGCATAATGCCCGGGCGTCACCCCCATGGTACGTTTGAAGTGTCGGTGAAAATGGCTTTGGTCATGAAAACCACATGCAAGTGCGACATCAAGTTGATTATTGCCTTGACGCAACAACCCTTTAGCATGCCTCAATCGCGCTTGAATTTGATAGGTATGTGGCGGCAAGCCAAATTGCTTTTGAAACTCGCGTAACAAATGACATGCGCTAATACCTGCTAAGACTGAAAGTTCTTGTAATGAAATATTGGACTCTGGGTGTTCATCCAAAAACTGTTTAACCAACAGCAACGACACATTAGCGCTGCTATACCGCTCGCCTTTTTTAGTAGAGCGACCATGTCGCGCAACCAATTTAGCCAATGAAGTGTAAAGTAAAGACTCCCTAACTAGGCGATTACCCGACGTATCTAATGTCGTAAACATCATCCTCAGTAACTCCGCTAACTGTGGATCATTCACCACCGCATCTGGAAAATAAGGCGCACCATGTATTACCCCTAGTTCGCGACTAATGGTTTCAAATACTTCAGGAGTTGGATACATAGCACGATATGCCCACCCGTGCTCGGTTGCTGAACAACCGTTGTGAACCTCATCGGCATTCACAAGTATAATACTGTGCTGAGGCGCAATATGATTTCCGCCAGTGCGGTAAAAGCGTTGGGCCCCTGACTCAATAACACCAATGGTATACCCTTCATGGCTATGACGAGAGAAGGTTTGTTTTGTATAAGTAGCGTTAAGTAACTCAACTCCCCCTAATTCTGTAGCATAGGCAAAATCTGCAATTTCAGTTTTACTGCTCATGATAAGTCCAAGGCCCCCTTGAAGTTGATTGGCTAGGCAGCTTTATGCACCGGGCTTCCTACTCTAGCGCAAAACACATAGTAAGTTTTGTACAAAATGCGCCTAATTTGCCACATCAGTAAACAAAAATGATAAATAGCGTGCCTCCGCTTTCAAAAGGCTAACCAAAGGACTGAAAACCTTTCATACACTCAATCCAAAAAATTAAGTGTATTAAAAATAATATGATATCTACCATTGCAAACTAGCCAATAGCACTTCCCTTAATTTGCAGAACTAAATTCAATGATATGGGCGATTGTGCATGATGACTTGCAAATTTCACCTCTCAGCCCTTTCAATTATTAGCTTCCACCTTAAAAGTAAATTCCCCCCTCGCATTAGCGCCAAAAAACCACATAGATTTACAAACTTGCAAAATAAAGGTAAATAAATTAACTTGTCCGACCTCTTCATATGACAACAACAATATTTCAGCATAAACATGCTGAATACCATAAAGGAATAGTATGAGAATCAAAAAGCTCAGTGCATGTATTATCTTGCTCACAACCACTACATCCAGTGCATTTACCCAATTAGGTGGCGGTGGCGCGATGCCCATGGGGCATGAGTGGTTAACCAGAACAGCAGCTCTAGAGGTACTCGGTGCTGAACACATTATTGAACCCGACCCTGATGATCCGCGCCAACACTGGCAGCTTGGTTTAGCTAAAAAAGTACACATCGCTAACGCCTCGAGCGAAGTTATGGACATTAAAGCTGAACTTAATAACAATAAAAAATATCAACCCAAATACCATGCTATTTATTCGGCTATTATTGGCGAGCGATGGGTCGATATTGCAGGGTTTAACGTCACCAATGCCAGCGCTGATCCTACGGGTCCGAACTGCTTTAATGCCGTATCGCAAGAACCAGCACAATTGCAGCAAGATCACTTTATGCGCCGTTATGACGATGTCGGAGGTGAGGGCGGCGTAAACGCCGCTTATCGTGCACAAAGCCGCTTTATTAATCACTTTGTCAACGCCGCAATGGCGGACGAAAAAAGCATAAAAGTATGGGATGGAGGAGGTTATTCAGCAAAAACTGACGTTGACCATAACTATTTCTTATTCGGCCGAGCAGTACACCTATTTCAAGATGCTTTTAGTCCAGAGCATACCGTCCGATTAGCCCAAGACAACTACGAAAAAATTTGGCAAGTTAAAGCCTATTTGTGTTCTCAAGGGGCTGAACAACATACACATGATACCGCCGATATTGTGAATTTTGACAGCGGTGATGTTATTTGGAAAAAGCACACTCGTAAACAACTTGGTTGGTCTTCCTATAAAGCCAGTAATATGAAGCCTGTCGCTTTGGTCGCATTGGAGGCGAGTAAAGACTTGTGGGCCGCTTTTATTCGCACAATGGCAGTAGAAGGTACACAACGAGAAAGCTATGCCCGCACAGAAGCGCAATTATTGGTTGATAATTGGTTATCGTTTGATGCCCAAGCAATGCTCACTTGGTATCAAAACCAACAACATCGTGATCACACCTATGTGTTAGCTCCCACAGATATTGGGACAGGTAAAACACAACACGCCTGTATGACTGAGTTAAAAGTGGGTACCACAGATCAGCTAGAACGCGTAGCACAACTCACCGAAGAGCGCCGCCAATGTTTATATAATATTGAAGCGCAGCGCGGTTATGAAGACGCATACGACCCTTATATAAAAATGCCCTATAACTGGCGCTGGAAGTCACTGACGTGGAAAAAACCACCTACTGATTGGCAAGTTCCGTAAATCATTGCGCGAAGTATGAATAACTTACTGATGCTGGGTATCACCTAACACAAGCTCAAAAACACATGTGGCTGCTGTATAAAAGGCATTCAAAGCTTACAAAGCAGTCACATGATTTAATGCAATAACGCCTGTTATAAATCACGCAACAAAAGCGCTCCCCTTTGCACCGCGTGTGACTTATTAAGTCAGCGAAACCTGCTACGACGCTATTATCGTGTAAAGGGAATTGTTAGCTCAGATTCTCTGCCATTGCCGTATTCAATATCAATGTAATACGCCCGACTGTTTGGCTTTTTATATTGTGGATCTTGTGTATCAAGCGCCAGTACAACGCGATGGCCTTGAGGGACATCATAAGCGGTGGTCGCCATTTCTATATCTAGTTTAATAACTTCACCCGCCTCAGCTTTTGGGAGTGTATACACACCATGAGTAATAAGCTTCGCCGTGCCAAGTACATTCATATCATATAAGTAAGCAACTATCTGAGCCTGCTCTGCATGCGGCTGTACATATAAACTCACTGAGGGATTGCCTCTTATTTTCATCTTGGTCACTGCTTTTGGCGATTGATAATAAATTCCACGTATATTTGAAGCCGCATATATGTGACTGTATACAGGAACCTCCAGCTGCTCCAATAACTGCGAGAGTACAGGGATGCTGGTGGTAAATAAGGTGCCAGCCCAAGCATTTAAGGTATTGTCTTTACTCTGTGATACGCCATACGGCGTTACCTCTAAATCCCCATTATCAAACCATGTTCTTGGGTGTAAGAAATATCGCTGTGTTGCAATTTTAGTGTCCGATAATGAAGTAAACTGGTCAGTACCATCACTAAACTTTACTTTCATATTGATGGGTTTATCACTGGGTAACCTATTTGGCTGTTGCTTTAAGTGTAAATCAAACCAGTGGTATACATTTTCCCATACAAGATTCTCTCCGATCCCCAATAGATCAGGTAAAACCTCAGCAGTACCATGGGTGCCTGGCAGCAAATCGATGTATTTCGGGGTGGTTAATTGCTCAAATAGGGTCATTAAACTATTCGGCTGAAATAAATTATCACCATAGCTTTTCGCTAAATAGATGGCTGTGCCATTGGCATTTAACTTATCAATATATTCTGAGGGAGAGCGCACTAACGCCCAGTCAATGACCTCCGGTAATGTACTTTCATCGTGAGACTTTATTGCCTCCCAGTAACGTGGCACATTCACATCAAGATTACCGGTTAATTGACCAGACAACGTTAATATCTCGCCCCAAGCAAGTCGCGGCGACTGGTTGCCATACAGTGAATCAACCAGACTGCCCCAGCTACTTAACGCAGCCACAGCTTTTACCCGGCTGTCTTGTGCCGCTCCAATTAAACTAATGCCTGAACCATACGATATGCCGCCCGTCCCAATCGCATTTACATCTACGGGATAGTTATCAATTAGAAAGTCTATGACCTTGCGGTAATCAGCAATATCGTTAGGCCCAGCGGTATCAACCACCCCTTCAGAGCCACCAAAGCCTCGCGTTGCATAGCTCAGTACAATATACCCACGTTCAGCCAAATAAGCGGCTTGCTTAATATACTGGTACTCATTAAGTGCCCAGCTATTAATAAATATCACCGCAGGGGCTTTTTCATCTAATTGCGTCGGGACAAATATATTTGCTTTTAGATTTAATCCATCTTCTGTTGTGATCTCAATAGAATCGTCAATGGTAAAGTGTTCTGAGCGAGGAAGGAGCAACTCCTGCGGCTTACTCAGCCAATCAAGTATAGGCAAATGTGACGCTGCATTGGCATGAAGGCTTATAAGCAGCGTGCTAAATAGAGCCACCCATAATACCGTAAATATTCGAGTCATTATTTTCATTATGTGTCCTTAACTGTTGTCATTTAATTGCATCTAGTGCAAAAACACCACTAGTTACAATTTATTTACTTTAGTCGGACATACTGAAGTTGCAAACTTTCTGATAACTCTTGTGCTTGGGCAACGGCCTTTTGTTGTGCAAAATGCCTACAAAGTTCGCCACCAGCGAGTGCTTTGCTGTTCACAATCCCCTACGGTGATCACCGCACCTATAATCGGTGTATTTAGTACAACTGACTGTTTGTCCGCGGCACTCAGCGCTCGCTCTAATGGCTCGTACCACGCGTGAAACGCCAAATCGAAGGTACCATTGTGAATGGGGATCATCACCTTTCCTTGCAAATCAATGTGTGCTTGTACTGATTGCTCTGGAGTCATATGTACATCGGCCCAATTTTTATCATAAGCACCGGTTTCTATGAGGGTATAATCAAAAGGCCCATATTTATCACCGATGCTTTTAAACCCTGAAAAGTATCAAGAATCGCCGCTAAAATAGAGACTTTCATCGTTCGTTTTAATCACCCACGAGCCCCATAGCGTGGTATTGGCATCGCTTAGGCCGCGTCCTGAAAAATGCTGCGTTGGCGTGAATGCCACTAAGACCTCTTCAGTATTTAGCTCTTGCCACCAGTCAAATGACGTGATTTTTTGCTTATCAATGCCCCATGCAACTAAGTCACCTTCTACCCCTAACGGTACCAAGAACTGAGCGGTTTTATATGCCAGCGCACGAACCGCCTTGTCTAAGTGGTCATAATGATTATGCGAAATGATGACTTTATCAATACGGACTAGACCAAACGAGTATGGATACAGTGTCGCGTCATGCAGGGGGATCTAAGCGCACCGTCTATGATCATTTTGCCTCAAAAAAGGTACTGTTTCATGCGATTTTAGAAAGAATGTTTAAAAAGGTCTGCAATGTCAGTACTATAGAGTTTGACAGTACTCGCCCGATACAAGCCCAATTAACCGACATTGCCACGCAAGAAGTGGCCTCAAAATCACAGATGCTGACTACGCAGCAAAGCAATTTGTATATCAATTAAAATCATTCACTTTTTATCCACTACTTTATGGCTTTGAAGAGGTCAGTGACACGGCAATGAACCGAGCAATTGAAGAAACGGTGATGATGTTCGTTGCACGGTATCAGCCTTAAAAATAACAAGTAAGCGCTAACTTTAGCCTCTAACAACTTGCTTTTTAATGAGTTCTATTACCCGTTAATATAGTAAAATAGTAAAACAGTAAAACAGTAAAACAGTAAAACAATAAGCTAGGCTCGATTTTATTTTTTGACAATAGTGTCAAAAAAGGCATTGATTGGCCTGCCAGCAAAGTCAGTGGCAAGCCAAAATAAAAGCGTAATTCAGACCTCGGCTTTAAGCCTGAATTACTACTCAACATTAAATTAAAGTGTATAGCGTCGTTGCATACCAACGAGCAACAATCCAACTAAATAAAACCAGCTTACCGTGCCGCCGCTACTGTCATTACTGTTACCCGTTGCAATTGGCGTGGTTGCAACTGGCTGAGTGGAAATAGTCACATTGACTTTTTTCCTTGCCGTCACCCCTACTGCATCAGATACCATCACAACAAAGCTATCTGTACCTGCGGTGCTGGTGTTAGGTGCATATGTTACAACACCCTGGCTATCAACATCGGCACTACCTAGCGTAGCTTGATCGGTAATTTCAAAGGTTAACTTATCACCATCAACATCTGTCACATCAAGTGCAACACGCTTCGTTTGGCCTAATCCAACTAACAGAGTGACAGGTTGGTCATTAAATAAAGGTGCATCATTGATGGGCTTTATATTGATTGTTAAGTTAAATTCACTCGCGCCACCGTGAGCATCCGTTACCAATAGCTTCGCGGTATCGGTACCATTGGCGTTACCCGCTCCTACATAGCTTAAACTGATATTGTCTTGAATTGTAACAGTACCCTTTGTTGGCTCATCAAGAATACTAAACGTGACACTATCGTTTTCATTATCTGATGGCGAAAGGGCGGTCATCGTTTGACCATCCTCATCTAAATTCAGCGTCAAATCACCTTGTTGTGGCGCAAAATTTATGCAAGAGCGTTGTAAACGCCCTGCGCTATTCATAGGTACCGTAAACAAATCATTCTCAAAACCGGCGCCAATACCATTGGTACTGATATCTAAATTCTCATCAACCATCGCGGGCTTTTCAGGTACAGAAATATCGAGTAAAGCCCCTTGAGAGCCGATTGCTATCAAGTAATTGCCATCAATATGTAATGTGGCAGTGGCAGTACTGCGACCCACTTCAACACTTGGTAATTCCACGGGCTCAGCCGGATTACTTATGTTGTAAGGCGTGATTGCAAAGCGCCCATTCTCAAGAGCTACTGGAATATAAAGATAATTATCTTTAACAGCAACATTGCTATATATTGCATAATTACGCTTAATGCGGGTGAGCTCAGTTACGTTTGATAAATCTGACGTATCATACACAGCAACCTCACTAGGGTATCCCATAGGTACAAATAGCACATGCTCAGACGCGACCATTCCCACTTTATCAGTGTAAGAGCCTAATGGACTTGTTATGGTCGACATTATATTTTTTGACTCATCAATGAAGCTTAACTGACCAAACGCTACAGCTGCATAGCCATTTTTAAGTTTGATAATCTGGCCATCGCTGCCCTGACTACCCAAACTGCCATGACGTGTGCCGACATTGATATTGTTTTTTAAATTCTCAACCAAATGAGACTCTAATTGAGCACTATCATTAATAACCATTTCATCCCCCTCCCATACAACGCCTTGTACGCTATATCCACCATGGTACGTTGTATTAAGCGACGCAGGGTCGGTATCGCCCATACCCCAAAAATACAAATTATGATTAAAGGTAGCGACTGCAAGCTCATTGCCATGCATTGCAATGTCCCCTATAACACCCGATTGAGAGAAGCTGTGTAAATTGGTTAGCGTTGTGTTATCTTCAATTTTTAAAGCTGAAATGCCTTCAGAGCCCTGTGTAATAAATAATGTATCATCAGCAATGAGCATATCACGGTTGAATCCATAATCTGATGGTGTTAACGAAAACCTATGCGAAATCGTTTTGTCATGGCCTATTTGAAAAACATCCACGTCTCCAAAAGTGTCTAAACCAAAAATTAAGTTTCCTTTTACTTCAAGGGCGTTATACCAAGAGTTACTTTCATGTTCAAAGATAACTTGTAACGCATCGCCTTTCAGTTGTGCTACCTGAAACCCCCAATTTTCATATGATAATAACCACAAATCTCCAGACATTTTAGAAACGTAATACTTCGACTTTGCGTTTTTAAGTGTCAGCTCGACGACCGCTTGCGGTGAGCCATCATCTGCCAACGGCAGCTTATAAAGCCCTGCTGGGGTATCATCTTGATTACTTGTAAGGTATAAGGCGTGATTGTCGTAAGAGACACTGAAGTGAACACGGTAATCTGGTTCATTGGGTCTAATACCAAAATTGACTGCGCTGTTGTGTTTTATTGCGCCATTATCTTCAATATTAAAGTGGATTACTGACATTCCACTTTTGGGGTCCACTGAACTCCAGTCACCACTCACAACATACAAGTTACCGCTATTACCAGAAACAAGCTGAGCCATAGGATTAGAAATGCCAACCCTGAGTTCGCTCACAATGGTCAGCTTTTCATTCGTCAATGTTGCTGAAGTGAGATAATTGCCGAAGGCACTTTCAGCTAGTATCACCCAATACCCATTAACATAACTTAAGCCGAGAATACTCCAATAGGGTAAGTCATCTTTTGGGCTAATTAATGGCGCTTGGCTGAGAAGGTCAAACCCTTTGTCGCTATACCGCAACACATCAATAGTGCCACTTTTATCGCCGCTGCCTACGCCTGTAAGCCCAGATACGAGCAACACACCATCGTGGTAAGCCATTTTATTGTAAGGATCTGAACCAAAGGTCTCTTTTAGTATTAATGAAGCCGCCTTTTCTTGTGCATTGCCCGCAAACGCGGTTAAAAATAGTGTGGTTATTAAGAACGTATTTCTCATTATTAAAGAAATACTTTTGTATATACTCATGAGTTTTCCATGTGTTTATCATCATTGCATCCAATCAGGTATTTCCTAAACTACAACTCAGTAAAGTCTGTAGTCTGTTAGTCATGTATGTTACCTGAGGTAAGAGCGCGAAATTATAATCAACTGCTAACTTTGTTTCAATAAACTCAACAAAAATTCAAAGCGCGCTCTGATCTCAGATAATAAATACCGCACATCTAACCCGTCCAAAAAAGCAACCAGCCGCAAAAATGATGCGCTCCTTTTATCAAATAAAAAGTATCAAATGACCGATTCAATTACACCAAAACGACTTGTAGCTCACATCAAAAATCCACATTATATTGCAGCCGCTTGTAACTCTCACGTTAAAGCCATATGGATGTGTAAAATAACGGTAAAATCACTTCAATCTGGACTATCCCAGATTGTCATTTTTATTTATTAACGTGGTTATGCTCTTTTAATAACCAAGTTAATATTATGAACAAGAGGGTCACTGAGGTCGTCTGGGACTTTACAATCAAATAAAGCGTTAGTGCCTGAAACCACCAGTTATGCGGTCATACATTTAACGGGGACTCGTCATAGCGGAACAGACAATGATAGCTATTTCGATGAAGTATTTTTAGACATTGAAGTGGCCAGTGGCTGTGAGTAACTTAGCCAGGTAAGCGTATCTTAATCAGTAACGCATAAGAAGTAAGCGCTTATAAATATTGAAACAATGAGCACATGCTATCAGTGATAACTATACTACGTGCTCATGTTATTTTATATCTAGCGCGTTTTATTTCTAGAACACTCTATATCTGTGTATGCAAATTTAAAGTCTTAGGCCTTTATTATCAGTGCCTAAAAAACAAAACTATCAACTTGGTTAATGCGCCTTATCTCTCACTATCGTTAATTTGTTCTGAAGGTTAACCCAACGCCATAACACTATCCAGCCTGCTACCACATCGCATTCTTTTACATTAAATAAGCTAAGCGGCCACTGTTTTCAAGACCAAAATACAGTCCTGTGCCGCCCCCTATAACCCCAAAGATAAGGCCTAATAACCCTCCAATATACTGCACTCTTTGCTGGGTTTTAGTGGCACCCGCACACAGCTTGTGGGTAATCTTGTTAAGATGCAATGTGCTCCAAACTAGCCAACCCACGATGACCATAAAACCCAATACAGGAATTAGCCAACCTTGTGTCAGCCCGTAACCTAGGCTCATGACGCCAGCCCCGATACCAACCGCTATAAAATTATGATTTCTTATTTGTGTTACTACTTGCCTATCGCGTTCATTATCTAACTTATTTGAAATTAAGCGGGTACTCAACCAGATTGCAAGCATCGCAATCATGCCGCCAATACCTGCCCCACCTAACATCATGAACAACTTACTGTACCAAGGTGTTGGCGCAGCGGCTGCACCAATCGACGCCGCAACTGGGGTTGATGATATGCTTATAGTGACAAGACTCGCCAGCTCTATTGGCGCATTGGCGAGAATAACACGGCCATAGTCATTTAATATTTGTGACTTAATTTTTTCTCGGACTCTCTGTAAGCGCTTTCTAACTGTGGCTGGTGCTAGGTCGAGTAAGTGTGCTACAGCTTCACAACTTTGTTCTTCTCTATAGTACAGTAGCGTGATCTCTCGAGATTCGTCTGGGAGTTGCTCAATCAAATGTGCGATGAGTTGGCTTTGTTCAGCCTGTTGCAGCGTAGTTTCTAAATCACTTCCTTCGCAAGCTAACTTTGCCAGCAATCTTTCGGCAGACTCTGCATCTATATCAGCGTTTACAGTATTACGACGCAAACTATTCATTGCCGTATAACGGGTGATTTGTCGCACCCAAGGTAAAAAGCTGCTCGCTTCCTTAAGTTGCTTTATATCAGTCCATACTTTTATATATACCTTTTGGACTACATCTTTAGCGGCATCAATATCGCGGACAACTCCTAAGGCAATACACTCGACGACATTGCTTGAATGCTTTACTAAAGATGTAAAAGCATCGACATTGCCCGTTTGTGCCAGTCGTACTTGGATTTTTAATTCAGTTTCATTGAGCGTGCTAGTCATGTTTCTCTCTCATTAAATTAAGCGTACTTATAAGACACAACCCAAGCACGCAGTGTGACTATTCAACTCTTATTGTTATTAATTTATATTTTATGGAGGAAAAGATTGCAATGCTACGCACTTCATTAAACCCTAACCAACTCTAGCACCAGCTAGGGTTTATAAACTTCAAAGCTTATGGCTCATTACCATCTTGCCCTGCCCATGACCAAGACGGGTACAAAGTCCCGTTTACGGTGGCATTATTACCGATCAAAATAGACTGTGGTTTATCGACGCTCACCCAGTTACTGGCTGTGGAATGCTCTAGTTCAAACACTACATTACCATATAAAAAGTATGGCCCCGTAATAGATGAATTACGATAGGCAGCAAACAGGGTTTGCCCGCCCATCTGCAATTGGGCAACAGAGCTTTCACGGTTAACCTCTGCCGAAGCTTTGCCCCATATCATTAGAGACTCTATATGGGTTTTGTTATCTCCCAAAAAATACCCATTGCCCGACACCTGCACAGACTCGAATTGATTTTGGGCAACCGAACGCGCCATTGACGTGTCGAGCACATTGACAACGTGATCTTTATTTCCAGCGTTAAACTCCAAGACGGAGCTACCTGAAACCTCAAAACCTGAGCCTACACTGTCACTAATATATCCAGTACTATTGTCGGTAATAACAAATGGGTAGGGCAACTTTTCTGAGCTTGGTTGAACATTGCTGGCGACCCCCTTTAATGTCACAACACTACTTTGTGTGACGGTGATCGCACGGTAGTTTGGTTCAACCTCAATCGTAATATTATTCAGCTCAACTGTACTATTTACTACTTTTACAGCCTCCTTTGGCGCTTGATCATGTAAGCTCGTAGAGTCTGTTAATAAACGAATTGATCCACTTTGCTGCGCATCGTTGCTAATTTCTATATCTCGTTTATGAATAACAATGGGGCCATGGCATTGCCCAGAAATCACGAACCTCGTTGTGCGTGTTGACCAACGGCTGTTGTAAATTGCTCGACTGAGTGCGGATGGATCTATGTGGCAACTCACAGGCGACGCCCAGAGTGATGTTGTGTTGGTAGGCTCACTGACCGGCGCTTTACTCTGTGCGACAGTATAGCCTGAACTTAAACTTGCGATGGCAAAGCATGTGGCTGCCCACTTACGTTGATGATGTGTCATTAAACTATCCTTTTAATGTTTACATGTTGTGTTTTTTACTTTTACCCAGTGCCAACTCCGATACAGCAAATATCAAAGGTCAGCGCTGACTAAAATAAAACATTAATGCTATTACTAAACAACCACAAAAAAATGTACAAAAAACAAACATGAAAAAACATCAAGTTTAATGAATGAAAAACTCCTCAACATCTTCTTTTATATCTGTGTACTCATCATCGCTCAGCTCAAGCGCTATCATCACATTGTCTCTAAATGCATGCCAATCCGCACATGAACGGAAATGTTTGGCTTCAAATGCTAAATTTTCAGCCAGTTTTAATGCTGCAAACGTCGCTTTGGTCACCGGGTCTAGGGTCCCATTTAAATACTCAGGGTCATGGTGACGTAAAATCATCTGGCAAATGGGCTTGGGTAAATGCCAAGACGTTGCTAAAAAATACCCCACAATAGTATGGTTCGCTGGATAAGCTTGTTCTTCATACATGACTAGAGTTTTTTCTGGCCGTTGTGTTGCCTTGGTTAGCAGCTCAGCATAGTTATCGTATTTCATCGCCATCGCCGGAATACCCGCATCATGGAATAGCCCTACGAGCTGTAAATTTTCAACCGGGATCGTTGGTTTGACTTGCCGACCAATCAGCATCGCTATTTGCGACAGATCTGAGGCATTGTCCCAAAACCGTTCAAGCGAAATACCACAATCACTTTGGTTAAAGGCATTTTTCAATAGGTGGCCCGTTACAAGCTGAGTAATGCAATTAACCCCTAAAAACATCACCGCTTGCTTAATATCTGTCACAGTTCGAGACATACCATAGGCAGGTGAATTAATTACTTTCAGCACCGCAGCAGACGTTGCCACATCTTCCAAGATGATTTTTGCAATCGCCCCGAGCTCCGGCTCTTCTTGATTTAACTCAACTTGCAGCTTTTGTAGTATTTCAGGCTTGGCTGGCAAGCTAAACCCAGAACGTAGATCACTCAGTACTTTGTCGTCAATATCAATCATAATACCTAACTACGAGAGAGAAAGATTTATTGAGTGTAGTCGAACAATATTAGGCTGTCTTGGCGAATACGCGTTAAAACAACACGCAATCATTAGTGGAGGTGGCCGCTTGTGCTACGCATAACTTGGTGGTAACAGCCGTTTTTCAAACTGTGAACAAAGTTCACCGTGTGTCAGAAGAATAAAGCTTACTACCCGCATTGTGCCAATAATAAGCTTCATGATAGTCATCGCCAATAAGGCAGCCCATTCATAGAGGCATCACGACTTTGTTCCATAGCACTAACTAAGAAGTCTGCTTTTTTCTCTAACCATGATTGAATATCTCTCAAAGCATCACTGTCCTGACCTTGGCAAAGCTGCATTAAATATGACAAGGTATCGAGTTCGTATATGCCATAAACAATATCAATCCACGGCATCCTAAACTCTTGTCGTTCTTCTTTGTCATATAACTGGCCTAAACAATTACCGCTAAGTAAAGTATTTTCAAGCTGGTGGCGTAGTCGTAAATAATCGGTTTTAGTCAAAGCTTGATCTTCTGGAAGTTGCGCTTTTAAATTTCGCCAATCCGAGTCAAAAAAGCCTCTCGCAACATCACACACAGGTTGCTCTGCAGCATTCAGTGCTTTTTGATCCCAGTGCTGACGCCACTCTTTATCAACTAACCATCGAGTGAGCGTCAATATTAAGCGGTTGTAACGCGGACAATGAAATAAATCTTCAATGTCAGTTGCTGTCGGTTGAACATCTTTTAAATCACCAATCACTTGTGCAAGCTCTGGTGCACTGTTTATCTTTTTGTAATAAGCATGACGTTTTGACGTATAGGTTTTTAAATAAATGGCATTTTCGACCCAGACTAATTCATCTAATAGCCACTTAAATTCACTGCGTAGATGCTCAGTCGTGGTTTTATCCACGATGTCAGCAAACAGGCGAAACGTATGACGAATAAGCGTTATACCGTCGATAACTCGCTTCAGTGTTTTTAAACTCGGTTTATTGAAGTAGCATTGTTCATGCTTTTGTACAAACTGAATACCGTAATTGACTGCCGCAACTAACGCTTGCTCTTGCGTCGCACCGGCTTGTAGCGGCACAAAACCAATAAACTTATTCGGTTTTAGTGGTTTATCATCAGCTAAACGATAACCTCGAGCTGCTTTTGAGTACAGCCCCAATCGTAGCCCAGATACATTAATTAAATGATCCGCTAATAAAAACAAATCATCCCTAGTGCCTTCTACAAGCTCAATCTCAAGCTCAGATATGGGTTCTACTTTGCCTTGTGCAACCACTTCGCCTTTATCCAGTACTACTTCAATTTTACTGCCTTGCTCGGTTTCGATTAACCAAGTGCGACGAATAAAGTTCGTACTGAAGATCGGGAATAGATTTTCATTAATACTACTAACTTGCATAGCATGAGGCCATATTCCTTGTGCAAACGCCATCAAATCAGGTTTTACCGACTGAAGAGGAAGATTGTATTCTGGTCGTTGATGCAAGCCACCAACCACCTCACCTGCCAATTTTATGGTTTGTTCACAGTCATTGTCACAGCAACGCGTTCTAAGCCCAATATCAAGTGCACGTAGTTCTCTGTTTGGGGTGTCGTAATATGCGTTTTTTAAATTCCGAGCGGGCTGGTTACTAACTGTTTTTGCAAATTGAGTGATGAGTCCTGGAATAAGAGGAACTTCATTGTCTGAAAGTAAAAACTTTAGTTCTATTTCAGTGTCCATTATGGCAAGTTGTTACCTATCTAATTATCGAACGCCCAAAATATACAATGCACCTGCAGTTTGCAATCTTTTTGCCGTATGTTCGAGGAAGTTTTCGCTATCTCTTGCTATTGCACAATGAAATCCATACTATTTGAAAAAATTATTAAAACTTGGGTCGAGGGATGTTGAAACGAATTATATTACCCAGTGTATTTACGCTCATGTCACACTTTTCAGCAGCACAAGACACTGAGCAATTACAGCTGGCTACAGCACCAGTAACGGCGGATGAACAGACCACTGATGATTTAGGGTTTATTGTAGATAACCTCTTCATCTACGCGCATTCAGGTCCGGGGAAAAACTACCGTATTTTAGGGTCAATCGATGCGGGCACACAGATCCGTATAATCGCACAGCCGCAAAATGGTTATATTCAAATTATTGATGATAAAGAACGTGAAGTGTGGGTAGAAGAAAAGTTTATTTCAACACAAGCCGGGTTAAAACAACAGCTCACAGCAGCCAACGAAATGCTGGTTACTCTACAAAATGAGTTAGACAACACTCTAGGTCAATTACCGCAATTACAACAAAGTAATGACGACTTACAAGGCGAAAATACACTGTTGCAAAATAGCATTGCGGATTTGCAGTCTCAATTAGCCACACAACGCGAAGAAAGTGATGTTAAAAAGCAAGAAGAACAACACAAACTGCTTGCCTATGGTGGTGGGATTGCATTTGCAGGGTTGTTCTTGGGCATTATATTAACAATCTTTTTGTCTCGCCGTAAACGTTACGACGGCTGGGCTTAAATCGCCAGACTAAACAATAAAGGCTGAAATATTCAGCCTTTATTGTTTGTGAGCACTTTTATATAAGTACTTTTATATAAGTACTTGTATATGAGCGTTTTTAAATATGCGCCTTTTAGGGAGACTTTTTAAATGTCACCGATTTATAAAACGGTTAAACCACTGTCTATTTTTATGTGCTCAATAACCATATAAGTGTGATTCGTACTCACACCCGGCGTTTCAACAATCTTACCCAGCACTTCTCTATATTGCGCCATATCCGCAACCCGAATAGTCACCAAGTAATCAAACCCACCAGCAACCATATCGCAGCTAACAACTTGTGGTATTTTCACTATGTGTTCTCTAAATACAGAAAATACCGCTTCAGTAGAGCTTTTTAACGTAATTTCTACATGTGCGACCAACGCTTGACCTAGCTTCGCAGAGTTCAAACGGGCGGAATAGCCTTCAATATACCCCTCTGATTCGAGCTTTTTCACTCTATCTAAACACGGGCTTGGGCTCAAATTAACCTCTTTTGCCAAGTTCACATTCGAAATTCGACCATTCTTTTGCAACACGTCTAATATTGCTAAATCAATCCGATCCAATACGCGAGTTCTAGTAGAAGTTGTCATGCAGCATTTAATTCTGTTTCTGAGAGAGTTATCCCGCTAATTTACCGTATTTTCCCAAAATAAAACAGCATATACTGCTTATTCTCCGATAGAATGCCTGAAAAATTTGATACTAAACACAATGCATATTGACTAAAACTTACACACCTTCTAAGGGTGTGATAATGTTGAGCCAACACCTGCATTAATTAACTATGTTGTAATTAATTAGGCGCTGATAGCGCCACGATTTTGTCTGACCCAACTTACCCTATGTCTGGCCAAATACGTGTTAATTACTTGTGTTTTTGACTCCTTTTCCTGAGGGTTCCTTATGCTTTACAACGGTGATTTAATTACTAACTGTCCTATCAGACAAAAAATCCGTGACTTCTATCGTATTGATGAAGAGCAAGTGATCGACCATATTTTGCCGCTTGCTGAAGTAGGCGTTACGGCTCGAAGCCGTGCATGGGAACGCGCACGCCAAATCGTGGTAAATATTCGTAAAGACCAAGATGGTCAAAATGGCGTGGATGCACTTTTAAATGAATTCTCTCTTTCTTCCGAAGAAGGAGTGGTATTAATGTGTCTAGCCGAAGCATTGCTTCGTGTACCAGACAAAGAAACTCAAGATAACCTTATTCGTGACAAATTAGCGAATGGTGACTGGAGCTCTCATTTAGGAAGCAGTGACTCTTTATTTGTTAATGCATCAAGCTGGGGCCTACTCGTTACCGGTAAAATGGTTAACTACACAGATAAAAATAAAGATCAGCAGTTTGGTGTACTTAAAAAGACCATTGGCCGCTTAGGTGAGCCGGTGATCCGCAAGTCAGTGAACTTTGCCATGAAAATCATGGGTAAGCAGTTCGTTATGGGCCAAAACATCGACGAAGCCATTGAACGTGCTGCTGAAAAAGAGCAAAAAGGCTATGTATATTCTTACGATATGCTCGGCGAAGGCGCGCGTACCATGGAAGATGCACAGCGCTACTTTAATAGCTATATGAATGCGATCCATTCAATTGGTAAAGCTGCGAATGGCCGTGGCCCAATCAAAAGCCCAGGTATCTCTGTTAAGTTGTCGGCTATTCACCCACGCTATGAATTCAGTCACCGTGAACGCGTCCTAACTGAAATTGTACCTAAGCTAAAAGAGCTTGCGTTAGCTGCTAAAAAGTATGACATTGGTTTTACTGTCGATGCTGAAGAAGCTGACCGTTTAGACATCTCATTAGATGTAATCGAAGCGGTTTTCTCTGATGATGAACTAGGTGATTGGCAAGGGTTTGGTCTAGCAGTACAAGCCTACCAGAAACGTGCGATTTTCGTGGTTGAATGGCTGACTGATTTAGCCCGCCGTGTTGGTCGTAAATTAATGGTGCGTTTGGTAAAAGGCGCATACTGGGATACAGAAATTAAAACCACGCAACAAGATGGTTTAGATCACTTCCCTGTATTTACACGTAAAGCAACAACAGATGTATCATACAAAGCCTGTGCGATTAAGTTACTTGAAGCACGAGATGCATTATTTCCTCAGTTCGCAACACATAATGCTTACACTGCGGCGACCATTCTTGAAGTAGCAAAAGGCGATAACAAAGGCTTTGAGTTTCAACGCTTACACGGTATGGGCGAATCTTTATTCGATCAAATCGTAGAAAAAGACAATGTACAATGTCGTGTGTATGCACCTGTTGGTCAACATGAAGATTTATTGGCTTACTTAGTTCGACGCTTGCTTGAAAATGGGGCTAACTCGTCATTCGTAAATGCCATTGTTGATGTTACAAAGCCAGTTGAGTCTTTGTTACCTGATCCAGTTGAAACCCTACAAAGCTTACGCAATAAATTTAATACGCAAATTAAACTGCCAATTGAACTTTATGGTGCTGAGCGTGATAACTCAAAAGGCATGGATTTAACAGACATCAATGTTATTTCGCCATTAAAAGATAACCTAGACAAGTGGTTTGAAGATAACCGTATCACTGAAGCGGATGTTAAAGAAGGCTTTTTAGCGGTGCGCAACCCAGCAAATCATACTGAGGTTGTCGGTCAAGTTCCACTGCACCAAAGTGATGAAATGCAAGCTATGCTGGCTAACGCTGACACTGCATTTGCAAGTTGGTCTGAGACGCCAGTGTCTGAGCGCGCAGAACTATTACGCCGCATTGCCGACATACTAGAGCGCCATCATGATGAGCTCGTGGCAATTTGTATCAAAGAAGCCGGTAAAATTACCCAAGACAGCATTGATGAAGTACGTGAAGCCGTTGATTTCTGTCGTTACTATGCAGCGCGTGCTGAAGAGCTCTCTGAAGATGAGCGCTTTGAAGCCCGTGGGGTTATTTTATGTATTAGCCCTTGGAACTTCCCTCTAGCCATATTCCTAGGTCAAGTTGCTGCTGCGATTGTGACGGGTAATACTGTAATAGCGAAGCCTGCTGAGCAAACCAGTATGATCGCGCTACGTTGTATTGAGTTAATGCAAATTGTCGGGTTACCTGAACATGTTGTACAAGCGGTTGTCGCACGCGGTAGTGAGGTAGGTAAGCACATAGTCCCTGATGAGCGTATTCAAGCCGTGATGTTCACTGGTTCTACCGAAACAGGTACGTTAATTTCACAAATCCTTGCTGAACGAAATGACATTCAAGTTCCTCTGATAGCCGAAACCGGTGGTCAAAACTGTATGATCGTCGATTCAACGGCTTTACCAGAGCAAGTGGTTGATGATGTAATTTCATCTGGTTTCCAAAGTGCGGGACAACGCTGTTCGGCGCTGCGTGTTTTATTCTTACAAGAAGACGTGGCTGATGGCATTATCAAAATGCTTAAAGGCGCGCTACAAGAATTACATATTGGCGACCCAGCTCAGCTTGATACTGATGTTGGCCCAGTCATTGACGAAAAAGCACTGAACACGCTGACTGCACATGTTGAGTACTTAAAAGCCAATGGCAAGCTCTTATTTGAATCGCCTATTCCTGATAATTCAGAAAATGGTGCATTCTTCTTTGCCCCGCGTTTGTATGAAATTGCAGACCTATCAGTATTAAAACGTGAAGTGTTCGGTCCTGTTGTACACGTCATTCGCTATAAAGCCAGCGAGCTAGACAATGTTATCGATCAAATCAATAACACCGGTTATGGCTTAACAATGGGTGTTCATTCGCGTATTGAAGAGCGTTGTCGCTATTTAGCTAAAATGTCTAGAGCAGGTAATGTATACGTAAACCGCAATATGATTGGTGCGATTGTTGGCGTGCAACCTTTTGGTGGACGCGGCTTATCTGGAACAGGCCCGAAAGCGGGTGGACCAAACTACTTATATCGTTTGGTTAAAGAAAAAGCCTCTCCAGAAAACGTGCAAATGACTAACTTAACCGCAGATGAGTTAGAAACGCATAATTTCCCTGGTGCAACAGAGCAAGTTGATCGCTTAATGCGTAACTCAATGCGCGATGAGAAAATTTGGCGTGCGACCCCATTAAATGATCGAGTGTCAGCTGTTCGCCAACTACTGGCTAAAATAGCAACGGTTGAGATCATTGACGACTTAGCCGACGATTTAGCTAAAACATTGGCTGATGCACGTACCCAACTTAACCGTTTAGAAAAGCGCATGCGCAATCATACCACCTTACCGGGTCCGACAGGTGAGTCGAATACTTTGCACCTTGAAGCGCGCGGTTGTGTGGTGTGTTATGCCGATAAGAGTACTTCATTTAACTTCTGGGCTATTTCTATCATTACAGCGCTTGCGGCAGGTAATACCGTGATAACCGTGGCATCAGAGCTGTTTTATGAAGAAGCACAAGCATTTAGAAATAAGTTCATTTCTACTGGCATTGCAGAAGGTGTGTTTCAAGTTGCTAAACCAAACCAGTTACACGCGGTACTTACCCATCCGCATTTAGCAGGTGCGGTCGTTGCAGCACGTTCATCACGTTTAGGTTACTTCAGTCAGCAATTAGCTGCTCGTAGCGGTGCAATTTTGCCGGTGATCAGTGCAGAATACTATGACACCCTGATCAGCCGCCTCGTGACGGAGAAAACCATCAGTATTGATACAACGGCATCAGGTGGTAATACCTCACTGATGACCCTAGTTGAAGACGACGAATAAACCATTAAAAACATCATGGACATAAGCTACTTTTAGCTTATGTCCATTCCCACCTCACACTTCCTTTTGTTTACAACCAATAAAAAGCCACCCTTTATTACTACCTTTTTTGCAGTTCTTTGCTAGGCTTATAAGTCTTACTCTTGTATTTAGGGCTCAAGATGAAAATAATAAATATCAAGGACTTGAACCCAGGTATGTTTGTGGTTGGTGTAATTAAGCAAACTGGGCATATCAAAATCAAAAACCAAGGCTGGGTAAAAACACAAAAAAGCATCGACAGCTTAAAGGCTACTGGCGTACTTGAAGTAGAAATAGATCCCAGTAAAACCCTTCATGAAGAAGCTCATAGCGACACTCCTCCCTGCGACATGCCAGAAGCAGTCGATAGCGAAGTAAATCCATGGCACAAATCGACCAGTATTGACTCTGAGTTAACCCAAGCGGCTAAGCTGTATGACGAAGCCAAAGGTCTACAAAAAAAAGCCTTTAAAGATCTCCAATCAGGCAGCCCTATTGATATCTCCGCGTTCAAAGAAACCGCTCATGGGTTTATTGATTCGGTATTTCGTAATCAAGATGCACTGGCCTGTATTGCCCGCATAAGAGAAAAAGATACCTATCTATTAGAGCACTCCATTAATGTGTCGATTTTAATTAGTATTTTTGCCAAACATATGGGGTTCGAACGCTCGATCATAGAGCAAATGGCAACCGGGGCATTACTACATGATATCGGTAAAGTACATATTCCTGACACCATTTTACAAAAACCGGCCCAATTGAGTATCGAAGAATTTGAAGTCATGAAACAACATGCGAAATACAGTTATGATATCGTGATGGACGCACAACTGGGTAAAATCGCAACAGAGATTGCTGGCTATCATCACGAGCGCTTAGACGGTTCGGGCTACCCATTTGGCTACGAAGCCAAAGACCTATCACAATACGTGAGAATGGCCGCGATTGTAGATGTATATGACGCATTAACGGCTGAACGTGTATATAAGGTGGGCATGACCCCGGTTAAAGCGTTTCGCCTGCTAAGAGAGGGAACACCGCATCACTACGATACAGAGCTGCTCAATGTGTTTATTAATGCAATTGGCGTTTACCCTGTTGGTACACTGGTTAAACTGACCAGTCAAAGAGTCGGCATTGTCAGCGGGAGTAATCCAGACACCCCACTGCAACCCATTGTGAAAGTATTTTACCACGCCAAGCATATGCGCTACATCGAAGTAAAAGATGTTGATCTTGCTAATAAGCGGGTCAACGATGATTTAGAAGCGGCAATTAAGCCCGAAGAATTTAGTTTAGACCTCTTAAAATTCTTCCGTCATTCAATGCTGCCGTGAAGAGCGTAAGACTAACCCGCTATTTCACAGTGGCCAATCTTGCATCGCTTTTAATGTGAATTCATAACCATCAAAGTTAAACAACGCTTGCTCCGGCGTGATCTCCAACAACTGCAGCGCACCGATACTATCGCCTTCATACAATTCTCTGTTGTTAAGCTTTATCCAACGCTTGTCAGCCTCAGTTGCATAAATATGGGCTTGATAACGTAATCTCGGAATACTATTTTGCAAACCTGCTGGTAACAACTCTATTGGCGCCGCTTTTGCTGAGTCTTTACTTGTCGCTATCACCTCACCACTATTGTTGCCTTCAGTATCAGAAACAGCCTGTGCAAACGCCTCTTTGAGTTCATCTGATACATTATCGAGCTCAGGATCAGAGTAAGGCTTTATAGCGCTATTCCCGGTGTTTTCTGCTGCTTGATACTGGTTACTCCCATTTACGGTTGCCCTGCTTGGCTGAACTACACCCTGCTGAACTAAACCTTGCTGCACTAGGCCTTGCTGAACTAGTTGTGGCTGAACTACGTTAGGTTGCAATATCACACCCGATCGCACCACGTTGGGCTGTAAAGCAGTCGGATGTACCAAGCGAGGTTGTGTCAGCTGTTGGCTTGGCACTGCCATAGGGCTACCCAAATACTGGCCATTAACCGGCACCAAACGCTGCTCGTACACCGCTTGCCCAGAAACATCCACACCAATTTGTACTGATGCCCACTGATACTGAATAGGTTGCTGTCCTTGTGTCATGGGCTGATTAACGACACTCGCGGTGTTATTAACCGCACCTTGAACTGGATTGGGCGCAGCCATAGGATTACTGGTTGGCTCTGTTTTTTTAGGCGCGGTTGGTTGTGCTGAGGGAGCACTCTGTTCCGTCACAACTGTAGGCTGTTCACTATTATGCAGTGTTGATGTTTGTAAAAATTTGCCTGCCACAAATCCCGCCGCCATTGCACCACCAAAAAGCACAATACCACCAAGCCCAAAAGATAAACGGCGATAAAAGTTCAACTGCTTTTGATGTTGATAAGCTAAATGAGACTGTTCAGAACTCTCTGTTTTTTCTGATTGTTTTAAAGCATTAAATAAGTAAGACATTTTTATCACTATACGATATATGACAGGCCAAAACCTGAGAAGAACAACAGCGTAAATGCTGTAACAACACGCCACGTGTAGTTGCGTTTCGCACTTGCCTCTTGTGGCACTAAACCAAGCGGTAAAGCTTCTTGTGCAGCTTGCTCTGCAATCACTTTATTTACTACTTGTTGTTGTGCCGAAAAAGCCCCTAACAAACAACGGTCAGCAAGCAGGTTTAGTAACCGAGGGATCCCAGCAGTTACTTTATGCATAAAAGCAATAGCATCATGATCGAACAGCGTTGCTTTACACCCCGCTTTATTTAAGCGATGTTGAATATACGCAAACACTTGTGCTTCACTCAGAGGTAATAAATGATACCGTGCCGTGATCCGCTGTGCCAGTTGTCGTAATTCATTACGCTGCAATAATTGTTGCAGCTCAGGCTGCCCGACCAACACAATTTGCAACAGCTTTTTATGGTCGGTTTCTAAATTTGTTAACAACCTAAGCTGCTCTAGCACCTCAGGTGCAAGATGTTGAGCCTCATCAATGATCAACATGGTGTGGCCACCTTGCTCATGATTGGCTAACAAACGTGCTTTAATCACATCGGTTAAACGCTTGAGTGTTGCCTGTTCAGCGTCATAGTCAATGGAAAGCTCATCACAAATACTGGCCAACAACTCCATTTCAGATAACGCAGGGTTTAATATAAAAGCAACTTGTGTGCTCTCTGGTAATTGTGCCAGCATGCTTCGGGTTACTGTTGTTTTACCGGTACCGACTTCCCCAGTCAAAAGAACAAACCCACCGGCATCCCCCAACCCGTAGGTTAAATGGGCCAAAGCTTCTTTATGTCTATCACTCAAAAATAAGTATTGCGGGTTTGGGGCAATCGAAAAGGGTTTTTCATTCAACCCAAAGTAGCGTAAATACACGTTGCGTCTCTTTATTGTTATGATGCACCCTATAATGGCAAAAAAAGCCAACAAGTTAAAACCTTGTTTCCAATTTTGTGAAATTAGTTTTACCCCTACGGTATGATTTGAGGAAAACATGAAAGTATATTTAGTGGGAGGTGCTGTACGTGATGCACTACTGGACCGCCCAATCGTTGAAAGAGACTATGTTGTGGTTGGGTCAACCCCTGCAAAGATGATAGCCTTAGGGTACAAACAAGTAGGCAAAGATTTCCCCGTCTTTTTACACCCTGTCAGTCAAGATGAATATGCCCTAGCACGAACAGAACGAAAAAGTGGCCAAGGCTACGGTGGTTTTATTTGTGATTTTGAGCCGACTATCACCCTAGAGCAAGATTTATATCGACGCGATTTAACGGTGAATGCAATAGCTCAAGCCGATAACGGTACTTTAATTGACCCTTATAATGGCCAACAAGATCTAAACAACAAAATACTGCGTCATGTAGGCCCCGCGTTTTGCGAAGACCCATTAAGGGTTTTACGCGTCGCACGATTCGCAGCACGTTATCACTACTTAGGGTTTTGCATTGCCGATGAAACAATGATGCTGATGAAAAACATGGTACAGCAAGGAGAACTAAAAACGCTAACACAAGAGCGTGTATGGCTAGAAATAGAAAAAAGCTTAGGGGATGGCGCTATTGAGGTTTTCACAACGGTATTATCTCATCTAAATGCCTTAAATGATGTTCAGCCATTATTAGTACAGTGGGGTGACGAAGCTCATCAAAAACTAAAAAACCAATTAACTCAAGTACCAAAGTCAGATCCAAACTATAAAGTGATTTTATTTTGTTTATGGCTTCAACACGCATGTTTAACTAAACTCACAGGAATAGAGCAAACTCTCAAAATCCCCAGTAAGTATGCTATTGCATTAAGAGATTATTGTGAACATGCGCCCTCATTAATAACATCACCCTCGCCTAAAGACCTATTAAAGCTATTTAACAAAATTGACCTTTGGCGACGGCCAGAGCGCTTCGAATTGCTTATTAATATAATGCGTTTTACAGTCGGGTTTGAAAAAAGCCAAAGCAATAGACTGAAGAGCATTGCTCAAAACACCCGTTCTATCAGTGCCCAAGCCATCATTGCTAAGGGATTTTCTGGCTCAGAAATTAAAAGCCAGCTAGATGAAGAACGATTGTCTCAAATAACCCATACACTCACTCTATAAGCGTGACCGCTCGTTTAAATTAAGGGGGAGCTCAAAAAGTTCCCTTAAGCCATAAAAAAACCCGAACGAACAAAAAAGAAACAACACAATTAATCACTTGATAACATAGCAACTACATTAAAGGAGGTTAATCAGACTAATAGTTTGAGTTTTTGTTTCTTTTATGGAAACTCAATTAACATAACCACTAACATACAAATAAAAAAACACCCACCGTAAAGTATTAAGTACAGTAGATCACTGCCTTATAACCAGTGAAAATAAGAAAAAACCAAAAATAAAAATATTCATAAACATTATCCACAAATTAGAAACAAAACTAACAAACCCCAAAGTCCCACTTGTTACATTTAGATGTGTTAAAAATGCTGCATAAATATAACCGCACTTACAAAGGTAAGGGTGGTCCGTAACAACAATTGAAAAAGGTCTTATGTTGAAGAAGTTAAATCTATTAGCTGTGGGTATCAAAGCAGCACTATTGACTGGCGCGGTATCAGGTTCAGCTGCAATGGCAAATGACACCGACGAAGCGAAAAAAGTAGAGCGAATTCAAGTCACTGGTTCTCGAATCAAACGAACTGATATGGAAGGCCCTGCTCCTGTTTTATCAATCACTGCAGCAGACTTAAAAGACAAAGGCTTCAACAATGCTTATGATGCCGTACAGTCTTTAAGCTCAGCAACGGGATCAACTCAAGGGCAAACAATGAGTGGCTTCACTCAAAATGCTGAAACAGTTAACTTTCGTGGCCTAGGTGCGAACAGAAGTCTAGTACTTCTAAATGGCAAACGTGTTGCAAATTACCCGCGCGCATTCAATGGTGAAAGTAATGTGTTTAATTTAGCTTCAATACCTTTTGCAGCTATTGAACGTATCGATATTGTAACAGGCGGTAGCTCGGCTATTTATGGTTCAGATGCAATCGCAGGTGTAATGAATATCATCACTAAAAGCGGCGTTGAAGACAATACCCTAAATATCAAAGGCAGTTCATCAGATCAAGGCGATGCATATAACCGTCAAATATCATTTGTTACCGGTGGCCAACACGATGATTTCTCTTGGACGCTAGCACTTGACCACTCTAATCAAGATATGCTTTTTGAAAACCAGCGTGATTGGTTAGATAGCCGCTTTGATAACCCTGCTAAGCTTGAAGATTATAAAGAATACGCAATTGCAATGCCTCGCTCTCTTATGGCTATGCAGTATAGCGACGGTTGGCAATATATTGACCCTACGGCAGAGGTTTGTAATCAATTTGATAACCTACAATATGCAAACCGTGAATCTCGTGGGTATTACTGTAGTAACCCAGTTTCGGGTAATAACTCAGTCATTAACGATAGAAAGAACTCTTCAATTTATGCAACAGGTACTTATGAACTAAACTCAGATCATCAAGTACGCACAGACATTCTATATTGGACTTCAAAAAGCTCTTCTGTAGGCTCTGCATTTTGGGACTCGCGTTTCTTGCGTGATGAAATTACCCAGAGTAATGGTTACTTCCAGACGGAAGATGGTCAATATCATTACCTTACAAGAACATGGCAAGATGACGAATTAGGTAATAAAAAAGCATCGTTATATGATGAGTCAATGCTAACTGCATCTTTATCATTTACAGGTGCAATTTTTGAAGATTATTACTACGAATCATACGTTTCATATAGCCGTACTGACGATACACAAACAGGCTATAAAGCGAAAAAAGAAACAGCATCTGACTACTTTGTTAACTATGACGAAAGTACCGGTGCAGCCTCTATAAATTGGGATAACTGGTGGCAACCTCTTAATTCTGATAACTTTGATCAAGTATTCGGTTTAAATGATTCAGAATCTAGTGCCAGTGTTTTGACTTTAGGTTCAAACGTCACTGGTGACCTATACGAGCTTCCAGCTGGTTTTATCGCGTTTTCAGCGTTAGTTGAATATGAAAAGTCAGAATACGATATAAATGTTAACCCTCGAACACTGAAAAAAGAAGGTCAAGGTTGGGCTGGACTAACAGGTACTGAAGGGGAAGGCGAGCGCTCTAGATCTGCATTGGCACTTGAGTTCTCAATACCTGTCACAGAACAATTGACAGTAGACCTTGCAGCTCGTTACGACAGATACAACGATGAAACTGATGTGAACGGGGCTCCGACGTATCAAGTTGGTGTAGCATACCGTCCAACTGAAGAAGTATTACTGCGAGCCAACTGGGGAACAACATTCCGCGCACCAGACTTACATAATGTATTCAAAGACCCATCAGGCTCTTACAGCACTGTAGAAGATGAAGCGCTAGCTGCATCTTGTCGTGCTATCAATGCCAACAACCCAGGCGGTGTTTTAATTCCAAATGCAGACATTGCAAGCTTAACAAAAACATGTACTGACGATTTCAATATGCAGTACACAGCATTCAGCATTCAATCAGGTGAAAAGCGCCTAACTGAAGAGACTGGTGAATCATTAACGCTTGGTTTAGTCTGGCAGCCAACAGACTCATTTAACATGACGTTTGATCTGTACCGTATCTTGATGGAAGATGCTGTTCGTTCTTACCCTAATCGTCGTATCATGGAAGCTGAGCGTGATTGCTTAAATGGTGCAAAAGATGGAAACAGTGAATTCTGTCAGTCTATTTATGCGCGTATCGATCGTAATCCAGCCAATGGCTTAAGCTCGTCATACAAAGTAGACTCTATTAGCTCTAGCTTTATCAACGCCGCAATGCGTGAGCAAACTGGTTTTGACTTATCTATCAGCTATGAATACGATTTAAACAAATATGGTTCAGTTGCTTTCAGATCTGACTATTCACACGTACTTCAAACGAAGAATCAAGAATTTACTGGTGATGAAGTCAACGTTGATTATCGAGAAGATTATAAAGACAACAACGAATTCCGCTCAAAAATGACCAATCGCATCACTTATTCTATTGATGATTGGAGAGTTACGCTAGAGCAACAACGTTATGGCTCTTTACCAAATGATGTTGATGAAGATGACTGGACACAAGTAGAAAAGCGCCGTTATGCACCTTGGTTCAACTATAACTTAGGTGTTAACTACTTTATCAATGATGACTCGAATATCCGCTTTGGTGTTATTAACTTAAGAAATTCTCGAGCTCGATATGATGAATCTGAAAATGATAGCCCTTATTTTGATAATGGTGCCTACCCAGGTAGCACAATCATTATTGGACGTCAGTTTACTTTAGAATATAACTTACAGTTTTAATTACTCATTAGAATTGTAAGAACAAAAAAACGCCTCACTTGAGGCGTTTTTTATTATTTTAAGCATAAGAAAAAGCCGAAACGCGAGATAAACCATCATACTGGTGTGAGCTTCCCTAGCCTTTCGCAGCTTATCGCATTCAAGTAAGCTAAAATGACTTTACCACGCTCAGCTCAAAGCGACATTCGCAGAGCAAGCTATAAATTCCTTCTTCGCTTCCTCAACTCAAATAAGTCAGTTGGTACCAGCTCCCTCATACCCATATTAACAAGACAACTCGAAGTAAAATACATCATTAACCGCTATAACAGCAAAAATGCAAACAAACCAAGCCCTAATAGTAATCTATAAACAACAAATGGCATCATGCCCATTCGCTCTATTACCTTTAGGAAAAAGTGAATACAAAAATACGCAGAAACAAAAGACAATACAGAACCCAGCAGTATGGCGTTCCAGTCGATGATTTCATCTGAAGATGCTAACTTAAAAATATAGTAAGAGCCTGCCGCTGCAATGACAGGGATTGACATTAAAAAGGAAAACCGTGCCGCACTTTGTTTATTTAGGCCCATCAATAGTCCCACAGTCATGGTGATCCCTGAACGCGATGTACCTGGGAACAACATTGCGACAACTTGCGATAAGCCTATTAATAATGCGCTGACCCAGTTGAGTTGGTAAAGCGTTTTTATCTGCTTAGCTTTGACGTCTGCGTACCACAGTAACAAACCAAAAACGATGGTAGTCGTGGCAATAATGTAAGCGTTACGAGAGTATACTTCTACAAGATCTTTGCACAAATAGCCGATGATCAACGAAGGAATAGTCGCTAATAGAATCCACCAGCCAAGTTGGCTATCTTCTGTTTGGCCTTGCTGACCAAATGACTTAAACCATGCATTTAATATTTCACCGACTTCCTTACGAAAATAAATGATAACGGCGACAAGCGTCCCCACATGAACAGCAACATCAAATGCTGTACCTTGATCTTGCCAACCTAATAATTGCGATGGCAAAATTAAATGTGCAGAACTAGATATAGGTAAAAACTCGGTTAACCCCTGAACCAAAGCCAATACAATAATTTCAATCAGACTCATTGCGACTCAAACTCCACTTTCCATAGTTTTTGTTGTGGGTTGTGATAACCCCGATAGATTTCTTGTATTGTTTTCTGCTCTGTCGGATGATAAAAATCAGCGGCTATTTCCTGCAAAGGCAACAAAACAAACGCATTTTTAACGACTTCATCTCGAGGTAACTGCGCGGGGCTGTCGCACACGACATCATCATAAAACAATAAATCTAAATCTAATGTACGAGGGCTGAACTTTTTATCTTGCCGTGTTCTGCCATTCTCTAACTCAATACGCTTTAAAAGTAGACAGACGTCATCTAATGCCATATCTGTGTGCGCACCGAGCACGGAGTTATAAAAATTACTCCCAGCAAAACCAACCGCCTCGCTTTCATAAACACTCGAATGAATACTATTAGGAAAATACGTTAAGAGTGTATTTAAGCCCACGGCTAGGTTATGTTCTTTATTGACGTTAGAGCCCAAACTAATATAAATCTGCGCCATTGTTATTTCTTTTTCCGTGTAATTTCCACACCAACAGTTTTAGCTGCAGGCACCGCTGCCGGTTTACTGACGCAAATAGACACTTGGACTACATTAAATTCAGCTAAAATAATCGCCGCGAGTTGCTCAACTAATGTTTCTAATAATTCTACTGGTTTACTGATTGTATGCGCAATAACACGCTCACTCACTTTGGCATAATCCACTGCCAAGCTAATATCATCTGATTGAGCTGCAGCCGAAATATCGGTCAACATCTCAATATCAAAGTACAAGCTTTGTTTACTTTCCTTCTCAAAGTCGTAAACTCCTATTATGGTTTCGACGTGTAGTTGTGAGATATAGACCTTATCCATTCATACTCCAGCGGTGACGTAACTCAAATTAAGGTTGTTTTTTTGCTTTAAACCAACCTACAACAACGTTCGATCATAGCCCAAAACTTAGTAAGACAAAATAAGGAAACGTGTGTTAGTTAGTTTAATCTGTATTTGTGCGTACTTAATTGGCTCAATTTCGTCAGCTGTACTCGTTTGTCAGGTATTTGGTTTAGCCGATCCCCGATTTGCAGGGTCAAATAATCCAGGGGCAACAAACGTGCTCAGGCTTGGGGGGAAGTTACCTGCGGCATTAGTACTTATTTTTGATATTTTAAAAGGAACTATTCCTGTATGGGGTGCTTACTTTTTAGAAATTGAACCCGTTTGGTTAGGCGCCGTGGCTGTGGCTGCCTGTTTAGGTCACATTTACCCCATTTTCTTCCACTTTAATGGTGGTAAAGCCGTTGCTACTGCATTTGGCGCATTGCTACCTATTGGCCTGTCTTTGGGTGGGATGCTCATTGCTACATGGCTATGTGTACTTTGGCTGACGCGTTATGCCTCTTTAGCGGCGATCATTACGGTAACCGCTGCACCGCTATACACATGGTTGATCAAACCGATATACACCATTCCGGTGAGCTTTTTAACCGTCTTGATCATCGTGCGGCATAGAGCCAACATTGCAAGGCTCTTAAAAGGTCAAGAGCCTAAAGTCGGTAAGAAAAAAAATTAAAGTGGCTTTAAGCTATCAAGTGGCCAACGTGGTTGAGTCTTCATATCTAACGGTGCGAACTGTTTCGCTTTTAAACGCTGCATTCCCGCAAAAGCAATCATTGCGCCATTGTCAGTACAAAACTCCGTACGCGGATAATAGACTTTCCCCTGCATGCCTTGCATGACTCGCTCCAGCTTGTCGCGCAGCTCCACATTCGCGCTCACCCCTCCTGCAATAACTAAACTTTTTATACCGGTTTGCTTCAACGCCCTTTTGCATTTTATTGCGAGTGTATCTATTACCGCAGTTTGAAAAGCATGCGCTATATCTGCTTTGGTTTGTAAGTCATCACCTTCAGAGCGAATGGTATTAGCAGCAGCCGTTTTTAAGCCACTAAAACTAAAATCAAGCCCAGGTTTATCAGTCATCGGTCTCGGAAATACAAACTTCTTTGCAATACCTTGTTCAGCAAGCTTCGCTAAACGCGGACCACCAGGGTAATCAAGCCCAAGTAATTTAGCTGTTTTATCAAAAGCCTCTCCCGCGGCATCGTCAACCGATTCACCTAGCACTTCATACTCGCCAATACCGGTCACTTTAACCATCATGGTGTGACCACCCGATACAAGCAATGCCACAAACGGAAATTCTGGTTGCTCTTCTTCTAGCATCGGCGCCAGTAAGTGCCCTTCCATATGATGCACAGCCACTGCGGGGATCCCCCAACCAAATGCCATTGAACGCCCAATAGAGGTACCCACTAACAATGCGCCCACCAAACCAGGCCCTGCCGTATAAGCCACACCATCCAACGACTCTGGACCACATCCAGCTTGTTTAAATGCAGCTTCAATTAGGGGGATCGTTTTTCTAACATGATCACGAGAAGCAAGCTCAGGTACAACACCACCATAATCAGCATGTACTTTGACTTGACTGTATAACTGATGTGCAAGCAAGCCTTGTTCATCGTCATAAATAGCAATTCCAGTCTCATCACATGATGATTCAATACCTAAAATTCGCAATGTACTTCTCCCACCTTATTTAAAAATATCAATTTTACCTTGAGCTGCTTTTGCTCAGCAAGTAAAACTGCAACTCTAAATTGTTATACCAATATTAGTTTGCCCATCAGCGACCGCATGTTGCTTAAGTGCTTTTACACTCTCACTGGTGATCCGACCCATTTGCTCCACAAAATCAATCAGCCCTGCTAACACCTCTATTTCGTATTGCATTATTTCATGCTCTCGCACAAGACTATTGTCTGGTTCTATCTCTTCATTCTCCAGCACGAACTCAACATATCGAGCGACAGTAGCCTGAGATATTTTCGCAATATCAATAAATTCCTGTTCGTCTTTGGCCATTAAACCATGCAGCAGACCTAATAAGGCAGTGGCCGTATCAATGGCTGGGTATGTGCCGAACATATCGAATTGTGATAGTTCTGGTACATTTGCCTCAACCTTATCAACTTGCTTCTCTAAATTAATTTTACTCTTAGGAAAAACAATAATTTCCCAACAGACATTCAACGTACTTTTCATCGTTGCTGTGTCACCAAATCCGGTTGCATCACTAAATAGATCGTAATTCGGTAACATACGCTCAATCACCGCAGCGGCCAATACCGCCTTTTGTAGGTAATTTAAATCTCGGATACGTTGGAAGTTATTTGCTTTACTCATGTTGTTTCCCACATTGCCAGCAATATTGAAATGCTGGACCATTTATTTCACGGCACTGTATGCAGTGCCAATCTTCATGTAGCTGCGATTGTGCGTAGTTTAACAATATTTGCTGGGCATCGCGTAGCTTTATCTCATAGACATAGAGACTTAATTTTGCCTGCTCGGTTGGTATTTCACCAATGGCGCCTTGCAATGCACTGCCCTCAATACGTGACTGAATTTTTGCTTGTGCAAAAAGGCCTTGGACAATATGTGCCTCCATCAAATTATCTGTAGTGAAAGCACATCGCCATTTAAAGTTATTTTCTGTCATACTTAACTTACCTGTTGCAAAACGCTCTGTTAGAGGCATTAATTATGACACTCACAACACCTGGCTTGCTTTTTCCTGCAATCTCATTATTACTTTTAGCATACACGAATCGGTTTTTAGTGCTCGCACAATTAATTCGTGAATTAAATGCCCGCGAAGGTAATACCTTAAGACCTCTCGTTAGAGCACAAATCGATAATCTCAGAAAGCGCATAAAACTCATCCGCTTTATGCAAGTTTGGGGCGTTATTTCATTTTTATTGTGTACTCTCTCTATGTTTGCATTATTCATAGATGTGGCATTAACTGGCATTGTTTTATTTGGAGCAAGCCTGTGTTGCTTAGCGCTTTCACTGATTATTTCTTTATATGAAATTCACATTTCTTGTGATGCCATTGAAATAGAATTGCAAAATATCGAAAAAAAGCCTTCGTCGTAATTAAGCACAGCCTCTTTTCATGACTATACTTAGTATGAGAGTAGTCTGAAAAGGGCCCACGAGTGAATAGTTTTCTTTTTTCTAATGAAGCGCTAGACGAACCGAATACCCAAGAACAACACGCTGATTTTTGGGATATTCTGGTTGTTGATGATGAAGAAGATATTCATCAAGTAACCAAGTTAGTTCTCTCTGATTTTAAATTCGAAGAGAAAACATTGCGCTTTCATCATGCTTACTCAGCAAAACAGGCTATGGAAATATTGCAAAGTGAAGATGAGATTTCCGTTGGGCTCATTGATGTTGTGATGGAAAGTAATCATGCTGGGCTTGATTTAATTAAATATATTAGAAATGACATCGCCAATCATGATATCAGACTCATTCTAAGAACAGGCCAACCCGGCGAAGCGCCTGAAGAGTCTGTAATACGTGATTATGATATTAATGATTATAAAAATAAAACAGAACTTACAGCTGTTAAGCTCAAAACATTGCTCTACTCTGCATTGCGTTCCCATCGAGATATACAAACCATAGAGCGGCATAAGTTAGGCTTAGAGCGAATAATTAACGCCTCATCCTCTTTTTTACAATGTGATAGTGTACGAGAATTTGCATCTACCATTTTATCACATGTATCCGATGTGTTAGGCCTCAAAGATAATGATATTTACTGCGCAGCCGCAGTTAATAACCAAAAAGATGCAGCAACTAAATTTAAGTTACTCGCAGCCTCTGGAGAAGGCATTGAACCCAATTCTGACGTTATCCCCAACAGTGTTAAAAACCTTTTTATTGAGTCTCATAACCGTAAAACCTCCTGTAAAACACATCATGAGTATATTGGTTACTTCCCATCAAGGTGTGGTGGTGAAACCATGCTATATGTCAGTAAAGAGTCGGCATTGCAACACACTGACTATCAATTGTTAGAATTTTTTTCGAATAATATTGCACTCGCCTATGATAATTTAAAACTCAGGGAAACCGTAAAAGAATCACAGAAAGAGCTATCGTACATACTGGGTGAAGCCGTAGAAAAGCGCTCAAAAGAAACCGGTTCGCACGTTAGACGAGTTGCTCACTATAGTATGTTACTTGCCCAATTATATGGGTTAAGTGATTATCAGTCAGAAATCATTAAGTTAGCTTCTCCTTTACATGACATAGGAAAAATCAGCATTCCTGACAATATATTGAACAAACCTGCGAAACTCACCGCAGATGAGTGGCAAATTATGCAAACTCATGCTCAAATCGGACATGAAATTTTACAAAACTCTACCAATGAAATTTTACAATGTGGTGCTACAATTGCTCATCAGCATCACGAAAAATGGGATGGTAGTGGTTATCCGCAAGGATTAACGGGCGAAAGTATTAACATTGTTGGGAGGATCACCGCACTAGCAGATGTATTTGATGCCTTAGGTAGCGACCGATGTTACAAAAAGGCATGGCCTTTAGAAAAGGTATTAACATTGATACAATCTGAAAAAGCGAAACAGTTTGATCCTAAGCTTGTAGACCTATTTATGCAAAATATTGACCAGTTTATTGCGATAAGAGACAGTTATCCTGATTGATTTTTGTAAGCAAAATGTAAAAATTTCACTTTAAATTTTCCTGTATCTGTATTAGTATTAGGGAAAATCACACAAATTCTGTGTATTGATGAAATTAAAAGGAATTTCGAATGAGATTTGAACAACTAGAACAGTTTGTTGCGCTAGGTAGTCTGCGTCATTTTAGACAAGCAGCTGAACAAACCAAAATCAGTACTTCGGCACTGACCCGCAGCATCCAAACTTTGGAAGATGAAATTGGGTGTGAATTAGTTAAGCGCTCTACTCGCTCAGTAAAATTGACTGAGCAGGGTGAACTGTTTCTTAACTACTGTAAAGCGACGCTTTCAGAGTTAGAACTCACGAAAAAAACGATTAAGCAAAGCTTATTTGGCAGAGACCAACACAAGTTAGTGATTGGCTACACCAACAAAGCAAGTGCCATAGTGCCTATGTCTTGTGGCAAGTTTTTGGCTGACTACCCTAATGTAAAAGTAGAAATGCAATTACAAGACGAGCATGAGCTAACAAGGAAGCTACAACTCGGGGAAATAGATATTAGCGTTTATCTGCAAAGCGCAAGTAATGTGATGAGCGATATACATTTACCAGATCAGCTTATTTTATTCGTATCAAAGCATCACCCGCTTGCCAGCAAAGATAGCTTAAGACGATCAGAGTTGTCTGAATTTCCTATGTATGGCTGCTTTTCACAGCTTAAACAAGTGCAGACCATGCTTAATGAAGCTGTAGAGGGACTCAATAAATCAACCAGTATGAAGATTGGCAATATTGATCAAGTGATTGACGGGCTTAAAAACTCTAACCACTTTGCTATTGCCAGTATTGAGCATTCTAAAACGATTGCACAAGACCCTAATTTAGTCCTCTTGAAAACAAATAAAGATGTTGATCACGAGCAGTTAGTAGTGCAAACAAACCACCATGTAAATAGCGATAGCCATATCAAGCATCTGCTAGAATTGATTGAGCAAACAGCACAAGCCCAATCTTGTGCTACTCAGTAAGTATTATTCATGGACACAATAGAAGCCGGAACAAGCATCTTCTATTGTGTCCATCAACAACTGAATTAGTCCCACTTCATTTTGACTTTATTCCACATGTGTAAAACTAGCCATACTAAAAAATTACAAGTAGTTAGGCCAAACGGTTAAATATATTACCTAACCATTGATGCCACTAATCCTATGAAAATCACCATTCCAACATAATTATTGTTCAAGAATGCTTTGAAACATTCAGCTCTATTGCGATCAGTAATATTTTTTTGTTGATTAGCGAGTAATATAACAGCACAACTTACCCCTACCCAATAAGCGATGTTTAGCTGCATTGAGTATCCAATAAATAACATTATTCCAATGAATAGAATATTCAATAAGGCAACCCAATGCCTATCAAATTGACCAAACAATATAGCCGTAGACTTTACCCCAATTTTTAAGTCATCTTCTCTATCAACCATTGCGTACATGGTGTCGTAAGCGACAGTCCAAAGTAAATTTGCTATAAATAATAGCCAAGCTAACATTGGCACTGTGTCATTGGTAGCCATAAATGCCATAGGAATTGAACAACTATAGGCGGCACCGAGGACGACTTGAGGTAAATGCGTGAAACGTTTCATAAAAGGGTAACAAGCAGCCAGTGCAAGCGCGAGTAACGATAGTAAAACAGTATTAAAATTCAACTGAATGACAAGTAAAAATGCGACACTTATCAAACTAGCAAAGAGCGTTAACGCTTCACCAGGCTTGACTGCTTTACGTGCAAGAGGCCTTTGTGATGTGCGCTGCACCGCGCCATCAACTTTCCTATCAGCGTAATCATTAATAACACAGCCAGCACTGCGCATAATAAACACACCGAAACTAAATATCACTATTAACTCTAAAGGCGGTACTCCACGACTTGCAATCCACAAAGCACATAAAGTTGGCCACAGTAGCAACAATGTACCGATGGGTTTATCTAACCTCATTAGCTGGCTATATTCAGATAAGTTACTTACTCTAAGTGCATTTAGTTGCATCTTTTTCTCCAAGTAAAAATACTTCACATACCATTACCTGTGACTGACTTTTGGTAAATGTTCTGCGCCTTGCGTAAAAAGATTGCGAGGCTTGCGCATTCTCTAACGTAAAGCATGAAATAGGTGTGTTCTGGCCATTAAAATTACAAACTTCGAGCTCAGAACGGCCCCAACTATCATCACTAAACAGCACCTCGCCTAACGGCGTTTCTCCTAGCTCGCCAACTTCGTCCCGATATGCCGCTTCAGTGATCCAACTTTGCGCATAGACGGTGGCAACCTCGTCACAATAAAGCAAAACTTCGCGGCACAATACACGATGACTTTGGTTATCAAAGACCTTGTTATGGCCTGAACTTGCTGCAAGCCATTTTTCTGATAACAGCTTGACACGAAAATGCTTACATCGAGCCTTTAACAAAGAGGTTAAAGACCCTTGATCAAAAAGCAACATTGCAATTTCCGTCGATGGACAGTCTAATTTGTCAGTACTTTGCCAACAAAAATCAATAGAAAATGGATGTTCAAACACAATAAATATAGCCCTTATATACGACGGGCGATATCATACCATCGAGCGCTGTAGCCACAAAGTAGCTTGAATTTATAGTTCAAAATTTGCAGGTTATCTGTAAATTTCTCTCAAATAAGTATACACTTACACATCACAAGTTGATTGACCAAACCACTAGGACTTTAAATCATAATGAAGATGCATGCTTATTTAACTTTGGCGCTCGTACTACTAATTAGCAGTGTAAATGTTAAAGCTGAGTCCACGGTCGGATACTTTGGTTTTGAGCCCGATATAATTACTAACTATATCGGTCAATCAAATAAAAAATTAGGCTACGTCAGGGTAACGGTCGACTTGATGCTCAATGATGTATCAAACATTGCAATTGTCGAGCATCACACACCGCTTTTACGAGATGCAATAGTACAAATACTCAGTAAAGAACCCGAAGAGACAATTAAGTCGCTAACGGGTCGTGAAGAAATTCGTATGCGCTGTGCCGAAAAGCTAAAAGGCTTGCTCAATGACGAAACTGGGCAAGAAATTGTGAGAGAAGTGCTATTTACTAAATACCTTTATCACTAACCCAGTATTAAGCGCGTTTTAGCTTAGGTAGTAAAGCTAATAACATGCCGGTCAGCAAACCAAATAAGTGTGCCCAATTTGCCATACTGATAAAAAATATCTCTGTAAAACCAAATATCATCCATATAAGCATAAAGCCAACTACGGGCTTTTCAACCAATGCTTCCTGATGATTATGCTGCGCACTATGCACCCATGCGTACCCCAGTAATGCGTAAACTACCCCACCCAACCCACCAAACCTTTGGTCGACAAACAAATATTGTGCCCAGTTACTGACTAAACTACTTATTAAAAATATCAAAATAAGCTGTTTAGCACCAACCCGTTTAATTATCTTATTACCCAAGTGTAACCACCAGGCTAAGTTAAAAATAAGATGTAATGCACTGAAATGCATCAAAACGGGTGATATCCATGTTAATGGGGAACGTGGATCGAACTGTAAAAGTGTATAAACCGCTTTTCCTTCAACAATATATAAACAGGCAAAAATAACAAGCGCGACCACAAAAACAGCCTTTAAGAAGCAATGTAACTCATTAAATCGTTTCGCTAAGTTCAGTGAGCCGCCTTTATACAAAAACTGTGTTTCTGTGTTCCCGGTATGCCATGAAGCAGTTAAATACTTTTCATCATATGGATTGTCAACAAACTCATTCCAAAGCGGTATCGCACTGTGTTCTTCTGACTCTGGTACCCATACTTCGACATGCCTACCATCCATACTTTTCAATACTGCATTGACGCCTTGACGCTTAAAGTAATCAGCAGCCCCTTGCACGGCACGTGGGTTATCTGAGGTACCAATTAAAATCATTTAGCTATAACACTCGGTAGTTCAGCAGCCCACTGTGTGAAGCCACCATCCATACTATATACATCTTCAAAACCTTGCTCTATCAGGTAATTTGCAGCGCCTTGCGAACTTACTCCGTGATAACACACAATAATAATTGGCTGCTCAAATTCTTTTTCTTGCATGAAGTGACCAATATTGCCATTCGATAAATGCTCAGAACCTGGGATGTGGCCACTTTCATAGCTATTTGGGTCTCGGATGTCTGCAATAACGACATCATCTCGCTCAAGCATTTCGTGAGTTTGGGCAACTGAAATATGTTTACATGGCATAAATTTACTTCTCTCAAAATTAAAAAAGACGACCTAAGTCGCCTATTGCTAATAGTTACGATCTATATTAGGTCCAGTTTAAAATAACTTTCCCTGACTGACCAGAAATCATCGTGTCAAAGCCAGTTTGAAACTCATCAATATGAAATTGATGCGTGATAATCGGGTTTAGATCTAGCCCTGATTGGATAAGACTGGCCATTTTATACCATGTTTCAAACATCTCTCGGCCATAAATACCTTTGATAACCAAGCCTTTAAAAATTACTTGATTCCAATCTACGGCCATATCCGATGGAGGGATCCCAAGCATGGCAATTTTACCACCATGATTCATATTGTTTAGCATGCTATTAAAAGCAACAGGTACACCTGACATTTCTAAACCAATATCGAACCCTTCTGTCATCCCAAGTTCTGACATAACATCTTCAAGCTTTTCTGAAGAGACATTTACAGCGCGTGTCGCACCCATTTTTCTTGCTAATTCAAGACGATATTCATTAACATCGGTAATAACAACATGGCGTGCACCAACATGCTTAGCAACGGCTGCTGCCATAATGCCGATAGGGCCAGCACCTGTGATCAATACGTCTTCGCCGACCAAATCAAATGACAAAGCCGTGTGTACTGCATTGCCAAATGGGTCAAAAATTGATGCTAATTCATCAGAAATATTGTCAGGAATTTTAAATGCGTTAAATGCAGGGATCACCAGATATTCAGCAAAAGAGCCTTCTCTGTTGACACCAACACCTGTGGTATTACGACACAAATGTACCCGACCAGCACGGCAATTACGACAGTGTCCACAGGTTATATGACCTTCACCAGATACGCGGTCACCAATGTTGAAGCCTCGGACCTCTTGACCCATCTCAACAACTTCACCCACATATTCATGACCAACTACCATCGGCGTTGGAATGGTGTTTTGCGCCCACTCATCCCACTTGTAAATATGTACATCAGTTCCACATATCGCGGTTTTGCGAATTTTGATCAATAAATCATTGTGTCCCATCTCCGGTTTCGGAGCATCGGTCATCCAGATCCCAGGTTCTGCTTTTAACTTAGATAACGCTTTCATACTTTTCGCTCGTAAAAAAGGAAGCAGTTGCTTCCTCTATTTATTTAAATTATTTCTAATTCTTTACCAATGCGGATAAACGCACTAATCGCTGTGTCTAATTGCGCTTTGGTGTGCGCAGCAGAGATTTGAGTTCGAATTCGTGCTTGACCCTTAGGGACAACTGGGAATGAGAAACCCGTTACGTAAATGCCTTCACTAAGTAGTTTATCTGCCATTGCTGCCGCTACTTTCGCATCCCCTAGCATCACTGGAATAATGGCATGATCTTTACCCGCACAGGTAAAACCAGCCGCTTCCATTTGCTCACGGAAATACGCCGCATTGCTCCACAGCGTGTCACGTAACGCTTTTCCATCTTTCAGCATCTCAAGCACTGCAATTGAAGCTGTTACAATAGACGGTGCCAGTGAATTTGAGAACAAATACGGGCGAGAACGTTGACGTAACCAATCAATCACTTCTTTTTTACCTGACGTATAGCCGCCAGATGCGCCACCAAGAGCTTTACCCAATGTGCCAGTGATAATATCGACTCGGTCTAATACACCACAATACTCAGGTGTTCCACGACCATTTTCACCGACAAAGCCCACCGCATGAGAATCATCAACCATGACCAATGCATCGTATTTATCAGCCAAATCACATACTGCTTCTAAATTACAAATCACGCCATCCATTGAGAATACGCCATCTGTTGCGATCAACTTAGTTTTAGCACCTGCTTGTGTAGCGGCAATAAGTTGCTCTTCTAATGCAGCCATATCATTATTTGCATAGCGGAAACGTTTTGCTTTACATAAACGCACACCGTCAATGATAGAAGCATGATTTAACGCATCAGAAATAATCGCATCATCAGGCCCTAATATCGTTTCAAACAGTCCGGTGTTTGCATCAAAACAAGATGAATATAAAATTGTGTCTTCTGTTTGCAAAAACTCACTTATTTTCGCTTCCAACGTTTTATGAATATCTTGCGTACCACAAATAAAACGCACAGACGCCACACCAAAACCATGGGCATCAAGGCCTTGTTTCGCCGCTTCTATCAAGCTTGGGCTGTTTGCTAAACCCAAGTAGTTATTTGCACAAAAATTAATAACTGAACTGCCCGAAGATACGGCTATTTCAGCTTGCTGAGATGACGTGATCACTCGCTCATTTTTGTATAAACCTTCAGCTTTAACTTCTTCAAGTTGCTGCTCTAACTGGCTATAAAAGGCCGATGCTCTCATTTAGAGTCTCCATTGGTTGCACGGGTCACTCACAATCTTACAACTTGGTCGTCGTGACTTAGTTGTGAGTGATATCAAATAGAATTGTATTGTAAAAGTTTCAGGCCGTAATTGCACGAATTGTGATTATTGACCACCACGGCCTAAAGTAAATGTTTATAAGATAGAAGACATAATATTGGGTACATTCTTTAGTGATGAACATACAAAATCAGCGAGTTCCATGGTTTTTCTATCAAATACCTGACCAGACTCAACCAGTATTGCCGTGTTAACGCCAGCGGCACGTGCGGCTTGAATATCCGATATTTTATCACCCACCATCACACTCTGAGCCACATCAATATCAAATTCTGCGATTGCTTGATTGAGCATACCTGGCTGAGGCTTTCTACATGTGCAGTCAGCCAAATACTCAGGTAGCGCTTGTTTAGGGTGGTGAGGGCAAAAATAAACTTGGCTAATAACAACATCGTGGCGCTTAAATTCCTGACACATCCAAGTACTTAACTGATGGAATTGTTGTTCCGTATAGTAGCCTCGACCAATGCCAGATTGATTTGTGACTATCACAATTAAATACCCTTGCTCGCAAAAGTACTGACATGCTTCGAATACGCCTTCAATAAATTGAAAGTCTTCAATCTTGTGAACATAAGCATGATCCACATTGATCACACCATCTCTATCTAAAAAAACAGCTTTGCGACTCATAGAGCTTCTACAACCTTTCTTTGATGACGACATTATCAAACATCGCAATAACATGCTCAGTACTTATCTGAGACATTAAATCTGCCCCTTTGACTCGAGTGCCCCATGGAAGTTGATCAGCCGTTTTATTTTTCTGCTTTACTAAGTTTTGGTGATATACCTCAACCACATAATCCAAATATAAATAAGGCCCTGTTCGCGTAGGGTTAGAGTGGGCATATAAACCAATCACTGGCGTGGCTACCGTTACTGCCATATGTGCAGGCCCAGTATCAGGTGCCAGGACCAATTTTGCTTGTTTTAATACACATAACAGTTCTTTTAACTTTGTTTTACCGACTAAATTTAAAACAGGGAACGTGACATAACTCAAAATATCATCCGCTAAAGTACGCTCTAGTTCAGTTGGTCCACCCGTCAGCACCACGTCAAACCCATTTTCATGTGCGTGCTGAGCGACCTCCGCGTAGCGTTCTGGCAACCAATTACGCTCAGCTTTGCTTGCAGCGGCTGCAATCACAAACACTTTGTTTCGCCCTGCCAACAAACCACTTGCCGTATGCTCATCTTGTTCAGAAAAAGGCATAACCCAACTGGGCGCGTTACAGCTAACACCTATGGCCCTCGCAAAATTCTGAAATCCTTCCAATACATGCGCAGATTTCTGAGCATCAATTGTGCGATTCACAAATAAACTGTGCAGCTCTTTACTGCGGTGTTTATCAAAACCAATTTTTACCTTTGCAGGAATGCAACGTGCGGCTAGATTCGCTCGCAGTGCCACTTGCATGTGTAAAAGTACGTCAAACCGACGCCCTTTAAATGCTGACTTTAACTGCTTGTAGGCTGCCGAACCTTGCTTTTTATCAAAAATGACAAACTCGACGTTCGCTAAACCAGATAAGAGCATTGCCTCAACCTTGCCAAGTACCCAGGTCACTTTTGCTTGAGGATGTGCTGCTTGAATCGCTTGAACAGCAGCTACCGCATGACAAACATCTCCAATGGCTGAAAGCCTAAGAATACAGATTGATTTATATTGAGCTGACACACATATCCCATAGGGTTAACTTCAATTAGTGCCCGATCTTAAATTATTCATCTGGCTTTGCAAGTTTATAGCGGGGTAAAAAAACGATACACTTAACTCACCTAGATTTACGTTGCCACTTTGCATGCTAATTAATAACATTGAACAGGGTTATATCCTTACGCCTGACCATACGAAAACCCCTTTTCTTCCCGAGCACTTTGACCCAAATTACTGGCAGCAGCAAAATGCAATTGTAGGTACAAAAGAGGGTCGGGCAACGGCATGGTTTTTTCGCCACGATAACCAAGTCAGTGTATTAAAGCATTACTGGCGTGGCGGAATGGTAGGTAAGTTATTATCTGACCAATACCTTTTTCAAGGTTTAAAAAGCACCCGAGTATATAAAGAGTTTTTATTATTATGCGAATTAGAGCAACAAGGCTTACCTGTTCCAAGTCCTGTGGCCGCAAAAATATCTAGATCTTATTGTATTTATCGGGGTGATCTAATCACCGCAGCGATTACTGGCGCCACCAGTCTATGCGAAGTGCTTCAAACGAGAGAGATCGCATTAAACCAGCTCAACAAAGTGGCGCAAACCATTGCTCAGTTTCACCATGCTGGCGTCTATCATGCCGATTTAAACATCAATAACATTCTATTTAATGAAGCTGGAGAGGTCTATTTAATTGATTTTGATCGAGGTGAATTACGCACGCCTTCCCTGAGCTGGCAAAAACATAATATGGACAGGCTACGTCGTTCATTTTACAAAGAGGCCGGCAAATGGCCGACCTTTTACTTCACAGATAACAATTGGGAACAACTTCATCTGGCTTATAAACAAGCCTTAGCGTGTTTATAAGCACACAAATCGCCAACCCTATTCTGTAGCCTGTGCCTTTTTGATAATATTCGATGTCGAGCAACCGTTCAGAAAATCAAGTACCTCAACACGTCCACCCGTACTTAGAACATGCTCGGCTCCAGCGATTTCAGACACTTTATAATCGCCCCCTTTAACAAGAATATCAGGACTTAATTGTGCAATAAGCTCTGCGGGTGTGTCACCCTCAGCTTCACTGCCAAATGGGATCACCCAATCAACAGAGGCCAAGGCTGATAAAACCATTGCACGCTCATCTAATGGGTTTATAGGCCGGTCTGCGCCTTTCAAACGCGAGATAGACTCGTCATTATTCAATCCAACAACCAGCTTATCTCCCATGGCTTTGGCTTGTGCCAAATATTTAACATGGCCAGCATGTAGTATGTCAAAACAACCATTAGTGAATACAATGCGTTCACCATTTCTTTTCGCGAATGCGATATGTTGATGCACGTCATCAAAAGGCGCTTGGTAATGTTCACCATTTTCAATCAAATATTGACCCAACTTCTGGCTTAGTTCTTCAGGTGTAACCGTTGCAGCCCCCAATTTGCTGACAGCTATTCCCGCTGCAATGTTCGCAACTTCAACCGCATCCTTTGCGTCCATACCTGCACCCAACATTGTTGTAAGTGTTGCAATCACCGTATCACCTGCACCGGTCACATCACTCACTTCTCGAACTTGTGCAGCAAAATGATGTTTTTCAGTTTGACTTATCAATGACATACCTTGCTCTGAACGAGTCAATAACATGGCATCTACCCCCGCATCAGCTAAAAGCTTGCGCGCACTCACAGTCAAGGCTTCCTCTGATTTTACCTCACCGCCAGCCAACTTAAACTCATTCAGGTTCGGCGTAATAAAATCAGCACCTTTGTATATTGAAAAATCTGATGACTTAGGGTCTACAAGCACAATTTTACCCGCGGCCTTTGCTACAGTGATCATCTCTTGAATTGCAGATAAAGCGCCCTTATTGTAATCAGAGAATAATACATAATCATAATCATCAATCACTTGCTGTAACTTTTCTAGTAACAAACAGCTATGTGCTTGAGTAAATGTCTCTTCTAAATCTAAACGTACAACTTGCTGGTGACGGCTGATAACTCGCATTTTGGCAATTGTAGGCAGCCCAGTAACACTCACTAATTGTGAATGTATATTTTCAGACTCTAAAATACGCTCAAGCGTTTGACCAATATCATCTTGACCTATTAATCCCAACAACCCAACTTTACCATCGAGGTGCGCAACATTTTTTGCAACATTGGCTGCACCGCCCGCTTTGTCTTCTAAACTGCTTACTTTAACGACAGGCACTGGTGCTTCTGGCGAAATACGACCAGTATCGCCCAACCAATAGCGGTCGAGCATGACATCACCCACAACCAATACCCGCGCTTTATTTAAATGCTGTAAGCGTGCTAAATCCATTATTGTTGCTCCGCCATCGACATATCCATTGCCTCACATAACCAGTGACCAATAAACATATGTGCTTCTTGAATGCGCGCAGTTTCGTCATTGCGAATAATAATAGGCAAATTAGCGATGTCTCGTACCTTGCCACCCTCTCTGCCCGTCAATGCAACAGTGAAAGCGCCAATATCATTTGCCGCCTGTAATGCTAAATTTATATTCGTGCTGGTCCCCGAGGTCGTTAAGCCAATGACCAGATCCTCTGGCTTGCATAGTGCCTGAACTTGTCGCTCAAATACTGTGTCAAAATGATAGTCGTTACTATGCGCTGTCAGAATTGAGGTGTCAGTGGTTAATGCAATCGATGCTAACGGCCCCCTTTCCAGCTTATATCGAACAACAAATTCCGCTGCTAAGTGCTGTGCATCTGCAGCACTACCACCATTACCAAACCAAATTACTTTACCACCATTTGCCAGTGCCTTTTTACACGCCTCAAGTAGCTGCATAGATTCTTTATGATAGTTCGCCATCGTATTAAAAACGTCTAAGTGACGCTGTAACGAGGCTAAATAACTTTGTTCAATATGTTGATTTTGCGACATATAAGTTCCTAAATTACCGCTTATTGGGCTTTGTTCTGTAAATAGTATCCGTGATTTACCAGTATACATTGACTGATAACCAAGTATAGCTTTCACCGAATACATCTTTACCAACAGCTAACGTTGTTTCAACCTGACGGTGAGATATTTTTCGGCTATTGCTTATTTGTAGCTCCTGCCCCACTTCATAGCTCTGACCAAGCTGCCCGAGTTCGTTGAGATAATTACTTTCATTTGCAATTCTAGTGTACTTTGCACGCCATAGTGAGTGCAGGTTTTCACTGTAAGTCGCCTCAATGATGTGAGCTTGAGACGGCGCGGCATCATCAAACTGACGCTGATCGCCAATAAAGCTACCCATTACAGCACCATCGATTGAGTTACCGTACACAGGATAAATTTCATTGACGTACCACAAACTATGTTGATTCGAGTACTCATAACGTAATGTACTCTCTTTTGTCATTTGTGGCAGATACACACCAAAATTACTCGCCGTATTACCAAATTGATAGTTTTTGTGGCCTTTGGTATCCTCACCACCATACTCAAAATACCACTCGGCTGGGGTTAACATGTTTGTGCGCAAAGTACTTGTAAAGGTCACCCATTGATCGCCAAGCTCTGTATCTTTACTGCCAGTTAAGCCGCTATTGTCATTACCCGCAGGATCGAAGTATGCTTTAAATACATCTTTGGTCGTCACTTTTCGTGGGCCGCCACCAAACTGCATCATACGATTTAAACCTAACTTCCAACCGGTTACAGGCTCAATACTAAAGTGAGTGCCCGCTAACTTAGGCTTACCACTATGCAACGTATCTTGATACAAAATTGCGTCTTCAACATGCTCGCCTTCGGCGTAGAACAGTTCAAAATCAAAGTTCCACCAATTTTTCAACGGTGCTATTAAACCCAGAGAAACGGACGGCAATGGCTTAGCATTATTAGAGTAAACTTGTGCAAAGCTCTTAAAAGGAGAAAACCAATGCTCTTTATACCCTAAATTAAGCTGAAAAGTGTCGCCTCCTAATGCATAAAATGTATTGTAAGCCACTAAATCACCCGCATCGACTCGATAATCAACCCCTATCTGCAACAAAGAGCTATCACTACCGCGCCATACACCTTCCAAAGAAAGCTCAGCATATTCATCTGATGTGTTACTTCTGTCATTCGCCAACTTCACGACTTCACCAGAATCAGCTCTCAATTTAATACCTTGTCGCGTTATACCATCCTTACTAAAGTACGGCTTTAGACGCCCTCTAATACTATTATATAGCGACCTATCAACCGCGCTGAGTTTACGCAATGCCATGTTTATTTCACTTATTCGATAGGGTTTAGCCATCGGCGTACCATCAGTCAAAGCAAACATTTTATCAATTTGATATTCTAAAATAGCGTCTTTTCCTATTGGCAAGTACGCCGTTGGGGCGGAAAAAGACTGGCTTGAGAAAAAAAATAATGCACCAGCTAGGTAATACGTAATTTTAGACTTCATCTTTTATCATTGGTTTTTATAATATACCGCTATGGTAACAAAGTTATTTTGTGGGGGCACGACCCTAAAGTGTGTAAATTTGTTATTAGATTTCAGTTTTTTCTCGATACACAGTAAAATAGCTTTTTATGACTATGATATGTAACTCATGATCCGCTTCTTATATAGCTGTTTACTCTATATTCTCAGCCCCTTAATTGTTATTTATCTGTATTTTGTCAGAGGTAAAAAAGCCCCTGCATATCGACAGAACTTTACTGAGCGCTTTGCATTCTCACTCACCAATTTACCAAAAAATGCCGTCATATTTCATTGTGCGTCAGTTGGAGAAGTCTTGGCTGCAGTGCCATTGATTTCAGAGTATAAGGCTCGCCATAAAAACGACCACATCATTATCACCTGTAACACTCCGACTGGTCGTCAGCAAGTAAAAGACAGCTTTAAAAACCAGGTCTCTGTGTGCTATTTACCTTTTGACTTTTGGGATTGTGCTAATCGCTTTATCAAGACACTTTCCCCAAAGCTGTTCATTACGTTAGAAACCGAATTATGGTTAAATATTATGACAGCGGCACAAAAGGTAGCGTGCCCAACAGTTGTTATCAACGCCCGACTGTCTGAAAAGTCTTTGCGCGGATATCAAAAAGTACCTCGATTAGCTAAAGTGCTTATGGGTAGCATTGATCATATAGCAAGTCATAGTCGTGAAGATGCTGAACGTTTTATCTGTTTAGGTTTACCTACAGATAAAGTCACCGTTACGGGTTCTATTAAATTTGATATCTATGTCGATGACACTGCCCTGCAACAAGCTGAGCAGCTAAAGTCTGAATTTCGCACTCGTCCCGTTTGGATAGCAGGCTCAAGCCATCCAAAAGAACATGAAAAGCTACTTTATGCACACAAAGAACTGCTAAAAATATATCCAGACACACTATTAATTATCGCGCCAAGGCACCCAGAGCAATTCGAGCCGGTCGCAGACTTACTCTCGCAACAAGGGTTCACTTTCACTCGACGCAGCGAACAAGTCGCTCCGACAAAGCAAGTGATACTTGCTGATACGTTAGGCGAGCTCAAAATGCTGTATGGAAGTGCCGATATCGCATACATTGGCGGAAGCCTCATTAATAGAGGTGGGCATAACCCTTTAGAAGCTGCAGCGTTTAATGTAGGCGTTGTTACTGGCCCCAGTATTTATAACTTTTCACATATCTACCCTGAACTATTTTTACATCAAGGCGCTATTTGTGTTGAAGACCAAGCGGAATTAGCAACTCTATTGATCAGCTTATTAAACGACCCCCACCAGCTTAAAAAACTTGGCTCTAACGCAAAGCGCTGCCTGAATAAAAACCAAGGTGCAATAGAAAAGTCACTACAGGTTTTAAAACATAATTTAATAAAAGAGACAATCTCATGAATGCTCAAGTAAACGCTATGCAACATTGGGTGAGTGCAGTCATAGTTAAATATAACTTTTGCCCATTTGCACGTAAAGAAGTTGAAGAAAACCGCATTCACTATTGTGTATCCGAAAGCACAACACATGATGATGCAGTGATGGATATGTTGGAACAGTGTGCACAACTAACATCGGATCCAGACCGAGAAACAACATTACTCATGTTTCCCGATGGCTTCGCACTTTTTGACGATTTTGTCGATTTAATCGATCTTGCAAACACCATGCTTCGAATTCAAAATTATGAAGGCGTATTCCAAATAGCGACCTTTCATCCAGATTATGTATTTGCTGATAGCGATGACAACGACCCGGCCAATTACACCAATCGAGCGCCTTTCCCCACCCTGCATTTAATTCGTGAAGCAAGCATGTCGCAGGCACTTTCAACATATGATGATCCAGAAAGTATTCCTGAGAACAATATTAAACTTGCACACCGTAAAGGCAAAGCTTTTTGGCAACAGCTATTAACCAGCTGCCACAACCCTCAATAAAGTAACAGCGAAACAATATCTGAAAAAAATGCCCATGTTCACTCAGTGAAACATGGGCATTGTGTTGCCATTCTTTATCTAGAAATCAATATTTATACCAATTGATGGTAAAGGCATATCAGGGAATATATAGTCTTTCTCATAATTGGAGTAATCCGCATTGTATTCAAACTCTTGAATAGAACGATTGCCATACACATTCAATATTTCAAAAAATACGTTCGCTTCTTGACCCCATAGCTTGGTGTTATAATCAACACGTACATCCAACCTATGATACGCACTCAAGGTACTTTCGTTAAAAGGCTCATATACTGGTTGATATAACACAGGCTCAGATTGCGCACTAGCGTTAGGATCATAGATAGGGGTTGATCCTGTCACTTGCGTATAACGTCGGCCGCTTTGATAACGCCATTTAGCACCGACTTGCCATTCATTGCTTATGTCATAGCTGGCAACCATATTAACGACCCAAGGCAGATCAAATGCATAATCAAACTCTTCTCCAGTAACATTGTTTGTTCTGTCTGAGTGTGAATAAGCAATGCTTACCCACCCATACCATTTGTCGCTGTAGTTTTTATTAATAAGTAACTCAGCACCATATGTTTGACCTTCGCCCTCGTTAAAATATCGTGTCGTATTTGGCGCAATCACCTCACCGTAACGACTTGCTTGAGCAGCAGGGTTTGTCACGATCAGATCTTCGAGTTCTTTATAATATAATTGTGCACGTACAGCCCAAATTTCATCGACAACGTAATCATAACCTAATACATACTGAGTCGATTTCTCTTGCTCTAATTCTGGATTACCCAAACTTTCGCTAACAAATGCAAAGTCTTTAAAACCTTGATGATGCCGACCCACACTGAAACTCAGCTTACCTGCGTCTTGAATAGGAAGTGATGCCTTAAATCGAGGCTCTAACAATGACTCATCATTGTAATCATATTTACTGGCATTGACGCCTACATTGATATCTAACTTACCAACCTGTTGGCGCCATTCAACGTAGGCCGAAACCTCATCCAGATCGAGCTCTTCTGAAGTAGAGAATTTAGGGCTAAAGTAACTGGGTGGACACATTTCAAAATCATCGTTACATGGGAAATCTCGTCCTGATGCGTCCATATCAACGGTTTGTAATTGATATTCACCACCAACCATCAATACCCCCAAATCAAAATCATATTCTACCAAGCCTTTTAAACTCAATATGTCTGTATCTGCTTGTAGATTTAATATCTCCCCTTCTCTGGACATATCCTCTTTAGACAAATGATTTAATGCCAGTTTATGACGATATCTATCAAGCTGTCTATCCCAAATAACCCCTTGATTATTATAGCTGAACTCATACAGTTCACCACTTTCTAAATCTGGATTTTTAGCCACATCTCGACTGCCTTCATCGAACTCAGTTTCAATTTTATCGTTGGCTCCGGTTGCAACAAAAGTCAGTCGGTCTTGGTTATTTAAATCCCATACCAACTTAGTTTGATAATCATTGTTCCTTGGAGGCGTGGGATAAGTAAAATCCTCATCTTCAATAAAGTTTTCAATATATAAATGAACCAACGATTCTCGAAATGATACATAATAAGCCATATCATCATTGATCTGACCTTCATGTAAGATAGAAGCGCGAATGAAACTCAGCTCAACATTTGTATTTGACTCAGTGAAACTTGGGTCTCTAAGCTTAGTAACAATTAACCCCCCGTTGGCATCATTAAATTGCGAACTCCACGCACCAGTCTCTAATGAAAAGTTTTCAATGAGCCTAGGGTTATATGTTGATAGACCATCATTGTGAAATGTATAACCGACTTCTAAAAAGTCAGTTTCATAATAGTTATCTTGAGAGCTTGAGCCCCTAATCGCAGGTTCTGCTACTGGCCCCCCTGTCGCTGGTGGCGTTAATATGACACCAGGTAGAGCTTCAATCGCTTTTAAAGGATCATTATTCGCCCCTGGTACTTTTAAAATTTTGCTGCTCGAGAGCTCTAGACCAGACCCCCTAGTTCCCAGTACCTGAATTGTTTCTATTTCATTTTGTGCTTGTACGTTGGCCGCTTCATTTGCGTTTGCCGTCCCTACGATTGCGCCTGATATTGCAAGGGCCAATGTAGAATACACCAAACGATATTGATAATTATTTCTATATGTCATGACAACACCTTAAATAGCTTAAATTGATTGTGTAAAAAACTGCGAGAATTATGAGTCTTTCAACGTATAAAAATAATATATTAAATGTGAAATTTTTGTGCAAAACCTTCTTAACATTAAAATAAACCGCCAACCTGTAAGAAACAACAGGACAATCCGAGAGAAGCTTTCAGGTCATACATTGTTATAAAACCAAGCTCATTAAAAAACAAATTAAGGTGTAATTACTAGCATTGAAAAAAGGGAATAATAAAATGCTAGATAATATAATAAAAAACACATACAACATTAATAAAATAGACACAGATACAAAAAACAAAATACACAAATTAAGATATAATGTATTCTACAAGCAATTAAAATGGGACGTCCCAGTAGTAAATGAACAAGAAATAGATGAATATGACGAATTAAACCCTGTTTTTGTTACTGCTAAAGATCATAGTGGTGAGCTAATGGGTTGTTTAAGAATTTTAAAAACGACTAACAAGTATATGTTAAAAGATACTTTCCCTCAGTTATTAGATAACCAAGCAGCCCCTGAATCAAAGTCCATATTAGAAATTAGTCGCTTTGCCACGCAAAAAAGTGAACATTTATTTGATCCAAATGAAAAGCGCTACGTAACATATAGTGTGTTGCAGCAAGCATACCTGCATGCAATCGAACAAGGAGTGGAAGAGTACGTAATGGTAACAACATGCGCAATAGAGCGTTATCTTAGAATATTGGGTGTACCCACCAGTAGACTAGGGAACGGTTTAAGTATGGACATAGGCGGAGTTAACTCCGTTGCTATTAAAATGAGCATCAATGATGAATTTAAGAATGCAGTTTTTTCAATTCATTAATTAGCGTTCATCCACTCCGTATCGACATCGAACTACCAGAAATATTGGTAGATACTAATGAAGAGCATGATACGGAAGTAAGTATGGATCAAGATATAGCATTTATGATCGAGCGTTGGTTAATGCAGTGCCAACGCGCCTCTACGAAAGCACAGCTAACGCAAATTTTACAATCCATAGTCAAGCAGCTCGACATGGACTATTACCTTATGTGCGTTGTGTCACCTCAACAGCTTAAATCTTCTGATATGTTTGTGATTGATAACTATCCGAGCGATTGGATGTCACATTATGTGGGGAATGATTTAAAGAAAAATGACCCTGTTGTACTCCATGCACAAACCAGCGTTACCCCCATTTTTTGGCAAAATGCCAATATCATTAGTACCACAAACCCTCATGCAGACATAAAAATTATGCAGCAGGCTGCGGACGCAGGGTTAGTCGATGGGATCACTGCACCGATCCGAGGTATGTTTGGTGAGTTTGGCCTTATTAGCATTGCGTCAAAACAACTTATAGATCTCGATAAATATATAAATTTAAATCAAATATTATTGAGTATAACCCCATATTTATATGAAGCATCAAACCGTTTAAAAATAAACAATAGCCCAGCAAACAAAATAGAACTAACAAGTAGAGAGTCTGAATGCATGGAGTGGGTAATTGAAGGGAAAACAGCTTGGGAAACAGCTCAAATATTAGGGATATCTGAAAGAACAACGAATTTCCATGTCAATAATGTTATAGAGAAAACAAGTTCATCAAATAGACAACAAGCAATAGCTAAACTCTTAATCTCAGGATTATTAAAACCGGTAATTTAAACAAGTAACTCATACCTGTTATAAATACTAGGTTTGGTTAAAAAAACACAACAAAACTAAATATACGCAATAATTAAACAAAAAATCGACAGTACCGAATTTATTATTAATACCAATCAGAAACGAATAAGAATTACATTCTGATAAAACTTAATAATATAAATAATTGGGAACTGTTATGAATAAATCTAACCAAATAGCTATTATCGGTGTCGGCTGTCGATTTCCAGGGAAGGCCAACTCAGCAGAACAACTTTGGAATAACGCAAAAAAAGGAATTGATGCGATATGTGATGTGCCAGGATCTCGATGGGACGTTCGTAAATACTACAGTGAGAATAGAAAAAAACCCGGTAAAACATATGCAAAACAAGGTGGGTTCCTCTCACAGCGTTTAGACACTTTTGACCCACTGTTTTTCAATATATCTCCTAAAGAAGCGGATGTAGTCGATCCGATGCAAAGACTGCTGCTTGAAGTGAGCTGGGAAGCAATCGAAGATGCTGGGGTAACTTCTGACGCTATACAAAAAGTGAAGACCGGTGTCTTTGTTGGCGGCTTTGCTATCGACAATAAAACGATTCAATTAGACAGTCAAAATATCTATAACATTGACTCTCAAACACCATTTGGCGTAACGCACGCACTTCTATCTAACCGTCTATCTTATGTCTATAACCTAACGGGCCCTAGCATGTCGATTGACACTGCCTGTTCAGCATCTATGACTGCACTACATTATGCGGTACAAAGCCTGCGTCAAGGTGACTGTGAACTAGCCATGGTGGGCGGCGCAAATACCATGATGACGCCACATTATCCACTTACTATGAGCAAGGGACAATTTTTGTCTCATCATAGTCGCTGTAAAGCATTTGATGCAGATGCCGCTGGCTATGTGCGCTCAGAAGGCGCAGCAATTTTATTGCTAAAACCGCTCGAAAAAGCAATCAGCGACGGCGACGATATATACGCTGTCATATGCGAAACAGGTGTAAATCAAGACGGGCAAACAACGGGGATCTCCCTTCCAAATCCAGAATCTCAACAAGCCTTGTTAGAAGAGGTTTACGGTAAAGCTGGCGTCACCTCTGAAGATTTAAGCTATATCGAAGCACACGGAACAGGCACTAAAGCGGGCGATCCACTTGAGATAAAAGCAATAAGCTCCGTATTAGCAGAACGTCCGTTAGATAATCCTTGCTTTGTTGGTTCCATTAAAACCAACATAGGTCACACAGAAGCAGCATCAGGTGTCGCGGGATTAATTAAAGCCGCAATGACAGTAAACCGCAAAGAGGTTGCACCTAACTTACACTTTAATTCCCCAAATCCAGAGATTCCATTTGACCAGCTCCCGATCAAAATTCCAACAGCCGTTCACCAACTAGACAAAGATAAAGTGCACTTTGCAGGTGTTAACTCATTCGGTTATGGAGGCAGTAACGGACATGCACTGTTGCGCTCCCTGTCAGAAAAAGAGCAAAAACAAACTAACCAACCAAAAAGCAGAAATAGCGACTTTATTGATGGGCCTTATATAGTGCCGCTTTCAGCCAAATCTGACAAAGCGCTTTATCAAGTAGCGCAGCGGTTACTCGATTTTCTAGAAGCGCCAGAACGCACAGAGCAACCCGCTAGCCTCTCAGATATCATATATACCTTGTCACAAAAGCGAGACATATTGAACATCAGAGCTGCATTTGTAGTAGGCAGCTTAGATGATTTAATTGAACAGCTTGCTGATTACTTAGACGAGCAGCCTCACCCTGCATCCGCTACTGGAACCAGCCATGAAAAATATGATGGTATAAACCTGATTTGTACAGGGATGGGACCACAATGGTGGCGTATGGGTCGCCAGCTTTATGAAAATAATCATATTTTTAGAGCCAGTATTGAACGCTGTGACATCGTATTTAGTGAAATTGCAGGCTGGTCTGTCAAAGAGGAGCTTTTAAAAGACCAAGAGAGCTCGCGAATGCATGAAACTCAGGTCGCCCAACCTGCCAACTTTGCCATTCAAGTCGCATTATATGATGTCTTAGCTGCATACGGGATCAAAGCATTAAGCGTTATTGGTCATAGCGTTGGTGAAGTCAGCGCCGCCTATATTTCAGGTGCTTTATCATTAGAAGATGCGTGTAAAGTCAGTTATCACCGCAGCCGCTTACAACAAACCTGTGCAAAAGAAAACGGCTCAATGCTCGCTATTGGCTGCTCGGTTGAAGAATTTAGTACTTGGCAAACGTCCTACCCAGAAATAGAAATCGCCGCCGTCAATGGTCCAAAAACGATAACCGTCGCTGGTGATAAAACTCAACTAGAGCACCTTGAGGCTCAGTTGGTATCTAAAGACATTTTTGCACGACTACTCGCTGTAGAAATTGCTTACCATAGCCACTATATGGACACGATCAAAGCTGATATTTTTTCTTCTTTGAATGACATTACCCCGCGTAAAACAAGTATTCCTCTTATCTCTACTGTGACAGGACAACATATAGACGGAGAATCATTAGGTGCCGAGTACTGGTGGAAAAATGTTCGTCAAGCAGTTCTATTTGCAGATGGACTGCAAACCTTACTCACAGGCAATGATGCACCTGTCATGGAAATTGGCCCTCACCCAGTATTAAAGAGTGCAATAAAAGAAGGACTTAATATTGCCGAAGACAGCCGCCTACAATTAGCTTCTCTGCACAGAAAAGAACAAGAAGAGCACTATTTCTTTAAACAGCTTGCGCAGTTTATCTGCCAAGGTGGACAACCCAATTGGGAAGCACAGTTTGATCACACAGCCCGTTTCATTCGCTTACCAAATTACCCTTGGCAACGTGATACATACTGGCGCGAAACTCAGCTTTCACTTGAAAAACGTCACGGTCGCGCAGGCTACATTTATTTAAATGAACGCATGGACCGCCTAGAACCAACATGGCAAGTAGAGTTAAACCCTTACCTTATTCCATATCTGCATGATCACAAGGTGCACGATACAGTTGTTTATCCAGGTGCAGGGCTTATTGACAGTATGCTGTGTGCTGCAACAGAAGCAACGGGAGACACTGTACTCACATTAGAAGATATTAAAATAGAAAATATGCTGACCGTGGATGATAATCACGTCACCAGAATGGAAACCAGCTTTAACCCGACAACACAGCAACTCAATATTGCATCACGAAACGTTGCTGACGAAAATGATAATTGGAAACCAATCGCGTCGTCGAGGCGTTTAACGCAAACCTTACCAATGAGTCCTGTCGATTTTGCACAGATAACACAAACCATTAAGCAAACTTATGATGTACATACTTTCTATGACCAGTGTCGCAACGCAGGCTTAGATTACGGCCATTACTTTCAATCAATACAGTCACTCAAAGTATCTGAAGAGGCTGTACTCGCTGAGGTCAGGTGTGTTGAGGAAGTCCTCAATGAAGTGGATCAGTATCGTGTCCATCCAACATTGCTTGATGCTGCATTTCAGTCTCTATTAACCATTACAGGACTTGAAAAAGCCTTTATTCCTGTTTCTATAGCAAAGCTGACGCTCATACAACAAAGTGTACACACTGGTTATTGCTACGCCGTTATGCGTAAGCAATCAAAACGCAGTGTACATTGTGATATTTATCTATTTGACGAATCAAAACAGCCCGTAATGCAGATCGAAGGACTGCATTGTATGGCGGTTGAAAGTAACGAGCAAAATAACGAAGTAAATAACCCTCATAATTATCACTATGAATGGTTAGCACAACACGCTGAAAAGCAAAGAAATGCCGTAAGTGTTCCTATCGCAATACTCAGCGATGGTTCTCTACTTGCACAATCTTTAAAAGCTCACGCCATTGAGCTAGGTATGCAAGTACTGACCCTTGATGCTGGTGAAACATATAAAAAACATGGTTTTAGTCACTTTACGGTAGATCCTGCAGCGCAAACAAGCATTGAAAAAGCGATTGAAAACTGCCCATTTATTGAACCAAGAGTGATCATTGATTTATGGTCAAGCCACCTTGACAATACAGGAGAGTTTAATGCATACGAAGTCAGTCAGCATGCATATGCATTGCGCAACACCGTAGAAGCATTAAACAGTCATTATCCTCAGCATGAAATTGAGTTATTTAAGGTCACTCGCAACGGTCAAATTAACGAACTTTCAACGCACACTGATACGTTTAACTTCTCGGCCTCACCGATAGCCGGGCTTGCACCGAGTATTGTCAACGAATACCCAAATATTTTATGCAAAAGTATCGATTTCGGTGATGTAGAACAAGCTCAGATACTGACCTATTTGTTTAATGAAGTTGAAGACACACTCAAAGAAACAGAAATCCGGTTTGATAAAGACGGACGATTTGTTCGACGTATCACACCCACTTCAAGTCAGTTAGATGATACCAGCAAAGTAGTAACAACAACTGATGATCCCATAAACCTTATACAAACAGAGGTCGGCCAAGCAAGCAGCATAGAGTACAGTTTAATTGAACGAAGCAGCCCACTAGATAATGAAGTTGAAATACGCGTCATGGCAAGTGGTGTCAACTACAAAGATATCTTAAAGGTACATAACCGTATTTCAGAGTTCGTCACAGAAAACACCTATTTTGGAGATGAGCTTGGTATGGAGATCGCAGGTGTTATTACACAAGCAGGTAAAAATACAGCCTGGGAAGTCGGCGATGAAGTTGTCGCATTTTATGATAAAGGGGCATATCGCAGCTACATTACCACCGCAGATCAATTTATTAGCAAAAAACCGGCACATTTAAGCTTTGCCGAGAGCGTCAACTATATGGGGTATGTGACCGCTTACCAAGGCCTGATACATCTCGCGAGATTAACACAAGGAGATAAAGTACTCATTCATAACGCCACTGGTGGTGTTGGATTAGCAGCTGTTCATATTGCGCTTAGCAATGGCGCTGAAGTATTTGCTACTGCGGGCAGTGATGATAAGCGTCAGTACTTGAAATCTCGCGGAGTTTCACACGTGTTTGATTCACGTTCATTGTCTTTTTTCCAAGATATTAAGACTGTGACAGATAACTATGGTGTAGATGTCGTACTAAACGCCAGAGACGGAGAGATACTACAAAAATCAGTTGAATTGCTCGCGCCATTTGGTCGCTTTGTCGAAATAGGTAAAAAAGACATTGCTGACAACTCTGGCTTGGCAATGCGCTGCTTTAATGAAAACTTACAATTCAACTCATTAGATATTGACCGCATTATGGTTCAGCGTCCAACGCAATTCCAAGCTCTAATGGATGAAGTCTCTGAATTCTTGAGCAGTCAAAACAGCTTTATCGTGCCTTGTAAGTCATTCTCAGTAACTGACACTCAGGAAGCGCTAAGATACGTCGCTCAATCCCAACATATAGGAAAAGTCGCGATAGATTTTGATACACAGTCTATTTCAGTGAGCAAACCTCAAAACAGAACATGGCTAACGAGCAACAGCACCTACTTAATCACAGGTGGTACCGCTGGGTTTGGTCTACGCCTAGCCAAACAATTAGCCGATTGGGGAGTAAAACGTCTCGTATTAGTCAGCCGCAGTGGCCGTGTTGGCGATGCTGACAAAGGGGTCATTGAGCATATAGAACAACTCGGATGTGAAGTCTATGTCGATAGCGTCGACATTACCGATATCAAGGCAGTAACCACGCTTATTCATACTATTGATAATGCACACACCCCACTAAAAGGGATCATTCACAGTGCAGCCGTGCTTGATGATGATAATTTAGCGCAGTTAACACCTGAACGGTTCACGAAAGTGCTTGAGCCAAAAGCATTGGGCGCGGTCAATCTGCACAAAGCAACCAGTCATTTAGCAAAAGAACAAATTGAGAGCTTTGTCATGTTCTCATCACTTTCTTCAATGATTGGTAACCCAGGTCAAGCAAATTATATTGCTGCAAATGCGTTCTTAAATACACTGGCTCAGCATAGACAAAGTTTAGGTCTGGCCGCTACTACCATAAACTGGGGTGCCCTCGCGGATGCCGGAATGGTTGCGCGAGATAATACCGTAAAACAGATACTAGCCGAGCAAGGGGTCTATGGTGTTCATAACGAATATGCCTTTAGCCAGTTAGATGAAGCGCTTAGTGCCAAAAAAGTGATGTGCGGTATTATGGACGTCGAATGGCCACTTTGGTTCAACGTCAACAAACCATCGAAAAGCTCCGCTCGATTCAGCTTACTGCTTGAGCAGTTCGCTCAAAAAGACGCGGATTCCCCAGCCCTGCGATTCCAAAAAGCCCTTGATGAGCTGCCGAACTTAGAAAAGCGCGCTCTATTGGTTGAGAGCCTAAAAGAGCAGATATCGGCACTGCTTAATTACCCCATTGAACAAATAGACGCAAAGGTAAGCATTACGTCGCTCGGTGTCGACTCACTGATGACCCATGAGCTAAGCAAGCGCATATTTGTCAATCTAGGTCTATCAGTGTCTGGCATGGTCTTACTGGCTGGCCCAAGCATTGAGCAACTAGCAAAACAAGCGCTGGACGAGCAATTGGCTCAAGCCGCTTAAAGTATTAGGCGGCACTGTGTGCCGCCCTACCCAAACCACTTAATAACAATACAAAATAAAATAAAGGATATAGCTATGACTGGTCTAAATCTCGTTAACCATATGCTCAACAGTGACGTAAATAAAGCAAGTATTATCGATTACTTCCCATTCAGTGATGGACGTGCTCTTCCTGGTGAAGTCTCTGTGACGGTCACCCCTACAGACGCCCACTTAAATGCCAATGGCACAGTGCATGGGGGTTATGCCGCCACAATGCTGGATTCTGTCACAGCCCTTGCAATTCAAACATTGCAAGGATCAAATGCGACCGTCGGTACCGTCAGTTTAACGTTAAATTACATCAGAGCAATTCCCCCTCACACACCGCTAAAAGCGATTGGCAAAGTATCGTCAATGACAAAGACCCATGGTTTCTCAGAAGGTCAGCTTGTTGATACTGAAGGGGAAATCTGTGCAACAGCAAAGGCTTGCTGTGTCTTGGTACATGGGAGCTAACATGACTAACTCTCTTCACTCTCGACAACATCGTCGCTGGTTTGAGTACTTTGGCTCTGACATCAGTGCTGACGCAACATTATTCTGCTTTCCCTTTGTTGGAGGCAATGAGCATAACTATACAAAATGGTGCGACAAAATAAATTCACACTTTGACGTCGCAGCCCTAAAAATGCCAGGGCGTCCTAGCAGAAGCCGTGAAGGGTTCCCTGAGCAGGTAGCCGATTTAGTTAACCCAATCGTCGAACAGCTTGTGAACTACCCAAAGCCCTTTGCAATATTTGGCCACAGCATGGGGGGCTTATTAGCATTTTTGGTGACCGCGGCATTGAATCAAAGAGGCGTCAGCACATTAGGCACATTTATATCTGCCAGACCGGCACCGCAACTGAGTATTTTAAAACGCCGTGCCCATTTGCCAGAGCCTGCGCTTATCAATGAACTTCGCGCGCTCGGAGGCACGCCAGAAGAAGTGCTAAAAAATACTGAGCTTATGCAAAGTGTTTTACCCATTATTCGTGCTGACTATCATTTGTTAGAGCAGTTTTCATACAGTGGTCAAGCAGATGCCATAACACAACCATTAGAAATTATTGCAGCAATACAGGACAAGTTAGTCTCAGATACGCAAATAAACGCATGGAAACAATTGCCGCTTAAACAACTCAATCAATTCGATATAGAAGGAGAACACTTTTATTTAAACCAGCACCCAGACGCGTTATTCGAATACATCAATACCAAGCTCAGCAATGCATTATCTGAGATAAACCAATTTGCATGCGCCAGCTAAACACTGACCAATTAATGACTAACTTATAAGGATGAATTAGGATGAGAAAAAACACACCCAATGATGCTGCGGCTCAATTCATGGCCCAAGGTCAGGAACTGATGAATGCGTTTATGTCTGGTGCACATAACTGTAGGCAAACGCAACTGGATTTACTGCGCTCAATTTTACAAAAACATGGCCACACTCAATTCGGTACTGATCATAACTTTGATGACGTTGTCACGTATGATAATTATCGTAACCAAGTGCCACTTCAAGACTATGATTCACTCTATCCCTATATGGAAAAACACTTGCAAGGGATACCGGACCAATTAGTCAGTGGCAACCCTTGCTATTACGCTACAACAAGCGGCTCAACTGGAGAGCCAAAATATATTCCAGTTACAACAGAGCAACGATCTGGGGCTCATAAAGGCTCAGCAATGTTATGGTCTTATTCATTAGCCTGTAACTCTCCTGAAGCAATGCAAGGTAACTGGGTCGTTATCGTCTCACCCGCAGTCGAGGGATATGCACCGGACGGCACACCGTTTGGATCGACCTCTGGGCAATACGTCAAAGATTTAGATCCGGCAATAAAAGCAAAATATTCAATCCCCTATGAAGTATACGAAATAGCAGATTATGACGCCCGCTACTACTGTATTTTGCTGCTTGGTTTAGCCGACAATAACGTGAGTTTAGTCTCCTCAACCAACCCATCAACTCTAAGCCTGCTTTGCAACAAAGCCGATGACATGAAAGAACGCTTAATAAATGATATTAGGCTCGGGATCCTCGACACAACGTTAGTGCTACCTGAAGCCATCAGAAAACTGGTTGAAGACAGGCTAACTCCGAACCCTGAACGCGCCAACTACTTAGAGCAATGTATTGAACAAGATGAGGAGCATAAACTTCGTCCAATCCACTATTGGCCAGATCTAGAGGTTGTTGCAACCTGGACCGGCGGTAACTCAGCCACCTTTATTGATAAAATGCAGGCATGGTATGGCAAAGTGAATATCAAAGATTTGGGGTATTTAGCATCAGAAATACGAGGCTCAGTTCCCCTAGATTTAAATAGAGGTGACGGGGTACTCACCATCGAAGACAACTTCTTTGAATTTATCCGTACTGATGACATTGATAATGCGCACCCCAAAACATATCTCGCTGACGAAATTGAACTAGGCAGCCAATACTACTTATTCTTTACCAATAAGGCTGGTTTATATCGTTACAATATCAATGACATAGTTCAGGTTACTGGTTTTGTTGGCAATACGCCGAAAATTGTTTTTGTACAAAAAGGTAAAGGGATCACCAATATAACGGGTGAGAAAATATATGAAAAACAAGTAATCGATGCTGTTAAACATGCCGAGTTTGACTGCCAAATTCAGGTTAATTTTTATCATTGTCATGCCGATTTACAAAGCACTCAATATAAACTCTATGCCGAATTTGAACCAGGATATAGCACGCAAGAGCATGCCGAATTTGCTGATGCATTTGAGCTTCATTTACAAAAGCTCAATCTAGAATATAAAACCAAACGAGAGTCTTTACGCCTCCAACCAGCAGCTGTACATAGCCTGTCATTTGGCGCTCTCGAAAAGTTTAAACGCGCACGAATTGCCGGGGGAGTTCGTGAAGCACAATTCAAAACGGTCCCACTTAGTATGGACAAAAGTCTTTTAGCCTCATTCACAGTAGAAACCATTTACCAAAGCTTAAGTATTAAGGAATCAGCAGCATGAAAATCATCACAACACAGTTAAGTGCACTTCTTTTAGGATTATCTATTACCGCAGCAACACATGTTAATGCTGAACCAGTGAAAAACGGCCCATCAGCAAGTAATAGCTCTATACAAGTTGAGGCCAACAATAGCTATGCTCAAAGCCTCTATTCACCATTTGATCTGTTAAATTTAACAGGGCAAGAATATACGCTGAAATTAAATGACATTGAACTTTCTGAACAAGCTCAACGCCCTTTAATGTATGACATTTCATACACAAAGTGGACGCCATGGCGTAGTAATGGACAAACCATTATATACAACCATGGTTTTCAATCACATAAAGACTGGTTTAATTTTACAGCTGAGTATTTATCGGTATTGGGTTACACCGTTTATGCTTTTGACCGTATCGGCTCAGGCCGGTCATCAGGCGGGATCACCTTGCACAAGGATCTAAACAATACAACTCAACCTGTAATACAGCCAGGTCATATAAATAATTGGAAAACATGGACATGGACACTTGACCAAGTCGTAACGCTTGCTCATCAAGAGATACCTGAAAATTCGATTACAATTTGGGGCAACAGTTTTGGTGCACATATTGTCACCGCATATATGAACCAATATGCCCCGAGCAATGTGTCACAGGCCGTATTTACGACCCCTGGTTTATTCGTTGATTTACCTTTACCCTTCACGTTAGAAGAGTTTGTAACGAAACAACCATACGACTACTTCCCTTCAAGTATTCCAGAAACAGAAGGCGATCAAGGGGGTAACTACTTCACACAAGATCCAATTTATTTATGGTCAATCCGCCATGATCAGCGCTCTTTACGAGATGTTACACAAAGCTTTTATTATGCGGTCGTTGGCATAGGCCAATATAATTTAAGTAGAGAAGCAATGAATAATGATCCGCTTAGCAACTACCCAAGGTTCTACTTACTTGCTGAACAAGACACCATGATGAATAACACGAAAACCCTTGCATACATTAACCGCTCACCAGAAAACGCTGTAGCAAAGTTTTATCGTGCCTTGGACAATAAACACTTCATTAGTTTCAGCAGTGATATGGAGCAAGCCGTCTTAGATATCCATAACTTTCTAAATGACCGCGACATCGATGAACAAGAAGTATTGGAGTATATCGAGCAATGAAAATTATAGCCTGTCGCCTTCGTGAGACACATATTCCATTTAAAGTCAGCTTTAAGCATGCGCTACATACCCGTAAAGAGGTTCAAGGCATTATTTTAGAAGTTGAATTAAGCGACGGTCTGATTGGCTATGGTGAATGTCTTCCTCGTGACTATGTCACGGGGGAGACACACCAAAGTGTCATCTCGGCTCTGTCAGATATAGTTCTACCTGCACTATTAAATAAATCGTTTTCAAGTTTCGGTGAGCTCAAACAGTGGCTCCACTCATTCTTTGAAGTACATAACATAAATAACCGTCAAACCTGTGTTTTGGCCATTACCGAGCTCGCGCTTCTTGATGCATTTGCAAAATCGACACAGTCTTCGGTTTATAAGCTATTTAGTTCAGATACTACTACACACGCAATGCCTGATATTCGTTATAGTGGTACTTACTCATTGGGCTCCCATGAAGCATTTAAGCGATACCAAAGTGTCTATGACCAACTATCGTTGAAACAATTTAAAGTAAAAGTCGGCACAGATCTAGACGCTGAGTTAGCACTGATAGATAAAATTCGTAGTGCTAATTCAGGTGATATTGAAATACGTTTAGACGCCAATGGTGCCTGGGATTTAAACCAAGCTATTGATGCACTTAAAAAATTCGCTGACAAAGGGGTTGTTTGTTGTGAGCAACCCATGCCCGTTGAGTTAAAAGCAGCATATCCAGAATTAGTCTCGAAGCTTAAAGGCACTATGGACATATGTATAGATGAGTCACTGTGTCATTATGACGATGCACTTTGGTTTGCTGAAAATGCTGGCGCAACAGTATTTAATTTAAGAGTATCGAAGCTTGGCGGCATCTCAGCGTGTTTAGCAATTGCAAAAATAGCACAAGCGCATAACATTGATTGCCAACTTGGCGCGCAAGTTGGTGAAACCGCGATTCTCACAGCCGCAGGGCATACACTGGCGAAACTTCTACCAAAGTGTCGATTTTATGAAGGCGCATTTGGTACATACTTACTGGAACAAGATATTACACATCCAAGTGTCATGTTCGCTCATGCAGGTAAACTCCCGATGTCACTATTGAAGGAAAATGCTGGCTTTGGTATTGAGGTTGGTCAAGACTTAATCTCAAAGGTTACCTATCAATCACATAACTTCTCTTAAGAAACACATAAAAAAAGAGCATGGATAACATGCTCTTTTTGCCGAGTGGCTTAATCACTCGCTCCAATCGGGCAGATTGGATCCCAGGGAAACTCTTCGTTGTAATTAATGCGCTTGCTGCAACAGCTTAAAACCATGTCCATGAATAGTATGGATAAGCGGAAATCCAAACGGCTTATCTAACTGCCTTCTTAAATGATACATATGAGAACGCAAGACATCTGTTGTCGGGGGCTCATCTCGCCATAGGTCCCACTCCAGTTCCTGTTTTGCAACAACGTTCGGGGAACTTTTTAATAATTTTTTTAATATTTGAAAACCAGTTTGAGTCAGCTTTACTTCTTGGCCATCACGTAATACTTGACGATTTTTTATATCAAGTCTCAATGGGCCAAGAGTCAAAATGCTATGTTCATCACTTTGAGTTCTGCTCGCTATCGCATTAAGTTTTGCTAACTGCTCTCTAACCGGCGTTAATTCACAATATACGTCGTCCACGCCTTGGCGGTATAAGTTAAGTCGCTCATCTAAGTTGAGCTTGTGTGAGTAACTATAAAAAATCACTAACTTTCGAGGTAAATGAGAGCGTACTTGGGTCACGAGTTTAGTCCCAGTTCCGCCAATTAATTTATCTGAGACAAAAATAAAATCGAACACATGTTCAGACAACAAGTGCATTGCAGTCAAAAAATTTCCCGCATAATCAACCGTAACTCCAGCAAATTCAAGCTCATTCAATAAGCTTTCAGAAAGTACGTCATCGCTATAAGCAACAAGTACTCTTGTTGCACTGCTTAAAGACCTAAAGTTTAACTCTGTCATAAGTGATATTCCCGTTGTTCCTTGATGTGTGTCATATTTAACCGTGCCTGATAAAATACAACAATCGCTGTTCTTCCAATCACTACCCTGTCAGTTTTAACAGGGTAAATTTCGGCTGACTTTTTTAAAATTGTCATGAAATTGAAAAGTAGGTCCAATAAGGCCGAAAAAACCTGAACAGGCGAAATTATGAAGGAAACAGCTTTAAACCAAACGCAAATGCTGATTTGTCAGCGCTTATTTACTCGCGCTGCAACATTAGTCAACCGTCCAGGCTGGCGACAAGCTATGAGCATAAGTAATGCCAAAGAAACATTAACTATTTGTTCGGGTGCACAACCGAATTTACTAAACGACTTATTAAGTAACCCCCCCGCCTCACACGCGCATCATCAATTATGGATGGTACTTGCTATTCCTTTATCTATGTCTGATATCGAGCAGCTGAAATTGTTCGGCATAAATCATATATATGCTCTCAGCTCTTGGTTTAATAGTGCCGAGATTAACCTAAGTATCAAACAGGCAGCTCTAAAGGGGATCTCCTATACAATCTTACCCGACCCATTATGTGAACGCCTGAATTTTGGTCGTAACCATCTGATGCAACGTCTTAGACCTTGGTATCTGAACAGCCAAAGTATTACTGCGCAAGGGCATATCGAACCTATACTAAATGCAGATAAAGGTGGGTACTTTAAACATTTTCTGCAACGTTTCGATAACTGCATTCTTCCTTGGGCTTACAGAAATACAATTTCAAACTCTTCACTTAACATTATGTTTGAAAAGCCCCAACATTCACATATTAGCCTTGTGGACTCTAAAGGTAAGACGATTCTAAATATAGCAACAACATTAACATCGGCAGAACAAGCTGCTGCGTTAAACAACTTTCATGTAAACCAGAACTATGGGGAAGTCTGCCTAGATGGATCATTAACATTGAGCCACATATTAAGCAGTCAAAATATGTTAGATGAATCACAGCAGGCGTTACAATCTGAAGGTGATCAGACAAAATATGATGTCCTTGGCCAATCAATACTGCAAACGACAACATTTACGCCAGAAAATGCATTTTATACGAGTAACGATAAGTAAAAATATGATTTTAAAGCAATAAATAACGATTTTGCAAAGAAGTCTTTTGACTAAATGGCACTCACCCTAAGTTAAAACTCCGTCTCCCTGAACTAGTTTCAGGGTCCATGGTTTTCATCACCTTTAAGAAGTGAAAAAAGTGTACCAATCACAACAGCAAGCATGAGTGTTATGGATCCTGACCTTCGTCAGGAAGACAACGGTGTGGGCGAAATCAAAACATCCGCTCTAAATACAAAACTCCGTCTCCCTGAATTCATTTCAGGGTCCATGATTTTCGCTACCTTTTAGAAGTACGGAAAGGTATGAAAATAACAATGCTAAGCATGAGTGTTATGGTTCCTGAACTGCGTCAGGAAGACAGCAGTAAGCATAGACGTTATGGATCCTAACCTTCGTCAGGAGGGCTATGTATTAGAGCTCAGAAGCTTGTGATAATTACAATGGTAAGCAAGACGTTATGGATCCTGACCTTCGTCAGGAAGACAACGAGGTGAGCGAAATCAAAACCCCGCCTCTAAATATAAGACGACCGTCTCCCTGAATTCATTTCAGGGTCCATGGTTTTCACTGCCTTTTGCGAGTACAGAAAGGTGTGAAAATAACAATGCTAAGCATGAGTGTTATGGATCCTGAGCTGCGTCAGGAAGACAACAGTAAGCATAGACGTTATGGATCCTGACCTTCGTCAGGAAGACAATGAGGTGAGCGAAATAAAAACCCCGCCTCTAAATAAAAACCTCCGTCTCCGTGAGCTGGTTTCAGGGTCCATGCCTTTCACTGTACTTTAGGAGTACAGAAAGGTATGAAAATAACAATGCTAAGCATGAGTGTTATAGATCCTGACCTTCGTCAGGAAGACAGCAGTAAGCATAGACGTTATGGATCCTAACCTTCGTCAAGAAGACAATGGGGTGGAGTATGAAGTCTGTGATAATAACAGCAGTAAAAGTATGAGTGTCATGGGTCCTGACCCTTGTCAGGAAGACAAAGCAGTGAGGTAAATTCGTTTCTCTGGATCCTGACCTGTGTCAGGAAGACAACGAGGTGAGCGTAATAAAAACTCAGCCCCTAAATAAAAACCTCCGTCTCCCTGAATTCATTTCAGGGTCCATGGTTTTCGCTGCCCTTGGGAACACAGGAGTGTGTAAAAATAACAATGGCAAGCATCAGTGTAATGGCTCCTGACCTTCGTCAGGAATACAAAAGGGCCCGCGTAATAAAAAAGCCGCGTCTAAAGACAAAACTCCGTCTCCCTGAATTCATTTCAGGGTCCATGCTTTTCACTACCCTTCATGCATCACGACCTGACCCCCTTCCTAACCCCATTTTTCTCAAGTCCCTTTCCTAAACCACAAATAGCAAAAAACCCGTCGCATCTCTGCAACGGGTTTCTCTAATTTAATGCCTGGCAATGTTCTACTTTCACATGGCAACTGCCACACTATCATCGACGCTGTTTCGTTTCACTTCTGAGTTCGGCATGGGGTCAGGTGGGTCCAAAACGCTATTGTCACCAAGCAAATCTGGTGTGTTAACTCGCTACTGCAAGCTAACTAAATCTGGAATTCTGATAAATATTAGTCAATCTATGACCAATTCTGTAAAACGCTACTTTAGTAACACTAACTTCTGTCGCTTATAAACCACTTTGGCGTTGTATGGTTAAGCCTCACGGGTAATTAGTACTGGTTAGCTTAACATGTCACCATGCTTCCACACCCAGCCTATCAACGTTGTAGTCTCCAACGGCCCTTCAGAGAGCTTATAGCTCTAGTGAGAACTCATCTCGAGGCCTGCTTCGCGCTTAGAT
>NZ_MIET01000033.1 GCF_003590335.1 Pseudoalteromonas sp. MSK9-3 | reverse complement strand
TCTGAGCCATGATCAAACTCTTCAATTAAAAGTTTTGTTGAAACCCTTTACTAGAAAGTGTTTCGTGCTCATTGAATTCTGATTTTGATTTCTTTCGAAATCGAATTGACTGTGCTGAAACAAGTAAACTTGTTTCCGTTGGTCACTCAGTTTCTCCTAAGAGAAAATCAATTGAGACTCTAATTTTTTTGCGTCGCTTCAATCTAAGAAAGAAGGTTCGCTGTTAGAACTCAATCTGTACGAGTGCCCACACAGATGATTGCTTCATATTTTTAAAGAACGTTGCGATGATTAAGCGCTTTGCTTTATCTCGCTAGGGCTGCGCATGTTACGCTTTCCTATTTTTTTGTCAACACTTAATTTTAAACATTTTCTTAAGTGAAAAGCTAAACTAAGTTTTACTTGACGCTGACTCGTTTCAGTTTGCTTTTCAGCGTGTTGCTCCGTGTCAGTGGGGTCGCATTATAGGGAGATGGATAAAAAGCGCAAGCGTTTATTTGAAGAAAAGTGATAAAAACACTATTTAATGATAAAAACGTGTCGAAATGACCATTTATGACACTTTTACGTTCAAAAAACACTCAGAAACGTTATTTTAAAGACCAAGCAGCATCTTTTGAAACAAGAAGGCTGAACACAACCTACAGATTACTATGATAAATCATACGCCTTACGGCACCTTTTCACCTCATCCATATGACAGGTTAAATGAAAGGCAGAGAATGGCGCTTTACCTACCTTTCAATCAATGACTTATGATTTAATCTTTATAACCCCACGGTGCACTTGGGACCGTGATTGGCTTCGTTAAGTCAAAATCTACTCTAAACTCACGACCTTCACGTACAAGTCGATAAGTAAACTTTTCATCATATATGTACATTTGCCAAGTATTCCCCATTGATTGAGGGATCCCTTGACGAGCAAAAGACTCTTTTGAATACTGATCGGCAGGGAACGACTGTACATTCGCAAAACCTGCATCGATTGTGTGGCCACCATACATGGTTGAATCATCATCGGTCCCATCTTTATGACGATGGTCATGTTTAAGACTTAAGCCACTGCCTGTTTTAGTGATCAACCAAGTCCGTGACGCATCGCTACCGACATGAAAAGGCACTTGCAATTCACGTTCATTACATCGACGTACATGCATTACTAGCTTTTTGCCTGCAAATGAATTTGGACCCGTTACATTATCAACGGTGATTTTTCCTTCATACGCTTTACCACAGTGTGCTGCGATATTATCAAAGAATGCGTCATGAGAAGGAATAGAGACCAAAGGTGCAGGACGAGCGAAAGCCACACTGCTCACTAAGGACAGCGCTGTTGCAACCACAAATTTCATAGTAATGTTCCCAAAAATTAAAAACCAAAGGGTAGCTAGCCCTTTGGTTGTTTGCAATTAAATGCGCTTAACTCACCGCGCGATATGATGGGCCGCTTAAAGTAGTATTACTGCCAAGGACGTTCTGACCTCAATGTATGCTCAAATGCATTAATCGCCTCATTTAACTGCTCAGTTTCGCCAATAAAGTCTAAGCCACTTAATAGTCGTGCTTTAATGTCTGCGCGAACTTCAAAGTTAATTGCATCAAAATAAGGGCTGCGTAACTGTTGTTGCACCAAGTCCACTTCAATTTGAATATCATCATGTTGTTCAGCAATTACGAATAACGACTCTAACGTGTCAGCCTCTAGCGCAATACAGAGCATTTGATTGTTACCACAGTTATTAAAGAAAATATCGGCAAAGCTTTCAGCGAGTATAATACTGAAACCATATTGTTTTAGTGCCCATGGTGCATGCTCTCGAGAGGAGCCGCAGCCAAAGTTATCACGGGTTAGCAAAATTGATGCACCTTTATAGCAGGCTCGATTTAAAACAAAATCAGGGTTAGGGGCACCATCGTCTAAATAGCGCCAATCATAAAAAAGCGCTTTATCAAAACCATCACGGCTCGTCGATGTCAAAAACTGCTTAGGAATGATCTGATCGGTATCGACGTTATTTTTATCCAGTGGTGCTAACAGCCCTTGGTGATATGTGCTCATGATATCTCCCCTCTTATATCCGTGAAGTGACCAGCAATGGCCGCCGCGGCCGCCATCGCTGGACTGACCAAGTGTGTACGCCCACCACGACCTTGTCGCCCTTCAAAGTTTCGGTTTGACGTTGAGGCACACCGCTTACCAGCACCTAGTTTGTCATCATTCATTGCCAAACACATTGAACAACCAGGTTCTCGCCACTCAAAACCCGCCGCTTTGAAAATCTCTGCAAGACCTTCTTGCTCAGCTTGCTGTTTAACCAAGCCTGATCCCGGCACTATCAAAGCTTCAACACCGTGCGCAACTGTTTTACCTGCAACCACGGAGGCCGCAGCCCGTAAATCTTCAATACGGCTATTAGTACATGAACCAATAAATACTGTATCTACTTTTGCATCTGTTAATTTTTGCCCAGCTTCAAGCCCCATGTACTGCAAAGCACTGCGAATAGCATCTGCTTTAATTAAATCGCTCTCTTGCTCAGGGTTAGGGACAACTTCATCAATACCAATCACCTGTTCTGGGCTGGTGCCCCACGTCACTTGAGGCTGAATGTCTTGCGCATTCAGCTCAACCACTCTATCAAATTGCGCCCCTTCATCAGAGTGAAGCGTACGCCAATATGACACAGCTGCTTCAAACTCTTCTTCACTAGGGGCAAATGGACGACCTTTTAAATATGCATACGTGGTATCGTCTGGTGCAATTAAACCCGCCTTAGCACCCATTTCAATACTCATGTTGCACAACGTCATTCTCGCTTCCATCGACAAGGCTTCAATACCTTCCCCGCAAAATTCAGCCACATAGCCTGTGCCACCAGCAGTCCCTAACACACCAATGACTGCCATGATCAAATCTTTTGCTGTCACGGTTGGACGCAATACGCCGTTGATCTGTACCTTTAACGATTTAGCTTTTTTTTGCTGTAAAGTTTGCGTTGCTAATACGTGCTCAACCTCAGAAGTGCCAATACCATGTGCCAACGCGCCAAACGCGCCATGGGTAGAGGTGTGGCTGTCACCACAAACAATGGTCGTGCCAGGCAAAGTGATCCCTTGTTCAGGGCCCATAACATGGACAATCCCTTGGTTTATCGAATTTAAGTCATATAGCACAATGCCAAACTCTTTGCAGTTTTCGGCAAGAGCCATTAACTGATTTTTTGATACTTCACTGGCGGCATCTAAAGATCGGCTTTTAGTGGAAACATTGTGATCCATTGTTGCGAAGGTTTTTTCAGGGCAACGCACCGGACGGTTTTTCTCGCGTAAGCCTGAGAACGCTTGCGGTGACGTTACTTCATGGACTAAATGTCTGTCTATATAGAGTAAGTCTGTTTGTTTGTTGATCTGTGCAACCACATGCGATTGCCAAATTTTGTCATATAAGGTTTGAGCCACGTGCTACATCCTCAAATAAAGCGGTAACCTGACGGAAATCACCGCATTGGTTGCAATTAAATTCGCGATACGATGGCTTGTGCCACATCTTGCGTGGTGTAACCACCCTCAGGGTATATGTCCGGTGTACCGACACCTGCTGCAACAGCCTCAGCAACGGCCTTTTCTATTGCACGGGCAGCTTCATCTTGGCCTAGCGAATAACGTAACATTAAGGCGGCACTTAGAATTTGCGCTATTGGGTTAGCAATGCCTTTACCGGCAATATCCGGCGCAGAGCCACCAGCAGGCTCATATAAACCAAATCCTGATTGATTTAAGCTTGCAGAAGGCAGTAAACCCATGGAGCCTGTGATCATGGCGCACTCATCAGATAAGATATCGCCAAATAAGTTATCGCATAGCAGCACATCAAACTGACTTGGCTGTTTTACGAGCTGCATCGCCGCGTTATCAACATAAATATAATCTAGTTGTACTTCGGGGTAATCTTTACTCACTTCAGTGACCACTTCACGCCATAGCACGCTCGATGCCAAAACATTCGCCTTATCTACCGAGGTCACATGGCTGCTGCGTAATTTTGCAGCTTCAAATGCGAAACGCGCAATCCGCTCTATCTCTTTACGAGAATAACGCTGGGTATCAAATGCCGCTTCGTGCTCTCCTTCCCCTTCTCGGCCTTTTTCACCAAAATAAATTCCACCGGTTAACTCTCGCACACACAGAATATCAAAGCCTTGCTCACTAATATCTGCACGTAATGGAGATGCACCACTTAATGCGGGTAAGAGTTGTGCAGGACGTAAATTACAAAACAAGCCAAAATGTTTACGTAGCGGTAATAAAGAAGCACGCTCCGGTTGCTCGCTCGGGGGTAAGTGCTCCCACTTTGGCCCACCAACCGAACCAAACAAAATAGCATCTGCAGCTTCACACGCTTTAAGCGTTGCTTCAGGTAATGCTTCACCGCATTCATCAATGGCGGCACCGCCAATGGCGTGGGTTTGACGATTTAAGGTGAAGTCAAATTTTTCACTCACCGCATCGAGTACTCTATCTGCTGCGGCCATGACTTCTGGGCCAATGCCATCTCCGGCTAATACGGCAACTTGGTAACTTGCTTGGCTCATCCTGCTTTCCTTTGTTGTTTCAAATCAGAGACTTTTTGCGCTCTGTTAATAAGATTATAAACACGGACCATAGCCCGTACCGATGCTTCAACAACATCAGCAGCAAGACCTGCACCGTGATATTGCCGTCCGTTATATTTTGCGATGATATCGACTTGTCCCAGCGAGCTTGCCCCCTGACCGGTCGCATCTAAGTTGTATTCAATGACTTCAACAGACATCCCAATAATTCGCTCAATGGCTAAAAAAGAGGCCTCTACTGGCCCATTACCTGTTGCCGCTTCTTGCTTGGATTGTCCAGCGACCGTCATACCAATGGTAGAGCTGGCAACCGACTGTGAATTAGATGTTGAGTTAACAAATTCAAGTTTAAATTGGTCGTCCTCATCATCCATTTGATTAAAGTGGATCATCGCCTCAAGATCATAGTCATACACGGTGCCCTTTTGGTCTGCTAATGCTAAAAAGCTCGTGTATAAGCTATCCATATCGTAATCAGATTTTTGATAACCCAATTCAGATAAACGATGCTCTATGACATGGCGGCCTGAACGAGAGGTCATATTTAGTTGATTGTTTGGCACACCCACACTTTCTGGTGACATGATTTCATAAGTATTCTGCGCTTTTAAAACGCCATCTTGGTGGATCCCTGAGCTGTGAGCAAACGCATTTTCCCCCACAATCGCTTTGTTTGGCTGCACCGACATATTACAAATTTTTGCAACTTGGCGAGATGCTCGGTAGATTTCCTCACTGCGAATATCGGTATGTACTTTTAGGTAGTCTTGGCGCATCTTCATGATCATGGCCACTTCTTCTAATGAACAATTACCTGCGCGCTCTCCAATACCATTAATGGTACATTCGATTTGTCTTGCACCCGCCTGTACCGCGGCTACAGAGTTGGCGACCGCCAAGCCTAAATCATTGTGACAATGCACACTTAACCGTGCTTTATCTATGTTCGGCACATGGTTCATTAAATGACGGATCATGGCAGAGTATTCATCAGGCGTAACATACCCTACGGTGTCTGGTAAATTAATGGTTGATGCACCCGCGTTAATCGCCGATTCTACAATACGGCATAAATCTGCATGTGGCGTACGCCCCGCATCTTCACACGAAAACTCCACGTCATCAGTATAGTTACGCGCTAATTTAATTGATTTAACTGCCATGGTTGTCGCATCGTCTAAGCTCATACGTAGCTTATGCTCAAGGTGCAAAGGGCTGGTAGCAATAAAAGTATGAATACGACCGCGCTCAGCAGGGCGTAATGCCTCGCCACACGCCTCAATATCTTTGCTTACAGCGCGTGCCAAACCACAAATAACCGGATTACGTACTTCGGTCGCAATGCGCTGCACAGCTCTGAAGTCAGCCGGGCTCGATACTGGAAACCCAACTTCCATAACATCCACATTTAATCGGCTGATCGCATGCGCAAGTTGTAACTTATCATCTTCAGTGAGACTGGCCTTTAACGCTTGTTCACCATCTCGCAATGTCGTATCGAAAATCCAAACTTTATCCTGCATACCCTGTTCCTCGGCCCAAAAAATAAAAAACCCCGCAATGTGCGGGGTTGAAAAGTAGTTGCTCAGTTGCGCGCACTACACCCCGCTCTTACATTTAATAAGTAAGAGGTTAAGCAGTAGTGACAAACGTGTTATTTTTTTCATTGAGCAAAGTCGTCCTGTTGATGGATTAATTATGTTTTATCATGTTGGAACACCGTAATGCAAGAATAAAAATTCCAAAAACAATGATTGAAACGCAAGGTTATAGACTAAAAAATTCAAAAACGCACGATATATAGAATATAAAAAACAAAAAACCTGAGAAGTTCAGGATTAAAAACCAATCATCTCACCCATGCCTGATTAGAATAACTTTTTACCTATTTGTTACGAATGAGCATGAGGTTTGTGCACGACCTCCTGCACTCATGAATAAACAAGTCAGCAATAAAATTGTGTAGTAGAAGACTATAAAGAGGTGGCACTGCCACCTTCGCCGCCTGATATTATTTACTTATGAGCATTGTGCTAACCAAGGAGATGTCATACATACACTGCGAATACCTTCCATGTCACTTAACAAAATGGTCGCTCGCTCTACTTCCAATTGCGCAGCGTCAAGTTCACCGTCATTTGCAATCGCCAAAAATGCCCTCGCTCGCTCTAAACGCCTAACGGCTGCACCATATCGACTTTCTATTTTTTGCCAGATAAAGTCATATTGCGGTTCAGTTTTTATACTCTGGCTCTGTAAAGCATAGTGACCTGACTCTTCATAGGAACGTGTTGTAATCCCTCTTGGAGCCTTCTCCATTAATTTTAGGTCTTTGGCCAACCCTGAGTTTCCAAAAACATAATCAGACAAACGCTGCAACGTCGTTAAACATGGCGTAATATCACTCCCTCGACAATGCTGTGTATTGTTATTCAGCAAGCTGGTTAATTCTGCTGGTAAAGGCGCGCTTGAATTCGCGTCAATACTTAATACCGCATTCGCTGCATACTTCTCTATTAGCTTGACCTTGGTGATCGTTTTTTTGAAAAAGAGTAACCGTATCTTAATTTTCGTTACAAAACGTTTGTAGTCAGCCTCTGAGCGAAAATGTAATCGGGTATTGATAAACACATCTCGGCCATAATCAAGCTGATATATAAACGAATTACCACAGTCGTTATTTTCATACCCTGCCACTACCTGGCGATTTTCCAACGTGCTATACCCTTCATCGAATTTCAGGTGCAATTGTGACGTTAAGCTCAATTTATCGGTCGAATTACGGTGAGTGATCGATGTAGAAACACTGCCAGCAATAATAAATAAGTTAACACCGCCATGCACTTCACCAAACGTTCTGCGACGCACTTGCGTTGCATTTAACCGCTGTAAATAGTCAAGCTCACCTGACATTGCGCTATGATAACGGACTTGCCCTGTTACACATTTAGCATCAGGGGTATGCGACTGCTGGTTAAAGCCTCTCCCCAAATCGGCTTGAGTATACGACTCAGTATAATAACGCTGGGAAAACACACTAAATGAACAACACAGTATTAATAGGCTCACTAATATTCTCATGCCTACTCCTTAGCATGGGCCAAAGCCATTCACTTTGGCCCAAAATTGTTAGTAGTCAGATTAAAACGCTGTGCCATACGTGCTTAATGCACCTTCACACAAACGCCAGTTTAGAATACCAACCGCTGGGGTTTTGGCATTTATAAAAGTAGGTGCCCAGCGCATATTGCGATATTTAACACTCTCATCTTCAGCAATCACACCTGCTCTTACGGCTTCTTGACGTGCGAGCTCACACTGCTTCCAGTCAAGTCTGTCTGAAGAAGGCAATTGTAGTTGCGTTACATCATAACCTGCAGGGCACGTTTTGCCGCGGCGAGTACAATCATCTCTCATTTTTTGAACTTCAACCTCGCATGACGTACCAAATGGATTGTCACGACAAAATTGCGCTGCATTGAATAAGAACCATGCATTGTCATATGCCAGCTTTTGAATTTGCTCTACTGCATTACTCTGAGAGTCAGGTAAATAGGCGTAATAGCTGGTCAATAGGCTTGTTGCACGTTGCTCATCAAGTACCGCTTGTTTAAAATCATCTTCAAGCTCACTGATCAGCCACTTAGTCGCATTTCTAACGGGTTGATAATTGGCTACCAAAGGTCTCACAGCTAAAGAGGCACTGTCATAACGTGTCGTATAATACCTCACCACGTTATAGTCACTTAGTGAGTTTAACTGTGCTCTAAAACCATCTTTAGAATACTTAACAGCCTCATAAAACATATCAAAACATGGCTTGGGATTATCCAGTGAACACGTAATGATATTATTCGGAATAATGCTCAGTAACTGTTTTGGGTCGCCCCCATGCTGAATAGCGCGCACCGTGATCTTCACCGATGATTTGGTATCGTCTTGTAGGTATTTTAACTGACCACCCACGTTGAATATGCCACCATATAAATCCACATCAAGGTATCCACCAATTTCAGACTTGTCACGGTTACTGCCGTAATCGATTTTTAGGTTCACCATAATATTGGCGCCATACTCAATACCGCTGACAAACTCATCCCCAGCTAATTGCTGTAAACGGGCTTGATGTTTATTCGCAATTTCGCTTCCTGCGGGCGATAAGGTATAACCTATGTTGCTGTCCTCAGGTAAAAACAATCGTTTCTTCGGGGTACTGGTTGCACTGAATGTATATGAACTAGAGTAAGTACTTGAGGCCATCTCTTTTGCTAATGATGCACCCGCTGATACACGTACCACGGGAAAGTTTACATCAATATCGACACTGCCATTTAATGTGCTCAGCAAGTCGTCATAGCTCATGTCGATGCCCGTTTTAAACTTAACTTCTGTGTTACCAAAAGTTTCATCCACACGGCCCGCTATCGGCTGTACATTCAAAAATCGATTCGTCTGACTATCATACGCCGTGCCAATCGCCACGTGATCATTGATCAACCCGGAAATGGTAGAGCCTGAATTCGTAGACACTTGATTATCTACGCTTGGTGCTTTTGCTAGTGCGTAGTGACTAGCCATGCTCAGTAGGAGCACTGTAGAATATAATGGTTTCATAATTAGTCCTTAACGAATTGTCACCAGGTAGTCTTCAACTTCACCATAATGAATACGGTTACACGCATCATCAGAGCCCCCGCCTGCATCTGTCGCTACGCGCATTAACGTCACACCATCTAACTGCTCTGCAGGCACATTGACTGCAAATTTGAATATGCCGTCTGATGCTGACTTAAACACCATCTCAGATGTTGAGAACTGTCCATTTTGGTCCCAATCAATCCATACCCTCGCGGCAACAAATGATGGGTAATCAGGTTCTTTGTTTCCAGGAGTAATAGTCATTGATACCGTACGACCAGCAGGCAGAGTCACAACTTTGCCAGATACCGCCGTGTAGTCTCGGCCGACTGATTCATGAGTAAAGTTATCAATGGATACTTTAGATACCCATTCCCACTCATTATCAAATGCAGCATTTTCGCAGTATTGATGGGCCAATATCGTCGTTTTTAATGCAACAGGCACATATTCTGGCGGCATAGTGCTACAGGCATCTGTCGCACTATTACCAGCATGCCAATCATAAGGGTTGGTAAAGTCAGTATTCGCAAATGTCAGGTATTGTGCTTTGCCTTGTGCAAGGCGCTGCGGAGAAAGCCATAGCGCTTTAAGCTGGTTTAGCTTCTCTTCTTTACTGATAATTTGCGTGGTGTCGAACGCGCGCTCCCACACTTCCACTAACAAACCGTCGTAACACTTTTCTAGCCATGCGAAACGACCTTGTGCCTGCGAAGCCGTGAGTAAATCGCCTAATTCATTGTAATTTGCAGTCTGTTCAAGCTCCGTGTTTGCCAGTGCACTTGATGCAACGCACAACACAGACGATGCTGCTAATAATTGTTTTATCATGGTCATATCCTTATTTTAAAACTGCACTAAAGCTGCTGTAATCTCGGTAATAACTGAGGTTTTGTGCCTCATACTCAATACAGTAATTGCCTTCAGGATTTTGCTCACAATAATCCACCATGTCGGCAAATAAATTTGCATTACTGCGGCTTGATGTCTCAATTTCGCGAAGTTGTTCTAGTTCAGAGGTAGAAAACTGTGATGCGTAGTAACGCTGTAAATTTTTCGCTCTACGATAGGTAAGGCGCTCTTCAATCCAGCGACTGGTTAATTCTTTTACCACTAACTTTGTTAGGTAATTAACCGCAACGTAACCCTGAGCAGGCACAAGTTGTTGTAACTGCGGGCCAGAATCTTGGTAATCAGCTAAGTAGGTCTCTGTCACGTTATAATCATCTAGCGAGTTAAACTGATTGATGTAGTCTGTTTTAAGGTATTTAACAGCCGATTCAAATAATGCGAAGCAAGGTTCTGGGTTTAATAACGTACAGCGCATAATGCCATTAGGGATAATGCTTAATAGACGATTAGGATCGCCACCACTTTGATAACCACTCACAGAAATCTTTATCGACTGACGTTTACTGTCATCTAATTTCTGTAATTTACCATCCACCTTCACTTTACCGATCCAGTCAACACTTAAATACCCGCCAATGGTCCGCTTATCTGATTCGTTGCGATAATCAATCTTCATATTGATCACAACATTAGACCCATAAGCAAACCCATGCACAAATCCATCGCCTAGATTCTTCGCTTTATTGCCGGGCTGTGCCACAGCTAAGTCTAGCGCGGCCTGTGTTGGCAGGTACCCTGTCGTCGAAGACGGCATTAACATGCGCGCTTTGGGTTTTACCGATGAATAAACCGTATAAGTACCGGTATACTTATCAGCACTGATGTCTTTAGCATAATTCGCACCTGCATCAACCCGTACCGCAGGAAACTTAAAGCCTGCATCCACTTTACCATCGATCAGCTTTAACGCCTGCTCATAACCTAAATCAACACCGACTCTAAAGTCGATTTTAGAGTTACCTAAATCTTCAACTTCAGCCCCTATAACCGACTGCAAGCCAAGAAATACATTGCCTTTACTTTTATATGCCGTCCCCAGTGGTACCGTATCAACATTATCAGTTCCTTCAGATGAGATAGTTACATCCGTCGCTTTATCAAATGATGGGACCATGGTTGCAGCAAAACTTGATGTACTCATCAGTGCCAATAATATAGGGGTATAAACAAAAACTTTCATAATGTCCTCCTTGTACGGCCCCGTAGGGCCGCCATCATTTATCGAATGCTATTTAGGTAATCTTTGTGCCAAGGTTCTGGCAAACGATTTAAGACATCTTGTTGCGTTTCAACTTCATTCTTAAACTCATTATCACTTTGCATACCTAGATCACCGACTTGGATGCCATTGGCAAACATACTGAATGTTTCACCCTCTATTTGAACATCATCGCGTTTGCTACGTTTCAAGCGCAAGTTGTAAACCTTTCCGTCAAACTTTACTTCATCTATTTTGGTAATGAATTCTGTTTTACCCTTAGTATGAATACGCTCACCTAACTCTAAGTCTTTTGCCCAAACTGATTTACCTGACTGAGTAATGACTGGGTGAGACTCAGTTAACAGTAACTTCTTCCCCTCACGCGTGGTAAGTTGGATCATTGGAATCGCTTCAACCCCAATTGAGATGTCAGAAATCTCAAGGTCTAAGCGTTGCGCTGGATTAAATTGACTAGCCCCCACAACAGTGTCACCTACTTGTAACATTTCTATCGGTAATTGCTTACCTCCAGGCAGTGCTATCAGGCTACCTTCTGCCAAACAGCTATATACTACTTGCATTTGTGGGTAATCTGTTTTTTCCCAAGATGAATTGTGTCCAGATGATCCAATCACATGTACCTCTGGTCTTGGTGCTTGTCCTGGCCTTATTTGATTATCTAATGCAAGGTTCATGATCCAGTTAGCATCTTGGTACCGACCATATAATGAAGCATCACCAAAAACGCCTTGGTTACGCGGAATATTCCACGAAATTTTGGTTTTAGTGCTTCTTCCTGTACCAATATATTCAATATTTAAACTGTCCGCGAAAAAGTTTTTAATGTCAGTATATTGATGCCCAGAAATCGTTGATGCACCACCACCCTCTTTAGTTTGCACAAAGATATTTGTGCCAAAGTCAACAATAACTGGCTTATCAATTTTCCCTCCAGGAATCAATTTTGTAGTGCCATCACCGTTTTCTTGAATATCTAGCACCGTCCAATCTGGTCTATATATGCGTGAAACTTTACCGCGCATTACATACTCACCCACAAATGGAATCTTTAGTTTCAATTGATCATTTGGCGTATTGACTGGGTAAATATTTTCATAATCACAATCACCATAATTGCGATTCAAACACACAATTATTTTTTGGTCTGGTATAGTCGCACCAGCTTTAGAGCGCACATCTTTCGGGTGTACTATTGAGACACTATTACCAAACAAAATGCTACTGTCTGCCACTTTATCTGTACTTAGCTCTGCTTTTGATGAAAATTCAGGGGCAACATATCCGAGTAGTGCAAGTATTGCATCTTTAGAATATTCCACTTTGGAGTTGCGATCTTCAACGACTTCATTACCACTGGCATCAGTTGTTACCACCGTCACCCAAGCATCTGCATACACTCGCTCAACGGTTTTTAACTTAGCGAGAACATCCGCCACCTTCGCCGAGGAATAAATTGATTTCCGCTTATTTTCAGTCCCATCTCCGAAGTACTCGGCATAACGTGATAAGGTTAGTGCTGAGCCTTTCTCATCGACAAGCGTAATATCAATAAAGGTATAATCGGTCGCCGTAATTTCACTATTTAAAGCAGATATAACCAAATGTTCTTCGTTTGTGCCCGGCTTAGTTAACACTTCATAACCCATATGCTTGAAAAAAGTACAAAGACTCGTGTGATGTGCATCACAAACCGTCGCATTGACATCAGTCATCTTTTGACTTAACTGTGTATCAACTTGATAGCCTTTGTTTAACTGTTTACTTATGAGAGAAAACAAGTGCGGCCTATTATGCTTGTTTAAACCATATTTATTTAACCTGTCTTTTAAAGCTTGGTTGTTGCTTTTATCGGCTAAATTGGCTTTTTCAAACCCTTGAGCAATATTGAAAGGTGCAGCGGTTTGTGTACTTAACTCTGATTGAGTTGCATACGCTGAGATAGACGCACTCCCTAGTGCAAGCGCAATTGATAAACTGAGGACTTTCATCACTTTTCCTTATTATTTTGTAACTAATCAAATTGAATTTTGAGCACATGCCCAGGGTCCTCATATCTTTGATATGAGGACCTTACTGCTGTAAGTTGGTTAAAAACTAAATGGGTGGATTAACTGCCGTTGACTGTGAATTCAATATCTTCAACTTCGCCATAATCAAAGTTGCGACATCCATCGCCACCATGTTCTACGGTTGGGTGCTCTTCTAAACGTGCTCGCAGCACATATTTCCTACTTTTCCACCACGAGATCCATGGTAGGCGAATAGACTGACTGGCTTTAATACGGCACTCACCATTACGGCAGTCTTTAGTGTAATTACTATTCACATCGTAGTAATTCGCTTCACCGACTTGAAATGACTCATCACGGTCTCCATCGAGCCAAATTGTAAAACGCACATCACGGTTATCACGACTCAATAAATTATCAATTGTGCCTTCATCAAGTACATTACTGCGGATATCAACATTCAACTCAAGGCTATCTTCAAACTCTAGATTAGTTTGATGCTTCACATAGCCATTGCCATTGGTGCCCGCAGAGCCTGCATTAAAATGGCGTGAATGAATCGAGGTCCAAAGGTGCATTTCATCGATATAAATTGTTTGTGCATTAGCTTGGTTATTTATACCGATTTCACATTGTGCAGGAGCACTCAAAGTAATTTGCTGCGAAAGTTCATCAAAATGACCACTACCATCTTGATAATCAACGCGTAAATAGACGGTATAACTTCCATCCACAAGTGGGTATTGCACCTCATTAGGTTGCTCTTTTGAACTTCCTTGGTTATCGAAACCAAAACGCCATGTATAACTAGGCTGCCTAATGGCATTAACTTGTGAGGTATTGGTAAATGTAACGCGGTTATCGGCAGAGATTTGGTATGTAAAACCCGCTTCAAGTGGCAACTCTGGTATCTCTATCCTCGCTTTTAAATCAACTACCTGTGACGACTTCACATAACCACACGTATCATAAAATGCATATTGTCCGCCCAATGAAACCCGCATTAACCCAATACCCGCTGAGGTACTATCTTTGAGCTTAAATTTAACTTGCCCATTATTGATGGTTTGATTGGATACCATCATTTCACTTTCTGAGAACAAGCCATCTCGGTTATTATCTAATAGTACCGACACCAACTTACCATTGAGCGAACTATCAAACTTAATCACTTGCTGAACGTGTTTATTTAACACATGCGTGTCAGTTAGCACACTTTGATATGGCTGAGTGTTTAATGGTATTTGCTGATCATTCACCGTAATCGAAGACAAACTAGATTGCCCTTGAGCCTGTACTGGCGGGCACGCAGCTTGCACCGCTCGACTATAATAATGTCTGTACCCGACCAATTCAGTGTTGTCAGTTTTTAACACGGCCAGTTTAAACCGGATTAAGTCGTCAGTATTTACTAAGCGTTCTCGCTGTAAAAATGCATGAATTGCAGAGGCGCTATTGTTTTGCCAACGCTCAATTGTTCCATCCCCCCACTCAACAGTAATGGCTTTGATTTGATTTGCTGGAACAGAGCTTACCGTATAACTTACAACGTCATATTGAATAGAGCCGTCGAAATCGAGTGTCGACAATTGACTATTTTGCGCAATAATACCCACCGAATGTAGAGTCGTATCTATTTGCTGTTTGACTTCGTTTACACTGCCTATATGACTAAAATGGCTCGCCTGATCAAGCAAACACATCCCCGCATCTTGAACGGATATACCTTTGAAGAAACAATTGATGTTAGCACGTAGGAAGAGTTTAAACGCATCTTGAATAGACCAATTTTGAGTTTTAACTAACTCATAAAACGCTTTTCTAAATACACCCGCGGTTTCGTAAATTGATTGGCTTGGATTATATGATTTAAAATGATCAATACTTTTACCATCCCAAGATGGCATAGCAAAATATCGCGCACCAGTGTCCTCATACAATACATCCCAACCAAACCACCACTTCCGATTGCCTCTGTGGTTTGTGTCACTGTCTAACGATTTACGATTAAAAGCACTCGAGCTTTTGTAAGAACCTGACACGTTCTGCGATAAATAATCAAACACCGCAATACTGGCAATATCTGAAAATGCCTCATTCAAAGCACCATCTTGCCCATTAGCATTAAGTTGACTATTCCAATATGTCACCGCGTGGCTTGCTTCATGCGACACAATATCTAAGGTTGTATGGTAATAGTGCGTACCACCGTAGTTACCAGTACCATAGTTTACATAGGTGTCATCCCAGTTCGCCTGTGAATTACCATGGGTATTATTTCCCACATTTTGCACCAATTGCTTTAGACAGAACCCCTGCGGGTTACACTGAGTTTGTTGGCTAGGATATATTTCAGTCAATAGCTTATGGTAATACTGCATCACTAAGCCCGCATTAAAATGGGCTTCATTCACACCTGAATAACTAAAATAATCATAATATTGATTATCCACAGTTGTCCGCTCAAAGTGCTCATTGTTGTCCCCGCATTGATAACTTGATGCGCGTGTTTTATCTGCTAAATAGTCGATAGTTTTGACGTACGGGTTCTCTAGCGTACATACCCCTTGCTGTTTTGACACCACGAAAGGGTATCCAGAGAAGTCAGAAAACAAATGTGCTTGGGGGTCTGAAAAGGTTAATTCAGATGCAGCTGAATCTGATGGGTCGAATTTATAGGATAAGCAGTTCTGCATACTTGCAGGCGCAGGAGAATAACAAATAGCACCTAATTTTTCATTGCCACCTATACCGCCACCGGCAACAAAGCCTTGCTGAGCTGAGAACCCATCAATATCGCTTTCTTGGCGTAAAACTTTAAAGCTTTGCGCATCAACGATAAAATTAACACGGTCTGAGGGGGTGATTACGTTTGCAACAAACACTGCTTGCAAACCATCATCATTTAAAATAAATGCTTTGCTCAGTTTCGGCTCACTCACAAACGCAACGCCATCAGTGCGTAAACGATGAACCAGTTTTTCTGTTGTTTGTTGAGTACTAAGTGTGAATGACGCTGGGCGCGGGATACTAAAGTCTTTCTCTGCAAGCAATACATTGCCTAAACCTTGTTCAACATTCCCAGCCTTATCGACTAATAAAACAAATCTATTGTCTAGTACTGGAATATCACCAAGATAGACTTGGTAGTGCTGATAGCGGCTGCTGTCACCTCTTGTCTTGACAGCTCGATAATTAACTTTGAGCTGTGCATTAAGTGTTGACTTGCCAGTAACACGTCTCACAGTGTTAGGCTTTAGAAGGTGCGCTTGTATTTTAGGCCACACATGACTTTCATTGACTAAAGAATACTGTTCGATGGCATGACTGTTCAACGCCACTCCCATCAAACCGCTTAATGTTAACCACAACCGTTTTTTCATTCCGACTCCCTTGATGTACCCATTTTAGAATTTTTTAATTGCCACGGACCAAAAGTGTAAATATTCTATTTAGAGTAAGGGATCAAAATTAACAATCAAATAACAAAAAAGTCTTATATCGGCTCAAAAAGCAATCAACACATTGATATCAGTGAGTTAGAATAAAACAAAAAATTAACATTAGTGTTAGAGGGAAAATCTGGCGAAAATATGATAAATACGTACCAAAAAAGTACTAACGCCAATATTTTTTTAATTAATTACAATGAACTATAAAAAATTATTGAAAGTAAAATACAGTTAATGACTACCATAATGTGCAGACCCTCTTGCAATGTAACGAAGCTGCCATACTAATCGCTCTGTTAGCTCTTCTAATTGCTGACTATCTTGGTCTAATGCATCGGCCCCCGCATTAAACACCAAGATCACCATTGCCTCTGCTTGCATATATGCGTGATGTTTATCACATGGCGTTTCGGTTTCTAAATAATGCGCTAATTCCAAGGTAAAGTGCTTAATTTCGCGTGCCACGGCGGCACGAAACGCTTTCGATGTCCCAGAACGTTCACGTAATAAAAGACGAAATTGGTTGCTGGATGTATCAATAAACTCCATGAATGTCTGCACTGAGGTGTTAATCACGCTCCCCCCACTGGCAATACGACGTCTGGCTTGACGCATTAATTGACGCAGCGTCAGACCCGCTTCATCAACCATGGTCAAGCCCAATTCATTCATGTCTTTAAAATGTCGATAAAAAGAAGTCGGTGCTATTCCTGCTTCACGTGCCACTTCTCGTAAACTTATATTGGAAAAGCTATGTTCAGCGCTTAACTGATTAAAAGCGGCCTCGATAAGTGCTTGTCGAGTTTTTTGTTTTTGCTGTGCACGAACACCTGACATTTTTCATTCCATATATAATTAGATCAAACATTGTAGAGTCTAATACTTGACGGCAGCAGAATGAAATACTATTTTAGCGTACAAGTGTACGCTGAGATTTAAATAATGAAAAAACCGCCGATTATTTGGACAAATGTGCTGTTCTTTAGCCTGACTTTTCTGGCAGCCATCACATTAGTGCCTTGGTATGGCTATGAATATGGCTATACTGCTACGCATTGGGCTGTATTCACAGCTTGTATGTTCTATGCAGGATTATCAATTACTGCTGGTTACCACCGCTTGTGGGCCCACAAAGCCTACGATACACACCCTGCTGTACAATGGGTATTCGCCATTGGTGGAGCATTTGCATTACAAAATAGTGCCTTGCATTGGAGTAGCGACCACCGAGTTCATCATGGCCAAGTCGACGATCCAGTGAAAGACCCTTATGCTGCAACAAATGGCTTTTGGTATAGCCATATTGGGTGGATGTTACGAGACCATCAAGGCGAAAGCTATGGTGACTACAGTAATGCCCGAGACTTACAGCGCAACAAAATCGTGATGTTCCAGCATCGTCACTACCTAAAGCTCGTGCTAGCAACCAATATTGGCATTCCCTTACTACTTGGCCTATTAGTGGGTGATGTCATTGCCATGATGCTACTCGCTGGTTTACTGAGATTAGTACTGAGCCAACATTTCACTTTTTTCATTAATTCATTAGCGCATATTTGGGGCTCTCGCCCTTACACAGAAAAAAACACCGCGCGCGATAATGGCTTTTTAGCGCTCTTTACTTACGGTGAAGGGTATCATAACTTCCATCATATTTTTGCCAGCGATTATCGCAATGGCATCCGCTGGTATCATTACGATCCCACCAAATGGATGATCCGTGCCATGGCAGCTTTGGGTTTAGCGTATAAACTTAAACGTACGCCTGTAGAGCGCATTGAAAAAGCCAAAGCAGAAACCTTGCTCATTAAAACTAAAGTTCGCTTAGCAAAATTGCCTTTAGCGCAAGATAAGCTTACATTGTTACAACAAGAGTATGAATTGCTTCTAAAAAAGCTCCAAACATTTTGCTCTGTGCAAAAAGAATTACTAGAAGCAAAAAAAGACTCCATGCGCGAACAGTGTGATAAATCAACACTCGCAAAACAGTACCAAGAATTAGAAGCAGCTTGGCACGAGCAAAAACAAGCATGGTTGGCATTAAACGCGAGGCTGTTAAAACCGTCATTTAGTCTATAACTAAATTTCACAGCCTCTTAAGAGACAGATTGAGGAGAGGCTGTGACTAAACCCAAACAAACCCCTGAAAACCCACAAGCACCAAATTATCAATATGATGCAATTATAATTGGGACTGGCCCAGGTGGTGAAGGCGCAGCGATGAACTTGTCAAAGAGTCAAAAGCGCGTCGCGGTGATTGAGCGTCAACGAGCAGTTGGTGGTGGCTGTGTGCATTGGGGTACCATTCCTTCCAAAGCATTACGCCACTCAGTTAGCCGTCTTATCGAATACAAAGCCAACCCGCTATATCGCTTTACCGAAAAACCTCAACGTCATACATTTCAAGATATTTTGAATCACGCCAGCGCGGTTATCTCTAAGCAGTCGAATTTACGCAGTAGCTTTTACGATCGCAACCGTATTCACCTATACCAAGGTGATGCCAGTTTTGTCGATGCCCATACCATCAAAGTGCAACATGAAGATGGCTCCCAAGAATTACTCACTGCACACACCATCGTTATTGCAACTGGCTCTCGCCCCTATCGTCCCCCAGAAGTTGATTTCAGTCACCCTCGTGTGTACGACAGTGATACTATTTTAAGCCTGAAACATAACCCTCAACGGGTCATTATTTATGGTGCAGGGGTAATTGGCTGTGAATATGCGTCAATCTTTAAAGGACTTGGCGCAAAAGTAGATTTAATTAATACCCGAGATCGATTACTTGCCTTTATGGATGCAGAGATATCTGACGCGTTAAGTTATCACTTTTGGAACAGTGGTATTGTGATCAGGCACAACGAAGAGTTTTCTAAAGTAGAAGGCAGCCAAGAAGGCGTTATCTTACATCTTCAATCAGGCAAACGTGTAAAAGCAGATTGTATCTTGTTTGCCAATGGTCGAACGGGTAACACCAATGACCTAAACCTTGCTGCTGTTGGTTTAAAAGCGGATGGTCGAGGTCAACTTAAAGTCAATGAAAATTACCAAACTGAACTCGATAACGTCTATGCTGTAGGCGACGTAATAGGGTATCCCAGCCTAGCCAGTGCTGCATTTGATCAGGGTCGAATTGCCGCAGATGCGATTGTGCAAGGCAATAGCGCTGATAAACTCATTATTGATATACCCGCTGGCATTTATACGATTCCAGAAATGAGTTCAGTAGGTAAAACAGAGCAAGAGCTAACTGCTGCAAAAATTCCCTATGAAGTTGGCCGTGCACAATTCAAACATCTCGCCCGAGCGCAAATTACGGGCACTGAAGTTGGCAGTTTAAAACTGCTGTTTCACGCAGAAACAAAAGAGCTATTAGGCGTGCATTGCTTTGGGGAGCGAGCCTCTGAAATTGTTCACATTGGCCAAGCCATTATGGAACAAAAAGGGCCCGGCAATAACGTAGAGTACTTCGTTAATACCACATTTAATTACCCAACTATGGCAGAAGCATACCGGGTTGCGGCACTCAATGGCTTAAATAGGTTATGCGATTAAAATGAGTCACACATGATCAATCTTAGTCGCCCCTAAGCACGGCTAAGATTGATCATTGATTACTCTAGAATTGATATTTAGCAGTGAGCCGCCAGAGGTTTTCGTACGTATTTTCATCTCGACCTACAGGAGGTCTAAACGAAGCCTGTGTATCTAGATATTGCCATTCTGCGCCGACTTGCCAATGAGTAGAAAGCTGTTTCTTTAGATTAACAGTCACAGCGTTCGTCTGACTGGCATTTGGATCAAATTGCCAAACATCTTTGTCTATCACTTTAGATTGCTCTAAGCGAGTACTGATCCGATAGCGCTGCCAAGTATGGCTGAGCATCACAAACCAGCTATTAAAATCATTGTCTACACCCCGACGCTCTCCCATCGCAGTATTACCAAACATCGCTTGCATAATGAATTGCGTTTGACTCGACAACTTACTCCGCCACGCAATACTCCAGAACTTCGTATCCCATGCATATTGCCGTGTATTTTGATTAAGTACTGAGGGGTCACCGTTGTTATCATACCAATATAACCGTAGCGTATGCTTTTTTAAGTACTCAATATGTGTGCCTAAATAATAACCAAAGCGTCCATCCACTTCACTAAACGGCTCTACAAATTGCCCTTGCTGTGCTAATTGTGGTGCCATTAATGCGTATAATGGCGCAAATTGAATACGCTCATTGACCACTGATTGCCTATCATGAGGCGCAAAACCTCGCCACGCAAGTAAGGTCCCAGCCGGATCATTTCCCTTATATATGGCCCCTAAAAAACTCACATCATATTTGCTACGAAATCGTCTCGCAGGGCGTTTTAACTCAAATTCTGCACCAAACATGCGAACTTCTTCCCCAATCCATGCGTTAAGTGCTGAGTACTGGTAGGTGTATGGAGATGACCAAGCAAGCGCTGGATTCTCTAATGACATACGCGGGTAAAAGGCACCAATACGAGAACGAAACTGATATCGTTTTGCCAAAGGTTGATAACTTAAATATGCCTCTGTAAAACCCAACTTATGACTCGGATCGGGGACATATTGCGCTACAGCATGGCCCGACCAAGCTGAGCTTAAATCAAGCCTTCCTTCGAGGGTCGCCCTAGACACATTCAGTCCATCACTGTGTTTTCCAAACCGGCTCATACCCCAACCACCAGCAGTCCATGATGTTTGTTCACTGCGTTCATGGGCACTGATCTCTACCGTGCCATGTAATTGCCCTTCAAACGCACTCGCTTGATAAGCCAGACATGGCAATAAACACAGAGCCCATATCGTGCCATTTTTAATATCCATCTGTTTCGTCCGTTAAAAAGTCGATCTTTTCAAGCAAAGGCTGCTTTAACTGGTACTGTACTTTTTGTGACCCATCTTTAATTGTCAGTACCTGTGATTCTGGTTTATCCAAATCCTCAAATCGCTCATGCCATACATGTAAGTTTGCACTGCCTAGTTGTTCAGGGTTTAATGGTAAATCAATCTTGCCTTGTTTATCCGTTAATCCATACACGCCCGAATTAACCACCAATATATAACCCAACATCCAGTCATGAATATTACACCCTAATTCAACCACCCCAGATTGCGTGAACTTAATAGGGGCTTGTGGTTTATCGCGATAGAGCTTTAATTCAAACGCTTTTGGCTCAGAAAATGAGTACACATGATGTAAAATAGAATCAAAGTTAGGAAACTCAACCTGTGCACCTTGAGGTATGATCAACGCATGCGGTATAAAATTACGATCTTTTTGCCCCATATTATATTTTTTTAATAGTGTTGAGGGTTCTACGGGCCATAAATCACCTTCTAACCAAACAGCGGCACCAGCCAACGGCTGACCCAGTGTATCCTTCACCGTTACTTCCAAGGCTTGACAAGAAAACCCAAAAAAGCATGCTAACCCTATAAATTTTTTCATTTTTTACCAATCATACTATGTTAAACCGTATGTTTTTCAGTATAGATTACCTACTCAAAAACTCGCATTTTTACAGAGATATAAACAGACCGGTCTAACCAAATTAATCATTCACCATGAATACGTATGCAGCCTATTCACCCACTATTTCTAGCAACGTATGCTTAACCTTTCTCGTAAAATGATTATTAAAGAGGCTGTTATGTACTTACGCACCCTAATGTCAGTGGGTATCACCTTGTTTTCATCACTCGCATTTACTGCCAGTCACTCGGTCAGTTCACCGAATAAAGCAATTACAGTCACTGTCAGTGATGACAACGGACAACCAACGTATCAAGTCCGATTTAAAGATCAGCTCATCATTGATAACTCAAAGTTGGGGTTTGATTTTCAACGCCATCCTTCCATGCGTAATAACCTCACTTCTTCCAAAGCACACACTGCCACTCAACATAATCAGTGGCAGCAACCTTGGGGTGAAACGCGGTTGATCACGGACCACCATAACGAGTTAACCCTCTCATTCATCGACAAAGGCACTGAAGCCACGGCTTATAAATTACGTGTCAAAGTATTTAATGATGGCCTTGGGTTTAGATATGAACTCAATAAGCCTCATGCCCTTAATATTACTCGAGAGCTTACAGAGTTTGTCTTTGCTAATAGTGACAAAAGCACCGCGTGGTGGATCCCCGCGCGAGGTTGGAATCGATACGAATATACCTACAACACCACTGCGCTGCATGATGCAGCACATGTTCATACCCCTTTCACTTTAAAAAATGCAGCGGGTGTACACATCAGTATTCACGAAGCAGCACTCGTTGATTATGCAGCAATGACGCTAAATCAACGCCGACCAGGCACATTTATTGCTGATTTAACCCCATGGTCAGATGGCATCGCAGTCAAAACAAACGGCAGCTTTAACACCCCTTGGCGTACGATTCAGATTGGTGAAAATGCCACCGATTTACTCAATTCACACTTAATTTTGAATTTAAACGAGCCCAATAAGCTGGGTGACGTATCGTGGGTAAAACCGGGAAAATATTTAGGAATATGGTGGGGTATGCACATCGGAACACACACTTGGAGCAGTGGTGAAAAACATGGTGCTACCACTAAAAACACCAAAGAATATCTTAACTTTGCTGCACAATATGGCTTTGATGGGGTGCTCGTTGAAGGATGGAATACAGGGTGGGATGGAGACTGGTTTTTCAATGGCGATGTTTTTAATTTTGTCGAGAGTTACCCTGATTTTGATATAGACGCGATTAGTCAGCACAGCAAAAAAGTAGGTGCACAACTCATTGGTCATCATGAAACATCAGGGAATGTCAGTAATTATCGCACGCAAATGAAAGACGCTTTTGCCCTTTATCAACAAGCCGGTGTATCACAAGTCAAAACAGGATATGTCGCCGATGGTGGTAACATCAAGCGCATTGATGAGCGAGGTCATGCCCGCTTTGAATGGCATGACGGGCAATTTATGGTCAACGAATACTTAGATAATGTGATACTTGCAGCGAAATATAAACTCAGTATCAACACCCATGAACCCATCAAAGACACAGGACTTCGACGCACCTACCCAAACTGGCTTTCCCGCGAAGGTGCACGCGGACAAGAATTTAACGCATGGGGCACACCACCTAACCCTCCTGAGCACACCACATTACTACCTTATACACGTATGCTAGCTGGGCCAATGGATTTTACCCCTGGCATCTTCGATATGAGCTTTAATGGTTTGGGCGATAAAACAAACCGTCCACAAACCACGCTCGCCAAACAACTCGCTTTGTACGTTGTCTTATACAGTCCTATTCAAATGGCTGCTGATCTACCTGAGAATTACCTTGCCAAACCAGATGCCTTTCAATTTATCCAAGATGTGCCAACAGACTGGGAACAAAGCATCGCATTAGCAGGAGAAGTGGGTGATTACGTCGTATTTGCTCGTCAAGAACGACAACGTGAGAAGTACTCAGGAAAAGATTGGTACCTCGGTGCTATCACCGATGAGCACCCTCGAGTAACCACGATTAAATTAAATTTTTTGGATGAGCACACAGAATATGAAGCCCATATCTATCAAGATGGCGAAAAAGCGGGGTGGAAAAACAATCCATACGATATACACATTAGTAAAAAAAGAGTGAAAGCAACTGATTCACTGACTTTGAAGCTCGCATCAAGTGGCGGCACCGCGATTCGCTTTAAAGCGCTTTAGTCATTTGAGGATAAAAAAATATCAAAATTGTCAGTTTAACGAAAAGAGTTAAACTGACAAGGTATTAAAGCCAGTGTGAACTTATTGCTCTAGTTCACCACCATCAGCAGGAAAGCGATTGTCAGATTTAATATATAGACCCGTTGCACAGTGATTATTGTTTTCCCATGTGCCATCTTGATAAAGTACGCGTGTTACACACGCAGTTGCGTCAGCAAAGAACTCAACCTCTCCGCGGCCACTCTCACTAAAACTACAGTATGCTGAAGTATTACAGCGCCACTTTCCAGAGTTCGTCGCTTGATGACTCCAAGTCACTTCTTGCACAGGCTTATCTGCCACAAAACGAAACGAAACGCCCGGTCTTGGTGTATTTGTTTGCGCACTACACATGTCGGCTGTCCAGAACTGCTTAGTCGCAGTGCCGCTTATCAAGCATTCAACATGAGCCGCTTGTGCAACACCCGCATACGTTCCCATTGCTAAAACCGTAGAAATTATTAATTTTTTCATATTTTCAATCCTTGTTACTTTGTTAGAAACACCTTTATGTCACTATTATTACAATACGGCAACAAAAATAACGAATAAAAAGTAATCAAATGTAAACAAGGGAGGGGTGACGTTCCATTATTATCTTACAACGTCATGAAAGTGTTACTTTTACTTCAATGGATAAAGGATCGACCACGCTACATACTTAGCGTGGTGACATGATCGCAGATGCGCTGAAATACCATACACACTTAAAAAGTGCGTATGGTAAGGTATATGACTTTCAAACAGAACGCCTAGACTACCTCCAGCAGCCATACATACACCATAGGTAGATCGTTTTTATAAGTCACTTTAATATCAATCAGCTCACCGCTGACGATTTGATTCACGGAAAAGTAGCTATTGGATAAATAATAATGACCATTATCATAGCGAATATCTACCCCAGATAACACCTCAACCCCTTTTACCTTAGCTAACTCAATTAGCGCATCTTTAATGGCCAAATCTATTGCTGTACTGAGCAATGTGTCCGGGGTCATTTTGCCCCTTTCGCCAAAATTACCTAATGCAATCGTTCGACCTTGAAACTGCGGCTGTGTCTTCCAATTTTCGTGAAGTTGAAGTGGTATATCGTGGCGAGTCATGCTGTTTGGTAACGTAAACTGGGCAACTAGAGTATGCCCATACGAGCATGAACGAGTATGTAATAAAGGAGACTGCCACTCTGTTGCAGTCACGCTTCCTGAACGTGTTCGACTGATACTCTGATGCTCTGTACCACTTAAATTTTGGTATAACTCAGTCTGTGTATCCACGATATTTACATGCGATGTGTCTAATAAACTGGCAATGACCCCAGCATTTTTTTGCGCTTGCGCTAATTGCTGATGAGGTGCCACCGTTAAATAACTGACCGACGTGATTGTATTTGGTGTCGTATCACACAGCCAAGACGGTGTACATTGGCTAAAATCACATTGCAGCTCTGCGCATTGCGCCATTGGTGACTGTGATAGTCGCGCGATAGCATCTAAAGCGCCATCAAACACATAACTATAAATTACAGAATCAGTTACGTGCACTGGTAAGAATGTCACCGTGCGACCACTGTCGAGTGTAATTTCAGCGGTGTCTTGATTGGTAATATTACGTACATCCTGCTCTGTGAGTATAAGCGAGTAATACTGAGCCAGCTTATTTAATGCGACTTTTCGGCTGGCTTTGATGGCTTGTTGACCATACAGATCGAGTACAGGAGTGACGCCTATAAACCCTGTTCTTTCTTGTGAAACAGGGTTTTGCAGCCAGCATGGCAAGTGTGGCCCTTTTACATAGAACTCTTTTACGACCTCTTTTATTTGTGTTATTTCTTGCTGGTAGCGCTCAGTAGTAGTGTTGCAGCCCACCACTGATGCAATCATTCCCGCCCAAAAAATTGACCTTACAACTGAGGGACCCATTCGCTTTTTCCTTGCTTTTTTACGCCTTAAAAGGCCTTGAAACACATTTTCGCACAGCCTACATTTTATTCCCTATAAAAGCTACGCCCCATCGCTGGACAAAGCACACCAACGTTACGTCAAGCGCGCAAGCATAGTACGCATTTCATACGTAAAGCGACTGGAATACATACGACATTTAAAGATCTTTACCAGCCATAGATAGATCATTGCGCAATAACTGGCTTATATAACTCAAAAAACATAAGAATATCAGCAACAAACCCTAAAGAAATAACTTGTTAGCAAACGAAAAACAACACCCAACATGGAAACATAAAACACATACAACAACACAAAACACACATAAAAACATTAAACAAACAAACCAGCAACAAAACCAGATCACATAACGAGCAACTTAACAACCAAGCTGGTAATTCATGCAAATGTTACCAGTGAATACTTTCTCTGCGACTGGCTCTCACTGTCTATAAATTTAGCAAAAAAACGCGATCCGCCTTAGATCCACAGATTAAAATTGACGTCATCAACAACGTTCTTTTTTTAGACTCAAGAGGCGCACAAAATGTATACTAGCCAGCTATACTCACTCACACGTTTAATCGATTAAAAAGTCATACATACAACGTGGCAATAAAACAGATCCAAACAAAAAGTGGCCTGTATATTCACTACCAAGACGAAGGGAAGAAAAGTGCACCCGCTATTATTTTGATTATGGGATTAGGTGCGCAAATGACAGTGTGGCCTGATGTGTTTTATGATGCTTTAGTCAATAATAATTTTCGGGTAATACGATTTGATAACCGTGATGTTGGGTTATCTAGTCAGCTTAATGAGCGCGATGCGCCCAGCTTATTTTCAATCTGGCTTAACAAGCACTTTTCTTTGGGGAAACCTGCACCTTATTCACTTGAAGATATGGCAGAAGATGTGATCAGCCTGATGCAAGAACTAAAAATATCACAAGCCCACTTAGTCGGAGCATCTATGGGAGGCATGATCGCGCAAATCATTGCGGCGAAATACAAAAAGAAAGTCTTAAGCCTCACCTCTATCATGTCGACTCCCAATGTAATAAGCTTTTCTGCAACTACTTTAAAAACAATCGTAAAACTTGCTCCATTGAGCCAAAAGCCAGTTACACGTGATTCTGCAATTAATTACAACGTCAAGCTCAATCAAACAATAGGGAGTCCACTTTTTCAACCTCAAGAATCAGTATTAAAAGCGCAGGCAGCTGAACAAATAGATAGAGCACACAACCCCAGTGGCATAAAACGACAACTCTGTGCGATCACGGCCACAGGAAAAAGAACGCACTTAATCAAAAAAATTAAAGCACCCACCTTGGTCATCCATGGGGCTGCTGATCCACTTTTTCCTATTTCTGAAGGTATTAATACCGCTAAACTCATTCAAAAGTCCAAGCTTAAAATAGTCCCTGAGCTTGGCCATGATTTTCCGCCTAAGCTCATGGAAAAAATAGCGCACTGGATCAGCAAACATGTACGCAACGCGGAAAAAATACGCATCCAAAAAAAAATTAAAAAGCTCACAAAGTAACAAGCCATACAGAAATATGTCAGCTCGTTTTTAACTATAATTTAGTCATTATTACTATATTATAGTGTGTAAAATAAAAACAAAAAACCTAATCAATTGATATTAAACAATAAAATAAATGGTCTTAATATTGCTTGAAAATGTGTAGGTTCGCTCACCAGACAATAACGGAGAATATATGTCAGTCCCTATATCAGATAGACCCCTAGAAAAAGTAAAAGAAGAAGTCATTGATCAACTGATTCTAAATTATAGCCATGGTGAGATCTCGGCAGATGCTTTTGAACGCCGACTAGATCAAGCATATGCATGCGACGATCCAACCGATCTTACGGCACTAACAGCCGATCTTCCGCTGCAAACAGATCCACGCTATCAAGCAGAAAAACTATCTTGCGTACAACCTAAATTCACGGCTTCAACACAAAATAATGCCCAGCTAAATATTACCTCAATTTTGAGTTCTGATACCCGTTCTGGGGCATGGGTAGTACCTAAAGATATTTATATTAAAAATTATTCAGGCTCTGTCACACTCGACTTTAGAAATGCAGTATTTACACACCCTAACGTTACGATACATATCGATTGTATTTTGGGCAGTGATGAGTTCATCGTCCCTGATAATATAGACGTCACCACCAGCACTAAAAATATTTTAGGATCTGTTAACAGTGATAAGAGCTCACTTGAAAACGTCACTGTCACTGGGCAACGGCCGCATTTACATATTCAAGGCAGAGTGATTTTGGGCAGTGTTGATGTAACGATGAAGCAATCTATGAAGCAGTCGCTAAAACAGTTTGCTGATCATCTTAAAGATCTATTTAGTGATCAAAGTAATAGCAACAAATCACATTAATGTCATTGTATACAGTACAAAGAAAGGCGTTGTGACTGGGTGGCTAAAATCATAAAGAAAATTACTCATACGGTTATTCTGTATGAGTAACACACCTCAATAAGGGCTTGATTTTCCCCATTAGAATGATCAAGTTTATTTCAAAGCTCACATTACTGATATGTATACAGTACAAAGCAGAATAATATGCTTAAGGACGACAGATACCATAACTATAGGCATCTAACCGCTCACCCCCAATTAAAAAGTGAGATTTAAATACCCCCTCTCTTTGCATCTGCAGCTTTTCCATTAACCGCCATGAGGGCGTGTTATCAACAGCACATACCGCCACTATTTTCATAACCTCGAGCTGTGAAAATAACTGTGCAATGAAAGCATTAACGGCTTCAAATGCATACCCTTTGCCTATCACCTCTTTTTTTAGTCGATATCCTATCTCTCCGACTAAACTTGTCTTGTTGATATACTTAAACATCATCTCCCCGATCAGCTCATTCGATCCATTAAGTGTAATGGCCAGCGCCAATCTCTGGTTTTCTTCACCTAACCAAGGCTGACAATTTTCAGCTAAACGCTGCTTTGCCTGTGCCAAAGTGATCTGGTCGCTAATATAACGAGATGTTTGTGGGCAACTACGATGCGCAAAACTCGCTTGAAGATCTGCCATAGTCATCGGTCTTAGTGTTAATCTGGATGTACAAATTTTCATTCTCTATTCCCTACTACTTTGCGTGCTATATGCTGGAAAACATCATTAAAGAAAATCCTCTGGGGTAATAACTTAAGCCAAGCGAATAATAATAACGCAGCGGCTAACACCGTTATCCAGGCAAGGTCATCAAGCGAATGTATTAAGTAAGCATTGCAGCCCACAGCCAATAAAGTGAACCCCAATAGCTCAACAGCCCCCACCAATGCATTCGCACTGCCGGCTTGTGCAGCATAGTGCACACCAAGCAATTGCATATAAGCTGCAAAATACCCCCCAAAAACAACCATCATAAAACCATATCCGAGCAATGCATTGAATAGACTAAATGGGAGTAAGCTGTAACACATGGCACTTACCATCAATAAAGGCCAAAAAAACGCAAACAAGGCAAGTTCATTCATCGTTTTATGCAAACATTTACTGATAAATGCGCCGATCAACAACCCACTCATTGGCAACATCATCACCATGCCAAATTGCTGCTCAGTGAGTTGAAAATACTGTTGTAATAAAAACGGAAAATACAATTGCGTGGTTAAGTAGAGAAAAGTGGGCAACCATTTAAATGCTGCAATCGCAAGAAACTGACCTTCTTGTAACATTAGCCAATATTGTTGTAATAAATACTTAGGTCGAACAGATCTAATCGTTGGTACATGAGGATCTGTTGGCAATATCCACCAGCCAACGATTGCTGTGAAGCCAAAATAAGCAGCCAATACCCAAGCTAAAAACTGCCAACTAACCAACGAGCTAAGCGTGCCACCAATCAGAGGTGCAAAAACAGCCACACAACTTGATACTAAAGCTAATTTAGCCATCGCCATTTTTAACTGAGCTCCACTTAATGTAGCAACTAGTAATGTCCGGCTTATCAATAATGGTGACGCAGCCCCCACACCTTGCAATATACGGCCTAATGAAAATAGCGCCGCAGAGGTGGAAACAGCACACAACAATGTGCCTAAAATAAAAATACTTTGACCGATAAAGAATACCGGTCGGTCACCAAATTTATCCCGTAGCGGCCCCACAACCAACTGCGATATTCCCAGAAACATAAAGTATCCAGTGATCATTGCCTGACTTTGCGTAGCGCTTAACGCCAAACTTTCTGCTATTTGAGGCAGTGCAGGCAAAAAGATCTGGCTTGCCAGCTGTGAGCACGATAACAGCAAAATTGCTAATCCCAACATGTCCCCTAGCCTCTGTGGTTTAATTCTTAAACACTATATTCTTTACTTTGATGACAAAAAACACTGTAATTGGCAAAACATTATTTCTTAATGGGAATTAATATGGATTGGCTAACTGCAACCCGCAGCTTTACTGCACTCGTTGAGCATAAAAGCTTTACCGTAGCTGCTGAGCACCTAGAGATCTCAGCTTCAGCAATGAGTAAACGTATCGACTGGTTAGAAAAACAATTGGGTTTGAGCTTGTTTACACGTACTACTCGACAAGTAAATCTTACAGAGGAAGGGCATAGTTTTTTACCCAAAGCAAACGCACTTCTCAGTCAATTTGAGATAATGATAAATCACAGTCATGAGAGCACCAAAGTACCTACAGGTACCTTGAAGATTGCAGCAACACTTGCTGTAGGTAGTCGTGTGTTACTTCCGCACATTAGACAGTTCTTAAGCCTGTATCCACAAGTGAACGTGCAGCTTAATGTCCTTAATCCAGGGGCATTACCAGATTTACAAAACGATTTAGTGATCACTCGACAATATGACGAATTTGACTCATTAGCACATAAAGGAACACGGCTATTAAACTATCAAATGCAGTTGTTTGCCTCACCACATTACATTGATAAACACCCCCTAATAAAAAACCTCCAAGATCTGCAAGCACACAAAATGCTGCTCAGTAACTATTATCAAAAAAAAGGCCATATTGAGCTGAGTGATGGAACACGCTTCTTATTTCAGAATTATAACTTTGTGTCTGACAATTTAGACTCAATTTTAGAAGCGGCTATTCAAGGCATGGGACTCATTTTTATCTCTCCTACTTATATCAGCAAGCAACTTGATGAAGGCAGCTTAGTGCCTTTATTACCTTCTTTGCACTCCGCAACCAAACAGCTTTGGGCTTACTACCCTAAAAGCACCTTTGTGCCACTCAAAACCCGTTTATTTATCGATCATATAAAAGAAGGGCTAACGGCATTATAGCCGTTAGCAAAAAAAGCAAGATGCTCATCTGGTTATGATGAACTACGTAATGACAATTTATCTAAATGTGGTGTAACAAACTGACTGAGCAGTAAAGAGCACGCAGCAAGCCCTGCACCAAAATAAAAAACCAAGGCTTGGTCGTATAACCACACAACACCGAACGCTGCTGGAATAACCACAGCCGCAATATGATTAATGGTAAAACTCACACTGGCCGTCGCCGCAATATCCTCAGGATCTGCAATTTTTTGAAAGTATGTTTTTAACGCAATGGCCATCGCGAAAAACAAATGATCGATTAAATACAACGCCGCCGCAAACATAGCAGAGTCAACCACTGCATAACCAATAAAAACCAAAACAAGGCCAGCGTACTCAATAGTAAGCGTTTTCTGCTCACCTATTTTACTAATCATCTGTCCAATCTTTGGGGCCACAAAAATATTAATAAGATGATTAACCATATATAAAGCGGTGATCTGCGCCACGTCAAAACCAAATTTTTCAACCATCAAAAAACCCGCGAACACCATAAAAATCTGTCTACGTGCTCCAGAAAAAAATAGCAGTATGTAATACAAACTATATTTTTTACGTAAAATAATTTTTTTATGCTGGGTCGACGACATGGTAAAAGTAGGAAAAGCAATAATAAGGTATATCGTGAGCAATAACCCAACCCCACCAATTGATAAATATAACCATTGATAATCTGTCGCAAAAAAGGTAACAGATAACCAAATAGCAGCATAAGTCAACAATGAGGCCAATGACTTAATTGACATCAGCCGCCCTAGCTGTTGCGGGGCTTCATCTTTATTGAACCACTGTAAACTCAGTGATTGATTAATAGTTTCAAAGTAATGAAAGCCAATCGACATTAACACCGTTGTGGCATATAACCCATAAATACTGGGAAATAGGCCCGTGACAGCAACCCCGATTGACAATAAACACAAGCTGATCAAAGCAAAAGTTTGCTCTTTAAGCACTAAAAGTACAAAAACAGCCGTAAAAGCAAGTAAACCAGGGATCTCTCGCAAAGATTGCAGCATTCCCATATTTGCCCCAGTAAATTGAGCAGCTTCAATCGCAAAGTTATTCAGTAAAGCCATCCATCCAGCAAACGTGATTGCCATAATTGACGTAGCTATGGCCAAAAAACCAAATGGAGAACGCATAGTAACCAAACTCATTTTGTTATTCATATTTCCCTTCCAAAGCACAACAAAGTTTATGATCAATTCTATCGATTGTTTAAAGAACCTGGTTATTGTATGCTCAAAAAGAAATGACCAAAATTACCTAAAATGACAGATGATTTATCAGATCAGACACGAAGCCAGTGGCAAAGTGTTAAAGCTCGCATAAAACTTACAAAGATAGATAAACCCGTTTATCCACGACCAACAACTATGCCGCCTTGGCAACACGTTCAGACTCACCAACATACTTGGGGTCAATTAGCCTATACAAGCAATGGCGTATTGACGGTTGGGACCCCTGTCGGTCGTTTTGTCATTCCACCCGACCAAGCACTGTGGATCCCACCCAATTTGCCCCATGAGACATTCTGTCGCTACGGCGGGCATTTTCGAAGCGTCTATATTGAAAAGAAGTATGTTGATGTTTTAGGTGTCGACGCAAAAATACTGCATATTGATGATCTATTAAAAGCGATGATTTTAGAAGTGTGTCGGTGGCCAACTGATTATGCTTTAGACGACAGCACTCTGCGCTTTGTACAAGTATTCATAGACAGGCTTAAAATGGCACAAACCAGTGCATTCTTTCTCCCCACGGCTCAAGACAAACGCCTCATACCTATCATTAGTGAACTACACGCAAACCCAGGTAACCCCAACACATTAGAGCAATGGAGTGAACAAGTTGGCGCCTCAAGCCGCACACTAAATAGGCTGTTTAATAAAAGCTTTTCGATGAACTTTAGCCAATGGAAGCAAAAGCTCAGAGCATTGCGCGCAGTTGAAATGCTCGAGGCAGGTCATACTCAGCAAACAATTGCTGAACAACTCGGCTTTGAATCAAGCTCTGCGTTTAACACGGCATTTAAAAAAGCATTTAACTGCACACCTGGGCAATATTTAAAACGATGATTTGTCGTGTGTACCCTTTACCTATCGAGTTAGTGTTCGACTCAATATGTTTCATATTTTTTGGATACACCTTTCACAACATCATGACTTTTTTTCATAGCTTAATTATTTTGTTATATCTTTAATATTCAAAGTGAAAGGAAAAAAATAAACTTATATAGAAAAAATTATAAATTATAAATACTAGAAATAGAAACTTGTTAAATAATAAACCCCCTTCACACCTATTACATCGCACCAAAAAACTGAAAACAATTCATTTACATTTTGTTTGCATTTGTATGTCAGTCCCCATATTCTCGTTGGCTGATACAACACACAACATGGAAAAATTACAATGAACAAGCGAAATTCATTATTTAAAAAGGTGTCTCCAATCATCGCCAGTAGTGCTTTATTATTGAGCGCAACCTCAGGTGCAACCGAAATTACGCCAAACATCGTCGGTGGCCAACCTGCTGATACCAGCCAATGGCAATTTTACACCCAGATACTCAATTCAAATGGTTCAACCGCATTTTGTGGTGGTAGCTACATTGGTGATGGCTATGTATTAACAGCCGCGCATTGTGTTAAGAATAAAGCGACACGCTTTTTACACGTTAAAGTCGCTGGGTTTGTACTTGGCGGTAATGACGGTGACCGTATTCAAGTAGCTGAGAAGTTTGTCCACCCACAGTACAACTCAAACACGCTAAATCATGACGTCGCGCTTCTAAAGCTAGAGCGCACGCCAACATTAGGTCGTCAGGTTGCACTTGCACAAAGTAACATCAATCAATATGTACGTAATGGCGACTTCATTACCGTTGCTGGATTAGGCCGTTTAAGTGAAGGCGGCAGCCGCCCATCTAACCTACAAGAAGTCAGCGTGCCACTTGTGTCTGACCAAGTCTGTAATCAGTCTGGCGGCAGTTATGCCAATGTTGGTGATGTGGCATTCTGTGCGGGGTTTGCACAGGGTCAAAAAGATTCATGTAGTGGTGACAGTGGCGGCCCTATCGTTGTTAATTCTGGCGGTCAAACCGTTCAGCTAGGTATCGTAAGCTGGGGCGTAGGGTGTGCTCGCCCTGCAAAGTATGGCGTCTATGCCGATGTAGCAGCATTGGGGAGTTGGATTGATAGCGTTAAAGGCGGTGCACAGCCTATCTCTGTTTCTTACACACAATCACAAACTTTGCCTAACTTTAAGCTAGGTGAGCAAGTAGCTCATACATATACCATTAAAAATACTGGTACTAGCGCATTTACTTTTGCCAGCGTTGCACTAGAAAACAGTGGTGTTGCATCTACCCCGGTTAAATCTACCGACAGCTGTAGTGCCAGCACATTACAAGCAAATCAAAGCTGTCAGGTAAATGTTGAATTTACGGCAACCGCACCAGGTACTGCCAATGTTGCCCTTAAATTTAAGCTTGATGGAAGCCAAACAACTTACTCTGCAAAAATTACGGCCTTAGCAACAAGCTCTAACAGTAGCTGTAAGGGGACTTGGAACGCAAGCTCAGTATACGATAAGCCAGATCAAGTAACTTACTACGGTAAAGTATACGAAGCCCTATGGTGGACACAAGGTGACATTCCAGCAGACTCAGGAAAATGGGGTGTATGGCAAGAAATTGGCGTGGACAGTAGCTGTAAGCAATAAATAAACCACACTCTTTATTTCACAATACACTGGCTCAACGATTTCGTTGAGCCTTTTCGCTAAGGAATAACGGCGAATACCCTACATTTTATCAGCCGATAAGCCAGTTTATCGCACAAGATGTTCCCGCTCTCCCTTAACGCACTTTTACCTGTATCTATTTAAAGAGATTAGATAATATAGCGGCCATTAATCAGTCACTTCAATACCGAAGTAATTAAATATAAGTGAATATATGAACACCGCCTTTTCTCGACGTTTTTGCGAATTAGTAGAGCAATTTTCAGGGGGGAACAAGCGACAGTTTGCCGAACTTACCGGTAAGTCTCCCTCTCATATTTATCGTATTTGTAGGGGGTTAAGTCGCCCTTCCATGATGTACTTAGAACACCTGTACGGGCTATTTAAAATTGATTTAAATTGGCTACTCACTGGCGAACAACCCATCGATAAACCTTACCATAATTCCGATGAACAATTATTACTAGTCCCCAAACTGGATGTCGAGGCGAGTGCCGGTTTTGGTAGCATCAATGGCGCAGAAGATGTCACCGAGCAATTTGCACTGAACAAACGCTGGTTAAGCTCACAATTAGGCGTGCATGGAGAGCGATTAGCGTTTGTTTCAATTCGTGGTGACAGTATGCTACCCACATTGCATCATGATGATATGGTCCTCGTTGACTTAAGCCAACAACACCCCGCTCATGAAGGTGTATACATCATACAAACCAATGAGGGGTTGATGGCGAAACGATTAAAGAAAAAAACTGATTTAATTGATGTGATCAGTGACAACACTGACTACCCTAGTTGGCAAATAAACCATGAAAATGCTGAACATCATGCGGTTGCTGGCAGAATTGTATGGTGTGGCCGGAATATATAATAAGCAAGAGTTAAAGCCTTTATACCATGGCTTTAACTCGTGTCCACACGCTATTGTTATTAGCGTTTAACGACAAATATACCTTCGAATTGCGCAACCACCACATCTTCATCATAAACTGTGACCGGTACAATGTATTTCGCTTTGCCGTGTGTTTCTAATTCTATTAATTTACCCGTGCATTCACTGATACACACTGTAGCTCTTGGCGCAGTTGTTAGTGGTTTTAAATATTTTATATTGGCATCAGCTAGTACGATGTTACCCTCGAGGTTTAACTCTTTTAAAGCCAAGTAGGTTGCACCCCAGCCAGTCAACGTTGCCATACTATATACGGACCCCGCAAACATGGAGTTATGTAAATTCAAGTTTGCTTTAAGATCGGCACGCGTTGAAAACTGCCAATCAGTATAACTTTCTACTTTAATACCCATCGCATCACTGATCGGAATAGACTCCCGCCAAGTGTCTTGTAACACTTGTGTCCAATCAGGGTGACGAAACCAACCTGGCTCTGACGGATTTTGTTTGACCATTTTCCAATGTTGAATATCACCAAATGCCAAATGTGCTTTTTCAACCACTTTATAACCATGGCCTTCATAAAATGCCAATGCGCGCTCACGAGCATACAAGACCAACTCATCGGCATTCTGATTCCATGCTAACTTTTCTAATTCATGAAGTAACCGACCACCTAAACGCTTCCCTCTGTGCTGCTCAGAAACCGCCATATAGCGTACTTGAGCTTGTTGTTGCGTATTAAAATGTAACCGTGCAACTGCAAGCACGTCACCTTCATTATTTTTAATAAAGCGATGTTCCGATTCTTGTTCTAAATCGTCCTGTTCAGATCCTCGAGGTTGCTCCCAAGGGGCTCGAAGCACTTGCCAACGCAACTGATAATAATCTTGCCAATCTTCGCTACTTTGTGGTGCGGTTACTTGAAACATAAAAATTCCTGTTGTTGTCCATCTAAAGATGATTTTTATGACCCTCACCTTACTAAAAATTCACGTTACTGAATATAACATTTAAGTATTACCCGCTTTTCTTGCGTAAATATTACTTAACAAAGTGGCATTGTAGGAACGCTCTACTATGCTGATGTAATTATGATGAATTTTATGACTGCCGAGGGCACAGTCGCTAACCAATTTGTTAAACAAAGTCATGAATTGGGTCATCTACTTTATTGGCATAAGCATGGCAGTGTTAGCATACAAATAAGGCAAGACAAAACCTTACGCTGGTTACTGATCAACGACACCTTACAATCTGTTGTGGAAAGAAACCACCCAGAGAATCTACTGTTCCCACATTTACAGCAACTCGCCCGACTTTGGCATTTATACACACCACCCAATAAGGTCCTCGAACTCGGCCTTGGCGCTGGTGCAATCAGAGATTATCTACATACAACTTATCCAGAGTGTGATGTGCTGTCGGTTGATAACAACCCTGATATTATTCGCTGTTATAAACGCTACTTTAGCGGTGACCATACCTGCGCTGTAGCCTGTATGGATGTTGATGATGTACTGACCAATAATAATCAATACGATTGGATCATTCTCGATTTATTCAGTGAGTTTGATGCCCCGTTATTTTTATTTCAACATCAGTTCTATCAACAACTCAGAGCTTGCCTGCGCCCTGGTGGAAAGCTGTTTATTAATTTTTTAGCCGAACATGAATCACAGCTAAAGCAAGTCACACATTTACTTATTACCAATTTTGGTAAAAAGCCTCACATAGAGCAAGTGCCACTCTATGCCAATCATATTATTGTAGTCAGCCGCTAACTTTCTAGCATAAACGTCACAGGTCCATCGTTATTCAACGTCACCTGCATATCGGCACCAAATTGACCATTGGCGACTTTAATTCCGAGTAATTTAGCGCGTTCAGTAAAATAGTTATACAATGCTTCAGCTTGTACAGGCGTTGCAGCAGATGAGAAGCTCGGCCTCATCCCCTTTTTAGTATCTGCCGCCAATGTAAATTGCGATACGATCAGTAACTCACCTTGAATATTTTGCACACTTAAGTTCATTTTTCCCACTTCATCCGTGAATATTCGGTAATTGGCAATTTTGTGGAGTAATTTGTCTGCTGTTGTTTCATCATCGTGCTTTTCTACACCTAATAGCACTAAAACTCCTTGTTGGATCTCACCAACTGTTTGCCCCTCTACCACCACACTGGCATGTTTAACTCTTTGAATTAACCCTTTCATACACTTTTTTATTCGTAAAAAAATCATACACAAATGGTATATTAAAGCCCCTTCGCTGCCTATTCATTATCGGTATTAATGAGATAATTTGCATGCGAGTAAATCAGCAGCCCTTCGCACAGCCTCAACATACACATCATTAGCATTGCAGTGGCCTAATCCATCCAGTACAAATAATTGTGAGTGTGCTTGGTGTGCCAGCCGCTGTACAGGAGCAAATCGGCAAACTAAATCATGCCGACCATGAATAAACCAAGTGGGGATTTCTGTTAGATGCTCAGCAACCGATTGTAATGGACGAAGCTCAGACATAACCTCTGGACTAAAATAGTGGCACATCAACTTTGCTTGTTGCAGCACACTCTCGTTATCCTCTAAATGATAACGGCCGGCTAGTGCACCAAGCGTTAGCTGTCTATCCCAAGCATGCCAGCGCTGTGCTGCTTTATGCTGCGATAGCTCATCCTCACCAGTTAATGCGAGCAAATAGTGTTTTAAGATGTTTTCGGGATCAGATTTTTCATTTTTAAACATTTGATATTGCTCTGGGTAAAACTGCGCTCCAGCACTGTTCGGCCCATACAACCATTCAAGATCATGATCTGTGCCTAAAAAGCTCGCCCATAAAATCAACCCCTTCACTTTATGTGCAAAGTGGCACGTATATAACAGAGCTAAGGTTGCGCCCCAAGAGCCGCCAGCCAGAATGCATTGACCAATCGCCAAATGCTCTATTAAACGCGAGATATCATCGACTAAATAGCTCGGAGAGTTATGCGTAAGCTCTAAAGGAGTCGAGGCGCCACAGCCTCGTTGGCTAAACAAGATAATACGATATCGTTTAGGATTAAAGTATCCAGCACTTTCACGACATAGACCAGAACCTGGGCCACCATGGCATACTATGACAGGCTGCCCATGCACATCGCCATATTCTTCAACATGGATCTGATGACCTTCACCTACAGGTAAATGAAAGCTTCGTACTGGTTCACTCACGGCATAGCGTTGAGTCATATTACACACCTTTTTTGTTAAAGGTGCCTTTTAAGACTGCTTACTCTCCAGAAGAGAGCGTGTTTGGCGTTCCCCCAAACACACCGTAAATTCCGCACCAAGTAATACGACAATCCACGACAAATAAACCCAAACAAATAAAATAGGCACAGTTGCAACAGCGCCATAAATCACTTCATACGAAGGAAAGTGACTTATGTACATCGCAAATCCTTTTTTGGTTAATTCAAATAATAGCGCAGCAAATAATGCCCCGGGTATGGCAGCTCGAAAAGACACACGGGTATTAGGCACTAAAGTATAGAGCATAATAAAGCCGGCCATAGAAATTACATACGGTAAAAGTTTTAATAAGAAACCACTAAAACCAGGTATCCCCTGATCTGCAAAAGAAACTAAAGAAACAATGTAGGAGGTTACCCCAATACTCGCCCCTAATAATACTGGACCTAGCGTTAAGACCATCCAGTATATCGCAAATGAAATCATCATTGGTCGTTTCTCTTCTACTCGCCAAATCCGATTTAACGCACTATCCACATTCCTGATCAGTAGCAACGCAATTGCTGCTAAAAAGCCAATACCAACGGCTGTCATTTGGTTAGCATTACCAGTAAACGCACTAATATGCGCTTTAATAGAATCTGTTGAGGTTGGCACAAAATTTGTAAAAATAAAATTTTCAATCGCCAATCGCGTCTGCTCAAATCCAGGAAAAGCCGAAAAAATAGCCACACCTACCGCAATAAGAGGTACCAAAGACAGCAAGGTGACATAGGCTAAATAGCCTGCATTAACAGTAATTTGGTCTTCTTGACAACGCTTCAAATAAGAAAGCCACCATTCAGGCTGCCTTAACCCCCATGCTTTAATTTGAACTATACTTTGTTCAACATTTTTATTCATAATGTACTTAATTCTCAAAAACACTTTGCACATCATAACAATCAGCTACATAATTTACAGCAACATACTAAGAAAATAGGGTGAATATGAAACGCTTTACACTCGCAGCTGCCTTGTGTATTTCATTGGCTGGCTGCCAAACTGCATACTATTCGGCAATGGAAAAAGTCGGGGTTCATAAACGTGAAATTTTAGTAGATCGAGTCGAGGCGACCAAAGAGTCTCAACAAGAATCGCAAGAAGAATTTCAATCTGCGCTCGAGCGACTGACCACACTGATTAATTTTGATGGGGGGGAGTTACAATCTGCCTATGAACAACTTAATGATGACTATGAGTCAAGTTTATCAGCAGCCAATGATGTCAGTGGCAATATAAACAAAGTAGAAGACGTTGCCGAAGCGCTTTTTAGTGAATGGGAAGACGAACTAACCCAATATTCTAGTGCCGCCCTCAAAAGAGAGAGCGAGAAAAAACTAAAACAAACACAGCGCCAATTTAATAAATTACTCCGTTCTATGCGTAGTAGTGAAGATAAAATGCAACCTGTACTTTCATCTTTAAAAGATAATGTGTTGTACTTAAAGCATAATTTAAATGCGCAAGCGATAGCAGCCATACGGGGAGAGTTTAAGAGTTTAAAAAGTGATATTCAGTCTTTAATTGATGATATGAATCGTTCAATTGCAGATTCTAATAAGTTCATTGAACAAATGAATGCTTCAAATACTTAGCTGAAACTATTGAAATGTTTAGTGAGGTACTACGTACCTCATCTTTCTCCTACCTATTTACTCTGATCCTATTTCTACACGCCTGCTTTTGAATGCTATCAAATCAATTACTTTAATGACCAGCATTAGTAGATCAGGAAAATACGCAGCCAATTTAAGAAAAACCTCAACGTAGTTCAAATTAATGTGATTGGTATAAAGATAATTTTGATATTCAATATAAGTATATCAATAATGGATCCTGACCTTCGTCAGGAAGACAAAGTGTGAGGTGAATTCACTTCTCTGGATCCTGACCTGTGTCAGGAAGACGAAAGGGCCCGCGTAATAAAAAAGCCGCGTCTAAAGATAAAACTCCGTCTCCCTGAATTCATTTCAGGGTCCATGGCTTTTCACTACCCTTTCATCCCAAGTCCCTTTCCCTAAACCCCAAATGCAAAAAACCCGTCGCATCTCTGCAACGGGTTTCTCTAATTTAATGCCTGGCAATGTTCTACTTTCACATGGCAACTGCCACACTATCATCGACGCTGTTTCGTTTCACTTCTGAGTTCGGCATGGGGTCAGGTGGGTCCAAAACGCTATTGTCACCAAGCAAATCTGGTGTGTTAACTCGCAATCGCAAGCCAACTAAATCTGGAATTCTGATAAATATTAATCAATCTATAACTAATTCTGTAAAACGCTACTTTAGTAACACTAACTTCTGTCGCTTAAACCACTTTGGCGTTGTATGGTTAAGCCTCACGGGTAATTAGTACTGGTTAGCTTAACATGTCACCATGCTTCCACACCCAGCCTATCAACGTTGTAGTCTCCAACGGCCCTTCAGAGAGCTTATAGCTCTAGT
>NZ_MIET01000032.1 GCF_003590335.1 Pseudoalteromonas sp. MSK9-3 | reverse complement strand
GACAGCGATGTATCGTTTTAAACAATTAATGGGTGATAAGCTAAAAAGTCGTCAATTCAATAGTCAGCATACAGAAACGATGATTAAAGTGAAGGCAATAAATAAAATGACTGGGCTAGGTATGCCCAAATATCAGCAACAGAGTTAAAACTGAGAAGTTGATTAGGAGTTAGCTATTTGATCAACAAGGCCTTCCTGAAAGCAAAACCACCATAATAGAATTTACAAAAATCAATCAACCACCTGACAAAATAAGCGAGTAATAAATACTCGCCTACCGCAAAATGCGCAAATTAACACAATTACCACCCGGCGCCGCCGTAGGCGAGGCTTTATGCATCGCATGTCTTAAGGTTTTGCCTACCAATTACCTCTACGCATCATCTAAATACACTTAAAGCGCTAAACAATACTCAAAATCACCCCCAGCTTTAATTCAATCGCATATCATTATTTTAATTTTATGCACACTAGCCCTTTACAACTCAACTTAGCGAACTATAATGTGCGACAATTAAATTGTATTCTTTTTGGCAGGCTATGGATTGCTGCAATATTCTAAACCTTGTACTACATACTTGGCTTAGTTTTACGCCATTTAAGGCAAGGTTGCTTTAAATTCCATATTTCTTCCATATTTTATTGTTTTAATTTACTAAATAAAAACTAGCGAGTAAGTAAAGTTATTTTAATGTTTAATTAACATGTGTGCGAGTTCTGCTTGCGGTCTTTCGGTGCTCGTGTTTTAATTCGGTAGATAACTGTCTTTAAAAAGCTATATGGAATAAAAATGGCTAAATGTTGTATTAAATTTCTTTCATCACTCGCTCTTATTTTACTTTCTGGTTGTAATATTATTCCTGGTAGCCACTTTGAAGGGCTAAGCGGTGGGCAAGATTATAATAATGCCCAGCAAGAATTAGAGCACGTCAATGTTAAAATGATTGACTCCCACCTTATACGTACACAAAAAGAAAATTTACAACAGAGTGCTTTAGCAACTCAAAAATTACCTTCTCAAGGTGTTGATGTTACAGGTTATGAATATAAGCTAGGCATTGGCGATGTGCTTAGTGTGGGTGTGTGGGATCACCCTGAGTTAACCATTCCTGCAGCAGTGCAAAGAACTGCCGAGTTTGATGGTTTTAGAGTACAAGCCGATGGTAGCCTGAACTTTGCCTATGCACCGGGTATTAAGGCCGCAGGTCAAACGGTTAATCAAGTACGTGCAGAACTAGTCAAACGCTTAAGCCGCGTAATAGAAGATCCGCAAGTTGATGTAAAAGTAGTGGGCTTTAAAAGCCAGCGTACGTATGTGACTGGTGAAGTAAATAAACCAGGTGTATATGCCATTACAGAAACGCCATTAACACTTATTGATGCGGTAAGTCAGGCTGGTGGCTTAACAGATAACGCAGACTGGCAACAAGTTAGTTTCACGCGTGGTGATGTTACTGAAAATATAGCGCTCAATGCGTTTTATGCATCGGGCGATATCTCGCAAAATCGCTTATTACAACATGGCGATATTATTCATATATCACGTAATGACAAAAAAAATGTGTTTGTATTAGGTGATGTTAAACGCGCAGGTACCGTGCAAGTTACCCGTTATGGTTTGAATTTAGCACAAGCGCTCAGTGAAACGGGTGGTTTAAACGAAACCACAGCAAACGCCAGTGGTGTGTTTGTATTACGCAAGCGTGACTTTGAGCGTGACGGTGTGCTTGCTGATGTATACCAGCTAGATGCTAAAAGCATTGCTGCACTTGTTATGGCTGAGCAGTTTGAATTACAGTCAAGCGATATAGTGTATGTAACCAGTGCACCACTTGCGCGTTGGAACCGTGTAATTAGCTTATTATTACCATCACTTTCTACCGTCGATGCATTACAAGATATCGAAAACCAGTAAGGGCACAATATGTTTGATAGTATTTTAGTGGTCTGCGCTGGTAACATATGCCGTAGTCCCACCGCTGAGTATATTTTAAAAGACAAGTTACAAGGTAAATCTATCCGAGTCTCATCAGCAGGGTTAACTGCGCTTGAAGGTAAAAGTGCCGATGCAACCGCCGTGGAACTGGCACAGCAGCAAAAAATCGATATGTCAGCCCATAAAGGTCGGCAGTTAAATTCATCCCTCGTTGCCGAAAACAGTGTGATTTTAGTGATGGAACAGCGGCATTTATCTGACTTGTGTAATCGTTACCCGCAAGCACGAGGTAAAACTTTTTTGTTAGGCAAGTGGCTTGATGACAAAGAAGTACCCGATCCATATCGCCAATCGCGAGAAGCGTTTGAGCATGTTTACGAGTTAATTGAGAGCGCTTGTGGCGCTTGGCAAAAGTATTTATAGGGATAAAGGTGCGTTTATGAATGCTCAGCCTAATTTTGTTGCAAACCAACAAACAAAACAAGTTAGAGAAACAGCTCAACAAGACTCGCAAGAAATAGATTTAATGGCGCTGTTTGGCGCTTTGCTTGATAGAAAACTCTTTATTATTTCAGTTACTGCGCTATTTATGCTGGTCGGTATTGCTTATGCACTTTTAAGCACGCCAATATACCAAGCAACTGCCATGATCCAAGTAGAAGAAAAGGGCGGCTCAGTCCCTGGTTTTGATGACATGGCAGGCATGTTTGAAAGCACCTCTGCCGCGGTGACTGAAATAGAACTGCTTAAATCACGTAGTATCATTGGTGAAGCGGTTGATGCTTTAAAGCTTGATATTGCTGTTGAATATAACCACTTCCCACTGATTGGTGGGAAGATGTTTCGCTCGTTTTCACCAAGTAAAGCTGGTGAACTCGCTGCACCAAGTTTTGGAGCTGACAGTTATGCTTGGGGTGGTGAGCAATTAGATATATTTCGCTTTGACGTACCTGCGAATGCTATTGGTCAGCAATTTACATTAGTTTCTAAAGGGCAAAATCAAATTGAGTTACTTGATGCTAATGGCAATGTAATTTTAAGTGGTGCAGTAGGTAGTGAGTTAACTAATGGCATGTTTACCCTAACCGTCAAAACGTTAGTCGCAAGAGCTAATACCGAGTTCTTTATTGCCAAAAGAGATAGGTTAAACACGGTGCTTGATTTACAAGCTGCGATTGGTGCAAGTGAAAAAGGTAAAGATTCAGGCATCATCAATTTAAGTTTGCAACATGCAGATTCAGCTTACGCTGAACAAGTACTGGATAAAGTAGCCAGTGCTTACGTACGCAGAAACGTTGAGCGTAATAGTGCTGAAGCCCAAAAGTCATTAGAGTTTTTAAATGTCCAATTACCAGAAGTCAAAAAGCAACTTGAAGAAGCTGAACAATTATTCAACGAGTACCAAGTAAAACGCGAGTCAGTTAATATTTCATTAGAAACACAAGCGGTACTTGAGCAAATAGTAAAACTAGATACAAAGCTCCAGGAGCTTGATTTAAGACGTTTAGAGCTTAGTCGCAAATTTAAAAGAGAGCACCCATCGTACCAAGGGGTTATTGAGCAAATTGATGTTGTAAAAGAGCAGAAACGCAAATTGGCCGGCGAAGTACAAGTCTTGCCTGAGACGCAGCAAGAGCTGCTGCGTTTAACACGAGATGTTGAAGTAAATAACGAAATCTACACATTATTACTCGCTAAAACCCAAGAGCTAGACATAGTACGGGCAGGCACCGTGGGTAATGTACGTATCATAGACTACGCTGAAGTTAACCGTTCAAAACCGGTTAAGCCTAAAAAAGCGTTAATCGTAGTATTAGCAACTTTACTGGGCGGTATGCTTGCCGTTACGATTGTGTTAGTACAAAAAGCTATGCATAAAGGTATTGAAGACCCAAGTGAAATTGAAGCATTAGGCCTAGCAGTATATGCCAGCGTACCTTACTCAGAGTACCAAGTTAAATTGACCGGTTTTGCAAGGGCACGTAAAGGTAAAACTCAAAAAGCCAAGTCAATACTTGCAGTAGATAACCCTGCGGACCTCTCGATTGAAGCATTGCGAAGCCTTAGAACCAGTCTTCATTTTGCCATGATGGAAGCCAAAAATAATATCATTGCTATTTCAGGGCCAAGCCCTGGTGTGGGTAAATCATTTATTTCAGTAAATCTAGCAACAGTGCTAGCGCAAAGTGATAAAAAAGTGCTGATCATTGATGCTGATATGCGAAAAGGCTACCTGCAAACTCAGTTTGGTATGAATTGGGATAACGGCTTGAGTGACTATTTATCAGGTCGGTTAAGTTTGACTGAGGTCACTAAATCTAGCCAAGTTACAAATTTAGACGTAATTACCAGAGGACAAATACCACCAAACCCTTCAGAGTTATTAATGCATAGTAACTTTAGTAAGTTGGTTGAAGAAGTAAGCAGTAAATATGATTTAGTCATTATAGATACCCCCCCAATTTTAGCAGTAACAGATCCTGCTATTGTCAGTGCACATGCAGGCAGTACGCTACTAGTAACGCGATTTGGCCAGAACCATGTTAAAGAGCTTGAAATAACACGTAACCGCTTTGAGCAAAATGGTATAGATGTAAAAGGGGTTGTATTTAATGGGGTGGTTAAAAAGGCAAGCAATGCGTATGGATATTATGGGTACTATAATTATGAATATAAGTCTTCAAAATAGTGAAGTTAACTATTACTAAGTTTATGCGTATTTTACTTTTATTATTAGTAGGCGGAAGTGGTTTAATACAGTTTGCTACTTCATTTTCTTTGTTAGCATATATTGGTGCCAGTAGTGATTTAGATAACTATTTTCTGGCACTGTCAATTCCACAGCTGGTACTTGCACTTTTTATATTCCCAATTAACGGAATGTTATTACCTTGTATAGTTAAGGGTAAAAAAAGGGCTGAAGCTTTACATACCGCGTATATGTTTGTGGTGTTCTTATTTTCCATCTTTATAATGATAATGCTTTACTTGCTGTTTAAGCTGTTCTTTAGTGTAGAATATTCTGAAATTTATTTATTGTTATTACTTGCTATTCCAGCCTTAGTTATGTCTTCCTCTCTTTCTGTGTATTTGTATGCCAAAGAAAAGTTTTTGCTCATCGAAGGTGCAAGCTTACTATCTAATGCCATAGGATTGCTTTTCATTATGTCCCTTCGAAAAATGCTTAGTGTGGAAGATATTATACTTATTTATATATTTAAGGGCTGGCTCTTAGTGTTACTACTGTTGACCTTTGTACGATTCAGTCTTCCAAGGCGGCGTCATTTCTTATATATTTTCTCTATAATACTAAAATCTAAAACTTTGATATTTACTTCATCTATAACAAAGTTTGAGCCATTAATTGAAAGATTTTTACTAAGCTTTATTACAGATGGTTTTTTATCATTATACTATATAACACAACAGATCTTAAGTTTTGTTACTCAGTTTGTAAATAAATGCCACACAGCAACTATCGTGCCGTCAGTTACCGGCTGTTTAAGAGGTAGAGTGAATATTAGTCAATACGTTAATATTCTTCATGAATCAAAGAAGACAATGGTCTACTTATTTTTCTTTTTCTGCTTTTTGCTGACTTTCTTCTTTTTTATATCTTACTTAGGTTTTTCTATTAAAAAGATAAGCTCAGAAAATATAAATGAAATTATAATTATTTCGATTTTGTTATCCGGTAATTTACTGTTCTCTTTACCAAGAGATTTTGTATACACTGCTTTTTATGCGCTAGGATTACCAAAATACCAGTCAAGAATTGATATAAATGCATTTTTAGTTTTTACTCCTTTAAAGGTAGTTCTTGTTAATTTGTTCGGCATCTATATTTTTATTTTGTTGGTTTCACTTCAGGCAACATTCAAATATTTTGCATCTAGGAATTACTTAAGAAAGGCTGTAATAAATGCATGAGTTGAATTGGGTTCAATGGGGAAGACGAAATAACTTTATTGGAGTTAGGGCGTTAGCTAAAGAGTTCAAAGTGAATTTGCATTATTCACATGTAAAGAAATTCAATTTTGAATCTGAGAACATAATTAAAAATAGATATATGCTCCCATTTGCAACCCAAAAAATTGGCAACTATATAGTTAGAGATAGTCTCGATCTTGGTACCAATAGAGCAATAAATAATTTTCATTTAAGCATACTTAAAAAAGTTAAAAGGGATAGTATCGTCTATACGATAGCAAATGGAATGCCAATATTAGATAGGGTCAATTGTAGGCTTAAAGTTCATGAGCAAGTTTCTTGCGCTTTAGAATTGGCCGAGCTTAGGAATCGTTATCAAAATGAACAGTACGATATCACCAGCATATATGAACGTGAACTTAGAACATTCGAATGTTCTGATGTGATCGCATGCCCTTCTATTGCGGTTTCAAATTATGTGAAAAGCATTTGTCCTAAAGCAAACACTCACATTTGTTTATACCCAAGGCCCGAAATAGAGCTAGGAGAACAATTTGAGAAAAAGAACAATCAGTCAAGGATTAAGTTTATTTTTGCTGGACGTCTTGAGTATACTAAAGGTGTTGATACTATATTTTCATTAGCAAAAAAGTTTCCTCTTGCGGAGTTTCACTTAGTTGGCGATGCAGTTTGCAGTCCGCCACCGCTCGGCAATATATTCAATCACGGCAAGTTAGAGCAAAAAAAATTATTTAAGCTTTTTTCTGAATGTGATTGTTTGTTATTTCCTTCATACAGTGAAGGTTCTTCATTTGTCACTCTTGAAGCTATGAGTTTAGGCTTGCCAGGAGTTGTAAGTTTTCAATCAGGTTCCCATTATAAACATGGTGATAATGGCTTTTTATTTGATGCTAATAATATAGAGGAATGTGAAGGCTATATTGAAAAGATTATTAAAAATCCAGAGATTATAATTGCTTTTAAAGAAAAGATTGAAAATGAAAAGTTTTATGGAATCCAAGATTATAATTTATCTATGTGTGAAATGTTATGGCAAAACTTAATTTAATCTTACCAACGTTATTTAGTGGGTCTGGAGCTGGGCCTGGTCATAAAAAGGATTTGATCAATATCTATAAAGTGTTTTTATCGTTAAATTACACTGTAAATTTGCATTATGTTGATACGCTAGATAGGAAGTTAGCTAAATTGCAACTAAAAAAGATTTTTAATAATAGGGATTCGGAGTATTTCCTATTAGGGCCACTTTATCTTTTTCGTGGTTATCTAGGTTATATACCTAAAAATACTTATATTTATGTTGCTGATTCTCCACTTAAAACTTCAATCTCAGATTTTCTTAAGACAGGAAAGAATTTACACAGGGTTATTTATAACTACTATATAGAGAGAAGAATGCGTTATTTTAAGCTCATTCTCGCTTCACAGGAAGAATGTGCCTGGTATAGCTCATCTGGTTATGACATTAATAAATTGAATTTGCTTTTACCATCCCCTGATTTTGATTCATTTGATATTAGAATAAATCAAAGTCAGGTTTTTAAAAAAAATCAGGTTTTCCTGTATAACCCTAATGGTTCAGGTGTGAAGATCGCTATAAAAGTCTTAGAAAGCTTATTCCAATTAAGAGCATCAAGTGAAGATAGTGTCGAAGTAATAGTTTCAGGCAAGTATTCGAATGAAATAGCTTTAGCCTTCAATGGAAAAAAATTCTGTAAATCCAAAGTTGATATTAAGGCTGTAGGTTTCATAGATAATATTGAGCTTATTATTAGGGAGTCAATGTTAGTTTTACTAACAGACGTCGGTGGTTCTGGGCTATGTAATCGCTCAATACAAGTTAGGCAGCTTGGTGTAAGGTTGGTTTGTACTATAGATAGTATACGAGGTACGAATCTCCTCTATGATAATGGTGTGATTGCATCAAATTCCACTTACGATATTGCAAACGAAGTAAATAATATTTGTAAACTATACAAAGAGCACTCAGGTAAACTTGAATCGAGCTACTCTAAAAGCGTTGAGTTGCATTGCTCCAGCTTTAAAGAGCAGCTTGATAATTTAATTGTTAGTATTTTTGGTAGTAATAATGTTTAGAATATTGAGTTTGATATTGCTATCTGCAACTTTTTTACAGGTTTTATATATTGGTCTCTTCGATTTTATTTCGCCGTATGACAATAAGTCAGTAGTCATAACCTCTTTAGAGTCACTGTTTAGTATTTTTGTTCTGTTATTGTCATTTGGTTTCTTGTATTTTTTTTCAAGTAAATACGAAGGCTTTGAGTTCATAAAAAACTCAAAGCCAGCTGAGGAGAAGGTTTATCTAAATTTAATTCTATTACTCGTATCCACATCAAGTTTGTTTTGTTTTTATTATTCGCCAACTTTAGATAATGCAATGATATTAAACGGTAGCCAGCAAGTCCAATATATTGGGTTGTTGTTTAAATTTGGCACTACATTTGTTCCTGCGTTAACACTAGCTGCTTATACACTTTACCCAAAGGAGTTTAAAACGCTACTCATTGTTATTATCGGATTATTTACATCGAGCTATCTTTCTGGTGTCTTTTTGACTAAACAGCCTCTATTTCCATTTGTTTTGTTTGTGTTGGCAATCTTTAATCGTCAAGGGAAAAGACAGAAAGCAATAATAATTGCATGTATAGTTTTTCTATTTTCTGTTGTTTTCTTCGTATACCAAACTCGTGATGCAGAAGTAACTTTTGAAAAGATTGTTTATAATATACTCTTTAGGTTTGTGACTTTTTTGGAGACGTTTCATATTGTTCATTATATTTATGACTTTGGTCCCTTTTATGATTTTAATTATTCTTCAACTAATTCAAGAGTAACTGAAGATGTATTTAATAGAAACTCTAATAACATCGGTATTGCGCCAGGTTATATTGGTTACTTTTTGGTTAGTTATGGCTTTTTTGGTATTTTAGGGATGTTGGTATTCGCTATCGTAGTAGTTATTATTTGTAGATTGCTCGCCTCTCAAAATGTTTTTGAAAGGGTATTATACTTTATAGTTGTTTGTGAGTTCATACCATTTTTTAATGATGGGGTGCCGAGCTTTTATTATTCAACAAGTAATGCTGCGTTGTTTTATTTAATGTTGTTTTCTTTGTTTTTTGTTTTATATGTTAGGTTTTTAAGAAAAAGATTTTAACTTTTTAATTGGTTTATATAATGAAAATTTGTCTGATAATTCCTTCTTTCTATCCTGCTGTTGTATATGGCGGTCCAATTTTCTCGTCATTGTATGCTAGTAAAGAGCTGGTTGAAATAGAAGCAGTTGACTTAAATGTTGTCACTACAAATGCAAATATGACAAATAGATTAGATGTCGTAGTTAATACTTTTATTAAAGTAAATGGAATATCGGTTAAGTATTATAATGAAACGATTGTAGGTAAATTATCTTTACCTCTTTTGTTTGGTGTATATAAAGATATAAAGAATAGCGATATCCTGCACATACAATCAATATTTAGTGTTTCAACAGCTATTTCTCTTATATTGGGGAAAATATACAAAAAGCCAGTCCTTTTGTCACCGCGAGGCTCTTTAGGTGACTGGTGTCTTGAAAACGGCAGCAAGTTTAAGCGTCTCTGGCTTAGCTTTTTTATTCGACCATACATGAATAATAATATCTTTCATGTAACCTCTGAGCAAGAAGAAGGTGAAGTTTTAAAATGTTTCCCGTCTGCAAATTGCGTTGTCATCCCTAATGGTATTAACATTAGGGATTATGATTATAGACCAGATAAAAAGAAACCCGAATTTTTCAATAGTATTTCTGATGCGGAAGTTACTGATGAAAGTTACGTTGTTGTTTCTATGGGTCGTATACAAAAAAAGAAGGGTTTTGATATACTTATACATGCTTTTTCTAAGTTTCATAAAAAGAAAACTAACTCAAAGCTTTTTATTGCTGGGCAAGACGAAGGAGAGCTTAACTATCTAAAGAGGCTGGTTTGCGAACTTAACCTTCAACCAAGTGTATTTTTTGTTGGGCACTTAAAGGAAGAAGGAAAAAGTAATTTCTTAAAGCTGGCTGATCTATTTGTGTTACCCTCACATAATGAAAATTTTGGAAATGTCTACTTGGAAAGCCTTGCTTCAGGGACTCCCATCTTGGCAAGTAAAAACACTCCTTGGTCTTCAGCAGTTGACTTTGAGTGCGGACTATGGATTGATAATTCCGTTGAAGATACATGTGCTGGAATGCTCGATTTATATCAAAGAGATCATCATTTATTGTCCTTAAATTCAAGGAGGTTAGCTCGTAACTTTGGGTGGGACAAAATTGCATTGAAGTTTTGTGATGTGTTTTCTAGGTTGGTACAAAATAATGAGTAATATATCAGTAATAATATTGACACTAAATGAAAGCAAGCATATTGAAAGATGCATTCTATCATTGAAGCCTTTTACACAAAGAATCTTTGTAATTGATTCTGGTTCTTCTGACCTGACAATTGATATTTGCAAACGGCATGCAGCTAAATGTTTTCATAATCCCTGGCCAGGTAATCATGCCAAGCAGTTCCAATGGGCACTTGATAATTGTCCAATAGAAACTACATGGGTGATGAAAATGGATGCAGATGAGTTTGCAACTGAACAGTTAACTGATGAAATAAATTCTCAACTATCTAATTTAGATGAAAATGTTTCTGGCGTATATGTAAAGCGGAAAGTTTGTTTTATGGGTAAATGGATTAAGTACGGAGGTTATTATCCTACTTGGTTACTAAGAATCTGGCGTTTTGAACATGGGAGAATGGAACAGCGTTGGATGGATGAGCATATAAAACTGACTCAAGGCAATACTGTAAATTTTGAATATGACATAGTAGATGATAATTTAAATAATCTTACTTGGTGGACTGAGAAGCATAATAATTACGCCACTAAAGAAGCGGCTGATCTATTAAATACTATTTATGGTTTGTGTCCTCAAGACGGCGTACGTCCAAGTCTTAGAGGTACACAAGAGCAAAGGAAAAGAAAACTAAAACATATTTATGCTAAGCTTCCTCTTTTTGTTAGGCCTTTCATTTACTTTATCTGGCGTTTTGTATTTAAGTTGGGGTTTTTAGATGGTAAAAAAGGATTGATTTGGCATTTTCTCCAAGGCTTTTGGTACAGATTTTTAGTTGACGCAAAGATATATGATATAAAAAGGTTATCAGGTAATGAAAGTGGACAAATTATTAAGATATTGCGTGACAAATACGGTATTAATTTTGAGAAGTAAATGCAACTAAATAAGTATACTAATAACTGGTACAAACCAGGCTCAAAAATAAAAATATTATCTTGGATGGTCTTTAGTTGTATTTTCTTTGAAAGTAAGCTTCCTTGGCCTTCCTTCATAAAAATCAGTATACTGAAAATGTTTGGCTCTAAAGTAGGAAATTCAGTCGTAATAAAGCCTGGAGTCAAAATAAAATACCCATGGTTTTTTGAAGTTGGCTGTAATTCTTGGATTGGGGAAAATGTTTGGATTGATAACCTCACAACAATAAGTGTTGGTGAAAATTGCTGTGTCTCTCAAGGGGCTTACTTACTTACAGGTAATCATGATTACAAGTCTAATCTATTTGATTTAATTATTAAACCAGTAGTTTTGGAGAATTGCTCTTGGGTGGGTGCTCAGGCTACTGTTTGCCCCGGCGTCACAATAGGCGAAGGGGCTATTCTTTCAGTTGGCTCTGTTGCAACTCAAGATTTAAAATGTAGTGGTATTTATCAAGGTAACCCTGCAATTTTTAAAAAAAGTCGAATATACAGGAAAAAAACGCAATGAAGGTAGCCTTAATAACAGGTGTAACGGGTCAGGATGGCTCATATTTAGCAGAGTTTCTTTTAGAAAAAGGTTATGAAGTTCATGGGATTAAGCGTCGAGCATCAAGCTTTAATACAGAGCGTATAGATCATATCTATCAAGATAGGCATGAAGAAAACCCTAACTTTTTCCTTCATTATGGCGACCTAACAGATACGTCAAACTTAACTCGCATTCTTAAAGAAGTACAACCTGATGAGGTTTACAACTTAGGTGCTCAAAGCCATGTAGCTGTTTCGTTTGAAGCGCCTGAATATACAGCTGATGTAGATGCAATAGGCACTCTACGTCTATTAGAAGCAATCCGTTTTCTTGGGTTAGAGAAAAAGACTAAGTTCTATCAAGCTTCTACGTCTGAGCTTTATGGTGAGGTACAAGAGATTCCGCAAAAGGAAACTACGCCTTTCCACCCTCGCTCGCCGTACGCTGTAGCGAAAATGTATGCGTACTGGATTGTGGTAAATTACCGTGAGTCTTATGGTATTTACGCGTGTAACGGTATTTTATTCAACCACGAATCTCCTCGTCGTGGTGAAACGTTTGTAACACGTAAAATCACACGTGGTCTTGCTAATATCTCACAAGGTCTAGAGAAGTGTTTATATCTAGGTAATATGGATGCGCTACGTGATTGGGGTCATGCAAAAGATTATGTTCGCATGCAGTGGATGATGCTTCAACAAGATACACCGGAAGATTTTGTGATCGCGACAGGTAAGCAAATTTCAGTAAGACAGTTTGTGTCTTTATCAGCAAAAGAGCTGGGCGTTACGCTTGAGTTCAGCGGTGAAGGCGTTGATGAAATAGCGACAGTGGTTGCGATTGAAGGTGATAACGCACTGGCACTATCAGTAGGTGATGTGATTGTGCGTGTAGATCCGTGCTACTTCCGTCCAGCAGAAGTTGAAACATTGCTAGGCGACCCAACGAAAGCAAAAGATAAGTTGGGCTGGGAGCCAGAGATTACAGTCGAAGAAATGTGTGCTGAAATGGTTCAACATGATTTAGCTAAAGCGAAGCAGCATGCGTTATTGAAGTCCTATGGCTATGATGTGAGTGTTTCAGTAGAGTAAGTCTCTTATTAAAGGCTACATATTATTAATGGCCTCTTTTTTTTTGGAAAGAAATGACAATTAAAGTATCCATAATAACCGCGACCTATAACAGTGCCAAAACTATTTCTGATGCCTTACAATCAGTTAAGGAGCAAAGTTATCATAATATTGAGCACATAATTATCGATGGGGCATCTAGCGACGATACACTTAATATAATCAAAAAAAATGGTTCTAGAGTGAGCCTTGTGGTTAGTGAGCCTGACAGTGGTATTTATGATGCATTAAATAAAGGTATATCTGCTGCAACCGGAGATATTATTGGTTTTATGCATTCTGATGATGTATTCGCATCTAACAAGTCTGTTGAAAATATGGTGGACAAATACCAAAATTCTGATGCCGATGCTATATATTGTGATTTAAATTATGTAGATAAAAATAATACTGAGAAAGTGATACGCAAATGGATTAGCGGAGACTTTAGTTTGTCTAAACTCCATCTAGGTTGGATGCCTCCTCATCCGACTTTTTACATGAAAAGAGCTCTTTATGCCGAGTTTGGTGGGTTTGACCTTTCGTACAAAATTGCAGCTGATTATGACTCTATGCTTAGATATTTATGGAAAAAGAGAATTACAATAACGTATTTTCCCGAAGTCTTAGTTAAAATGAGAGTGGGCGGAGCTAGTAATCGAAGCTTGAAAAATATAATCCAAAAAACTAAAGAAGATAAAAAAGCGCTAGTAAGTAATGGTGTGTTTTGGGTTAAGGCATTGTTTTTCAAGAACTTAAACAAGATTCCTCAGTATTTTCATAAGTAGAGAAGTTATGCATGAGTAAAAAAATAGTTTTTGTCGCAGGCCATAATGGTATGGTTGGCAGTGCCATTGTTAGAAAGTTAAAGCAATCTGATGATATTAAGGTGATTACAAAAAGCAGAGCTAAGTTAAACTTGCTGGACCAGCAGGCGGTTCGTACGTTTTTTGAAGAAAATCAAATAGACCAAGTATATCTTGCTGCGGCAAAAGTAGGTGGGATTGTAGCGAATAAAACTTACCCAGCAGAATTCATTTATGAGAATTTAATGATTCAAAATAACATCATCCATAGCGCGCACTTATCTGGTGTTAATGATTTGTTATTTTTAGGGTCAAGTTGTATCTACCCTAAATTTGCCGAGCAACCGATGACAGAAACGGCACTTTTAAGTGGTGCTTTAGAGTCTACTAATGAGCCTTATGCGATAGCTAAAATTGCAGGTATCAAACTGTGTGAGTCTTATAATCGTCAATATGGTCGTAATTATCGCTCAGTCATGCCAACTAATCTGTATGGAGAAAATGATAACTTCCATCCAGAAAACTCTCATGTTATTCCAGCACTTATACGTCGCTTTCATGAAGCGAAATTAGTAGGTGATAGCAAAGTTGTTGCGTGGGGGACAGGTAAGCCGATGCGAGAGTTTTTGCATGTAGACGACATGGCTGCAGCATCAATCCATGTAATGAACTTAGATTCAGAAACATACAGTGCAAACACACAAGAGATGTTAAGTCATATCAATGTAGGCACAGGTGTTGATTGTACAATCAGAGAGCTTGTTGAAACAATTGCAAAAGTGGTTGGTTTTGAAGGTGCCATAGAATTTGATGCGACTAAGCCTGACGGTACACCGCGTAAATTGATGGACGTGTCTCGCCTTAAATCATTAGGGTGGGAATATAGCACTTCTTTAGAAGCGGGCCTAAAAGAAACTTATGAGTGGTTTTTAGCAAATCAAGATAACTTTAGAAAATAATAGAGAACATAGGATGTTTCTAGACAAAAATACGTTTTCTACAGTAATAGAAAGCGCGCCACTTGTTTCAATCGATTTGATTGTATTAGATGAAAATAACCAAGCGCTTTTGGGTGAGCGGTTAAATAAACCAGCACAAGGGAACTGGTTTGTGCCTGGCGGACGGATTTTAAAAAATGAATCGCTTGAAGAGGCATTTGAAAGGTTAACTCAAGAAGAGCTTGGTGAGGCATTTTCACTCCCAGAAGCGACTCTTTTAGGGCTTTATGACCATTTTTATGATGACAACGTTTTTGGTGATGGCTTTAGCACACACTATGTTGCAATTGCTTATATCCTGAGGCTGAGCAAACCGCTAAACGACTTACCACATGATATTCAACATGGTAAATATCAATGGTTCGATATAGTCAGCCTATTAAAAGATAAAAAAGTCCATAAGCACACAAAATGGTACTTTAAAGCATTACAGAAAACACAGGGATAAAGAATATGATACTTCCAATCATCATGGCTGGGGGCTCAGGCACACGTTTATGGCCACTGTCACGCGGCAACTACCCAAAACAATTTTTAAAGCTGCATGGTGAAAACACCATGTTGCAAGAGACTATTTTAAGATTAAATGGTCTAGAGCATACGCCAGCGATGTTAATTTGTAATGAAGAGCACCGCTTTATTGCCGCAGAGCAAGTTCGTCAAATAGGAGCTGCACACAGTGGTATCTTCTTAGAGCCTGTGGGTCGTAACACCGCGCCTGCTATTGCGTTAGCAGCCTTCAAAGCAGTTGAAAGCAATCAAGATTCATTATTACTTGTTTTAGCTGCTGACCATGTTATTCAAAACCAAGCTGCTTTCCAAGAAAGTGTCAATAAAGCAACATTATTAGCAGAGCAAGGTAAATTAGTGACCTTTGGTATTGTTGGCAATACGCCAGAGACGGGTTATGGTTATATTAAGCGTGGTGCTGAGGTTGAGCACGGTTTTGTTGTTGAAAGTTTTGTCGAAAAGCCAAACCTTGAAACGGCAAAAAAATATATTGCCAGTGGTGACTATTACTGGAATAGCGGTATGTTCTTATTCAAAGCGAGTCGCTACCTTGAAGAGCTAAAAGCATTTCGCCCAGATATTTATGAAGCGTGTGAAAAAGCAGTACAAGTACAAAATAATGACATGGACTTTGTACGTGTAGATAAAGAAGCATTTGAAGCATGCCCAGATGAATCTGTTGATTATGCGGTGATGGAACACACACAGGATGCTGTTGTGGTACCGATGGATGCAAACTGGAATGATGTAGGTGGCTTTGCAGCATTGTGGGAAGTGTCTGAGCAAGATGAAAATGGCAATGCTCTTATTGGCGACGTTAAATGTGTAGACACAAAAAACACCCTAGTATTTTGTGAAGATAAGTTAGTGACAACGGTGGGCGTTGAAGACTTAGTCATTGTTAATACAAAAGATGCTGTACTCGTTGCGCACAAAGACGAATCTCAAAAAGTAAAAAAAATCGTTAGTCAATTAAAAGCGGAAGAACGCTCAGAGGTTACATTCCACCGCGAGGTATATCGTCCTTGGGGTAAATACGACTCAGTAGACAACGGTGAGCGCTTTCAGGTAAAACGTATCACGGTTAAACCAGGTGCAAAACTATCTGTGCAAATGCACCACCACAGAGCTGAACACTGGATTGTTGTATCAGGTACTGCCAAAGTTCTAATTGATGATACAGAGCAGTTCGTCACAGAGAATGAATCAGTATACATTCCAATTACAGCAGTTCATGCATTAGAAAACCCAGGTAAAGTAGATTTAGAGCTTATTGAAGTGCAGTCAGGTTCGTACTTAGGTGAAGATGATATTGTGCGCTTTGAAGATCGTTATGGCAGGGTAAAAGGTTAAGTCATGAATACAAAATCAGTCATTCAAACAAGTGGCATTGCATTTGGTACCAGCGGTGCCCGAGGTCTCGTTGTCGATTTTACACCGCAAGTGTGTGCAGCCTTTTCAATTGCATTCTCTCAGAGTATTAAAAGTGAATTCGCATTTAATACAATGGCCATCGCAATTGATAACCGTCCGAGCAGCTTTGATATTGCCAAAGCCTGCGCTGCTGGTTTGAAGCAACTCAATATAGATGTTGTTTATTATGGTGTGGTACCCACTCCAGCACTTGCTTATACAGCGATGCAAGACAATATGCCTTGTATTATGGTTACAGGTAGCCATATTCCATTTGATAGAAATGGTTTAAAGTTCTATCGTCCTGATGGTGAAATCACCAAGCAAGATGAGCAAGCTATTTTATCTACTGATTTTGATTTTACTGACTTGAGCTTAGTCGATATCAGTTTACCAACTAGCGATAAAGCGAAAAATGCGTATACCGCTCGATATACAAACCTGTTTAGCGAAGAGGCGTTAGGAGGTAAGCGAGTGGGTATTTATGAGCACTCTAGTGCAGGTAGAGATATTTACAAAGCACTATTTGAGCAATTGGGTGCAGAAGTCATTTGCTTAGGGCGCAGTGATGAATTTATCCCAATCGATACCGAGGCTGTATCGGATGAAGATAAGCAAAGAGCTAAAAAATGGGTAAGTGAATATCACTTAGATATGCTTTTCTCAACTGACGGTGATGGCGATAGACCATTAGTTGCAGGCGAAGACGGCGAGTGGCTAAGAGGTGATATTCTAGGTCTACTTTGTAGTCAAGCACTCTCAATTGAAGCGCTTGCAACACCCGTTAGCTGTAACACAGCGATTGAATTGTCAGGTAGCTTTAAAACAGTGACCAGAACAAAGATTGGCTCACCCTATGTGATAGAAGCCTTTGCAAAGTTAAACAAAACTTATAAGCGAGTAGCGGGTTTTGAAGCAAATGGCGGCTATTTATTAGCGAGTGACTTTGAGTTTAATGGTAAAGCACTTAAAGCGCTTCCTACAAGAGATGCTTTGCTACCAGCGCTTGTTTTAGCAACAATGGGTGACAGCATAGCAAGCTTACAAATATCTTTGCCACAACGCTTTACTGCTAGTGATAGGCTTAAGAACTTTCCGCAAGAAAAAAGCTTAAAACTTGTTACTTTACTCAAGACTGAACCCCAAAGAATATGCAGTCTTTTAGATATTTCTAGCTTAGATGTAATTCATGGTGATGATACTGATGGCGTTAGACTACATTTAAGTAATGGAGCAATCGTTCATATACGGCCTTCGGGTAATGCACCTGAGTTGAGGTGCTATATTGAAGCTGGAGAGTATTCAATTATACAGCGCTACCTTAAATCTTTTACGACAAATTTTGAGAGCAATTTAAACGCAGAACTAATAGATTCTAACTTTTGAGTATGGCGTTATTCTCATTTCGCGAATAATGAACTAAAATGGTCTCTTAATAAATCTCGCTCATATTTTTAATAAGGATGTGTAAATGTTAGTCGAGCTCGCCTACGTTTTTTTCTTTTCGTTCACTACGTTGTTTGTAATGAGAAAAGTGGCTAAAAAGATAGGGTTGGTTGATAAACCAAATGCTAGAAAGCATCACGAAGGTGTTGTGCCGTTAGCTGGTGGTATTTCAGTTTGTATCTCAGTTTCTTATTTTTTGTATCAACATGCTGGGGCTGCTCCTCAGTTATTTGTATTGTTAGTAAGTTTAGTATTTCTCACCATATTAGGTGCACTTGACGATAAGTTTGATTTAAGTGTTAAGTTGCGATTAGCGTTGCAAGCCTGTGTTGCTATTTTAATGATGCACTTTACAGACTATCGATTAATCTCATTAGGTAACCCGTTTGGCTTTGGGTCAATCGACTTACCGCTAATCGGTTGTGTTATGACCGTTTTTGCTGTTATAGCGGCGATTAATGCATTTAATATGGTTGATGGCATTGATGGTTTGTTAGGTGGGTTGTCTATTGTTACCTTTTCAAGCCTTGCTCTGTTAGGCGCTATTTTTGGTGATGGCTTAACGACGTCTATCTGCTTTATTTTTGTGTTCGCGATTATCCCTTATGTTTGTATGAACCTTGGGTTGCTAGGTCGTAAAAGAAAGGTGTTTATGGGCGATGCAGGCAGCATGATGATCGGGTTTGCAGTTGTATGGTTATTGTTGTCAGTTAGTCAAGTGACTGAAGCTGGCGCGCACTCGATTCGACCTGTTACAGCTCTTTGGTTAATTGCCATTCCATTGATGGACATGGCGGCAATAATGATCCGAAGAGTAAAGAGAGGAGATTCGCCGTTTAAACCCGATCGTGAACACCTTCATCACATATTTCAAAAACTTGGCTTTTCTTCTAGGCAAACACTCGTGATTATTGTGTTGATATCTGCATTGCTCGCATTAGTGGGGGTTTTAGGGGAAGTATTTTCTATACCTGAGCCATTGATGTTTTATGGTTTTGTGCTGCTATTCTGGTTATATCATTCAGCGCTATCTAATGTTTATACTTTAGGTAAAGTAGTGAATAACATATTTGGTGCTAACCTTGTGGTTGAAAATGCGAAGTGACATGGCATGGTTGATGAAAAAATTAACCATTTTATATTACAATACTCACTTTAAAATAAAGCTACTCTTACTCAGTTTAATAGTGAACAGTTAGAGTTTAATAAATGAGATATAGCGAGCTATTTTTTGAAAGTAGCTCGCTTTTTATTTGGCGTGGTATTTTATAGGTTACTTAGCGTAGGTTTTATAAACCTCTCTCAATCTAGGTAAGTGATGCTGAATATAGCTTTCAGACAAACGACTTTGATTAAACAGCTCTGTTTCAATTGTGGTATCATCAAACGGCAATTGACCCAATCCAAATGCCACGTTGTTGTGTGACTCACCCACACGGGTTTGTATGCGCTCTCTCCAATTGTGTTTACCTTTTATAACACCGTATGATGTTGCATAGTCTTTACGTGGGGTTAATGGCACAGTTAAGCCAATGCCGACAAATCGACCTTTGGTGTCGAGGTAATACACGTCTAGTGATGTGTCGCCAAACCAGAACTTACTGGTGAGCTTATAGCCGCTGTCTTTATTGAAAAACTTACCAACACTTGCGGAGAGGCTGATATCGTATTCTGATAAGTTATATTGATAGCTGGTATTATAAATTGTTTTGTCACCATCAAAATCTTGATAGTCAAAGTAGCCAAGCTGCGCGCTGATTTGGTGACGACCGCTTTCACTCATCCACATACTTTGGTGCTTAAACCCAAGGTAATTGGTAAACTCGTAGTAATAACCAATTTGTGTTTGGTTATGTATATTGAAGGGCAGTTGCCAGTTTTGCTTGTAGGTTAGGCTAGTAAGGCCATCTTTATGCCGAAACCTTGTAAAAGGTTTGTTGTCTTTAAAATCGTCTGACGTGGCAATACCTTGAGTACCGGTAACGTTAATAGAGCCACCTTGCCAAATTGGCACCTCGAGCTGCGCTTTTAAGGCAAGTGAATAGTCGAGTACACCAAGTTCAGTGGCTACCCCTTTTACAATATCTGGGCTTAGCGTTAAGCGGGGGGTGTAATAAGGGCTATTAGTCGACCCAAAATTAACCCAAGTTAGGCCGCCGTGCTGTATGTTCACTCTATTGGTGATGGCTAAGTTAGGCGCAGTGCCAGATTGTATAAAGCCTCTGTAATCATCTAATTGACCTGATATTTGAATTTGCGGTACTTCTAGCTTTTGCAGTACTAAGTTGAAGTCCATACCCGGGTAGTTAAAGTGCGCTTGTAGTCGGCCTAATATCAACCCTATTGCGTCTAATTCGTTTTGATTAAATACATGGTTTTCAATAATAACGTGCACACTAGATAGGCTATAACCAACATGAATGTTTTCAAACCCATCGTCAAGCAGCGCGGCTTTAAAGGCCATGGCTGTTTGCTCTAGCTCTGAGTCAGTGGCTGTGTGCTTTACTTGCTTTGATTTCAGTAAAGTCGGCTTATTTTTTAGTTGGGGAGCTTTTGGCCCAGAACTGTTTGAATCAGATATTATTGGGGTTATGTGAGGCTTGGGTTGAGGCGCAAGCTGTGGTGCCGGCTTTATTGGCCTAAAGCTTTTATGCTCAGGCTTATTCAATTGGTATTTAAAGTTAATACCAAAATAGACATCGTCTTCACTTTGTTTGTGGTCATAATAATTTGCAGCTAGGCTGATAGCAAGTTGATTACTTAACCACTTGCTTGGTACATGTAGTTTTAGGCCTGAGCTGGTTGCTTCACCATTGTGTTCTGCAGTAATACTTAACCACTCAGTTGCATGCCATTGCACACCGGCGAATGCGCCATCTAGTCGGTTTGTCAGGTTATCTGTCGTGCCTGCACCGAGTGTTAAATCAAAGTTCCCTAAGCGTTTGGTTGCAACTGCATAATAGGCTTTATAGTTGTTCGCGGCACCGCCTATGTCTTGTGCGCCCACAGCCAATGAAAACCAATTTTTGGGAATAAACGGCAACTGATATTTAGCATTAAAAGAGAGATCACGAATTTGAGAATTGCCTTTTGCACTTTCATGAAATAGGTTGTCGTGAATACTCACACTGGCAATTTTACCGCCTACTTCTAACCCCTCAAATACGCCTGTATTAATTGTGAAGTTATGTCCATCAACAACATCTGCTCGGTATTCAAGTTGATTATTATATTGCGTATGTAAGCTGCCGAAGTCGGCCACATAAGCATTTGGGATGTTAATTAGCCCTGTAAAGCCATAAAAAGACTGATTATCTGTTGTTGCAGCCATAAGAGGGGTACTTGCCATAAAGCAAGACCACATTAAAGTGTTGGTTTTTTTGCGCATGAGTCAACCGTGTTGTAGTGTTATTTTGTGTCGCAACAACTCAAAATCGAGAGTTTAAATGCGTTAAAATATGATTGTATCGAGGTTAATAAAAAATACCAACGGATTACTGTTGAGATGAGAAAAATATGAGTTTAATAGTAAAGTAGCAACAAAATTTATGATTAATAGCAAGTGTTTATCATATTAGTACCATTTAATATGATCTCTTGTCGTACATAGGTATTATTCTGTTGGATGTTTGCGCTGCATATGCTACATTTGTAACGCTAAAAGTTAAAGCTAGGCCTTGGTTTGTATGAACTTTAGGTAAACTTAAATTAGCAGAAGTTCAGGGAGTGAAAGAAGTCCCTGTTTAACTTTATTAAATTTTAATGTCTAAATTGCCATTAACTGTTGCTATGCATATAGTAATGGTTGAATTTAATGTATTGTTAACAGCGCACTTAAAAGTAGTTGTTAATTTTGAAAGGAACACAAGGACTAACCATGCTTGCTAATAAAAAATCACTTCTCGCTCTGTCTGTTACTGCTGCGCTAACTCTAACGGGTTGTTTCAGTGACGACGACAATAATGTTGTAGTACAACCAGTAGAACCAACTGATCCGGTTGTTGTTGCACCAACTACACCTGACGCGCTAGGCCTAGTTGTATCTGGTAGTGTTGTAAATGCTGCAAACACAAATGTTATAACTGCTGCAACGATTTCATTTTTAGAAGACGGTGCTGTTGCAGAGAATTTAGTTGATGCTAATGGCGAAGCAGTTACAACTGCGGCTGATGGCTCGTTTGTATTTACAAACAAAGACGGCTCAACGCTTACAACAGTTACAGCAACTGTTTCTGCGGAAGGCTTTATCTCTAAAAGCTTTATTATGGACTTAACGGGTGCTGAAGGTAATGTTGCAGTGCAACTTGCACTTACATCAGTTGAAGCTGAAGGTGTAGCGGTTGATACTGTAGAAGCAACAGTTGAAAATGCAACAACTGGTGACGCAATCACTGCAAATGCTGCTAGTGGTAAAGCGGGTGCTGATGTAACTGTCCCTGCAGGCACTCAACTACAAGATGCTGATGGTAACCCAGTATCGGGTACGCAAATCTCTTTAGATGTTAGCTCTGCAGATACCAGCTCTAACGCGGCAGGTGCAATCATCCCTGAAGGCTTAAACGCTGGTAGCACGACTACTGTAGCGCAGCCTGTGGGTGTTGCGAACGTTGTTATGACGGACGATCAAGGCAACAAGATCAAAAAGTTCAGTAGCCCAATTCAAATCTCTGTAGCAATCCCTGCTTCTACAGTTTTAAGCTCAGGCGAAACGGTTAAAACAGGCGATACGTTAAGCCTTGCATCACATGATGAAGTAACAGGTCAATGGACTAACGAAACGAATGTTGTAACCGTTGGTGCGCAAACGGGTGATACATTTGCTGGTAGCTTCATGACTGATCACTTAACATTCTTTGCTGCAAATGATGTAGCGGCAGTTTGTGCTGATACAATTACATTAGCAACATCAGGTGATGACATTCCTGCGTCAGGCCTATTTGCAGATATCCAGTCTACTAAGCGTTCTGAAACTATTTCTATTACTGGTAATTCAACAGCACTTAGCTTAAGTGGTGTTGCTGCGACAGAAACTGCCACTGTAACAGTACGTGATGCTAACGGTAATGCATGGGGCACTACAACAGGTAACCTTTGTGGTACAACCAATGTTGTATTAGCAAACCAACAAACTTTTGTATCTGAGTCATTTGCTGTAACGGCAACGTGTGCAAACGATGAAAATGTAAGCGCAGCACTAGGTGGCGCGGTTGTATCTTATGCTCAATCAGGTAAAGCGCCTGCAGTTGCTTCAGAAACAACAGCGGGTACTTATGCTTTAGCAGATATTGTTGAAGGTCAACAATATACTGTAAATGTTATTCCTCGCGGCGTAACTTTAGCAGCTGGTGCGACAACGTCTTTCACCGTGACTGCTGATGGTACTGATGAGAATGGCAATGTAGATGTAACTTGTAGCACAACTACAGGTGGTAACTAATCTAATTAGTTAGATATTGGTTACAAAAAAAGCCGCTGTAAAGCGGCTTTTTTGTGCGCGATCGAAAGTTGATAGATATAAAGTTATCGACGAATAAAGAAATTTAGGTATTCAAGAGAACGATAAACGTTCGCCTACGATGGTTGGTTTTATTCGGCCGTTGGCGGGGCTTTACGCCGCGCTTTTTTGAATTTAGGGTTTAAGCGAGCGGTAAATGTTCGACTACGATGGGTTGGTTTTAATTTGGTCGTTGGCGGGGCTTTATGCCGCGCTACGCAGAAAGAAGTAATTACGAATTAATTATGCCTATCCAAAAACCTCACCCAGTGCACATTGTTATTGATCACGCGCAGTGGTGCTATCACTTGCTTTAATGCACTCAACGGAAGAGGAACGGCAGTTGTCTCATCTTTTAATCCTAACAAATAGTAAAATGCAGCTTTGTTGGCGCGTTGTAATGCAGCAATGCGAATTTGTTGTTCGAAATTTAAACGCAAACTGCTGATGGCTGTTTTGTGACCTTGCTGGTCAATAGAAGGTAAGTCACATTTTTGTAAATACCCTAAACGCTCACCCTCGCCAGAAAACCAGATCCTGACTTTTTCGCTATAACGCCCTGATTTACTTGGTAAGTCATAAAGTAAACGTGAATGCTGTTCTTTTTTTACGTGCTCAATATAGTCTTCTAAACCTGCTTGCCATAATGCGGTATGAATCGGAATAAGTCTGTGGCGTATCTTTCCGTGTGTTGTAAAGCTAAAGCAGTGTACCCCATCTTTTTTTATTATGTCTGTGAGTTTGAGGCTGCCAACTTCATCGCTATAAGCGCCTGTGTAGTAAGCAATTAAGGGTAGCCAAAAATGCCAATGTTTAGGTTGTTCACGTTTTTGCCGTTCATCGCCATAAATATAGCCATTAAACAATGTGTGTAGCTCCATGGCTGAAAATGCTCGACGACCTAAATGGGACTTCATGGTGAACTAAATACCTACTTTATACTTAAGTGCCTAGTTTATATTGTATTTGGAGTATGGAAAAGACATGTTGTGTTTATGGGGAGAAAAGAGCTTTTTTGCGCGCGGTAAACGCTCGCCTACGGTGGGTTGGTTTTAATTCGGACGTTGACGGGGCTTTACGCCGCGCTTTTTAAATTGGGGGTTTGAGCGAGCGGTAAACGCTCGCCTACGATGGGTTGGTTTTTCTCGGTCGTTGACGGGGCTTTACGCCGCGCTTTTTAAATTGGGGGTTTAAAGCGAACGGTAAACGTTCGCCTACGATGGGTTGGTTTTAATTTGGTCGTTGGCGGGGCTTTACGCCGCGCTTTTTTTATTGGGGGTTTAAAGCGAACGTTAAACGTTCGCCTACGGTGGGTTGGTTTTAATTCGGACGTTGGCGGGTCTTTACTCCGCGCTTTTTTGAATTGGGGGTCTAAGCTAGCGGTAAACGTTCGCCTACGCCGCACTTTTTATAAGTATTTGCACCACCAATAGGGGTATTGACCAATTTTCTGTACGAGTTTCGCGCGTAGAGGGTTTGCAACGATGCACCTGGCATTATGCAGTAGTTCTGTTTCGTTTCGGATCATATGGTCATAGTAATCGCGTTGCCATAGTCGTTGATTGTTTATTAACGGGCGAAGTATGCTCGTCAATGTGCCTTTAAATGAACGTATGAAGTCACTCAAGGTCGTTGTCGTGGATAGTTGAATAAGTAGGTGAATATGATCTGGCATGATCACAAAGGCAATTAAATCGATTAATAGTTTTTCACAGCGCTCAACTAGCTGTTTTGTCACGAGTCGGTTTATTGCTAAAGACGAGAAGTAGGGTGTTCTTTTATATGTGACGAGGGTGATGGAGTAATAGTGGTGTGGTATTGAAACTCGACCTTTCCTCAGCAAGTGTGATTTATGCATATTTCATCCATGAAAATTAGCGTGTGTGTTGGTAAAAGGTAGTAGGTAAATGCGTTCATTGATAGTTTAAGCGAACTATAAACGTTCGCCTACGGTGGTTGGTTTTAATTCGGACGTTGGTGGGGCTTTATGCCGCGCTTTTTTGATTTGAGGGTTTAAAGCGAACGGTAAACGTTCGCCTACGATGGGGTGGTTTTATTTGGGTTATTGGCGGGGCTTTACGCCGCGCTTTTAAATTGAGGGTTTAAGCGAACGGTAAACACTCTCCTACCTAATGCATGCAGTTTTACTGTGTATCGTGTATACTGCGCGACCTAATTTATGACTGTCTAATGTTTTGCGTTGCGGAGTTGATAATGAGCCAAATCGAAAAAATAATTAAAAATGATCATCTAATTACACAAGGTGGTGATTTTAGGCGTTTCTCCGTAGCACCTATGTTGGATTGGACTGACAAACATTGCAGGACCTTTCACCGCAAATTGACTAAACATGCGGTGCTGTATACCGAAATGATCACAACCGGTGCCATTTTATTTGGTAAAGGGGATTACTTGGCGTTTGGCGATCATGAAATGCCTGTGGCATTGCAGCTGGGTGGCTCTGACCCTAAAGCGTTAGCCGAATGCGCTAAACGTGCTGGCGAATATGGTTACAATGAAATTAATTTAAATGTTGGTTGCCCCTCAGACCGAGTTCAAAACGGTCGATTTGGCGCTTGCTTAATGGCTGAACCCCAGCTGGTGGCAGAGTGTGTTGCGGCGATGAAAGCTGAGGTTGATATTCCTGTTACGGTTAAAACGCGTATTGGTATAGATGAGCAAGATTCATATGAATTTTTAACGGCGCTAATTGAGGCATCGCAACAAGTTGGCTGTGATGACTTTATTATTCACGCGCGAAAAGCGTGGTTAAAAGGATTAAGCCCGAAAGAAAACCGCGAAGTGCCTCCGCTTGACTACCCGCGAGTATATCAACTGAAAAAAGACTTCGCAGATCTGCACATCAGCATTAATGGCGGAGTTAAAACCCTGGATGATTGTCAGCAACACTTGGCGCATTTAGATGGTGTGATGATCGGTCGTGAAGCCTACAGCAACCCTTATATGTTGAGTCAAGTCGATGAACTTTTATATGGTGAGCCTGCCTTTACGCAAAGCCGTCATGAGGTAGTGCGCAGTATGTATGACTACTTTGAAGCGCAAATGACACAAGGTGCTAACTTTTGGCATATTGCACGTCATATGTTGGGTATTTTTCAAAGTCAGCCAGGTGGGCGTGCGTTTAGACGCCACTTGTCAGAGAATGGTCACAAACAGGGCGCTGATATAAGCGTGATGGAAAAAGCACTGAAGTGTGTTCCTGAGTAAATATTTGCATAAACACTGAATTTAAAAAAGCCATACAATTTTATTGTGTGGCTTTTTTAGTTTAAATCACCACTTTTTAGTCAAAACCTTCATTATATTCCCTCTATGAAATACTCGTTATACTCTTAAGTTATTGAATTTAATTTGCTTTTAATCTTTGGCATAAAGCTTGGAACATATTGTTTATATCAAGTTTTATTAGTTATGTTTACGCCAATGCAAAGGAGCAGATCATGGCCTTAATCAATCGAATTGAAGATCTCATTAAATCAGAAGTGTCAGCTTTTTTAGATAAAGCTGAAGACCCAAAAAAGATGACTGCACAAATTAAAATTGAATTGCAAGACACGTTAGCACAGTGCCGTGCGACTGCAGCCACGGTTATGTGTGAACAAAAGTCACTTTCACGAAAAATTGCTGCTCATCAAAAGCAAGTGAATGATTGGCAACAAAAAGCGGAACATGCGTTAAGTAAAGACAGAGAAGATCTGGCCAAGGCTGCACTCAGTCATAAGCATACAGCACAAGCGCACATTGAGGCGGCTCAGCCTCAGCTTGTTTCATTGTCAGATGCGCTTGCTAAGCTGAATGACGATGCAGACCGTATTGTGGCTAAAATAACGGCATTGAATGTAAAAGAGCAGCAGTTATCAAGGCATGAGAGAGTTGTGTCGGCACGAGCGCGTATTAGGCAAACTCTGGCTTGTGACGAAGTTGAAAGTGTACTGACGCGATTTACACAGCTAGAGCGTAAAGTAGATCGTATTGAATCGGAAGTAGATAGCTATGATTTAGGTCAGCAAAGCACACAGGCGCAGTTTGATGCATTAGAAAAAGAAGAGCAGCTGTCGAGTGAGCTGGCAAAATTAAAGCAGCAAGTCGCAGAGAAGTCTCAACAAGCTGCAAATTAAGCTCGGTACTAAACCTTGAACACGCGTTTTACCGGTGAGCTTTAAACTCTTTTTTAAAACCAAAGCTAGGCTCACCAATATAAGTCGGTATTTTGGAGGCGTTATGTATACACAATCTAAATCTAATTTTAAGCAGCAATGTTTTCGTCACATCAAAAATAAAAAGTTGGGCGGTGTTTGCGCCGGCCTTGCGGAGCGGTTTAATTTACCTCGTTGGTTAACTCGGGTGTTGGCGCTCTTTGTATTTTTGAAATTTCCTCTTTTAACCGTTATCGCGTATGGCGTCGCTTATTATACGATGCCAACTAAATAAGGCTAAGGAGCAAGCGATGAAAACTGTATTTTTAATATTGGCTGCCCTGTTTTTATTTTCTACAATTTCGTGGTTGAATGCACCGCTTGCTTGGATAAGCATTCCAAACTTTTTTAATGAACTAAGCTGGGTAGGTATGGAACTCGCAGGTTTGTTAGTCGGCATAGTACTGGTGATTGCGCTGCTTGCATTGCTTAGCATTGGCGTAGTGGGGCTAGCACTGGTTTTGTTAATTGGGGTGGTGTTAGCGCTGCTTTTTAATTCTATTATTATCGCTGTTCCGTTATTAATGTTAGTGGCATTAGGCTGGCTGTTAAGCGAGGGTTTATCTACATGATTTTAGACTTCATATGCGTAAACTATTTACTTCAAATTACTGACTTCATGGTATGATTTAAATAGTTGCTATTTTATTTAAGGAAAGCATATGTTTGCTAAATTTATGGCGTTGGCCAGCGGCCTTGCTGTTTCGACTTTTGCACTTTCTCATCAACATAATGAACACTCAACACACGAAAGCAGCGGTCAGGTTCAAAATGAAGCTCATATTGTCATAACGGATGCTAAAGTTCGGGCTTTCCTGCCAGCCTCTCGCTCTACAGCCGCCTACTTTACTTTAAATAACCGCTCTCACAATGACCTTGAACTGGTTAAAGCCACGATTAAAGGATTAGGGCGGGTCGAGATCCATGAGCATGTTCACCACAATGGTATGATGAAAATGCAGCAAGTAAACAAGTTAACAGTGGCTGCGAATGAACAAGTAAAATTTCAGCCGGGCGGTTACCATTTAATGGCCTTTGAACCTGAGTATGCTTTGAAGGCGGGCGAAAAGCGAAAATTAACGCTACATTTTGCAAATGGCAGCCACGTTTTTACAATGATAGATGTTGTTTCATTGAAAGATTCATTTAAAAAGGTAGAAAAAGCACATCACCATCATGAGGATTAATAATGCAGCAATATTTAAATAAAATAATAGCAGGCTTAGTTGGCTTGGTATTGTTGGGCTATATTTTAGCCGTATATTGGAGCTCGGAGCCCGATGTTTTCGATGTGGTCGCTGTTGCGCAGCAGCAAACTACAAAGAAGCCAGTGATTGGTTATGTCACTGCTAATACTTTAGTTGAAGTGAGCGCAACGTTACTTGATAAGCCGGGAGGGTATTTATCAAATGATATGCTTCCGCCCAGCGTGTTTATGGATAACATGCCTGCATGGGAGTATGGTGCTTTAGAAATGGTACGAGATCTTGCGTTGTCTATGCGTAAAGATTTTAGCCGCTCTCAATCACAGTCCACAGAACATTTGGCACTTAAAAAGGCACAACCTCAGTTTAACATTAGTTCAACAGCATGGGCTTGGCCAAGCGCTGAGGGTGAGTACCGCGTGGGTATTGAACACTTGATAGCGTATCGAGACCAGATTGCCGATCCCAACAATCGCGATAGCCAATTTTATGCTAGAGCCGATAATCTAAGGGGCTGGTTAAAAGAAGCTGAGAAGCGCTTAGGTAGCTTGAGCCAACGTTTAAGCGCAAGCGTAGGCCAAGATAGAGTCAACACTGACTTGGCGGGTGACAGTGCTGCAGAGCAAGCGACTTATGCACCAAGTAGCGCGCAAGTGAAAACGTCTTGGTGGAAAATCGACGACGTATTTTACGAGTCACGTGGCGCAAGTTGGGCGCTGCTACATTTTTTGAAAGCCGTAGAGCATGATTTTGCTGACGTATTAGAAAAGAAAAATGCGCGGGTGAGCTTACAACAAATCATTCGTGAATTAGAGGCAACTCAAGAAACCGTTTGGAGCCCGATGATCCTCAACGGCAGTGGTTTTGGTTTTGTTGCTAATCACTCGTTGGTTATGGCAAATTATATTTCACGAGCTAATGCAGCTCTTATTGAACTTAGTGAACTTTTAGCGCAAGGATAAAAAATGAAAAAGTACTGTCTAGTTGCAGCTTTGTCTATGGCAAGTTTGGCCCCGGTAGCACATGCCGATACTCTACTTGGTTTATATTTAGGAGCAGAAGGCTGGCAAGCTGATAGCTCGGGGAGCTATCAAGAAAAAGGCAATGCCCAATCGTTTGATTTTAAAGACGAAACGTTTAGCAGTTTTTATGCTGCCCTTGAACATCCAATTCCATTAGTACCTAATATTAAGTTGAAATACACTGAATTGGAATTGAATGGCTCTGCTACTTTATCTGAAACGTTTGAGTTTAATGGTAAGAACTACACGGTTGGCACGCAAGCAAATACAGTGACAGACTTAAACCATATTGATTACACATTATACTATGAGCTATTTGACAATGATTTAGTGTCGTTTGACTTTGGTTTGAATTTTAAACAGTTTGACGGTTCAATTCAGTTAGCGGGCACAGCAGAGGGGCAATCAATCACTGAAACCAGAGATTTCTCTGGTGTGGTACCTCTTGGCTATTTACGTGCTGAAGTTGGCTTACCTATGACAGGGTTGAGTGTCTTTGCTGAGGGTAGCATGCTGGCAATTGATGATAGTAAGATCAGTGATTACCAGGTAGGTATTGCGTGGGAAGTGATTGATAACTTGGCTGTTGATGTGGCAATTCGTGCTGGTTACCGCTCAATGAAATTAGAACTCGATGACGTTGATGATATTAGCACGGACATTGATACATCTGGTCCATTTGCTGGTATTCAACTGCATTTTTAATACTGATGTGTACATCACTTAATAATTTACTTAAACCCTGATAATTCAGGGTTTTTTTTATGTTAATTTCATCAATCACTCCGGTATTTAAGAGAGGGATTTACCCCCAATTACAGTCAAATTCTTCATTAAAAGCCTGTTCTAATTGCCCTTTATATTGTTTGTTTATTGGAACGGTAATGAGCTTTTTTAATTCATCTCCTGTTTGCGTTAGTTTGTAATAGCTCAACACCAAATCATTACTTTTTGCTGTTAATGAGAGTGTTTTCCCTTGAAATGACAAAGAGAACGGCTGTTCAGGTTTTAAATTAGATGACTCTATTTCTTGTCTATACAGTAGCCCAATATCCATTAAAGTTAATACATTAGGAAAGCTGAGCCCCGCTTTACTGAGGTTAATAGATTCTTTGTTGCCCTTACGCAATAAGTCGAAAAATGATGGCTTTTTGTAATATCCAATTAAAATAATATAGCTGTCTTCTTTTGCTAGATACCCGCATAACGGGGCACACTTTTGTAAAGCGGTTGCTTCTCGCTGTGTCATTTGCTTGAGGGTTTGTAAGCTTTTAATTGAAAAGGTACCTGGGGAGACGGTTTCACCCACTAAAATTTTTGCCCACAGCTTTTGCATAGACTGATTTGCAATGTCTTCTGCTAAGTCGATAAAGTGTTCTAACCAGTCAGGATCTGGTCGGCCGCGACTAGTAACATCAGGGCACAGAGCCAACGCGTTTGCCATAATCGCTTCAATGTTGAGTTGGCGCTGTATTTTGGTGAGTTGCTGACGTTTTAACGCTCTTTTTAACGGGCTATCGTTACTCTGCACAACATAGTCAATGGGTGTCTTTCCTTGCGCACTGTAGCTATCATCAGAGCCTGTATGTGCGCCTCTATGGACTTTTTTTATCATAGTGACGCCAAGCTTCTCTTCAATAAGAAGCGCTAAGCTTGATTTTACTTGTGCATTTTTTACGGTCATTGCGTTGCCTGTAACTTTACTTGGGTATTCATGTTGTTGATTGCTGATATTACCATTTGTTCTAGGTAAAACTCACAATAGAGCGCCATATAGCCACCGAATAAGCTAGAGTGGATCATGCCACTAAGGTGCCATTCAATTTTTGTTTCATTGGCTGATTGTGTGCTTGTCAATCGACCAGCCCCGATATGCTCATCGTTTATAAGCAATGAGAATTCTAAATTGTTGTCGCTTTGTTTTACAATTGTTATTTCTAAATGCCCTAATGTATGGGCAAGCTCAATATGTGCACCAACCCCGCTACTCGGCGTGGATACATTAATGTTTTTTACACCAGCTAATCGGTGCCAAGCCATGATGCTTGGCCAGTTTTTAAGATCTAACAAGAGATTAAATGCATAAGGCTGCGTTGTAGTGATTGTTTGACTTCGATGCACTTGATACTGATGAGATAGCAATAAGCCAAGTGTGATGAACAATAACCCCACAAATAAAAGAGCTTTAGCACTGGATATAAAAAGTTTAATAAGTTGCTCCTAGTTTTATTTATCAACATACTTCACGCAAGTGTTTGAACATCGTCTATAATATTTCTTGGGTGTTAATAAATTTCGAACGTGGTAGTAAAAATGTACCACATTTCGTAGTATGGTAAACATGCGATTAAGCGCAAAGCTTTAACTTTAAAGCGGTAAGTGGGTTGAAGGATAGAGAATGGCGTCTGAGCAAGATGATTTTTTGTTTTTAGATCATGATGAAGAAACGCATGAACAAGCGGCTACCAATGATTTTTGGGATGTGCTTGTAGTAGATGACGATCCTGAAATTCATTCTGTGACTAAGCTGGCGCTTTCTGGGGTCGAATTTTGGGGGCGTTCGCTACGATTTCATCATGCGTACTCGGGGAAAGAGGCGATTGAAGCGCTAATTCATAATCCTGAGATATGTATTTTATTACTCGATGTAGTAATGGAAAGTGATGACGCAGGTTTAACGGTTGTTAAGCGTGTACGCGATGAACTACAAAATCATAATGTACGTATTATTTTAAGAACAGGGCAACCTGGTTATGCCCCTGAAGAACAAGTTATACGCGAATACGACATTAACGATTATAAAATGAAAACGGAGCTCACCCGCAGTAAGTTGGTGACGTCATTAATGACGGCGATCCGATCTTATCAGCAAATTTGTGAACTAGAAGCACAAAGCACCGCATTGACACGTATTCTTGAAGCATCACATGCGATTTTAGGTCACAGTGACATGAAAACGTTTGGGTTGGCTGTGGTTATGCAGCTGGCCAAAATTTTAGGCAGCGAACCCAATGGAATTGTCAGTGGCATTCACGGTGACGATAAACGAATTCTCGTTTTAGGGGGAACCTCGGACTATCAGGCATTCTTTGGTCAAGGTCTTGAGCAGTTGGATAACGGCCGAGTGATCATGCAAGTACAAAACTGTTTTGATTATGAAAAACATCAACAAACAGAGCATGACATTACAGTATTGCTACAAGGTAAAAGCCGTCGTGCAGCGGTATATCTCGAATTGGATGTAAAGCCTAACCCTGCTCAGTTACAGTTTATGGAAATATTTTTAGCCAATGTCAGTGTGGGTTTAGACAACATCAAGTTGTTTAATGAACTTCGGGATGTTGCTTATAAAGATCCCCTCACGAAACTACCAAATAGAAGCAGCTTTGCGCAGCAGGTTGAACGCTATTACATTGAAGGCAATGGTAAAGCGCCTGAAAACCACAATGAATTGCTATTTGTACTGATAGACATAGCTCAGTTTTCGGATATTAATAATGGTTTAGGTCAAGAAGTAGGTAATCAGTTACTTTTGGTTGTTATGCAGCGATTACAGCAAGAGTTTATTGATTCAGAGCTGATCGCCAGAATTGGCGCAGATGTATTTGGTTTGTTATTACCTAAAAGTAGTTTCGATGAGCAGCATTTCATTGACGCGTTAATGATACCGTATCAAGTTAATGAACACATTTTAACGATGCATTTTCATGTTGGTGTTTGTGAGCAAAGTGACTTCAGCCAGCAGGGGTTAGATACTTTAAAGCTGGCGTATATTGCTTTAAATCAAGCCAAACAAGGTAAAAAGTTTTTAGATTGGTATTCACCAGATTTAGAAGAGAAAATGGCGTGGCGATTGGGCTTAATTCGCCAATTAAGACAAGATTTTGAGTATGGAAAGTTGGAAGTGTGGTATCAACCACAATTATCACTCGATACCCTAGAGGTGATAGGTTGTGAGGCTTTACTGCGTTGGCCATCTGACAATGGCCATTATATTTCTCCTGCTATTTTTGTACCGCTGGCGGAAGACGCAGGTTTAATAGTTGATATTGGGCAATGGGTGTTAGAGCAAGCTTGTTTACAACAAAAGAAGCTAGTGGACATTGGTATGAACATTAGTGTGGCGGTGAATGTATCTGTGCCACAATTTAAAGTCGCCAATTATGCACAGGGCGTTAAAGACACCTTGTTAGCCCACAAGGTTGACCCTAAAAAGATTGAGCTGGAAGTAACCGAAAGTGTCGTTATGGATGAAATCGGTGTGGTGATTGATACCTTACAAGAGTTACAAGAATTTGGTGTTGAAGTGGCGATTGATGATTTTGGCACAGGGTTCTCTTCATTAAGTTACTTGCAAAAGCTTCCGTTAGCAAGGTTGAAAATTGACCGAGCATTTGTAAAAGATATTCCAGATAATGACAGCGGTGCTATTGCCGATTTGGTGGTGTCATTGGGTCGTCACTTGGGTTTGAAAACTATTGCTGAAGGGGTTGAAACACAAGCTCAGGCCGATTTGTTGAAACAGCTAGGGTGTGATGAAGTACAAGGTTTTATGTACGCAAAACCGATGCCTAGCAATGAGTTAATGGCTTTTTTAAAAACGCATAAACCAAACTAGTAGCAACGAAGCATAGGCTTAGGTTCATTGGTTGTACTTTGAACGGGGTGGGCGGTGCTTTCAGTCTAAGTACGCTCACTCTTTGAGGTTTAAATTGAGTATTAACTACGGTAACGTAACTTTTAACTTTGCTAGTAAATTTCTGCTCTGTTAATTAACGACTTTCCACTGTTAACCTTAATGAAGCTCGCCACTAACTACGATTGATATAAAACGTCCAATTGCGAAATAAAAAAACCTCATCTAGATGAGGTTTTTTTATATGCTAAGGTTAGCTATTAGTATTAGCTAGTGACTCTAACTCGAATATAGCTACTACGTTTATTTGTTGAGTGCCAACTGCAATTCTCTATGCTTTTGCAGCTGAGCCAATAACGTTTTTGCGATTGGCTTAAATTTGGCCAGTTCCGCTTTAGGCAGTGGCTGTGACTTTGGCAACGTCACTGTTCTAGGGTTTCTATGCACACCATTTACCAAAAACTCATAGTGTAAATGTGCGCCAGTAACACGGCCCGTCGCACCGACAGTCCCAATTTTTTGACCCTGCTTAACCTTTTGACCATTTTTTACATGACGCTTATTGAGGTGCAGATATTTGGTAACGTATTTACTACCATGTTGTATGAATACGTAGTTACCGTTTAACCGGTTATAGGCCGATTTTATTACTTTACCATTACCAGATGAAACGACAGGTGTTCCCGTTCTTGCTGCGTAATCAATACCTCTGTGCGCAGAGCGGCGTCCCGTGACTGGGTGTAAACGTCGAGGGTTAAAGTTAGAGCTTATATATTTGAAGTTAACCGGCGCGCGTAAGAAAGCCTTTTTCATACTGCGGCCTTGCGCGGTATAAAAGTTATTGTCTGTATGCCTTATTGCGGTATAGCGCTCGCCTTGGTTAATAAACTCAGCGGCGATAATTTTGCCATTGCCAATCTCTTCACCTTCGACATAGTGAGATTCATAGATAATAGCAAACTGATCACCTTTACGAATATCATTGGCAAAATCCACATCCCAACCAAATATATCGGCAAAGTTCATAATTTGTCTTTCGCTTAAGCCCGCAGCGATGCCCGCAGTCCAAAAGCTTGATGCAATTTCACCACTGGCCGACTTTTCGATGGTGTCAATTTCTTTACTTTCAATCGCTGTGTCATAGCGACCTTGGTCATTGAGCGTTACTAATAACGTGTCTGTTTTTGACAGAACGTATTTGAGTTGTGCGAGTGCACCACTTTGATCACTCGCAAAACTGAGTGTTTCGCCAGGGTGAATTTTAGTGAGCTTACGTGTTTCTTCATTAGTATTAACCAATGTATGAAGCGTTTTTGCCGAAAAGCCAGCTCGCTTGAATATGCTGGCTAGGCTATCACCCGATTTCACTTGATGATCTTCAAAGTGGTACTCAATATGCGCTTGAGGCACTGTACTTTTGCTATCGATAGCACTTAGTTCAGTAAGTTGTTCAGGCTGCTCACTGACTTTAACGGGGAGTTCATACCGCTTGCCGACTTCTAATGCTTTTTTATCGTGGTCTTTGGATGCAGTGGCTTTTTCTGACGGAATTAAAGCAACAATAGCCATTGCTGACGCAACGCCCAGAATTAGCAGTTTGTGTTTTTTAGGGAGCTTGTGCACCACGTTCACCATAAAGCGCCTTTTCTGATGTCAAGAAATATAATAAATATTATTGCAGGATATACGCAATAAAGCGTTAATACCAGTATTTTGTGCATTTAAACTGATCCAAATATAGGCTAGAATCGACCAATAAACTGAATTTTTTGGAGTGATGAATGGTGGACTTAGATACTGCATTTGCAGAGATAAAACGCGGTGCAGAGGAGATCCTGATTGAGGACGAATTACAAGAAAGGCTAAAGTCAGGTAAAAAGCTGAAGATCAAAGCTGGTTTTGATCCAACAGCCCCTGATTTACATTTAGGCCACACTGTTCTGATCAATAAACTTAAGACCTTTCAAGACCTAGGCCATGAAGTGATTTTCTTGATTGGTGATTTCACAGGAATGATTGGTGACCCAACAGGAAAAAATGTAACGCGTAAGCCGTTAACGCGTGAAGATGTTCTTGCCAATGCAGAAACGTATAAAGAGCAAGTGTTTAAGATCTTAGATCCGGCTAAAACCACGGTTGCGTTCAATTCTACTTGGATGGAACAATTAGGCAGTGCAGGTATGATCAAGCTTGCAGCTAACCAAACTGTTGCTCGTATGCTTGAACGTGATGATTTTAAAAAGCGTTATGCTAATGGCCAATCAATTGCCATTCATGAGTTCTTATATCCATTAGTGCAAGGCTGGGATTCAGTTGCGCTTGAGGCCGATGTTGAACTAGGTGGTACTGACCAACGCTTTAATTTGCTAATGGGTCGTGAGCTACAAAAATCTGAAGGACAAAAACCACAAACAGTACTGATGATGCCGCTACTAGAAGGGACTGACGGTGTTCAAAAAATGTCTAAGTCTTTAGGGAATTATATTGGGATCACCGATGCACCAACAGATATGTTTGGTAAAGTGATGTCTATCTCTGATGATCTTATGTGGCGTTATTACGAGCTATTAAGTGCGTTATCACTTGACGACATTGCTGCTTTAAAGCAAGAAGTCGCCAATGGGCGTAACCCTCGTGATATTAAAATTGATTTTGCGAAAGAAATGATCGCGCGTTTTCATAGTGAAGAAGATGCACAAGCGGCACATCAAGATTTTATTCAGCGTTTTCAAAAAAATGCACTACCAGATGACATCCCCGAGATGACAATCGAAATTGCTGAGCAGACGACGTTTATCACCGCTTTACTAAAAGAAGCTGGGTTAGTGGCGAGTACCTCGGAAGCCATGCGTATGATCAAGCAAGGTGCTGTTAAGTTAAATGGCGAAGAGAAGGTGACTGACACTAAGCTTGCTATTGAAAAAGGCACAACGGCGATTTACCAAGTTGGTAAACGTAAATTTGCAAAGATCACAGTTAGCTAAGTTAATTTTTTAGCTCGTTACTAGAGTACGATTTAATATAAAATGGTCAGCATTGCTGGCCATTTTTGTTACTCTTATTATGAGTTGTAGAACGTTATTAACCTCAGGTTTGGATAAGGGTTTTGGAATAGAAAGTGTTTTGAAAGCAAACATACGTACAATCCAATGATGATATTTTGTTCAATATCAAGGCGCTTTTATGCAGTAATAGCAGGCTATTACAAATGAAAGCAACGCCGAGAGTGATAAAAATAGCTTTATTGGGCAAATTCGTTTATCCAGAGCTTAGGTTTATTATTTAATGCTAAGTAATTGCATCACTATGAGTGACAGCACCCAAGTTAATACAAGAAGCAACCCACTGAAGAGCTGAATACGCTGGAGCAATGCTAGCAATGCAATGAGATCATTGGGTTCTGGATGGCGCTCACTGCCTACACGCATCTTTTTAAACCGTTCACCATGGTACAAACACGGCCCACCTAATTGAATGTGCAGGTTTGCTGCAAATAAGCATAAAATCCAACCAGAATTTTTCTGATAAAAAAATCGAGCGTAGTGTTTTAAATAGTGATGGACTTTTTTGTAGTTTAAGCTGAATGCCATCACTATGATAAAGCAGCGTACGGGCAGCCACTCTAATATGCTAAGCAGTCCAGAAAGCGGTTTGATAAAGGCTGAGTTTGGTTTGAGCTCGCTTCGCCAAGCATGATTGCAGAGCAATAACAGTTTGTAAGTTAGCGCAGCGATGGGGCCTGCAATTAAATAGAATAGGATGACTAAGTAGTAATGGCGTATAGTACGCATAGCCGTGCTATCTATACATGCTTTAGCTATTCCGATGCTAGATAAGGTATCGACCTCTCTGGCCACTATGGTTGACAATAACTGTCTCGCAGTCGCTTTTTGACCTTGCTTAAGGAGCGTTGCAATACGCTTTGTTCGAATTGCAGTTTGAGTATCTAGGCATAAATAGAGTACTAAACCGCCAAGCCATTGTGGGTGAAATGCCAACATACTCAATCCCAAAGCGAGGGCAAGTAAGGTCAGTATAGGTAAGCTAAAGGCTAAAATACCCGATAAAAATTGGTAATTTTTAGTATGTTTAGGCCGATAAACGCGTTGTGCGACGCCTTTAAGCGTTAATTCAAACAGTGTAAAAGGGTGGTAACTACTTAATAAGGGAAAACTATGGGCACACAGTAGTGCTACCGCAAAGATAAGCAAGCCCTGTTGGGCTTGCAATAGTTCGCTTATCACTTTTATTAAAGTGTAACGGTTTTCAGTTGCTCTAGTAACTCGTTAACAAGCTTTGATGAGTTAATAGATGCTACTTCTAAGTACTCTTCAAACGACTGCGGTGACTCTTTACCAGCGATATCAGAGAGTGAACGGATCACAACAAAAGGGGTATCTAGCACGTGGCACGCTTGTGCTATTGCCGCACCTTCCATTTCTACCGCGAGCATGGTTGGGAAATCTTTACGTGCTTGATCAATGCGAACTGGATCACACATGAATGAATCACCTGTACAAATTAGGCCAACCATTGTTTGTGTATCAGAAAGTATTGCGACACTTTTTTGTGCTGCAGTGATAAGTGCTGGATGTGCAGCAAAGCCTGCTGGCATTTGCGGTACTTGGCCAATTTCGTACCCAAAAGCAGTTACGTCTACATCGTGGTGACGTACTTCATTTGAAATAACCACATCACCAACATTTAGCGATGGTTCGAAACCGCCTGCAGAGCCTGTGTTAATAACGCAGTCGGGTTGGAAGTTGTCGATGAGTAACGTGGTTGCCACCGTCGCAGCAACTTTACCAATCCCTGATTGAACGAGAGTAACAGTATGGCCAGCCAATTCGCCCGTATAAAATGTAAAGCCACCTTTGCTGGTTTCTGTCTTGTTGGCAATAGCGTCTCGCAAAATCGCTACTTCCGGCTCCATGGCACCAATAATACCTATTTTCATGATTAAATTCCTAAACAAAGTTGCTGATTATTATACCTAAGGTTGGCTTAAATGCGAGTTTGTAAAATGGGCTTTAAAGTAAATGAAAATAGCAGGTATGAGACCTGCTATTGTTAACTATGTCAAATTTCTGCCAAGCTGGTGGAGTGCGCTTTTGCTTGTGAGGGCGACATTACTGCGGGTTTTTCCACACGGGTTCTTAGTTTTTTAGGTGGTTGAGGTGTTTTACCCAATTTGAATAAAATGGCGTTGCGAACTTCGCTTGCCTTGTAGCCCGCCTTCACCTTCATACGTATGTGAGGAATATTCGCTGATTCAAGGGCGCCATTAACAAACCAATCACGCTGAGCCTTGTGGCCACCTTTATTACTATTATTAACCAAATCTACCGCAGCAACAATGGTTAGTGTTTCTTTATCTACCAGTACGTAGTCAAGTTGTTTGTTTTTTGCTTTCGTTATGGCTGCGCGACGGGCTTTTTTTGATAAACCAGGTTTACACTCAATAAGGTCAATGAGTTTGACTCGGCTAACAATTTTAAATTTATCACCGACAGCACGTTCAAGGAGAGTTAAAAATGAGGCTTCTACGGTGCTAAATACAGATTCTTTTCGACTAAACGGATAAGGGTTGCCTCCTACATCGTTATATTTTGCCGCGACGACAGAAGCAACTACAACTAAGGCTAAGATAGATAATAAAGCGAATTCCATAAAACACTCCACAACGACATTTTGACAGTTGGTTTAATTAAGCAATTGTCGTGCCTGTTTGTGGAGCGTAAAGTATTTAGCTGATTATACGCTTATGTTATGCTTTATAGCCATTCTCTATACCTTTTACTGCATAAGCGACAGCATCATGAGCATGGAGTGATTCATAGTGATTTATTTTAATATAGAAATCTTGATATGCGGTGTGTTCAAATAGCGCTTTGAGTTTTCTAGCCGCATCTTCACAGAACATTAAATTTTGCCCATTCAAACGAGCAAACTCTTGCTCATCTTCACGTTTTACGGCTGCTTGAACGGGGGTTTTCAACTCATCCTCTACCTGATCAATTAGCGCAAGTATGTCGAATTCTTCGCTATCGGCTGGTAATAATACTTTTATATTGGCGATACTTCTTTGTGAGTGAGGTGTTGCAAGCACTCCCTCAGTCGTGCCAAGCCAAGCGTGTACTTGCTCGGTATCAACGGTTGCTTGTTGAAATTTATCTGCAAATGCATTTTGAATAAGTTGTCTTGCTAATGCCGCTGAGCACGGACAAGTCGAAGAATAAGTTACGTCTACTCCAAGCTCGATTTGAGCAACGCCATCGACCAAAATTGCTGTTATTGTAATTGGGTAGCTTTTCCAGCCTTGTTTTTTACTTAAAAGTGAAGGGCGTCTTAATGGTAATTCAAAAGTAATTGAGACCTTTGCCGCATTGCTTAAATCTTGATGGCTTGAGATAAAGCTATCTAATACTTGGGTTAACGTTTTAGGCGTGAGGCTTTGTTCACAAGATAGGGTATCAAGTGCCAAAAATAGCCGTGACATATGAATGCCTTTTGCATCTTCTTTTTGTAAGTTAACAAATGCATCGGCTTTTGCTGTAACATGCGTATCGCTAAGACCTTTACTGGCAAATAGTAGTGGTAGTTCGATGTTTCCCATGCCTACCCAGTCTAGCTTGCCTGTTTGCAAAGCATCGGCTGAGTGTGCAATGTCTGGCATTGTTGTTTGCATTTATACCCTCATAGTCACGACAATTAAAGTCGCGCATATTACACTAAAACCCAGTCACTTGCCTATGAATGTAAAATAAATGGGATTGATAAAGTTTCATTTTGTGCAGTTGACGATACACAGAACAAACATGTGGTACGAATATAAGGGATAATTCGCTTCTTATTAGCGCTTAGGTATAATAAACGGGTTAACAGACTATGTGGTAACTATGATTGAATCTTCATTTGGCCCTTGGGCCCGAGTATTAGTAAACTTAATCAATAAATTTGGTGATAAAATTGCCGGATTACTTTGCTATGCATTTACGTTATTAGTATCACTTATTTTGTCGTGTATGTTCTATTACATTGCGCTAGGTGAAATAATAATTGTTGACGTGTTAGCTGTACTCTTTTTTGCTGCACTGACCTCACCTGTACTTATTTCGATGACAATTCTTGCTATGCGGCAATTGGAAGCATCTAAAACTTATCTTGAGTCCGCCACGCAACAAGAAAAATTATTAAACCAAACGCTTAAAGACAACATTAATCGCCTTAATAATGAAGTTGATGAGCGAAAAATGGCGCTTCATGCTAAGCATCGTGCGATTGAAGAGCTACGTAAAGAAATCGCAGAGCGTAAAAAAACGCAGCAAGAGCTGGCCCAACAAAGCATGTTATTACGTTCTATTGTCGACTCTTCCCCTGACTTATTTTATTACCGTGATCAGCATGGCATTTTTGCTGGGTGTAATAAAATGTTTGAGTTAGTTATGGGTAAAAATAGCACTGAATTGATAGGCAGATCAGTTGAGGATATCTACCCTCGTAGTTATTTACCTGAAGTTTTGCGCACAGACACTGAAGTTGCCACGACGCAGCAGCCGATAACTTTAGATGTTGAGTATCCAGTGGATGGCGAACATCGCTGGTTTGAAATGAGAAAGTTACCCTTTATCAATGACAAAGGGGAGTACATTGGGCTACTGGCCTTTGGGCGTGATATAACCAGCCGTAAAGAGGCTGAACAAGCGTTAGAAACTGCGTATAAAGATAAAGGTAAGTTTATCGCGACACTGAGTCATGAGCTAAGAACACCTTTGAATGGGATCGTGGGTTTGACGCGTATGATGCTGGATTCTGAACTGTCACAACAACAAAAAAGCTGGTGTAATACGATTTTCTCTAGTGCCGAAACGCTTGGCAACATCTTCAACGACATTATAGATTTAGATAAAATAGACCGTGAACAACTCGATATTGCAACCGATAGTATTAATGTCTCTGACTTTATTAATGATGTTGTTAACTTTACAGGCCTGATAGCAGATCAAAAAGGGCTCGAGTTTGTGATTAACCGCACAGGTATACTCGATGTTTACGCGTTATTGGATCCGACGCGCTTACGACAGGTTCTTTGGAATTTAATTAACAATGCGGTGAAGTTTACTCATCGTGGCAGTGTTACGCTTGAGTTTAAACGCGAAAATAGAGAAAGCGGGCAATGGTTATCGTTTAGTGTGATAGATACCGGTATGGGGATCCCAAGCGATCAACAAGCGCGTATTTTTGATATGTATTACAAAGCGCCTGATTCAACGGGTGCAAATGCCATAGGTTCGGGGATTGGACTTGCTGTGACTAAAGCATTGGTAAGTGCTATGCATGGGCAAGTTCATGTCAGTAGTATTGAAGGTCAAGGTAGTCGATTTGATGTTGAAATCCCATTGTCTCTGTGTAGTGCACCAAAGGAACAAAGCTATGCAGGTAGAAGTTTATATATCCTGCTGGTGGAGGATGTGCCGCTCAACGCTGAAATAGCCACCAATTTATTGGAACAACGTGGGCATGAAGTGATTTGGGCCGAAACCGGGGAGGATGCTTTGTCTCTAGTTGCAACCGAAGATGAGCTAGATTTAATTTTGCTTGATATGCAGCTTCCAGATATAAATGGTGATGTTGTTGCGCGAGAAGTGAGAGCGGATAGTCACTATGACAATCTCCCTATCGTTGCATTGACAGCGAATGTACGAAGTGCAGAAAAAGAATTACAAGGGATCAGTATTCAAGGTGCATTGGCTAAACCGATCAATACAACACGTTTAGATAAAATGTTAGCTGAACTGTTTGGTATTGATTCACAAAAAGGCCAAAGTAACTCAGAGCAACCTATCAATGTGTTAGATCACGTGCAATATGAATTATTGGATGTTGAAACCATTATCGACTTTGTATCATCTATGGGGGTTACACCATTTAAGCGCAGTAGTGATCTATTTGAGACACTAAGCCCTAAATACTGCACAGAGCTGAGAGTGGCTTTGAAGCAGGATGATATCGCCGAGTATAGCTCTGTAGCGCATAAGCTCAAAGGCGCTGCGGGTTCTGTCGGGCTCCAAGACGTTCAGTTGCATGCAAAAGTGATGGAACTTGATGCAGACAAAGTTGAAGGCGGTGTACTGGAAAGTTGGATTGTAGAGCTTGAAGAGAAAATTGAATTGGGCCTACGCTCACTAAAAAGTGCGATAGACAAACTTGCGATAAGTGAGCAAGCACAGTAACAGGGTAATTGAGGGGATAAGGAAATTCTGGCTAAAGGCCTTGTTACTTAGCTGTGTGCAAAAATTAGTGATGTACAATATCTGTTTGAAAACGTGTGATTTGTTACTCATTAATTGACCGTTATAAGAGCTAAATGGTGGCGAAAATTAAAGCTGTCGTCGCTTGCCAACTATGCTTTTTGTGTTAGGTCTAGGCTTATAGTGAATGTGAACTCGAGTATGTGTAGGGTCACTAGGTCTGTGACTAGGTTGTGATGAACATTCATTGATAATGTTAGTTCTATGTCTGTCCTGTCAGACAAAACAAAGGGGCTAAATAGCCCCCTTATACTTATATATTTGCAAAACTCGCTTAAACCATAAGTGTTATGGTTAGCCGTCAATTTTACCGATGAATCGATAACCTTCACCATGAATTGTACTGATCAGCTCGCTTGTATTGGTGTCACTTTCAAAGTGCTTACGAATACGACGGATCGTAACGTCAACAGTTCGGTCATTGGCACGCAGTTCACGACCTGTCATATGCTTGATTAGTTGCTCACGGCTGAATATGCGCCCTGGAGAATCTAGCATTAAACGAAGTGCTCTGTATTCACCTTTTGGCAAGCGTTTAGCTTCACCAGCTGGTGATGTTAAACAGCGGCTGTTTTCATCTAGTTCCCAGCCGTTGAATGTGATCACACCGTTAGTTTCTATTGCTGACTCTTCACCTGAAGAACCGGTTCTAGAAATTAAGTTGCGAGCACGAATGGTCAACTCACGTGGATTAAATGGTTTTGTAATATAGTCATCGGCACCAATTTCTAGCCCTAAAATACGGTCAACATCATTATCGCGACCGGTTAGGAAAATTAGACCTATGTTTCTCTTCTGGCGTAATTCACGCGCTAAGATCAAGCCGTTTTTGCCTGGAAGATTGATGTCCATAACAACAAGGTTGACGTCGTCATGCGTTGTCAGTTTGTCATGCATGTCATCGCCATCAATGGCTTCAATTACTTTGTAACCTTCTGCTTCAAATAAACTAACGAGGTTCAGGCGAGTTACGTCTTCATCCTCTACAATCAGAATGACTGGCGTTTGCATTATAAATTAACCTTTTCGGAATATATTATTTACATGTAATTCGGTACTATCTAATAAAACCGAATATTTACGATTATAGGAGTATATTCAATTGTTAACAAGTAAAATCAGTTGGGATGAAACTTAGAAACTGCAAGCAATCTCGATAACACAGTAAAATTATGCTGAGCGATCTGTCGCCTATTTATATACAACCGGATTTTACTCCCTTCTTGGACCAATGAGGCTATACCACCGCCTTCAAGGAACTTAATGCTGTCTCCAACCAAAACCATATTTAAAGAGGTTGTATCGGTCCAAGTAGACAGTATATCATTTTCACTCAGTTCATCAATGTATGTGATATCACACTGCTGAGAAAGTTCCATTATATTTGTATTTTTATCTATTTTAATAACTTCTATAGGGCGGTTACGTACAGTTAGGTTTTTATTCTCTGATAAAATAGCACCAGGGCCTTTATTAATACTGTAAAAACAGAAGCGTGTTGTCGCTTTTGTTTGTTGATTCGGGAATTCAATAAACTTTGCCATTTGATATAAAAAAGCGGACCGTACCTCATTTGGACTTTTCGCGTTTGCGTAGTTAGCAAATACGATGAGTATAATGATTATGCCTCGCATCACCCAATCTCAACTAATGGTAGGCTAATAATAAATCGAGTCCCGTTGTCATAATCCTCATCTAAAGCAATATTGCCATTGAGTGCTTGTGTTACCAAGTTGTAGACCAAGTGCATACCTAGGCCACTGCCACCTTCCCCACGCTTTGTCGTCACAAAGGGATCAAAAATTCGTTTGCGAATAGAAGTTGGCACGCCACAGCCGTTATCGGTATAAAAAATCGAAAGTTGATTGTTCGATCGGGAAATATTGATGTCGATGCTATTATTTTCAATGCCTTTAAACGCATGGAGTAAAGAGTTAGAAATAAGTTGCTCAAAGACTTGCTGCAAGGGTCCTGCCTTACTACTGATAGTTAAGCCGTCGGCACATTGAATATCTATTTCAGGTTGCTTTACAGCAATGTCAGCCTTCATCGCGGTGATGATGTTTGTTAGTAAATTAGTGATATTGACATCTGAACTAAGCTCTAAGTCTTGACTGACGGCAACTCGCTTGAAGCTTGATATGAGATCGGCTGCACGGTTAAGGTTTCGGTATATCAAATCTAGATTCTCAATACCATCGCCAATAAAGCGCTCCAGTTGCTTTGATGTGAGACTCTTTTGTTCGAATGCGGTTTTAATGTCTGAAAGTTTGTCTCTCAATAGAGTAGAGCCTGTTACACCTAACCCTATTGGGGTATTAACCTCATGCGCGACACCAGCAACCATTTGGCCTAGTGAGGCCATTTTTTCATTTTCTACAATTTGGTTCTGATATTGGTGCATACGTTCGAGCGTATTAAGAAGCTCTTGGTTTGCCTCTCTGAGGGCGATAGTGCGTTGGTTAACCTTTTCTTCTAAACTTTGGTTAAGTTGTTTAATTTCTTGCTTATCAGCTTTATGGCGTTCTAATTGGTTTTGGGTTCGAGCCAGCATGAGGTTTAAGTTAGTGGCAAGTATATTTATTTCTTCAATATTACTTCTTTCTGCTCTGGCGTTATAATTATGGTTTTTAGAAACATCTTGAAGTAAAAGAGAAAGCGCTTCGATTGGTGTTGCTATTCTTTTTTGTATGCCTCTAGCAACTAATAAAACTAACACTAAAACAAATGCAGTTAACATTATATCAACTATTATTTTTGTATTAATATACTTATTTAACCTTTCTAACCCACCTCTGATATATACATAACCTTCTATTTTTCCTTCATAAACAACAGGCTTAATTAACTCAATATAATCTGCAGTTATTTTAGGTACTTTTAATTCATTAACACTATTAACTTTTAATGGTACGGGTGGGGTTTTACTGGCGTTATAGCTGGTGAAAAAGACAGGTTTATTCGTGACGTCATCAATGTCATAAATGTGAATGTTTTTGACTAATTCAACTTTATTAAATGATTTTAGACGCTTTTCTTCTGTTTTTCGATCTTCAAAAATTAACGTGATCTGTGCATTAAATGCGATGATCTCCGCTATCATATCTAACTTATTAATAATTAATTGTTTTTGTTCTTTGACATCAAGATAGGTAGAGATTGAGATAGATAACGATAAACACAGAGCAGTAACCAACATTACTGCACTAACTAGAACCTTTCTTATACTTGTTTTTGGTGCCTGCTTAGCCATTACGGACCTTTATTCAACGTTTTAGAAATGTGATCCAAATGTGTTGTTATGACTGTGCTGTGCTTGTAGAGCGAGTAGTATGCCACTAACCGTTCTCGGAACATATACAACATCTAGATTTGATTCAATGACTGTAAACTATTCACAAGTGTAGCAAAGAGAATGGATAAAATAACAAAAAATCCCTGATTCTTCATGTTATTTTATCCTACAAGATAAGCGACAGAGAGGGTGTACTAGCTTTTTTCCGCTTGATAAACGGTAAATTTAGTGTTCCTAGCAAGTGTTGTGTAGGTGCCAAATTGCTGCTCAAGTATAGGCGGGTATTTTAAAAAGTTATTGGCTACGATTTGAACCTTCCCTTTAGACTTTAAAAATTGTCTACTATCGCTCAAGAATCGGTCTGCAATGCCATAGTCGGTTGCAATACCGGTATGGAATGGCGGGTTGCTAATAAGTAAATTATATTGCCCTGGTACATTGTTGAGGCCATCGCTGAGAATTAGCTCTGCAGATAAACCATTTAGTTGAAGTGTTTGCTCTGTCGCATACAATGCGAGTGCGTTTACATCTAAGCAATGTAATTTTAAAGCTGCTTGCTTAGAGCCCATGAAAGTAGCAATTAAGCCTGCACCACAGCCAAAATCCAGTACAGACCCTTTATACGGCACTTCAATGTTCTCTAATAGTAATTTGGTACCGACATCAAGTTTTCCGTGGTTGAATACTCCTGGTACGCTAATCGCACTAAACTCAAGATCCCCTACAGTGACTTTAAACTCAGTTTTATAGTGTTCAATGTCAAATTCAGTCAGCAGGTGTAGTTCTGAAAACTCATATAAAACACAATGTTTTGCACTATCTAGTTTACAAAACAGTTCAGCATGCGGTTTGAGTTGCTTTTCTACTGATTTCACGCCACCTTTATTATGCCCAACGACAAGCAATCGAGTTTTGCTGGTTGCAATCGCCCTAATATTATCGAGCATCATCATCGCTTCAGGTTTTGATTTTGGATAAAAGTAGATGATAAGGTCTAAATCGTCTATCGCAGGTAAACTATGGTCAACCGAACTTAAAACCCCTGAGTACTGCTCAGCAGTTTGATGATCTGCAATGTTATAACTAAATGCGTGAACATCTCCGTTTGGGTTTAACTGCTTTAGTTGTGATAAAAACCCGTCTCTATTGGCATTTATAACTAAAACCTTGTTTGCGTGCAATTCTTCTTCATTGCGCATTAACAATAAACTAGGGTTTGATAATTGGCTCATAAGATCTCTTAAGTTAGAAAGGGCACATGCCCTTAATTGCAGCGTTTAAACATTAAATCCCAAACACCATGTCCGAGGCGATGGCCGCGTTGCTCAAATTTAGTCAGAGGACGATTGTCGGGGCGGGGCATGTAATCAGATGTTTCTGATAGATTGTCATAGCCGGGGGCCGCGTTCATGACTTCAAGCATATGCTCGGCATAGTTTTCCCAGTCAGTCGCCATGTGAAATACCCCACCGATTTTTAACTTACTACGCAGGCTTTCAACAAACTCCAGTTGCACAATACGGCGCTTATGGTGGCGTTTTTTATGCCAAGGATCTGGGAAAAATAGTTGCATCGTGCTCAAGCCTGCATCTTTAATGCAGTCTGCTAGTACTTCTACCGCGTCATGCTCAAATACACGTAAGTTGGTAATTCCAGCTTCGTCGGCTTCCATAAGACATGCCCCTACACCAGGTTTATGTACTTCAATGCCAATAAAGTTTAGATGAGGCGCATTCTTAGCCATCTCAACCAATGATTTACCCATACCAAAGCCAATTTCCAGCACCACATCGTTATCATTGCCAAAGACTTCTGATAAATTTAGTAAACCTTGGCTGTGCTCGAGGCCCATGGTTGGCCAGCATTTCTCAATGGCCGCCGCTTGGCCTTTGGTTAAGCGACCTTCGCGCTTTACAAAGCTGCGTATTCTGCGGATATATTTGCCTTCTTGCTGAGCTTGCTCAAGCCTAGTTTTACTCGAATCGTTCATAGTCATTCTGCACAGTGAAAAGTGGGCGCATATTATCCCTGTTCGGCGCGATAAGTACAATAGCTTGACTGTTTTTAAAAGCCCCTTACACTGGCGGCCAAGTAGAATTAGTAAAGTGCACCGTCAATGCAAGTATCAAATAGTCAGGCTAAATGGTTTGCTGACCAAGTTGTTAGCTGGTATCACCTTCATGGTAGAAAAACATTGCCTTGGCAATTAGAAAAAACCCCCTACAAAGTATGGGTGTCAGAAGTGATGCTGCAACAAACTCAAGTTGTGACTGTTATTCCTTATTTTAATCGCTTTATGGCGCGGTTTCCGAGCATCATTGATTTAGCTGATGCACCAGAGGATGAAGTGCTACATCACTGGACAGGTTTAGGGTATTACGCGAGAGCGAGGAATTTACATAAAACGGCGAAAATTGTACGTGATGACTATCAAGGCCAATTTCCTCAGACAATGGAACAAGTCGTTGCTTTACCGGGTATAGGTCGTTCTACTGCAGGCGCAATTTTATCATTAGCGTTGGGGCAGCATCATTCTATTTTAGATGGTAATGTAAAGCGGGTTTTAGCGCGGTTTTTTATGGTAGAAGGGTGGTATGGCGTTAAGAAAGTAGAAAATGCCTTGTGGGCATTGACGGAAAAAATAACCCCACAAAGTAATGTGACTGAGTTTAATCAAGCTATGATGGATCTCGGGGCGAGTGTGTGTTCAAGAGCTAACTTTGATTGTCAGGCTTGCCCACTCGTGACTGACTGCCTTGCGCATAAACATAACCAAGTAAAAGCTTTTCCTAATTCAAAACCAAAAAAAGAGAAACCCAAAAAATCTGCGTATCATTTAATGATAAAGGCAGAAAATAAACTGTTGATGGAAAAAAGGCCGAGTTCGGGCATATGGGGTGGGTTATTTGGCTTTTTTGAATTTGAAACATTGGAGCAAGTTGAACTATTCTCGGCGCAGCAGGGCGTTGAGGGTAAGGTTCAATCTTTAGCACCTTTTGTACACATATTTACTCATTTTGAGCTTACTATTAATCCAATAATTCTGCATTTAGATAGCATACCTGACTGTGTGCACGAACAGCCATTGTTATGGTATGACTTAAATGATCCAGCCCAAGTTGGTTTAGCGGCACCGACTAAAAAGTTAGTTAAAGTCATAAGCGCAATGAGTTAAACTATAAGTATCTTCCTTAATTAGGTAATGAATTATGGCCCGAACTATATTTTGTCAAAAATTACAAAAAGATGCTCCTGGATTGGATTTTCAGCTCTATCCAGGTGAACTTGGTGAAAAGATCTTCAATAACATTTCAAAAGAAGTGTGGCAACAATGGCAACACAAGCAAACCATGTTAATAAATGAAAAGCATTTAAATATGATGGATCCAGCACATAGAGAGTTACTTGAAGAGCAAATGGTTGGATTTTTGTTTGAAAATAAAGAAGTAGAAATTGAAGGGTATCGACCTCCAGAGCAAAAATAATACTCTATAACCCTTCATTATTTAGATTACTACCATTAAAAAAGCCGCTTGATAGCGGCTTTTTTAATATCAACAACAGCTTTGAATTGTCTAGTGATCTCGCGATACCGATAATTCAGCTAATGCGATCAGTGCTTGTTTATAGTCTGAATCAGGGAGTATGGATAACATATTAATGGCTTTGTTTGCTTCATCCTTTGCCTTATCCATTGCAAAATCAAGTGCTTTTGTTTCACGTAATGTAACAAGTATATCGGCTAAATATTCCAGCCCATTACCTTGCTCTATTGCTGTACGGATCTGCTTGACCTGTTCAGGTCTGCCATGGCGCATTGCATATATAAGAGGAAGCGTTGGTTTGCCTTCAGCGAGATCATCACCAAGGTTTTTGCCCATTTGTTCTGCATTAGCGCTGTAATCGAGAACATCGTCAACCAGTTGGAAGGCTGTGCCTAAATGCATGCCATAAAGCTTTAAAGCGTCTTGTATTTCGTTTGATTGTTCAAGAACAACAGCCGGAAGTAAAGTCGCTGCTTCGAATAACTTAGCCGTTTTACTATATATTACCTGCATATAGCTTTCTTCAGTCGTGTCAGGATCATTACAGTTCATTAACTGCAATACTTCACCTTCGGCGATAATATTGGTTGCATCGGCTAAAATTTGCATTACCTGCATGTTTTGCAAACCAACCATCAATTGAAATGAGCGGGTGTATATAAAGTCACCGACCAATACGCTGGCAGCGTTGCCAAACTCTGCATTTGCAGTCGGTTCGCCACGACGTAATGCAGATTCATCTACTACGTCATCGTGTAAAAGCGTTGCGGTGTGAATAAACTCGACAATTGTAGCCAAAGTAACGTGTTTATCACCTTGATGTGCGAGCGCCTTTGCTGCCAATAAAGTAAGCATCGGTCTAATTCTTTTGCCACCACTGTTAACAATATACAGACCAAGCTGGTTAACTAGTGCAACGTCAGATTGCATTTGTGCGTGTATTAGTTCATTGACGTTTTGCATATCGGTTTCGATCAACGTCTGGATCGTTTTGATATCCATTGTACTCCAAGCCAGGTTAAAATAGATAAACGAGGCGAGTGTACTACACTTTTTCACTAAGCTCGATATTTTGTCAAATAACAGTAAAAAAAAACACAATCAAGTGCCATGCTGTTGAATATATAGCCAAATAAAGGTGTTTTTTTGATGAGTTTGCTGTAGTCGCAAAAGTGTAAAAAAGCGCTTTGGTTTATGCGCTTTTTTGGATAAACTAGCAAAAAATAATGATTCGCTCTCTTAGCCGCTATTTTTTATTCAGTTTAAATAAAATTGGGCTTGCACGTAGATTCGCATTAGCGTAAACTTCGCGCCCTATTGAAGAATATTAAGTTGCGTCGATTTGAGGGCGCACAAGCGGAGTTAATTATGTACGCGGTTTTCCAAAGTGGTGGTAAACAGCACCGTGTGACTGAAGGTCAAACGATTCGTCTAGAAAAACTAGACGTTGAGACTGGTGCAGCAGTTGAATTCGATTCAGTACTTCTAGTTGCTGATGGTGAGAAAATCGAGATCGGTGCCCCGTTCGTAAACGGTGGTAAAGTGACAGCTGAGGTTGTTTCACACGGTCGCGGTGAGAAGATTAAGGTCGTTAAATTTAGACGTCGTAAGCATTCTCGTAAGCAGATGGGCCATCGTCAATGGTTCACTGAAGTTAAAATCACTGGCATTAGCGCTTAATTTAGAGGTACAGAAAGATGGCACATAAGAAGGCAGCTGGTAGTACTCGTAACGGTCGCGATTCAGAAAGTAAACGCTTAGGTGTGAAACGTTTTGGTGGCGAATCAGTTTTAGCGGGTAACATCATCGTACGTCAACGTGGTACTCGTTTCCACGCTGGTTCTAACGCAGGTATCGGTAAAGACCATACAATTTTTGCAAAAGCAGACGGTAAAGTTGTTTTTGAACAAAAAGGTCCTTTAAACCGTAAATACGTTAGCATCGTTGCTGAGTAATCGGTAAAGATTAAAAAAACCCCGCTACGGCGGGGTTTTTTGTTTTTATAGAACCCCCCAGCGAAGTAATTAGCAGTGTAAGTTAAGCAAACTGCAATAATGACTAAAGATTTTGTCTTATTAGTATTATACTTCGGGATCAGAACCCCCCAGTCAAAAGAGAGTAACCATGAAGTTTGTCGATGAAGTTGAAATTCGTGCAGAAGCGGGCGATGGCGGGAGTGGCATTGTGTCATTTCGTCGTGAAAAGTATGTCCCTGATGGCGGCCCTGATGGCGGTGACGGTGGTGATGGTGCAAGTGTATACTTACTAGCAGACGAAAACTGGAATACGTTAGTTGATTATCAATTTGAACGTTTTCACCGTGCTGAACGTGGCACAAATGGTCAGTCGCGCAACTGTACCGGTAAGAAAGGGGTAGACCTTTACTTAAAAGTGCCTGTAGGCACACGTGTTAGTGATGTAGATACTGAAGAGTCACTAGGTGACCTAACACAACATGGACAAAAGTTACTTGTCGCGAAAGGGGGATTTCATGGTTTGGGGAATGCACGTTTTAAATCAAGTGTTAACCGTGCTCCGAGACAAAAAACGTTAGGTACAAAAGGGGAAGTTCGTAATTTAAAACTAGAATTATTACTTCTTGCCGACGTTGGTTTACTTGGTTTGCCTAATGCAGGTAAATCGACCTTTATCCGCAGTGTATCGGCGGCTAAGCCAAAAGTTGCAGATTACCCATTTACAACGCTTATCCCTAATTTAGGCGTTGTTCGCCCAGAAGCGAGTAAGTCATTTGTAATCGCTGATATTCCAGGCTTGATCGAAGGTGCATCGGATGGTGCTGGCCTAGGTATTCGCTTTTTGAAACACTTAGAACGCTGTCGAGTGTTACTACATATCATTGATGTTATGCCAGTTGATGGGACAGATCCGGTTGATAATGCATTTTCTATCATCAATGAACTACATCAGTATAGCCCTAAGCTTGCAGAGAAGCCTCGCTGGTTAGTGTTGAATAAGATTGATTTATTACCTGAAGATGAAGCTGAGGCCATTTGTGAGCGTATTGCACAAGAGCTTGATGCAGAAAAGGTTTATCAAGTCTCTGCGATTAACAAGCTAAATACACAGCCATTATGCTACGATATTATGACATTGCTAGACAGTATGCCTAAAGATAAGTTTGAGGCTGAACAAGAGCAAGAAGAAGTCGAGTTTAAGTGGGATACATACCACCGTAAGGCAGCCCAAGAAGCACAAGATGATGATGATTGGGATGATGACTGGGACGAAGACGACTACGACGTAGAAGTGGTCTACGAAAGGTAGTAACAAATAATGATAAAGGGCTTTCGGGCCCTTTTTTAATACTAAAGAATAACAGGAGCTCATGTGATAATTTCAATGATCGCAGCCATGGCACACAATCGTGTAATTGGACAAGATAATAAAATGCCTTGGCACTTGCCCGCAGACCTTCAGCATTTCAAACGGATCACTTTAAATAAACCTGTGATCATGGGTAGAAAAACATTCGAATCAATTGGTAGGCCATTACCTAATAGGCGTAATATCATTATTAGTCGCAATAGTGATTACTATGCTGAAGGCATTGAGGTCGTCACTTCTGCAGATGCTGCGCTTGAACTTGCTGCTGGCACTGAAGAAGTTATGATTATTGGTGGTGGATTAGTTTACGAGCAGTTTCTTCCTCTATGCGAACGATTATATCTTACCTTTATTGACTTACACGTTGAAGGCGATACTCGTTTCCCCGATTATGAAGAAGTTGCCGATTGGGCTGTAGTTGACACGCAAAGTCATGAACCTAATGAAAAAAACAAATGTAGTTATAAATTCGTAACCTTGCAGAAAAAATTATGAGTTTGTTGCTAACAATTATATTGGTTGCTACAATTATATAAGTATTTGTATACGAATAAAGTATTATTAAAGGGTTTAAAATGAAATTAACTACCGTGCTTGTATCAGCTTCTTTGTGTATTGCGTCTTTGTCTTTTAGCCACAATGCCAACGCTGATGCACAACTTGCTGCGTCTTTATGTGAATATGTTGCAGCAGACGATAAAGGCCGTCTACGCAAAAAACTAAAAAGTTCACGAGTGAAAATTCGCAATATTTATGATGCAATTCAGTGTAATGGTAATAACTTATTACGTCACGCAATTGCAAGCAATGCTGCAGGGGCTGGTGAGTATATTGTTAAAAACCTGCCAAAAAGTGCATTAAAAGATGGTGCTGACATTTCATGGGCTGAAGGTAATGGGCATAGTGGTTCGCCATTGATTGCTGTTATTAAAGCACGAGCGGGCTTATAATTTATTTACAACTTAAAGGCGTGTATCGCGTACTAAGTTGAAAGAGCAAAAAACCTTAGGTAACCTGAGGTTTTTTTAAAAAAGGTTAGTCCCCTTTATTAATACTTTTTACCTGTTTCAATTATCACAATGCCAAAGGATATTGGCGTGATAATAGAATGTTTAATCACTTAGCGAATACTGTACTTATTACGCAGTTTTTCATTATGTTATTACTGATATAACCACTTCGTCGTATAACTCATTTCTACCTTATTGATTGATGGTGTAAAACTCAAATATATCAAATGAAGTATGCATATAAGAACTAGAGCTTAAGAACCTGAGAGGCGGCTAAAGTTGATTCAGCCACCATCAATATATTATCGTTTAAGTGTTTTTTAAAGCTGCGATAATAGAGACTTCAACAAGTAGCTCTGGCCTAGCCATTGCGGCCTGTACACATGCTCTTGCTGGCGCATGACCTTCAGGCACCCAAGCATCCCATACGTCATTCATTGCTTTAAAGTTAGCCATATCGCTGATATAAACGGTTGCGCTTAATACATGTTCTTTATCACTATTTGCTTCTAGTAACAGCGCATCTACTTTATCAAGCATGGTTTGGGTTTGCTCAGTAATATCTTTTGTTGCGTCACTACATACTTGACCGCATAAATAGATAGTATTGTTATGCGTGACAATCCGACTCATTCTTTGATTAGTATGCCTACGTTCGATACTCATAAGTGTTCCTTTAATATTACTAAAAATAATCTATCGTAATATTGTACCGCAAGGTATTTAGAACGGGTAACAATTGTCATGCCTTAAATCAGAAAAACGCATGTCTCAAAATAGTTCGCCCTGTAACGAAGTACCATGTAAAACAATCCTGTACACTCTAGGGAGTAAATTTTATGAGCAAGCAAGGAAATTGAGTGGACGTTGCCAACAGAGAAAATGATACGACAGAGGCTACACTAGTTACCGTACTTATTTTGGCTATGCTGATATGGGGCACTAGCTGGGTTTCGGGGAAAATAATTGCAGATATGGCCCCAGCTAAGGTGACCACCTTTTATCGCTTAGCCATTGCAACTATTAGCATGTTACCTATTTTATTCGTCATGCACCTATTTAAGTGGTTTCAACTGAGGTTTACGCGTCAAGCGGTAATGTGGTCTGTGCCGGCTGGTTTGCTGCTGGCTGCATATAATCAGTTATTTTTTTTGGGCCTTAATGATGGATTACCTGGTAAAGGGGGAATGTTGGTAACAACGCTCAACCCATTGTTTACCTGTTTATTAACTGTCATCGTATTTAAACAGAAATTAAGCAGATTACAGATCGCAGGCTTAACGCTTGGACTGGTCGGTGGGTTAATGATGATTGAAATATGGTACTTCAATCTTGAACAGCTAATGGTATCGGGAAATCTGTATTTTATTTTAGCTGCACTGACTTGGGCCATTCTTACTCTGGTGAGTCAGGTTGGAGGCCGATATGCAGATTTTTTACTGTTTAGTACCTTGATGTATGGAAGTGCTAGCATTATCAGCTACTGGTTGGCATTTGAATATGCTCCACTGACGTCAATAACGACCTATCCGATTGAGTATTGGCAACATATGCTATTTTTATCAACCGTTGTGGTGAGTATCGCAACCAGTGTGTTTTTTTTAGCGACTCAAAAGTTAGGTTCAAGTCGTTCTAGTTCGTTTGTATTGGTAGTACCTGTATCTGCAATGGGTCTCTCTGCTTGGTATTTTGGTGAATCGCTATCATTGATTGTGGGTAGCGGCGGGGTATTAGCATTGTCGGCGGTTTATCTTTTAAATTATAAAAGTCAGAAGATAAAGTAAGGTTTTTAGCAAAACTTACACTATTTAGGTCACCAAAAAAAAGCGCTACCAGTAGGCAGCGCTTTTTTTATTTGGTTCTGTACTAGATAAATTATAATCCAGCGGCAGCTCGTAAAGCCTCTGCTTTGTCAGTTGCTTCCCAAGGGAATTCTTCACGTCCGAAGTGGCCGTATGCAGCAGTAGGCTGATAAATTGGGCGTTCTAAATCTAGCATAGTAAGAAGACCATATGGGCGAAGGTCAAAATGTTCACGTACCAACTCTACTAAACGAGATTCTTCCAGTTTACCTGTACCAAATGTTTCAATGCTAATCGATGTTGGCTCTGCAACACCAATCGCATAAGATACCTGCAATTCACATTTATCAGCAAGACCAGCTGCAACAATGTTTTTAGCAACGTAACGTGCAGCATAGGCTGCTGAACGATCAACTTTTGATGGATCTTTACCAGAGAATGCGCCACCACCGTGACGTGCCATGCCACCATAAGTATCTACGATGATCTTACGACCAGTTAAACCACAGTCACCCATTGGGCCACCAATCACAAAACGACCAGTCGGGTTGATGAAAAACTTAGTTGCTTTAGAAATAAGCTCCGCTGGTAATACCGGCTTGATGATGGTTTCCATCACGGCTTCAACTAAGTCATCTTGTGAAACAGAGTCGCAATGTTGAGTTGAAAGAACAACCGCATCAATACCCACTGCTTTACCATTTTCATAAGCAAATGTTACTTGTGATTTTGCATCTGGACGCAACCAGCTAAGCTCTCCGCTTTTTCGTACTTGCGCTTGGCGTTGTACTAAACGGTGAGAGTAAGTGATTGGTGCAGGCATTAATACGTCTGTTTCATTACATGCATAACCAAACATTAAACCTTGGTCGCCAGCGCCTTGTTCTTCAGCTCTAGCACGGTCTACACCTTGGTTAATATCTGGAGATTGTTTGCCGATAGTGTTTAAAATCGCACATGAATCAGCGTCAAAGCCCATGTCAGAATGTGTATAGCCGATATCACGTACGGTTTTACGTGTTAGTTCTTCGATGTCTACCCATGCGCTAGTGGTTACTTCACCACCAACCATAACCATACCTGTTTTAACATATGTTTCACATGCTACACGCGCTTTTGGATCTTGTTCTAGGATTGCATCAAGTACCGCATCTGAAATTTGATCCGCGATTTTATCCGGATGGCCTTCAGAAACAGACTCAGAAGTAAATAAATGTTTTGCCATTGTATGTATGCTCACAAATATGCGCTTCACAAACAAACAGGATAGCGCAGGAATGAAAAAAGTATGAGGAACATTCTAACCAAAACAAACAGCTCTGCATAGTTTTTTTACGCCTAGACGTCTAAATAGCTTTTATAAATTGAGCTGGAATATAAAATCCTGCTTGTACCTGTTTTTTCTATGGAATATCGTTGCAGTAGGGTATTGAAATGAGTAAGAATGGGGTACTTCAAATTATACCCGCGAATTTTAAGGTAGGAGAATTCATGCCATCTCGCAAAGAACTAGCAAACGCAATCCGCGCTCTGTCAATGGATGCAGTACAACAGGCTAAATCAGGCCACCCAGGTGCCCCTATGGGTATGGCGGACATTGCCGAAGTACTATGGCGCGATTATTTAAAACATAATCCAAGTAACCCTGAATGGGCTGATCGTGACCGTTTTGTGCTATCAAATGGTCATGGTTCAATGCTTATTTATTCTTTGTTACATTTAAGTGGTTATGAATTATCTATTGATGATTTGAAAAACTTTCGTCAAATGCACTCTAAAACACCAGGGCACCCTGAATATGGTTATGCGCCTGGTATTGAAACTACCACGGGCCCACTAGGCCAGGGCATTACCAATGCGGTTGGTATGGCAATTGCTGAAAAGTCACTGGCTGCACAATTTAATCGTGATGAACATGATATTGTAAACCACTTTACTTATGCGTTCTTAGGTGATGGCTGCCTAATGGAAGGTATTTCCCATGAAGCTTGTTCTTTAGCCGGCACACTTGGCTTAGGTAAGCTGGTTGCATTTTGGGATGATAATGGCATTTCAATAGATGGTGAAGTTGAAGGCTGGTTCAGTGATGATACGCCTAAGCGTTTCGAAGCATATGGCTGGCATGTGATTGCAGATGTCGATGGCCACGATAGTGAAGCGATTAAAGCCGCAATAGATGCCGCGCGCGCTGAAACGAATAAACCAACCTTAATTTGTTGTAAAACAGTGATTGGCTACGGCTCACCAAATAAATCAGGTAGTCATGATTGTCATGGCGCACCACTGGGTGACGAAGAGATCAAGGCTGCACGTGAATTTCTCGGCTGGGATCATGATGCGTTTGAAGTGCCTGATGAAATTTATGCTAAATGGGATGCTTCAGCACGCGGTCAACAGGCGCAAAGCCATTGGTTGATTAAATTTACTGAGTACCAAATTGAGTACCCAGAATTAGCTGCTGAATTTGAGCGCCGTATGAAAGGTGAGTTACCAGATACATGGGCTGAGCAATCTGAAGCGTATATTGCACAGCTGCAGGCAAATCCTGCAAACCCAGCAACACGTAAAGCATCACAAAATGCATTAAATGCATATGGTCCATTGTTACCCGAGTTTATGGGCGGCTCAGCTGATTTGGCTGGCTCAAACCTAACCATTTGGAATGGTTCAAAAGGCCTAACTGCTGATGATGCCTCTGGTAACTATATTTATTATGGTGTGCGTGAATTTGGTATGTCAGCCATTATGAATGGTATTGTGTTGCACAAAGGCTTTATCCCTTACGGTGCCACATTCTTAATGTTTATGGAATATGCTCGAAATGCGGTGCGTATGGCTGCATTAATGAAGCAACCTAGTATCTTTGTGTATACACATGATTCAATTGGATTAGGTGAAGACGGGCCAACTCACCAACCCGTTGAACAAATAGCAAGCATGCGTCTAACGCCGAACTTAGTTAACTGGCGTCCATGTGACCAAGTTGAGTCTGCAGTTGCATGGCAGCAAGCGGTTGAGCGCAAAGATGGACCAACTTCTCTCATCTTTACTCGTCAAGGTTTAGAGCAGCAAGGGCGAGATGATGCACAAGTACAAGCAATCAAGCAAGGCGGCTATGTTCTAAGCTGTGACGGTAATCCTGAGTTAATCATTATAGCAACAGGTTCCGAAGTACAATTGGCTGTCGACTCAGCAAAATCATTACGTTTAGATGGCAAAAAAGTTCGTGTTGTTTCTATGCCATCAACGGATGTATTCGATGCCCAGTCAGCTGAATATAAAGAAAGCGTTTTACCGGCATCTGTTACTCGCCGTGTTGCGGTAGAAGCTGGAATTGCAGATTATTGGTACAAATATGTTGGCTTAAATGGCGTAGTGGTAGGCATGACGACTTTTGGTGAATCAGCACCAGCAAATGAGTTGTTCGAACACTTTGGCTTTACGGTTGATAATATAGTGAAGAAGGCAAAAGCGTTGTTTTAATCGCTTGAAGCGATTACCCAGCCTAGCATAGGTTGGTACTATTTTAATTAAAGCGCCCGGTGTATTTCATCGGGCGCTTTGTATTTTAAGGCACTGTGCGACTTTTGCTTATTAGGGCTTGCTACTGAATTAATGATACTCACCTAAATTGAGTTGGAAGTGTGCCAACCTTAATTTAGGGGAGTAATAGATAAAAAAGCCTGCAAATGCAGGCTTTTCTGTGTTTTAAAATGAGTTACCAAAGGAGAGTAAAATACAGTTTCATCACTTTTAGAGCTATCTCATCTCAATTTTGCTAATTTAAACCTTGAACTGCTCTACGGATAAGCGCAGCTCTTCAGCCAGTTTTGCAACTTCAGTGCTTGATATTGAGGTTTGATTTGCGCCTTCTGCAGTTTGTTCTGCAATAGACACAATAGACTCTAAGCGCTCACTGATCTCTTGAGAAACCTGCTGCTGCTCATTTGCCGCAGTCGAGATCTCTTCACTCACATCATGCGCTTGCGATACAGCTTGGGTAATACTATTGAGTGCTTCGTTAGCCAAATCACTTTTATCAACACAGGACTCCGCTTGCTGCTTACCTTTTGACATCGCAGTTACAGCCTCTTCGGCGCCGGCTTGTAAAGATTCAATCATTGACTGGATTTCTTGTGTCGATTCCTGAGTCTTACTTGCCAGTGATCTCACTTCATCAGCAACGACAGCAAAACCTCGACCTTGCTCACCAGCTCGGGCAGCCTCAATGGCAGCATTTAAGGCAAGTAGGTTGGTTTGCTCTGCGATCCCACGAATAACATCTAAGATCCCACCAATTGACGCACTGTCTTGGTGTAGTTTATTAATAACTCTTGATGCTTCATCAACCTCGCGAGCGAGCTGCTCAATAGTGTGCTTGTTATCATGAGAAATACCTTTCACACGCTCGGCTTCTTTGTCAGCATTTTTAATTTCAAGTAATGCTTGGTTTGCGCTATTGCTTACACCATGAGATGTACTGCTCATTTCTGTTGTTGCAGTAGCTGCTTGCTCTACTTGAGCTTGTTGATTTCGAATCGCTTGGCTTGATTCTGTGGTAATGGTTGATGTTTGCTCTGACGCGGCTGCCAGCTGTGTAGAGCGAGAAACGATACCAGTGATCAGCTCTCGTAAGCTGCTAATTAATGCGTTACAACTGCGAGACAGCTCACCGAACTCATCCTGCGCTGTATCGTCCAAACGCTGCGTCATGTCACCACGAGCAACGATTGTGAGTACACGATTAACTTCTGCAAGGGGTTTGGTAATAAGGTTTACCGTCACAAAGGCGACTACGATCGCAATCAATGTCGCAATGACCATACCAATCCATGTCCATAAGTTTGCAGCACTGACATCTTGGCTTACGCCCTTTTGTAAATCGAATGCCACTTTGCTTGCTTCATCTAATAGCTGATCAAGCTGTTTTAAAGCTGCTTTAGTAGCTTGTTCTGCTTCTGCCAGTTCCGACTTAGTCATATTAATCGCATTGATCAAGCGCTTTTTATTTTCTGACAAGCTTTGTGTGCCGGTTGTATCTTGCTTTAATGCAGTAAAGTAAGACTCTAGATCTGCAAACAAATCACTATCAAGTGCGACGACAGGCGCTTTCATTAATCCGATATTTCGCTCTAGCTCTTCAAGCAAGTAAGTTTGATCTTTCTTTACAATCTCAAGGGTGTTTAAGTCATCAACAGTTAACATATCGGCACTGTTAGTGACGATACCCGAAAAGTTATTTTCCATACTATTAGCTGCTTGATAAGCACGGTTGCTGGATTCTTTTAATCCATCCAAATCAATAATATCAAGCACAACGGTTGTCGCATCTTCAGCATTTAATTCAATATTTTCTAGTTGAGTAGTGATAGACTTTCTTAATTGCAGCTCGAGCGCTTTATCTTTTAATAAGTTATTTACTGAGCTCACGAAGTCTTCATATGTATTGCCCACATCTTGAGCGCTACGCGATAAATTCTGGTTGCTACTTACGACATTTTCTAATTCAGCATGCGTATTGCTAAAAACAGTTTGGCGCTGATTAAACTCTGCTTTCAGTGCATTCAGCTCGGCGGGAGTTTGTGCATAAAAGCTGCCTTGAGCAACTTTGCTCATTAATGAAAACTCAACTTGTAACTCTGAACTTTTATCAAGCGCAGGGAGAGATAAGCTATTCACTTGTTGTGTTGAGCTATCTATATTTGCAATCCTTAGCAAAGAGTTTCCACCTATCATTAGGAGCAGTAAGGTGATAAGAATAAAACCACCCCAAATTCGTTGGCTTACAGTCAAGTTCATACAATTTCCATCAATTTTACTAGCAGGATTCAATACTTATCGGTTTTATTGCGGATAAGTTAAGTATTTTATAGCAGATGTGACTAAAAAATTCAGTAAAAAGGGGCGAGAATAGATTATTTGCTTAAATATTGTTCTTTCGTTGCAATATTCATCATAGTCATCGGCCCACCCCAGACACATCCAGTGTCTAATGCAATGACGTTTTGCATTTTTGTTACGCCTTTTAGCGCAGCCCAATGGCCAAATATAAAGGAAGTTTTTGACTTTTGAAAGCGTTCGCGATGAAACCAAGGTGTCAGCGTCGAAGAACTACCCACACCTCCTTTATTCGTTAAGTCTAGTTCATTATCAGCTGTGAGGTAGCGCATTCGTGTGAAAACGTTAATAATTGCTCTAAATTTTTCAGCTTCGCTTAATGCATTAATGCACTCTGTTGGGTGCTCTGAGTACATAGAACTAAAGAGATCTTTGGCACTATGACCGCGATAACGTTGCTCAACATATTGAGCGTATTCCAATGCAGTATTAATGCTCCAAGTGGGATGAATACCTGCGTGAGATATAAATGTTCTATGTTCAGGTAAAAAAATAGCTAAAGGCTGCTGCTTTAATAGAGAGAGATATTTTGAGAAGCGAGGGCTTTGAAATACGTTTTCTAATTTATCTTTTGGGTTAGGTCGACGATTCAATTCAGCACAGGCGAGTAAGTGTAGATCATGGTTGCCAAGTGTGATGGTAATCGAATCTTGATGCATGTATAGCCAATCAAGACAGGCCAGAGAGTCTGGCCCTCTGGCTATCACATCACCCACTAGATAAAGGTGATCTTTACTAGAATTAAAGTTCACCATATCTAGTAATTGAGTAAAAGGCTTAAAGCAGCCTTGCAGATCACCTATTGCGTACTGAGCCATATATCGTTAGTGTAACGTGGTTAAGCTTTTGAGGCTAAATACAGGGATTGGTGCTTCAAATTCAGTACCAAACTCATTACGCATAAGATAATGGCCTTGCATGGTGCCTAATGGCGTATCAAGGACAGCACCGCTGGTATATTTATAGCTTTCACCAGGTGCAATTGATGGTTTTTCACCAATGACCCCTTCGCCTTCTATTTCTGACTCTTTACCATTTGCATCTGTGATAAGCCAATAACGGCTTTCCAACTTGGCACTGCACAGGCTGTGATTTTTTATTGTCACAGTATATGCAAATACGTATTTGTCTTTTTCTGGCTGAGATTGCGCTTCTACATAAAAAGTTTCAACAGAGACTTTTATTGGTGAGCCAATATTACTGCTTATTGTCATAAATCCAGTTTGCTATATCTATAAATTGAGAAAGAGAGAGGTTTTCAGCACGTTTTGTCGCATCGATACCAATTTCAGCCATTTCTTCACTTGTTAACAAGTTAGAAAGACTATTACGCAATGTCTTTCGGCGTTGATTAAAGGCTTCTAAACATACAGTATTTAGTATTTTTGTACTTTTTGCGGAACGTTGCTCTGGCTTTTTTGGGATCAAGCGAATAACCGCTGAGTCTACTTTTGGTGCCGGCTTGAAGCACTCTGGCGGCACTTCAATCACGGGCATCGCGTTGCAATAGTACTGGGTCATGACGCTTAATCGACCAAATGCTTTAGAATCCGGGTTTGCTACCATGCGTTTGACAACTTCTTTTTGAAGCATAAAATGCATGTGTTCAACATGATCTGCAAACTCAAAAAGGTGAAATAAAAGAGGCGTTGATACGTTGTAAGGTAAGTTACCAAATATTTTTAGCTTCTCACCATCCTTAATTAAAGAGGCAAAATCAAACTTCATGGCATCACCTTGGTGCACCGTCAATTTGGGGCCCATAAAAGGATGCTTAATCAGTCGTTCTGCGAGATCTTTATCAAGCTCTACAACCGTTAACTTTTCACTTAGATCAACTACAGGTTCAGTGATAGCACCCAAACCTGGACCGATTTCCACAAGGTTATCAGCTGGTTTTGGGTCAATTGCAGTCACAATTTTATCGATGATCATGTCATCATTTAGGAAGTTTTGGCCAAAACGTTTACGGGCTCGATGCCCTAAGTGTACTTTATCAGTCATTAATTCAGTGCTTTTTTGTTGGCGAGCTTTATCGCTTCGCGGATAGCTAAGTCAAAACTACCTACCTCAATGTTACCTGTAGCCGCCAAATCTAGCGCGGTGCCATGGTCAACAGAGGTTCTTATAAAGGGTAGCCCAAGGGTAATATTAACCGAATTACCAAATCCTTTATATTTTAACACAGGTAACCCCTGATCGTGATACATTGCAAGCACAGCATCTGCATTATCCAAATACTTTGCTTGAAATAAGGTATCTGCGGGTAGTGGGCCAATAAGATTCATTCCTTGCGCATTCAGTGCGCTCAGTGCCGGTGTAATCGTCTCAATCTCTTCTCTACCAAGATGCCCATCTTCTCCAGCATGAGGGTTTAAACCACAAACGAGTACGCGAGGCTTTTCAATACCAAACTTACTTTGTAAATCATCATATAGAATGTTGACGACTTTAGTTAATCGCTCAGTTGTGACCGCGCGTGATACATAAGCCAGTGGAATATGTGTCGTAACGAGGGCGACCCTTAATCCCTCAGTTGCGAGCATCATAACAACATCAGATGTATTAGATTGCAGAGCAAAATATTCCGTATGCCCACTGAATGAAATACCCGCTCGGTTGATTATTCCCTTATGCACAGGACCGGTCACGACAGCATCAAATGTACCATCCATATTTTTTTCAGATGCGATGCGCAATGTTTCAAGTACATACTGGCCATTTTTCTCGTCAAGCTGTCCAGCTTGTACATGGGTGCCTTTATCAACTTGCAAGTAATACAAACAGCCTGCAGACGCTGGCTTTGCTTCAGTTTTCGCCTCAAATGGGAGTAACGTGATTGATTCACCTAATTCGATCGCACGTTTTTCAATAATTGTGCGATCGACTACTGCAACCAATTGTGCAGACCACATTTGTTGTGCCAATTTAATAACGAGATCTGGGCCGATGCCGGCGGGCTCACCCGGGGTAATTGCTATTCTTAGACACATGTTAGATCCATTTATTCTGTTGGGAAAATGTCAATATGGGCTTGTTCACGGATCTCTCGTTGCCATTTAAAGCTTTCTTCTTTGAACTTACGGTTAAATAGTAGTCCATGGGCACGATTTATTTTCGCTTGATCCGTTTTATCCGCTGTTCGCTTGTCTAACAGTTGAACTATGTGCCAACCAAATGTACTTCTAAATGGTTCACTGATCTCATTTTGCTCTAATGACAGTAGTGTATTTTTAAACGCTGGTACATAGGTTGTTGGATCAGTCCAATCGTATTCTCCACCCTTAAGTGCTGAGCCTGGATCTTCTGAATGTTCTTTTGCTAATTCTGCAAAGTCAGCTTCTCCAGTGCGCAGGTCTTTTGCGAAGCCCGCTAACATATCACGCGCTTTTTCTTCACTCAGAATGATTGAAGGTTTGATGAGAATATGGCGAGAACGTACTTCTGTAGTCTCTACCACTTGGCGACCACGAATATCTTGTATTTTTAATATGTGAAAGCCTGCACCTGAGCGAACTGGACCAACAATATTATCTTTCTTCTTACCTTTAACAGCTTCAGCAAATAATGACGGCATTTCATTAATACTCATCCAGCCTAGCTGACCACCTTCTAATGCTTTTGCACCGCTCGATGAAGCGATTGCGATACGCTTAAACTCTTTACCGTCATTTAAAAAATCAATAACATTATCTGCGCGTTCTCTAGCATCTTGAATCTCTTGAGGTGATGCTTTGCTTGGGATCTTTATTAGGATATGACCAATATCATACTCTTCTGGGTTTCCGGTTTGCTGTTCTAATATTTTTTGTAAATTAGCCACTTCTTGCGTACTAATATAAACACGACGATCTACACTGGCACGTCGTACTTGGCTAATGGTAATTTCTTTACGGATCTCTTCTCTATAAGCTTGGTAGCTTTCACCGCTAGACTCTACAGAACGTCTTAGATCCGCAATCGTCATGTTTTGATCTTTAGCGATATTTGCGATTGTTTGATCTAATTGAGAGTCTGAAATTTCCATACCCATGCGCTCAGCAAGCTGCAACACCAATGATTGATCTACTAACCGGTCAATAGCCTGCACCCTGAGTGTTCTATCTGATGGTAATTCGGTGCTTTGCTGTTTTGCCTGCTCTTTAACACGGTTAATAATTTGTTCAACTTCACTTTGTAGCACAACGCCTTCATTCACGGTGGCGACAATTTTATCTATCTGCACTCGTTCGGCGTGTACTACTTGACTAACACTTAATCCCAAAAGGGCGGCTAATAATAACTTTTTAAAATTCATAGTATTCTAATATTTATTAATTATTTAAAAAATAAGGTCGACGGTAGCCGAAGATACCTTGTTGCAATAGTTGGCTAGCACCATTGTTTGATTTACCACCTAATCCTTTAAACACAAAGTTAAAACCAATACTGGTATCAAACTGTGCATTATCATGATTAATGGTTTGGTTTAAATCTGTTTCTATGTGTCTACCACCGGTAATTTGAATTGCCCAACAACAACTGTCGTATTGAATACCGGCAAAAACTTCCACGCTTCGTGAGGCATTTAAATCTCTATGGTATCTCGCGACAAACTGCCAGTTTTGGTTAATAGGTAGACTACTAAAAATACCTATTTGGTCAATCTCATATCCTGAGACACTATTTGCATAGCGATGGTTCAATTGCACGAGTTTATTATTGTCTCCTCTGTAGTTCAGGGTGGTATGAGACTGTATCAAATCTTTTGAATCGGCATCATATTGCATTCCGGCTGAAAAGTACCAACGTCGATGCCAATGTACCATGGTTTCAGCTGCAAACAATGCATTGTAATTAGTTTCTACATTAGACGCTTGTGCACTTGGCTTTACATCATCACTTAAGTAAATGATTTGCCCGATGCTAAAGTTAAAGCGCTCGGTGCTATCGTTATCAAAAACACGAGTTGTCGCACCTAATGTAAATTGGTTTGCTTGTGCAATTCTATCCACACCTGAAAAGCGTTGTTCTCTGAATAACCCTGCAAAGTCATCTTGCAACCTTGTTGTATCATACAAACCTATATTGTTTTGCTCTCTTTTGGGGGCGTATAAATACTGTATCTGCGGTTCTAAAGTTTGGATACCTGCGTTGTTAAATAGCTTGGTCTTTCGTTCAAAGTTAAGCTGCGTATGCATCCTGACTTTAGGCATTGTTCTTGATACGCTTTTTTCGTATGACGTATTGCTGAAATCACCGTCTTGTTCGTAGTGGGTGTGTAATAAGCTAGTTTCGGCAAGAAAAGACCAAGCATAGTCTTCCACTGAAAAGTGAACACTTGGCTCAATATGCAATCGCGATGCTTCTGTAATGACCAAGTTATCGTTACGGAAGTGACTTAAGTCACCTAAAAACGAAAAAGACAAATTTTGCCATTGATAAGGTGTGCGATTGCGCCACGAAATCTGAGGCAGTGCGGCATAGGACTCTGTATGGTCACCTAATACTTCAAAGTTTTGTAACTTTATATCTGTTAACCAATCGTCACCAAGGTAACTTAAAATACCGGTTCGATTTAATTGGGTTTCAGTCTGATTACCATATTTTGAGTCTAAATCTGTTAAGTATGCATCATCACTGACATTAGTAACATCAATGCTTAAACGCCATTGTTCATTAAAATAACTCTGCTGTTGCCAATGAACAAGGTAGCGGCTATCTAATTGCGGCTCAGCATCATCTTTATTCAAATACTCAACACCAATTAGACCTTGATGCTGCGCAGTTAAATAACGGAATTCGGAAATTAACTGCAGTCCTTTTTTCGACATATACCGTGGCGTAATTGTCGCATCATAATTTGGTGCAATATTCCAGTAAAAAGGCAGGGCCATACCGAAGCCATATTTACTACTTGAGCTCGATAGAACAGGGGCTAGCAATCCTGACTTTCTTCTGTCATCGATGGGAAACGTAAAGTAAGGAATGTAAATAATAGGCGTATCAAGGACTTTAAGTACAGCGTTGTAAGACTCTCCCCATCCATCTTGTTTCGACAAAGTAATGGTACTGGCTTCAAGCTGCCAAAAAGGGGCTTCGACAGGGCAGGTCGTGAAACTGGAATTATATAAGCTAATTTCTTTTTCTGAGGCGTATAATTTTTCTGCACCACCGCGGCCTACTTGTTGAGTAAGTTGGTAGTCAGCGCCGAGTAAGCTGATATCATTATTATTTAAATCGGCATATAGACCACTACTCTTTACTACCGTAAATGCATCTTGGTATGTTAATGGCCCGGTTGCGTTGAGTAAACCGCGCTCTTTGTCAATTAATGCTGAGCTTGCTGAGAGGCGCATTTTCGTGGTGTTAATGTCTACATTACCAGAGAATTCGGCACTGGCGGTACCTTGCATTTCAACGTTATCTGCTTGAATATCAATGGCGTTTTTTGGCAATGAACTGAGAGGTAGCCAGTTTTTCGGTTGAAAATACTGACTGCACTGCATTGGTGTAGACTCTGATGTGGCTAGTGCTGGTGCGCTACTGAGTGTCAGTAAGGCGACCCCCCAAGTTTTTCTCATTTAATAACCTTGTTGGCCTAGTATATTTATCTAAGCACGACATAATAAAGTAAAACTCAGTTAAATACAGTAATTAAGAATGGATTTTTGTGACAAATAATAAAGAAAGAAAAACCTACATCGCTAGGTTTTTAACACAGTTTTTTAATGGGCGACCATATCAAGTTGATGTAGTGACGGGGGATGCGAGTTTTCGCCGTTACTTAAGGGTTTACCAAGGGGGGACGAGTTATATTTTGATGGACTCTGATCCGAGTAAAGTGAACAATGATCCTTTTGTTGAACTGAATGCTTGCTTTAGTCAAGCAGGCTTGAGAGTCCCTGAAATATTAGCAACAGATATGGCGTATGGCTTATTATTGCTAAATGATTTAGGTTCCGAACATTTGGCTGATCTGTTACAAAGTCCCCACAGGCTTGCGCATTATCAGTCGATTTTAGCGCTTATTCCCTCTATAGCAGCAGTTAAAAATTCACCTCATATGAAGCCTTATGATGGCGTATTCATTCAACAAGAAATTGAGATATTTGAGCAGTGGTTGCTTGGCAGTTGGTTAGGTTATGAGTTTGACAACGATAAAAAGGGGCTATGGCAGCTTTGTAAACGTCGGTTAGTCGAGAATATACAATCGCAACCGCATTGTACCATGCACCGTGATTTTCATAGCCGTAACATCATGCGAGACGAATGTGGATGGGTATTAATTGATTATCAAGATGCCGTGCAAGGACCTGTAACTTATGATGTGGTGTCGCTGCTGCGGGATTGTTACTTTAGGTTGCCAGGTGATGAATTTTCACTTTTGCAAAATGAAAGTTATCACGTGCTAACAAGGGCTGATTTACTTAATGGTATGTCTTATCCTGAGTATCAACAGTGCTTTGATTTAACTGGGTTACAGCGCCATTTAAAAGCTGCGGGAATATTTGTCAGATTATTATTACGAGATAATAAGGCTGGATATTTAAATAACATAATACCGACTTTAAACTATGTTATTGAAGTTGCACAATGTTATGACGAATTGCAGTGGCTTGCAACTTGGTTGGTGAATGAGATAATGCCTCTTATTGATAATAAATTGAACTCGTTAAAATGAAAGCTATGATCCTCGCCGCTGGACGTGGTAAACGTATGATGCCACTTACTGAAAAATTACCAAAACCGATGTTAAAAGTGCATGGCAAACCTTTGCTGGCATACCATATTGCGCGTTTAAAGGCTGCGGGAATTATAGATATTGTGATTAACTTAGCTTGGTGCGGTGAGGTAATTATTGAACATTTTGCTGATGGTCGTGACTTTGGCGTTAATATTCAATATTGCCATGAGCAGGAAGGTGGGCTAGAAACCGCTGGAGGCATCATCAACGCTCTACCTTACCTAACTGAGCAATATGAAGAATTCATTGTGATCAACGGTGATATATTTACTGATTATGATGTAAGTGCACTCAAGCAACTTCAACTCAACGCAGGGGAAGCACATCTTGTGCTTGTAGAAAATCCACCACATAACGAAGATGGCGATTTTTGTCTTGCTCATCAAGTTGTTAATACTCAAAAATATACATTTTCTGGTATTGGTTTGTATAATAGAGGCTTTTTTGACATGCAAGCCGCTGGGGTTGTTGCATTGGGACCGTTATTAAGAAATGGCTTAACCGCTGGTGTGGTGTCTACTGAGTTATACCTAGGGCAGTGGTCAGATATTGGTACGCCGCAGCGGCTATTAGATATTAATGCGCAGCAGGAGTTGAATAATGTGGGGTAAATTACTCGGTGTATGCTTCGGATTTATGTTCGGGCGGTGGGTTGGAGCAATATTTGGTTTTTGGCTAGGCCATTTATTTGATAAAAGTTTAAAGCAAGATTTTGATAAAGTAGGTGGTTTTCAAGGTTTTTTCAAAGGAGATGATTTGCATCAGCGCCAAGCGCTATTTTTCTCTAGTTGTTTTGCCGTTATGGGTCATATTGCAAAATCGAATGGCAGGGTAAGCGAAATTCATATCAAAGCTGCGTCATTATTTATGGATGAAATGGGGCTGCATGGCGAAGAGCGTCAAGAAGCCCAAAATGCGTTTAGGGCAGGCAAAGAAAGCGACTTTGAATTAAAACAAGCAGTGCAGGATTTCAAAGAGGTTTTCTCTCGGCGTTATGACTTGTTACAGCTCTTTTTAGAAATCCAAATTCAGATGGCGTTTTCAGATGGGCATTTGGCACCTCAAGAGATACAACTATTAAAAAGGGTGAGTCAATTATTAGGAGTGTCTAACACACACTTTAATTTTATTTTAAAGCGTTACCAAGCTGAGTTTAAATTTCGTCAGCAACGAGCTCGACAAGGTGGAGAACATCAGTATCGTGCGCCACAAGCCAACGCTGGGATATCAAAGGAACAAGCATTGGCTGTATTAGGGTTAGCTGAGCCTGCAAATGAAAAAGAGGTTAAACGGGCGTACCGAAAGTTAATGGCGCAACATCACCCAGATAAGTTAGTTTCGCAAGGATTACCACAGCATATGATGGAAGTAGCTAAAAAGAAAAGTCAGGAAATTCAGGCCGCTTATGAGTTTTTAAAATAACGCGCGTTAAACCTGTCTAATATAGATGCTTGCTTTCAATACTTGCTTTCAATACATGCTTGGGGTTACAGCTGTCGCAAAAAACCGTCAACTTCTTTACGTAACCTTTGGTGTTGGCGAATTTCAGTTGTTAGTCCAAATAATTGGCGCTGACGGTAATCGAATTTACTATTACGCTTTACCCAGCGTATCCTTTCGGCCATATTACGGGTCACAATTGGGCTGTCATTACTATAAAATACATCAAGCAAAGGTGGACTAATCAGTGAGAAGTTAGCGGGTAAGTGACGTTGCCTATCGCTGTGTGGCAATTGCGCACTGATGGCAATAAAAGCATCTAGTTTGATATTGGGTAGCTCAGCCAAATATTCTCCAAAAATACCGGCGCTGGTACCTTGCGCAATCACAACTAACTTTTCTTGTTGTCGCATGGTTAACTGAGAATATAATGCCTTAAATATGGCAACCAGCTGTGTCTTATAGTCATCAAGCGCGGTTTCTGGGAGGCCAATAACAACAGATTGCATTGCTGGCATCATTTTGTCATCCATTGAACCACTGTCATCTGCTTCACTTTCTTTTTCAGCCCCTTGGTCATCATCAGCATTTTTTGGCTTTTCATATGTAATTTCTGGTATTTGTAGAGCGTAGGTGTCAAAACCGTCATCCGTTAAGGCTTGGTATAGATAATTAAAGCCATTATAAGATAAGGGCGAATGGCCTATATCAGGGAGTAAAATTACCACTCCGCGCTTTTGTGGAGCCATATACTGAGAAAAAACGGCGAAGCTTTTTCCTTCTTCGGTTTCAATATCAATGAGCATTTCGGTATTGAAATATTTAGATAAGTCTCGTTTCTCTATTTCTAATCGTGATTCAGGCATGACAAAGTCAGCAGCCGCTAAACATGGACTAAGTAGCAGCGACCAAAGGAATAGAAAATAGGAAAAAGTTCTCATAAGTTTACAGCTCTCATCGGGTCTGATTATAGATATCGGCAGAAGTAACTGAATATTTACCCGCGAGTGCATAAAAATAACCACATGATTCATTGTATCTATATAACTTGTGTGTTTCTATTAGCGGGTCTAAGATGTTATATGCACATCCAGTCTATTGCCGTACCGTGAGAGAGTTACTCTATGTTGCCTGGTCATATTAAGCCATTGAAAATGAATTATCGACAAGAATTGTTTGCGCTTTTTGGTGTAAATGTCGTGTGTTTTTTGGTTTTTTCTAGTTATGACACTTTGGAGTGGCTATATCATTTTTCTCGCGATCATGAACACTATGAGTTGGATGAGTTTGTACCGTTATTATTTTCGCTGACGATTACTTTTGCCCTATTTTCTTTTCGACGTTGGAAAGAGGCACAGTTATTTTATACCGAAGTAGAGTATTTATCGTTTCACGATAGTATGACTGGCTTGTTAAATCGAAGAGGTGCACAGTTAAAAATGGCGCATTTACCTGCGGAGTATGCTGGATCAGCTGTTGTTTTTATCGATTTCGATAATTTTAAACAAATAAACCAGTTATATGGTTATGAAGTGGGGGATGAAATCTTAAAGCGAGCCGCCAGTGAATTACTGAAAGGCTATGAGCATAGTTTATTATCACGCTGGGCGGGTGAAGAGCTCATGATGATTGTGCCAAATATTAACCGTCATACACTCCCAAGTTTTGTCGATGAATTGTATAGCAGTATAACGACGCATATTACGCTATCCACTCATACTGTGAGCATTAGTATGGGCGCGGTATGGGGAGATGCACAGGCTGATCATCAACAACTTCTTGTGTTAGTTGATGAGGCGTTATCTTTCGCTAAGCAACGTGGTGGAGCTCAGGTTAAAATCTTTGACCATTGAGATAAGAATATGAACTGTTAACCGTTTTAAGGTTTAACTCTATCCTAGCTTGGTGTTTAATCTAGCCTCTATCTTAAGTACACAATAAATACCAAGAATGTCTTCCATCCTGTTATTCATTAGTTGAGTATCTTTGTGAGATCTAACACAATCACACTTTCTAGGATACACTCGCCTTTCACTTGATATGGAGTACTATTTGTGACGAAAAAGTCTGATTCAATAAAAGACTATGTATTTTTATTTCTTAAAGGTGCTGGTATGGGCGCCGCGGATGTTGTGCCTGGCGTTTCAGGCGGTACTATTGCTTTTATAACAGGGATTTATACCCGCTTTTTAGCTGCAATTAAAAGTGTCAATTTAGAGGCTTTACGCTTGCTGAGAAAGTCGGGTTGTAAAGCAAGTTGGCAGTATATCGACGGCACTTTTTTATTAACGGTATTTGCTGGGCTTATAACCAGTGCAGTTTCTTTAGCTAAAGTTATTACATACTTACTGGCTAACCATCAATTACTTGTTTGGTCGTTCTTTTTTGGCTTGATTCTGGCCTCATTTATCTATATTGCGAAACAAATAGAGCAATGGCGATTACATACCATGATCAGTTGTTTAATAGGCGTTGTTATCGCGTATTTGATCACGTCATTGGCACCCGCTGAGGCTGAGCCTCATACTTGGTTATATTTTGTATCGGGCGCTATCGCCGTTTGTGCGATGATCCTTCCAGGGATCTCTGGAAGCTTTATTTTATTATTATTGGGTATGTATAGTCATGTTTTAACAGCAATAACTGACAAAGAGCTGTCGTTAATTGCATTGTTTTTACTGGGCTGTGTCGTTGGGTTGATGCTGTTTTCTCGTTTTCTTTCATGGTTGCTAAATCAATATCAACAAATAACATTTGCACTGTTGGCAGGCTTTTTATTGGGGTCATTGAACTTACTATGGCCATGGAAGTTGGTGGTTTCAACTTATGTCAGTTCAAGTGGTGTAGAGAAACCCTTAATGCAAAAAAATATTTTGCCTGCGGAATATGCAAATTTAGTCGGTCATGATCCACAAACTCTGCTTTGTATTGGACTCGCTTTATTTGGTTTACTACTTATATTAGGTATTGAAAAGCTGAGCGCTAAATAGTGTGAGCGGGCTGTTCAGTAAGCCCGCTATTTTTAATACTCATTCCCATTTTATTCTCAAAAACAGCCAACTTTAGACTTGTGTACAATTGGCTAGTTTAAAATTTATGCTATCTTCTTGTTTCCAAAATTTAACATATTTTCAATATTAATATAATGGGTACATAGATGGGGATTTGGGGATTAAAACTGAGTATTATGCTTGCAGTAAGCTTGGGGCTTTGTAGCTCAGCTTGGGCAGTCGATGGAAGAATTGATTTAACGACTTCGAACATTGGGATCGTGTGTATTGTCATTTTTGTGGCGGCATATACGTTAGTCATGCTAGAAGAAAAATTACATTTACGTAAATCAAAGCCGGTGTTGGTTGCAGCTGGCCTAATTTGGATCTTAATAGGTGCATTTTATGTAGAGCAAGGAAGTCCATACATTACAGAAGAAGCGTTTCGTCATAACTTACTTGAATTTGCTGAATTGATGCTCTTTTTGTTAGTTGCGATGACCTACATTAATGCGTTAGAAGAGCGCAGAGTTTTTGATGCTTTACGTGCATGGATGATCCGCAAAGGCTTTAGTTATAAAAATCTATTTTGGATATCTGGTTTTTTAGCATTTTTTATCTCTCCCATTGCCGATAACTTAACAACAGCCTTATTGATGTGCGCTGTCGTGATGAAAGTTGCACAAGGTGATAAACATTTTATTAATTTAAGCTGTATTAATATTGTTATTGCGGCTAATGCTGGCGGAGCATTTAGCCCATTTGGCGACATCACGACACTGATGGTGTGGCAAGCGGGTTTGGTGCAGTTTAATGAGTTTTTAGTTTTGTTTTTCCCATCATTGGTCAATTACATTGTACCTGCGGCAATCATGAGCTTTTACGTTGAAGATAAGCAACCGAGTGCAGTGTACGAAGAGATTGAATTGAAACGCGGAGCATTGCGCATTTTAACGTTATTTTTATTAACGGTTGCAACCGCAGTTGCGTGTCATACGTTTATACATCTTCCCCCGGTGTTAGGCATGATGATGGGACTTGGGTATTTACAATTTTTCGGCTATTTTTTGCGCGTAACATTGCCTGGCTCTTTGGCGCGGAAAAAGGCAATTGCTGAACAAGTTGGTGACAAAGAACGCTTGGTTAGATTAGGCAGTGTTGTTCCATTTGATGTATTCAGTAAAGTATCTCGGGCTGAATGGGATACCTTGTTATTTTTTTATGGCATTGTCATGTGCGTTGGTGGCTTAGGCTTTTTAGGTTATTTGGGTCTGATGTCCGAAGTATTGTATGGCGGTTGGTCAGCAACTGCAGCCAATATATTTCTTGGGGTGATCTCAGCGGTAATAGATAATATCCCCGTGATGTTTGCTGTTTTATCTATGCAGCCAGATATGTCCCATGGGCAGTGGTTGTTAATTACACTGACAGCTGGAGTTGGTGGGAGTTTACTTTCTATCGGTTCAGCGGCGGGCGTTGCATTGATGGGGCAGGCAAGAGGGTATTACACCTTTTTTGGTCACTTGAAATGGGCGCCTGTTATTGCACTTGGTTACGCCGCTAGCATTGCCATGCATTTATGGTTAAACGCAGAGCTTTTTTAGTCTCATAGACAAGGGGGCAATAGGCCCCTTGTGATCTTGCTTGCTCGATATTTTTCTGTCACAGGTTTTTCCTATCTACTTAACCTCAGATTTGGATAAGGGCTTTGGAATAGAAAATGTTTTGAAAACAAACTTAGCTACAATCCAATGATGATATTTTGCTCAATATCAAGGCGCTTTTATGCAGTAATAGCGGGCTATTACAAATGAAAGCAACGCCGAGAGTGAGAAAAATAGCTTTATTGGGCAAATTCGCTTATCCAGAGCTGAGGTTACTTACCAAGTTCATTGGATCTGTAGCTTTGTCACTTTAAAAAATATGATGCATAAGTATCATTTGAAATGAAACAGTCATTTAGACGGTTAATACTTAAAATAAGTTTGAAAATAACGCATTTGAACTGATCTTTTTATCTGAACATTTGCGTACTTTAGTCGTTAGCTAAACTGAATGAGTCGGAGAGTATGGGGATTGCGAATTTACAATATCAGGAAGACAGCGCATATGAACAACCGATAAGTAATGCGCCTAAAGTTTTACTGACAGATAATATAGAGGTTACACCACAGCACTTTTTTAAATATCATCACACCCTTGATAGTGTACGTGAGTTGCTAGCCGACATAGAGTTTGAAACCAGTTACCGGTTGGTGGCGAGTGAGCATAACGGGTTGCTGCGCATGCAGGTCGCGATGCTCAGTAGTGACAATTATCAATCAGGAAACAAAAAGCTGCTGTTTGGTCGGAGCTGGCCAATAGAGGTAAATTTACCTACGTCAGAATTACTACAAACAGCATTACTTGCATTATACGTTGCTCGTGAACATGAGATCCGTGAGCGCTTCACGCTTAGCGTAGATGGGGCGGTTACTACGCCATTGAATAACCATCAAGATTTTCCGCTGATTGTCAAAGTTCCGCATCTACTCTCTCGTAACGCAAATCCTTTAACGAAAGCTAGCGTTGAGCGGATATTGGAAAAAGTACGCTTTTTAGATCAAGCATTCATTCTAGAAAACTATATCGAAGTTGACGATGAGAAAGTATTGATAAGCCTAGCGTTATCAAGCCGTGATGATGAGCTGCCTGAGTTCAAGAGCACATCTGTGCATCTTGTTTGCTCGGTGCAAGATGAAAATGCTTTTTACTATGACCTTATGGAAGGGCTTTTAAAAATATCCAAGCAATATATTGCAGAGAACTTTAAATTCAGAGGGATCGCACGCTTTAGTAAAAGCCACTGTGTGGTAAGTCTTGCACAGATAAATCGCAATGTGCGAGATCCCAGTAAGTTGGCAATGTGTGAGCTATCGAGTAAGCAGGCAGCACAATTGAACTATGAAGTAGATGCCACTCGAATGCCTAATGGGTGCGAACAGTTAATGGTGAATTTTATTGAAGAGAACGGCGAGATAGATATTGCTAACAGGCATTTATACCCGTTTTGAAAATGGCCCTCGCAGTGAATGCGAGGGAAACCACAACGTTATAAAAGTAACTTAAGATTGAGCCATCTTTTGTAACGCTTCTTTCTGAGCTGTTGGTAGGTTATCTACCACAATGTCATACGAGGTGTTTATCATGCGAATTATTTCGATTTCAGGAACGGAGCCATCAAGTATAATGGTATTCCAAAGTCGTTTATTCATATGATAACCCGGTACAATCGATGGGTATTGCTCCCGAAGCACTAATGCTTCATCCGGATCGCACTTTAGGTTTAACCACCAAATTGGCTCTCCGCTCTCATTGACTTGCCCTTCTTTCCCTTCCGAAAGTGTTGCAAACATCTTGTGCTGTACTTTGTAGACATCGACATCTTGCGCAAACGGCTGGGTAATAAAAGTTGCAGGCTTATCCTGCAAATATTTATGTACGCTCTTTTGATCCATAGCTCGTGTCCTTGAAGTAACTAATAAATTAAAAACTACATGGCTTAATTTTAGCAGCTATTGTGATAATACTGTAATTCAGTATCGGTAAAAACTATCAGATAGTTTAGACCAATATGTACTAAAGCAAATAAATGTCTTCTATCTAGAGTATTGAATTTAAGATATTTCAATGAGCGTAACCGCTCGAACTCACCTGTACCGATATAAGGTTCTGTTTGCTTGTGTTCTTTATTACAAAACTTAATCATATTGCTGTAAAGCAGGTAATACCTACTCTACAGGTAAACTTCACTACTAAAACTTAAAAAGTATGACCTTTCAAACCATAACTATTGCTTCAATTAAACCTGTAAAATTTTACATGTTGACAATTACTTTAATGTTTTCATGGTGTTAACATGAAATTTAAGCAGTTGGAATAAAACACCCTGTTTAATTGAGCTGCTATTAAATTAAATAATGCCATATTTTGCAACAATTAAAGTTTTTTTGTACAAAAAAAAGACCTGGGGTACACTCGTCGCTCGCAGTAAACAGGGGGTAATATGTGGTTTATAGTGTTGTCATTGATAGGAGCTTGCACCATGTTTTTTGAAACGACACGCTCAGGTATGCCTATCAGACGCTGGGTGTTCCGTGGTGGCGTTTTTGGACCTGTAGCTATCTTGCTTATGAGAGTTCACTACAGAAGGGCTATGTGGCGTTTAACGGCCGGTTCTCTATGTTGTTGGTTGGCGTGATTTTAGCGCAAATTAATTAACGACTTTCAAACTAGGCTGTTCGTTTCGCTCACGTTGCTTCTGGCTTTTAAGGAATTCACTAAACTCATCGGGAGATAAAGGCTTAGAGTAATAATATCCTTGAACGGTTTCACAGTTTAAATCTTCGAGAATGACCAGTTGCTCAGCCTGTTCAACGCCTTCAGCAACGACATGTAAATCAAGGTTGTGCGCAATGGTGACAATCGAGTCGACCATATTACGGCCTCTTTCAGTATTCATGTCGTCAACAAAGGCTTTATCTACTTTTAACGTATTAAGTGGAAACTGCTTTAAATATGCTAAAGACGAATACCCGGTGCCGAAGTCATCAATGGCGAGGTGGATCCCTCTGGCACTGAGGGAACGCATGATCGAAATCGCTTCTTTTGGATCATCCATCACCGTGCCTTCGGTTATCTCTAGTTCAAGGAAATAAGACGGAAGTTGATTTTTCTGCAAGATCACATCAATTCGAGTGGTAAGGTCTGGGAGGCTAAACTGCTTTGCCGATAAATTTACCGCGACACGACCATTAAATAAGTCTTGGTCTATCCAGTTTTTTACGTCTTTACAAGCCTTATCTAGAACGACCTCTCCAATTTCGATGATTTGCCCTGTTTCTTCCGCAATGGGAATAAACACACCTGGGCTGATGATCCCTTTTTTGGGGGTGATAAAGCGTACGAGGGCTTCCATACCAACGAGCTTACCGGTTTTTATATCCATTTTGGGTTGATAGTACACAACAAAGTGGTCTTCTTTAAGCCCATAGCGCATCAGGTTTTCAATTTGTAGGCGCTTCACGGCTTGCTCGTTCATTGAGTCATTAAAGAACAAGTAATGATTGCCTTTTTGCTTTGCATGGTACATCGCAGTATCTGCATTTTTTAATAATATTTCTGGCGTAGCGCCATCTTCAGGGAAAAGCACAATACCTACGGATGAAGTGATGACTAACTCATGGTTTGCCATTTTGAATGGGGTGGCTATCGCAGCAAGAAATTGCTTCGCGGTACGCGTGATGGTGTGAATATCATTAGTACCAGACATAACTAACGCAAACTCATCACCGCCTAATCGATAAAACGTGTCTTGTTGACGCGCAAGCTTATTGAGGCGCATTGCGAGCTTAGCAAGTAAGCTATCGCCGAGCTGGTGGCCCAATGAGTCATTAATTTTCTTAAAATTATCCAAGTCAAATACGAGTAGTGCGTGGTGGGTTTTTTGTTGTGCCAGCTTTTTTAGATTAGTAAAAAATAGATTTCGATTTGGCAAGCCAGTTGTACGGTCTCGATTTGAGAGGTTATGTAACTGAGACTCTGCTTTCTTACGCTCTGTTAAATCTGAAAAGACCACAACATAGTTAGTTATTTGACCTTGGTTATTCTTAATTTCATCGATGGTAATTTCTATAGGGAGCAGAATATCTTTGTGATTACGTAATTTAAGCTCCTCTTGCCAATGTTCAGTGTCTTTTAAGCACGCTTTTATCTCGCTCATATAGCGATTGTCATAACCTGATAGCGTAAATGGTCGACCAATATATTGAACTCGTATACCCCCAAATAGCTTTAAATAGCTTGGGTTTAAATCGACCAAGTTAAAATGTCGGTCATAAATGGCAATCGCGTCTGTTAAAGACTCCACACACTTTGCAAATAAGTTGAGACGTTCTTCTGTACTTTTTAAATGACTAATATCTCTGACTGTGCCGGTCATCCTCAAAGGGTTAAGGTTATTGTCTTTCTCTATTATTTTGCCCCTGTCTAACACCCAGTGGTATTGATCTAAGCTATCTTTTATTCTGTAACTGGCTTCAAAAAATGCCGTTTTTTCAGCAATGTGTTGCTTGAGGAGTCGATCAACTAAGGTGATATCCTGTGGGTGAATACGATTTGCATTAGGGATAAATTCTCCTGCGGCACTTTTATGCATCATATATTTGTCATTGATGCGGATTATCTCACCCGTTGCGATGTTCCAATCCCATAAGGTATCACCACTGCCTTCTACAGTGCTTTTTAATCGGTGTTCTGACAATGACAGTGTTTGATGTGCGCGTTTGAGCTTTTTATTGTAAAGGTATTGACCAAGCGTAATAAAAAAAAACACAACAAAAACCCCAGCCATTAAGGGACTGAAGGTGTTGTGGAGTTCATCGAAGTTTAATGCAAAAGCCGGCTGACTATACACGGCATTTAACAGCATCATGACTACGGATATTTTTTTTATTTGTTTTATCATAGATGCATTAACTATTATCACACTGCTAATCTAATAGAAGCGGGCGGTAGAGTCAAAAATATCGTATCAATCGCAGGGCTCAGCTATGTTTATTGTTAATTACAGCGCAATGTAACATGCGGATATTCGTTTGCAAAAATACGCTGAATAAATGCTATAAAGTCTTGTTTTTCTAAATTATCTAGCTCGGCAATGAGCCGTTTTTGCATACTAAACTCAAAATCATCATTGGTAATGGCAATCCAAAATCGTTGTGCTCTCAAGCGCAGGTTTTTGTCTTTTTCTGCGACTTGTAGCCGCAATGCTTGTTTCGCTTCTAACCACTGGCTATCAGTTAGCTGTGTAATGTTTTTGCTAAAGGAGAGAATAAACGCATGGTGATGTTTACGTAAAGTCTCAGGCTTATTGTCTGGGGACTGGATATAAAACGCAACACCCGCACGGGTATTAAAAGGCGCATAGCCACAGCCAACAAGGTAACCTAACTGCAATTCAGTACGGAGCTTGTCGAAGTAATCTTGACTGATCATTTGATTAAGCATCATTAACGAGACTTTTTCAACCACGCTGCCATTGAGTGCTTGGAAGTACTCAACAATGGCGTGATCTGCATCAGGCTGAGTTATTTCTATGTGTTGTGATGTACTTAATACATTTAAAGGCCGTTTCAAATCCTCTAAAATTTCACTGGCGCTAAATAGTACTCTGATTTCTTTTTGCATCGTTAAGGCATGGTGTTTCTGCCAATTACCGTGTAAGAACGCTTTGATGTAAATTGAGTTGAAAAACACCTCTCTAAAGCGTCTAAACTCATTAAAGCACGTTGTTTTCAACGCTGATGCGAGTGCAACTGGGTCCGGATTCCAAGGCATAAGGTGCGCACCAAGCAAGCCAAATAGTTCGCTGACAGGTTTATTGTGGCTGTGGTTTTGCCAATGCCGGATCAGTTGCTTTTTATATTCGGCGAAACGGGTCGCACTAATCGGTTGTTTTAAAATCGCAGTCAGTAATTCCATAGCAAGTACCGACTGATTACCTGATAGGCCTGCCGTGTGCAATGTTAGTCCGCCTTGATGAGAGCTTATATGGTAATTTAACCCTGCGAGCTCCGCTGGGTAAAATTGCTCGGCCATACCGTCCATCAATAGGTCGGCAAAAAGGCGAGTCAACGCCATACTTTTAGTACTTTCAACTGCAACCGGGGAGTCAATCTCTATATAAAAATGGCCTTTAGTGACACGAAAGGTCGCATCTTGTTTAAACCAAAAAGAAAAACCAGGCTTATCTTTTAATAGCTCAGGCTTATTTGTGGCTGGCTCAATATCAAATAACGTATTTTCTACCTGTAGGTAAGGGTTGATGGTTGGCAATCTCATTTCAGGTAGTGCAGAGTCAATCTGTGCTAATGCATTTAACCAATCTCGGGGTAACTCTTCGACATTATATGGGGTGTTATACCACTTTGCCGTATGCTCAGGGGTGACTTCTGGGTGGATCAACACCAGGCGCATATTATGAGGGGTTAAGAAGTTACACAGCTGCTCAAATATCGTCGGATTAAACTCTGTCATTATGTAGTCGCCGTATAAATAATATTGAGGCTCATAATGGTGCATGTTTACGCTAACGCTACTTGCCCAATCAAGTAACCGGCTAGGCTCTTGGTTATCAAATGCGATATCAAGCAAGGTTTTTTTGTCTTTGTACAATATGGCCAGGTTGTGCAATTGAGACTTCACAAGTGCAATATACTCAAATGCCATTTCTACTACATCTTCATAGTAATTGATACCTTCGTCGGTGAGTGCAAAGCTAATATTGAAGTCTTTGAAGTTACTGCCACTCACGCCCCCACCTGCTGAAAGTGCGTTTATCCAACCCTGTGCTTTCAATATAGAGTAAAGCGAGCCTTCGCCTTCGTACCCGAGTAAATGTGCTAGAAAACTCAGACTTTTATGTTTATACAACCCCTTAATACAGGGCATTGCGAAACTGATGATCAGTTTTTGCATATGCTTTCTTGGTGTTATTTGTAATAACAGCCCAAGATCTTGCTTTCGATATAGGGGAGCTGTCAGTGGAGGCTTGGGCGCAGAGCTACCTTTAATGTGAGAAAAAAGGCGTTCAGCCCATATCTCGAGTTCATCTAGTGATTGGGGACCGACTATAACGAGGGTCATCCATTGTGCGAGATAATTATGGTTAAAAAAGGCTCGAACTTCTTCAGCAATACAGTCATCTTTGTTAGCTAATGTATCTTGATTGCCAACTGAGAATTTGGTGAATGGGTGTTGTGGGTTTGTGGTTTCTTTATGAACTTGATAAATACGCCGGCCATCGTCTTTAATTTTCATTTTAAACTCGGCATCGATGGCATTGCGCTCATTTTCTGTTTGTGAAGCATCTAATAGAGGGGAAATAAAAAAGTCACTAAATAATTCCAATGCTTTAAACAAATGTTGCTGGTGGCAATCAAAGAAATAGCAGCTATGCTCCGTGCCAGTCCATGCGTTGCTCTGACCACCAGCTTGATTAATAAATTGTGAGAAATACCCTGGCTCAGGCATACTCTCAGTACCTAAAAAGAGCATGTGTTCTAGAAAGTGGGCCATACCTTGACGATCTTTTGGATCGTCAAAGTGACCTGTATTGACAGTTAATGATGCGGCCGCTTTATCACTGCTTATATCATGGGCTAACAGTACTTTTAGACCATTGTTTAATGTTAGGCTTTTATAGGTGCGATTATCATTGCTGCTTATTTTCAAGTGTGTGCCGCCAGAGTAATAGTAAGTAAAGTCCAGATTTAGGAACTTTGAACTCGAATTCATTTCAAGTTTATCTAAGGTTTGTTTTAATATAGCGAACAAACGAGGTATTTAGCTACTACGTCGTTAGACAAATTTTAATGTGTATACCCAGGAGTGTCATGAAAACAATATTGATAATGCGACATGGGGAAGCTGTACCAATGCAGGCAAAGGATGAAATGCGTGCCCTAACCCAAAAAGGACAAGCACAAGCTAATGAAATGGGATGGTGGCTAAAAAGCCATTATGCCCCAGATGCGGTATTAGTGAGTCCATACTTGCGTGCTCAGCAAACCGCAGAGCAAGTGTTAGCGTTAAACCCAGTTGAGTTTAACGAAACCTGTAAGGATATCATCCCAAGTGGTGATGCCGCATTTGCCGTAGACTACTTAGAAACCTTGATCAGTTTACACCCACAATATAAGACGTGGCTGGTGGTTGCACATATGCCAATCGTCAGTTATTTGGTTGATCAATTGAGCCCAGGAAAAATGCCAATTTTTAATACGGCTGCTGTTGCGGTGATAGAGTATGATGAAGTGACTCATCGGGGCTGTTTTTTAAAAATGCAGGCACCTTCAAAGTAAAAACCAAAAAAGGCGGACAGGTGTCCGCTCTTATTTAAAGTCTCTAATGGTAGAATGAAAGTTGGGTCATATTTATTGTTCTCAAAAAAGAGAATTTTTATATACTCGCATGGCCTCCTTAAAACTGCGCAACATGTTAACTATTCCTATTTAGCCCGAAAAACGGGATTGTTGATCACACCCACCTGAATATTGTAAGGACATATGTCCGCATTAAGGGTCTTTTTGTTGCTAAATGTTGCTAACGTCTGTATCTGTGTTGCGATAATTGCAAAAAAACTTCTATTATATTGATGTAAATTACAGCAAATTTGTAAATAGCTGTTATAATTATGTCCGTCGCATTCAGCCTCATAGACCCGCTTTGCACTCTCGGATTTGAGGTCCGCGTTTAATATAAACTCGCGAAAAATTGAATGCACCACGCCACCGTGATACGGCGCCCATACAAACCGTTGAACAATAAGAGTGCATATTTAAAGGTTAAAACCCAACATGAAAGCAATGAAAAGATCTACGTTAGCTACCCTGATTAATGCAACGTTGTTCTCTGCTGTAGCAGGTACTTCATTTTCTTCTATCGCAGCTGAAAACGACACAAGTGCGAAAAGTAATCAATTAGAAGTTATTCAAATCACTGCGCGTAAGCGTGTTGAAAATGCACAAGAAGTGCCTGTATCTGTTTCTGCCTTACAAGGCGATAACTTAGATGCTTACAGCTCTGCGGGTATGGATATTCGTTTTATGAATGCAAAGATCCCGAGTTTATCGGTTGAATCTTCATTCGGTCGTACATTCCCACGTTTTTATGTTCGTGGTTTAGGTAATACAGATTTCGATCTAAATGCCTCACAGCCTGTATCTTTGGTTGTTGATGATGTTGTACAAGAAAACCCAATTTTAAAAGGTTTTCCTGTTTTTGATATCGAACGAGTTGAAGTATTAAGAGGGCCTCAAGGCACGCTTTTTGGTCGTAATACACCTGCAGGCCTTGTTAAGTTTGATTCTGTAAAGCCGAGCCAAGAGTTCGATGCATATGGTGCATTGTCATACGGCAGTAAAGGGTCTACAGATTTTGAAGGTGCATTTGGCACTGGTTTGACAGATCGTATTTCAACACGCGTTTCTGTGTTGTGGCAAGATAAAGAAGATTACATTGATGTTAAAGCGCCAGGGTTTGAAAAAGAAAACTCATTAGGTGGTTACAGCGAAAAAGCAGCGCGTGTACAGTTTTTATATGAAGGCGACGACTTCACTGGTTTATTAAACTATCACGTACGTGATTTAGACGGTCGTCCAATCGCATTTCGCGCTAACTTAATTGAAGCGGGTACAAACAACATTAACCCACTTTATGATAATGATGTGGTTTATCATGATGCGGCTTCTCGTGCAACACAGCAGGTTGACACACAAGGTCTTAGTTTAAAGCTTGAATGGGACTTAAAAGAGCATACAGTAACGTCTATTACCGCATGGGAAAGTGCTGAGATTTATTCTAGAGCTGATGTGGATGGTGGTTACGGTAATGCATTTGCACCATCAATGGGACCAGGTGTTATTCCATTTTCATCAGAAACTGCCGATGTTATCCCTGATCATGACCAGCTAACTCAAGAGCTTCGTTTATCAAGTAATTTCTCTGGTGATGTGAATTACCAGGTTGGTGTTTTCTTATTTGATGAAGACCTAACGATTGAAAGCTATAGCTTTGATACGGGTGCTTACGATGCTGCTAATAGTAACTTTGGTTTACAAAACGGTTATGCAGTGCAAGATCAAAGTACTTCAGCTTGGGCCGTATTTGGTTCTTTAGATTACACATTAACAGATGATCTGAAAATTACAGCTGGTCTTCGTTATTCAGATGATGACAAAGAGTTTTACGCTAAGCGTACTAAAACGCCAGTGCCATTTACTGGTGCATCAGATTTTAAAGAAGGCAGTGCTAACCCAAGTGATAGCCATGTAAGCTGGGACTTAAGTGCGGCATATAAGTACAGTGATGACATTAACTTGTTTGCACGTATTGCCAATGGTTTTAGAGCGCCAAGTGTTCAGGGCCGTATTTTATTTGGTGACGAAGTGACTGTGGCTGAGTCTGAAACGATTAATTCGATCGAGGCTGGTATAAAGTCAGATGTATTAGATGGCCAAGGCCGTGTTAATGCCACTGTATTTTACTTCCAAATGAATGATCAGCAGTTAACGGCTGTTGGTGGTGGGGCTAACTTTAACCGCTTAATCAATGCCGATAAAACTACAGGCTATGGCTTCGAGCTTGATACTGAATGGGTGCTAACGGATGAACTCAATGCGACATTTAACTTGAGCTACAATAATACTGAGTTAAGTGACAATGATTTAGCTGTAGCGGTTTGTAGTCAATGTACAGTGACAGATCCGACTTATATGGTGCAAGGTCCTAATGGTCCTGAGCCTCGTGCAATTCTAGATGGTAATAGTTTACCACATGCACCTGAGTGGATTACGAATGCAACGTTACGTTATTCAAAAGAGTTAGAAGGTGGTGAGTTCTTTGTATATGGTGATGTTTCGTATCGTAGTGAAATTAACTTTTTCTTATATGAATCGGTAGAGTTTAAAGGCGATGCTTTGTTTGAAACCGGTGTTCGTGCAGGATATGCATGGGCCGAAGGTGATAATGAGTATGAAGCGTCGGTATTCGTGCGTAACTTATTCGATGAGCAAACAGTGATTGGTGGCGTTGATTTCAACAACAACACCGGTATGTTAAATGAAGAGCGCTTTGTTGGTGCTGAGTTTAAGGTACGCTTTTTCTAAACCCGTCGTTTAGCAAAGTATTTAATGTAAAACTCGCACACAGTGCGGGTTTTTTTGTATCTGTAATGAAAAAAAGCTTAAGAGCTGATAAAGTCACAAACATTGCAATAGAGAGAGAATATGTATGGCTGGTTTTTGGAATTATCGGGTGATTTTTTGTGATACAACAAAAGATGAACCTGCGTTATATCAAATCCATGAGGTTGAATATAACTTAAATGGTAAAGTTAGTAATTGGTCAGAAACAGGCGCGGCGCCTTTTGGTCGTTCTATGGATGAACTGCAGGCGGATTCTGAGCGATTGAAGTCAGCGTTTGATAAGCCTGTGCTTAAAGTTGCGCGCAAAGAACGCGGATATGAACTTGTGGAAGTTGAAACCGGCTTGCCCGCCAGTGCAGAGCCACCAGCAGGTTTGAGCCAATAAAATATTACCCCAAATGATGCAAGGAGCATGAATGGATATTAAAGCACTACTATTTGATTTTGATGGAACTTTGGTTAATTCTGAAGCGTTACATTACAGAAGTTGGCTGAAAGTTCTTGCACCATTTGGAGTAAGTTATAGCGAGAGCGCATTTTGTGATGAATTTTCTGGTGTACCGACATTACATTCGGCTGCGGTATTAAAAGAGCGCCATAGTCTTACGCAAAGTGCGGCTTCTCTTGCTGACAGTAAAAATCGTTATTTTGTTGATACCGCGGCGACGTCTATCCCTTCTTTAATGCCTTTTGCCCAAGAGGTATTACTTTTGGCCAGTAGAGAGTTTCAGTTAGCATTGGTTACTGGCAGTACGCGTGCAGAGGCTATACCTGTGTTGCGTCATTACGACTTGTTACAGTATTTTGCTGTGGTGGTGTGTAAAGATGATATTACTCAGCCTAAACCTCACCCTGAGCCATATACGCATGCGTTGTCGTTGATTGAAAAATCACCACAGCAGGCGGTGGCTATTGAAGATACGTATACCGGATTATGCTCGGCTTGTGCTGCAGGCGTGCAAACAATTTTGGTACCCAATGCACATTCAAAAGACCAAGACGCCACAGGTGCAAGTGTTATAGCTCAAGACTTAAAGGCTGCGTGGCAGCATATTACACAATTAATTTCAAATTAAGCTACACTTCAGTCTCAACTTTATTCTCATTAAGTGCAAGGAGCCTAACATGAGTATTAGATGGATCTTATGGGCCACATTATTATTTTCATTCGCTAATTTTGCGATAGCAGAGCCATTGTCTTATTCGGTTCAACTGGCGAAACGTTATCAGGCAGAACTCCCCGTTAGTTTTTACCATGTGAGCGAAAAATATGACGGCGTCCGAGCCATTTGGGATGGTAAACAGCTTAAAACCCGCACGGGGAATGTGATCCATGCACCGGCATGGTTTACTGATAAATTACCAAACCAGTGGTTAGATGGCGAGTTATGGGCAGGCTACAATAACTTTGCTTATGTTAGCTCGTTAGCGAGGCGCAGAGTGCCTAATAACAAGAACTGGCAACAAGTAAGTTATATGGTCTTTGATGCACCAGACAGTACTCAGCCTTTTAGCCAAAGGTATCAGCTATATCATCAGACTTTATCAAAAGTTGCGTTACCCCATGTGAAACCCGTTGTTCAGCATCGTTTTGAAAACCACCGACAACTAGAGCGCTTTTTTAATACTGTTGTTAAAAAAGGCGGGGAAGGTGTGATGCTGCATTTAAGCAGTGCAAAGCATGTAGGGGGGAGAACAAAGAATTTACTTAAATATAAGCCCTATCAGGATGCTGAAGCGAAAGTGATTGCACATTTACCAGGTAAAGGACGTTATAGTGGTAAAACGGGTGCTTTGCTCGTGAAAAACGAGTCTGGTATTGAATTTAAAATTGGCTCAGGGTTGAGTGATAAGGAGCGTGATACACCGCCCGAAATCGGCTCTATAGTGTCGTTTCGTCATCAAGGTTTTACTAAGTATGGCAAACCTCGTTTTGCGGTTTTTTTAGGGCCGAAAACGACATTTTAATCACTCGCTAAGTGTGTTACTCTGCGCGACCTTTTTTTGTGTTGTGAGGTCGTATGATAGTTGGTTTTGATTATGGAAGTTCTAATTGTGCAATGGGCGTCATGGACGAACAGGGCGTAAAATTAATTAACTTAGAAGCAGAATGCACTTACTTACCTTCTACACTATACGCACAACACAATGCGCTGGTTGTTGATTATGTTGCTAAGCAACTTCAAAACCGCAATGCCACAGAAGCTGCTCGGTACTGTGAGTCGCGGGCTAACACTTTAAACTCACTGCCAGCGATCCGTCGTGATTTAGGTTTAAGTCAGTCTGAGTCAGGGTTAGCCATCGGTTCAGCAGCTATCTCTGAATATATTGATTTTCCTGAAGAAGGTTATTTTGTTAAGTCTCCTAAATCTTTCTTTGGGGCTGTTGGTTTAAAAGCCCAACAGATCGCTTTTTTTGAAGACATTGCCACAGCAATGATAATGCAAATTAAGCAGCGTGCTGAACACCAACTAGGGCAAGCGTTAACGCATACCGTCATTGGTCGCCCGGTTAACTTCCAAGCCATAGGTGGCGAACAAAGTAACCAACAAGCGACGGATATTTTGACCGTCGCAGCAAAGCGCGCTGGTTTTCAGGAAGTAGACTTCTTATTTGAGCCGCTTGCCGCTGGTATTGATTATGAAACATCTCTGAGTGAAGACAAAAAAGTGTTGGTTGTGGACATTGGTGGAGGCACCAGTGATTGCTCATTTGTACAAATGGGGCCGAGCTACCGAGGCAAAAGTGTTAGAGAGCAAGACTTTTTATCGCATAGCGGTAAGCGTATTGGCGGTAACGATTTAGATATCGCATTGTCGTATCATAAATTAATGCCATTATGTGGATTGGGTAGCCAGTTAAAATCAGGGTTGCCTATGCCAAATCAGCCTTTTTGGCAAGCGTGTAAAATTAACGATCTACATTTACAAACCGACTTTTATAGCAGCTCAAACAGCAGAGCACTAGAGTCTATGCTTAGGGATGTTGGTGAACCGCACAAGCTAGCTCGTTTGATCACGGTGCAGCAGCAAAAGCTAGGCCACCAAATTGTTCGACAGGGTGAATTGGGTAAAATTTCACTTTCGCAAGAAGCGCAAATTGCAGCAAATTTAAGCTTTATTGAACAGGGCTTGAATCAAACAGTGTCTGTAAATGAATTAGCTGAGTCTATTGATGACAGCCTAATACAAATTTGCGCTTTAGCAAAACAAGCTATTAGTGATGCCAATACCCAACCAGATGTAATTTATTTAACAGGGGGCAGCGCACAGTCACCATTATTAAAGGCGAAGTTGCAGCAAGCTTTGGGTGATATACCGATGCTAAATGGCGATAACTTTGGCAGTGTCACTGCAGGTTTAACTAAGTGGGCTGAACAAATCTTTCGTTGATCATGTCGGGCGTTTTTTGTTGCCATCTTAATTGGGCTTTAACTCCAGTTAAAGCCCTGCTCTGTATGGATGCTTTATTACAGCAGAAGATTAATTGCTAAGGCAATGAAAATAAGCCCAGAGACTCTATCTATCCATAGTGGAGCTTGAGGGTGTTTACGGAAGTAATTGGCAATTTTGTCTCCAGCATAAATATAAGCACAATCAATGGGAAAGGCCATAATAGGGTACAGCAGGCCTAATATAGCCAGTTGTAAAGTGGTTGATGAAAGGCTCGGGTCAACGAACTGAGGGATAAATGCGATAAAAAATAACGCAACCTTCGGGTTGAGTACCTCAGTCATCATGGCTTGAAAAAAAACGTTGCTGGTTTTTTTGGTGCTGACGTGCGGTTTATCCTTCACAGGCTCTTGGTGCTGTAGGCTTGATTTTATGGTCATGATCCCTAAATAGCCTAGGTATGCAGCCCCTAAATATTGCACCGTTGAATAAGCAATGGGCGATGCTTTTAATAATGCTGATAGGCCTACAACAGCAAAAACGGTATGTATTACTCCCCCCATCGCAAACCCCAGCGCACTTTGCATGCCCGCTGTGCGCCCATTGGTAAATGTTTGCGCCATTAAAAATGCATTGGATGGCCCAGGTGCGACAGCAATAATTGTACTTGCAATGATAAATGACAGTAAAGAGTCTGGATTGAGCATGGATATTCTAATTATTATTTTTAATTGAACAGTATAATAATTTACATTAATAAATACAGTAACTATTGCAATCAGAATAAGTGAATATGCAACAAAAGCGGGCTAGGTGCCCGCTCACAATTAGGTTGGGTTGGGACATGATCTGAGCTGAGCGAATGCAAATCAAATTGCGATTGTAAATTTGCGCATATCCATATCTGTCACACACTATTAAACAGCAGGACTATGACAGTTGTATGACTGATAGGCACAATAATTAACCTCAGCTCTGGATAAGCGAATTTGCCCAATAAAGCTGTTTTTCGCACTCTCGGCGTTGCTTTCATTTGTAATAGCCCGCTATTACTGCATAAAAGCGCCTTGATATCGAGCGAAATATCATCATTGGATTGTAGTTAAGTTTGTTTTCAAAACATTTTCTATTCCAAAACCTTTATCCAAACCTGAGGTTAATTAACAGTCACTACTGTGTACAAGGTGTTTTGATTTACTCAGTAATACGATTAAAAAAGGAACCGAAAATAACAAATGCATAGCGAGCTGAATTGGCGCGCTCAGTGCTAACTGTTGGGTACAGAGCGCTAAAAAGCCAGCGCCACTCATTTGCATAACGCCTATCAGTGCAGAGGCAGTGCCAGCTTGTTTAGGAAAGCCAGATAGCGCTTTTCCGGCAGCAGATCCTAATGTAAATGCAAACCCGATTGAGGCAATATACATCGGGAGCATAATTGCGCCAGGGTGGCGAATGTCAGCGCATACAAGCATGAGTAGTGCACCTAAGGCAAACAGTGATAGCCCTAGTGTGAGTGCTTTTTGAGAATTCTTTTTGATAAATAGGGGCGCCACAAAGCAAGCAGCAATACTAAGGACTGCATTTATAGTAAACCACAACGTAAATGTACTGACAGAGCCATGTAATTCGTTCATGATCCAACCTGGAGTCGTGGTAACAAAGACTAACATCGCAGCCATTGCGACCATAGTAAGTGCCGCGTTAAACATAAATTCAGTGTTTTTGAGCATAGGTAAAAAGCGTCTTAAATCTAAAATGTGCCCTTGATATACTGTGTCTTTTGGCTTTGTTTCACGAAATAGCAGCTGTGTGAGCAGCAGCCCAAAGATTGCAAAACCGGTTAAAAAAGTAAAATTACTACGCCAGCCAAACTCAACGGTTAGCCAAGCGCCTAAAAGAGGCGCGAGTGCGGGTATAAAACAAACGATACCATTTAAATAAGTGATCATTTGCCCACTCCCTTTGTGACCAAAGCTATCTCTGACAATCGCAAATGCAGCGACGAATGTGGCACAAGCACCAAACCCTTGTAATGCCCGTGCGAGCATGACTACTTCCCAATTCGGTGATAAAACGGCGACGGCTGCGCCTAACATGAACAGTAATATTCCTGCCATCGCGACTGGCTTGCGGCCAAATCGATCCGCGAGTGGCCCTGCAATAAGCTGCCCTAAACCAACCGTGAGCATATATACACTGATAGTTTGTTGAATATGCCCTTCAGAAACATTTAAACCTTGCTGCATAGCAACAAATGCGGGCAAATAGATATCAATCCCTAATGGACAAAAAATAACGAGTAAGGCGAGTATAAATATAAGAGATTTACTGCGTGGCTGAGTCATGATCACTTCTTTTGGGAGTCCGTTACCGCGCTATTTTAATCATCATAGTAAAAAAGAACAGGACATAACGCCGATCTCATGAAATATTTTATTCTATTGAACGTGGCGGTTGTTTTATCATCTGGTCTGATGTGTTAGTTTGGAAGTATGAATTTGCGAAGGAATATAGAATGACTGCTCCACTTCTTAAAATATATAAAAAAATGAAATGGTTACCATTTGGCCAATGGCTGTTTAGCAAAGCTGTATGTAGAAAAGCGCCATACTTTGCTTCAATTAAGCCCGCCATAACACATCTAGAGCCGGGTCTATGTCGAGCCACGGTTCCCAAGCGTAAGGCGGTGTTTAATCACATCGGAACTATTCATGCCATTGCACAATGTAATTTAGCTGAGCTTTGTGCAGGTGTGATGGTCGATGCGACAGTGCCCCATAAGACGCATCGCTGGATCCCCAAAGGCATGACGGTACAGTACTTAAAAAAAGCGGAAACAGACATCCGTGCTGAAGCAAAAATTATTCTACCTAGGGAGTGGCAAGATAAAGAAGATTTAATTGTGCCTGTAGAAGTGTTCGATCTGCATGGTACAAAAGTGTTCCATGCAGACATTAATATGTATATTACACAGCGTTAATTATTGTGCGCTAGAGTGCTCAGAAATTGGGGTAATATTGGTCACCTCAGTCTTATGGGCCAGTTTACCCTCAATGAGTGCACCTGCCTCAATACTTAATGTGTCGTGCAGTACGTCTCCATGTACTTTGGCTGTTTCTTCTAACATGACTTGGTCTGCATCAATACAGCCATCGACAGTGCCTTTTATAAGTACTTGATGTGCTTTGATGTTCCCTACGATCACCCCATGCTGGCCAACAATAAGTACGTTGACCATCAGATCTCCTGTCACTTTACCATCGATCTGTAACTCTCCTTCACAGGTAATATTACCTTCTACATGCGTGTTTGGAGAGATCAAGGCTGGGATCCCTGATGTGGTTTCAAGCGGCTTTTTTTTACTTTTACTGAACACGATTAATCACCTTGGCGAGCTTTACTGGATTGATCTGCTTATTATTTTGCAGTACTTCGTAGTGTAGATGAGTACTGGTACTGCGTCCAGTACTGCCCATAAGTGCGATGGTGTCAGATTTTTTTACCGCTTGGCCTTTAGTTACTTTAATTGTGTTGAGGTGACCAAAGCGGGTGGTGATGCCGTTTTTGTGTTGTATTTCTATGAATTTACCATAGCCGCCATTCGTGCCAGCGCGTAATACGGTACCAGCTGCCGGCGCGACAATGGCTGTTTTATGCCAGCCTGCAAGGTCAACCCCTTTATGAAAAGCACGCCTCCCTGTCATTGGGTCTTTACGAAACCCAAATGGACTGGAGATATAATAATCGTCTTTTGCTACCGGCATCTCAGAGGGTAAATGCGTTATGAGCTGCTCTAACTCACTGAGTTCGACTAATTTATCAATGGTGTTGATATAATGTGTGGGTAATTGCTCAAGCACTAAGGAGTGATAAGGTCCACCTTGTGCCAAAGTGTCATTGCTACGAAATACCACGCCTGCTTCATCTAATAGCTGGTTGATAGACAGCGTCCGAGTCTCAATAGTATGGTCAAGCGCAGCAATAAGTTGTTCTTGAAGTTGATGCACTTGTTGGCTTTTTACTTGAAATGATGCTTGAGGTGCATTGTGTTCTTGCTCAGCTTGTACGGTGTTATCGTCTCGTGAGGGCGGCAATGCCTCAATTAAGCTTTGTAACGCAAGCTGTTTGTCTGTCAACTCACTGAGCTTATCTTGTTGTTGCTGTAGTTGTTGTTGTAGTTGTGTCTTTTCTTGAAGCCATTGATGTTGTTGTGCTTCGTTAGCAACATTGAGAGTCGTGATGACGTTCTTTTGAGCGAAAAATGCGTTACTTACAATAATTAGCCATATAATTAATGCCACTAAGCTTATAACAGCCATTAACTGTAACCAGCTAGAAAGCGTGATCATACCCACTTCACCATTTTGGCGAAGTAGCAACTGACGCTTTTGAAATAACCGATTAAATAGGGTGTTTATAGAGTTCAGCATACACATATAAAATTAAAATTAACGTCTCACTTTAACAATTTTTATACAAAAAGCCAGTGTAAAAGTCTAAAAAAAGGCGTACTTATGCACGCCTTTGATTTTTATAAACTTTTAATTTGGATTATTTTGCAGGCAAAATAGTCCCTTCTACAGAACCAAACCCGATACGGTTGAAGCCTTCAGCTTCACACCAACCACGCATGATCACGGTGTCACCATCTTCTAGGAACTTACGCTCTTCACCATTAGTTAAGGTAATACTTTCTTTACCACCACGAGAAAGCTCAAGCAATGAACCCGCTTCTTCGTGATCTGGGCCAGACTGTGTGCCTGAACCTAGCATATCACCCGGTAAGAAGTTACAACCATTTACAGTATGGTGAGTGACCATTTGTGCAACGGTCCAGTAGCTATGCTTGAAGCTTGACTCTGACACTTTGCTAGGCGCATGGTTATCGGCACGCATTTTTTGTGTTTCAATAGCTACATCCATTTGAATGTCGAATGACCCTGATTCACGGTTTTGTGCTGACTCTAAATACTCAAGCGGTTGAGGATCGTTTTCATCACGTGTCCATTGTGTACGATACGGCGCTAGAGCTTCGGTTGTTACAATCCAAGGTGAAACGGTTGATGCAAAGTTTTTAGCTAAGAATGGACCTAGAGGTTGATATTCCCAAGCCTGTAAGTCACGCGCTGACCAGTCATTAAATAAACAGAAACCAAACACATGGTTTTCTGCGTTTTCAATTGCAATGTGCTCACCTAGCTCGTTGCCCTTACCTAGGTAAATACCTAATTCTAATTCGTAATCTAAACGCTTACATGGACCAAAAGATGGCGCATCAGCGTCAGGCGCTTTAGTTTGTCCTTTTGGACGAGGGAACGCTTGACCAGATACATCAATCGATGATGAACGGCCGTGATAACCAATTGGTACCCACTTGTAGTTAGGTAAAAGTGGATTATCAGGGCGGAATAAGCTACCTACAGCAGTCGCATGATAAATTGAGGTATAAAAGTCAGTATAATCGCCAATATGACATGGCATTGAATATTCAACGTCAGATTGTGGAACCAACGCACCTTCAAGTGTATTTTGGTGCTCAGAACCTTCACGCAGCGCACGTGAAAGCGCAAGGCGAAGTGCAGACCAGTATGATTGGCCCATGCCCATAAATTCATTTAATGCAGCGGCGTTAGCTGCTGTAACAGCACTGTGTGCTTCACCAGAGAAAATACCCGCTTCAGCAACAACGGCTAAGTCTAAAACTTGGTCGCCAATGGCAACGCCACCGCGAAACTCTTCGCTGCTATTAGCACGGCGAAAAATGGCAAAAGGTAAGTTTTGAATAGGGAAATCGGTACCTGATTGGTTTGCGCTTGCAACCCAGCTAGTTAAGCTATTATCGTGTGTTTCGTTAATAAAAGACATCATCTTTCCTGTTTAACTAAAGTTAGGGCTATTTTGCCTTAACTTAAATAGAAAAGCAGCTTACTTAGAAATAAGTAAGCTGCTTGTACATAGTTGCTTTAAGCGAGCGTTAAAGTACGCCGCGACGCTCTTGGTCACGTTCAATTGATTCGAATAACGCTTGGAAGTTACCTTCACCAAAACCACCGTCATCAACACGTTGGATCATTTCGATGAAAATTGGTCCAAATAGGTTCTTAGAGAAAATCTGTAGCAAATAACAGTTTTCACTTTGACTATCGACTAAGATCTGGTGTTCACGGATTTTGTCTTTGTCTTCTTTTACCCAAGGAACACGGTCAAAAATGGTGTCGTAGTATTCAGGGATGATATCTAGTGTTGCAATGGTTGATTGATCAAGTTGATCAAGTGAACCAACTAAGTCATCAGTTAAGAATGCAAGGTGCTGTACACCAGGACCATTGTATTCATTTAGATATTCATCGATTTGGTTGTTGTCGTTGCCTTTACCTTCATTGATTGGAATCGAGAAAGTACCACAAGGTGACTTAAGCGCGTATGAGATAAGCGCGGTTTTTTGACCTTTGATATCAAAGTAACGCACCTCAGTGAAACCAAATACGTCTTTATAAAAGTTAGCCCATGTTTCCATCGTGCCTTTATAAACATTGTTAGTCAGGTGATCGATACGAATAAACCCTTTATCTTTAACAATGCGTTGCTCTTCTAAATCAACAAAATCATTGTTGTAGATAGAGCCTTTGTCACCAAATACGTCGATGAAGTAAATCAGGCTGTCACCAATACCGTAAATTGCTGGGTAAGGTAAGTTTTTGTGTGTTGAATCAGTGGCTGGTTTTGCACCACGTTCAACAGCAACTTCAAATGCTTTTTGTGCGTCTTTTACTCTCCAACCCATAGAGCATATTGCTGGGCCGTGGCTTTTTGCAAACTCAGCAGAGAACCCTTCACGCTCATTATTCAGTAAGAAGTGAATGTCGTTTTGATTATAGTAAGTGATATCTTGGTCTTTGAATGTCTTTAGTTTTGAAAAACCAAAGTCAGTAAAGACTTTATCCATATAATCAGCATCAGGTGTTGCGTATTCAGTAAACTCAATACCAACCAAATTTAGTGGGTTATTTTCTTCACTCATTGTCTTGCTCCAGCAATTAAGCACGTTAGATTGCTTGTTAGATTTATTCTCGTTGAGTGGATAATTAATCAAAATGAGGCAAAGGGGAAGGTTTGGAGATGATTTCGCTATGATGCTCTTTGTAAATTTACTTGCACAAAGCCTCTTTAAAGCGATAGTGATTCTGACACACCGAATGAATGAAATTAAAAGTCGTGTAATTTTTTACGTGTTGGGTTACTAAATAGTTTGTATTCTGGCTTATTTTTCACTTTAGCCATTGTTAATTATAGAATTTTTAATTTCTTAGTATTATATGATTCAAAAAGTAGATTATCGATAAAGTGTGAGAGATAGGACGCTTGTTATATTTGAGTGTAAAGAATTAAATACACTTTGATGGGGGAGAGGTTCGTATTGACAAAAAACCACGCCAATAGGGCGTGGTTTTTTTGATATATAAAGTATCGAATTACTGCTTAGTAGCAGAGATTTCTAGCTCTTCAGCTAATATATGTTCTTGTGTATGTGGTTCGTGGTTGCCTTCAGCACCGTGCATCCATTCAACGAGACGGTCACTCAGCATATACATTGCAGCAGCTGAAATTAGCGCGGTAGCACCTAAACCAATAAAGATGCTCATGGCATTATTCATTGCTTCTTGGCCTTCACCTAGGAAAGAGCCAACGAACCCAGCAATTTTGTTTGCAATCGCTGTACATAAGAACCAAATCCCCATAAGTAGAGACGCTAAACGTAGCGGTGCCAACTTACTTACCATAGACAGCCCAATTGGTGATAAACATAGTTCACCCAGGGTGTGGAATAAATAAAACAGGACTAACCACATCATGCTGATCTGTAGTGACCCTTCTCCAGACCCTTCAGTGATCAATGCTAGCATCATGGTTAGGAAACCGAGTGCTAGAAAAACCAAAGCCATAGCAAATTTAACAGGAGAGTTTGGCTCACGCTTATCTAGCTTGAGCCAAATCATCGCCACAAGAGGCGCAAAGATAATAATAAATAAAGAGTTCAAAGACTGAAACCAAGAGGCTGGAATTTCAAAGCCCATTAGCATACGGTCAGTATAGTCATTGGCGAATAAGTTCATCAAACCACCCGCTTGCTCAAAGCCCATCCAGAAAATGATACTGAATACACTCATGGTGAAGATAACTTTAATTCTGTCTTTTTCAATGCGTGTTAGAGGCTCTTTGGTGCCGGTGGCTGATTGTGCCTGAGAAAGCTTAGCGGCAGGTACAACTCCAATATCGCCTAAGTATTTTTTACTTAATAGCATTTGCATGATCACGGAGATAACCATACCAACACCCGCTGCAATAAAGCCTGCTTGCCAGTTAACCACAGCAGCAACGTAACCTGCCACTAATGGACCTAGCGCACCACCAATGTTGATACCCATATAGAAGATAGTAAATGCACCGTCACGGCGTTTATCACCTTCATTATATAAATCACCAACCATAGTTGAGATGTTTGGTTTGAACAAACCGTTACCTAAACACAGCAGTGCAAGGCCCAGATAAAACACATTCTCTTGCATACCGGCTACTGCGCTGTGTGGTATACCCATAATGAAGTGACCAAGCGCCATTAAGATACCACCAATAATAATAGCTTTACGCTGACCTAATACATTATCTGCTAACCAGCCACCAAATAGTGGGGTTAAGTATACGGCCATGGTAAAAGTACCATAGAGGCTAAGCGCATCGGCGTTTGACCAACCAAATCCGCCATCTTGGGTCATTGCAACAAGATATAAAACCAATATGGCACGCATACCATAGTAGCCAAAACGTTCCCACATCTCTGTGCCGAATAGCAAGAATAAGCCTTTAGGGTGCCCTAAAAACTCACCTGCTTTAGGTAATGAACTCATAAATACTTCCTAATTAAATCAAATGTGTTGTGTGGCCTTATAATTATCATGACGCAAATTTACGTACTTGAACGGGTGTGGCCTAGTTTTTTATGTATTTCCGCTAGTTATGACGAACATAACGACTAACTATGCAAAAAAGGTGCGTTAGTATACCGAGCAGCTTGCATTTGGGGAAGGCTTTAGAGGCTTTGTACCTTTAAATAGGCAATAAAAAAGCCAGTCAATTGACTGGCTTTAAGATAAGTGAAGACTAACCAAGCTTAATTACAGTAATCATCCACAAACGTTAAATCATTAACGTGTGCTGCTGCGTCCATTAAGTAGGTTGATACCGCCGTAGCCGGATTCACTGAGTAAATTTTTGCATTTTCACCCGCATTACGACCAGAAACATACAAGGTACCATCGTCGCCTATGGCTAAGCCTGCTGCCCAGTTGATACCGTGGTCGCCAATTTTATCAAGGCTCATGTCACCATCATCAATCGTATAAAGAGACTGGCCTGTTAAAACATATAATGTGTTGTTGTCAGCAGAGTAGGCTATGTCACCATGTTTAAAGTCGTCACCAGAAAAGGTCATTTTACCTAAAACTGTTTTCGCACCCGTTTGTAAATTAAAGTCGTACATGTACGTTTTACTGGTTGAACGTAGTGACTGGCCATCAGGTGTCACAGCTGAACGGTAAATTGGGTATGAGGTTGCATCGGCAGTTTCACTTTCGGTGTTGCTCGCCAAGTCTAGCGTCCACAGTTTAGAAGCTTTCGTGCTTTTATCTTGCTGTTCCATGAAATACAACACGCCATCTTTACTGGCAATGTTTGATGCGGTGTGAGAAACGCCAGTTAATTTACTATACGTGCCGTTATTAACGTCAAAGAAATACACATAGCCTTCTTGGTCTGAGCCAAAGTCGTTAATACCAAACAGCCCAGTTAAACAGGCGCGGTTCGCAATACCAGTAACTGATACATTATCGATGAAGCCACCGTAGGAGTCCGATGTACCAGTGCCGGTGAACTTTAGCTCTGTGGCTGCTGAACTGGCAGTCACATTAACAGATATATGCTGCCAACCTTTAGCTGTGCCGTTTAAACTCGCAACTTCTGCACCATCCCAATACACTTTTGCTTGGTTTGTGTCACTGTTGTTGGCAACACGGGGAGAATAGTAAAAGCTTAAAGTATAGGTTTGGTTAGCCTGTGTAGACAAGGTTTGCATTACGCTATAGTTGGCCGTTGAGTCGAGTTCTATGTATTGGTTGCCTTCTTGCGGTGCAATGATCCCCAGGGTATTGGTTTGAATCTCAAACCGAGCACCATCACGTTGCCAGCCCGTCATGTTATCAAGTAGAGTCCATTTCTGAGAAACAACATCCTGTTCAAATGAACCATTCGCCACCAAATTATTCGCAAAAGCCGTATTAAGCGAAACAAGTGATGCCAAGCTCAAAGTAAGAAAAGATAGTTTCATATAAGACTCCAAAAGCAAGAAACTGTAAGATATAAAGCGTCAAAGTATAAATTTCTAATCTTATTGTCGTATTTTTTTATGTCATGGTCAATTAAACGACAAAAAAACGCACGATGATATTATTCCTATTTGTTGGAATAAACTATTTCTAATCCTTTCGGGTTATTTTTCTTTTGGTAATGATAACCAACCCGGTTTCTGTCCCCGGTTTAGCTTGGCTAAAACTGAAATCGCTTTTTCAATGGTGATACGTTGCTGCGCAATATCGACATAAACTTGTTGTGCGGTTTTCTTTCTTTTTACCGCAGCCCCCGCATCTAAAAATGACTCAATAACTTGAAGAATAAACGTGACCAGCTTTGAGCGGCGCGCCGTGTGTGTGTCATTGTCGATCACCGTATGCGCATGGGTTAGCTTTTCCTTTATATGGGTAATTTCAGCTTGGCTAAATTCATTTTGTGCGTGTGAGAGCGCCGCGATGCTAATTAATGCGTTATCAAGGTAGTCGGTTTCTAAGACACTAAATCGGTCTTGTTGGGCAAATTGCATCAAGAGCGCGCGAAATTCAGCCTGATTTATTTGCTTGTTTAAAAGCTTTTTACACAGCTGGTGGGTTTTTTGATATTTTTGCCACGCGTAAACATAATTTAACCCGGCCCCTTTTATGTTTTGCATACCCACAATAAGCTGATGTTGGTTGTGACAAGCGAGGTGGCTGATTTCAATAGTAAGCGCATCGGGTGTGATGTGCGGGTTATCAATCATGACACAGCGCTGACTAAACAATGTGATTAGCGGTTTCAATTCAGAAGCGGTGATTGTCTGTGTTTCTAGCTCGAATAAGGGTTGCAATAGTGTAAAGTGAGCAAAGCTGAGTATTAATAGATCAATTTGTCTTTGGTCATTATCGAGCTTATTAGCCAATGCATTTTTTAATGTATTACTGTTTTTTAAGTCATCATGAATCAGCGGATCGTCAGGGAAGGAGATATTGGCTTTGTCTAGCCACTCGGGTATGTCAGTTGCGATATTAAATTGTTTTATGAGGCGTTTTAAATCTGCATAGTCTTGGTTGCTGATTATACGCGCTATTCGTGCTTGTAATGCTTGTTCTAAATAGGCATAAAAACCATCAACGTTACTTCCGACGACCACGACATAATCAAAGCTCAAGTCTTCAATGACGATTTGCGCAAACACTTTAGAACGGGCCACCCTGTCATTGCGGTTATTAATGAGGGCAATGGTTTGAATATGAGGGAGGTCATTCATATCAAACAAACTCAAGCGTCGCCAATTTTCTAATGTGGCCAAGCGCTCATTGGCTGACATACTGTTAACGAAAGATTGTTTTATCGTGCCAATTGGTGCGGCATCAAAATGTTGTAATACGCCAATATCTGGAACAATACGCTCAGCTGTCTCTTTAAAAACAAAGTCTTTTTCAATGCCAATATATTGTGCCATTTTTACCACCAGCGCTATATTGTCAGGGTGCTCATCATATGGATAAAGCGCCCGTATATCGGGGGTAATTTGAAAGCCATCGCCCCAATGTACTTGAATTAATGTGGTGTCATTTTTTGCCGCCGCTTCATTGAGTATGGGCATCATGGTTTGCTCAGACGTAAACACCTGCGTATTTTCGCCAATAAATGCAGACATCTCACGTGCCACATCAATGCCTGTTGGGCCGAGTATGTCTTCGTGATCTGGGTAAGCGTTGGTGATGGTCGCAAAGTTGTCTTGCATCCAGCGGCGCAAAATTTTCACATATCTGGGTGTTAATCCCATACATTCCCATAAAAACACATCTGCTTTTACTGAGGTTGCAAACGCGAGGACATCGCTTTGCTCCCATATACTGGCTTTATCAAAAGGCCTAAATAGTGGGATCTCACATTGCTCACCAGAGCTTTTTGAATAAATCATCATGGCCTCGCAGCCGGTTGTTTTGGTAATAACTCGCAGTGCAAGGCTACTAAATAGTGCCGCTTTTAAACGTTCGGTGCCTGACTTTCCACGGGTGCCCCAGCCACCAATGCTGACAGGGATATGTTTACGATTGTTCATTATTTTACGACTAATAAAAATATGCCGCCCCCAAAAATACCCAATAAAGCCAACCACAAAGAACACCAGTTGAGAGAGTGTATTTTGATAAATCGAGTACAGATATTCTTTAAAGCTAAGCCAAATATTGAGTAACGGGGCTGATAAAGTGAGTCGTTCGAATAGCTTTTTAATTCCGGGTTCAACAGGAAAACTCGCACCAGCTAAACTGCCATATGCTTTAAATGTTAAAGTGAAGCCGAGGGTATTGAGGTGCTCAATAAAGCGTTGTTGTTCTAATTCATTCCCTTTTCTGAGCTTGTCTAAGGTTTTAAAGTGATAAGAGAGGTACCAGTAAGCTTTGGCACGTTGCCACAATGAGGTGGGTTTTGATATTTCTAAAAAGCCATCTGGCGTGTAGCTCTTTGCTGGGGCTGTCAGGTTGTCTTGGCTTAAAATAGACAGTAAATAGTCGAGTAATGGTAAATGTGGTCGCGCGCTAAGCTCAGATAAATGATAAAGAGGTTCGCCCGGTACATTGGTCTCGCTGATTTCTGCTACGGTACAGCTTGGCACATGTAATTCGGCATTCGGCTTTTTGGCTAGCACATGACTGAAGCTTTGCCTTTTGTCTGTACTAGGATGAAAAAACTCATGCCAAACACGCCAAACCCGTCGCCCCATTCTATATCCGATACGAATCGACCATGAATTACCACGGGTTTTGCCGTTAAAGGCATGTTGCTGCTGTGCTCGGTAGCTCAGAGCTCTGCCCAATGCTTCATGCGGTGTATCTGTGGGGAATTTAATCGCCACTCCAGCCGCAATTTGTGTATCTAGTTCTGCGATGAGTGTTTGTTGGTAAAAGCTCGAGAGTTGCTCTCTTGTGCGTGTAATAGAACGTTTAATGGCAATATCGTGCGATGCTAAGAGTGCGGTATTGAGCTGTTCTATAAATTGGTGAAAAATTGTATCCGGTTCATCACTCTCTAATTGCATATTCAGCATGATGCGGGCGCTTTGTTCCAACGCAATACGTTTAATAGCCATACTATCTGGGCCATCAATCACTTTGCACCAAAGTTCAAAAGACAGAAAACCTTCACAAAAGCGTGCTGCAGAGAGCTGCTTAATGATGGTAAACCTCACAGCATCGCAGCTTTCTTCAACAAAGCGCGTTTGTAACAGGTTTTTAGCTAATTGGTCTGAGAAATGATTGATTTGTTCAATGAGCGCTTGGCGTACTCGCGGGTACGGATGCTGAGCGCATTGAATGATTAAACGCTCATCTTGCACACTCAGTATGCTTTGACGACATAGCACTTTGGGTATTGCACTGAGAATGAAAAGTTGGTCATTGTCTTTTGCTTGATGGGGGTAACTATTAACCGACTCATCGAGCAACGCCCACATATGACTGCGAATAAAAGTCGGTCTTTGGTGAATTAAGATCTCTAAAATATCAATGGTGGCTAGGTAGGGCGTATTTGTATTTTCAAGTTGTTCAATGAGCTTTGCTATAAGTTCAGAGTCTAACTCTGGATCAACGTTGCATTCGTGAATTAAAGCGACTTGATTTACTAATGCTCTGATCATGCCATGGCGAACATGCGCATTCGGGCTGGCTTCTAGCAGCCGTAAAAAGAAGGGTTGTAAATCAAGTTTTTCCCAAGTTTGGGTTAATAATGCCTCGTTGCTTTTTAGATATCGCTTTGTAATAGCCCCCAGCTTTGAGATCAAAAATTTTAGGCTTTGCTCAATGTCTGCCACCTGGCTTTGATAGCGACTAATCACTGCGCCTTCATCAAACCAGCGAGAAAACGCGGCTTTATCTGCTTTTAGTTGTTCTGCTGTGGCACCGAGCTCTTCTGCGTAGTTGAGGACATGAAGTTCTTTTTCGGCATCGAAATCTGCTTTTGCTAACCGTTCTATGAAGTTTTTATATCCTGCTTCAAGGCTTTGTAAACTGACATGGAGCTGTTCAATTTTATGACGTAAAAAAGCAATAGTTTGCAGTTGTAACCAGTCAATTTGGTGTTCAGCCTCTGGTTTGTGTTTGATCAGCTCCCAATTGGCCAATTCATCTACCAAAGTTTGATACTTGTGATGGTACAAGTTTAACCAAAACTTTTCAGTATCAGCAAAGAGTAAGGTTTCAAGGTGTTGTTGTAATTTTTCAGTGGCCATAAATATCTTGTTCAGCAAAGTGTGAAAGCTGGAGTGACTTAAATAAAATCTCGTCGTGTGCAAATGGCGCAAAGCCGGTATTTTGTAAATTGCCTAAGTTGACTTCAAAACCAATGGCATGTTGATTATTAAACCAGTCTTGAGTCCAACTGAGCTTAACCCACCCCGCAGTGTTGTCACTAAAGTCATACAGTGTTTGCCAGCTTAATTGGGTTAAATACTGCCAAGTGTCATTAGGCCGATTCTCATCTTCGAACTTGTATATACTCTGTAGCTGAGCGCTGAATATTTGGCCTTGATAGTACTGATCAACCGTTGCGTTAAAATAGACATTATCAAATGATTGCCAATCTTGGTTAGCAATTCCTCCCATACCTAAGCTCACTTGGTTATCGACCCAAGGTTGATATCTATATTCATATTCAGCTTGCCAGCCATGCATATGATCTTGACGGTAGAACCCAAAAATACTGGGATTGATTTTTAAATCATCAAGGTACTCTTGTGTACTGACACTGGTGTAATAATAAAATGGTTGCCACCACCATTGATGCCGATGACTTTTATCATTACGCCAACTCTCTCCGATACGAAAACGTGCTAAGCCTGCATATTGGCTTTGTGATAGGGCACTACTATCTTGCCAACGATTAAACAAAGCAGCTTCAGTAAACCAATGGCTATTGTTGTCTTGCCAATTGTGAATGGCGTTGACTGCATAGGTGTCGTAATTGTGGTTATTTAATGAATAAGCCGCCTCAATTCGATACCAATGCTGCTTATTGTTATTACGCAAGCGAATACCAAAGTCTAAGCTATGGTTCGCTGGTAAGGGCTCGCTGGTTTCGAATATACCTGAGCGACCATAGCGCATAAACCCTTCTATGTGGGTTAAGTTGCCATCCATAGCCAACGTATTGTCTATAAACGTTTGTGCCATCGGTTGTTGTATTAACTTTGGCTGCTGGGCAATAAGAGGCGTAACGGGTGGTGACACTGAGAGTTTGTGGGTATTTGGTTTAAGTTGCCAACTAAATACGCGTGACAGTTTTGAGTGCGAGCTTGGTAAAACTAACTTTCCAGCCGGGTGAAAAATGACTTGCTCAGCACGCTGCATTTCATTAATAGTTTCAATTTTTAATACTTGGTCTTTTTGTAATTGCATTACCGTGGGTTGCTGTTGTGTCGCAAAATAAAATAACTGTTTAGTATCAAGGTCAATGTTTTGCCATTGGCCTTGCTGAAACACCATGATGCTGACATTGAGCAACTGAGACACATAAGGGTTTATCCAATTTAAACTAATGTGAGAGTGCGCTCTTTGATCTTCTGTTAATGCATACTCCACGGGGCTATGGGGGGTCACGGGCCAAACGACGTGTTGGTTTGCCACTTCGATCAACACATTGGCATACTGATTGGGTTGCAGCTCTGTTGGTGCAAACGTAAATTTGAGTTTAATTGGCAAAGCGTGAAGTTCGCTTACATCAAGGTGTAGAGTATGGTTCGCGCGTAATAATACGCCATCAAGTTGGATGTTTTTACTTGAGTGGCGGCTAATCTGTTCGGCCAAACTGCGTTTCAAAATAGCGTCAGAATCTACTAATTGGGTCCCAGCATAATCACTGTAATCTTTACTCGCTTGCCAATGACCAAAATGCTCTACGCGGCTCATCAGCGTGGCGAGGTCCGCGGGTAACTTTTCATTCGCCATTCTAGCAAAGAGTGCAATGAATTCATGCTCAAGTAAGTGTTCATTCTCTAAGCGCCACAGTACATTGGTGAGTAGTGTTTGTAACGAAATAGAGGGGGTATTAATGAGTTCATTAAATGGTGTAGAAAATAAAAAGTCGACGGCGTCCGTGTGTGGTTGTGGTGTGTCTGTCTGGCTTTTGTGTAATGCTCTAATACTCACAAAGCTATCAGAATCACTATGTATGTAGATGGTTTGCCCTTTCTTTAGGTTAATAATACCCTCACTGGCAACTGAGAGACGAGCGCTGAGTGTCGGTATTTGGGCTGTTGAGGCGATGTCTGAATACAGCGGCATGATAGCCTGTTTTGTCCGAGTATCGATATGCAACCACTGTGTGCCACTTGTCGCAGATTCTTGCCAAAGAGCTCTGGCTCTAAATTGCAATTTGATATCGCTGGTGGCTTTTAATGTGACGCCTTTTCCTTTTGAAACGGAAAAGGCTTTATATTGGCTGGTTTCACCCAGAACGTTATCGGTCCCAAAGTGTGTGATTTGATAATGGTCTTTTTGTTGCGGCTGTGGATCCGTTAAGCTGCGGTAATTGCTGACTTGCAGCGGGGTTGGGTCTAACGACAAAACACCTTGTGAGTCGTGTACTGACCATAATGCAGCTAAATATTTTTGCTGTAACAAAAATTGCTGCTCAGAAATTGTGGTGCACTGCGCTAGCTCAGCGATAAATACTGCGCAGAGCCCTTGAAGTTGGTAGCTATTATTATTGTTTTGATAAAGCGTTATTAATTGTGTAGCTGCAAATACTCTCAAACGAGGGTCAAAAGATTGTAATAAACCCTCTAAATAGCTTTGCGCTAGGCGCTGCTGATTTAAGCGTTCTAATGCTTTGACTCTTAGCTGCCAAGCATTTTTCTTAACGGCAAAATTAGGGCTCGACACCAGTTGTTTAAGAATAGGCAGGGCTTCAACAGGATTGCTGTTCAAATACTGTAATGCATTGCCGAGCAGGCGATGCTCATTTACGTGGTTGAGTTGTGAGTCACTCGTCAGTGATAGGCTCGGACTGCCTTCTATGTAAGGCGTGATGCTATTGAGGTACGCATTGGCAGTACGTTGGTTTAAGGTATTTAAGTGTGCATATAATGCGGGAACTTTTTCTTGTAAGGTGCCTTTTTGTACATAAAGTAATTCGTTATTGGGCAAGGGTAATAGGTCATCAACCTGTACAGCCAGTTCAATGGTTTTATTATCCGTTACAAAACGTATGGTATTTATATTAAACGCAAGTGGTAGCGTAATTTTAGTAAAGTGTTGGTTCGCTGTTAGCTGCACGGTAAATTGCTGCTCGGGGGTGATGGCTGTTAATCGCGTATCTTCAGAAGTTCGAGCTAACAGAGTGATATAATTTCTCACTCGGTTCAAATTTGCCCAATCAAAAGTCAGTGTTTCATTGAGCGTGTGTATCAATGCATCTTGTTTCAATGTGCTCGAATATAAACGGTTAAGTACTTTTCTTGGTGCTTGTTTTACAGTGACTGGCTTCACAACAGAGTGTGTTTTTACTGTCGAAGTGTGGGTTTTAGGCCATATAAACTTTTTCGTGCTGATGGTCCCAAGCAAGTCTTGGTGACGCCTTTTTTCAATAGGGTTCGCTTTGGCAAAATTAAAATTCAAAAAATCATCAAATTGAGCATCTATATAAACATGCGATAGCGTCTCGTTGAGGTTATTGATCCAGTATGGGTTAAACACACGCTCATGGTATTTTTGTGCGGCAGATGTATCGTTAATTCCTCGGTGCATTTGCTCTAATTTTATCAGTGTAGGACCATGACTTTTTACCGTCAAATAGCTGTCTTTTGGTACAGCAATGTAGTCGGTATTGGCAGTGCTGACCTTGTGCTGTATATATTCATTGGCTTGTTGATCACCAATATTAATAATACTGACAGGGTGCTGATTGATGTAAAGGCTCACACTGCCATTGTCTATTAAAGAGGTAAGGTCTTTTCTTACCGTGACTTTTAATTTTTTTGCCTCAGAGAAATACGTGGTAACTCGCTCGTTATGAGGTAGCTGATAGTAGGTTTCATGATCTTGCGCAAGCGTTAATCTGGTGGTGTTCAGTGGCAATTTAAGGCTGCGCCTAAACGCAGAAGCATGTGAATGGTATTGGCCTAACCAAACTTGATACTTATGCTGTGTTTCGCTGGGATTACGAAACTTGATGAGTTGATCCGTATGCATAACAGGCAATTGGCAGCGTGCTTTATGGCAAGTAAATTCTTGCAAGGTCATTTTTCGCATCATCAAGCGCGTCGGACCTTGCCACACTTCAACGGCTTTTAATAGCTTAGCGGGTATATCAAGCCATTGACCTTGGCTAACCAATGTAACCTGCTGAGCGTACGCATTGAGCCTAAGGTATTGTGAAGGCGTTGAAAGTTGCTGCGCGTTTGGTAGCTGTAACCAAATAGGTGCAGTTTTTAATGGTGTCGCAGAGCTGTGCGCTTGCAGAGCCCAAAATAAAACAAGTAGGCTTAAATAATACGGCTTAAACATGTCGTAAACTTTTTCAATAGTGATGATTCTTGACGTAACCGTGTTCGGGTCGGTTTGCTTAATTCTATATGGATAAATGAATGGGGCTGCAGACCAAGTTTATGGACAATATTTTTGGTACCTCCGAGTTCCTTTATTGATGTGCCATATAAAAATGTCGTTAAGCCTAATTGACTCAAACAGCTAGTAAGCTGTTGCCCAGTTAAATTAGAGGTTTTTCCTTGGCTGATAATAACATCTGCGGTTTTTCCCTGTTTAGTGCGGCGCTTTTTATTGCTGAAACCATGGATTTGAAACACTTTTGCATTGATATTATGGGTTTGATACGCAATTAATGCGGCATTGTGGATATTATAAGGTCGCTTTGAGAAGTCCATAGGGTAAGTATCAGGGCTTTTTACATAGCGTTGATGAGAATTACTCACCATGACTTGGCAAAGCGTATCGTAAATGAATTGGCCAATGGGTAAAGTGCCCATGTCGTAAAATTTATGAGGCACAGAGACAATACAGCGCTGGTTTAATGGGTTAAAAAAGACATGCCCACCGCCATCTTGCATTGTGGTAGCGCGCAATATCCATTGTTGACCTGACTGCTGAAGTTGCCACGGAGCAATGTCTGTGGGCGTTTTGAACCACGAGAGCATGTCTTTATACAGTGGTTGCGTATAGTGACTAAATGCACAGCTTGAGAATAAAATACTCATTAGGTAAAGACTAATTGGTTTCATATAACCACCATTTTGCTTGTTTTTGTTGTTCTGTTGTTTCTTCTAATACGCTGATCCAAATGTCTTGTTCTGCTTGTATCGTTAATTTTTCTAATACTTTTAAATCGTTATTAATCGGTACTGTCATTGAAGGATAGCTGAAAAGTGTGGTTTGGGCAGGGTGAAGTAAAAACCCTGAGTCTTTATTCGCATCGATTAACGCGTAGCGCTTTTGTAAAATGGTATATTCATCGGTGACTTGGGTCGACAATATGCCCTGCAAACTGGTATTAATCGTTACTGGGTCTGATTGTGCTTTATCTAAATAGGTTTTGATCACCACAGATTCGGGCCGTTCACTAAAGCGCAGCGTGAGAGGGGTTCCCTTTTTTAGTCGAAATAGGCGTTGCTTTGCCCATTCTCTATGGCTTCCAAGGTTTGTATAGAGTTGCGCATTCATGGCCTGACTTGTGATTTTTACGTTTTGAGCGAGTTGCTCAAGGGGGTATTCACTATAGAAAGGCGGCGTGTCAGAGATAATAACCAGACGAGATTTAGCTAACAGAGAAGCCTCAGGTAATATTATGTCTTTTAGGCTTGTGATGGCTGAAAAATGAAAATCTTTTGGTGGCTCAGCTGGTTGAAAGTATTTAGGCTCACTTTTTACTAACGCCGTATTGGAACGGGGGAGTATGGCTGTGAGATCAGTACCATAGTAATACGTTTGTTCAATGTCAGTCTCTGGGGGTGACTCGAATAAGCGCACATTTAACAGCCTTTGCTGTTCTGTGAAACTAAAATCATTTTCTGCTTGTTGTGAGAACCAAGCGCCTACCTCGGTAAAAATGCTCGAATCTATTTGGCAAAGCGTGTTACACAGTGCAACTTGATAATGAAATTGCTGATCTCGAGATTGTAGTTTTACACCTATAGCATGCTTGCTGTGAATGGATAAAAATGCACTGCCTTTTGGTATACGTAAATAAAACCGCTCTGCATCGGTTGTAATATTTCGCAGTGTGTCGGGGGTTATTACGCGGTCAAATAACGCGTGTTCGCCTTTAAGTTGTATTGTGTGGGTGGTGATAAGTTGTTTATCTTTGTTATATAAAGAAACAGAAACATGGCTGTTTGGTGCACCTCTAAATTGTAGATTAACATCGCTATTTGGGGTCACGAGATAATGTGCAGATAGGCTTTCATCAACTTGGTAATAATAGCTGTGTAATGGTGATACGGGCGTAGAATCGGCCAAAAACCAACTTGATTGCACGGATGTTGCTGATGTGATCACGATGAGCCCGGGTGCTACATCTGAAAACCGGTATGTATCCGCGAGTGCGAGTTTACTAAACGATAACGATTTTGGTGCTTGTTGTTGTTTTAAGTCGTACCAGGTAATGCTCACATCGTCACTATTGCCGATTATTCGTGCCGTAATATCACCCGGTTCATAGACCCTAAAAGACGCTGATAATCTGTCATCAGTGTAAAAGCTATCAAGGTCGAGTTGTTGTGCACCAAAGTCATAAGTGAGTACATGATAGGGTAATGTTTCATATAACGTATCGGCTTTGAAATCTATATCAGGTACTCCCTGAGGAGCCAGTTTAAGCCAATCAAAGGTAACAGCATTGTGTATTTCTTGGGTGGTGATCGCATTGACACCTATGGTGTGATACGCAATGGTGCGCTCACGCCATTCAACAGGGAGCTTGAGCCAAGCTCTGTTCATATCTTCGGTATCTGTGGGGGTTTTGGCATGGAGCCTGACAACGACGCCTTTTAAAGCTGGGTCTTCTGGGATCACACGTAATGCAATGCGGCTAGCATGTGTCAGTTGCTCGCTACTGATATAAAAAGACTGCCCAGAAGACACTGATAGTGCCGCTTTATTTTCAATGATCTGTTTAACTTGTTGCTGATCTGCATCTAGCGCTAGCTTAGATGCATGATGGTACACTTTACTGGTGAGTTCGACATTATTTTGGTCGAACAAGGTATATTCTATGGCGTAATTGATTGGCTTATCGAACGCGACTTTTTGAGCAAAAATCGCATTGGATAATACGCGCAAATTATAGGTTCTCGACGGAGAAAAATTATAAATTAGCGGCTTATCTTGCTGTAACCAGTGTACGTTAGAGCGTGTTTCTTTATCTGAGCGCTGTGCCATAGGTTCTGCTGATTGCAGCCATAAAGAAAAACGAACGCCAAACCATGCTATGGCAATAAGCACTAGCAGCCATGCGCTGATCCTCAGCAACCACTTAATGTAAAACATGCTTACCTCCTATTACGGCGGCTCGATACATGGCTTGGTCAATGAGCTTATTTCTGGTCGGTAAATACAGCGCTATCAGCGCATTATTTTTTTTGAATGCGATGGCTAGTTCATTTTCAGGCTTAAATCGTACGGCTTGTATGGTGCAGCGATTATCAACTTGGCAGTAATGTGTCAGGAGCGGCAAATGCTGCGATATAGCATATTCACTCGTTGTTTGGCGCAGCTGAGTCAGGTCGTCTTGGGGTAAGCTCACCCAATCATCAGGCCCCAGTGTGGCCAGGGTTAAGTCGGGTAATTGAGCGACCTCAGAAATCGCTAATAACCTTTGTAGGAGCGCTTGTTCAGAAATGGAAAAATGTTGTTTAAAGTCTGATGCAAGCCATAATGTTGCCAACTCGCTATTGGGCGCGAACAGCTGATAGCCGGTCTGCGGAGAGGTACCAAGTTCTAGACCTCGGGTTGCGACTTGTCCTGCGACCACTTGATGTTCTACACCGAGTTGCGTTAGAGATTTACGCAAATCTCGGAGTGTATGATTTTGTCTTGCATGAGGATGTGTAAATTGGAATGCAATGGCGCTGGGTCTAATGTGAGAAGGCGCACTATGGCTACGTATTTGTAAGTTCATAATGCCTTTGTCAAAGTCATGCCTTAATGCACTTTGATGCACAATGTTAAATAAAGATTTTACATTGGCAGGGGTCATGACATTGGAAGTTGGGTTCGCATAGGGGTGAGCGCCCGCCACAGACAGGACTTTGCCTTGCATATGGGCAAATAATTTAGCAGAAAACTTTAATGTATTACTTTCAAATAAAGGGCGAGGTACTTGCACATTTAACGACTCAGCTGGATTTAAATTGATAAAGTAAATGCCTTGACCCCGTTCAAAAAACTGCTGCTCTGGGATAGGAGAAAGCATAAGATAGCGACCTTGTTGAGAGTTCATTAAGGTCAGTTCATAGCCCACCATCTTTGCGATATTATTGATTTGGTTTAGTCGGTTTCTTATGTTGTCGTTAAGCACCCGCGTGTTTAACCCGTCAGTTAAAATGTAGAGCGGACGTAATATTTCAAACTCCCACAGTGCGGCCTCATTATTTGACAGTAATTGAAAATGGCCACTGCCTTTTGCACTGATGTGAGGAATATAGCGCTCAATGGCACTTTCTAATGACTCATTAGAGGTGCTGATGGGCGTTTGGTTTATTTGGCCATTGGCTAGCGCCACTTTTGACATTAAAGACGTATAATTGGCAGTGGTTAAAAACACTTCTAAGAACTGCCCTGCAAACTGTCCGCTCGGCAAACCAAACGCGCTAGCTAAACCAAACGCACTATTATTACAACTGAGTAATTCCCGCAACTCTTTTTGGCTAATCGCATTAGGCAGTTGGTTATATGCCCAAAGCTGACATTGATGCACGAACGGGCTGTTATTTAATACGCTTTGACTGCGGTTATTAATTTCTCTGACCTGCAGAATTTGTTCGGCATCGAGCGCATTAATAAACGCTTGGTAATATTTACTTTGTTGGCTAGAAGAACTGGCACTCAATGATTGAGTTTGTTGTGTACCAAAAAGCAACGAGCCACTTTCAAGATGCGAGAAAAGTAGACCCGCAGCATCACTTGCAAGGCGTTCTGAAGAGGGGTGGGGTATGGTTATTAAAAGCTCAGATGCGGGTTGTTTGGCCATGATAAATAAGCCTCGTAGCGAGAGCTTTCGAGCGTCTTGAATATAAATGTATTGCTCATCTTGGCGCAGTAAAAAATCGAGTTTCATAAGCATCGCTCGTACTTCTTTAAATACCTGAGGGCTTTGCCTATCTCTATTTAATACCCGTATTGCAGATTGAAACTGCTGTAACTGTTGACCTTGTTGATATTGGCTAATTTCAATTTGATTTTTTTGATCAGTATATAAATAGCTTTTGTATTCACTGATCATATGGGTAAGGCCACTCACCTCGTTTTGTGCTTGTAGCTCTTTTATGTGGGCAGAGCCAAATAATGAGGGGACAAACATAATGACGAAGCCAATGGCTATCGCGATAAACCCGCCTACAACGGATGTTTGAAATGTGGCACGAATAACCAAGCCTAATGCACTTTTTTGATATATTTTTAAGGCCAACAAAGTAGACAGCATGTAGCCAAATGCAAATGTGTCTGTCACTTTTAAACTGGGGTAATATTGGATCACGACATAATTGAGAATAAGCTTGTATATAAAGCCAATGTTAAAGAAAAAAAGTAATAAACGAGCTCCCTCAAAATTCGCATGACGCAAACGGGTAAAGTGTAATAGCGCACTGCCCATAATTAAAATAACGGCAGTTTCTGCAAATGACGTAATGAGTTTGCTCGGCTGCATTAATTGCAGAGCCAATAAAGCGGGCAGCATGATGCCATTAAATTCCCAGCCATATTTTATATTGGCGCGCGATGCGATAAAGGCAGTAATGACTAAAATGATGTAGGCTTTGGGGGCGGCGATGATAGATGCTGCAACCGCTTCATACATGATAGCTAAATTGGCGATACTGAAGTTGCTATACGGCATCAGCACAAAACGGACGATCAGGTAGGTCAGTAACAGCTGAATAAGCGTTACTTTTGTACCATAACGAAAGCCCCCATTCCACATGACATTGGCGGTAAGCGCGATGATCACAAGCCCTAAACTATAAAGCTGTGACGCATAATCAAAGGTAATATCCCATTGCGAAAATACACCGGCAATAGATGGCCAAAATAAGGTATCCATCGTGACTCGCACTAAGATACTTATCAAAATGATGGCAAAAAAGCGATCGCGGCCAAACATTTCAGCAAAGCCAAAGCGTTCCATTAGTGTTTTAGCAGAGAGTTTCATCACCACATAGACAATGACGGCTTCGATAAGAATAACAATGGCTGATGTAGGGCTAACGATAAAAAGGGGAACTAAGTACCCGGGTACGACTAAGCCTGTCAGCGGAAAACCAAAACGCAGGTTTAAAAAGCAAACCACCCCAATACCAACCCACACTGTGGTAATTACTGATTGTCCGAGGCCGCCTCCACTTGGGAATATATTTAATATCCACTCCATCAATCAGATATCCACTCAGACTGTTTTTGTATTTCTTGTTGTTGGGTCAAGGTAGATAATTGTGAAAGTAACAGGCTAGGGTCATCTAAATGCCCCACCAAGTCAGAGATATTAATAAACTCAAATAAAATACCGCCTACTTCAAAGGGGTCGCCAGCACTGTTTTTTATTTCAGATGCACCTAGAGTACGCACTGCGAGAATATAAACTTGCTCACCAAACACCACGGGCTGATAGAGTTCGCCTTTGTGCAGTGTGAGGTAGCGTAGTTTACCTTTGGCTATATCATGTTCTAGTTGGCCGACTTTCGACAGTAAGTCTAACGCTGTCATATCAAAAATGGCCAACCCTTGTTGGCGCGCCAAGCTTTCTAGCGCTTGATTGGTTTGGATCACTTGGCCAAATAAATTAAACAAAATGGTGGCTGAACCAACTTGGTTGAATACGTGTTCAAGTGTTGAAAGCTTTTGTTCCATTTCATTGATAGAGAGCTTAATTTTTTGACTCAAGGGTTTTTCTAAATTTAATGTAAGCGTGCGTGTGAGCACGTTATTGCTGGCACTATCTTCGGCACTAAAAATACGATAATGAAATAACAGTTCACCAATTTGGTTGGCGAAGCGGTTAACGTTTTTTAAAAAAGCAGCTTCATTAAAATGCTCACTTGCACTGACGGTCATCGCCCAAAAGCCTCGAATATCACCCGCATACATTAATGGAACAATATACTGGGTTTCTTCTTCGGTAATGTTGTCAAAGAAGGGGCGTGTGATGCTTACCGCACCAAACTGTTTTATGGCATCTGAATAAGGTGCGCGTTCATAGTCTCGACGCATTTCATGGATATTAGACAGTTGGCAATTGATCGCACGAATTTCATATAACCTATGGTCGCCCTCCTGACGGGCTAGGAAAATACTGCGGTCTAAATCGAGTTGCTGTTTAACTAATTCAATGATGGCATCCCATGGGTTGCTTTGTTCAACGAATGATTTAGGTAAATAGCGGCCAAGCATACGTTGATGTATGTTGTTAATAATTCTTTGTAGGTCGTCTTCTTCAACCCACTTTTTAGCAAAAAACATCCAGGCTAACGTGACTATGGTATAGGTTATTAGCTGCCCTACAGGGATCAATATATATAAATAGCGCAACACTAAGTAGGCACTCACTAGCCAAATGATATTGAGGCCACTGGCAATGGCTAAATCAGTATTGATGCTAAATTTTTGATACAGCACCACAAGTATTAAAATGACACCCAGTTGCACGGACAGTGATGGCCAACCATCAAAGAGGGTCACTAAGATATTTTGCTCAATGCTATGAGCCACATAGGCATGTAAATAAACCGGGTCTTGAAAACGACTGAGTTTTGGGGCCTTTAACGCCATCCCATAGCCATGGGAATGCTGGGTTAAAAAGACAATTTTATCTTCGATTTGCGCGTGTAATATGTCGCCAGAGAGTAATCGGCTGCTTTCAAACTTTGGTAACGCATGGGGCTGCAATGAAAAATTGACTAAGGCTTTGTCTGGTAACTGCTTAGACGGGAATATTATACGCCAAATATTATCACAGTCATTCACACTGAGGTTATCAAAGACAATATTGTAACCGACCCAACTGCTAACGGGGGGTAAGCATTGTTTCGTTTGCTTGTGCGGATATAAGACGGTATCGCTCTCATCACCGGTACTGTTTAAAATAGTATTAGAGAAAACAATAATCGCCTTAGGAGAGTGGCTGCGAATAGTTTCTATTAACGCGTTGTGCTCGCCTTGTAAATTGGCACTTTCAATGACCACAATATTGGTGTTTTGCTCTGATTGTACGGCATTTAAAAAATGGTAGATTGGCGCGTTCAATTTTTCTAAAACACCACTTAACTCCAGCGCGAGTAAACAAGCAACTAAACTGAGCATTAGCCAGAATGTTTTTTGACGCCGGATGATAAAGTATTGTTGTTTTATCGACATACTACTTCTCGCTCTTAATGCTTAAAATCTGCGAAAAGACAGTGTGAGTGTTATTGGTTCGTCCGTGTTTACGCGCAAGAAGTCTAAACCATGCATTTTACTACTAGACCACTGCAATTGTGTTAACGTTAAAGGCTTTTGCCATGAAATAAGCGCGAGCTCATCTAAGTTCAGTGTGGCTTCCCCTTCATTTGGTGGCGCATGGGTAAATGTTAAATTTACGCCTCTTGCGGGTAAGTTTTCAGGGCCTAATACTTGGCTATCGTCAGGCAACTCAAAATGATATGTAAAAGGTGTCCAGTCGTAACTTGCGGCTTCAAACAAAGGGATGCGACTTGATGAAAACTCAAAGCCATCTTCTGCGGTCGTGATGGCAATTTCAGCATTAACAGTGCCCGCATTATCTCCTTTGGCATAGCCAAAGAGTGTTAACTCATGATAAGCGTCAGCGACACTTTCAGCAGGTGTGACAGGCATGGTTCGTATTGTTTGCCTAAACGGTAACTTCAATGGCGTATTGTCAAATTGCGTTCTAGTCAGGCACATACCTTGCTGGTGGCGGTACGCACCGGTAATGCAGGGCATCGCATCATCATCGTCATGGTTCCAACGAAGTGTTTCTCCGAAGTCATCATCGTTATCCCAATCTTCAAAGTCACCAAAAACCATGATATCTCTACCAAGTGTGAATTGTGTTGTGGTTGCTGTACTGCTCGTTACCTGTGCTAAAAAGGCGTCGCTAGGGGCGTAATTACGTAAGTCAACCACCTGAGTACCAGCTTGGATAGTGACGGTTTTGGTTAGGGCAATAGGGGCAACTTGCGCGCCTTGAAAGGTAACGTGAGCATACCCTGACTTGGGTATGACCGTGACGTTATCATCAGAAAATTCCGCCAATCGCCTTGATAAGTAGTGACTTAAAAAACCGCTCACTAAACGCGGTTGATAATCTTCAATATAAATAGGGTAAGCTTTCGCGTATTTGATTTTATCTGCGGCATTGCCATCGATATTGACAGAGACTGCGACACCTAACAAAGTTTCTAATCGGTTTTGATCAAATATTAAATTACCCAACCCTAAAATAGCGGGTGTTGAGCCATATACTCCAAAGCCTTGTGCAACATGCGGGTGATGTGCAATTGCGAGATCGGCTGCACGACGAGAAGCAAATTCAAACCGATTTGTGATATATCGAGTGGGCGAAAATGAGTATTCATCACCGCCATGCATTTGTACTATTGAAAAATCATGGTTTGCAGCAGCTTCGGTTAGAGCGTCGTTTAATTGTTCATCATTGGTTAAATCAGCTGCTCCGCCTTTATCTACTTCTGCAATGTAGTTAATGGGATTAGCATTACCTGTAATAGAGGTTGCTGAAACCAAGCCCACACTGATGCCATTTATTTGTGTACTCAACGGTTGGTATGCTTGTGTTGCATTGTTACCCGCGCCACTATGAAGAAATCCGGCTTCGTTCACGTATTTTAATGTGTCGGTTAACCCAGGTGCTAAATAGTCATAAACATGGTTATTACCGAGCGCAACATAGTCGATGCCAATGTCTTTTAAGCTTTCGAGTGTGGCGGGAAGTGAAAAAAATGAAAACTCTTTAGTCGGGTGAACGCTGGTTGGGTTAGACAGGACTGGCGACTCTAAATTGACTGAACTGAAATCAGCGATACGAAACAGCGGCTTTATATATTGCGCAATGGCGGTTGAACTGCTTGCCGCCGAAGCTTCATTAATAAGCGCGTCACTGACATTGGGCACATTGTTAGTCATGGTGGTTAAATTTGGGTCCATAAACCGACGACCAAACATGGTATCGCCACCAAACATAAGGGTTGCTTGTTGTGAAGATTGGCGTCTAAGCGCTACAGTATGCTCTTGTGTGCTTTCTGTAATACGAGTGATCTCAATAGAGGAAGTATAACCAATGCCTTCAACTACAACCGTGTAATTGCCTAACTTGATCTCAGGAAAGAGCGCTTGGCCATTATCATTGGTTGTGGTTTTGTTTCCCGATACATCAACGGTTGCATTCGCAATGGGGTTATTGGCTGAGTCGACAATACGTATTGTGAGGTTAGCTGTTTTTTGTGTCTGTTGATCTTGTTGCTGCTGTTCTTGCTGCTGTTGCTCTGTTGGTGGTGTTTCATAGGCGTCTTCGACTGAACAAGCCGCAAGGCCAGTCAAACCAAGCACCAAAATGACATTAAATAACCATACTTTAATTCTATGCATGCAACCTCGGACCTAAAAATAAAACATTATTAATACATAAATCCATCCTTTTGTATTGTAATTTAATTATTACTATAACAACAGGGGCATCGAACAAATATTCTTAATGCACCCTTTTAGGCAATAGGGTTACGAGCAAAAGTCGGGATAACAATAACCAACGACGTCAATAACTTTTATCAGTATAGACTGTGTTGTGCAAAATAGTTTACATTTTTCTAGTCCAGTGACTATTCTTAGAGTATGATCGCGCTAAATTGATAACACCCCCTTTTGAGGAACGAATGCGTCTTGAAATTCATTGTGCAGACCGGATAGGTATCGCTCAGGAAATACTCAATATATTAGTCAATTATCATGTTGATTTGAAAGGTATTGAAGTGGACTCTGTTAATTGCAGAATGTACGTTAGCTTTCCACCGATTGAGTTTGAACAGTTTCAAAAAATTATGCCTGAGATCCGCCTGATTGATGGAGTAGAAGATGTTCGAACAACCGCTTTTTTACCCTCAGAGCGTGAGCATAATGAGCTGAATACATTATTGAGTGCACTGCCTGATGGCGTAATTTCAATTGATGCAAAAGGGTGGGTAAGGCATTGCAATGATGCCGCCAGTAAAGATCTCAATTTACCCGATGCAGAGATTATTGGTGAAAACATCAATAATTTGCTCAAAGGGTTTAATTTTACGCGCTGGCTGGAAGGTAAAGAAGTGCTCGGTCAAACCACGCGTGTAGAAGTCGGTGGTGAAGACTTTATTGCTGATATATTACCTATTGCAGTGCCCCAAGGGCCTGAAGGGGATGTGCTTGCGGGAGCTGTGATCAATATAAAGTCACAAAGCCGTTTAGGGCAGCAAGTGAGTGCATTTAGGCGTTATGGGCAAGAAAGCTTTGCGACAATTCATAATCACAGCACAGCTATGCGCCGTGTGGTACGCGAAGCGAGAAAAATGGCACAGCTTGAAGCCCCAATCTTGATTACGGGTGAAACTGGTACAGGTAAGGAACTACTTGCCAGAGCATGTCACTATGCTTCAAATCGCTCACTTAAACCGTTTATAGCGCTATCTTGTGCGTCGTTACCTGATGACGTTGCTGAGTCGGAATTATTTGGTTACGCAGGGTACGAAGATAACGCGGCACCAAAACGTGGTGTGTTGGAACAAGCCGATGGCGGAACCGTATTCCTTGATGAAGTGGGTGAAATGTCGCGCCAGTTACAAACCAAGTTACTGCGCTTTTTACAAGATGGCACCTTTAGAAAGGTGGGCGACGAAAATGAAGTGAAAGTCAATGTGCGTATTGTCGCTGCCACGCAAAAAGACTTACCCGCGATGGTACAAGAAGGGAGCTTTCGAGAAGACTTATATTATCGGATCAATGTACTGACTTTAGAAATTGCGCCTTTACGTGATAGAAAAGCCGATGTTGGACCGTTAGCAGAACATTTTATCCAAAAGTATGCGCAACAAAATGGCCAAGTCGCGCCTTCTTTAGATGGAGATTGCTTAGAGTTTTTAGAGCAGTATCCGTGGCCAGGTAATATCCGACAGTTAGAAAACTCAATTTATCGTGCGGTATCACTGTTAGATGATAAACAGCTGCGTGTTGAGCATATGCAATTACCGACATTTACCCATGACTTAGGTTATTTAGAGTCTGATTTTGAAGGGTCTTTAGAGCAAGCTGTTAAACGTTTTGAAGCAACGCTGTTACGCAAATTGTATCCGGCCTACCCGAGTTCACGTCAACTGGCGAAGCGTTTGGGTTTAAGCCATACCGCGGTTGCGAACAAGCTCAGAGAATATGGCATTAACAGAAAGACCGTGAAAGTGTAATAAGCTTAATAAATTGAACAAAGGTGTTCAATTTATTAAAAAGGTAACCTTGCTAGCATACTAAAAGTACTAGTATGCTAAAAATGTGAGTGTGCTAAAGGCTGGTAAGCAGGACTAAAAGTCATGTGTGTAGGATACCTACATAAGACATTTATACCTGCTTACTAAGCCTGTGGTCTGTTGCGCCAACAGTTCAGGATTTAATGCAATTGGCACTATTTAGTCCCCATATTTTTTATTACCCCCTCTAGTTTAATGTGTTTGATATCAGCGTTATCGAATACCACATCAATACTGATATTGTTGCGTTCAAAAAAGTATTCTGTGCCATTGAGGGTGAGGACGTAATTGCCTTTCACGCTTTTACCAAAATCTCCCTTTTTAAGCGTGAGTTTGTTGTTACCTAACTGCCACTGAAACTCTTCAATAAAGCCTTGATAAAACTCTTGGATCCATACGTTACTGCCGTCTTTACTTAGGGTTATGGCGATCGAATACGAGTCTGGTATATCTGACATGGTGTACTGCTTTGGCCCAATTCGAAATTTTTTTGCGGCCTCGTCCCAACCAAACCCAAAGTAAAATCCATCAGACACACCCGTGGGAAAGCGCAACTCTCCAGGTCCTTTAAAGTCAAAGTCGGCATAACTCAAAGGCGAAATTGTTAGGAACACAGCAGCTAATAAGTGTGTCAACTTTTGCATGTTTTTCCTTATGATCAGATTGTTATATTGTTCAGTTAAGATTAGTAGAGTGTTTTATCGGGATCAAGTAATACTTGTTAGTGCAACAGTCTATGCTAATATTGCCCACTATTTTTTATTGGTAAGACCACTTTATGAACCTCTATTTTCGTTTGTTGTTACTCCTTTGGCGGATCAGAAAAAACCACCACACTCAGTCTGTGCTTGACCCAGTAGATATAGACTTTAAGGTGATGCCGAGTGATTGTGATATTAATTTACACCTAACGAACTCTAGATACCTCGCGTTTATGGATTTAGCGCGCACGTGGATGACTGAGAGAATGGGCTTGTTTAGTGAAGTTATGAAGCGTCGCTGGTTTCCTATCGTCAACGCAACAGCAATCACCTACATACGCGACATTAAACCTTTTCAAAAATTTACTGTAACGACTCAGTTGGTTGGTTGGGATCATAAGTACTTTTATATTGAACAGAAATTTCATTCAGAGAGGGGGTTGCATGCCATTGCGTTTGTTCGAGGCGTATTTCGTCATAAGAAAGGCATTGTAGCGATCGAAGAAATGCTAGAGGTAGCAGGTTATGAAGGGGACGCTCCTACTATGCCGGCAGAGATTGTGCATTGGAAAGCAATGCTGGAAGAAAAGAAAAACAATAATTTAGCAAAATAAAAGGCCACAGACGTGGCCTTGCGATTGAGAAAAGTACTGTAAAAAATCTAGATTAAAAAACGTATTTAACACCAAACATAGCAACGACCGGGTCAATTTCGACATCTGATGTTAGGGCTTTTTGACCATTGGCATAAACGGTGGCATCGGTGTCGATATCCATTTTAGATAGCATAGCGTGAAGGCCCCACTTATCGTTTAATTGGTAGTTAAACCCTGCTTGTACTGCTAAACCAAAAGAGTTGTCGAGGTCAACTTTCACATCATCTGTTCCTAAAGTTGCTTTCAGTGCAGCGGTAGGCTCTTCATCGAAAAACACGGTATAGTTCAAACCTATGCCAACAAAAGGTCTAAATTTAGCTCCAGCATCGAGGAAGTGGTACTGTGCTAATAGCGTCGGTGGTAAATGTTTAACTTTTGCTATTTCAGCGCCCTGAAGGCCTCCAGCACCATCTACGGTATGTGAAAATGGCGTTGCTGCGATTAATTCAAATACGATGTTGTCAGAGTATTGATAGTCAAACGTGATACCGAGTTGAGTATCTGAGTCAGCAACCAAACCAAGGGCTGTATTTTGATCTATGGCAGAGGCCGTACTGGTTGGGTTTACGTTTATAGCACCTACGTTCACGCTTAATTTTGCTTGAGCAAATGGGGTTGCAACTAAAAGCGTTGATAGTAATACTGCGCTAAGTTTTTTCATCTTCATCTCCTGAACGTCTGCAAGGTAATTTGCTTTGTTGGGCTTATCATAGGGCTGAATTATTTTATAAAACTGTTCTAGATCAATTTTCACAACGCAAACTTTCAGAAATTTCTGAAAGTTTGATTTAGATTAAGTTTTTGAGGCCATTTTAGCGTGATGTGCACTAGGTGGATGCCACTCCAAACGGATTCTGGCGCTTATTCTTCATATGTATTTGTCATAGTTGTGCCGTAAAAAGGCCATGAAATTGCAATAAATCAGGGTTGTAATGGGTCCAGTATTTAGTCTTCGGCGATTAACAACCATGGCTCAGCAAAATGCGTTACAAAGTTCACAAGAACGGTGTGTTGTAGAAACATTACAGTCATTGATTCAAGCACCTTCCATTACCCCGTCAGATGCGGGCCTATTAGACGCGATTGCTAATGAATTAGCACTGCTCGGTTTTGATATTCACTTTTTACCCGAACAATATGGGGTGAAAAATGTGATTGCAAAGTGCTGTTTTGGTCCTGGGCCAACGATGGCGTTTGCAGGTCATGTCGATGTGGTTCCTGCGGATCCTAAAGGATGGATTGTTGAGCCGTTCAGTGCAGATATCATTGATGGTTGTGTTTATGGGCGTGGTGCTGCTGATATGAAAGGGGGCATTGCTGCGATGCTCAGTGCCACGAAAAGCTTATGCCAACAAGCAAAAAAAGCGACAGGCACATTTTATTGGCTGATCACATCTGATGAAGAGGGTGAAGCGGAGCATGGCTCTAAACGTATCGCGGCGTACTTAAGGGAGCAGAATATTCGATTAGATGGCTGTTTAGTTGGCGAGCCAACTTCAGATTTATCTGTCGGGGATACCATAAAAAACGGGCGACGTGGTGCATTATCTGCTCGTATTTCAGTGCGTGGTAAAGCAGGACATGTTGCTTACCCTGAAAACACCACAAATGCAGCACATTTAGCGGGTGAAATTGTCGCAGCATTGGCCAATATGACTTGGTGGAAAGACGAGGCTGGATCAAAAACACATTTACAAGTAACGGGGATCTCGGTGCCCAATATTGTTGATAATTTGGTGCCCAGTGACTGTGAGATTACTTTTAATGTGCGGTATAGCCATGCATATAACTCATGCCAAGTACAAGATTTAGTGCAGTCGTTTTTGGGTAAGTGGGGTAAGTATATTGATATCGCTTGGGAACGGCCCTGCGAGCCTTATTATACTGGAACGAAATCTACACAGTGTTTTTTATCATTGGTTGAAAAGGCTGTTGCCAGTGTGACATCACAATATCCGACTTTAAGCACGTCGGGTGGAACGTCAGATGGTCGATTTTTTTCTGGTGATAATACGCAAGTGGTTGAGTGTGGTGTACGTAATTATTCGATCCATCAGGTAAATGAGCATGTTTCAGTGGCTGATCTAGAAAAAATAGAGGACATATATAGTAATGTTTTAAAAGAGTTTTTTGTGCTTGATACTAAACTTTAAAAATGTTTTTACGCTTTTTGCTTGAAAAAATTGTAAGCGACCATAGATAGAGTTATGAGGGCGGCTCAAGTAGGGTCCTTGTTTAACTTAATGATTTTTATATTTTTATTTTGTTGTTTTTGGTTCTTTATGAAGAAAAACATCATTTATCGCTTAATTTAGAGGATAGCATTATGCGTACAGTAGATTTATCACCACTTTATCGTTCATTCATCGGTTTTGATCATTTAGCATCGTTAATGGATGCCGCGGCGCGCACCGATAAGCAGCCGAGTTTTCCGCCTTATAATATAGAGGCACTGGATCAAGATAAATACCAAATTACGATGGCTGTTGCAGGTTTTGCAGAGCAAGAGCTAAGCATTGAGTCAGAAAACAATACACTGAAAGTGTCGGGCGTTAAAGTTGATAAGGCCGGGCAATCAGAAAGAAGATTTATTCATCAAGGCATTGCTGAGCGTAACTTTGAGCGCAAGTTTCAGTTAGGTGATCATGTGAAGGTGATCTCAGCACAATTAGATAATGGTTTATTGGTTATTGATTTAGAAAGAGAGATCCCAGAGGCGTTAAAGCCGCAAAAGATTACCATTGGTAAAGGGAAGCTACTCGAAGACAAATAAACTTTTCTATAACCTTTTTATTAGTACATATTTCTCCCAAGTTTGTACCTTAAGTAATGTTAGCCAGTGTGATCTTTACACTGGCATTTTTCATTCTGAAATAAAGCGTTTTTAGTGAATATTTTAATGGCGAGTGTTCAGTCAACACACTCATGATTAACGCGACTCTCTCACCTGCAATACATCATCCTACTTCATTTAATTTTCTGTATTTACTACAACTTCTTACATTATCTCGAATACTTCGCTACTAAAGTGTCGTAAGATGCACAGTGAGATCAGGCTGAGTATTGGAACCAGAGAGCTTTGGGTATGGGATTAAAACGTTGGCATATGTGGGTGGGGGTGAGTTTACTTACGCTCTCATGTTTGTATGGGTACAAGCATGCTTTAGTGCGTGCAGCCGTTAATCAATTTGTACTTCCACCAGCCTTTTCTATAACGTGCTTATCGTGGTCGTTTAACGCGTTTAATAAAATTGAAATTACCCAGCTCTGTGTTGAACATGATGAATTCTCCGTGAGGATAAGTGATGTCATTGCGTCGGTGAGCGAGATAAATGTAACCAAAATGGAGATTAAGCACAGGCGTAAGGCTAGCGCTTCAGGAGGGTTTCAAGCACGCCCGCTAAACATTCCGTTGCTGGCAAACAGGCCACTGCTTAATATTGATAATATCAGCGTAATAAGTGAAGCCTTAGCTGACCCACTATCATTTAGCTTACAGGAAACCGCGCTGAATGAATTTTTATTAGCTGGGGATATTCACGCGCAATTATCACTAGCTGGTAGCTCTATGACGACTTCAATTGAATTAATAAGCCCGTTGGTACAGCGTTACTCTGCGCCTTATTTAAATAGTCTGAAAGGTAAGTTACTGCTTACTTATGATGGTATGTCTGCCCAAATTAATGCAGATATACAGGCTGTTAGCGCGTATTTAAAGCCGCAGTGTCGCGCAAACACCCAAGTGAGCGGTAGTTTATCTGCTGAGATTGATTTGCAAACACCTTTAGCTTTAATCGACCTGAGCCAAATGCAAACCAAAGTAACGCTTAATGAATGTCAAAGTGGGGTGCCTGAAGCGTATATTGACTATGTGCAAAGTACTTTGGATAAACCCTATATCATAACATTGCCAAATCAGTTAGTGATGACACCCTCTACAATGACAGTGCCAAAAGTCATAGCCACGAATGCAAGTTCTGATGAGATCATCATTCAAAATTTTCAAATGCAATTGGCAAGCATGGATCTCGACTTTGTGGGGCGTTGGCATCATCACTCCAATACACTCGGCCAGTTGACAAATGATGTCACGGTAAAAGTGCAAGACAGGCAGTTTACATCTGAGCATCAAATTAGGCTTCAAGCACCGCAAGTAGCGGTCAATAATAGGGTGTTTCATGAAAATACATTCAAAGCTAAGTTTACGGCTGCCAGCGATTTAGTGTTTGATAGGGTTAATATATCTGGATCAGGTGAAGCACATAGTAATAGAGTGAGTCAGGTCGACTCACAATTTGATGCTGTCAATTTGGCGTTTGATTTTTCCGGGGCTTATGCTGAACAGTATCAGTTAGAAGCAAACTTCACCTTAATAAGTGATGCGATCACGGTTCAAGATAACCAGCTAGATGATCTCGTGATTGAAGCTGGTCTATCCATAGATGCGCAGCAGCAACTTGATATATCAGTGCGCTCATCTGCTGCTCAGTTGCACTTGCCCGCGGGTCAAATAGATACCATTAAGCAGCAGTTTGCATTACGTTCACAGTTTGATATTGATGAGCTTAAAAGTGGCGATTTATCAATAGAGATTAACGGCAACACACGTATTGATGCTTTACTGTTGGGTGGCATTCGAGCTGACAATATAAAGGTAGAGACTCAAGGTCACTTTAATCGTACTTTGTCACTAGAGCACATTGTTGAATATGCTGATTTATCGGTATTGTTAGAGCATCAATTACTATCACAGCGTCACCCATTTACCATAACAGTTGCAGAACAGCCCATTCAAAGCTTACAGCCTTTGTTAATAGGCATAGCGCCTAAGTTACAGCTTTCGTCAGGCACAATAAATGGGAAAATTCATGGTGATATACACACTCAAGACGCGAGCTTTAGCGCAGAATTGAGCGATGCGTCAGTCTTGTATGACAGTCACTATGTAGAAAATATTATTACCGCGTTTTCAGGTGAGTTGAGTTCAGGTGAGATTAACATAATTAATTCTAAACTAGAGATTGAGCAGGTACGCTCAGGTGCTGTTCTGTCGAACCTCAGTGCAGACTATATGCTAAATGCACAGGGCGCAATAGTCAGCAATATCAAGGCGAATGTATTTAATGGTCAAGTGTTTTTGCCGCAGTTTGCTTTGTTTTCAGAGCAGCAAGATTTAGAGGTGCTATTGTCTAATTTAGATTTAGGCATGCTTGCTGAAGCCGGTCGTGATGCAGGTATAGCTTTGTCTGGTAAGGTATCGGGGAAACTTCCAATATTGCTTAACAATGGGGCTGTCAGTATTCAAAATGGCCAATTATATAATGTTGATGTTGGTCAGTTGTTGGTTCAGAATAATGCGTCTGTCGACGCATTAAAAGCACAGCAGCCTAGCTTGGAAACCGTCATTGGACTACTTGATAATCTAACGGTTAACACGCTAATGAGTGATGTAAATCTGACCCCAGATGGGTGGCTTACTTTGGGGGTTAAAATAACCGGTGAAAATGAAGCGCAAGCGCAGCCTGTTAATTTTAATTATACCCATTCTGAAAATATATTTACTTTGTTTCGGGCATTGCGATTAAGTGATGAGATAACGCAACGAGTAGAACAAGCACTAACTAAATCGGAGTAACTTAAATGAAATGGATGATAGCGTTAATGAGTGTGCTGATGTTATCGGCGTGTACTCACAAAGTACAGGTTGAAACGAAAGAGCCAATTACAATCAACTTAAATGTGAAAGTCGATCATGAAATACGTGTGAAAGTTGATAAAGAGTTAGATGACTTATTTAGCGATGACAGCGAATTATTTTAAAGGAGAGCATAATGAAAATGAACAGTATGGTATTGGCATTGATTGCGTTAGGAATGACCTTTTCCGCGTTTGCGCTGACTTTAAATAGTGCAAAGTCACAAGGTCTTGTCGGCGAAACTTCAAGTGGGTATTTAGCGCTGGTTAGTCAAAATGCTCAAGCAAAGGCATTGATTAAATCTGTGAATGCAAAAAGAAAAAGTAAATATCAGCAGTTAGCACAAAAAAACAACTTGAGCTTAGCGCAAGTTGAAACACTTGCTGGAAAAAAGGCGGTAGAAAAAACGGCGTCAGGGCACTTTATAAAAGTAAAGGGTAAGTGGATCAAAAAATAACCTTACAATATGTCATATACCAAATAGAGTGTTTATCACACTCTATTTGGTTTGCAGTAAGTTTATCGCGAAAGTGTAATAGTAGTTCCTGTTTCCCCCCTTTTTTGTAATACTCATCTTATTATAATTCTTGAATATTTTTGGCATGCGACACAATATTAATGGCTTATCCGTTGATTTAAAAACCGGTGTGGTTTTAACCAGTTCAGAGCGTATTGTCATTCGTAGCAAAACGCTGCAAGTGTTGGTGAAACTGATTGACCTGCGTGACCGTATTGTGAGCAAGCAAGAGCTGCTTGACGATATTTGGCATGATGTCATCGTGCAAGAACAAGTACTCGCTCAGTCGGTGAAAGAACTCCGAGATATATTTGGTAGCGATATTATAAAAACCTTCCCGCGCAATGGTTACCAATGGGTAGCAGAGCTGGCGTCGTATAGTGATTCAACATCCCGTCCAGTTTATAAAAAGCCATTTTTTCAGGTTGGTATTGTTGCCGCTATTATCCTTGTATTTTCGGCTCTTTTTACAAGTATGTTTACCTCCCAAAAGCTGACGATCGCATTATTGCCAGTGGATAACGCAATGCAAGATAAAGAACATAATTGGGTATCAGTGCAAGGCCTTGAATATTTAAATCAAAGGTTGGCACAAACGAGTGAACTTGATGTGATTGGCAGTGGCCATGTTCTCTATGCATTAGAGCGATTAGAGATTGATAAGCGACATGTATTTTCAGGCGGCAATATTTACCCGTTAAGGGCGAAGTTAGAGGCCGATTTATTGGTGAAAACACGTTTAACCGGGTTCCCACTCGATTATCAGCTTCATTATTTTATTCATACAGAGCATAGTGTCGAGCGAGGCGTTATTAATGCAGAAACGGTTAACGTTGCTTTTGATGAACTTATAGAAATAGTCGCTAAACGATTTGGTTCTTATCAACCAAACAATTTTCAATTTCATGAGAATGTGTTTAGTAATGAAGCCTTTGCACGTGGTGTTGAGCTGTATTTAAAAAATGAATTTGAGCAGGCTACACCGCTGTTCGCAAGTGCGTTGCAAGGCAATCATGAATTATTAGCTGCTCGACGATACCTAGCGGCAAGTTATGCCAATACATCTCGCCAAGATGAGGCCATAGCCTTACTCAAAGAAAATATACAACTGGCAGGTACACAGCAAAACCGCGAGTTGATCAGAGCGTATCTCATGATTGGGTATTTAAAAATTAACTGGCCACACGCCGATGATAGAGAGGGTGAATTACAACAGGCTTCTGAGCATATAGCCCTTGCTAAACAGTTGGCTGAACAGCAACAGGATAAGCTATTTATTGCGTATTCTTACGAGGAACTTGGGAAAATAAAAAGGTTGCAAGGTCAGTATGTACAAGCCATACGGTTATTGACCTTGGCTTTGAGCTATCATCAAGAGTTTAATAGCACCTACGGGCAAACAGCCGCGCTGATTGAGCTGGCAAAAGTTGCGGCTGAGCAATTAGAGCTTGATGAAAGTACGCGTTACCTAAACCAAGCACTGACTATTGCAGAGCGCAGTAATGCGCAAGCTAACTTAGTGTGGGTGTATTTAGCCAAAGCCGATATTGCACGTAGCCAATTGAATGAAGACAAAGCGAAGCAGTATGCTTTGCAAGCTAAAAAGATTGCGCAGCATAATGATAATCAATTATTGATAAGTCGAGTTGAAGCGTGGTTTAACCACACTTCTGTGTACAGTGTAAATTAACTTAATCGTTATAAACTGCAGTAGTCATCTTGTTTCGGTGACCAGTCGGGCACTGTATCGTGATGCGTGACATTATTCTTACGTAAGTGCGTGACTTGCTCAATAACTTGCTGGCTAGTGAGTTGGGTATCTTTCGAAAAGTATACCCAATCAACATCTTGATAATACTGGCGCATCGCTGGATTTTTTACTAATTGCTCTTGTATAAACCATAAATTGAAATTGATAGACATAGGGACTTCAGGAAATACTTCAGGTCCGTGTTGCGCAAACAGTTCGCCATTAATGTAGTAACTGAGGGTGTCGCCTTTGGCGTGTAGAACTAATAAATTCCAGCCTTGCAGGCTATTGCGTACAGCGTCGTATTGGTTGACCTTAGTCCAAGGCTTAAGTTGGAATGTTTCCCATGAAGTGGCAAATAATGCGTGGTTTCCTTCACCCCAGCCACCATTTGCGAGATATTCAAAGTCCATCTCACTGTAATTCTTATCCATTGGCGCTTTGAGTGGGCTAATGGCATAGAATGTTTCTACTATCCCGTCACCATCTGGGCCGTATTGAGGCTGGTCATTGAAATAAACGCGTGCGGCATAGGTGCCTTCTCGGTATTTACGTTTATGGCAAACCTGCGTTTGCCGGGTATTGATCGCTGTGCCATCGGTTTTTGACGTTAAGCGCATTACAAAATTAGCATGGTTTAATTCGTCAGGGTGAAAAGTCACGCCTTCTTTCCACCAATGCGCCCCTTTGATACCTGGGTGTCCGGTTTCTGTGCGTACCATCCAGCCATTTTTTTGCGCCTGATTAAAGCTCTGATAGTTAAAGTCATCAAACATAAATTGACGAGAAGGTTGCTCTGCCGGCGATAGCTGCGCAGCGCTCCCACATAGGTGCAGCGATCCAAGCAAGCACATACTGGTGATAGAAAGTGTTTTATACATCATTAAAAGCCTTTAATTTATTTTATTTTTTTCGGGCTTTTATTTTTAATGTGCTGGTTGAAAAAGAGCTAATTAAAAACGATTAAATAACAATATGGGGACGGTTAATTATTTTTAATCATCTGATTATATGAGCTTTAATTTATAATGAAAATGAGTAAGGCTGATGGGGAGCACTTACTCATTGGGCTAGTAACTTTACTTAATAAGTATTTAGCTGCTGTTTTTCGCTCGCTGTTGTACTTCTACTTCTTGACCTGCTTGCAATCGCTCAGCACCTAAAACAACAACAGTATCGTTAACTGATAATGAACCTGCGCTGAGTGGGGTAATAGCCACTAACTTACCTTTACCTTTACCTACTTGAACAGGGACCTTTTGAGCGGTGTTTTGGTCGTCTATCTTTACAATATGTACGCCGTCTTTACGTAAAATCAATGCATCTCGATTGACTAGCCAAGACGTATTATCTGTTTTTAAAGGTACGGAGATATTAACTAATTGCCCTACAGCCCAAAGTGAGTCGGTGTCTTTTTCAAGGGTTGCGCGTATCTCAAATGACTGTGAGCGTGGATCTGTGGCAGGAATAATTGCAGTGATTTTTGCATAATTGGTAGGCTGACTTGGTGTGCTATCAGTGGTTGTAATGGGAAGAGATTGCCCTTGCTGTATGTAGTTCAAATATTTTATGGGAATGTAGATCCGAGCTTCTAAATTGTTGATGTCGATTAACTTAATGAGCTTATCCGCACGATTGACATCTGCACCAGACTGTATAAAACGCTCACTGACAACACCTGAAAACGGTGCTGTTAAGGTGGCTCTGTTAATTTGGTCGGCTATTCTCTGCAGGGCAATTTCTGCAAGTGCGATATCTGATTGTGCTAAGTCGTGTTTATTCTGGATTTGGTCAACTTGACTTGCCGCGGCACTACTAGACTGAGCGAGTTTTTTCAAGCGACTTAATTCTTGCTTGTGAAAACGTAAGTTAATTTTTGCTCTCGTGAGCATTTCTCGTTGAGTAGCGTGTTGAAACTCTAAAGGTAGAGTGTCTATTTTCGCTAATATATCCCCTTTATGTACTAAGCTACCTGGTTCGGCCACATACGTTAGCAGGCCATTGACACCGGCTGTTAATCGCACATCTTGTTTGCCATAGAGAGTCCCGTGTACGGTAAATTGGCTCTGTAAATTCGCTTGAGTAATACGTTCGACAGCAACAGGTGCCGCCGCATTGACTGCCGTGCAAAATAAGCCCGTAGTTAACAAGGCTGCTTTAGCGAGGCGAGTTAATGGGGATAAATGAGATTGTTGAGTATGATGCATCATGCGCCTCTTTATTTATTAGCAACCAAGTCTACAACTTGGGCTTCTTTTGAAACTTGGTCTGACATGCTAGGGTATTTGGAGCGGCCCAATAGCAATAAGCTAGGCATTAAGATTAACGTAAATAGAGCGCTAATCGCCATGCCTCCGACTATAACAGTTGCTAAGCCACGATAAATTTCTGAGCCAACACCGGGCACAAGCATAAGGGGTAACATACCAAACAAACTGGTTAATGTGCTCAAATAGACAGGTCTGGCCCTTAAGCGAATTGCTTGCTCTACAGCATCTTTGCGCTCAAGGCCTTGGCGCTCGCCACTGCGAGTTTGGTCAACTAAAAGAATGGCATTATTTACTACTAGTCCGAGTAAAATAATAAAACCAATCATGGTAAGTAAATCAAGAGATTGAAAAGCAAACAAGTTTAGTATGTACAAGGCGATAACTCCACCGGCGACAGCCAGCGGCATGACCAAAAGTACTAACAGACTATCTTTAGCCGACCTAAATAGCGCAGTCATTAGTAAAAATAAAATGAATAATGCAAGTAGGAAGTTCAGCGTCATTTCTTCAATTGCTGAGCTCATTTTAGTTGCATTACCTGCCAGTAAGACGCTCACACTGTCTGGTACTGAGGTTTTTATATGTGGCATGACTTGAGTCATGAGTATCGATTGCGCCTCCTGCAAACTCATTGTTTCTGGCGGCGTGATCATCACAGATACTGTTCGTTTGCCATTGACTCTGCGTAACTGGCTCGGGCCAACAGTGCGTTCTATGGTTACTAATTCGCCCAGTGTTTGCGTCCCCGACATTGGCGTAACAATAGGAAGCGCCTCTAGTTGCTCAGGTGATGACCAAGGTTCAGAGCGCAAAATTACATTCATCCGCTCATTGCCATTGAAGTATTCATTGATAAATAACCCACCTGTAAACGCTTGTACAGCACGTGCAACTTCGTCACGAGTCAAGCCAGCTTGGGTAATACGTCTGTCATTAGGATGAAGGCGAAGTTCAGGTTCAGCCATATCTAAGCTTGGTTGAGGTTGTGCGGTTGCGTTGGGGAGTTCACTCTTCACTTTCTCTAATACTTTTTTAGCTCCACTAATGAGTTCATCCATGTTAGGGCCTGTTAAGTCGATATTGAGCGCTCGACCATCTCCACCATTTGAGACTTGGATCATTGACCCTCTGAATAGGAATACGTGAGTATCAGGTAGGTCTTGAAAAATTTCATTTCGAGCGACTTCCATTAACTCTTCAACGCGTTTAGGGTCATCTGAATAAATAAATCCACCGCCGTTAGAGCCTGCAATGTAAAAGTTGTAATCTTTCACTTTTGGTAGTTTTGTTCCTTCGTGATATGGCTTCAGGCGCTCTTTTATTCTCTGCCCTATTTCTTGCTCCAGAAAGCCGAGGTTTGCACCTGGTGGAATATTTAAAGAATAGAAGAATCCGTCAGTGGGAGCGCGAGGCATAAAGTCAGTTTTTGGTAATAATGTGAATGTTGCTAACAGTGATCCACCCAGTAGCCCTACAACCCAACTACATTGTTTTATCCTGGTATTTGTAATCTTTTTTATAAATGCAGTCAGCGTTGACCAATAGGTGTCGAATGGGTCAACGGCCGGCTTTTTTTCTGGCCAAAATTGGTTGGCAATCGGGATAATGGTCAATGCGCATACTAATGAGCTGATCACGGCGATGGATAAGGTGAGCGCGAGGTCTGAAAATAATTGCCCTTCAATTCCCGCCATGAACATAATGGGTAAGAAAATGGCAACACTGGTTGCTGTTGAAGCAAATAATGCGCCTGCTACTTGTGTTGCCCCTTTTAGTACCGCTTTACGTTGGTTTTCACCTAACGTGCGTAATCGAGAAATATTCTCTTGAACAATAATGGCTGCATCCAGCACTAGGCCAACCGCAAACGCTAAGCCTGCCAGTGAAATGACATTTAAGCTACGGTCAAAAATATTGAGGGAAAAGAAAGCGACCATTAATGATACAGGGATCGTTGCGGCAATAATTAAGGTGGTTTTTAACCCTCTGAAAAACAGCCACATAATGCCACATGCAAATAAAACACCGAGTCCTAAATTGCCTTTTACGAGTTGTAAGGCATTGCGAATGTGTACTGAGGAGTCAAAACTTAGCTCAAGCGCTAACCCTGCTTCTAACAAAGCGCCGTTATTTAATTCATCGATAGCGCGATTTATTTCATCAAGCACCGCAACGGTGTTCGCGTCATTATTTCTTGACACCGTTAGATAATAAGAAGGTTTACCATTACGTAGCGCCATTGAGCGCCTATCGGTTAAGGTATCTTCGACTGTGGCGATATCTTTTAAATAAATAGGTCGTTCATTTGAATAGCCTACACGCATTTCACTGAGCGTATCAGCATTGTATTTACCAGTAAATCGAACTGTGTACTGTCGCCGACCTACATCGGCGATACCCCCAGAGACGTCAGTCGAGCTAGAAAGAGTGCGCTGAATATTTGTTAAACTAATACCTAAAGAGGCTGCTTTGAAAGGATCAAAAGTAACCCTAAGCTCCCGAGGGCGCTCGCCTGACATATTTACATGAGAGACCCCTGGAATACGGGAAAGCCGTGGCTCAATGATATCTTCTATTTGCTTTTGGTATTGCGCCATGTCGAGTGACTCTGAACTATAAGCCAAAGGCACAACCATTAAACTTGCTGCGGTGGATCCGCCAGAGCCAGCGCCTCCATTTCCACCAGCAGTTACAACCGGGTCTATCGCATCAAGCGGCAGAGGAGGGGCCTGATTCAGGCTAGTAAGCACATCTAGCATGGCTTGTTGCATGTTCGCATCAACAGCAAAGGTAAGTGTAATAAAGCCAGAACCTCGACTGATATTTGTACTAACTTCTAATGCACCGGGGGTGTTTTTTACCGCATTTTCAATGGGTTCAATGATCATTGATTCAACCTCTTCAGGCGCCGCTTGCCGCCATCCTGAGAATATTGTGATTTGAGGTTGCTCAATGTCAGGAGTTAATTGTAGAGGGAGTTTAAAAATACTGATGGTGCCAAAAAGCATGATCAGTACCAATATGACAATTACACTCGCTGGGTTTTTTAGCGAACTGCGTGTTAAGTTCATCGCGATATCCATTATTCAGTTGCAGTTTAATTATTAAATAAATTTGTGCTATTGACTAGTTTGAAAAATATAAAAACTCATCGGCTTGTCACTTATCGTGATTTATCGTAATTTGAACATGCTGGTGTAATGTTTTGTAACAAATTTACTGTGTATCTAATATTTCTGAATTAAAAGTTCGTAATTTATGAGTTGAAACAAGTAAATATAAAATATTCTTTATAATAAAGAGTATTGAGTTAGGTTTATTATAATTTTCTTGTAATATTCACAGCGTAAAAATTTTAGTCGCGCATTATTTTGGTGCGCGTTATTTTAATAAAGGAATAATTATGTATATTGCACTGAAGTGGGATCATCAAATAGGTGCACACTTTGTATCTTGGCTTGTTGTTGAGTGTTCGTCCGTGACTGAAAAGTTTGGGTTGCCGCAAGCTTTGCCTCCTCGGCGAGATATTGCTTATTTTGTGGATGAAAAAACCGCAGAGCAAGATGCCAAAGTATTCGCGCATTATAAGAATACACAGCAAGACGAAACTGTTGAGAACTACTCTCCTTATTTATCTGATCACCATGGCTATTGCCACTATGAGTGGGACCATTCATATTTTTCGGAATTTATACGTCATGCGGTACTGTATTGGGAAGATGGGCATCATAAACAGCCTTGTGCGGTGAGGAGTGATGTTGGATATTTTATCTGTCCTGATTATTCTGAAACCGACAGTCATTTCTTTACACGTTATAAGTTGAGTGAAAACAAGATAAAAGAGAGTGGTTAGCCTCTCTTTTTTGTCTAGCAATATCCATTTTATCTCGTGATATCAGTCGTTAAAAACACAGGGTAGGTGTGAGGTTTGAATTTGTTTAAGTTTATCAAAAAGCGGCTGTCTTTTATTGGTAACGTGGCTGAGCCGTAGTTATAGCGATTTAGCTTTTCTCTAAGAGTGTTATTATCAACGTCGTCACCTTGCATCTCATACCAACTAACGATAACTGGTGTTATAAAGCGGTTGTAAGCATTTTCGGCGTACTCATTGCTTTTAGCAAAGCGAAATGCGTGTGTTAGTAAACCATCTTTGTGATAAACCACTTTTAAGTGACCATTGTAAAATGGCAGCTCTGTGGCTGATTTGGTAATTAAATCACCATGAGCACTGGCACTGCCATGGGTGACAACCCCATCATGTGTCCAAATGGCAGCATACTCCCAGTCATGGCGATGTCCGCCACCAAAATATGGAAATATTTGGTCTTTTTTAAAATATAATGCGTAAAAGTGACCGCAGAATTGACCATCACCGTTAGTGTGGCAAGCATAACGATGAAAAGTATTCGAGCTTTCTAAGAATCTATTATCTCGACACTTTGCACCTAAATTACTGGATGTAGATTGTCCAGAGTTTTGTCGTCCTTGGCGACTAATCCCTGCACTGGGGAGGCAGCCGTCGCCATCGAAATCGAAAACAGGCTCAGTGTTGTTAATAATAAAGTTTGCAGGTAACGCCTGATCTAAGGCAACAAAATCATTTGCTAATGAAGTTTGGCTAACCGTAACGAGTGAAGTTGTGCATAAGAAGATGGGGAGTTTATAGCGTGTTGTCATATGTATCTCACAAAACCACTATCGTACTTTTCAGGCATGAACTTTTTATGTGGTTAATATGACGAGCGCACTGCGGCTAAATAACCTCAGCTCTGGATAAGCGAATTTGCCCAATAAAGCTATTTCTCTCACTCTCTGCATTGCTTTCATTTGTAATAGCCCGCTATTACTACATAAAAACGCCTTGATATTGAGCAAAATATCATTATTGGATTGTAGTTAAGTTTGTTTTCAACAACATTTTCTATTCCAAAACCTTTATCCAAACCTGAGGTTAAGTACTACTTTTTGCTGTGTCGCAATTTGATAATTTCTGTTGATAATCAGACTTTACAATGTCTAATGCTGCGAGTACTTGATCTGCGGGTAGTTCATGTTGTTCAAGCAACATGATGAGGTCAACAGCTAATTTGATATGGGGTGGAGCGGCTTCTAATGTATTGCTCATTCAACTGTTTTCCGTTTTTTGGCGACTTGGCTTATGGCAACATCGATTGCAATATTAACGCGTTGTTCCATTTGTATACGTTCGTGCTGGGGTAAATAAAATGCCATGTCTACATCATAGCGAATATATCTAGCTGGTAATTGGTTTAAAATGGTGCAGCAAAAATCCGCCATTATTTCATCACTATATTGTGCACTTAACCCACGTTCAATAAGTAGGTCGAGCATAATTTTTTCATAATAATTATGTACATCATCATGTAGTTTCATTGCGCCGCCTGACTGGGTTAATTAGGTTAAGTTTATACCATAATAACGTGCTTATCGACTAACACAATAAAAACCTAATAGGCCTAGCTTAGGGTAAGTCAGGCTTAGCGATTCTGCTTAAATCAACGTGTTTGTTGTTTTTCAGCTAGTTGGATTTTTTCTTCGGTGGCTGAGATTGCTTTTCGACATCGGCCGAGCCTTGCATGAAGTGTTAAGATTTCTTGATTAAGTGCATGTGTTTGCGTTGGGTTTGCGCTATTTAACTGAGCCTTTCTCAGTTCTACCATTTCTATTAACCTACGCTCAAATTCATGGTTTTGAGAGAGTTCTTGATAGAGTTCTTGAGAGCTCTGTATCACTTTTTTTACTGCGGTGCGATATGCCTTGGCCTTTTTAGGGTAATGGGCTTTATTTTCTTTTGCCCACACAGAGGTAGATTTTAATACTTTGATGACTGCTTCTATTTGAGTGGCAATTTTCTCAAGGGCGAAGGCATATGCGTGTCTTTTTTGTGGTTCAGGTAAAGCTGTGAGTGTTACTTTTATTTCATCAACGTAATCAGTTAACTGTAAGCTTTTGGTTGCAAACACCGTTCTGTCGAACAAGCTCGGTTGAGCTTGAATATAGCGGTTTTTTGCAAACCACTTAGCATTATCAAATTGTTCAGCTTGCTGCGCTAAATAATCCACTTGGTGGTGTAGTTTTGATAAAGCAGTCGTCATGTTAAATATGCCTCGACGATCAGCTTACCTGCCAAAATTATCACTATGGTATTAAATAAAGGTTTTATGAGCTTACTGCCAAATTTGATAGCAGAATGAGCGCCTAACCAGGCACCGAACATTAAAAAGATGCCCATGGTAACGCCCAGTATGAAGTTCACATGGCCTAATGCGACAAAGGTGATCAGCGAGATAAAGTTCGATACAAAATTCATTGAGCGAGCTAAGCCACAATTCAGTAATAGACTCATTTTATAAAGTAAGCTATTGGATGCTGTCCAAAAAGTACCAGTTCCAGGGCCGGCCAAACCGTCGAAAAAGCCAAGGCATAACCCCTGCAACCACTGCTTAACTCTTAACGCATTATTTTTGGCTGGTAACGTATGTGACTCAGTTGGGCTTAAACTTCCAAAGAGACTATAACAAGCAACACAGATGATAATGATTGGTAGCAGTTTGTTTAAAAAGTCGATACTTAACTTATCCACTAATAAGGTGCCGAGTATGGAACCTATGGCTGTTGCCAGAACTGAAGCGGCCCAAAACTTAGGGTTAAATAATTGCTTTTTGTAGTAGGTAATACTTGCGGTAATAGAGCCAAAGCTCGCCGCAAGCTTATTGGTACCGAGTGTTAAGTGAGGAGGTAAACCAGCTGTAAGTAATGCGGGCACGGTGAGCATGCCACCGCCGCCTGCGACAGCGTCTATAAACCCGGCCGCAAGCGCGACTAGACATAATAATCCCCATGTCATGGGGTCAAGTGCGAGTTCAAACATAGATCAATCAATTTGTCTCTTAAAGGGTGGTAGAGTATCCAGCATGGCTTTGCCGTATCGTTTTGTGACTAAGCGTCTGTCGAGCACTGTTATACGGCCAGAATCTGACTCTTTGCGCAGCAGTCTACCACAGCTTTGGACTAATTTCTTTGCAGCATCGGGCACGGTGATTGATAAAAACGGATTTCCCCCTTTGCTTTGTACAAACTCAGCCTGAGCCTCTTCAATTGGGGAGGTTGGTACTGCAAAAGGGATCTTAGTTATAATTAAATTTTCTAAGTAATGGCCTGGCAGATCTAGACCTTCAGATAAACTCTGCGTGCCAAAGAGAACGCTGCCTTTACCTGAGTCTATGTGACTTTTATGTGCTTTTAAGAGGCTATCGCGAGATTGTTCACCTTGAACAAGTATCTTCCAGTGATTTGCTCTTAATATTTTTACAACATGGTCCATTTGCCAATAAGAAGCAAAGAGCACTAGATTAGCTGCCTCCTTATTTAGATAAGTAGGCAGTATACTTGCCAAGTAGTCACTAAATGTTTTGTCAGTCGGATCTTTTTCAGTTACTGGCAAATGTAAGGTTGCTTGATTGAGGTAATCAAATGGCGAATTGGCTTTGATGTATTTTACACCCGGTTCATTTCGTAACCCACTTTCTTTGGAGAAATGGTCAAACGTGCCCATCGCACTGAGCGTTGCAGAACATAGTACAGCCCCGGCACACTCTTGCCAGAGTTTATCTTTCAAATAATAACCGACTTCAATAGGGCAATCGCATAGTAAGTGGTCATGATGATGTTTATATTCTAAGCGCTTTATCCAGCGCGCGTGAGGCGTACTTTCTCCCTTACTCGCATAGCTAAACCACAACTTGTTTAACTGCTCTAGCCGGTTTATGTATAGACCACTCTCAGTTAAAAGCGGGTCGGCAAGATAGGGCTTTACATCTCCATCACTGACATCAAGTGTGAGTGCATCATGCATTTTTGACAGTGCACGCAATGCATCAAGCGTTGCGTCGCTGATGTCTTTGGCCTTATCTGTGAGCGACTCAGGCACGACGCCATGTTCAAATCGGAACGTATCGTCGTCGTTATAATTAAAGTCAGCTTTGTCTAAGATGTCTCTGACGACTCTTAAGTCTTTATTGGCATCATTGGCAGCGTCATTAAGTTTAAAATTTTGGCCAATGGCTTTTTGTGAAACAATAACATTGGCCATTTTGCCACTAAATTTTAATAGCTTATCTAGCCAGTCTATTGTGCCTTTTATGGTTGCCGCAGCAGATGAAAAGTCTCGTGTAATATGTGGTAGGTGATGTGCCTCATCAATCACATAGAATGACTCATCCAATTCGGGCAGTATTTTTCCGCCTCCAAGCTCTAAATCGGCGAGTAATAACGCATGGTTTATGACGAGTACGTCCATTTGCGCCATTTTTTGTCGTGCCAAATGGAATGGGCATAAGTGGTGAGATTTCATTTGGCGTTGGCAGGCATGTTTGTCACACGCAATGATGTTCCAAACTTTATCTGGGATGGTATCTGCCCAACTATCTCTATCGCCTTGCCATTTTTTATTTTGATAGGCGCTTTGTAAGTCTCTTAAACATTTCTGCTCCATATCTGATAGAGGTGATGACAAAGTTGGTAGCATGGACACTTGCACCATGTCTTCGTTAAGCGCAGCATTGAGTTTTTGTACGCACACATAACGTTGTCGGCCTTTAACCAGATCAAATTTAAAATCGAGCCCTGAATGCTCTTTAAAAAAAGGGAGCTCTTTTTCTATTAACTGTTCTTGTAGCGCGACAGTTGCAGTTGAAATAATTAACTTTTTTTTCTTAGCCAGCGCGAGAGGTAAAGCACTTAGGCAGTAGGCAAGTGATTTACCTGTACCAGTGCCGGCCTCAATAACGCATATTCTTTGTGATTTATGATATTCACCAGCTAATGTTTTAGCGATTTCAGCCACAAGATAATTTTGGCTACTGCGAGGGTGATAGCCCTCTAAATTATCGGCTATATGTTGATGAGTTTGCCGAATTGTTTTCTTCAATGCATCTGAGAGCATGTTAATCGCCTAAATTTATATATATGTATATACTTACAGTATCGAGCGTTATTCTAGATGGGGAATTGGTTTGACACAAGCTGTCTACCCAGGGTTTATATTATCACGCCAACAGAATAATCATAAAGGTCAACTTCAATTATGCTATTGGGTTAAAACAGACAGAGGTGTCTGTAAAGTAACTGTAATGGGAGAGCACACTTTATTTTTTATTCGGGCGAGGGACATTACTGCAGCGAGTAATTTATTACAGGAAAATAAGCTCCCTGTTGATATTCGCCAAGTCTGTCTGCAGCATTTTGACTCAGAAAGCATGTACGCATGTTACTTCACAAGCTCTCATCAACTTTTTCTTGCTAAGCAGCTTTTAAAAACAACGATGCCTTTGTATGAAGATGATATCCGACATTGTGACCGATTCCTGATGGAGCGCTTCATAAAAGGGAGTGTATGGGTAAAAGGTATTACGACGCAAAAAAGCGGGTATATAGAGGTTTCAAATGCTCAGTTTAAAGCAAATGAATATTATGTTCCAAAGTTGTCGGTATTGTCTCTTGATATTGAGTGTAGCGGTGACGGAGTGTTGTTTTCTGTTGGTTTAGTCACAGAAACAACGCAATGGGTTGTGATGATTGGACAACCTCAAGAAGGCCCTGATTATATCGAATGGGTAGAGGATGAAGTTGCGCTGTTAGTGAGTTTAATGGCAAAAGTGAAAGCGTTAGACCCAGATATCATTATTGGTTGGAATATTATTGAGTTTGATTGTGTCGTGCTTGCTGAGCGTGCCCTTGCACTGGGTATTGAGCTCATTTTAGGACGAGACGAACAATCAATTCATATCTATAAAGGTAACTATGTTCGTGTATTGATATCAGGAAGGGTCGTAATTGATGGAATAGACACCTTAAAAAATGCGACTTACCATTTCGATAGTTTTCGTTTATCTGAAGTATCTAAACAGGTTTTAGGGCAGAGTAAATTAATAGACCAAGGCGACAGATTGGAAGAAATAGTTCGGCAGTTTAACGAAGATAAACAAAGCTTGGCTGAATACAATTTACAAGATTGCCGACTCGTATTAGACATATTCGACAAGTTAAAGTTGTTAGACTTTGCATTAGCACGTACGAGGTTGACGGGCTTAGAACTTGAGCGAATGGGTGGCTCTGTCGCCGCTTTCACAAATTTATATTTACCATTATTACACCGTAGTGGGTACGTAGCCCCAAATTTAGGTGAACATGGATTGAGTTTTGATAGCCCTGGGGGGTATGTGATGGAATCAACCCCTGGGTTATTCAATAATGTCATTGTGCTTGATTTTAAGAGCTTATATCCCTCAATAATACGTACATTTTTAGTAGATCCTTTAGGTTTAATTAAAGGGTTAACTGACTCAGGTAACTCGATTACTGGATTTAATGGCGGGGTTTTTTCTCGTACAGAACATCACTTACCTGGTTTGGTTGAAGACCTCTTATTTTCTCGTCAAACAGCAAAGTCAGCTAATGACCCTATGCTATCTCAAGCGATAAAAATCATAATGAATAGCTTTTACGGCGTTTTAGGCTCTACAGGGTGCCGCTTTTATGATCCCAGGCTTGCTAGCTCTATAACATTGCGCGGTCATGAAATTATGCAGCAAACGAAGAGTTGGATTGAAGAGCAAGGCTACGATGTAATTTATGGCGACACGGACTCAACGTTTGTTTGTTTACCGCCTGATTGGAATGCTAGTCGGTGTAATGAGGCCGGTAAGCGCCTTACCAACCTTATAAATAATGCTTGGCAAGTATATTGTAGAGCACATTTTGATTTAGAGAGTCATTTAGAAATTGAATTTGAAACTTACTATAGCCCTTTCTTTTTACCAACACTTAGAGGGGAGCAAAAAGGCTCTAAAAAACGCTATGTTGGACAAATAGAGAAAGAGGGCAAACAGGAGTTGATTTACAAAGGCATGGAGACCGTCAGGAGTGACTGGACTAAGATAGCACAGCAATATCAACAAGATTTGTTTACAGCTTTTTTTCAAAATCAAGACTTGCTGCAAATAACGGAACATTGTGTTGAGAGGATTAAATCAGGGAAAGTTGATAGTTTGTTGCTCTATTCGAAACGATTAGGGAGGGAGATCGAAATGTATACAAAAAATATCCCGCCGCATGTTAAAGCTGCCCGAAAACACATGATGAAAAACCCATCAATTAAGTACCGGAAAGGACAAAAAGTGAACTACGTTGTGACAGTGGAGGGGCCTCGTGTTGATTGTTTAGGCTGTGAGATAGACTATGATCATTACATAAATAAACAGATTTACCCTATTTTACGTATGCTTCCTCAATGTGATGATGTTTTTTTTAAGTTAACAGTTCAGGGTGGTTTTTCTTTTTAATATCATTGGTTTGTTGTCTTTTTGTTGTTTTTTTGTTTGTATTTAATTTGGGTAATTGTGAATTATTAAATAATTAGTGTTGACGCTTACGTCACGCCTTGTTTAATATTCATGGTGAATGTTGCTTTTGTGCAATTAAATATAGAGGCTTAAGCCCGAAAAATTACAAGCTACTAACAAGTGGTCCTGGGAGATACAAATGTTAAATCAAAAAGTTGCAAAGGCGGTGCGTTTAGCTATCGCATTTGGTGCTGCTTCGACAGCCGCTTTTTCTGCAAATACGATTGCAGCAGAAGGTGATGAAAAAGTTGAACGTATTGAAGTTACTGGTTCAGCAATCAAGCGTACAGATTTAGAAGGCGCGTTACCAATTGATGTTATCAGTGCTGCTGATATCGCAAAAACAGGTGTGACAAGTGTACCTGACCTGATCGCAACACTGCCTTCAATGCAGGGTTTTACAACTGCTGGTGAGTCAGTTGGTGGTGGTGGTGGTGGTATTCAATCTGCTTCTTTAAGAAATTTAGGTGCAGAATATACACTAGTACTTCTTAACGGTCGCCGCATGCCTTCAGCAGATTCAGGTGGCACAATTAACTTGAATAACATTCCTTTGGCCGCAATTAAGCGTGTTGAGATCCTCAAAGATGGCGCATCTGCGCTTTATGGTTCTGATGCTATCGCGGGTGTTGTGAACTTCATCTTAAAAGATGACGTACAGGATACGACAGTTAGTGCTCGATTTGATAAACCAAAAGATACGTCAAGCTCAAGTATTTCACTAACGACTGGTTTTGGTGACTTAAGTTCAGATGGTTTTAATATCCTGGCGTCAATCAGCTATGAAGAACAGGATAACCTACAGTCAGTAGACCGTGATTTTGCTAAGACAGGCTTCATCAATTTTGAACATGGTGGACAAAATTATTTAGCTGCCGCAGGTTCTGTAAATGCGATCCCTGGTAATGCTTATGTAACGTATAACACGCGTGATGCAGACGGAAACCTTGTATACCAAACAGATTCAGATACAGGCGAATTCATTCTTGATGCTGATGGGAACAAGAGAAACGTTACGGCAACGCATTCTTTTAACCCATATGCAAAAAATAATAATGACACATGTCACGAAACAAGCGCACCGTCGGGCACAGCTTGTCAGTTCGACTACACAAGTACGTTACAAATTCAGCCGGAATCAGAGCGCACAAGCTTCTTCCTAAGCGGTGTAGCTGAGCTTAACGATACGACAGAAGTATACTCTTCATTCTCGTATACCGATTTTGCATTGACTTCACGTATTGCACCTTACCCAACAGGCACATTTACACTGCCGACAGACTCTGGTGTTGTGCAAACTAATGTTATTCCTCATCTACCAGCTGACGTGTTAGCTGATATGACACGTGTTGCTGCACGCTGGCGTACGCTGCCAGGTGGCAATCGTACAGACGAACGCAGTACTCAAACTAGTCACTTCGTTGCTGGTTTACGTGGTGAGATTGAAGAATGGTCTTATGATATCGCTCTAACAGCGGGTGATTCAAAGCAAGAGAATACACGTATAACAGGTTATCCTTTAACTGCCCCGTTTATGGAGCTTGTGACGTCAGGTGCCGTTGATATCTTTGATGCACCGGAAAACCTGTCTGATGAGCAACGTCAAATGGTTGCTGACACAATGTTCAGTGGCTTGTGGGATACAACTGATACGTCGATGCTAGCACTTGAAGGTAAATTGTCAGGCGCAATTGCAGATCTGGACGCTGGTACAGTTTATTTAGGTGTTGGTTTTGACTATCGCCAATCAGAGTATTCTCTTACCAATGGTAAAGGTCAAAACGATGAAATCGTACTGTTTGAATCAGCTGGTACTGAATTTGATTTAGACCGTGATGGCTACGGTGCATTTGCAGAAATTATCGTACCTGTACTTGAGAACTTAGAAGTTACAGGTTCAATCCGTTACGATAGCATTGGCGGTGTTACTGATTCAATGCGCACTGGTAACACAAGCGTAAGTGATGACGTAAATGATACAACGTATAAGATCAGCGCCTCTTACCGTCCAACGGACGAGCTACTAGTTCGTGCATCATATGGTACTGGTTTTAAGGCACCAACAATGCGTCAGATTGGTGCACCTCGTTTAGAGTTTGGTGTAACATCAACTGCTTATGATTGTAATGCACTATTGGGTGCGACTAATCACCCACTAAAACAGTACTGTAATCCAGAAAAAATTCAGTATGATGTATACCGTGAAGGTAATGCTGAACTATCTCCTGAAGAATCAGAGCAGTTCTCTGCTGGTTTTGTATGGGCTGGTGATTCAGGAACAAGCTTCGGTATTGACTACTGGAGCATTGAAATGACAAACCAGGTGAATCGCTTGGAAGCAAACCAGATTTGGTTTGATTCAGCAACGTATGCAGATAAGTTTGTTACAAAGATTGACAATGGTACAGGTGATACAGTACTTGCGATCATACGTTCAGCTCAAAACGTAGGTAAGTCGAATACTTCAGGTATTGACTGGCATTTTGATTTAACAAATGAATTTTCATTTGGTACATTGAAAACATCAGTTCAAGGTACATACTTAATTGAAGATGAGAGCTTGAAAGTAGGTACTACTGATGAGTGGGATACAAGCCTTGGGCAAGTTGGACCTGATGAACAAGTTGCATTCCGTAACATTATTAGTGTGAACAATACTTTAACGCATGGTGATTTTACTCATAGCTTGAACATTCGTTCACGCAGTGGTTACAGAGATGCGGCTGTAGGTGTAGCGTTCCGAGTGTCTGAAGCTGACGACGTAACTAAAACAGTTGATGGTAACTTAATTCAAAAGCAAGTTCCTGTATACACATTGTTTGATTACCGTTTAGGGTATGCATATGGCGACAATGCAAACTTCACTTTCGGTATTAAGAACTTATTCGATAAAGAGCCTCCATTGACATTCAATGGCTCTGCTGGACACCAAGTGGGTTACGATCCTCGTTATGCTGATGCATACGGACGTACTTTCTATGTTCAAGCTGATTACACTTTCTAAGCAATCGTTAATTATTTAACAGCTAGATTGGCTAATTGTATAAAAACCTCACATTAGTGAGGTTTTTTTTTTATATATTTACTGAAAATCAAAATTTCACTCTTTTAGTTACAAAATCACCCATTACTCTGTATCTACAAACGAAACTATTGCATTTTTTTTACTTCGATAAAATGCAATTGTTGTGTTTTTTATTAATCTTGAACTTAATTTTTTTTTGCTTTTTTTATATTAATTTCAAAGCCTTGGTTTTTTGTTTTTTAATCTTGATGTTTTTGTTTTAACTTTTACCTACCCAACAATCCCGTTAATTAGGATTATTGAGTGGCCGTTTGTATCTCCTTGAGGGAAATAGGTATTGACCAAGCCTTTTTTGAAGCATTAGTATGTCGGTCAGTTGAAATATAAGAAATAGTAATTTCATGTTTCAACAAAAAAATAAAAATCATATAAATCAATGGTTTAATTTTCATTGATCCAGGGAGAAATAAAATGTTAAATAGCAAAGTTTCAAAAGCGGTTCGCTTAGCGTTCGCGTTTGGCGCAGCTTCTACTGTCGCATTTTCTGCAAATACAATTGCTGCAGAAAATGATCAAGTTGAGCGTATTGAAGTAACAGGATCAAGTATCAAAGGTACTGATCTAGCTGGTGCTCTTCCAGTTGATGTTATTAGTGCTGATGATATCAAAAAGACAGGTGTAACATCTGTTCCTGACTTAATTTCTCAAATTCCTTCAATGCAGGGCTTCACGACTCCAACATCATCTGTTGGTGGTGGTGGTGGTGGTATTGCGACTGCAAGTTTACGTGGTTTAGGTGATCAATATACACTTGTGTTGTTAAATGGCCGTCGTTTAGCATCAGCTTTTGATTCAGGTGCTGTAGATTTGAACAGCATTCCTTTAGCATCAATTCAACGTGTAGAAGTTTTAACAGATGGTGCTTCAGCGTTATATGGTTCTGATGCTATCGCAGGTGTAATTAACTTCATTCTGAAAAAAGAAGTTGACCAAACTACACTTTCATTCCGTACAGACCAACCAAGTGACGGCGGTGAAACATTCAACTACTCAGTAACAACAGGTTACGGTGATATTGATAGTGATGGCTTTAGCTTAGTTGCGTCTTTAAGTCTTGACGTACAAGAGAGTCTTCGTTCTAAAGACCGTGAGTTTGCGAAAACTGGTTTATTAGAATTTGAACATGATGGTCAGCAGTTCTATAACATAGCTGGTTCACCAAATGCAATTCCAGCTAATGCGATATTGACTTTAGGTGAAGGGGAAACTGCTCGAGGCTTAGGCTTCAATCCGTATTACAAAGCTGGTGGTAGCTGTGCTGTAGATAATGCAAAAAGTCCAACTAGTGACCAGTGTATGTTTGACTATACCAGTACCCTGGAAATAGTACCTGAAAGCGAGCGTTTGTCATTCATGGTACACGGTCAGTATGAAGTGAATGATGATATTGGCGCATTTGCGACTTTGAGCATGACAGACTTCACAATGACTACGCGTATTGCTCCAAACCCAACTGGTGGTATTTCACTAGAGGTAGGTGGTGATTTATACAACAAATATGTATTACCACATTTAACAGATGCAGAAGCAGCTGAAGTTACTGATTTCCGTGCAACTTGGCGTGCACTACCAGGTGGAAACCGTACTGAAGAATGGAATACAGGCAGTTTAAACAGCACATTTGGTTTTGAAGGTGTTGTATTTGACAATATTGACTTCAACACAGCTGTTGTATATTCAACAACTGAGCGTGAGCAGTCTTTCTTAGATGGACACTTTTATCGTGACAGCTTTAGAGAAGCAATTTCTTCTGGTGTTGTTGATGTATTTACTACACCTGATGAATTTTCAGACGAAAGCTTACAAGCATTAAATGCAACAAAGTGGATAGGCCTTCAAGCTACAACAGAAACAGAGTCACTTAGCTGGGATCTTCGTGCATCTCAACCGGTATTTGAATTACCTGCTGGTGATGTATATGTAGGTTATGGTTTAGATTACCGTGTAAATACTTATAAAGTAACCGAATCTGACGAGAACAAGAAAAACAACCGTTGGGGTGACGGTGGTGGTACACGTGACTACGACCTAGAAAGAAGCACTATGGGTGCATTTGTTGAATTTCAAGTACCTCTTCTTGACGATCTAAGTTTATCAACAGCTGTACGTTATGACGAAATTGGTGGCGTAAAAGACAATTCAATTGGCCAAAAAGCAAACGATGATGAAAGTGACGTTACATATAAAGTAAGCCTTCGTTACACGCTAAATGATGACTTTGTAATTCGTGGTTCTGTAGGTACAGGTTTCCGTGCGGCAACACTGCGTCAGATTGCAGAACCTAGAGTACGCTTCGGTGTTACAGGTGCAGCTTACCCATGTCCGATTCAGCGCCCTGATCCACGTGCTGCAGGTTGTCACCTAACTGAATTACAGTACAACTTATTTAATGAAGGTAATGCAGGCTTAGTACCTGAAACATCAGAGCAAACGTCATTTGGTTTCGTGTATTCGCCTTCAAATGAATTTACATTCGAAATGGATTACTGGTCAGTAAATATTGAAAACCAAGTTTCAAGACCAAGTCAGCCATATATGTTTGCCAACGCAACAACAATCTATAATGACCAATTTATCCTAGCACCAGATCCAAATGATGCCAGCCGTCAATTGATACACGGTGTGAGAACGCCAGTAAATATTGGTGTGAGCAGAAACTCAGGTATTGACTGGAAATTAAGTCTAGTTAATGAACTAAGCTTTGGTACTTTGAAGTCTTCAGTACAAGGCGCGTACATGATGAAGTCTGACTTTACTGAGCCAGGCACAGCAGATGTTTGGACGAGTAGTTTAGGCCGTTACGGTACTGATGAAGAGGTGATTTTTAGAAATGTTATCAATGCTCAAACGACTTTAACTCATGGTGATTTTGCTCATACATTGCGTTTAAATTACCGTTCAAGCTATAGAGATGCAGTCACTAGTGTTCAAGCTGGTACTATCGCGAACCCTGCGACAGTACAAGAGTATAACGCAGACGGTGATTTAGTTGATGTATTAGACACTCGCTCTGTACAGCTTAAGGTTCCATCTCATTCAACTGTGAGCTATAAGTTTGATTATTACGGCATTGAAGATGTAGTCATTAGTGCTGGTGTGAAGAACTTGTTTGATAAAGCACCACCACTGACTCTTGGTGATGCAGAAGGTCACTTAGTTGGATATGAAGGACGTTATTATGACCAGTTCCTTCGTACTTACTATCTAAGTGTCGATTACAGCTTCTAATCACTGAAATTATGAGCCGCTTTATGCGGCTCTTTTTGTAAATCTCGCTAAGTAAATAAGGATATATAATGAAAAAAATAATTATAACACTATTTTCAGCTGTGATATTAAGCGGTTGTAATATGACAGATAATGAGCAATTAGCAAATAATGATGGCTATAAGTGTGAGAAAATAAAAACCCTAGGAACCAGTATTCCGAAGAGATTTTGCTCGACAAAAAAACAACGCGATGAGTTAAAAGAGCGCGGGCAAGATACATTAAGAAACTCACAGCGTCAGGGCGTTTTGAGTGGGCATAAAGCAGGTAAGGGCTAGAGTATTATTATAGTTAACTAATTTATCACTATTATAAACTATGGAGTTACCCTCAACTTTAAATACCCTAAAATAACAATACAGGTAACTCTTCTTTTATATCGTAACGCCAATATTTATAAACATGTCTTATTTATAAGTTTTTGTTAAATTTCAGTATTAACTTTTGACTGCAATTACACGGCTCGCTTTTTTATATTGAATATTAAAGCCTGACCATGCGGGCAGTTCCCACCGTTTAGGTGTTTCTTTTCTCCCTCCTTTTATATGATGTAACGTAATTCGTCTTGCATTAAAGTGGTACTCTACATCCATAAATAAGTCATTGAGTTGAATTTGTAGCGGATATTTCTCACGAAAAGGATCGAGTTCCCATGCTTCTATTTTGGTGTAATGTAAATCGCTCGCTTCAATTAATTCGATGTCTGATTGCTCTGTGACACCGAGTTGAATGAGGCGCTGGCAAAGATAATCAAAAGGCAAAGGCTGGGTTTCGTTTATATTATGTGCTTGATAGTAAAGTGCGGTTAAGGCAAGGTCATCTTGTATTTGCTTTCCGACACCAGGCAGCAGTGTATCGTTGAGAATAAGTTCACTGCTGGCTTTAACTAATAGTGCTTTATTTGGGACTACTTTTTGTTCATGTAATGTAACCCCTGCGTATTGATATGCAGAATTCACCATGATGGTATCGCCACATAGCTCAGCACTGAGAAGCTTATGTTCTCCTAAATCCAACCGACTGATAGTAGCGTGTGAAATGGGGGCATTAAGGGTTGCTAGTGTAACGGCTTGCTTACTTCCTTTACCCGCGAGTGCGTAAGTATCTAAAACGATCATAGCTTGGCACTGTTCGCTTATACGAGACTCTTTAGCAGGTACGACTTCAAGTGTGCCATTGCCATATGCGCCGCGTTTGTTTTGTCTTTTTATGAATACAGATGTTGGCTTTAACACTGCTATCGCATCAATCAACTCAGTTCGCTTATAGCTCGCTGCATATTTTAGTTCGGGCAGGGAAAACGCGTCACGTAATAATTCACTAAATTGTCTTGCTTCACGCAATGCTTCAGGCTCAACCCGAATATCATGCGTTTGTCCACGAACGATAGCTGTAGCTAATTCTAAGTCACAATAATTAGGATACTGTTTATCTAAACGCTCGCGAGATTCGAACTGTTTTGGAAGCTGATAGACTTTGGCTGGCACAGTTAATAGGGCCGTAATATCGATCATAGCTTGTCGTAACGTGTTATTAGGCATCCCGTGAATAAGGTGTGCTAGTTCTGCCTCTACTGGCAGTGGGTATAACTTTTTTCCTAAGTTGGTGGCTTTGTTGTGTTCATCAATAGCACCAATGCGTTGTAATGAATTTATTGCAGTGTATTTAGATTTTTCTGGCAGGGTTTCAATAAATTTCAAGGAATCAATACCGTCACTTGAGCAGGCCGCAGCAAGTACGAGTTCAGTAAGGTTTTCTCGCGTAATTTCAGGCGGTGTACGGTCAATTAGTGGGGCATGTTTTCCATATAGACGAATACATAACCCTTTCTGCGTTCGGCCAGCCCGACCTAAGCGTTGTTTTGCGGAATCTCGGCCGATAGTATCTAAAGCGAGTACGGTTTTATCGCCTCGTAAATGGGTTCGACGCTCTAAACCTGAGTCAATAACACAGCTGATATTAGGTATAGTGAGTGATGTTTCTGCAACATTAGTGGCAAAAATAATACGTTGTTCAGTTTGTACTTTTAGCGCTAATTCTTGTTGTTGCCTAGCGCAACCACCATATAACTCAACGATGAGTTTGTTTAGTTTTTTTGCGGCGGCTGCAGCGGCTTGAATTTCTGCTTTACCAGGTAAAAAGACTAAGATATCCCCTGGGGTGTTTGCGAGTGCCTGTTGACAGGCCGCGATGACACGCTCAGAAAGCTGATCTTTGGTTGGCATTGCGTTTGCCGAGTGAGCTTGAAAAACTTCTTCTACAGGATAGACCCGCCCTTCACTATGCAGTAATTTTGCATTTAGGTAATTTTGTAGCACATTCGTTTTAAGGGTAGCGGACGTGACAATTATTCTGTGTTTATTATGTTGCTTCAGCATTGCTAGGATTAAGTCCATATCCCAACGTCGTTCGTGGAACTCATCGATCATGACCACGTTGTAATCAGAGAGTTTACTTTCGTAAAACCAGCGAAGGGCCACACCCGGTGTAACAAAAACGATTTCAGTTTGAGCAGTAAAATGTGTTTCAAAGCGGATGGCATAGCCAATTCTTTCGCCAATGGGCTGTGAACTTTGCTGGGCTAAATATTCAGCCAAAGACGTACATGCTATGCGCCTTGGTTCAATGACGAGGACTCTACCAGATTGACTGGCCCACAAGGGCAAGCAGGTTGATTTTCCTGAACCCGTTGCTGCACTCACAATGACATCTGAGTGGGTAATGGTGCTCAAAAATTCCGGTTTTATCGCTTCAATAGGCAAGTGAGTCATGGTATGTCTTTTATTACTTCAATCGTGAGTGTGCGCGATTTTAGCAAATACATATTGAAAACACCGCAGTTCGCACCAACTTAATTTAAAAAGGTGAATAAGTATTCAATATGATAATTAACAGTGTTTTATTGCTCGCATTGGTGTTGTTTGTGCTGATTTATTGGCGTTGGAGTATGATCCAACACCATATATGGAAGAGAAAATATATAGCGCAGGGTTTATCACGTAATGATAAAGCCGTGCTACTTAAGTATATGTCGATTTATCGACATATGACGGATAAAGACAGGGCTTCATTAGAGCGCCATATTGTATGGTTTTTAGGTGAAAAGCGTATTCTTGGTCGTGATGGACTGAAAGTAAATCGGGCAATGGAGTTGGTGGTTGCGGCGGATGCGTGTTTACTGGTACTCAATAAACCATGGCCATTATATCCAAATGTCAAAGAGGTACTACTTTACCCCAGCAGTTATTACGTTCCTCAAACAAGCAAAGATGGTGCAGGGTTAGTGAACTACCATACCTCAGTACGACAAGGCGAGTCTTGGCCTGGCGGAACTTTAGTATTGAGCTGGCATGATGTTTTGGAGGGAAACCGTTTACCTGGTGATGGCCATAATTTGGTCTTTCATGAATTTGCTCACCAGTTAGATCAACAAACGGGCCAAACTAACGGCACGCCCGCACTCATCAGTCGTGAACAGTACACACATTGGGCGAAGGTGTTTCAGCGCGCGTATAGTAATTTAAAAAGTCATGTTGCGTATCAAATGCCACATGTGATCCACAGTTATGGTGCAACCAATGAAGCGGAGTTTTTTGCGGTAGTAACAGAAACATTCATTGAAAAACCCGCTGAACTTAAAAGCTACGATCCTGAGCTTTTCACGTTACTATGCCAGTACTATCAGTTTAATCCTAGCGATTGGGCTAAGTCCTTTGAACGGGCTTAGGTAGGTGCAAATTTTGGGTGTTGGTGGCATTTTTCTGGCAATATTTGCGTTATTTTGTTGATATAGGTGCAACAAAATAACAGGGTTAAGAATCATGAAGCAGTATTTATTAAGCGCACTTGCGCTTGGGGTCTCGCTTGCCAGCACGGTACAGGCTGAAACAGTTAATAAACCTACTCAATGGCAAGTTGATACACCGCCGGGTGAGTTTATAGACGCTAAAATATCGGTAGAACAGGGCACATGGATGAACGTTGATGTCAGCCCTGATGGTACATCACTGGTTTTTGATTTACTGGGTGATATATACATTATGCCTATCTCGGGTGGTCAAGCAACGCAGTTAACCAGTGACATTGGCTGGCAAATGCAGCCTCGCTTTAGTCCTGATGGACGTTCTATTGCTTTCACCTCCGATCAAGGTGGTGGCGATAATATTTGGGTTATGAATATTGATGGCTCAGAGCAAACGGCAGTCACAAATGAAACCTTCCGTTTGTTAAATAGCCCGACTTGGAGCCCTGACGGTGACTTTATTGCTGCGCGTAAGCATTTCACCGGCACGCGCTCTTTGGGGGCGGGTGAAGTGTGGCTTTACCACAAAGCGGGTGGCAGTGGCGTGCCTTTAACGTCTCGTGATAACGATCAAAAAGATTTAGGTGAACCAGCATTTTCGCCAGATGGTCGATATGTTTACTTTTCACAAGATGCAACACCTGGCAAAACCTTTCATTACTCAAAAGACTCTGTTGCTGGCATATACAAAATCAAACAACTAGACAGAGAAACGGGTGAGATTAAGGTAATTTTATCTGGTATGGGAGGCGCTATTCGCCCAACGCCGTCTCCTGATGGCAAGCATTTAGCCTATGTAAAGCGTGACGACTTTCAATCAAGTTTGTATATATACGACTTAGCGTCAGGTAAAGAAACCAAGGTATATGGCAACTTAGAGCGCGATATGCAGGAAACATGGGCCATTCATGGTGTTTATCCGACGATTGCATGGACGCCAGACAATGAAGAACTTGTTTTTTGGGCCGGGGGTAAGCTGCATAAAGTAGATGTAGAGAGTAAAAAGCATCACGAAATTGCTTTTCAAGTAACCACAACAAAGAAAATCCAAAAAGCACTGCGTTTTGCACAAAATATTGACCAAGAAACCTTTGATATAAAAATGCTGCGTAATGTTCAGGTGTCGCCCAATGGTGAGACTGCCATTTTTGAAGCGCTAGGTCATATTTATAAACGAGACCTTTCGTCTGGTAAAGTGAAGCGATTGACGCGTCAGAGCGAACACTTTGAATTGTTCCCACAGTTTTCTAGAGACGGTAAAAAAATAGTGTACGTCACGTGGGATGACAAAAAGCAAGGTAGCGTGCGAGTTGTATCAACGAGAAGTGGTAAAGGCAAAGCGATCACCTCGCAAGTGGGTAAGTATGTTGAGCCGACATTTAGCCCTGATGGTAAAACGGTGGTTTACCGAAAGGTGTTAGGTAGTAGCTTATTAGCTCGTGAGTGGTCTTTAAAAGCGGGTGTTTACAAAATATCGGCCAAAGGCGGTGATGCTGAATTGATCACAGAGCAAGGCTTCCAACCGCAGTTTGGAGATGATAACAACCGTATCTTCTTGATGAATGAAGCACCAAAGCCACAATTATTGGCCGTTGATCTTGAGAGTAAAAAAAGTAAAGTGCTTTATAACTCAAATCACGCGACTGAATTCAGAGTCTCGCCGAATGGAAAATACTTGGCATTTGCTGAACGATTTAAAGTATTTGTCACACCCTTTGTAGAAAGCGGTAAACCGATTGCCATTTCGCCTTCGGACAAAAAATTCCCGATTGAGCAGTTATCACAACGTGCTGGAGAGAATATTAGCTGGAGTGCAGCAAGTGATACTCTGTACTGGAGTTTAGGGCCTGAGCTTTATCATGCGAGCTTAGATGGCATGTTTGATATTAATAAAGTCGAAGGCGCAGACTTTAAAGCCAAAAGTGGTGAGTCGATTGGTTTTAAACATGATATGGCAGAACCTAAAGGGTTAACTGCGCTAGTCGGTGCAACGATTATTACCATGCAAGGTGATAAAGTGATTAACGGTGGCGTGGTATTGACCGATGGTAAGCATATCAAAGCCGTGGGTAGCAGCGATGAAGTAAGTATTCCAAAGGGGGCTGAAATCATCGATGTTACAGGACAAACCATTATGCCTGGCCTTGTTGATGCTCATGCGCATACATCACAGGGCAGTAACGAAATTATTCCGCAGCAAAACTGGAAGAACCTAGCTGGTTTAGCGCTCGGGGTAACCACCATTCATGATCCGTCAAATGACACCACCGAAGTGTTTGCGGCCAGTGAGTTGCAAAAAGCGGGTAAAATCGTTGCACCGAGGATCTTCTCTACAGGGACCATCTTATACGGAGCAAATGTTGCAGGCTATACATCACATATAGACTCTTACGAAGATGCGAAATTTCATTTAGAACGCTTACAGAAAGTCGGCGCTTTTTCGGTTAAATCATACAATCAACCTCGCCGAGAACAACGTCAACAAGTGGTCGAAGCGGGCAGAGAGCTAGGTATGATGGTGGTGCCTGAAGGTGGCTCATTGTTACAGCATAATCTAACCATGGTTGTTGACGGTCATACGGGGGTTGAGCACTCAATTCCCGTGGCGAACATTTATGATGATATTGAACAGCTTTGGTCACAAAGTGATGTGGGTTATACCCCGACGCTGGGTGTTGCTTATGGAGGTATTTGGGGGGAAAACTATTGGTATGATAAAACCGATGTATGGAATCATCCACGCCTGAGTAAATTTGTGCCAAAGAACCAATTATTGCCGCGTTCTATGCGTCGTATAAAATCACCAGATCATCACTATAATCACTTTAATAATGCCCGCGTTGCCAAAGAGCTACAAGATTTAGGTGTGCTAGTGAACTTAGGAGCACATGGTCAACGTGAAGGACTTGCTGCACATTGGGAGATTTGGATGTTCGCCCAAGGGGGAATGTCACCGCTTCAAGCAATTCGTGCCGCAACTCTGGATCCGGCTAAGTATGTTGGTTTAGATCAGCATATAGGGTCGATTGAAGTGGGTAAGCTTGCCGATTTAGTGGTGGTTGATGGCGATCCATTAAAGAACATTCGTGATACTGATAAAGTCTCTTATACTATGATCAATGGGCGGTTGTTTAATGCCGCGACTATGCAAGAGGTGGGTAAAAAACCTCGCGCTAAATTGTATTTTGAAGAGTAATTAGTACGTTAAAAGCACGCCCCACTATTTAGTGGGGCTTTTCATTACAGACAATGTGTAACTGAGCACCTTATACATTAAGCAGGCGTTGCGTTACTTTTGATTGTGGCTTTGCAAAAATAGCCGCGGTATTACCGTATTCTACAATTTTTCCTCTACTGAGCACCAACAGCTGATCGCTCATATGTTTCACTAAACTTAAGTGATGTGTGATGAGAATAAAGCTCAGTCCTGAGTCTTTTTGTAGCTTCAATAATAAGTTAACGGTTTGCGCTCTGACTGATGGGTCTAAAGACGAGAGTGCTTCGTCGAGTACAACGACTTTAGGGTCTAAAATGAGTGCTCTGGCTAATGCAACCCGTTGTAGTTGGCCCCCACTAAACATATGTGGGTAGTATTGATAATGCTCACCAAGTAACCCAACGCGGCTTAAAGTGAGTTTGATTTTTTTGTCACGCTGCGAGGACGTTAAATCTGTATTGTATTTCAAGCAGTCATCCAGCATGTCACCGATGGTTAAACCTGGGTTTAACGAGCGGGTAGGATCTTGAAAAATCATACGAATATGACGACACTGATTTTTTCTTACCCCATTGTCTTCAATGGTTTTTCCGTCTAATAGAATTTGTCCACAATCAGCAGCATCGGCACCAGCGAGTAATTTTGCAAGGGTACTTTTACCTGACCCCGTCTCCCCAATAACGGCCAATGTTTCACCTGGGCCCACAGCGAATGAGATATCTCTTAGCACAGCAATATGCTTACGTTTAAAAATGCCCGCTCTACTTTGAAAAGACTTGCTTAAAGCTTGAACTTTTAAGACGGGTTGCATTTGGACTTTTCCTTTATTAGAGGGAAATGACATGCATAAGCATGGCCGTGACTTTTACTTTGATTAGGTGTAACGACACATTGTTTTTGTGCTTGCGGGCAGCGTGGTCCTAACCGACAGCCTATTGGTAAATGCTGCAAAGGCGGAATGGTGCCCTTTAGTGCATAAAAAGGTTCTTTGTGCGCAAGGCCTTGTGCGTAATCAGGTAAACTTTTTACTAAAGCTTGTGTGTAAGGGTGTAGAGGTTCATAAAAAACCTTTTGCGTTGGACCTGCTTCAACCATTTGCCCACAGTATAAAACGTGCATAGCATGAGACCAGTGTGTGATCTCTTCTAGTTCATGGGAGATCATTAGCACAGACATGTTCTTAAGTTGGTTTAAGCTTTTCAGTAAACGAAAAATTTGTGCGCGCGTGGTGCTTTCTAATGCTGTCGTCGGCTCATCGGCGATTAAAAGTTTAGGGTTTCTGGCAATGGCCATGGCAATCATGACCTTTTGGCATACCCCTTCAGAAAGTTCATGAGGGTAGCTGCTAGCAACCCGAATATGTTCTCGGATCCCCACTTTATGCAGGAGTGCTTTGACCTTTTCTTTACGCTCTGTATTACGACGGAAAAACCCTTTTTTAAAGGTATCATCGGGTAATGACTCAGCCACTTGTTCAAATATTTTAGCGGTAGGGTCTAGGCTACGACTGGGTTCTTGATAGATCATAGCCATATCTCTGCTGACTATCTTTCTGCGTTTTTCAGGGCTTAAGCGCATTAGATCAACACCTTGCCAATGCATACGATCTGCAGTCACGGTCCAGCGAGAATTTAAAACGCCTACGATGGCTTTGGCAATTAGGCTTTTCCCCGAGCCCGACTCGCCAACCAATGCATGTACTTCACCTTCTTTCAGGCTGAGGTTAACTTTATCAACCGCTCTTATCACACCGTCTTCAGTGCGCAGCTCTATGGTTAAGTTACGGATGTCGAGTAATTGCATTAATCAGCCTTACGCTCTTTGAGTACTTGTCTTAAGCCATCTCCAACGAGGTTGGTAGAAAGTACCGCAATAAACAGCAGTACTCCTGGTAAGCCAACCGTCCAGGGAGCTAAATAAATTAGCCCTAAGTTTTCGGCTAAAATAGCGCCCCATTCTGTTGTAGGCGGCTGGGCTCCAAGTTTCAAAAAGCCCAGTGCAGCAATGTCTAGAATGGCTGTGGACAGTGCCATAGTAAAAATAACCACGATATGCTCGTATATATTGGGCAAAACACCTCGGGTTAATAATTGCCATTGAGACGCGCCATCAAGACGAAAGGCACTGATATAGTCTTTATTTAGTTCATCAACAACCAAATTGCGAATTGAGTGGACGTATTGGGGTAATAACGCAAAGATAATTGCCCATACGGTATTGAGCAAGCCAGGCCCGAGTATAGCGATAATAATAATGGCTAATAATAACGATGGGATCGAGAGCGTAATATCCAATAAATGATTTAATGCACTCGAACGAAAGCCATGGCTTACCCCCGCTAAAGTCCCTAAAAACACCCCCACTAGGGTGGTGATCAAGGCGGCGATGATTGAGAGCCCAAAGGTAAATGTAGCCCCGTTCATGAGTCGAGATAAGACATCGCGGCCTAAATCATCAGTGCCTAAAATAAACCTGACATCCCCTAAATCATGCCAGGAAGGAGGCAGCAGTAATGCATCGCTATGCTGTTGATTAATGCCATATGGCGCGATAAATGGTGCTGTCATAGCGAGTAGTGTTAACGCAATAAACACCCACAGAGCGACTAACGCCGGGTGGTTACTTTTAAACTTTCGCCATAACCGCGAAAGGGGAGAGCGGTTAGACTCTTCGCTGAATAAACTAAACTTTGCCATAGGCTTGATTCCGTGACAAAGGGTCAAAAAGAGAGTGGCTAAATTCAGCCAGCATATTTGCTAATATAACAAACATAGAAACAGCCAGTAGTCCGCCCTGTATTGCGGGGTAGTCACGTTGATAAATACTGTCGATGAGCCACCGCCCTATACCAGGCCAAGAGAATATGACTTCTGTCACCATCGCCAGTGTGATCAGGGTACTAAATTGTAAACCAATCTGCTTTATGACGGGGAGTAAGGCATTACGTAGTGCGTGATGTAAAATCAGCTGACGGCGATTTAAGCCTTTTGCGCGGGCTGTTTTAATATAGTTTTGTTCTAGGACATGCAGCATTGAGTCTCGGGTGAAGCGCACAAGCACAGTGGTGGGGTACATAGCCAAGACCACTGTGGGTAACGCCAAATGTCGTAGAGCGTCAAAAAATGCGAGGCCGTGATACGGGAAACCTTGGATAGCAATATCGATTAGAATAAAGTTGCTGATTGGTTCTATTTCGTATAATAGGCCGATACGTCCTGACATGGGGAATAGCCCAAAAGACAGGCAGAACACCATTATAAGCAGTAACGCAAGCCAAAAAATAGGTATAGAAAACCCCATTAAAGTCAGAGAGTTGATAACTCTGTCAGGCCAGCGACGATGATATGCGGATGCCACAATCCCGGCGGGGATCCCAAGTAAAACGGCAACCCCTAACGCATAAACACAGAGCTCTAACGTTGCAGGAAAGAGCCGACTAACATGTTCAAAGACGCTTTGTCCAGAGGAAAGTGACACCCCCCAATCTCCACTGGCGATACGCACTAAAAAAGCACCATATTGCATAAGTAGGTTTTCGTTTATATGGTACTTCTGGGCCAAGATTTGGGTTTGGCTGTAATTGGAGTTAACTTGGCCACTGAAGTTCGTCAGCAAGTCGCCAGGAAAGAGGTAATTAAGAGAGAAGGTGAACACCGTTAAAGTGAATACCATAAAAACCAGTAAACTAATGCGGCGTAGTAAGTATTCAAATAACATTAGTTGCGCCTCACTTGGCCAAGAGAGATACCACCAAATGGGCGTAAGGTAACGCCTGTCACGTCATTACTGGTTGCTTGAAATCGCACCCCATGAGCGATGGGGATCAGCGGTAGCTGATCGATAAGCATTTGCTGTGCTTGATAATAGTAAGTTTTACGCAGTGCAATATCGGTGGTGTCTAAAGCTTGAGTGAGTAATAAATCAAATTCAGGGTGACACCAATTAGCCGGATTTTTACCACTAAATGTCGCGGTACAGCTTAATAATGGACTAAAAAAGTTATCAGGATCTGGTGTATCAGCAGCCCAGCCGAGTAAAACACTATCATGTTCATGCTTTCCGATCCGTTCAACAAACGTGTTCCATTCATATTCAATAATTTGTGCAGAGATCCCTATGGCTTTTAAATCACTTTGGATCAGCTCAGCCATTTTTCGTGCATTGGGGTTATATATACGCGATACCGGCATGGCCCATAGCGTCATATTAAACCCATTCTCATAACCTGCTTCCTTTAAAAACTGTTTCGCTAATTCGGGGTTATAGCGAGGTATATTGTCTTGTGCTTGAAAGGCCCAAGATGAAGGGGGAAGGTGCGAACGCGCTAAAATGCCATTCCCGTAATATACCGCTTGCATTATTTTATCGAAATCAACGGAGTGCGCAAGGGCTTTGCGAACCAAAAGGCTATCAAATGGAGGACGTTCGGTATTAAATGCCCAATAGCCAATGTTTAGGTTTGCCGCTTTGTCGACGCGAATATCTTCACGGTCTTTGAGTACGCTCAGTTGTGTTGCACTGGGATGTGCTGTGATGTCACATTCTTTAGTCAGCATCTTAGCAATACGACTGGTGCCGTTGGTGGTGATATCGAAAACCAGTTGCTGCATCGGGACTGGATATTTCCAGTACTGCTCATTGCGGTGGTAACGAATGAGGTTATCGCGTAAAAAATTTTTATATTTGTACGGACCTGTGCCAATCGGAAGGTTATCAAAAGCAGGTTTATTCTTTTGCGCGATAAGCTGCTGGGCATATTCTTGTGAGAGGATAACCGCAAAATCGGTCGCAATATTCGATAGAAAGCTACTTTCAGCGTTGAAAAGCTCAAACCTTACCGTATATTCATCAACTTTAACTACTTTGCGAATGAGCTGGTCAATACCCACGCTTTGAAAGTAGGGGTATTCAGCATCGCCGACAAAATGATATGGGTTATACACGTCGAATAAGCGGCTAAATGAAAAAACCACGTCATCAGCATTGAGTGTGCGGCTTGGGCGAAAGTAGTCAGTGCTGTGAAACGCGACACCTTGTCGCAATGTGAACGTAATGGATTTACCCTCGTCGCTCACTGCCCAGCTAGTAGCCAGTTCTGGTTTAAATTCTGCGGTTTCAGGGTCAATACTTATTAACGTATCGTATAACTGGCTGGCAATAAGGTCTATGGTGGATCCGGTCGTTGTGACTTGAGGGTTAAAAGATACCGGGTTCGCTTCAGCGCAGTACACTAAGCCCTGAGATTTTTCGTTCGCTTGCTGTTGGCTTGCATCAACACAGCCAAGTAAATAGGTACATAAAGCACCTAGTACTAGATTCCGCACGCCTTACGCCTCTTGTTTTTGACCTGACTCTAACAGGTTGTATTTTTTCAAATAACCACGAAGTTGATGATACGTCAATCCGAGCATTTGTGCAGTTTTCTTTTGATTAAATTGACTCTGCTCGAGCGCTTTTTTGAGTAACTCAATTTCAAAGTCATTAGAGAGCTCTTTCAAGTCACAAGGAAACGCAATGTTGGGCTGCGCTGGTGAGAGTGAGGCATGGTTGCTAGAAGCTTCCGTCACAGGGGCATGGCTAGATGGTTGGGCTACTTCAGGCTGTATTGCTGCACGGGCTTTTACCCGTTGTGTCGGTCTAAATGGGCTCTCAAATGGGTTGAGAATGATTTCGTGCACGGGTAAGTGCTCGTTGCCATGACGATATAAGCTTCTTTCTACGGTATTTTTGAGTTCACGAATATTACCAGGCCAATCGTAACTCAATAGTACCTCAGTGGCTTTTCGCGTAAAACCACTGAACAGTGACCAACTTAAATCTCGTGCCATGTTGATTGCAAATTGTTCCGCTAATAACATGATGTCTTCTTGGCGAGCTCGTAATGGGGGCAATGTGATCACATCAAATGCCAGTCGGTCTAATAAATCGTGTCTAAACTCACCGCTGTCAGCCAAAGATGGCAAATCTTCATTGGTTGCGCAGACTAAACGTGTATCGACTTTTACCGTACTTTTACCGCCGACCCGTTCAAATTCGCCATATTCAATCACACGTAATAGCTTTTCTTGCACCATGGCAGAGGTATTGGCCAGTTCATCAAGAAATAGTGTGCCGCCATTAGCCCGTTCAAATCGACCTTCATGGCGTTTACTGGCGCCAGTAAATGCACCACTTTCATGACCAAATAGCTCACTCTCTAACAAGTTTTCATTTAGGGCGGCGCAATTGAGTTTTACGTAGTTTTGTTCCCATCGCTCAGAAAGAAAGTGTAATCGTGCAGCGATAAGCTCTTTACCCGTACCACGCTCACCAATAATCAATACTGGTTTCTCTAAAGGCGCGAGTTGCGACACCTTATCAAGCACGGTTAAAAAGCTGTCAGATTGACCGAGTAAATTGTCCTGTTGGCGGAATTGGCTCATATTGGCTAACTCTTAGTTATTTTTGCTAACACTTAGTGTATTTGATAATTAATGCAAACGAAAGTAATTTCTGATATGGTTTAATATATTGATATTTATAGGCTTTTATCTTTTAGAAAAGTTGGCAAGTTTATTGATACTATTAATACAAGCAACTTAAACTTAGAAACCAAAGAGGTAAAGATTATGGGAATTTTCTCACGTTTTGCAGATATCGTTAACTCTAATATCAATGCTATTTTAGATAAAGCTGAAGACCCAGAAAAAATGGTTCGTCTTATCATCCAAGAAATGGAAGATACGCTTGTTGAAGTACGTTCAACTTCAGCAAAAACGTTAGCAGAGAAAAAAGAATTAACACGTCGTGTTGAGCAATTAAATGAAGAAGTTGCGCAGTGGCAAAGTAAAGCCGAGCTAGCTTTAACCAAAGAGCGCGAAGATTTAGCACGTTCAGCGTTACTTGAAAAGCAAAAGTCAGCGGATGCAGCTGCCAGTGTGCAAAGTGAATTGACGCATGTAGAGTCGCATATCGAGAAATTGCAACAAGAAGTTGCGACACTACAAGAGAAGCTGGCTGATGCCAAAGCGCGTCAAAAAGCCATTGTGCTGCGTCAGCGTTCTGCTGAGTCTCGTTTAGAGGTGAAAAAGGCATTAGACAGTTCAAAAGTAGAAGATGCTTTAAATCGTTTTGAGCGTTATGAATCTAAGATTGACGGACTAGAGTCGCAAGTTGAGTCATATGACTTAGGGAAAAAGACCTTAGCAGATGAAATTGCGGATTTACAAAAGAACGAAAAAGTAGATGATGAGCTTGCAGAGCTTAAGAAAAAGCTTTCGGGCAAATAAATATAATAATTGCACCCGCTGACCAAGCAGTGGGTGTTAGGTAACAGAACAATCAAGTCGCAGGAGTATAGGGTTATGGATCTTGAAGTATTAGTAGCACCGATCATTATTTTTATGTTGGTAGTGGCGCCATTATGGCTTGTACTTCACTATCGCAGTAAGAAGCAGGTAAGCCAGGGCCTAAGCGAGCATGAACATCGTCAGCTTATGGAATTGGCAAGTAAGGCTGAAAGTATGGCTGACCGTGTTGACACACTAGAGGCAATACTTGATCAAGAGGCACCAGAGTGGAGACGTAAAGTATGAGTAATATAAAAAGAGAACTTTACAGGGATCCAAAAAGAGGGAAGCTTGCAGGTGTATGTGCTGGGTTGAGTGATTACTTCAATATGGAATTGTGGTTGGTCAGGATCCTGTTCATTACGGCAGTGTTGCTATCTGGTGGGCCCTTATTCGTTGTTGTTTATATCGCATGTTGGTTTATTTTAGACAAGAAAAGCGATTATGAAACCAAGCAGTCAGTCAATCACGATGCAGATCCTATTTCAGTAAAGTTTAAAGTTTGGCAAAAAGGTGAGCCGCCCAGACAAGCTTTGTTTGATTTAAAAGAGCGTTTAAATCGTTTAGATGGCAGAGTACAAAGTATGGAAACGTACGTAACATCAAGCGAATTTACAATCAGTAGGGAAATTAATAAATTATAATTTTTTGAACGTTATGTGGCGTATTCTGCGCCACCGCTATAAATATCCATGTAAATATGTTGCTCGGGAGGTGTGCCCCTTATATGAATACTAAACGTTTTAGCAAAGACACGTTCGATAAATTTAAAAATACAGCACAAAAGACCTTACATAGAAGTCTTGACCAACATATAAAGCTTGCCGTCACTGGGTTTAGTGGTAGCGGAAAGACGGCTTTTATCACTGCACTTATCAAGCATTTAACATCTCAAACTAATAAAACAAATCTGCCATTTTTTGACGTAATAAGAGAGCAGCGCTTAATAGCAGTAAAGCAAATACCACAACGTGCTTTGGACATTCCTACTTTTGATTATGCCAGTGCAGTGGGTTGCTTGTTAAATGAAACACCAACATGGCCGTCATCAACACAGCGTATAAATACGTTAACCCTTGCACTTAAATTTGAATCACGGCATGTACTAAAACAGCATTTATCACCGGTGAGTACCGTCTATTTAGAACTGATTGATTATCCTGGTGAATGGTTAGTTGATTTACCCATGTTAAATCAAGACTATCAGGCATGGAGTCAAGCTGTTCTTAATGTATTAAAGCAACCGCAGTATCGGGATTATGCGAAAGAGTTTTTAGACATGTTAGCAAGCTTTGATGGTGATGCACCGGTTGACGAGTCTATTTTAAAGCAGCTATCTCAGCACTATCAGCAATTACTCGTAACTTTAAAAGCACAGACAAACATAGCTCAGTTACAGCCCGGAAGAATGCTTATTCCTGGAGATTTAGCAGGGGCTCCAGTGCTCTTGTTTTTCCCTTTTTTTAGTGCTGGCGAACATTCGAATGATAGTCAATATAGTCATTTACAGAGCCGTTTTAATGCCTATAAACAGCAAGTGGTAACGCCATTTTATAAGCAACATTTTTGTCAGTTTGATAGGCAGATAGTGTTGGTTGATGTATTAAGTGCTTTATCAGATGGGCCCGACACATTAAAAGAGCAAGAAGATGCACTGCGCAATATTGTGCAAGTATTTGATTATGGCCGCTCAGGGTTACTCAAGCGGCTGTTTTATCCGAAGATAGATAAGGTTTTATTTGCTGCAAATAAGTGTGACCACGTAAGCTATGAGCAGCAACCGTTATTGGCAAAGCTGCTCCATAGCATGTTACATGAGCAAAGTAATGATTTACGCTTTGCAGGGGTTGAGATAGACACTATGGCGATTTCAGCGGTACAAAGTACGCAACAAAAGCAAGTTGTTGAAGCTGGGAAATCACTCAATTGCATTCAAGGTAAACCCAATAACGAACAGCACACGATTACATTTTTACCCCCAGAGCCACCATCACATCGATTAAGTCGCGCTCAGTGGCCAGCACAGGGCTTCGACTTTTTATCTTTTGCACCATTACCTGCGCAAGAGGGTTGTTTGAGCCATGTTCGATTAGATCACGTCCTGCAATTTTTATTAGGAGATAAGCTACGATGAGCGACCCACAGAATTTGCGCGCAGGCAGGCGCATTAGCACTGATGAACTTCATCAAGCAGTGCCCCAGTCTATGGAGGCTGGAAAGCGCATCGAGCAGACACAGGAAAATTCAAGTTCTGATGGCGATCAAGGTGTATTCAATAATAGTGATGCATTAGAACAAGAACTTGAGCATACTTTTAAGCCAAACCGTACATTGCTAACGGTGAAAAAATTACTGCTGTTCAGCTTGGTTGTTTTAGTTGCCGCCGAAGCTATTTACGGTGTGATAGAAGCCATTACGCAATCGTGGCTGTTAGGTGGCTTATATATTTTGGTATTGTCACTGGGTTTGGTGGCACTGATACGCTTTTTGTTCAGTGAATACCGTGCACTTAAGTCGTTATCAACACGTGAGCATATGCAAAGTGACGCACAGCGTTTATTGAGTAGCACACAAATAGGCGAAGCTCAGCAATGGTTAGCGCCTTTACTTGAGCAGCATAACCCTGATGGTGTGCAAGAGTTTAAAGCGACCATTAAAGCACATCATACCGATAGGGAAGTACTAGAGCTTTATCAAAATACCCTATTGAATACGCAAGACCAGCAAGCTAAAGCGATCATTAATGCGCATGCAACAACCAGTGCCATGCTGGTGGCTTTAAGCCCTATGGCGCTGTTGGATATGTTAGCTGTACTATGGCGCGGCGTGCACCTTGTTGAGAAGCTGAGTCAGCACTATGGTATTCGCTTAGGATATCGCAGTCGTATTACGTTATATAAATTACTATTAAAGCAAATGGTATTTGCTGGAGCTGCGGAGTTGGTGTCTGATTTAGCGGCAACGAGCATGGGAGCCGAGTTACTTAGTAAACTTTCGGCTAGGGCTGCTCAAGGGCTGAGCGCCGGTGTATTTACTGCTCGGTTAGGTTATAAAGCGATGGAATTATGTCGTCCATTACCTAAATTAGCAAATAAGCCTAATTTATTGCAGGGGTCGATTGAGCAGATATTTAAAGCGTTATTGAGTCGCAGCAAATAAAGCGAGTGACAACAATTGTATACAAGCTGTTAAAGTTAATCCTATTAAGCTAGCCATCTTACCATCTGGGGTGCTTGTGAATTATTATTCGTTGATTTATTTATTAGGTAAATAAATTTAAGAATAACAATTTAACAGGCTATTTTATGAAGAAGTATGATGACAACACGCAATGTATCCACGGCCCAGCCCATTTTGATGACCCACATGGTGCATTAACGGCACCTCTGTATCAAACCTCCACATTTAAGTTTAAAGACGCGGCGCAGGGAGCTGCGCGTTTTGCCGGCGAAGAGCCTGGTTATATCTATACTCGATTAGGCAACCCGACAACGCGCGAACTGGAACAAAAAGTGGCGGCCCTTGAAGGAATGGACGATGCAGCTGCAACAGCAACAGGGATGGGGGCTGTATCTGCTTCTGTGTTAAGCTTCTTAGAACAGGGCGATCATCTCATTGCATCCAGTGCATTGTACGGTTGTAGCTTTGCGTTATTTTCTCATATGCTGCCTAAGTTTGGCATCGACGTCACGTTTGTTGATATGACCGATGAAGCTCAGCTCCAAGCTGCTGTTACGCCAAAGACCAAAATGGTTTTTGCTGAAACGCCAATTAACCCAAACATGACGGTACTTGATTTATCAATGATTGGGCGCTTTGCTAAGCAGCATAAATTGCTCAGTGTGATCGACAATACATTTTTGACACCGCTATTACAAAAGCCAAAACAGTTTGGCATCGATATTGTTGTGCACAGTGCGACCAAGTATCTAAATGGACATGGCGATGTTGTTGCGGGTTTAGTATGTGGTTGTGCAGAACATATTGAATTGATAAAGCTTACGGTATTAAAAGACATTGGTGCAACCATTAGCCCACATGATGCATGGCTTATTAATCGCGGATTAAAAACGCTGGCTGTGCGTATGGCGAGGCATTGTGAAAGTGCGCAAAAAGTAGCGGAGTTTTTAGAAAAACACCCAAAGGTCTCTCAGGTATTTTATCCAGGATTACCATCTCATCCTGGATATAAATACTTGGGTGAGCAAATGAAAGGGGCTGGAGGTGTCATAGCCTTTGAAATTGCAGGGACATTAGCGCAAGGTGAGGCGTTTATTAATGCCACCGAACTATGCACATTAGCCGTGAGTTTAGGTGATCCTGAAACGCTAATTCAGCATCCAGCATCGATGACACACTCACCGTATACGCCTGAAGAGCGTCAAGCCGCTGGGATCTCCGATAGCCTGATCCGCATCTCGGTAGGATTGGAGGCGGCGGAGGATATTATTGCTGATTTAGAATCTGCATTTAAAGCCTTTTAGTGTAAACTTAAGTGTGCATTTCGGCGGGGTGAATACCTTTGATTTAAGTGGTGTAATCTTTTGTTTACTTCGGTGTATTTTAATCTTTACGTTTTTTGGTTTTATGGCAAAGCCGTAATTAGGCTTTGCTATTAAACTTTCGCTTACTTTTACATAGTATCGTTGTCACAAGTTGAAACACGATTGAAGTTCATTCGTGGCAGGTAACAATGAAGGTTTCTATGGCTAAATCGAGCAAGTACACCTCTAAGCAACCCGATGAAAACGGGGTTATTGCGTGGAGCGATGAAGAAAATAAAATTTGGTCTGAGCTAGTGGCGCGCCAGCTGCAATGCATTGAAGGCAAAGCATGTGACGAGTACATGGAAGGGCTAAAAAAAATAAACCTACCGCATGACCGTATCCCACAGCTTGCTGAGCTAAACGAAGTACTCGCTCGTGAAACAGGTTGGCAAGTAGCCCCTGTACCCGCGTTGATTGATTTTGATGAGTTCTTTCGACTGCTAGCAAACAAGCAGTTCCCTGTGGCAACGTTTATTCGTTCGCGTGAAGAATTTGACTATCTACAAGAGCCTGATGTTTTTCATGAGATATTTGGTCATTGCGCCATGTTAACAAACCCTGCTTTTGCAGAGTTTACCCATAAATATGGTCAATTAGGCTATGCAGCCGAAAAGAAAGATCGTGGTTACCTAGCGCGTCTATATTGGTTTACGGTTGAATTTGGTTTGATGCAAACTGAAGACGGCCTGCGCATTTATGGTGGTGGGGTGTTATCAAGCCCGGGTGAAACACAATATGTGTATTCAGATAAACCTGAGATACAGCCGTTAAATGTGATTGATGTATTACGCACACCTTACCGAATTGATATTATGCAACCAATCTACTACACCATAAACTCTATCAATGATTTATTTGATATCTCACAAATGGATATTATGGCGTTGGTTGCCCAAGCAAAAGAATTAGGCTTATTTGAGCCAAAATTTCCACCGAAACAAAAACTAGCAAGTTAAGGATTTTAAATGTCTGATTTAAGTGCACAAAAATGTGAAGCGTGTCGTGCTGATGCGCCTAAAGTGTCAGATGAAGAGTTAGCAGTATTGATAAAGCAAATTCCGGACTGGGTACCTGAGGTACGCGATGGGATCATGCAATTAGAGCGCGTTTTTAAATTTAAAAACTTCAAGCTAGCATTAGAGTTTACCAATAAAGTGGGCGCAATGGCGGAAGATGAAGGCCATCACCCAGGTTTGTTGACTGAATGGGGCAAAGTAACGGTTACTTGGTGGAGTCACTCTATCAAAGGCCTGCACAAAAATGATTTTGTTTGTGCCGCAAAAACAGACAACGTGTTTGCTGCATTATAATTATTGAGCAGCTTACCGATTAGGTAAGTTTAAAAAGCGCCTTATGAAGGACTTCAGTAACTGAATAATTCATAAGGTGCTTTTTTATAAACGTATTTAAAATCTAAATTATCAATCGTCTATAGAACGTAACAAGGCATTGATCCCAACCTTTTCACGTGTTTGCTGATCTACTTTTTTCACAATAATGGCAGCGTAAAGGCTATGAGAGCCATCTTTACTTGGCAAAGAGCCTGGTACAACGACGGCACCGGCTGGTACTCGCCCGTAATGGACTTCGCCTGTTTCACGGTCGTAAATACGGGTGCTTTGAGAAATATAGACACCCATTGAAATGACTGCGCCTTCTTCAACAATTACACCTTCAACAATTTCAGAACGTGCACCAATGAAACAGTTATCTTCGATGATTGTCGGATTCGCTTGTAAAGGCTCTAAAACCCCACCGATGCCAACACCGCCTGATAGGTGAACATTCTTACCTATTTGCGCACATGAACCAACCGTTGCCCAGGTATCGACCATCGTGCCTTCATCAACATAGGCACCAATATTGACATATGACGGCATAAGGACCACATTTTTACCAACAAAGCTGCCTTGGCGTGCAACGGCGTTTGGTACAACACGCATGCCCCCTTGTTGAAACTGCTCAGGCGTATAATCGCTGAACTTTAACGGAACTTTATCGTAGAATTGATTGACGCCATCACTCATCGGCTGATTGTCACGAATTCTGAATGACAGTAAAACGGCTTTTTTTAGCCATTGATGAACAACCCACTCTCCACTTATTTTTTCTGCTACACGTGCAGCACCCGAATCTAATAAGGCAAGAGACTGGGTGATAGCGTTATATACTTCATCCGTTACTTGGTTAGGTGAGATCCCGTCTCTCTGCTCCCAAGCTTGTTCAATAATGCTTTTTAAATCAGACATAGTTTCCTCTTTACTCTGTTTCTGCATTTAATTTTTTCATCAGATCGCGTTGTAGCGCAGCTTTATGCTCTTCTGCAAGCGCTTGATAATCAGTATTTGATATTACAAAAAAGTCTTCTGCTCGTTCGCCAACAGTTGTAATTCTAGCGGCGTGAATGTGCAATGAATTCGCTTGAAAGACCTCGGCAATTTTTGTTAACAGTCCAGGTATATCAATGGCTTGAATTTCAATTAAATTTCTATCCGCACGGGCATGGGGCCGTACAATGACTTTAGGTTTAATATTAAAGTCTTTAAAACGTTGCGAGCGATTTTTCTTGGTACGAATTTTCTTTTTAGGATCTTTTAAAATGACTTCTAAGCCACGGCGTATCGACTTAGCTCGGCTACTGCTCATCGGGTTGCCACTTACTTCTAAGATCACGAAGTTGTACACCACCGAGTTATCTTTGGTTGTCATGACTTGAGCGTGCTGTATTTGAGCTTTTTTGGAGCCGATGACGGTGAGTAGTTTTGAGAATAAATTGGCATTATATGGACTATACACAAATACTTGTGTGCCGCCATGCATGGCTTGTTCACCCACAACAACGCAAGGTGCGTTTAAGTCGTTTATTTTAAGTAAGTGTTCACTATGCCATGAGATTTGCTGTTCACTGAATGCGGTGAAGTAGTTGGCCTTTAAACGTGACCAAATAGCATCAATCTTTTCTTCATCAAATTCTAAATTAATGAGCCGTTGTTTTGCTTGCTTTTTTTTGTCTCGAATTTGGTCGCGCATATCCATTGGGTTTTCTAGACCCAAACGTAATGCATGTTGAGAGTGTAAGTATAGCTCTCGTAGGAGCGTGTTTTTCCAATCATTCCAGAGGTTGTCATTGGTTGCGCGAATATCGGCCACAGTTAAGCAATACAAGTAATCAAGTTGACGTTCATTTTTTACAATAGAAGCAAATTCGGCGATGACATCTGGGTCGTTAATATCTTTGCGCTGCGCGGTGACAGACATCAACAAGTGATTCTCAACCAGCCAAGAGACTAAGCGAGCATCAGAATTAGTGAACCCATGTACTTTGCAGAAGGCGAGCGCATCAACGGCGCCAAGCTCTGAGTGATCGCCACCACGACCTTTGGCAATATCATGGAAGATAGCGGCTAAATAAAGCAACTCAGGCTTATCCATACGGGTGATGATTTCACTGCATAAAGGGAATTCTTTTTTTCGCTCTTTATCGGTATATAGATAAATATTGTTGATCAGCTTATGAGTGTGTTCATCTACGGTGTAGGCGTGGAATAAATCAAATTGCATTTGACCAAAAATATTACGCCATTGCGGTAAATACGCCGCGATTAAGCCATGTTTATGCATCAAAGTAAATGCTCTGCCCATGCCATTTGGATGTTTTAGCAACCGTAAGAAAGCATCCCGACAACCGGCATAGTCTTGCAAATCACCGAGCAACCGGCGACGAACTTGGCGCATTGTTCTTATTGTACTGGGCTCGATATTGGTGATTTCAGGGTGGTCGGCAATATGCTCGAATAACACCAGAAGTTGTTCTCTGCGAAAAAAGACCGAAGGATTTTTAACGCTGATTTTATTACCAATACGTTCAAAGTTGTCGTCTAACGAAACTGCGCTTTGCTCGCTTTGGTCAGGTAAAATGCTTTGTTCAAAATACGACAACAGCATTTGGTTCATTTCACGTACACGGCTCATGATCCGGAATAAGCGCTTCATCATTCGCTCTACAGAGGCTTTACCTTCAGACCCAAACCCGAGTATTTCAGCTGCATGGGGTTGATAGTCGAACAACAGTCGGTTTTCACATCGTCCCGCTGCCAAGTGCAGTGCAAATCGTATATTCCAAAGGTTTTCTAAGCACTCTAATAGTTCTTGATATTCCTCGTGAGTGAGGTAACCATGGTTGATTAATTCTTCAAGTGTTTCAGCATGGAAATGCTTTTTAGCAACCCAAAAAATAGTTTGCACATCTCTGAGGCCACCAGGGTTTTCTTTGATATTGGGTTCTAAATTATAAGCGGTGCCATGGCACTTTCGATGCCTTACTTGCTGCTCATTGGTTTTGGCAATGAAAAAGTCATCAGATTTCCAAATGGGGGTTTCTACAATATGACTTCTCAATCGCTCAAACTCGACATGATTACCACAGATAAGTCTACTTTCGAGTAAACAGGTGGTGAAATGTACATCTTCTTGTTTTTGTTCTAATACTTGATCATGGGTACGAACGCTGTGACCAATTTCTAGGTTTAGGTCCCACAGAAGTGTCACAAATTCTTCAAGTGCAGAGGTCATTTCAGCGTTGGGGGTGTCGTTAACCAGCAGTAAGAAGTCAATATCAGAATAAGGGTGTAACTCACCTCGACCATATCCACCAACTGCAATAAGGGCCAATTCTGGGTAATGGGCTAAACCAGTGTCGTTGAATAACTTTATCAACAATCGGTCTATAAATTCAGCGCGAGAATTAATGAGATTACGAACTGGCTGTTTGGAAAACTCATTGCTTAACCATTTATAAAAATAGTTTGCACAATCTTTTAAATCGCCAAGGTGCTGCGCGTTGTCGAGCAGCGTTTTTACTTTATTAGGCAATGCCACTTAAGGCCCCCTGATCCGTCTTATTTAGGTTTATGCTATCGGTTATGGTGAGCACAGTAATGTATACAGGCCCGATACATTTGCAAAGGTATTACTTAGCTTACTGACTTGCGCACAAAGGGCAACGCTTGAAGCGCATTTTTTATTGAGATATGAGCGAAGTGAGTAAAGTACCGACCAGTCTTCACTCACTTTTCGCTAAATTATGGTTAATACGAATGACTCGCAGTGAACCATGGTTGTTATGCTGTGTGCTCTATTACTCTATCGATGGTATCGTCATTACGGTGCGTTAAGATCTCCACACCATTGTCTGTAACCAATAAAGTGTGCTCCCACTGAGCAGACAAGCTGCGGTCTTTTGTCACGACAGTCCAGTTGTCTTTGAGCACTTTACATTGACGCTTACCTGCGTTGACCATAGGTTCAATGGTTAAACACATGCCCGCTTTTAATGTTTCACCCGTGCCTGGTTTACCGTAATGCATAACTTGAGGTTCTTCGTGGAATTCAGCGCCAATACCATGGCCGCAGTATTCGCGTACGATTGAATAATTAAAACCTTCAGCATACTTTTGAATTGCTGCACCAATGTCACCTAAACGCGCACCTGGTTTAACCATTTTAATGGCAAGGTAAAGGCTTTCTTGGGTAATTTCAGCAAGGCGTTTGCCTTGAATATTTGGCGTCCCTACATGGAACATTTTAGATGTATCGCCGTGGTAGCCATCTTTGATGACGGTAATATCAATATTGACACTGTCGCCATCTTTTAATGCTTTGTCATTGGGAATACCATGACAAATTACGTGATTAACGGACGTACAAATCGACTTTGGAAAACCATGGTAATTAAGCGGAGCAGGTATGCCTTGTTGCTTATTTACAATGTAATCATGACAAATTGTATTTAGCTCGTCTGTTGTGACCCCTGGCTTCACATGCGGCTCAATCATTTCTAATACTTCCGCGGCTAAACGCCCGGCAATACGCATTTTTTCGATTTCTTCAGGGGTTTTAATCACTGCACTCATTCAGACTCCAAGTCGGTTATTTTAAGTTAGTTACAACGCACAATTTTTATACTGATTGTTGAGTTCTGTTATTTTATATGGTATAAAGCGCGCCGTCTTTTTACAAATTTATCTTAGAGATGTTTGTATTTAAGGCAACCACAATTTTATTTTAACACACACACATATCGACACATACACTTGGGTGCATGTCTTAGTAAAATACTGAACATGTTGGTGCTATGGGATATGTGGAGGCTTAACCCTAACTAACTTAGAGGAAATTAAAATGGCAAACGTTTCAATGCGCGATATGCTTCAAGCTGGTGTTCACTTCGGTCACCAAGCACGTTACTGGAACCCAAAGATGAAGCCTTTCATCTTCGGCGCTCGTAACCGTGTACATATCATCAACCTTGAAAAAACTGTACCAATGTTCAACGACGCACTTAAGTTCTTACAGAACGCTGCTTCTAACAAAGGTAAAATTCTTTTCGTAGGTACTAAGCGCGCTGCAAGCGAAGCAGTTAAAGAGTCAGCTCTTCAAAGTGAGCAGTTCTACGTAAATCACCGTTGGTTAGGTGGTATGTTGACTAACTGGAAAACAGTTCGTCAATCAATCAAGCGTCTTAAAGACCTTGAAACTCAAAGCCAAGACGGTACTTTCGAGAAGCTAACTAAAAAAGAAGCGTTAATGCTTACTCGTGAAATGGAAAAGCTTGAAAAGAGCCTTGGCGGTATCAAAGATATGGGCGGTCTTCCAGACGCTATCTTCGTTATCGATGCAGATCACGAGCACATTGCAATTCGCGAAGCTAACAACCTAGGTATTCCAGTAGTATCAGTAGTTGATACTAACTCGAACCCAGATGGTGTTGATTTCATCATCCCAGGTAACGACGATGCAATCCGTGCTATCCAGCTTTACACTGGCGCTGTTGCAACTGCTATCACTGAAGGCCGTGAAAGCAATATCGTTGCTCAAGCAGAGAACGACGATTTCGTTGAAGCTGAGTAATTAGCTGTCATCAAGTCTTCATCAATTCGTGATGAAGACTTGATATTCTTGAAGAGCGGTCATCCCGCTTCCCTAAACATATTCAGATCTGAGGATATACTAATGGCTGTAACTGCTGCCCTAGTTAAAGAATTACGCGAGCGTACTGGCGCTGGCATGATGGATTGTAAAAAAGCGCTAACTGAAACTGCTGGTGACATTGAACTAGCAATTGAAAACATGCGTAAGAGCGGTGCTGCAAAGGCTGCTAAGAAAGCAGGTAACATTGCTGCTGAAGGCACAATCCTTATCAAAGAAGGCGCAGGTTTTGCTGCACTTCTAGAAGTTAACTGTCAAACAGACTTCGTTGCTAAAGATGAGAGCTTCCTTGCGTTCGCTAACTCTGTACTAGACGTTGCTGCAACTTCTAAAGTTGCTGTTGCTGAGCTTCAAGCACAGTTTGAAGAAGCACGTGTTGCATTAGTTGCTAAAATCGGTGAAAACATCAACGTTCGTCGCGTTGAGTACATCGACGGTGCAAGCCTTTCTACATACCGTCACGGTGAGCGTATCGGTGTTGTTGTTGCTGGTGAAGCTGATGCGGAAACGCTTAAGCACGTAGCTATGCACGTTGCTGCATCTAAGCCTGAGTACGTAAACCCTGAAGACGTACCTGCAGACGTAGTTGAAAAAGAAAAAGCGGTTCAAATCGACATCGCGATGAACGAAGGCAAGCCTGCTGAAATCGCTGAGAAAATGGTTGTTGGTCGTATGAAGAAGTTCACTGGTGAGATCTCTCTTACTGGTCAAGCGTTCATCATGGAACCTAAAAAATCTGTTGGCGATATCCTTAAAGAAAAAGGCGCAACAGTATCTAACTTCGTACGTTTAGAAGTTGGCGAAGGTATCGAGAAGAAAGAAGAAGATTTCGCTGCTGAAGTTGCTGCTCAAATCGCAGCTGCAAAAGGCGAGTAATCTCTCTTTTCTCAGCAAAAAAAGCAATGAGGTCGTAATGGCGGATTTGCTTTTGCTTCAACGCTGAAAATTCTTTAAAATAACCGCGCATTTATGACTTTCATAAGCGCGGTTATTTTTTATCTCACTTTTACAAATGGCCCGGAAACTATGACTATCAATCGAAAACCTGTTTTTAGACGCGTTCTTCTCAAACTAAGCGGTGAAGCTTTAATGGGAGATGAAGGCTTTGGCATTGATCCAAAAGTATTGGATCGTATGGCACAAGAAATAAAAGAATTAGTAGAGCTCGACGTAGAAGTGGGTTTAGTTATCGGGGGCGGTAACTTCTTACGAGGTGGTTCATTGGCTGAAGCGGGTATGAACCGCGTAGTCGGCGACCACATGGGCATGCTTGCAACCGTGATGAACGGTTTAGCAATGCGTGACGCACTGCACCGTGCGTTTGTAAACTGTCGTTTAATGTCGGCAATTCCACTGAACGGCGTATGTGACGCGTACAACTGGGCTGAAGCAATTAGCTTGTTAAAGTCTGGCCGAGTTGTTATTTTCTCAGCGGGTACGGGTAATCCATTTTTCACAACTGATTCAGCTGCATGTCTGCGTGGTATTGAAATTGAAGCCGATACTGTGATCAAAGCGACAAAAGTTGATGGCGTATTTAGTGATGACCCAGTTAAGAACCCTGACGCAACCTTGTATCGTCATTTGACGTACAATGAGATCATTGATCAAGAATTAAAGGTGATGGACTTAGCGGCATTTACGCTAGCACGTGACCATAATATGCCTTTAAGCGTATTTAACATGAATAAACCTGGCGCGTTAAAACGTGTCATTATGGGCGAAGAAGAGGGCACTCTTATCTCTTCAGCACCTTCTGAATAATCAAACAAGACTAGGATTGAATTGTGATTAACGATATTAAAAAAGACGCGCAAGAGCGCATGCAAAAAAGTGTGGCAGCCCTAGCTAGCCAACTTTCTAAAATTCGTACTGGCCGTGCACACCCTGCATTGCTAGACGGCATCATGGTATCTTATTACGGTGCTGATACACCGTTAAACCAGGTTGCAAATGTATCAACAGAAGACTCTCGTACACTAACAATTAGTGTATTCGATAAATCTTTGGCTCAAGCTGTTGAAAAAGCAATTATGTCTTCTGACTTAGGTTTGAACCCAATGTCAGCAGGTACTATAATTCGCGTGCCATTACCGCCGCTAACTGAAGAGCGTCGTAAAGACTTAATCAAAATTGTTCGTGGTGAAGTTGAGGGTGGCCGTGTTGCTATTCGTAATATTCGTCGTGATGCCAATGGTGATGTTAAGTCTTTGTTAAAAGATAAAGACATTTCTGAAGATGAAGCACGTCAAGCTGAAGATGAAGTTCAGAAGCTTACTGACAAGTTTGTTAAAGAAATGGATACACAATTGAGCGCAAAAGAAGCTGAGTTGATGGAAATCTAAGCAATTCAAAATTATTAGTTTTGCAACGCTGTCTGGGGTATACTAGGCGGCGTTTTTTTTTATATAAATCGGGATTTATGAGTTTAAACGCTGACACAATTTCGCAGCAGTCATTGCCAAAACACATCGCAATTATTATGGATGGCAATGGGCGGTGGGCGCAATCTCGCAATCGTCCACGAACATATGGTCATAAAAAAGGCGTTGATGCGGTTCGTTCCGCAGTTCAATTTTGTTCAAAGCTAAAAATAGAGTCATTAACTTTATTTGCATTTAGTAGCGAAAATTGGCGTCGACCTGAAGATGAAGTAAGTACATTAATGGAGTTATTTCTTTTTGTACTGACCAAAGAAGTGAAAAAGCTTCATAAAAATAATGTTAAATTAAACGTTATTGGTGAAATATCTCGTTTTCCAAGCTCTTTGCAAGAGCGGGTGCAGGCAGCCCATGCGTTAACAGAGAATAACACCGGCTTACAATTAAATATTGCAGCAAACTATGGTGGTCGTTGGGATATAACGCAAGCGGCACAAAAACTTGCAATGCAGGCGAGTGAAGGAAAAATTCAGCCAAGTGATATCACGGAAGAAGCAATAACAAAACAGCTTTCAATGGCACATCAAAGCGAACTAGATTTGCTAATACGAACTGGTGGAGACTGTCGTATAAGTAATTTTTTGCTTTGGCAAGCAGCATATGCTGAACTCTATTTCACAGATACACTCTGGCCTGATTTTAATGAAGAGGCGTTTGCAGAGGCGATTGCATGTTATGTATCTAGAGAGCGACGTTTTGGCTGCACGGGCGATCAAATAAAAGAACTACTCGCTGTGTCTAAAGTAACAAGTTAAAGGTAATTAATTTGCTTAAACAACGAATCTTGACTTCAGTGGTGCTTGCACCGCTGGCTCTACTTTTGGTGTTTTATACGCCACTGGCTTTATTTAGTTTTATCGCGGCCGCTATTGTATTACTCGGTGCCTGGGAATGGTCTGCCTTCATGGGGTTAGCTAAAAACCGTCAACGCTTGTGTGTTGTGGGGCTTATGGGCATTATTATCTCCATATTGCATGTACATTGGCCCATAGAATCACTCTGGCAACAGGGCAAGTTAGTCGCTGATGCGAACTATATTTTTACCTTGTCTTTTGCTTGGTGGCTAGTCGCTACTTTTCTAATATTCAAATACCCCTCCATGAGTCGCGCTTGGAGCGACGGTATCGTGATGAGAGCCATTGCGGGTGTCTTGACATTGATCCCACTGTGGTTAGCGCTAAATGTGATGCGCAGTGCCGAATATGTGCAAGCTCAACAATATGGTTCAACACTTATCATGGTGGTACTGGGTATTGTATGGAGTGCTGATATTGGAGCATATTTTGCGGGTAAAAACTTTGGTAAGCGCAAACTGATGCCAAGAGTGAGCCCGAATAAAACCATTGAAGGCTTGTTGGGTGGCGTACTTACCTCCGTTATTTTTGTTTTAATATTTTGTTACTTTGCCGACGTAGAGCCAAAGCAATGGCTGTTATTTGGTGGGCTAACGGTGGTGATTGCATTATTTTCAGCCATTGGCGACTTACTTGAAAGTATGTTTAAGCGTGAAGCAGGTTTAAAGGACTCAGGTTCAATATTACCGGGCCACGGTGGCATATTAGATAGGATCGATAGCTTAACAGCTGCAGCGCCTATTTTTGCCTTGTGTTATGCATGGACAGTCACTCTATGAGTATGAAAAGTAATGTGGTCATACTCGGTGCGACGGGCTCTATTGGCTTATCAACACTTGATGTGATTCAAAGAAATCAAGCGCGTTATTCTATCTTTGCTTTGGCAGCGGGCAGTAATGTTGAGAGCATGCAAAAGCTTTGCGTAACACATCAGCCTAAGTATGCTGTTATGCACTGTGAAGTGGCTGCAAAACAGCTTAAAGAAGCACTCAAGCACACTCATATAGAAGTGTTGAGCGGAACGCAGGCGATGTGTGACCTTGCTGCTCACAGCGACGTTGATACTGTAATGTCAGCCATTGTTGGCGCTGCGGGGTTATTACCAACGCTTGCTGCGGTAGAGGCAGGTAAAAAGGTATTGTTGGCCAATAAAGAGTCACTTGTAATGTCAGGGCAGCTATTTATGGATAAAGTAGCAAAATATGGTGCCACTTTATTGCCAATTGACAGCGAACATAATGCAATTTATCAATGTTTGCCTTATACATTGCAACAAAACACAGACCTTGGGCTGGATAGCCAAGGGATCAACAAGATTCTACTGACTGGTTCTGGTGGCCCATTTTTAACACGTGATCTAAAAACATTACCTCATGTGACGGTCAAAGAAGCGGTCGCTCATCCAAATTGGTCAATGGGTCAAAAAATCTCAGTAGACTCAGCGACTATGATGAATAAAGGATTAGAGTTTATAGAGGCTAAGTGGCTATTTAATTGTGCGGTAGATGACATTGAAGTGGTTATTCATCCACAAAGTATGATCCACTCTATGGTGCAATATAAAGATGGTTCCGTTATCGCCCAAATGGGGCAACCAGATATGCGCACACCAATTGCGTATGGCCTTGCTTATCCAGGTCGGATAAACGCTGGGGTTGCACCGTTAGACTTTTCTACTATCGCTAACTTTACCTTCTCTAAGCCTGACTTTACGCGTTATCCTAACTTAGCGTTAGCTATAGAGGCATGTCGTTCAGGTCAAGCGGCAACCACAACCATTAATGCTGCCAATGAAATATCGGTGGCGGCATTTTTAGCCAATGAAATTGGTTTTTGTGACATTTACAGAATTAATTCAGAGGTGCTTGCTAAGTCGACATTAAACTCATTAAACTCGGTACAAGCAATTATGGAACAAGATGCACAAGCACGTGCGATCGCAAGACAGTGTATTAGTGAGTTGAATTAACTATGTTTGAGTTTTTATGGAATCTCGGTTCGTTTATTGTAGCGCTAGGCATATTAGTAACCGTCCATGAATATGGCCACTTCTGGGTGGCAAGAAAGTGCTCTGTAGAAGTACAGCGTTTCTCTATTGGTTTTGGAAAACCGTTATTAAAATGGCACGATAAGCTTGGCACTGAGTATGTTATTGCCCTTATCCCACTTGGCGGCTATGTCAAAATGTTGGATGGGAGAGTTGACGAGGTGCCAGAACATAAGCGTCATCTCGCTTTCGATAGTAAACCCGTATTATCAAAAATAGCCGTCGTGGCTGCTGGTCCCATTGCTAACTTTTTATTCGCTATTATTGTTCTAGCCGCTATGTATATGATTGGCGTACAAAATATAAAACCTGTGGTGGGTGGTGTTACTGAACAAAGCAGAGCTGCGACTGCAAATTTACAAGTAGGTGATCACATATTACAGCTGGGTGATAAGTCAGTGTCATCATGGCAAGAGGTCACGTTTGGTTTAATGAGTAATTTGGGTGAAGAGCAGGTTGTTGTTAAGGTTCAGGATGCGCAGCAGCAGATCCGCTTAAGAACTTTACCATTAAACAATTGGAAGCTGGATAAACAAGATGAAGCCCCCCTTCAATCTGTAGGAATACAGCCTTTTCGCCCAGAGATCACGTTAACACTGGCACATGTTCAAACTGGTTCCGCAGCAGAAAAAGCGGGTTTACAAGTTGGCGATACAATACGTTCAATTGATTCTGAACCGGTACAAAGTTGGCAGTCCTTGGTTGATAAAGTGAAGGCGTCAGCAAAACAACCGTTACGTATTATGGTTATGCGCGCTCAAGAAGAAATCAGTTTAACTGTCATTCCAGGGGCTAATACACTGAAAAGTGGCGAGACGGTTGGGTACTTAGGGGTTGTGCCTCAGCTAGCTGAATGGCCGCTAGGGTACATAGAAACTAGACAATATGGCCCATTGGATAGTATGGTGCTGGGCATAAAAAAGACGTATGAGCTAATTAGCCTTAGTTTTGATATGATTGGCAACCTAATTACAGGTCAAGTATCCGTCAAAAATTTAAGTGGACCAGTAGGTATCGCTGTAGGAGCAGGCAATAGCGTAAGCTATGGTATTGTTGCCTTTTTGGGCTTTTTAGCTCTGATTAGTGTTAACTTAGGTGTTTTTAATTTATTGCCGCTGCCAGTCTTAGATGGTGGGCATTTAATGTATTACTTAATTGAACTAATCCGTAAAAAACCAGTCTCTGAAAAGACACAAGAGTTAGGGTTTAAGGTTGGTGCTTTGCTATTAATCGCTCTAACATGTTTTGCTTTATTAAATGATGTATCGAGACTGTAGCTCGAATTGGTGTATACAACACCCGTCAAAGCGTAATGACGCTAATTGTTGTAAAGGATAAAGATAATAAAATGCCTATAAAAAAACATCTCGCAGTAACCAGCTTACTGGGCGCAAGTTTTGCCGCTTTGGGGCAAAATTCCTTTATCGTAGAAGATTTAAAAGTTGAAGGGCTACAGCGCGTAGCGTTGGGTGCCGCTTTAACTCATATCCCCATTAATGTGGGGGATTCGGTAGATGAATACACGATATCTAGAACCATTAAAGCGCTTTATAAGTCAGGACATTTTGATGACATAGCTGTATTACGCGATGGCAATCAAGTTATTTTTAAAGTGCGTGAAAGGCCAACGATCGCGTCTATCGAATTTGATGGCAATAAAGACATTAAAGATGAACAACTGAATGAAAGTCTAGAAGGTCAAGATATTCGTGCTGGAGAGCCGCTAGATAAAACGGTGCTAGATAATATCGAAAAAGGACTGATTGAGTTCTTTCACAGTATTGGTAAATATAATGCGAAAATTGATGTGAGTATTATCGATTTACCGCGTAACCGAGTACGATTGAAATTAGAGTTTGACGAAGGGGATGCAGCCTCTATTCGACAAATAAACCTTGTTGGTAATGAGCTATTCTCTGATGAAGAGCTGCTTAAACTTGCTGAGTCTCAGCAAGACTTACCTTGGTGGCAGTTTATGTCAAATGACCGTTACCAAAAGCAAACAGTTGAAGGCGATCTTGAGAAGATCCGCAGCTTTTATTTAGACCGTGGCTATTTACGCTTTAATATTGACTCAACACAAGTATCTGTAAGCCCTGAGCGAGAGTCTGTTTATGTTACGGCTAACTTGACTGAAGGTGAAAAGTATTCGGTTAAAAGCTTTGATTTTATCGGTGACTTACTCGGCAGAGAAGAGCTTGTTAAAAGTGTGATCCCATTACGCGCGGGTGAGCTCTATAATGGCTCAGTCGTTACTTCCTCTGAAGAGTTTATTAAGAGCTATTTAGCTCGGTTTGGTTATGCGAATGCTGAAGTTCGTACTATCCCCGAAATTGATGATGAAAACAAAGAAGTTAAATTAACCTTATCGGTTAATCCAGGCAAGCGCGTCTATGTACGTCGTATTATGGTCAATGGTAACCAGGTGACAGCTGACGAAGTGGTACGCCGTGAGATGACACAACTAGAGGGTGCTTGGTTATCTAACCGAAATTTAGAGCGCTCAAAACTGCAAATCCAGCGTTTACCTTACATGGAAAGTGTTGAGTTTGATATTAAGCCAATTTCAGGTATTGATGATCAGGTTGATATTGATTTTGATGTGAAAGAGCAACCAGCAGGCAGTTTTCAGGCAGGTGTTGCATATGGTTCATATGGAGGCATGCAATTTAATGTGGGTGTCAGCGAATCTAACTTCTTGGGTACAGGTAACCAAGTAGCGTTTAATATTAATACGTCAAAAGGTTCAGACCGCTACAGTGTTTCTTATACAAACCCTTACTTTACACCGGATGGGGTATCGCAAGGTAGTAGTATTTTCTTCAGCAATTTAGATGCGAGCAAATACAGTTTAATTGACTATAAACAACGTAATTATGGTTTAGGGACGAGCTTTGGTTTTCCTATTGACGCGGTTAATAGAATTAACCTGAGTGGTCGTTGGATAGAAGAGTCTCTGTCAGATATCGCTGAATATGAACAGACCCGAATTTTACGATTGAGTTTCCTTGACGAAGAAAACCCAGGTGCAGATTTTGATTTTACTAAGTATGAATTAAGCCTAGGCTGGTCTCGAGTTACGGTTAACCGTGGTATGTTCCCAACCGATGGCTCACGTCAATCATTGAGCTTAACTGCGACAACACCTAACTCTGACTTAAACTACTTTAAAATCAATTACGACTCGCGCTTTTACTGGCCTATCAGTAATGATCACCGGTGGGTATTCTCTGCTCGTGCGGCACTTGGCTATGGTAATGGCTATGGGGAGACAAACGGCTTTGAGCAAATATTACCATTCCAAGAGTTTTTTAAAATTACCGAAATGGAACTACGTGGTTTTGATAGAAATACTATCTTACCTCGAGCGTTACAGCGCTCTCCACTTCCTTTACCAGGTTCAACATTACCTGATGGCTCTCCAAGCGGAAATATTGGTGGCAACCCTGAATTTGACCAACTTATTCAAGGGGGTCGAATTGGTGGTAATGCCAAGGTTGTTGCGGGTATTGAAATGATTGTACCTACGCCATTTTTAGATGAAGATAATACCAGTTCGGTTCGAACTAGCTTTTTTGTGGATGCTGCGAACGTGTGGGACACTGAGTTTGATATAGATCGCTACATGCATTTACCTGAACATCAGTTTAATCAACTTGATGATTACTCTGATCCAAATAGATTGAGGGTCTCAGCTGGTTTATCCATTCAGTGGATTTCACCGATGGGACCAATGTTGATTAGTTTTGCTCATCCGTTAAGACAAGAAGAAGACGATGAAACAAAAGCTATCAGCTTTAATATCAGTAATACATTCTAAGGAGTTAATTTGTGAACAAACTATTTAAAACGACAGCAGTAACAGTAATGGCTGCACTAATTATGGGTACTTCTGCGAGCGCACTTGCTCATAAAGTGGGTATTGTAGATATGCAACAGGTCTACAAGCAAATTCCACAAATGGCTAAAATTGAGCAGCAATTGCAAACTGAGTTTGCAGAGCGCCGTCAAGAGCTTGAAAAAATCCAAGGCGACATTCGTTTTGAAGCTGAAAAGTTCAAGCGTGAAAGCGCGACCATGAGTGACGACCAAAAAGCAGCCCTACGTGAAAAAATTCAAGGTATGCAAAAGACGTTGACTGAAAAGGGCCGCCCTTTAGAGCAAGAGATTAAAGTTAGACAAAACCAAGAGCTTGCAAAGGTTCAGGAAGTGATCATTAGCACAATTCAAACTGTTGCCAAAAAAGGAAAGTTTGACGAAGTACGAGTTAAAGATACCACTATTTACTTCAATCCTGATAAAGTAACGGACCTTTCAAGCAAAATTGTTGACGCGGTAAGCAAAAAATAATGACCAAGCAGTATACCTTGGGGCAACTAGCGGCGCATATTGATGCGTCCGTAGTTGGTGATAGTGATTATGTAATTGACAGAATTGCCACACTATCTAAGGCTGGCCCAACAGAGATCGCCTTTTTAGCGAATAAAAAATATCGCAATCAACTTGAGCAAACAGGTGCCGGTGCGGTGATTGTTTCACAAGAAGAGGCTGCGCATTTTTCAGGTAATAAAATTGTCGTGAAGAATGCCTATATTGCCTATGCTCACTTAGCTCAAATGATGGATACGACACCTGCGTCTGCGTCGAATGTACATTCTTCTGCTGTAATTCATGGTAGCGTTCAATTAAGTGACAGTGTGAGTGTCGGTGCAAATGCGGTGATTGAAGCGGGCGCTATTTTGGGCGACAACGTTCAAATTGGTCCTGGTTGCTTTGTTGGGTGCAATACCAAAATTGGTAACAATACCAAGCTATGGGCCAATGTAACGGTTTATCATGATGTTGTAATTGGTGATAATTGCTTGTTCCAATCAGGGGCTGTTATTGGTAGCGATGGTTTTGGCTACGCGAATGAAGCTGGAAAGTGGATCAAAATCCCTCAAGTTGGCAGTGTCAATATTGGCAATAGCGTTGAAGTTGGTGCGAATACGGTTATTGACCGAGGTGCACTGGATGATACGGTTATTCATGACAATGTAATTTTAGATAACTTGATCCAAATTGCACATAACGTTGAGATTGGTGAAGGTACTGCGATAGCCGGAGCAACGGTTATCGCTGGTAGCTCGACGATTGGCAAACATTGCCAAATTGCAGGTTTAGTTGGTATCAATGGTCATATAGACATCTGTGATGGTGTTATCATCACGGGTATGACCATGGTCACTAAAGCGATTACCGAATCTGGAGTATATTCATCTGGAATACCACACTCAGCGAATAAAGAATGGCGTCGTAATATCGCTCATTTTCGCAATTTATCAGAGTTCAAGCAGCGTTTGAAGTCGTTAGAAACACTGACTGAGCAACTACAAAACATTGATGATTAAAAGGATGCTACTTTGGCAAACGAATTAAACAGCTTTGATACACAAGAGATATTAAAGCTATTACCTCATCGTTACCCAATGTTGTTAGTCGACAAAGTGATCGACTATAAAGCTGGTGAGTATTTACATGCAATTAAGAATGTCACAGTAAATGAGCCTATTTTTACCGGGCATTTTCCAGGACAGCCTATCTTTCCTGGTGTGATGATTTTAGAAGCTATGGCACAGGCCACGGGGTTACTCGGTTTTAAAACCGTAGAGCATCGTAGCGAAGGTGAACTATACTTATTTGCAGCAATCGATAATGCACGATTTAAGCAACCAGTTTTACCTGGTGATACCATGCATTTGCATATTGATTTTGTGAAAGAGCGCCGAAACATATGGAAGTTTCACGGTGAAGCAAAGGTAGACGGCAAAGTAGTGTGCAGCGCCGAGCTAATGTGTGCGAGAAGAGAGTTATAACAGTGATCCATCCTACTGCGATTATTGAATCGGGTGCAAAGCTGGGTAACAACGTAAAAGTTGGCCCATATAGTTATATTGGTCATGATGTTGTGCTAGGTGATAATTGTATTATCGAGTCTCATGTTGTGATAAAAGGACCATCGACCATTGGAGCGGGCAATCATATTTTTCAGTTTGCTTCAGTGGGTGAAGCTTGCCAAGATAAAAAGTACAAGGATGAGCCGACACAACTAATTATTGGTGATAATAACGTTATTCGAGAATGTGCGACGATTCATCGAGGCACAATTCAAGATCAAGGTATTACTCGCATCGGCAGTAACAACCTATTTATGGCATATACGCATGTTGCGCATGATGCTGTAATTGGTAGTAATGTTATTTTTGCCAATGGCGCCAGTGTTGCAGGGCACGTGCATGTGGGTGATTGGGTGATTTTAGCTGGTAATACTGGGGTTCATCAATTTTGCAAGATTGGTGATCATGCATTTATTGGTATGTACTCAGGCGTTAATAAAGATGTCCCACCGTTTGTTACAACCACAGGCACCCCTGCTAAGCCGGCTGCAATTAATACCGAAGGCATGAAACGCCGAGGTTTTGATAGCGATGAAATAATGGCTGTGAGACGTGCATACAAGGCGTTTTATCGTAAAGGTTATAGCCTTGAAGAAGCCGTTCTGTCGTTAGAGGAAGATGCTAAACAGTTTGGTGCGGTGAAACAAATGATCGACTTTTTAGATACGTCAGATCGCGGTATTATTCGTTAGTCAGCCCGTGTAATAAAGACTATGATGAACGCCATACAGGTTATTTTGTATGGCGTTTTTATTTATACAAACTCAGATAATAAACATGATGAATGAAAAAAAATTAACCATAGGTGTTGTGGCTGGAGAGCTGTCAGGAGACATTTTGGGTGCAGGCCTTATCCAAGCATTGAAACAACATTATCCTCATGCAGAGTTTGTTGGCATTGCTGGGCCTAAAATGCAGCAAGCGGGGTGCCGCACATTATTTGATATGGAAGAGCTGGCAGTGATGGGGCTGGTCGAAGTGCTCGGGCGCTTACCTCGTTTATTAAAAATTCGAAAGAAATTAGTACAGTACTTTATTGACAACCCGCCTGATGTTTATATTGGCATAGATGCACCCGATTTTAATTTAAGAGTGGAAAAACCATTAAAACAAGCAGGAATAAAGACGGTACAATATGTTAGTCCATCTGTTTGGGCTTGGCGTCAAAAACGAATATTCACTATTGCAGAAGCCACCAATTTAGTGTTGTCATTACTCCCTTTCGAAAAGGCATTTTACGATAAGCATGATGTACCTTGTACGTTTGTAGGTCATACATTAGCCGATGAAATTCCACTTGAAATGGACTCAAATGAGGCAAGAGCTACCTTAGGTTTGGAAGCTGATGATTTAGTTTTGGCTTTGTTGCCCGGTAGCAGAGGGTCTGAAGTTGGTTTGTTAAGTAGCACATACATACAAACGGCGAAACTATTAAAAGAAAAACTCCCAAAACTGAAAATTGTTGTCCCATTGGTTAATGACAAAAGAAAGACACAATTTGAAGCTGTGCTCGCGGATGTAGCGCCTAATTTAAGACCTATTTTATTAGAAGGTCAGTCAAGTGAAGCGATGCTGGCTGCCAATGCAGTGTTATTGGCGTCAGGTACCGCCACGCTAGAAGCTATGTTATATAAAAAACCCATGGTTGTTGGTTATAAATTTAAGCCTTCAAGTTACTGGATATTTAAAAACTTTTTCACGTTTAATATTAAATATTTCTCTTTACCAAATTTACTCGCTGATGCGCCATTGGTCCCTGAGTTTTTGCAGCAAGAGTGTAACGCTGATGCTTTGGTTGATGCACTATTACCCATGTTACGCGGTGAGAGTGATACGTTAATAAAACGTTTTTATGAAATACACGAAAATATTAGATTAGATGCAAGTAAGCAGGCTGCTAAAGCCATAGCGGAGTTAATAGATGCAAGTTGAACGTCCTGATGTGCAGTATATCGCAGGTGTAGATGAAGTGGGTCGTGGGCCTTTAGTTGGTGATGTTGTGACCGCAGCCGTGATTTTAGACCCTAATAACCCGATTTCAGGATTGGCCGACTCAAAAAAGCTAACCGAGAAAAAACGCCTTGCGCTTGCGGCAGAAATAAAAGAAAAAGCTTTGTGTTATTTTGTGGCGCGTTCATCGGTAGTAGAAATAGACGAGCTTAATATTTTACATGCAACGATGCTGGCGATGAGCCGAGCTGTTGAAGGGTTATCCATTCAGCCAGATTTTGTGTTTGTTGATGGTAATCGTTTACCTAAATTATCGATGAATGCACAAAGTGTGGTTAAAGGAGATAGCTTAGTTGCAGAGATCAGTGCGGCGTCTATTTTAGCAAAAGTGACCAGAGATGCTGAAATGCTCGCATTAGATACCGAGTTTCCGCAGTATGGTTTTGCAGCACATAAAGGTTATCCAACAAAGGCGCACTTTGCAGCATTAGAAGAACATGGTGTAACACCACATCATAGAACCACATTTAAGCCAGTACAACGTATTATTGCAGGTAAGGTATAACAATGGCAGAGCCGAGTTTTGTTCACTTAAGAGTACACAGTGACTTTTCTATGGTTGATGGTTTAGCTAAAACTAAGCCTATCGTCGCTAGAGCACAAGAGTTAGCGTTACCCGCACTTGCTATTACAGACCAAATGAACTTCTGTGGTCTGGTTCGGTTTTATGGGACGGCCCATGGTGCTGGCATGAAGCCGATTGTGGGAGCGGATATTTGGCTTAAAAGCGATCAGTTTCCAGACGAACCTTGTCGTTTAGTGGTGCTAGCGAAAGATAATACAGGCTATAAAAACCTGACTTTATTGATCTCTGAAGCCTATCAACGAGGGCATGTGTTTCACCGCCCAGTGGTTGATAAACAGTGGTTAGCCCAGCATAAAGAAGGGCTTATTTTACTGTCTGCAGGCAAAGATGGCGATGTGGGTAAAGCGTTATTAAAAGGTAATCCACAACTCGTATTAGATACGCTGCAATTTTATGAAGAGCATTTTGCAGATAACTTCTACCTTGAACTAATACGCACAGGCAGAGCTGACGAAGAATCGTATTTACATGCAGCAGTAGAGATTGCACAACAACGTAATTTACCGGTTGTCGCAACTAATGAAGTGGTCTTTTTACACGAAAAAGATTTTGATGCCCATGAAATCCGCGTTGCTATTTTTGATGGCTATACGCTAGAAGATAAACGCCGACCTAAACGCTTTTCAAAAGAGCAATATTTAAAAACGCCAGAGCAGATGCAAACGCTGTTCAGCGACATACCAGAAGCATTACAAAATACGGTTGAAATCGCTAAGCGTTGTAATGTGACCGTGCAGTTAGGCACTTACTTTTTGCCAGATTACCCAACAGGCGACCTAAATATTGAAGACTTTTTAGTTAAAGTCTCACGGGATGGATTAGAAGAGCGTTTACAATTTCTGTTTCCAGAAGAAGAAGATCGAAAAGTAAAACGGGTTGAGTATGATGACCGTCTACAGCTAGAGCTAGATGTAATCAACCAAATGGGTTTTCCGGGTTACTTTTTGATCGTAATGGAGTTTATTCAGTGGAGTAAGGATAACAATATTCCAGTAGGGCCTGGGCGGGGATCTGGTGCTGGTTCCTTGGTGGCATATGCCTTAAAAATTACTGATTTAGACCCTCTTGAATTTGATTTGCTTTTTGAGCGATTTTTGAACCCAGAGCGGGTATCAATGCCCGACTTTGATGTCGACTTTTGTATGGATAGGCGTGATGAAGTAATTGACCATGTGGCCATGCTTTATGGCCGTGATGCCGTATCTCAGATCATTACCTTTGGTACTATGGCGGCAAAGGCGGTAATTCGTGATGTTGGCCGAGTATTAGGTCACCCGTATGGTTTTGTTGACCGGATCTCTAAATTAGTGCCCGGTGATCCGGGCATGACGCTTGCCAAGGCATTTGATGTAGAACCGCGTTTACCTGAGGTATACGACAGTGATGAGGAAGTGAGAGATCTCATCGATATGTGTCGTATTTTGGAAGGCTGTACTCGAAACGCAGGTAAGCATGCCGGTGGTGTTGTTATTTCACCGACCACCATTACTGATTTTGCTGCTTTGTATTGTGATGATGAGGGTAAATTTCCTGTTACCCAATTCGATAAGAACGATGTTGAAACGGCAGGGTTGGTTAAATTTGACTTCTTAGGTTTGAGAACGCTTACTATCTTGCAGTGGGCGCTCGATATGGCTAATGAGCGGCTTACGCGTGAAGGCAAAGAGCATGTTGATATTGCAGCCATTCCACTGGATGACCGCAAGAGCTTTGAGTTGTTGTTACGCGCTGAAACAACCGCGGTATTCCAGCTAGAATCTCGTGGTATGAAAGACTTGGTTCGACGGCTGAAACCTGACTGCTTCGAAGACATGATCGCCCTCGTTGCACTATTTCGTCCTGGTCCACTTCAGTCAGGTATGGTAGATAACTTTATCGACCGTAAACATGGCCGAGAAGAGCTATCATACCCAGATGTACAGTGGCAACACGATAGCCTTATCCCTATCTTAGAACCGACCTACGGTATTATCTTATATCAAGAGCAGGTAATGCAGATTGCGCAGGTTCTCGCCGGTTACACGCTTGGTGGCGCAGATATGTTACGTCGGGCTATGGGTAAGAAAAAGCCAGAAGAAATGGCCAAGCAGCGCTCGACGTTTGAAGAGGGCTCGGTAAATAACGGCGTTGATGGCGAGTTGGCGATGAAAATCTTCGACTTGGTAGAGAAATTCGCTGGATATGGCTTTAACAAATCTCACTCAGCAGCTTATGCCTTGGTGTCGTATCAAACCTTGTGGATGAAAACGCACTTTCCGGCTGAATTTATGGCGGCGGTAATGTCGGCAGATATGGATAACACAGAAAAGATCGTTATTCTGGTCGATGAATGTGAAAACATGAAGTTGACGCTGTTACCCCCAGATGTGAATGCTGGCGAATATAAATTTACTGTAAATTTGCAAGGTGAGATCGTCTATGGAATAGGGGCAATCAAGGGCGTAGGTGAAGCCCCTGTTGACACTATTTTAGAATGTCGTGAAAAGGGGGGAGAGTTTAAAGATTTATTCGACTTTTGTGCACGTGTTGATTTAAAACGCCTCAATAAACGGGTCTTAGAAAAGCTCATTTACGCTGGTGCATTAGATAGACTTGGCCCTGATGGCACGCAAGCAGGGCGTGCAATACTTCTCGCTAGTGTGAAAGATGCAATGAAGTCGGCCGAACAACACCATAAAGCGGAGGCGATTGGCCAATCAGATTTATTTGGTTTACTAGCCGTAGAGCCTGAAGAAGTTGAGCAAGCGTTTGTGCCGGCAAGGCCTCTTACCGATAACGAATGGTTAGATGGCGAGAAAGAAACACTGGGCCTTTATTTAACAGGTCATCCAATAAATCAATATCGACGTGAACTCAGGCACTATACATCGGGTAAATTAGTTGATTTGCAGCCAACGAATCGTGATGTGCAATCAACTGCTGCAGGTTTAGTGATTAATGCACGTACGTTAATAAATAAAAAAGGCAATCGTTGGGGGTTAATAACTTTAGATGACAAAAGCGCCCGAATTGATGTACGCTTATTCCCTGAACAGTTTGAAATATACCAAGAATTGCTGCAAATTAACCAAATCTTGGTAATATCAGGACAGGTCAGCTTTGATAACTTCTCTGGTGGCATTACAATGACTGCCAGAGATGTCTGTACCATAGCTCAAGCGCGTGAAAAGCGAGTTCGAGCAATTAAAATGACACTAAACATGGTGCAAATGGACGAAAACTTCTTCGATAATTTACGAAAAGTGTTAGAACCGTATAAATTTGGTACATGTCCGATAAAGATCATGTACCAGCGTCCAGATGCGTTAGCTGAGCTAACACTAGGGACCGAATGGTGTGTGACGCCAACTGACGACTTATTAACTCGGTTGTCGCAAATGGCGGCGCAAGAAATAGAACTCGAATTTTAATTAATAGGTAGTTTAGAGCATGAGTCTCAATTATCTTGACTTTGAACTTCCAATTGCAGAATTGGAAGCAAAGATTAAAGAATTACAAAATGTTAGCCGTTCAGGTAGTTTGGATCTGAGCTTGGAAGATGAAATTAGTCGTCTAAAAGAAAAAAATGTTGAGCAAACACAGAAGATTTTTTCTGGTTTAGGTGCTTGGCAGGTTTCTCAGTTAGCGCGTCATCCTCTGCGCCCATATACTCGCGATTACATTGAACGTATATTTACTGAATTTGATGAGTTTGCAGGCGATCGTACGTTCGCAAATGACCCTGCTATTCTTGGTGGTGTGGCACGTTTTGAAGGTCAGCCAGTAATGATAATTGGCCAGCAAAAAGGTCGTGATACTGCTGAGAAGATCAAGCGCAACTTTGGTATGCCAAAACCTGAAGGTTACCGTAAAGCATTACGCTTAATGGAAATGGCTGAGCGTTTTAAAATGCCAGTTATCACCTTCATTGACACACCTGGGGCATACCCTGGTGTTGGTGCAGAAGAGCGTGGTCAAAGTGAAGCTATAGCGCGTAACTTAAAAGTTATGGCAGCACTTAAAGTACCAACTATCTGTACTGTCATCGGTGAAGGAGGATCTGGTGGTGCGTTAGCGATTGGTGTAGGTGACAGAGTAAATATGCTGCAATACAGCACTTACTCAGTGATCTCGCCAGAAGGCTGTGCGTCAATTCTTTGGAAAAGTGCTGATAAAGCACCGCTAGCTGCTGAAGCGATGGGTGTATCTGCTACACGTGTTAAAGAGCTTGATTTAATCAATAGCATTGTTGATGAGCCGTTAGGTGGTGCACATCGAAACTATGATGTGATGGCTAAAAACCTTAAAGCACAATTAAAACGCGATTTGTCAGATCTTCAAGCTTTAAGCACTGAAGACATGCTTGAACAGCGTTACCAAAGGCTTATGTCTTTCGGTTATTGCTAAGTATGAAAAATTAGCGTAAAAAGCCGCATTAGCGGCTTTTTTGCGTTTTAATTATTATGAAATCTAGTTTTTTATACAAGCAGTTTGAAACGGCTATTGAGCAACTTAACCCTACACAACGCCCTTTGTGTGTGGCGCTCTCTGGTGGCATTGACTCCGTTGTACTGTTGCATTTATGTGCTACATTGCGTAGTTCACACCCTGAAATAGCACTTTCTGCGGTGTATATTAATCATGGCTTGTCAGAGCATGCCAGTGATTGGCTACAGTTTTGCCAAGCGTTATGTGAACGCCTTGCTGTGCCTTTTCAGTCACAGCGTGTCGTTATTGAGCATAAGCCTCGGCATAGTATTGAAGCACAAGCCCGAGAATTAAGGTATCAAGCGTTAGATCAAATGGCTGACACTGATGCTTTGTTAGTGTTGGGCCAGCATGCGGATGATCAGCTGGAAACATTTTTACTGCGTTTAAAGCGCGGTTCAGGTTTATTGGGTTTAGGTGGAATGAAAGCAACAACCCAATTGGCTAATGGCCGCCAGTGTATTAGACCACTATTGACCTGTAGCCGTGAAGAGATTGAATTATTTGCTCAGCATTACACGCTATCGCATATCGAAGATGAATCGAATCAGCAAGATCAATACGACAGAAACTACTTACGTAATCAGGTTATTCCCTTATTAAAGTCTCGCTTTAAAGGTTTACTCTCAAGCACCACAAGAAGCATTCAACTATTACAGCAACAGCAGCAGCTGATTGACGAAATCACCGATGAAGACCTACAACACTGTTTATATCGTAATAATGATGATGACTGCATTGATTTGAGTAAACTTGCAGAACGCTCTGTTATTAGGCAGAAAAATGTGGTCAGAGCCTGGTTGTCTCATCAGCAAGTTGCCATGCCGTCTTTAGCGCAATTAGAGCAAATACTAACGCAAAGCTTTAACAGTAAAATAGATGCCCAGTTGAAAATTGACTTACAGTCAGGGTCTATTCGACGACATCGAGGGTTATTATACTGGGTCAAAACGCAAACAGCACCAATAGAGCATAAAGATATTGGGGTGAGTAATATCGTATTGAATACGACAGACACACTCAGTGTAAATTATGGTGCGGGTATACGTATGCCCTTAAGTGATGAAGTTGTATCAGTGAAATACGGGCGGGCAAAAGATAAAATAAGGCCGTATGCAAAACCCGGTAGAAATACGCTTAAACATTGGCTAAAAGATGCAGGGGTCCCCGTATGGCAACGAGATCATATCCCATTGATTTATTATAATGATGTGCTGGTGCAAGTAGTCGGATATTATTTTAATCACGATTTTAAAGTAAGTTGTGATGGTGTTTTTTGGGAAAAGTATAATGATAAATAACGTAAAAATTGGCGCATCTTTGGCAAAGCAGTCGCCTTGGGGCGTATTACTGACCGGCGTTATTTTTTTGGGATTAGCGCTCACCGATACATTAAACGTCAGCAACATTGTGTATGCTGTGGTGTTTGGTCATTTAACCAGTGCGACCTTATTGGCTTACTGGCATGGGAAAGGCGGTATTTTTTTTATCGCCGCAGTGTTGATGCCTTTATTTCTGATTGTTATGACTGAATTACCCAATTTTATGTCGTTGGCGTGGGTTATCAATGGGTACTTTTTTGGTTTAGCGTTTTCATTACTCGTATATCATATTTATTTAAGTAAGTTTGCTAAGTAATACCAGAAAATACGTAAGAAAAAAGGCTCAGCTAGGGGGGCTGAGCCGATGTGGTTAAACCGCGTGAGCGCAGTTTCTTCCTGCCGCTTTTGCTTTGTATAAGCCTTTATCTGCGCGAGAGAAAATGACGTTCTCGCAATCATGGCTGGCAGCCAATGTAAATCCAATACTGGCTGTTACGCCAAACTTTGCGAGTAAACTACAATTTTTTACTGCTGCCATAATTCGCTCAGCAATGAGTTTATTCGTTGGGAATTCAGGATCATCAATTAATACGGCGAATTCATCTCCTCCGAATCGGTAAACACTGTCAGTAGCTCTAATTGATTGCTGCAAAATATGAGAAAATTCAACCAGCACTTCATCACCGGCTTTGTGACCGTGTATATCGTTCACTGCTTTAAAATGATCTAAGTCTAATAGCATTAAACTAAAGCTACGGTGATGGCGACGGCTACGCTCTAGCTTTTGTGCTAGATTATCATTAAATTGACTGCGATTGTTTAAACCGGTGAGTGCGTCTTTTGTCGCAAGCTGCAGTACACGATTGTACATCAATGCGTTACGCAATGGATAAAGCAGTGCGTTATGTAAATGACACAGCTTACCTTGAATACTGCTACTCAATTGATACTGACAAAAATAGACCAATTGCCCTAAATGTTCACCATTGACTTCTAGATCAAATGAATAGGGGGTATGTTGATTGTCGCTTTCTTTCATTTGCGCCACGCCCAATGACGAATGAAACTGTAAGCCAGACAATTTAATTATACGTTTGGCAAACTCGGCAAACAAAGTAAGTTGTTCATCAAGTTGCAATGTGGTTTGTAGTTGCTCAACTAAGCGATGCGCAGGATCAGGTATGTTATCAACAAACTGTTCGTTGCTGAACGGCAAGTAGTCGCCACGCGTTGGTATTCGCTGCGTTAATATATGGACATTCTCCATAAATCGTTCCCCTAAATACAATGATAGGTAACATAAAGCCAGATCCGTGCCACAAATTTAAACTGGCTGAAAAACAGCTGCTTGCTATAGTTAAGTTAGCTTAGTAAATCTTATTACCAACTTTTTGACGCTCAGGAGGCTATTTGCAGAACATATTTGCCGAAGTGTTTGCGCTACTACTTGCCGCAGTGATATTAGTTTGGCTGTTTAAACGCGTTGGCTTGCCTGCAATCTTAGCGTATTTGGTGACTGGCATTTTGGCTGGTGGTCATGGTATTGGTTGGATGACAATAAGCTATGAAATGCATTTCATAGCAGAGCTCGGTATTGTATTTTTGCTCTTTAGTTTGGGTTTAGAGTTTTCAGTTCCCCGATTAATGGCTATGCGCCATTTGGTGTTTGGTTTAGGCAGTTTACAAGTGGTTTTGACCACTTTGTTAGGGACTACACTGTTGTGGTTTTTGCAATTTAATTGGCTGGAAGCTTTTGTCATTGCTAGCTTAGTTGCTTTGTCGTCTACGGCTGTGGTGGTGAAGTTATTAAAAGAATCTGGTTCCCTCAATTTACGCAGTGGTCAACTGGCTATTGGCGTCCTGTTGTTTCAAGATATTGCCGTTGTTCCCTTACTAATTGCATTTCCATTAATAGCCCAATCAGACAACCAAGTTTTGGTGGGGGCATTGAGTTTTGCTTTAGCCAAAGGGGCGTTAGTATGTGTGTTTTTGTGGGCTGTAGGTAAGTGGTTACTGCCAAAAATATTTAATGAAGTAGCATTGGTGCGAACCGATGAGTTATTTGTACTGACGACAATCGTGGTTGCATTATGTGCTGGCGGCCTGACTTACTTGTTTGGTTTATCTATGGCCTTAGGTGCATTTTTAGCCGGCATGATGCTTGGGGAAAGCCAATATAGGCATCAGTTAGAAGCTGAAATTAGGCCCTTTCGTGACATTTTAATGGGACTATTTTTTGTTACGGTGGGCATGCAGTTGGATGTGCCTTATGTGATCGCATCATTTTTCTACATTATATTGGCATTGGTTGTTTTATTGGTATTTAAGCTACTCATTATTATGTGTTCAGCGCAACTTATGGGCGAACGAAAAAAAGATGCGCTAGCAACGGGGATTTTATTATGGCAGATGGGCGAGTTTGGATTTGTGCTGGTAGCCCTTGCCAGTAAACACCACCTATTGGATGCCAATATTGCCTCATTCTTAATTGCGTTAGGGGTTTTTTCTATGGCGCTTACCCCCTATCTAATAGAGCAAACAGAGCGTATTTTAAGTTGGTTTAACATTGACAAGGAGCGCTTTGCTGACGACTTACAGAATAGTTTAGGGGTCAAGTCACTCAATGATCATGTGGTCATTTTAGGGTATGGCCGTGTAGGACAAACCATTGCTCGATTTTTAAAACCTGAAGCGATCCCTTATGTCGCTATTGAGCGTAATCCCATCTTAGTACAAGAGGCACAAACCGCAGGAGAGCCAGTATTATTTGGTCATGCAGGGCAAAAGAGCATTCTTGAGTCAGCGGGTGTTGATCAAGCACGGTTATTGATCATTACCTGTAGTGACTTTGAACAGTGCCAAAAGTTAATCGACTCTGTTAAGCAAGCAGCCCCTAACGTTAAAATTTTAGTGCGTATGCGCGATGATATTCACCTAGAAGCGCTTAAGCAATTGGGTGTAACAGAAGTGGTGCCAGAGGCGTTAGAAGCCAGTTTAATGCTGGTGTCGCATGTATTGTACATGTCGGGAGTGCCGATGCGCCGGATTTTAAAGCGAGTCAGTAAAGAGCGGCAAAATAGGTATGAGTATTTACACGGCTTCTTTGCCGGTGACAGTGCAGACTTATCTGAACAGACAACAGACAGGCTTGAATATTTACATGCAATTGCACTGCCTGAATCTGCTTATGCGGCTAATAAAACCATAGCCGAGCTCGCATTGGATAAACAAAAGGTAGTGATCACGGCTTTACGCAGAAATGGGGAAGAAATTGACTCGCCTCCCATAGACACTATGTTGTTAGTCAGCGATGTTTTATTATTAAAAGGCAAACCTCGTCGTGTTGAACGTGCTGAACAGTATTTACTCGAAGGCTTTGTGTAGTTTGTAAAGTTAAAACTAATGTTGTACAAAGCGCTGTTATTCAAGGTTTAAAAAGTGCCTTATTTCATCAAGTTGCTTCATTCCGTCGTTAAACCCGATCTCCATTAAGCGCTGTGTATAGGCTTTTTCAAATAGCAAGTAACTGGCTAAACTCGATTGTGAATGCCGCTTAATACCAATGCCCCGTAAGAGTAGCTTAATAGCTATTGGCATATCGTCGTAATATTCTGCTGCTAATGATGTGAAGTTCTCTGAAGGGTTAACCAGTAATGTAGACACTTGCTTGAGCTCTTTATGCTTATCTCGGGCTGGGAGTAGCCCAACAGTACGATTTACTCGCTCAAGGCGCTCTAAATCAGACTGTAACGTATCGCTAAAGACACTATCGAGCAAATGGCCTGCTACAGTCGACATGCCCGGAAAATGCGGCTCATAACCTAAAGGTTGATGCTGTTTTGGTTGCTCTACGCCAATAATAAATATTTTCTCAGCGCCTAAATGAATAGAGGGGCTCAGTGGTGACAATTGATGTATTGAGCCGTCACCGTAGTAATGGTGTTTAACGCGTACACTGGGAAACACCATCGGAATGGCACTTGACGCCATCAGTAAGTCTAAGGTGATATTGTCGGCAACTCCTTCACGTTTGGAGCGCTGCCAAGGTGTAATGTTGTTCCCTTGGTAAAATGCCACAGATTTACCTGTAGAGTAGCTCGATACCGTGATTGAAACCGCTTCCAAATAATGACGATGTAAATTACGGTCAATACGAGATAAATCGAGTACGTCTGATAGGAGTTGCCGCAACGGAGTATTATCGAGCAAGCTGGCTGGTGGTAAATTTAAAAAGTCTGCTTTAAAGCTACGCATCACATTTGAAAATATACGGCCATATACCCCCGAAAAGTTACTTTTATATACCATGTGTGTATGAAAGTTTTTCCAAACCCATTCTATTTTTCGCACAGCCAAATGCATACATGACGCATAACAGGCTAACGCCGCTGAATTTATCGCTCCAGCAGATGTACCATTGATGATCTGAAAGGGAAGCGGCGCTGTGCGAGGCATACTTTGCGCAAGGGCTTTAAGCACTCCCACTTGGTAAGCTGCGCGGGCACCCCCACCGGTGAGGAGCAGGGCGACTTTCACTTTATCTGAATTACGTTGCTTTATACTCATAGATCCCCTTTAATAGAATGAACTTTTTGGTACAAACATCGTCAGTAATGTATGTGTGGCGTCTTGTAATTAAAGTTTGTTACCTTTACTTTATGTTTATATTTTAGAATATTCAAAAGAATATTGTTTTTAAACCAATTTATGGAGCTGCTATGTCAGAACGTTCCTCACCATCAAAGCCTTCTCAAAGCCAAATGTTGTTAGCGGCCATTGTTGCTATGGCGCTTATTGTGGTGGTTGTTTTTGTATTGTCGATGAAAAAAGATAATCCCAAAGCAAATGAAAAATTTGAGCAAGATGTTGTTGCCCCAATTACTCAGCAAGTGCCACAAGTGAACACCGCAGGGTTAAAACCAGATACAAGTGCAGGTAACGCTTCTGAACAAAACTCTAGCTCAGAACTTGGTGGCTCAAGTGAAGTAGACACTGCAGCACAGCAAGCAGCAAATAGCGCGCAGCTAATTACACCTCGCCCAACGGAACAACCAGAGCCTGTTGCTATGGCAACAGTAGATGCGCCAGCTAAGCTAATGTTAGATGACAGTGATAGCGCGGTACGTAATCGTATTGCAGAATACATGGCAGAAAAGTCGGTTAAGTTGTTTGTTTCAGATGACATGATAAGACGTATGGTGGTATTTGTTGATAATACTGCTAAAGGCACTATCGCGAAAAAGCATATGCCAGTAAATCGCCCCACAGAGGCATTTATGGCGTTAGAAGACGATATTATCGTCACTGATCCCAATAGCTATGAGCGTTACACCCCATATGCCACCATGTTTGCTAATCTAAGTACCGCACAGATCGTACGCTTATATCAGCAATTTCAACCACTTATTTTAGAAGCCTACGAAGAAATTGGGTATGAAGGGGATGAATTCAATGGCGTGTTATTACAAGCTATTGATGAACTGTTAGATACACCAGTCCCCGAAACAACCTTACCTTTGATCAAAAACTCAGTGACTTATCGTTATGCGTACCCTGAGTGGGAGCAGTTAAGCGACGTACAAAAGCAATTTCTACGTATGGGACCTAACAATATGAAAAAGGTAAAACAACGTTTAGTTACCTTACAAAAACAATTAGCTGAGTAATTCAGAACGACCAATTGTTTGATGTTTAAGCAGTTGGTCGTATTAAATGAGTTTTTTCTTGTAACTGGTCACAAATCTAGAGATAATCCTCCTGCGCCTAAAAAGGCCCACTATGGTGGTCTTATTGGTCCTCTCGCAACAATAGCATGTGAACCTGGTCAGGCCCGGAAGGGAGCAGCCACAGCGTGTGACTTGTGTGCCGAGATGTGGCTGGTAAGACTACCACCCAATCTCCTCCTTTTTGTTGTTTGAAGTGTAAGTCTGCAAATTTGTAGTAAAACCCCGCATAAAAATTGAATTATAACCCTGCAAGATTGATCAAAAGTCTGAAGTTTTTTCTATTTCTATAACGCTTCACGCCTCTTTTTATTAGGCAATTAAATCAATTCTGTGAAGACAACATGCATATCATTGGCTAACTCTAAAAATACGGGGAAGAGATGATCTTTGATGAGATTTAAAGACCTCTGCTACCAAACTAGTTCCTGCTGATGCTCCTAAAGTTTCCATTATCCGAGACCAACGCCAAGGTAAGTTGTTTATGGATGAAAAGCGTCGCTGAATACGCGCGCAAAACGCAGAGCCGAAGCTCGGGGTTAGGAGTACATTCCACCGTTCGTACCGAACGATACAGAGACTAGCGCATTTCACAAAATCCCTATCGCTAGCAAAAGCAATCAAAATGACTTTGTACTACACCTAGTGTTAGAGCCAGCAGGCTCAATATAAAACACCTTTAACAGCGATGGCTTTGCAATAAATAAAGAGTACAAAGGCAGTGTTCCACTGCTAGCCTTTTAAATCACGATATTTTTTCGGTAACCAACTGAAAAATAAAAATTGATTGAATTTGCAATGGGAAGTTGTGCAAAAAGGTGAAGTAATTCTTAATGCAGGTGAACAAAAGATGTATTTATATTTTAATGAGGCAGTGAGCTCATTCGAAACCATCGACAGGGGTGGACAAAAAGCATCTGGAAAATTGATATTTGGGTCTAAGGATGATTTATCGGTGGAGTATAACAAATTGAGGTAATAGTCTTGCATCAGATACTTATCAGGGGGTGAACAGCGGAGGTTGTTACTTAGCGGAAGGAATTCACTTAATTAAAGCGCGTCATCGGCTATGATGAGCAAAGTGATACCTAGGGAGCAGATCGCTTTTTTACCATGCCATTTATTGAGTATTTAAAACAATAGTTCGCATATGAATACATCTGATTTTACATTATTCAGTAAGTTAACTGACCCTTTTTTAGGTGCGGAGTATTATCGACAGAGTGGCTTTTTCTTTTTTATAGATATTTATTTACTTATACACATAGGTACTGTAGCTGATCAAATTCAGACGCGATAAAGAGTGTGCCAGTAAGTTTGTGGTGTTAAATTGTTTATCTGCGCATGGAGAAGCGCAGTATGTATAAAAGCAGAACCCGATGCATGCACCGCTTAAAATTACGTTGTATTAAATATATAAATAGCGCTGAGTAAGGCAAGGATAGCTTTGAAGTGATTGGTTCGACAAGTGAGCTTAATTTATGCCAACAAAAGTAAGCTTTCAAAGCATGGCTGGTACAACCCCATGTAGTTGCCTAGGCTGTAGCTCAGCTCAAAAAGCATTTATGCCGCACAAATATCATGTTGCATAAATATTTAATAACCTGCCACTAGGGTCATAAATGAGACTAATTTATCTAATACTTATAATTCTTTCATCATATTCTTATGGAAATGTGCAGCGCTTTATACTTCCCTCTGAAGTCATCAAGGAAAGTGTGACAGTGCAAGTATCCTTACCAGACACATACGACCACTCAGATTATTTTAAATACCCGGTTTTGGTTGCCTTGGATGGTTCGACTCAATTTGATCATATCGCGGCAAGTGTTAAGTTTTTAAGTACGTATGCAATTATCCCAGAGATGATTGTGGTGGGGGTAAGCACGCCTAGTGAACGGATAAAGTATTATACCCATACAGAACTTGAGGCGTTTAAAAATCGTTCTGGAAGGGCGGAGTTATATAGCAAATTTTTGCAAGAAGAACTGTTGAGTAAAGTACGTGACAAGTACCGGATCGGACCCTTTCAAGTTATTTCGGGTCATTCATTGTCGGGCTTATATACGAGTTACTTAGCGTTAAGTGGTAACTCGAAGTTTAATGCAGCCATTTCAATAAGCCCTAGTTTGTGGTGGGATAGCGCCGTTCTTACTGATGAATATGAAACGTATCAAAAACTTAAGGGAAGAAAGCCGACTAAATGGTTCTTGAGCTTAGCCAATGAACCTGGTGAAATGAAAAGCGGGTTTGATGCAATGCTAGCAGCTTTGAATAAAGCGCCTCCCTTGAATATAGATTGGCACTCTGCACAGTTCCCTAACGAAACTCACGACAGCACGCCTTTGATAGGTAATGCTCAAGCACTTAAAGCAATTTTTAGTGGGTGGAATGCTGTCCCAGGAATAGAGGTAATGTCATTAAAAAGCTTGCAAAAGTTTTATTCAGATAAAGCAGTAGAGTATGGTTATTCATTTCCTATGTCGGTGCACCAGTTTAATGTCTACGGATTGAAAGCCGCCTATGAAGGTAAAACAAATTGGGGGGTGGAGATATTAGAAACGGGAGTTGAGCGTTTCAAGTCATCAGAAATACTCTGGGATAGTTTAGCTACGGCATACTCGCTTGAAAATGAGCTAACGAAAGCGCTAGAGGCATCTGAAAAGGCATTGAGCCTTGCTAAAAAAAATAACTCTCTGTTTATTAGTGAAATTATTACTCAAAATACGACGTTAAAAGCTAAGCTAGCCAACAAATAAAATTAGGTGGTTCTATGGCTTTTCGGTTTTAAGCCTTTAATTATTTAATACTGTAAAGTCACTCAGTCCCTTTTTTCGTTGTCGTGATTGTTACTGTATTTAGCAAACAACGCCAGTAGGCAATATTGTTATTAAAAAGAGAAGTAATGCTCTTAAGCTCGTCAGGGGGGACTTAAAAAGTACCGTATATTTTAATGAATCGTCCAGCGAGTACGTGCTTGAGTTACGAGCAGAGAAACTCTATAAATCACAGGCTTTTTCTAGTGAAAAAAGTAGCACCAAGTTAAAAGTTTAAAAATGGTTTTTTATTGAAAGTAAATAATGCACTTATGTTCTTTCTAATGTGAAAGAAGAACAATATACAATGCTGACATGCGTAGGTAATAAAATAAGGTGGTGCTCAGTATTCTGCATTTATAATGTAATTTTTAATTTTATAGACAATAATTTCTATATAATTAATCTCGTTTAATTGTATTGTTAAACAAGCAGCTTAACCCTTCTTTTTTGCACTTGACCCCTTTTTTCTTCAAGGTTTACTTGAGTATGATATCTTCGAATTCGTTGGATAGAACGGTTATATAATCGACGCTATTACTTTTATCTGTTACGTCAGAGTATGTAATGGATAAATTTGAGGGCACGTAACCTTTAATAAAAAGTCAGTGATATCAAATATCTGCATGCTGCTTTTTAGGAAGTAAGCCCATAGCAGATCTTGAATTTTAAAAATTAACAAGGGAGTTAATTCTAATGCTACATTTTGGTCGATTCTTTATTGTCGTCGCTATGGTAATTGGAGCCCCAACCTTATCAGTGCAGGCTAATTCAACGCCAACTGTGAGAGTGAGCGAAGCTCAGCCTTGGCTGCAAGGTATTCAAAAGCCTCTGTTTTGTCATGCAGATGTTCCTTTTCGTCAGCAAATTTCCAGTCATGTGTCTGCTGAGTTAACTTGGATATTGCCTGCAGGGAGTCAGGTTAAAAAAGGTGAATTATTAGCGAAACAAAATGACTTTTATTTAAAACGTCAGCTTGCTCAATTAGATGCGAACGCTAAAGCTGCACATGCAAACTATGTTTATTCTTTCAATGAATATGAGCGACTGAGCAAATTAGATGAAGGAGGGGTTGTTTCTAGTTCAGAATTACAGCAACACAAAAGAGATTATCAAACCGCAGCAGAGCAAAATAAAATGTATGCTGAGCAATACCGTGTCGTTCAGCACCAGTTAAATAATTTAATGCATCGAGCGACTGCTGATGGTGTCGTTCTCTCTTTGTCTGGTGAACCCGGACAATGGGTTGGAGAGGGCGAAAGTATATTAGTGTTTTTGCCAGCGGATCAGCAAGAAGTTACTTGTCGTGTGGCATTGGACTTATATCAAGAATTCAACCAGTTTAAAGATGTGGAGTTATCACTGTCCGACGGCACAGAACTGTATTTAGACCGCCACGCAGGATTGGTTAGTAGCCAAGATCAGACCATTAATTTACATTTAAAATTTAAAAAGAACCGTCCTGAAAAATTTCTTATTGGTCAACGCTATGTCGTTGATGTGTCTGTGGCTGCCAGTAATTTAACCAAGGTGCCTTATGATGCCTTGACCATTAATAACAATGAATATTACGTTTGGCGAGTGGATAAAGATAACAAAGTGAGTAAAGTTGCTGCAAAAATAGTTGATACTGGAAACACTTATTCCGTGATCCAAGGGCAGCTCAAAGCTGGTGACAAAGTTGTGATCAAAGGAAAAATAGCACTGAAAGATGATGCTGAAGTCACCATTAATAGTCAGGTTAAGCTATGAGATTAGTTGAGAAATATGGCTCTATTATTATAGCCTTTTCATTTTTACTTGTCGTATTAGGTGTTGTAGCCGGTTTAAAGCTCCCGAATGCACTATTACCTAAAATAGATCGAGCACAAATTGCCGTCGTGACAGCTTGGCCGGGTAAAACCGCCGCTGAGATTGAGCAAAGCCTAATATCTCCCCTTGAGCGTCAATTGGCAGGTTTGAGTCAATTAAAAAACTTACAAACTAATATTTCAAACGGCCAAGCTTGGACTACCTTAAACTTCCATTATCAAGCTGATATGGAAAAAATTTATATGGAAGTTTTGGCACGAATAAACCAAGTTTCAGACTGGCCTTCTCAGGTTGCTAAACCCAGAGTTATAGACTTTAGTAATGGTGCCGGTTCTACTCTGGCTTCGCTGTTTTTGTACTCTGAGACAGAAAAGTCACAAGAAGATTTCATGCATGCCTATCGCGCTTATGTTGAACCTGCAATGACTGATATTCCAGGTATCACTAACATTAATATGGATAACAATCGATTGGCACAACGGGTAGATATTGAATTTGATCCACAAAAGTTAACTCAATTTTCATTGAGAATAGATCAAGTGACTCGTAAGCTACAAGGGTTGATTGACCGCTCGGGTGACAGTCTAGTATTGGGTTCGAAAGAGTACGATTTGCATTTTAAAGGCCAGATGGGACTAAATGAGTTACGCAATTTACCGATTGCGGTTACTGGCATTCGGGTTGTGCGTTTAGGTGAAGTAGCGACCGTGCATAAACGATTTGTCTATGATTGGTCATACTCGACTTTTAAGGGTAATCAATCAATTTACTTTTTTTTACAGCCAGATAAAGATATCAATGTATTAGAAACGATTGATCTTATCAAAGAGACTTTAGCCGAGCTCAATCAAGGGCCTTTGTCGTCACTTGACCTTAAGGTTGTGATGAGTCGCGACAACTCACTGCCAATTAAACAAGCATTGCTAATGGTTTATGGTAATTTATTGTTAGGCGTATTGCTTGCTTGTGCTTTCTTGTATTATTTCATACGTAATTTACGCGTCGTGTTTTTGATATTTGTTAGCATTCCTGTGTGTTTGTCTTTAGTGCTGTTGGGTATGCAAGTAGGGGGGCGTAGCCTGAACCTAATTTCTTTGGCAGGAATGGCATTGTCCGTTGGGTTGCTACTCGATGCTTCCATTATCATAGTAGAAAATATTCAGCGGTTGAGAAGTACAGGGCTATCACTTTTAGAAAGCTGTCGTCAAGGTGTATTGCAAGTACGAGCTGCATTAATTTCTTCTACTTTGTCAAGCATCGTCATTTTTGTCCCTATTGTTTTAATGCACTCGGAGGTAAGTCAGCTATTTGGTGATCTTGCATATACTATTTCTAGTGCCTTGGTCGCCTCAATCTTAGTTGCGCTGTTTTTGCTACCTGCGTTGTCGCGACAGTTGTTGCCAGGGCAGACAGTCGCTACAGGTAAAGAGCTGTCTGATAAATGGACTATGTTTGTCACGGCACCATCTCGTTCTAAGTCTCAAGGGTGGGGTTGGTTGGTGTTAGCGATCCCTGGTGCCTTGCTTGCCAGTTGGTTTATGAAGCCTGAGTTAGATTTATTACCCAATCCGAAAGAAAATATTGTGATGGTATACACCGCTTTTGATGAACCGCTTTCTGTTAGTGCGGCGAAAGAACAGATTGGCAACGTAATAGAGCAACGTATTGCTGCCCAACAACAGGTAGGTGATCACCCTGTCTTCGATATTCACGGCTCTTTTTGTCACCGTGCTTACTGCTTGCTTTATTTTTACCCTAAAGGCAATTGGGACTTTCCTGAATTTAAAAAGTGGGTCGATAGTGAAATAGTCCAAGATTTACCAGACGCGAGAACCTATGTGTATCAAGGGACTTTACTTAGGTTAGCGCTACCAGATGCGCGTACAAGTCAGCTAGATTTAAAGGGGCTGAGCATGCCAGAGTTACAACTCGTAGGTCAGGAGTTGCTCGCACACTTGATCAAAGCCTTCCCGGATGCTCGGATCACTGAAGTTATTCCAATGCGAGATACGGTGGCAAGAGTCGAGTTTAAACCTAAAGCTGATACGCTCGCCTTTATGGGCATGTCTCAAGCTGAATTGAATCAGATTTTAGTGACTTTAACAGATGGCGCTTACCTTGGTCAGTTTTATGCAGACGGTGATACTTTGCCTTTTTACTTAAAAGGGCAGACCCCTGAACACCTTGAGCAGTTGTTAGAAACAGAAATCATGGTACCAAATCAAGGGCTACACCCACTGCGCTCCTTGGTAGACACTCAACTGACTTTGGCACCAAGTGCGATATATCGCACTGATCGCGAAGTAAGCATGTCAATTAACTTAGTACCTGCGAACGGTCAAGCAGTTGGCCCGTTTATTACACAAGTAAAGGCGGAGGTTGCTGCATATTTAGCGCAACGACCAAATCAAGATTTATTCATAAATTACCGTGGTAGTGCCGATCAGTTGAGTGGCTTTTTAGCTGAGTTCTTCCAAATGTTCTTAGTTTCATTACTGATTTTATTTTTATTGATACGGATAGCGCTTAACTCTTGGTCGTTAGCTGTTGCTGTGATGTTGTCGATGCCGTTGGCGTTACTTGGGGGTATGTTATGTCTAAAAGTGGTCGATTACTTTGCACCGCAAAATTTAGATATTGTCACCATGATTGGCTTTATTATTTTAATGGGATTAGTAATCAATAATGCCATTTTACTTGCGAGTCAATATCGTTCGGCGATGGTGGCTGGACAAAACCAACAGCAAGCCATTATTCAGTCTACTGGCTATCGTATGCGAGCTATTTACATGAGTACCGGAACAAGTGTATTTGGTATGTTGCCACTGATGCTCAGCCCTGGAGACGGTTCTGAGATCTATCGTGGCTTAGCTGCCGTGATCGTAGGTGGTATGTTGTTCAGTGCTTTATTTAGTTTGGGCTTTATGTCAGCTCTATTATCACAGCCTGTGTTTAATAGGCAACCACAGTTGAAGGGGGCTTCTGAGGCTGAAAACAAGCCCTTATTAGAAAGCAAATAAAGGAAGTATGGCTTCTGCGGTGACGACCTCCAAGTTGAGTCGGTTAGTGCAGAGGCCTTAACTTTTAGCCACACCAAATAACATTTAGTGGCCGCTAAAGTAGGGAAGAGGGTGACTATTTTCCTGAGCTGATAAAGCGACATGCTGTGGCCGTCTCCTTGACGAAGGTCAGGGTCTATGTATAAAGAGTTACTTGTTTGTGATGAGTACTCACCGAGAGCCATTTTATTGCTGATATAGATGCCTAGTTAAATTACCCAAGAATACACTGTATGAACCAAGTTAAGGTTAGTACCTTAACTTGGTTCAAACGGATTGGTTTAGATCGCTTAATTACAGTTTCTTAACCACTTCCAAACCGCCCATGTAGATGAGTAATCCGCTGGAGACTGAGCTTGTGTCCACCATTTCGCTTCATAAACACTGCCATTTTGAGACGCTTGGTCGCCTTTGAGGTAAACAGTTGAACTATCCCATGCGCCAACATTACAGTTGCTATCCGAAATGACGACTGAACTTGATTTAGTAGATTGGTCACTGTGAGTGTGACAGGGTAAGTACCTGCTATAACGTCGGCATGTTGTAAACATAACATTTTACTGACTTTTCACTGATTCTAGGTATGTTGAGTCGTAGAGTGCCTGTTTCAGACAATTACTATTTACTAAAACAAAGTGCTTTGAGTAGCGTTATTGGTTTGCTAGCACCATCGGGTGTTAACAAACCATGTAAATGACTATTTAAGCTCGCATTTTTCACCATAGCATATAACGTCAGAATCTAGGAACAGACGTTCAAGCTGAATGTTTTTAGTTAAATCAATCGATTTTAAAGGATTTAAAAATAAAGATAAAACTCTTAGTGCAACATTATTGCTTAGGTCCAGTTCCGCTAGTTTATTATCATCGAGTACAACGTTTTCAAGCATTAAGTTGTCACTTACATCAATACTAGTCAATTGATTGGATGAGCAGTAAAGCGCCTTTAGATCGATTAGATGCTTTACTTCAATGTTGGTAAAGTTATTACGCGAGCATAATATTGTTTCGATATTTTGGTTATGAATTAAATCTGCCTCATTTAAACTATTGTAACTTATATCAAGCCCCGTAAGGTGTATATTGCTCGTAATGTCTAAATCAGTTAATTGATTAAAGGATAAACTAAGCTCCACAAGCTGTGTATTTTTACTTACGTCAACCGCTGTAAAGTTGTTTGCTGCCAAATCAAGCTTTTCTAGATTGGTGTTATTGGATATATCGATATGAGAAATATTATTAAGAGCTAAATTCAGATACGTTAGGTTCGTGTTCTTCCTTAAATCCAGGCTTTGTTTTGATAGTCCAAAATTATTATATTGTAGATCAAGATATTCAAGCTTTGCGTTTTTTGTTAAGTCTATCGCTGTGATTGAGTTGAACTTAGAACGATCATATTCTCCCGGCGAAAACTTATTGATGTCGACCAAAGATTCATAATAGTCTGCGTTACCAAGGTCCAGTTTTGTCATATTCCGGAGGTATTCAATACCTAATGTGCTTTGAATTCTTCTATCTCTACAAATCACCTCTGTCACTTGAGATGCATACGTTAAGTCTTGCTCAAGTAAGCAATTCAATAAGTTTTTGTCTTTAATGATACTTGTTAGATAGGTTTCGACCACTGTAATTGTTCTCGAAGCGATTGCAATATTACCTTGGGCGTCTGTTGCTGTGTACTCTACTGAATAATCACCCGCTACTTCTATGTTTAAGTTGCTAGTTGTGGTAACAGGCACTTCTCCATCCAAGACATCCACTGCGATTATACCAGGCTCAATATACTCAAAGCCGTATTTTATGGTTAATGGATCGTCACCGAGAAGTGTAATTTGTGGTGGCTTTGAGTCTTGGACTATTACGGTTCTTGTGTCTGTACTGGTATTACCCAATGTGTCTGAAGCCGTGTAATGAACAGAGTACTCGCCAATTAATAGCATGTTGACATCGCTTTGTGTTGTAACAGAGATGGCACCATCTTTTAGATCGGTGGCCGTTGCTCCTTCGTCGATATATTTTCTGCCCCCCTCAACTATAGTTGGGTTAGCACCTAAAATAGAGATGGCTGGTGGTGTGATATCTTTAACTATGACCTGTCTAGCCGCCGTTGCAGTATTCCCTGTTTTATCTTGGGCTGTGTATTCGATGGAGTATTCACCAACCTTGTTTACGTTAACATTGTTTGTAACTGTGACAAAGACAGCGCCATCATTTGAGTCTGTAGCTATAGCACCTGCATCGTTATATTTTGTGCCAAAGTCTATAGTGACTGGATTTTCCCCAGTAATAGTAATGTTTGGTGCTGTCGTATCTTTTATTACTGAGCCGTCAATTGTGTTCAAACTAGTGTTAGCATCTGAATTTACGTGAGTACCCTCACCAGATCCCCCGCCACAACCAATAAATGTGCTACAAAGTAACAAGGCTATAAAGATGTTTATTTTATGTCGCATTTTCTTTTTGTTGATGTGTAGTATTTTTAATGGGGACATGGTACTGATTTTTTTTTAGGTTTACAATTTAGAGATGGCTGACTATATAGTTTTTACCATTATATAAAGCGAAGGTTTTAGATAAAATATGAATTAAATACCCCAAGTCTAGAAAAGATAAAGTGCTACATCTTCACTTTGACTGCTTTTCGTTCTTTATTAAAGGCAGAAAGACCGCAGATCTTACTGTTTTTTGGGGCGCGGGTTTGATTTTTGCATTATTAAACAATCTCATTCACTTAAATAAATAAGTGCTTGCTGTTTTGCTAGAGGCTATTTTCTTACGATGAACGATGAACGATGAACGATGAACGATGAACGATGAACGATGAACGATGAACGATGAACGATGAACGATGAACGATGAACGATGAACGATGAATGGCTAATATCATGCTATGAAGCCATCGACTTGTACTCTTTTTTATATCTAGCCACTAACCGCGACATCTATTCGAGAAATAAAAGAATAACAAAATTGAACCAAGTTAAGGTTAGTACCTTAACTTGGTTCAAACGGATTGGTTTAGATCGCTTAATTACAGTTTCTTAACCACTTCCAAACTGCCCATGTAGATGAGTAATCCGCTGGAGACTGAGCTTGTGTCCACCATTTCGCTTCATAAACACTGCCATTTTGAGACGCTTGATCACCGGTGAGGTAAACAGTTGAACTATCCCATGCGCCAACATTACAGTTGCTATCCGAAATGACGACTGAACTTGATTTAGTGGATTGTTCACCTTGTGCATCGGTCACTGTGAGTGTGACAGGGTAAGTACCTGCTGCAACGTAAGCATGAGATGGGTTTTGCATTTGGCTGCTATTGCCATCACCAAACGCCCATAAATACCCGATTACGCCTGAGTCATCTGTTGAAGCATCGGTAAAGTTTACTGCCAGACCATTAGCTGAATACGTGAAGTCAGCAACAGGGGCTTGGTTACCAGTTGCCGTGACTGTCACTTCAACTACGGCACTGTCTTGCGCGTTGTCGTTATCTGTAACGACCAGCGAGACATTATATTTCCCTGCTTGCTGATAGGTATGTGTGACTAAACCAGCAGTCGTACTTGTTGTACCATCACCAAAATTCCACGCAGTCGCGACAATATTACCGTCAGAGTCAGACGAGCCACTTGAATCAAAGCGACAGGTTAATTCGGTACACTGTGTCGTAATCTGAGCAACTGGCGGGTTATTGCCTGTGTTACCATTATCTCCTACTGGTAACACACCACCAAAATGGGTGGCTACTTTTGGCCAAATTAACTCAATGCGTGTGCCGCGGTTTAATTTAGTTGTACACTGCGTGCTATTACCATAATGGTGTAATGCAATTACATTGTTATTTTTTGCTGAGAGTACAGGTGAACCTGAAGAGCCACCTGTGGTGTCACATTTATAACCCATGTCGGTATTACTGCCACGACCCGCTGTGACGGTTTGGTCAATCTGACACAGCCCATTTGAGTTCAAGTCACTTTCAATTGCTAACTCTTTCGGGTTACCTGCACCATGCTGAGGGATGAAGATACGCTCACCTTGAATCTGTGCGTTAGCATCTAGCCCAAAGTGGCCAAACTGTTTAATTTTTTCAAATTCTTGCACAGTAAATAAGGTGTAATCTAGCGCATAATCGGTGGCCAAAAGCTGGTCGCCGTTTACTTTTACTGTGCTATTGGTTGTGCCAGTACCACAGCCTGTGCGCTGATAGTTAAACCACACTTCGACATTTTTGGTATCTGCTGCACTACTAAAGCAGTGATTGTTGGTAAACATATGGTTGTCGGCACCAACACGCCATGCTGTACAGAGGCTGCGGCCCCCAATTAGCAGGCGTGCAACTGGGCGACTACGCTCATGTTCCACAGGGTGAGATGTTTCCCAACAGGCGACGTCTTGGCGCTCGTTAACACCGCAAGTTGAGTTAGGCTGAATATCACCACTTTCAAATATAGCGGCGCGTTCAGCCAATTCAAAATCAGAGAAGCCGGCATAGAAATCTTGTATTTCAACGCCATGATTTTCGTCCCACAGTACTGAGTTAGGCGAAACCAAAGTTACTTTTACTGTATCGGATGATACCGACATTGATGCTTTGACATCGCTGTCATTGTGGTCATAACGATAGCTTTCTGTGCCTTCTAAATTGCTGACTTCAATGTATGCGCCTTCAGGTAACGACAACTGAGCAAAGTTTATTTTAATAAACTGTGCATCCGGGTGATTAATAATATGCTCTTTAACATCTTGGGTGGTGATCCCAGCGTGCCCCGCATTAAGCGAGAGCTGATGAGAGACAATTTTAGCAATGTCTGTTTTTTGCGCTGAAGCGTCTAATACACCAGCAAAAGTCGCTGATGACAAAAGTAATGCACATGCAGGAAGCACGGCCTTACGAACTTTACACGGTATCATAAGTTATTATCCTTTAATTTTAGTTGTTGTGTTTTTGAACAAAACACAACAAATGTATGTTAATTAAAGGTTGCGATCAAGTGTTTTAAGTGTGACTTAACAGGGCGGGTACATTATATTTATCTTATAGAGGTGATTACTTTACCCGCTTACCAGCTTTAAACGGTGACTTTTTTCCAGCGATTTTCAGCGAGTCAGTCCGAGGGTTTTGGCACTAAGCGATGCTTGTCTGTGTGTCACGTGACTGACTCTTTTATCTATTACTCTGCAGCAGCCTCATCCATCAGCTCTATCGCAACAATTTCAGAACGGTTCATAGTCAGTTTGTAGCGTTCTATTTGTGTACTGTGATCGGTTGAAAAACGCAGTACAAGGTTAATTTGATAGCGCCGTTCTACCGATTTTTTTGATATTTTTTGGCCTTCCAAAGCATAGAGCTTTCCAGCCCCTTTTTTAAGGTAGCGAACAAATGAAGCCATGTTAAAAGTAATACGCTGCTGTACTTCATCATAACCGGGTAAAAACTCACTAACATGAACCTGATTTTTACTACTAAAGTGCATTAAATGCGCCGCTTGCTTATTTTGCTGCCTGCGTTGCTTAAGTAATTTATTTACATCAGGGGGGACGTCTTTTTTACGAATGTGTTCAAGCCAAATGGTTTGTGTACAGACGATATCGTCGTTTACTGAGTTTTTAAACTTATTACGCCATTTAGGGCGTTTTCGCTGGATCCTACGCCACGCCCATTGGGTTAAGTCTTCTTTGAATGTTTCTCTTAACCCGTAAATAACCCCCAGTAGGGCGATAAGGGCAACGGTGATTTCTTGAAAATTAGATCGGGCATTAAGCACAATAAACATGACAAACGCCATGATCACACCGGTTACGAGCCCTTTAACTAATCGTTTTAAATTTAAGGTTAGATCAGTGGTTTGTTTATTAAATACCACCCCATACTCAATCAGCCGTTCGAGTAGCTTCATTTTATTGGTGATGCGATTTGGGTCGTCTAATGTCACTTGCGAGTTATATGTTTGCCCAGTGCGATATTGACTTTCTTGCTGACAAAAATCAATCAGCGCTGCGCGTTCATCACTAAATTCACTCGATTTAGGACCTCTCGATAGTAACTTTAAGAATGTTTGCTCGGTATGCCAGCTCAGGTAGTTGTCGGCATTTTGAAAGTAGGATTTGAGCTTGTTATCAGGCGGCGTGTAGCGCCTTAAATTTTTCAGCAAGCGCTCCGTTTGTTCTACTAATAATGCTGCTGCGGGGAAGAACTCGTCGGGTTCTTTAAGTTGCAGTGTGGCTTTTACGTCGGCATCAAGCGCGATCCTGAGCTGGTAGCAAAATAGGTTTAGGTTAAGTCGGTAGCCGGTTTTTTCTCGTTTGGTTTGGCTAATAAAGCGACTTTGAACCAAGGGTAAATGCAGCTGCTCAGAGTAATAGGCACTGTGCGACTTTATATTGGCGTTAAAGAAATCAACTTCATTAAGTGTATTTGCATTGATCCCCATGTCTGTCGGGATTGAAAAATACAGGTCGAGCTGATTGGTTTCTTTAGGAAGAAGTTGATAGTTGATCTTGAAGGATAGATTTTCATCTTGGCTTAGCTTTGCTCTACTCACTCTTGGTAACTGCCTCCTGAGTTAAATGTCTCTTATAGTTTAGCACAAATGCTTGAGTTACATCGGTTTATGTTGAGTAACACGGCTTTATTTTGGTTGAAGCGAGCTGTTCATTATTGCATATCTTTTTATTCTAGAAGGGTGAGGTGCAGTATCGAGAGGTTTTTGTGGCGATCGTAAAAGGTGACAACGTAACCGAAATGTCGCCAATTGAGCAGGTCTAGCATCTGACATTGTCAAATATTTATTTTATTTCAGGTGGTTTGTGATTTATTCAGTAAAGCGGATTAATTCTTAACAGCTTCTCATACTCATGGTAAAGTACCCAAAACGTTATAACATATCAAATATAAAGGATTGATAATGACACCCTTAGTTTATGCTTGTCGTTTAAGCGTATTATCTCTTTCATTGGCTGCGGCTTTTTCTTCTCACGCAGCTCAAAACTCTCAAGACTCAGACGTAGAGAAAATAGAAGTAACCGGTGAGCGTCAAGCTTACCGTGGCGATTTTACTCATTTACAATCTCCAGAAGCGATTCTCGAACTTGACGCTGACCTAATTGAAAATACCGGTTTGACTGGATTAACACAGGTTCTAGATTTATCGGCATCAGTAAGCCGTCAAAATAGTTTAGGAGGGCTGTGGGATAGCTTCGCCATTCGCGGTTTTTTTGGTGATGAGAATGTACCCAGCGGCTATTTAGTGAATGGCTTTAATGCTGGCCGTGGTTTTTCTGGGCCAAGAGATGCATCTGGCATCGAACGTGTTGAAATACTCAAAGGGCCAAAAGCGGCGTTATTTGGCCGTGGTGAGCCGGGTGGGTCAATTAATCTGGTAACTAAAAAGCCAACTTTTGAGTCATCAAGTGAATTAGAATTAACCTTAGGTAGTCGCAAGCATCAGCGCGTAGAAGCCGATGTGAATACGGTTCTAGCTGATAACTTAGCGGGTCGTTTTATTGGTTTTTATCAGCAAGAAGATAGCTTTAGAGACACCATAGAAACGCAAAAACAAGGTGTTACTGCCTCATTTTTGTTCGATCAGAGTGACCGCTCTACTTGGACATATGAATTAGAATATGCCGAGCAAGAGATCCCATTTGACCGAGGCGTTATTGCACCCGGTGGTAACTTTGACTTTATGCCTATTGAGCGCTTTTTAGGTGAACCAGGTGATGGCCCTACCACGACGATGGTTCACGGACATCAATTACAATGGCTATATGACCTAAATTCGGTATGGCAGTTGAGTTCTGCTGTGGCCTTTAGGCAAACTGAATTAGACAGTCTATCAAGTGATGCCGATATGTCGCCTTCACGTCAAAAGCTGTTCTATGATGGTCAAACATTGACTCGTCAGCACAGAGAAAGGGCCTATGATACAGACCAATATGTAGCGCGCTTTGAAATCGCAGGTGATATTGAAGCAGGTGGCTTTAAGCATAATATTATTGCGGGTGTGGACTATGACCGATTTGAGTTTGACAGAGATTACCGCGTAGCACGTGCACCTAAACTTAGCACTAATCCAACTGATGCGCAGTTGTACGCACTGAATGTTCATAACCCTGTATATGGGTTGCATACACCGCCAACGCCAATGCCGGTGATTGTACGTCAGCAAAACCAATCAGCAACAGGTTTGTATATTCAAGACCAAATTGCACTGACCGATGCGTTACAAATACGTATTGGTGGCCGTTTTGATTGGTTAAAGCAAACAACGAATGACAAAGTGCGTAATATTACCTTAGATCAGTCTGAGCAACACTTTAGCCCGCAGTTAGGTTTGGTCTATCAGTTCACTGATAACTTTTCTTTATATTCAACGTATGGTGAAGGATACCGCTTAAACTTTGGTGCTGACTATCAAGGTAATGGCTTTGAGCCGAATCAAACTGAGTCTATTGAACTTGGTACTAAGTGGTCATTATTAGATAACGCATTAGATATTACTCTTGCTTATTTTGATAGTGAGCAGACCAATATTATTGTGGCTGATATGCAAAACTTAGGATTTGAAACTGCGATTGGTGAAGCAAGTAGCCGTGGTATTGAATTAGATATTGCCGGCCAGTTACCTGCGGATGCTGAAATTCGTTTTTCATATACTTACTTAGATGCCCAAGTTGAAAAGGACGCGTTAGATACTGGCCTTTATGTGGGTATTGAAGCGGGTGATGAGTTACTGAATATTCCTGAGCATTCAGCGAGTTTACAACTGAGTCAACATTACACCGTGTATGGTAATGACCTATCAGCAGGTTTGGGTTTCCAGTATGTTGATGAGCGTTTAGGTCAACGCGGCAGTGATTTTTACTTGCCGTCGTATGTGGTATTTAACTTGTTTGCTAAGTATGAAGTAAATAAAGAGTGGACCGTAAAAGCGCAAGTACATAATGCGTTTGACCGTACACACTATACTAACTCATATACGCAAATGTGGGTTCAGCCGGGTGAGCCACGTAAGGTACTGCTTTCAGCATCTTATAAGTTCTAATTTATAAGTTCTAATATAAACATGCCTTGGTAACTCATTTACCAAGGCATGTCTTTTTACGGGTTCTTAAGCTTTAGTATTATTACCTTTTTGTTTTCTTCATTTTATGGTCGCTGATAACTTTTAACTCTCGCTTCTTTGTAACATTCGCCTATGTGTAGTTTATACATTGACCCACGACTAAGCGTTTTGTATTTTGAACTTGCGCATCAAGGGTAAGTGCAGGCGTTTTACATCTTCTAGTACCGCATATAAACATGGCACCATGATAAGGGTTACTACTGTTGCAAAGAGCACTGAAAAGCTCAAAGAGATGGCGGTCGGGATCACAAATTGTGCCTGTAAGCTTGATTCGAACATGATGGGCACAAGCCCAAAAAAGGTGGTCAATGATGTCAGTAGGATTGCCCTAAAGCGTGAAATGCTTGCCTGTACGACGGCGTCGTTTAATGCGACACCTTTGGCGCGGTTTCGGTTTATGACATCAGTCATGACCAATGAATCATTTATTACCACACCTGCGGCTGCCACAATCCCAAAAACTGACATGATGCTTAATGTATAACCGAACAAGAAATGCCCCCATAACGCACCAATCACTGAAAACGGAATAACAGACATCACAATCAATGGCTGCACATAGCTTTTAAGGGGTAAGGCTAGTAATAAGTAAATAACCAGCAAACCGACTAACGCAAAAGTCAGCATTTGACTGCGTTCGTTGCGCTGATCTAGTAAGGTACTGCCGAGCTGAGTTGTCACACCAGTATAACGACTTGTCACCGCAGGTAGAATATCGGCTTCTATCTTGTTCGATACGTTACTTAACTGCGCTTGTTGTGCATCAACGTTTGCGCTGATAGTCACCACTTGAAAGCCTTGCTCTCTGTCTATTTTAGCGACACTTGGCGCTTCGATGGTGTTTGCAATATCACCAAAAAACACCTGCTCGCCATTAGGCAAGGTGATAAGGGTTTGCGCCAACGCGCTGATGTTCTCCCTGTCGGTGCGTGCGCCTCGTACCATAAATATGACTTCTTGGCCTTCACGCATAACGCGTTGCAGCTCAAGGCCGTAAAACTTTGCTGCGACTTGTTCTGTGACGGTTTTAGCATCCAGTTGTAGCTGATAAGCAATGGGCTTGAGTTTTACTTTGTATTCTGTTTGCGCACTGTCCATCGAAGAATAAACACTGTGTACGCCTTTTATTTGAGTCAGCTGGGCAATAAAGTCTTGGCTGGCACGCTGTAATGTTTGTATGTCGTCTGCAAACAGCCGGTATTCCAAATCTCCTTTTTCTGCAATATCAATAACGTCTGACTCAATGGTGAACTTTTTCACACCAGGTATGTTTGGCAATTCAGCTTGCCAGCGTCTGGCGAGTTCGAATGTGTCGAACGGACGGTCTGCTTCTGCAACCAATGGCACCACAATTTCAGCCTCAGTTAGGTGATCAATACGGGTGTACATCGTTCTCATCATAGGCTGGTTAGTTTGTGCAATGGTGTCACGCTCAACACGCTGGATCATCGCTTCAATCTCTTTTACGGCAGCTAAAGTCTGTGCTTCAGAAACATTTTGGTTCATTTGAATATTAATAGAAGGGAAGTCGTGCGGCACTTTGGGTACTGCCACAAATCGTACTAACCCGGTAACGATTAAACAGACAGTAACAATGAGCAGTGAAACAAACGCCAAAATAACTGCATATCGGTGATGAATACATGACTTTAATACTGGTTTAAAGCGGCTGTTTAATAGGTGTTGCAGACGATTATTAAAACGTACTCGCCAGTGTGAGTTAGGAAGGCTAGGCATACGTGTGTGGGCGAGGTGCGCGGGTAAAATCAATTTAGATTCTACTAAGCTGAACAGCAAGCATAAAATACAGACCCCCGCGATAGCAATAAATTGCCCTGAGTTAGGTCCCGTACTTAACATAAATGGCATAAATATGGCGATGGTGGTCAATACCCCAAATGTGGCTGGCATAGCCACTTTATGCGTGCCGAGTATTACTTGCTCGTTGTCATGGCCATGGCTTTCAACTTGGTCACAGACACTTTCTCCTATGACTATCGCATCATCAACCACGATGCCCAGTACCATAATAAAGGCAAATAAAGACACCAAGTTAATCGTTATGCCAAGCCATGGCATTAACCAAAAAGCGCCAAGCATTGAGACTGGCAGGCCAATCATGACCCAAATCGCAAGTCTTGTTCGTAAAAAGACAGCCAGCAGAATGAATACTAAAATGGCACCTTGAGCAAGGTTCTCTAGCATCATGTTTAAACGGCCCTCTAAGTAAAATGTTACATCAACAAACTCATAGAGTTCAATTTCACTGGGCAGCGAGCGGCGCTTTTCAGCTAGGTAAGCTTGCGCGGTAGTAACAACATGTGTGAGTGATTGCTCTTTTGATGCATCGACCATAATGTAAACGGCACGCTCGCCATTGAGCCGACCTTCATCTAAGGTTTCGGTAAACCCATCTTTAATCGTTGCAATGTCTTTTAAACGAATGGTCTCGCCTAGTAAGCCAGAAACCACAGGAAGATTTAACAGGTCATCGCCATGGTAACGACGCTCTTCTAATCTTAAATAAATATTACCGTTAGAGGTTTTAATATGTCCTGCGGACAGGTTGTCTGAGTGTGACTGTATGGCTTGGACTACTTGTGACAAACTAAGGCTGAATTCTCGCAACTTTATTGGGGAAATCTCAATAGACACTTCATAGTTTGGCATTGCAGATAAGTTAACATGGGAAATGTCTTTGAGCTGCAGTAGCTCGGTTTTGATCTCATTCCCCAGCTTTTTAAGTAAGAGGGGATCTGACAGGCCTGATACCACAATACTGAGGGCACGCTGCTGTTGCGCATTTTCAAAAATAAGTAGCGGTTCCATTGCAATTGGGAAGCTGGCAATACTGTCTAACTTGAGCTTGATCTCATCGAGTCTAGCGGCAATGTTTTCACCGCTATTGAGCTCAACTTCTACTTTGGCTTGTGACGGTGTTGCGCTGCTTAATACCCGCTTTATTCCTATTTGAGGTTTTAAGGCCTGCTCTATTTTTAATAGTATATTTTCTTCAACCTCTTTAACGGATGCCCCTAACTGAGTCGCTTGAATGGTGACTTTATGATTGTCAGAGACTGGAAAGGTTTGTCGCTGTATACTCTGATAGCTCAATACGCCCATACATACTATCAATAACATTAACAAGTTTGCCGCGACAGGGTGGCGCACAAAATAGGCGATAAGACCGTGTTGCTGGGTCATTGTTTTTCTCCTCGCTCGGCTAGCTGGGTATCGTGAGGCCAGCGTTTAACTTGCATGCCTGATTGAGGGTACTCAGGGAGTTGAGTAACGATTTGGTGGTTGATACCTGTTGGTGCTTTAAGCAATGCAAAGCCATGCTCTTCTCTTACCACTGTCACTGAGTTTTTTACTAAGGTGCCATCCGTATTGAGTAGCCACAGTGTTTGGTTTTTGACCCACTCTTGTGGCACTTTGATAACATTTTTAAGGATTTTACCTGGTATATTTACGGCTAGAAATTGGCCGAAATAGAGTGGCTCTTCTTGGCTGTTGAGTGCATAGGGGTCGTTAACCTTGACGATGTAGTAAGCCATTCTTGTTACATCATTAAACTGACCTGTGTGGCGAGTTAAAATACCTTGTCGTTGCACATTGTCACTGTGGACTTGCACGTTATTTGCTGGGAGAGCAGGGATAAAGGGTTGTTCAAATCCCGCTATGGGGATATGTATTTCTCCGAAGCTTAAATTCACGATTTGTCCAAGCATTTCTCCTTTTGAAATAACTTGCCCAAGGCCTACGCTACGTGCTGCTATGAGGGCATCATAAGGCGCGAAATATTGAGTTCGAGAGAGGTTTTTTTCAGCCAGAGACAGACTGGCTTTTGCAGCTTTTAGCTGTGCTTGTGCACTTGCTACTTGTGGCTCTCTTAGGGCTAAAGCGGGGATATGTGCACTGTTAGCCCATTCTTTTTTAGCGACTTCAGCCTTGGCGAGTTCTTCAGATAAGTGGGCTTGTGCTAAGGCAAAGCTTGCCTGTTTTTCTAAGACTTGTGTTTTATAATCAAACGGATCCAGCGTCGCCAGTAAATCGCCTTGTTTAACAATGCCTCCAACGACAAAGCTTGGATGTAGAGACGCCACCTTACCTGACAGTTCGAAGGCAATATCAGTTTGTTCTGCGGGTTTAAATACACCAGATAGACTAAGTGTTGTTTGGTAATCAATAGGGCGAATTGTGCGCGCAGAGACTTTTGGCCGAGTATCTACTTCGGGATTAAGTTGTACGGTGTCGCTTGCCATTGTAAACAGCCCAACACAAGCGATAACGCCGCTAAGCAACACCAACAGCAGGATACAAACGCGTTTGTAGCGCATAAAAAATGACGTGTTTTTTGTAATTGTCATGCCTAAGTCTCTATTACTAATTATGTTAAAAGTAAACAGGTTGTTACCATTTTAATTTAAGGCGCTAAGATTAATGAAAATAATCATAAAAACCAATTTACATATAGGTAACTCATGGGTTATGTTATAACATAAAAATAGGGGCAATGCAGTAACAACTAACTTATGAACATACCTCACTCTGTAACTACCCATGCGGCCTTGATAGCCGATGGGTACAAAAATATTAAAGCGATGTCTGCACTTTCAATCACGCCAGACAGCATGGTTAAATTTCATGGATTTTTAGATTTACTGTCGAATGAACACGGCAGCGAATTTGCAGATCATGTGTTGGCGCAACCGCAAATTCAAGACATTAAACCAGGGATCCAGCAGTTGTTTAGCCAGGCGTCGAGTTTGTATGAAAGGCACTGGGCTGAACGACTGGTAGAAAGCGAAGATGCACACGCGCTATTAACACAAGAATACCCGTATTATCAGCATTATGAGCGAGCTACAACCCTTGAGATAAGTGCGATTAACTCACTATCTAGTGATGCTGTGAATCGGGTGCTTATGGTTGGATCGGGCGCTTTGCCATTAACATCTTTGGCTTTGTTTAATGCTGGGTTAGCCGTAGATAACCTTGATATTAATCAACCTGATTTGTTATTAGGCAAATCTGTGTGTGACGCGTTACAGCCAGACAATCAAATGGCATTTATTCACAACGACGTATGTGTGCAAGAACAGCTAGACCAGTATGACGTCATATGGCTTGCTGCTTTGGTGGGTGATGAAAAAATCAAAGGCAAAATTATTCAGCACTTATTTGAAAACATGCGTCCTGGTGCGCATTTAGTCATTCGCACTGCGTATAATTTGCGTACATTGCTTTATCCAAGTACCAATGAACAAGCTCTGTTGCCATTTCAGCTAAAATTGAAAGTACAAACTTACGCAGATAATTTTCATTCTATTTTGATAGCTCAAAAGCCTGAGTGACCTCAATGTCTATTTTTTCATCTTATTTAAAACTCAGTAGCCAATACCGTTGGATGTTATCTGCGGCGTTTATTTTTAATCTGGGTTTTTACATGCTGATCCCATTTCTAGCAGGTTATTTAAAGCAAGACTTGCTGCTCAGTGCCACTTTGGTTGGTATTGTCTTGGGCGTTCGCTCATTTTGTCAGCAAGGTCTATTTTTAGTCGGAGGGTTACTCGCTGATTTATATGGTGCTAAGCCACTGATTGTCATTGGTTGCTTATTGCGTGCGATTGGCTTTTGCTTATTTTTATTTGCAGATGTTACCCCGGTGCTATTTCTTGCAGCGTTTTTAACGGGCTTTGCGGGTGCATTATTTACCCCTGCAGCTCAAGCGTATTTTGCTAAACAAGAGACGTTAAGCAGAGCACAAATGTTTTCGCTGGTGGGGGTTGCACGAAATGGTGGTGAGCTCTTGGGACCTGTGTGTGGCTTATTGCTTCTTAATGTTGGGTTTGACATTTTATGCGTCGCAGCTGCGCTGCCATTTTTACTTTTTACCATTGTTTTTAGTGTTTTATTACCTAGCGCATCGAAAGCAAAGAGCGCTAAGCCAGCCTCTAATACAGGTGAAAAAAGTAATATTAAAACGATGGTGTCGGGTGTCCTTAGCAACCGAGGGTTTTTAAAGTTTTCAGCCATTATGATGGGATATTTTATGCTCATCAATCAAATCTCGTTTGCGATCCCAATTCATATTGTTAATCAAGCGGGTGCGCAACAGGATGTTGCGTGGGTACTTACCTTGTGTGCGATTATCTCTATTTTTTTACAATTTCCAGTGACCCGAATTTGTGAGCGTTGGTTAACGCCGCAGCATTGGATCAGTATTGGTATTGCATTAATGGGCTTATCTTTCGCTACTTTAATACCCAATTGGCCATTTCAAACTGGCTTACTTTATTACGTCCCATTAAGTGTACTTGCAGTCGTTTTTACTGTCGGTACTATGGTGAGTTTTCCCTTTATTATGAGCCAGATATCTGATCTGGCAAACAACAAGTCTGTGGCCACACATTATGGGTTTTTCTACCTATTTGCTGGCATTGGGCTTATTGCGGGCAGCAGTATCGTTGGTTTTGCATTTGACCTTGCTGATATTAGCGAACAGTTAGCATGGTATTGCTTAATGGCGACTGGCCTAGTAACCGCAGTATTACATACGTTGCTAATGCCCAAACATGTCGAGCAAGAAGACAGTCAGTTAACTAACCCATCTACCCATTAAGTTAAGGAACACATTATGATTCAACTTACTTCAGATCAGCAGCGTGCGTATATGTCAGACTATTTAGAAAATGGCTGGCGTGAAGAAAGAATGTCATTTAGCTCTGTCTCATTAGAGCCTGGATATATCGATGGCCGTATTGATGTTGAACACTTTCAAATGCCAGGTGATGGTCAATTTCACTTTAGTGCACAAAGCGCCATGATTTGGATTTCTCAGCTCGGCATTATTTACGGTTGCTGGGATAACAAAATGACCAAAAAAGCAGGGGAAGTGTACTTACGTGATTTAGATATTAAATTTAAGCGCTCAATAAATACCACTGAAGCTGTTCGGTTTGAGGGTTTTTTTCCAAAGCATTGTAAAAAGCAGCTTTCAGAAGGGTTGGTGTATTATAAGAATGCGCAAATTCACGTTGAAGGCGGTGCTTTCACTGGCACGGCTAGCTTTTTAGTACCTACTATGTAATTTAAATTGTTTCTATTTAAACAACTGTTGTTATGTTATAACTAAACGTTGTTAGTCATTTTTCCCAAGATCCCGCTTCAGCGAGAGGTGTATGTGCTTCTTTTTAAACGTACATGACTTTAGCTGCAAGCGGATTTTTCGTTAAAGGAGTGTTTTTGTGTTAGAAGCCATAAATTTAAGTAAATCATTTTCCAGTAAACAAGTGCTCGATAACCTGAGTTTTACTGTGGCGCCCGGTGAAATTATGTGTCTATTGGGCGCAAACGGGGCCGGTAAAAGTACCACGCTTAATTTATTCCTTAATTTTTTGCACCCTGACAGTGGTCAAGCCTTAATCGATGGCGCAGACGTTCATAGTAATAACAGCAGCAAAGACAAATTGGTCTACTTGCCAGAACAAGTTAACCTTTATCAAGAGTTTAATGCCATAGATAATTTAAAGTATCTTGCCAGCTTATCGGGTCTACAAGTTTCAGATGAGCAAATAAATGCCGCATTAGATGAAACTGGGTTGGAGCAAAGTGCCCGTAAACACTCTTTGAAAAGTTACTCGAAAGGCATGCGACAAAAGGTGGGGATTGCTTTTGCCATTATTCGTCAAGCAAAAGTGTTACTACTAGATGAACCGACTTCAGGCCTTGATCCAAGTGCGACACGCGAGTTTATAAAAATTATTGAGCAACTGGCCAATAAGGGTGCCGCGATTTTGATGGTAACGCATGACTTTTATTGTGCGCACACCTTAGCCAACAAAATAGGCATTATGGATAAAGGTCAACTTCTGACATTGCTAGATAATAAGCAGCTTTCGATCAACACATTAGAAAATAAATATCACGAGTTGATTTCAGGAACAAGCGTCGTCCAAGAGGCAAGCTAATCGAGTTTAATTAGTACGTTACATGATTGTGAAAGTATTCATACAGGAAGTACATCTACATGATTAATAAAAAAGTAATGAAGATATTTCGGCATGAGCTGGCCAGTAAGCGCAAAAGCCCCAGCTTATGGCTACTCTTCATCATGATCCAATTGCTACTGGCCGTTGCTTTGTATACGGGTTGGCAGCAATTTCAACACAGTGTGCAAACCCAAACCGCAGCGCAAACTTTAGTAGAGCAACAGTGGCAAGCTCAGCCTGATAGGCACCCACATCGCGTGGCGCATTTTGGACATTTTGCATTTCGTCCACCCAGTGCACTGAGCTTTTTTGATTTAGGCGTTAACGCATGGGTAGGAGACAGTATTTTTTTAGAGGCACATAAACAAAACAGTGCCAATTTTGCCAACGATCAAGACGGCGGAACATTGCTACGCTTTTCAGAGTTAAGTAGTGCCAATATATTGTTAACGATTTGGCCACTACTGATCATTGGCTTAGGATTTGCCAGTATTAGTGGCGAGCAAAAGAGCGGCACGTTACGACAATTAATGTCGATGGGGGTGTCGTTTAGAACGCTCATCGTAGGTAAAAGTCTCAGTTACTTGTTTTTATCTGTGTTGTTTATTTTACCGGTATTTATATTTTCATTGGTATTGGCGACGAATGCAGGCGCTGCATTTTCCTCTGAAGGGGTTATTAGGCTACTCCTTTTATTTGGTGTGTATTTACTCTATTGCTTATTTTGGATAGGCCTAACACTGCTCATTTCAAGTTATGTTAAAGAACCAAAACAAGCGTTGGTATTATTGACGTCAATATGGTTTATATTGACCATATTAATGCCGCGTATGCTGGCTGAATTTGCCCATAATCAATATCCGCATCAAAAACGAAATGACTTTGAATTGACGGTAAAACTAGACAACCGCAAGGTGGGGAATAGTCATAATCCAGATGATCCATACTTTAATCAATTTAGAGCTGACACGTTGAAAAAATACGGGGTTGATTCTATTGAGGAACTGCCAATCAATTATAAAGGATTGGTGATGCAAGAGGGCGAAAAGTTAAACGCGCAGATCCACAATAAGCATTATGATAAGCAGCTCGCACAGTTTTCTGCTCAGCAGCAGTTTATTCGTCAATTCTATTGGTTAAACCCTTATTTGTTTGTGCGTGATTTCTCAATGGCATTAACCCGAACTGATGCAAAGCACTTTTTAGATTTTGAGCAACAGGCTGAAGCGCACCGTTATGCAAGAATTCAAAAACTGAATAAGCTTCATACCAATGAGATCCACCTTCATAATGATAGAGACCAAAAGGTACATAAATCTTATTGGCAAGAGTTTAAGCCCTTTCATTATCAAGCACCTAATTTAAATTGGTCGCTTAACCCCTTTTCTTGGTTATGGTTACTGCCGCTGTGCGTGGTGGTGGTTATGTTCATCACGTTAAATAGCAAAATTATGCAGCGGAGGATTTATGCTACTGTTTAAACTTGAATGTATGAGACTCTTCTCAGGCAAAATCAATAAGTTGGTGCTGATCCTTTTTGTGATATCTGGGGTGTTTGCCATATACCAAGGTGCGCAAGGCTATAAAAACATTCGTATTGATCAATACAAATCGAAAATTGTTTTTCAAAAAGAGCGAGAACATGTCACTCAGCGTGAATCTTTACCGGAAGCAGGCTCATTGGCCTATTATGCCAGCGCGCCAACGAAATGGCAGTTAAGTCCTTGGGCTGCTTTGTTCGTTGGAGAAAGTCAATCTTCGATGGTGGCAACAAAAATTCGTGCTACGGCATTACAAAGCCAAATATTTAACCGAGAGATAGTGAACCCTTCTCAGCAACGAACGGGTGGGCTCGATTTAGGTTTTGTATTGGTTTACCTATTACCTTTGGTGATTGGGATCATGACCGTAACTTTAATTTCGGATGAACAACATGCGGGCCGTTGGCGATTGCTTAATGCATTACCAAAGAGCGCATTTAGTCAAGTATGTAAGCAAATTGCATTACGGTTCGTTGTTATTTGGTTGCTGGTATTGAGCTTGCTCGTAAGTGCCGCGTTGCTGTTATCTTTACCCTTTGATGCGGTTTTTTGGGTAGTATTGCTTGCAACCAGTGTATACATGTTGTTCTGGTTTTCAGTCGCTGGGTTGATCATGAGCTTTGGTAAAAGCAGTGTGGTGAATAGCTTGGCATACTTAAGTAGCTGGGTGTTATTTGCAATGTTGATCCCTGGTGCTGTGCATTTGTACTTATCGAGTCAGTTTCACAGCGAAGCGCCATTAGAAATGAGTTTAGAGCAGCGTATGGTGCTTAATAATGGGTGGGAGCAAGACCAAAACAAGCAAGCGATTTTGGATGAGTTTTTAAAGCATGAACCACATTGGCAAGACACGGCTCCGTTGGGCGATGCATTTGAATGGAAGTGGTATTATGCTCAACAGCATATGAGTGACTTAGCGGTGCAGCAGCAGTGGCAAGATTATGTTGAAAACAATGCACTCCGGCACGCACAACTGCAAGCTTTAAGTGCGTTGTCTCCTGCGTTATATTTTCAGCTTAAGTTGAACCAATTAGCGAATACCAGCAGTCGTGATCAGGCACAGTATCAGCAACAGATAGTGAATTATCACAGTGAAATACGACATTTCTTTTATGACTATTTGTTTTTCAATAAAGCCATTAGCAAAGAGGATGTTGATAACTTTATTTTGTTTGATCCAAAAACATCGGCGCTAACGAATAGTACCTCAAAGAGTCTGTGGGCCCTGTTTATTAGTATGTTGTGTGTGTTTGCTATCGCTTTGGTGGCAATGTTGCGGCTAAAGCAACTTCGACCCGCTTAATAAGATCTAATAAACCATATGAGCGCATTTATGCGCTCATATTGCTTTCTTTCGACTTCCTAACTTTAGCTTGTAATTCTTTTTTTCTTGAATTTCAAAACTGTGGAATAATAAATAAACCTCCTGTTAGAATGATTACTTTATTGTAGTTTTTATATTGAGGGGTTGTTTTTGTTTAAGTTTTCGTTTTCTTTATTTGTACTTATTATTTTTTATAATGGAAATTCTTACGCCAGTGCGAGTACACACCATGTTCTATTAGATGAAGTTGAGATGAAATTCACTCAGTTTTTTCAAGGTGCAAAATCTCTCGTCAAGCAAGGAGAGAACTGTGATTATAGTGCTAGATTAGATCCGATTTCTAATCAGCTAGAGCTATTAAAAAACGATCCGCGTGAATTGATTGATAGACATATAAAGCAAGGCGAAAACATTGCTTATTCTCAATTTCTCGACGGGATGGAGATATGGTCTTTATATAATTTAGATGACTATAAAGATTATCATAGCTTTTTACAAACAAAGGCAGAGCTCATAGATGTTTTATCTCGTTATTACCAGAAAAAAATGGGCTATAAACGAGAGGTGGCAGCCAAAATATCAGAAGAAGCTATTAATATTGTTATCACCAGTAACTTAAATGCTTTCACGCGCGATACGATGCATAATCAGCAGTTGTATATTTTACGAAAACTCATTTTATCTAGCGGTGCACTATCTGAAATACAGCAATTTAAAGATAAAAATGCCTTGAAAGACAGTCAATCCACGTATGAAGATGATGACTCATTTATTGACGAGGAGAGTATTTTATCTATTGCGGTCGAATACCCTGAGGCACTCAAGCATTTGCTTAATATTGGTTTTGACCCAAATCACAAAAACCGGTTTAACAAAACACCACTCATGTACGCAGTACAAAAAAACCAATATCAAGCTGTTGCGCTGTTATTAGAATATGGTGCAGATGTAAATGCAAAAACCAAAAAGCTTAATTACCAAGGCTGCGGGTATTACCAAATATCTCAATATGACGTGTCTGTTTTGCATTACGCTGCACGTTTTGCATCTTTAGATATTATAGAGCTATTGGTGGAAAAAGGTGCATTAAAAACGGTAACGAATGGCGTGCAACTGCCACTGAAAGGTGTACCCTATAAAGGTCCAAATTCTGGCCGTAATATACATAATATTCCAAGCGACATACCATATGTTTGGCTAACCCATTTTAGGCCAGAGGCCAGTAATGAGATGAAAGCAGCGCTTTCTGTGAAGGATATAAAGCCAGATGGGCGGTTGGTAAAGACGTTAAGTAATTTAAAAAGACGCACAAATAACTTGATAAAAGAGGAAGGTAACTGTGGCAGCGCACACTATGTTGATTGGCGAAAAGACAGTGTTTCCAGTGCAATAAGTAAATTACCTTTTCAACTTGCCAGTACTCAAGGAGATAGTTACTCGACCGGAGGTTCTAGTTTTGAGAGTGATTATGCTTTTTTAGACATTTGGGCGCTGCAGGGAGTGAGTGAACATGCATCTTTTAATAAATATATTACGGAGGTTGAAGTCGCGATCTCAGAGGTTGCTCGTTACTACGAAAGCCGTTTTGAATTGAGCGTTGAGGATGCAAAGGAAAAAGCATCTTTAGCAGTAAAGCAAGCAGTAAGTTCAGGAGTTTATTTTAGTACATATAATCCGTATAACACATCAGAAGAAGTTGCATTACGACGAGCTATTCTACTCCGTCAGCCTATGGCTAAGATCAGAAAAATTAATATCTCAAAAGTTCAAAAGCGTAATGATAATAAGCTTAAAGAGAGTGTGTTGAATGTGGCGATAATCTACCCTGAGGCATTGCAGTATTTACTAGAATCTGGTTTTGATCCTAATTCAGCAAATATGTTTGGTAAAACTGCGCTGATGTATGCGGCTCAAAATAATAACTTAGAGGCTGTAAAAATGTTATTAGCTGCAGGTGCTGATGTTAATGCAGGCACTATAATTCCCACTGACGATTGCCTTTTTACTCTTTCCACAGACAATATGTCCGCCCTGCATTACGCCGTAAGGTATGCAAGTATAGAAGTGATCAAGCTTTTAGTAAGCGAAGGTGCGAAGAAACATCACAATGCAATTGATCGTAGCAAAGGAGCTGAACGAATTGAATATCCAATAGATTGGTTGTCGAAATTTGAGAATAATTATTTAACGAAAGCTGATAAAAACGAGCTAGTGACTCTATTAGGTTTACCGTCACCAGGTAAAGTGGCAGACATAGCTAAAAAGCTTAATTTAAAAGGTGAGCAGCTTTTCTCTAAAAAGAGCTATGATGCTGCCGCTAGTGTATTTAAAGAAGCAGTTGAGTATCAACCTTATAATGCTAGAGCGCTCAATAATTATGCATTAACCCTTATGAAGCTGGGTAAATTTAATGAAGCGTTACTCATCATACGACGTGTCATTTTTGATTTTGACACGCCAGTAAAGGAAAAGGCATCAGCTTATTTTAATATGGCGTTGGTGTGTCAAAGTGAAGGGTATACACAGGTTAGTGGTTTTAGTTTTTGCACTAGAGCACCATTAGAACTTTTTATTCAATCTTATGAGATATACCCGACTACCTATCGAGCCAAAAAGGTATTGAAAGTTTTTTCGTTACAGGCAAAAAGTGGATCTACATGTACTTTACAAGATGGAGTTTATCAAGGTTATTTTAAGAAAGCGGGTAAACTACATTTACTACATAAAGCTGACTTACCGGCTCAGTTTTCGGCTTTGGCTATACAAGAAACGCAAAGTATAAATGCAAATTTGACGTTACAAGACTCTATCTTTTTGGTTGATAACTATAAGGTTTCAACATTTATGGTTGATGTTTCAAATTCCCCGATTCAATTGAAAGCACAAGAATGCGCCAAGACGGTATTGCGATAAACAAGTGTTAATATGATTGGTTCATTGACTCGCCATTTCGCTATCTTACTTATACGAATGTGGAGACTCTATTTTCGTGTTTGCTATCGCTTTGGTAGCAATGTTGCGGCTAAAGCAACTTCGACCCGCTTAATAAGATCTAATAAGCAATATGAGCGCATTTATGCGCTCATATTGTTTTATCGTTTATTTATGTCACATCATCTAGGCGAACCTGTAAGCCCATGATGCAGATGACAGTTATATTTGTATTGTTTTTAGTTCGACACCGGATTTAGCGAGTGCTGACTCAATCGTTTGCACTGTTAATGGATCCCGGGTTTTACCGTGTTGTAACCAAGTCAACTCAGATGCAATAGAGGCTCGTTTAGTTGGCTTGTTCATTAGAGCATTAAAGTAGCTTTGTGAAAAAATACGCTGACTTGTCATGCTATTAGACATATTGAGTATACCTGGGTGGACTTGTATTGTTTCACGTTTTCCAGTCAAAGATTCAGCAATAAAGCGTGTTGTATTATTGGCAATCAAACTCACTTTGGCATAAACCGCATCAAATACGGCTTGTAATTCAATTAAATTATCTAGGTGGTCTGCGTATTGAGATACGGATCTGTCTTCGAGCAATACATTGGCGATGACGTGTTGCGGGGTAGTTAATAACCCAGCTTCATCGGTGAGTTGTCCTAAGTACAAAATGTGATCAGCGGCAGCAGCCTGAGGCAACACGTTTATAGTAGGTAATGCGTTATTTAAGTTGAGTGAATGCCACTCTTTTAGATCACGTGTATTTATATAATTGGGTAAATTATTTTTTGCCCCAAAAGCTTGTTGAGCTGCATGAAAGAATGCTGACGACGTCTCCAAGTTATGGGGGGCTGAGTAGGCAATGGTGATATCCTTGGCTTGTATACCTTGCATCGCTAAATGCTTTAAGCTGGCAAATAGCAATTTATTATCCACACTGTGAGGATAAGGAAGAGAGGCGACAGCCCCCAACACGATTAATACTTTACTGTGGTTCATATTGGGTAACTCGAGCGCATTTGCCAGAGTCGCATACTGCTCATACACTTGTGCGTGTTCTAATAACCCCGCATTTTTGAGTGTGCCAGTGGCGACAGCACCTTTTTGTGTATGTACAGTGTTATGTAAAGCCATACTCGGTGCACTGGCTGCTAAAATGCCAACACCCAAGCCGGTTGTTTTCAGAAATGAACGTCTAGAAAGACCATTCTCTTTTATATTTTGCATTTATTATTAAACCTTTTCATAGATTGCCAAGTACTCAGGAAGAACGCTATCAGGGGCTAAGGAGTGCGTGTTTTTAATACGAAAGCCAAATTTGGCGACTTCACTGTGCCATGCCTGAATAGATTGCAGTCGCGCTCTTTGCGCTTTAGCTTCTTGCCAAGACTTTCCACTTAATAAGTTGCTCCAGTCGTTAAAGACAGACACAAAATGATTATCAATAGGCTGCCTTACATCGAACAAGCGCATTGCTAAGTACCCATTATTAGGCATCGTGCTTATTAAACGTTGCATTAACGCACTAAACTCTTTTTGGGAGTAGTTATGTGGGCCGTCGTAAAGTGCTGCAAATTGGGTTTGATGCTGATTTACGATGCCTATATCATCTTGGCTTACTTCAGTTGGAGATGATATGCCCACAAAATCTGCACGTTCTAGCGGAGTGAACAGGGTGGGCACTGTTTGAGTAACAGTAAACTTTGTGCCGTTTACCTTAGGAACATGGCTGATAGGGTCGAAGTTACCACTGGGAAGACCAAAACTTACATATCCGTCAATGGGGGTTTTACTTGTTAAGTCATTTAAAAAAGTCGTCAACAGAACTTGTTGGTCTTGGTAGCGGTGCATATTTGTTAAATTCAGATTGATAGCACTTTTTGCAAGTAAATTAGCGAGCTGCTGATAAATTACACCTTCGTCATCAAACATTTCGACACAGTCAATTGCCCGGTCATGAATGTCTGAGTCGAGATAAATATGTAATTGTTTTGCCAATAACTCAATTAATTGGGTTTGGCGATATTTATTGAGATAGACAGCGCGATAGCTATTATCCTCATTCAATACGGCTCTAAGCAATGGCGATGCAGCAGCACTCAAACTGGTGACTCCTGCAAGTGCTAAACTGCTTTTTAAAAATGTGCGCCGCGACAATATCATTTTTTCATCCTTGTAATCAAAGTGGCATTTCGCCTAGTAGTACATGTTAAATACCTAAGAACTCGCGGTTTTCTGCGGGAAGGTCAGTCATAGGGATCTGTGCTGCAATCACACAGGGCTGATCAGGGCGAGCATGAGCGTATTGCAGCGCGCCAAGTAGGTCTTGGTAAGTTGTTACTCGCAGGCCAATACCGCCATTGTAAACATGTGGCATATTTTCATATTTCCATCCGTTTAACATGACATAATCTAGAGGGGGAGTACCGGGTTCGGTAAAGAATGAACCATCAATAAGAAATTGCTCAATTGCATATGAGCCATTATCAATAATGACCACAATAGCCGGTATATTATCTTGCACAAAAGAAGAAAATGCCTGAGACACCATTTGGAAACCGCCATCACCTGTAACAATTAACGGCCGCTTCTGTGTAGCGTAGTAAGCGCCAATTGCAGCAGGGGTGCCTTGACCGATAGATAACCAGATAGGGTTTGCCAAAAAGCATTGAGTGTCGGTAACGGGAATATCTGCGCCGGGGAAGCTGGCTAAGCATGTATCCAAACAAATATAGTAGGGAGATTTAACCTCATCTAAAAAATCCCCAATTGCCGCAAATATGCCATCATGGCCTAGTGTCCCTGTGTAGGAATCAGGTGCTAATTTGGCTCCCCATTTAGCGCGTCTTTCTTGATAAGACAGCCCAGCTACAGATGAAATCTCTCTGTTTTCTACAACGATTTTAGGAAGCTTATTAAGTGCCTCTAAACTCGTGCCTAAAGACAGCTTAGGCAGCACTTTACTGCCGTGCATCGCTTTGTTAAAAGCGACTCGGATTAACTTGTCTGCGAGTGATGTCACCATGTATCGGTGATCTATACCGAACAAACACCCTAAAGCAATAACACAATCAGATGACTCAACACCCCGGGTGACAGTTGATGGAGCTAGATCACTGTCATATACCCCACAAAATAATGGGTGGGATTCACTTACCAGGGACTTGGATAAGAGGGTGGTATAAAATGGAAGGTTTTGAGATTCAACAAATTGCAGTGCCTCGTCGATGAGTCCAAAGCGCACTAACTCAGCACCAAGTATCACGATTGGGCTTGTTGCTTGTTCTAATTTATCAACAACAGCAGTAATGAATGGCTTCACACCTAAGTCAAAGCGTTTAGCGCTGTAAGAGAGGGTTGGAGAGAAGTCGCCGATCGGCTTTTTCCACATATCTTGAGGGATTTCAATATAGATAGGTCCAGACTGCTCTATGGCTGTTATTAACAGGTGATCAATACGATCAGCTGCGCCTTCGACAACTCGGATCTCTTCTGCTGCGAGGGTTAATTCTTTAAATACATTGAGGTCTGTTTTTCCAAAACCTGTAGAGTGTGCAAATAAAACATCATATTGAGCTTCTAAACGCAGGTCTTTGTCTGTTGGACCACCATTGATCACTGCCAGAGGAACTCTTTCAGTTAAGGCACTGGCAACGCCATTGGCCATACTCAGAGTACCTACACCATAGGCCACAGATACGGCACCTAATGAGCCTTGCCTTCCATAACCATCTGCGGCATAGCCGGCTTCTAATTCATTGACGCTGTTAATGAATTTCATATCTGGGTCGACAACAAGGCTGTCGATAAAGTCGGAGCAAGAAGTGCCTGGTACTCCGAATACGTGATAACAACCGAGTTGTTTTAGTCTAAGAGTTATAAACTCAGCGACGGTATAAGACATGTTATTTCCTTATTATACTTTTTTATTTATATATAGAACTGTTTCAAGCGCCGATACTAAAGCGCCTTGTATCCAAGAGTGATAAACAGAGCAGTGCTCACCGGCAAAACACAAACGGTTTTCAGGTGTGGTCATAAGTGCAAAGTAATCTTGGTGATCGCGAGGGTTAAAGAAGGCGTAAGCACCAGCAGAGTGCGTATGATTACTCCAACTCCATCGGTAAACGCTCAAAATATCATCAGACTCTAAGTATGGATGAACCTTTTTAAGTTCAGTGAAAATGAGCTCTTTTAATTCATAGTTGTTGAGTGTGTCTACTCTGCGAGCATGTTGACCCCAAGTGTATGATGCCAATAAATAACTGGGTGATTGAGAGATTTCTAAATCTTTCGTTTTTGCGTTATCAGCGGGATACCATGTATGCCCCAGACCCACATCGTAAATGGTACTTCCACCATAAATGCCTTCTTTAAGTTCCCAGAAACGATTCTTTGTTCTGATCAATACTTTGGTTGCTGAGTCATAATGAACCTGGGCAAAAGCTCTGGATTTTTTGTGATCTATGGAGTTTTTGAAATCAACTTTACCAAGCACACCAAAAGGTAAAGTACAGATGGCAAAATCGGAACTGATGGTATGTTTAGATCTATCTTTTAGTTGGTAAGTAACATCTACTTTGTTGTGGTGATTTTTGACAGCAACCACTTTTGCGCCAGACTTATAGTCAATGTTATCTTTTATCTGTTCGAAGAGTTTGTTGGGTAATAAATCTGTGCCACCAACAACTTCATCAAACCCTTCATACCATACGCGTTCTAACTGCTCTCTTAAATGTTCAGTAAAGGCAGTATGCAGTAATGTTGAAACCCCATATATGGCAGATACATACTCTAATGCTTCTAAGCTTAACCCTGCTTTTTTAAAAGCATCTTTTAGGGACATTTCATCCAGTGATTTGAGTTTTTTTGTGGTGAAACTCTTATGATACAAAGACTGTTGTTCTTCATCATTTAATGATGCCAGCGTATTCGTCACTGCAAGATCCCACATATCATCAGCGGACATTTTTTGCTCTTTCTCACTGAGAGCAAAATGCGCTTTTAGACTTTCATACCCAGCTTGGCTTCGTGGTACTTTTTGACCTCTAATCATGGTGAAGGTCTTTGTGTTCTCTTGAACGAATGGTCGCAATGTTAGGCCCATTTCTTCAATATAATGGCGCGTTAAATGATGTAGGGTTGGGATCCTCATCGCACCTAATTCAGAATATAATCTGTCAGATTCTCTCAGGGTTCTAACACGTCCTCCGATATGACCTTGATCCGCTTCGAGTAACGTAATGTTGACGCCTAATCGTTTAAGCTCATAAGCACAAGTTAAGCCCGCGACTCCGGCCCCAATAATGGTAATTGAGGGAGCGTTTCGTAGATTCTTACTGGTAAGGCTTCTTACACGCTTGAGCAGTTCAAGTGGTGAAGCTGCTGTATTTAAAGCATGACTTTCCATTTACTAAATCCTTTAGCGAGTCTTTATAGTTTCAAAGCGGCGACGATGGCTTTTGACAGTTCATCTGGTTGAGTGATCATGGGGAGGTGGCCCGAATTTATCGTATAAGTATTTTTTATACCGATCGATTGGGCAATGCGCTGCTGAGATTCAAAAGAAATAATTTTGTCATTTTTGGCGTAAATATAACTTTTGCTGATCTCATTAAGTGCCGCTTTTTCTAATTGAACTTTGCCTTCACCCGTTATTGCGGGTTCATCGACAGAGTTAGTCATGACCATTTTTTGTAGTTTTGCTGACTGGGTGTCAGTAAAAGTGGATAGAAAAGCGGGTTTATCAGATATTTTCATCCAACCATTTTCATATTTAACGCCAGCAAAGTAGTTTCTTTCATCTTCCTTGCTTAATAAAGAAAATGGTTTTGCGCCATTGATAGGTGCAACGGCACTGATATAAACAATGTCATTAACTTTAATGTCATTACACAAAGTCAATGTTTTATGTGCAATGGCACCGCCTTGACTATGCACGACTAGAGAAAGGGGTTGTGGTAATTGTTGTAACTCATGACACATTGTTTGTGCAGCATATGTGATGGTAATGCTCTCAGGGCTTACAGGTTGTGATCTTCCCGGTAAATCAATGATATGAGTTGGAATATTAATTTTGGCAAAATTTTCCTGCACCAGTGACCAAGAAGAGCCTTTTAGGTGTGCGCCATGGATAAAAACCACAGAGTTGTGCTTTTCTGAACTATTATCAATTAGACTTTTGTATTGTATAGGCTTATGCTCAGTTGTATTACACCCTGCGACAATAACAGTAGAGAATAGAGCACAACAAACTTTTAGTTTCATAATGATTCCTTTTAAAAACAAGCTTTTTGTATAAAAGGTATTGTACCAAAAATAAAACCTAAAAATAACATTAAAAAAACAAGCCTGGCTTTTTGTTATCCTTTTTTTAACATTAGGTGCCGTCTTATAATGCTTAATTAAATAACGAGCGAATTGCTGGCTTTCTGGTTTTTTATGGATGATGTAATTTTTTATTCAAAATTCCTATGCGCTTTTAGTAAAAACAGACGACAACTGAAGGCTTCATATTAAAAGGGTTAAGGGGAAGGATAACCTTAATAAAGGGCCGTTATCTGTGATTTTTTAGTCTTTATTTGTGCATTACTATCCACGGTGTAACACAGTGGTTATTGCTTAAATGGATATGATTTTTTTTATGTTTTTTTTTGTAGACCAAAGATTGCTTTTAGTTAAGCTGGGCTCGTAGCTAATATTGACGGCAATTGAATGCGATCTCCTTGCATATTGGGCTAATACAAAAGGGATTATATCGATCAATATTTAACGAAAAATAGCACTGTTTTAAAGAGTGAATGTCGGTGCTTTACTGACCAATACATAAAGTAAAAGATAGTGGTTCAACATGCGTTTAGAATGCCAATGTTGGTTTTTGGTTTTTTTTGTGACTTTTTGTAATTTAATTGGGGTGTTTCGGTCTATTTCTGTAACAAGTTCAAATAAGGAATATTGAAGTGTTACAGTTTTTTATAGAGATCACGCGTAACTTTTATGTATTAACATTATTGTTGGGCTGCTTACTGTGCTTTTTATTGCTCGCGAATAAGTACAAAACCTCGGCGTGTAGTTTGCTAAGTGTGTGGGTCATATTTTTTATTTTAGAGCTGGTTCAAGTTACATTGATTGCTTTTAACATCATACACTATGAGTCTTACATTACCTTTGATCCATTTTATGGCCCAATCTTTTATTTGTATGCTCGAACGCTAGTTCAAGATACACCGCTTTCTCACAATGATGTGTTTCATTTTCTGCCCATTTCGGCATGCTACTTATTTATGCTAACGTGGCCATTTTGTTTTGGTGTTGTATGTGCTTTGGGTTACGCACTGTATACGCTCAGGTATATTAATCAACAGCCGCTAACGCAAGGTAATCGCAAAAATGTTATTTGGTTGCGCCGGCTTAGCCAGTATCAGCTGAGTGCTTGGGTTATTGTTTTTTCAGTGCTCTGTATCGATAACACGCTACCAGTCCCACTGAGTAAATGGGTGTCGCTAGCCAGTTATATCCCCATGTGTGTTGGCTTGTTTATTCTTACTTATCTTAACTTTGTAAAGCCTAGTACCGTACAAGGTGTGTTATCACGGGTTGAAGAGAATCTCAGTTCGCAAAAAAAGTTTAAGTGCTCTGAGCATGTCGATTTAGTCAAAAAGCTCACTCATGCGATGCAATCTGATAGGTTATATTTAAATCCTCAATTAAGTCTGTCTGAGCTCGCAAAGCATACAGAAATTAATACAACAGATGTTTCAACAACGCTTAACTTGTGTCTACAGATGAGCTTTTATGATTTTGTAAATCAATATCGTATTGATGAAGCTAAACGGTTGTTATGCCGAAGCCGAAGTAAAATTTTGGCAGTGGCATATGATGCAGGCTTTAATAGTAAATCTAACTTTAATCGGTTGTTTAAAGCACATACTGGTGTTACTCCGAGTGAATATCGTAAGCATAGTTGTGCCATTGAAAGTCCATCACTGTCTCATTAAACATATCAACAAAGCCATACTAAAGAGCATGGCTTTGTTGTTTTAGGATTTAATGACACTTTACTGATTAGAGAAGAAGTTCGCCCCAGCTCGATAGTCGTGCTTGCCTGTGGTACTGCGCTTTAGGCCACCAGCGACAGTGGATGTTTCACCGTTTGCTTCGTTATATCGGCCACCCAGTACGACTGCTGCACGGGCTGTGGCTTTGTTCAGTGAGCCACCAACAACAACGGCAAATTCACCAGAGGTTTCATTAAATTGGCCTCCGCTAATCGCCGACGCGCGGGCTTTTGCTGTATTGTGACGACCCCCAACAATACTGGCTAAATGCGCTTCGACATTATGAGATTCTCCGGCAGAAATACTACCCCAGCTCACGCCAGCGGCAATGGTATTCGCTGCGCCACCAAAAATGGTGCTGTAGTCACCATGTGCTTCATGGTAAGAACCTGACAGCACTGTTGAAGCAACTCCATTGACTTGATTGAAGACCCCTGCGACCACGGCAGAACGGCTTGTTACTCGGTTATTTGCGCCTGCGATAATGGCACCCGTTGACTGGTAACTATGACCATCTCCAATAACTAAGTTATGAGAGCCTGTATGAGAGTATGCAGGGGTGCCAGTGGAGCTATTAATAACGTTATAGCCAAGAATAAGGTTACCCAGCCCATTGGCTGAACTTGTGCCGTCAGAGTTTTGATGGGTTTTATTACTGCCATTGGCTAAATGCAAGTTACATCCATTGATCACAAGCGTGTTATCTACTTTGGTCATACATTGTAAGAGTGCGCGTAACGCGTGCTCGCTTTGTATCGGGTCATGGCCATGGTCATGTGAGTTAGCCATTACACTGCCAGTTGTGATGCCGAGGCCAATAAGTACTGCGATTTTATGTAGGTTGAACATAGTGTTTTCCTTAAATTTTATTTATTTCGTTGCATTACTTTTCAGAAAAGAAATAACCGGCTTGATAGTTATCTCGGCCATGAACTGCGCGTTTTAGACCGCCACCAATGGTTGATGTGAAGCCATTAGCTTGGTTCGCTTCTCCCCCTAAGATAGCACTGAGTTCGCCTGTCGCTTTATTGCTTATCCCACCAGTAATACTAGAGCTTGGCCCTGTTGTGCTGTTTAATGTGCCGCCTAAAATGACCGAGCTTTGTCCAGTTGCGATGTTCTGCTCACCTCCGAGTACCATTGAGAAGAAATTACTGGCTGTATTACGCTTACCGCCTGCAATGACGGCAAAGTTATGCAGGTCTGGCGTGTGGTTTTCTTGACCGCCTAAAATGACAGAGAAAAGCCCCTCTGCTGTATTTGATTCCCCTCCCCAAACGGCGCTGTGAAAGCCTTTTGCTGAATTAAATCGGCCTGCGACAGTAACCGATTCCGCAAGTGCGTTGTTACTATCGCCTGCGACAACTGAACCAACAGATGTGTATTGGTGAAAATCACCAACGACGAGGTTATGAGAGCCGGTTTTTTGTGCGTAAGGGCTGTCTGCTCGGTTGTAGCCTAAAATGACATTGCCTCTACTATTCGTTTCATTGTTGCCATGCAAGCCGTTGACAACTTGCACATCACAGCCTGTAACGACCAACGTGTTATGCACTCGGTCTAAGCATGAAAGAATGTCTATCAGGGCTGTTTGCTCTGCTTCTGTAAGAGCGGCATTGGCGGCCATTGAACTGGTTGACAGTGTAATAACAGCCGCTAATTTTGATAATTTAATCATGGATATTTTCCTTTAATGTGGTCAGTGACGGTGTTTAGTTTTTTGCGTTAAAATGGCCAGCTCTGAATTCTTGCCATTCGGTGGTCTGTCTGTCTGCACCACCTGCGATGGTAGACTGGAACCCATCAGCTGCATTGTTTTGCCCGCCCAGTACAACAGCAGCTTCTGCTGACGCTGAGTTAAATCGACCACCCGCAATCACCACTTGCTGCTTGGTAATAACATTGTCTTCACCGCCTAGGATATTGGCTTGCAATGCATTGACTACCTTATTGCGAACACCCCCAGAGATAGCACTGTATTGACCTCTTACCTCATTATGGTTGCCACCTAGTATCACCATATGCGCAGAGCTAAAATCAGAAATTGTATTATTATTCCCGCCAGCAATGCCGCTTAGTGCGCCTTTAACGACGTTACCTAGACCGCCTGCGATGGTGCTTCGCTGGTAATGAGCGTGATCGATTGTGCCCGACGCACCAGTGGCAAAACTTGAGTCGCTTGAAACGAAATTGTTTCTGCCAGCGATAAATGAGCCGTTACCTGTATAAGTATGGCCATGTCCTAAAATGAGGTTATGTGAACCGCTTGCCTGTGGTGATGGGGCTGATGGGGCAGTTGCACCATTGTTATACCCGATGATGAGGTTACCTGTACCGTTACCGGTATTGGTATCACCAGAGCCATTTACAATTTGCAAGTTACAGCCATGTATATGGATGGTGGCATTGGATTGCGACATACACCCTAAAATAGCATCTAATTTACCTTGCTGTTCAGGGGTTAAATGATCGGCGCTTGCATTAAGCGATGCAAAAGCAAGTCCTGCAAAAACTGTGTATTTAGTAAACTTAGTCATATCTATTATTCCTATCGTTCCTTTAGAAGGTGCTCATTAATTGTGCTTAGTTAATGAGGCCATGTTGTATCGATGTGAAAACGTATTCTCGTTGACACAGGAATAAATTTAACGAAAAGGTAAGGCTTTGACGCCCAACTAAATTAGATAAGACCCTTTAACTGAAGAGACTTTTAAGTCTGTGATTTTATTCGTTATATATTTTATTGTGGCGAGACCAACGTTGAGTAGACTTTATTTGAGACGTTTTTTGGTTTTACTGAGCAATAAATAGGGAGTGGTTTGAGTATGTAGGCCTCTTAATGTCGCGAATAAAATCATCAGCAACAAAATAGTGGGGTTGTAGGGGGGTTAAAATACTACCTCATTTTAAATACATAAAGGGCACTAGGTTTGTTAACTGTGTGTCAGACACATAAGGCAAGGCACGTAAACCAAGATCAGTGAGTGTAATTGAATCTAAGACGTTATAATGACAACACTGCATATAACGTCTTAGGGGTATTCTACAATTCGGAAGCTGAGAATACAGTGTCTGAGTTGTGCGATTTACTGCAAGTCGTAAATACTTTTGCTGCGATTGCTTTGCCAAGCGTTAAATGTTTTGGCATTGACTAACTCAGCAATTCGTTGCTTAAAAGTTGAGTAGCCTTTTGGCTCAGAAAAACGTGACATTCTAAGCGCTTGCTCATGGCGAGATGACATACCTCTTGCGGCTTTTCGAACCGCGGTATCAAAGTAACCCGATCTCTTTTTTGAACTTGTCAGGTAATTACAGACATCTCTATCATTCCATTCGTTGTAGCAAAAATCATTGCCACTGCCACCCGTACCTAAAGGATATAAGTCACCACGAACAAATAAAATGTCGCCGCCATCGCCGCCATACAAACCCGTATTTGAATGGGTTGAAATCGCGGCTAAGAAATCTTTGCTGCTGCCACCATTTAACTCACATTGACCTGCTTCACAAATAATAATGTCTTGACCACTGCCTCCCCAAGCTTTTGCTCGATTGCCCCAAGAGTAACCGCCAGAGTCAACTATCAAATCAGCACCAGAATTACCATAAAGTCGGTCGGCTTTACCATCGTTGCCAAACATCACGTCATCACCATTTCCGCCTTCAATTTTGTCGCTGCCGTCATTGCCAAAAATCACATCATCGCCATTACCTGCGTTGATGTTGTCACTGCTATCACTTGCAGCGCCGCCGTGTGCTGCACGATGTACGAGGCCATCGTGGTCAGTGGTTATTTTAGATCCCCCCGATATCCAGTCATTGCCATTGCCTGACGAAATCGAGTCACTGGCGTTACCACCGAAAATCAAATCATGACCACTGCCGGTTTGAATGGTGTCTTTACCATCTTTTCCGTAAACGGTCATATTTTTGGAGAGCGAGGATGCATATAGTTTGTCATTGCCATCAGATAAGATAACCGTAATGTCAGTTGCGCGGTCATGCAGTTCACAGTGTTGGTAGTTGGTGCTATAAGCAAAGGTATAATCACCATACTCCGCCATGTGTATAGTCACATTTGAGTCCATAGCTTCTAGCTGCCAAGTTCCACTATTTAATTGTGCATAAAAACCATAATTTTGCGTGTTACATTTGGCATACTGACTGGCTAGGTTTGTGGGTAAATCGTCAATATCAACGGTGTCTATGGTATTGGCACAGCTTTGGTATTCAACGTTTGAAATAGGGCTCGTGATATTTGTACCTGTGCCTTCTTCTGCGCAGTCAACCCCAGTGCCGCCATCAATACGGTCGTAATCGGCGTTGGAGTAAATCGAGTCATTGCCCCCGTTACCATATATATAATCTACTTTGTCACCTGTGTGTATGATGTCGTCTCCACTACCACCAATAACCAATTGATGAAAGTTGAGGTTACTGCCGTCGTAGGTTGCACCTGAGTCGGTTAGATTAACCATCACACCAGAATATGCATCAGCCTCAATCACTTCACATTGATTATCGTAATATAAAATAACTTGTTGTGCGCTACCTTCGGCTGTCAGTGAGAGACTGCTATCCTGTGGGGTAACTGATAAATAAGTCATATGTGGGTTGTAACTGGTGTTGGTTGCAAGCGTTATGTTACTGCCTAAACCTGTGCAGTTTGAGGGAGCGTACCCAGCACAGCTTGTTGCTTCTACTGTAGTAATGGCACTTTGTATTTGGCCTTGATTACCTTGCTCTACGCAGTCAGCACCTGCGCCACCATCAACTCTCTCGTAATCATCACTGGTAAATATCTGGTCATTTCCGCCTTGACCATAAACATAGTCCGTTGCTTTTCCGGTCATAATTATATCATTACCATCGCCACCATAAACAAGCTGGTGGAAAGACAGACTTGATCCATCGTAGCTTTCGCCACTGTCGAGTAAGTTAACTTGAACACCATTAACATTCGCGCCATTGAATATTTCACAGCTACCATTATACATCGCGATGATAGAAGTTTGTACACCCTGAATTTTGAGCGCTTGCCCCGCTAACTTAGGGCTGAAAGACAAATACTTCATATGTTGATTTGAGTGTGTTTCTTCAATTGTCATGGCACTTCTATCAATACCGCCAGGGCATAAATTCCAAGACATGGCATGAGAGTATGTGGTGTTTAATGCCATTGCACAGAGCGATACCACGAGTAGTTTTTTATATATCATATAGTTGTTTGAAGTCTTGAATTAATGAGCTGAGAAGATAAGGGGGAACTATGAAAATAATATGGAGCACTCTGAATATTATGGGAAAATGCCAACTAGATACTAAAAATAATATGCAATCGTAGTCGTTGTTATTTTCTTAAACAAAGCGTCTTACCGCTATCCAGGAAGTAACGGTAAGACGACGACTTATTACGTTTACAAACTATCGCTGTATTCTTTTACTAAGAAATCGGTATAGGCAATATCACCACGGTAACGGGATAGATGTGTGGTGTCTCTGAACATATCTGGGGTGACCTCTTTAATGTCTTGATGGCTTTTTATCGTAATCCCAGTAGCGTGTTCTATTTGCTGAATGGCTTGCGATAATCGTAATTTTCCTGCTGCTGAATAAGTAATATAGCGGCTATTTTTTGGTAGCATCACCACTTCAACAGTGTCTGAAAAGCGCTGGAAGTTTTTCACAATGTTGATAAAGCTTGTAATTAAGTGTGGCTCAAAATGCATATCTTCAATGTCGGTGGTGCGAATACGACTGAGGCGGTCATTTTTCATCTGAGCGTCAGTTTGTGTAACAGCGTAATACTTATCAAATACTTCAAGGGTATGTGCAGAACGCTCCTCAGGAATTGTGCCCGCGCCTTGCCAAGGGTAATACCACTCTTCATCTTGGTAATTAGGGTATTCTTTCTTAAATAATGTCCTTAATTCACGACCTAATTTGCGACGCTCAGCGCTCACCTGCAAAGGGTCTTTAAATACATTCCGTTTGTATGGTGGGAATATTTCTCGTGCATAGTAGCTAGTGATCATTTCAGCAGAGACATGGTTACGAAGATACTTGATATTGTATAAGTGTACCCCCTGCTTTAAGTCCTCACGTAATATTTGCCATAATTCGGCATTGTTTGCCAACATTGTAATGTAAGAGTCAACAGTAAATTGCGCGCGCTCCCATCGAGTTGTGGTGGTTTGAAAGGGGTTAAACTCAATGAGTGCCAGTTTTAATTGCCTATTTTCATTGATAAACTGCTCCGCAATACGCCTTGAAAGTAAATCTTGGTAATAGGGGTTTAAGCCGCCAAAACCAAAATTAAAAGACGTGATGTTTTTCCCCATACTTTGTAAATCGCGGTCAAATTTTCGGGGCGAGAAGCCAGCCCTTACCATAGAGGAGCCATAGAACATAACAAGGTCATTGGGTTCGGCAATAATGTTTGGAAGGGCTACTTTTGCTTGTAAGACACGCCCTAAAATACCTTGTTGATTTGCGCCGTTAGCATCCAATAAAACGCGTACTAACCCCATAGCTGTTACCATAACTAACGTTATAGCTAAGGTGATTTTTATAAAAACACGTCGGCTTTGTTTAGGTGCACCGGTGTTTGAGTTATCTCGATCAGAATTGGAAGTAGATAAATTCATTACTCGGTTCTCCTATTAATAAACACAGGGCTTGGCCTACGATGATAACAAGCCAAAATAGCCCGTTTTTACTCTCTAATTTGTCAGCTGATTTAATAACATAGTGGTCCATAACATGAACCAGTAAAACCCATACGGTGGTTAGTGCGAAAATAAGCCATGCATGTGCGCCAAGTTCCGTAGCACTGCCGATGGTGTGCAAGTTACCAATAATGGTGATGGCACTGTGCATATCAGATGCTCTAAAAAATACCCAACCAAGTAATATTAAGTAAAAGGTGATAGCCCATTTAATAAATTTAATGGCTAATAGGTTACTGTGATTGAAGCGCCTAAAAAATGTTAGATTTGCCAAGTAATGGGTTAAGGTAATAATTGCGCCATGAAATGCGCCCCATGCTACAAAAGTCCAGGCTGCTCCATGCCATAAACCACCAAGCAACATGGTGATAAATACATTGCGAGTGCGTTGGTTATGTCGGTTACCACCGAGGGAAATATATAAATAATCTTTAAGCCAGCTTGATAAAGAAATATGCCAGCGTCGCCAAAAATCAACAGGTGATAGGGCAAAGTAAGGCACTCTAAAATTAAGGGGAATGTTAAAACCGAGTAAGATGGCAAGGCCTATGGCCATATCGGTATAGCCTGAAAAGTCACCATAAATCTGCCCAGCAAAGGCAAGTACACCGGTCCACATCTCTAGCGTACTTAAAGATTCCTGAGCAGCAAATGCTTTATCGGCGGGGATGGCGAGAATGTCAGCACCGGTTTTTTTAATTAATCCAACGGTGATGAGTAAAAAGCCATGCTTTGCTTCAAACCATGTGGGTAAAGAAATTTTATGCATTTGTGGCAAGATATGCTTAGCTCTGAGGATCGGGCCAGCAACAAGCTGTGGAAAAAATGATAACGCAGCGATGAACTCAACTAAGCCTTTACGTGGTTTTAAGTCGCCTCGATATACATCAATGGTGTAACTTAAGCTTTGGAAAGTATAGAAAGAAATACCCACTGGCAATACCCATGATAGGGTTTCAAGTGATGCGTTATAGCCAATATGAGATAGAAGGGCGGCGACGGATCCTATGGCAAAGTCGGCATATTTAAATACCGCTAAAATACCCAGATTAATGGTTACTGAAAGCATTAACCAGCGCTTTTTGTTTTTCTTATCAAGCGAATTAGCCATTGCTTGAGCGATGAAGTAGTCGGCAATACCGCTGCCCACAAGTAAAGGGATAAAGCTATAATTCCAAGCGCCGTAAAAAAGTAAACTACTAATTAGAAGGCAGTAAAGTTTGGGCGTTTGCTTCAAAAACACAAAGCCATAAAATAAAATGAAAATACAAAAAAACCAGAAAAAGAGTGGAGTGTTAAAAATCATACAGGCCTCCATTTTGTTGCATCTGGTTAAGACTATTTGAGAGGAAATACATACGAGTCTCTTTTTTTAGAGACGAGTCTGCTGAACCCAAGCATAAGTTAGGAAAAGAATTCTCGTCTTTAGATTTAATTGGGTGCTAAGTCAGCTCAGTATTTGAGTGACATACTGGGTATATGCTAGTGGTAAAATAACGTCTCTCGTTATTGAATAGCACCTTGGTCAATCAGGTAATCGGTGATTTGTTGGTTGCGAGACATATTCAATGGGCTACGAATTTTGTTACCGTCTGATACACCTGTTTTAACCGATAAGTTCACATCAGCACCTTGGCTCACAAGTAAGCGTGTCATGTCAAAAAAGCCTCTTCGCGTGGCATTAATTAACGGCGTTTCATCGCGTCGTACGATGGCATTGATATTTGCACCGTTATCAATTAATAACTGCGCAAGGTGAAGGTTGTTAGTCATCGCTGCATTAATGAGGGGATTGCCATCACCATTAGATGATTGATTAACATTGGCACCTAAATCAATCAATGCTTGCACCATCGCTTTGTTGTTTTGCTTTACGGCAATAATGAGTGCCGTCCCGTCACCAACAGCAGGAGTGTTAATATCAATGCCTTGGTTTTGTAGGTATTGAATTTGGGTAATGTCATTACGCATAACTGCGGCGATTAATTGCTCACCTTCACTGGGGGGCAGTAATGAATAATGCAATGCGTTTTGTCGTGTGTCATTAATGCTCACTTGCGGGACAAATGCTTGTGATACCTTGATAGTTGATGCTGATACAACAAAGCAAACAGTTAGAATACTGAGGATGTTAGGCATCCTCATAGACTTACTTTGAAGTACCGCATTAACTCGTTTGTTGAGTTCTTTTTTCTGACTAAATAATCCCATAGCTAAGATACTCCTGTTTTGGGTTATCATTAATTTTGCGCAATCAATCAGGGATTGTGCATATTGTTTATTGTTATTAAGTTGTTTTACTGCGCGTAAATCACACGCTAATTCTCGGTCAATGTGAATACGTTTATTTAGTATGCGAATGACGGGGCTCCACCAAAAAACGATGGCGATAAATTCTTGAAGGTGGTTAAACCATATGTCGTTACGTTGAATATGTGCAAGCTCATGTAAGATGATGGGGCTGAGCTGCTCAGCTGATAATTGAGTCACAATATTTTTAGGAATAATGATTTTTGGCTTTATTAGGCCCACAACCATAGGTGAAGTTGCTTGCTCTGAGCTGCAGAGTTCAACTCGTGTGTTGTGGATTAACTCACACACGCGAGCGTGTTCTATGCTTTTACATGTTTTGATCAGTCGACGAGTACGTATAAAAGCGCTTAATACCGAAATGCTGCGCCATATACATCCTGCCAGCCACATGTAAATTAACAGCGTTAGTATTGTACTGAATTGAAAAACAATTTTACTGGGTATATGCCACGGTGAGGACATGGTGCTTGTTGATGTAGCTGCGTCGTTATTGAGTAAATTAGTGACTGGGCTGGTATTTGCATTTATGGAGGTTGGTTCATTGATAACTTTGTTGTTAGCTGATGAGCTGTTAGATAGTAAAGTAATAGGCACAATTGTAGCGGTGATAAATGCGCTCATTAAGACCCAACTGCGCATTTCTGCGCTAGAGCGCAGCACTTTGTTCAGCACGAACAGTATACTGATTAATAGGCTACCAATAACGATATGATGTAATGCTAATGTAGTTAATAGGGTGTACTGCGCTATCATCTGAAAGTCCTTTATTTAGCTCTATATTTAATGCAAAACTGATTAATCATCGGCACGATCTATTCGTTTTTGCAATTCAGCCAAATCATCTAATTCAATGTCAGTTTCCTGAATTAAGTGCTGAGCGAGTACTTCAGGCGAGCCACCAAAGAACTTGTTCAACAAGGATGTAAGAGCGCCTTTTCGAGCTTCTTTTTGAGATATCTTAGGCGTGTAAATAAAGGCTTTTCCCTCTTTACGAAAGTCGACATAGCCTTTATCTGCTAAAATTTTACACATTGTTTGCACGGTCGTGTAAGCCGTGGCTTTTTCTTCACTGAGTATCTCTGCAATTTCACGTACTGAGGCGTGCTCCTTTTGCCAGAGTACCTCCATGATGCTTTGCTCACTGTCGGTGAGTTGAGTCGATTTTTTACGGGCCATATTTTTCCTACTAATTAATTAGTTTTAAATACTATAGCGACAGTTCAAAAGTTTATCAACTAATTAATTAGTTTTTACTTTGAGAGGAAAAGTATGAGGGGAGTGAAGACTCTTTTAGCAAGCTGTTTAATAAATGCTCAGGGAAGGCGAGTTCAAAGGTGACCGAGGTACAATAAACTCATACTGTTTAAGTCAGTATGAGTTCATGAAAGTGGTGTTTACGCGATTGATCAAAAGGCTGCTAAGAAAGCCAAACTTACAACGGTCTTATTTTCTGCGCTTACGGCTCGATGTGATATTTGAGCGGCTCTTACGGCCAGAAGATTTTCCATTGCGGCGAGGCGCAGGGTCTGCTTCGAAATTACCATATTCATCATCGTCATATTTAGCGACCGTGGCTTTTTTAGTGGGTGTAAACCCAGGAATAACTTCTTGGCTAAATGTTCGGTTAATCATACGTTCAATGGCGAGTAGTTGTTTTGCTTCACTGGTACTTACTAATGAAATCGCAAGCCCTTTGGTACCTGCACGGCCGGTACGACCAATACGATGCACATAATCTTCAGCAATATCAGGAAGGTCGTAGTTTATGACACAAGGAAGTTGGTCAATATCAATGCCTCGTGAGGCGATATCGGTCGCAACTAGGACTTTAATTTTATCGCTTTTAAACCCTTCTAATGCATGAGTTCGAGCATGCTGCGTTCGATTGGCGTGAATAGATGCGGCGGGAATGTTTGCACGCTCTAATTGTGATACCAGCTCATCAGCGCCTTTTTTGGTACGACTAAATACTAAGATTTGACGCCAGTTGTTCGTTTTTATTAGGTGGACCAGCATTTCACTTTTACGTGCTTTATCGACCGAGTATACCTTCTGCCTGATTGTATCGACGGTACTGTTTACGGCAGTGACTTCAACGAGTTGGGGATTACTTAACATGCCACTTGCCAGTGTTTTAATTTCTTCAGAAAAGGTGGCAGAAAACATCAAAGTTTGGCGTTTTTTTGGCAATAAAGATGCAATATGCGTAATGTCTTCGATGAACCCTAAGTCGAGCATACGATCGGCTTCATCCAATACCAACACTTCCAGTTGTGCAAAATTAATGGCGTTTTGGTTGTATAAATCAATCAGTCGACCAGGTGTGGCAACAAGAATATCTAACCCCGTTTGCAGTGCTGCAATTTGTGGCTCAATTCTCACGCCACCAAATACCGCTGCAGAGCTTAAATTTATATGGCTGCTGTAATTTTCAACACTTTCGGCAACTTGGGCTGCAAGTTCTCGGGTTGGGGCAATGATCAATGCGCGGACGTGATTTGCTTGTGCTTGGGAGCCACCAGATAAGCGTTGTATGACGGGCAATGTGAACCCCGCAGTTTTACCTGTGCCCGTTTGTGCTACTGCCATAACGTCATTTAAATCAAGTATTGCTGGGATTGCCTTTTGCTGTATTCGTGATGGTGTTGTGTAGCCTTGTTCAGAAATAGCTTTGAGCAATGCGGTACATAGGCCTAAAGAACTAAATGACATAGCGATAAATTCCTTGAACTGAGTAAGGGATCAGTTGGTTAGTAGAGTAACAGTGTATACAAGAAGCAAAGTGGGTATAGGGTTTCATCAAAACAAACCTAAGACAACACTTTGATATTTTAACTACGCGAAGTGGCTTAATGTGAGGTGAAAACCATGTGTGAACAGCACAGAACTTGCAACGAAATATTAGCCTTATGATAGCGGAACAGTCGGTGTACCAACAGCCATTTCTCACTAATAGAGTACTTAGCGATTCTGCTTCAAAATCACTCTTTGAATTAGGCCAGCTGTTTATTTTTACATAACAGCTTACTACTTGCGGATAGTTAGCATTGACCCCGGTATGTATTTCCCTTGAAAATCGTGAATGTATGCAGGTTTTTGTTTGCCTAACTACCTAAATTTCATCGTTTTTTAAGATACGAGTGGCCTTGTTGATCAAATAGCTAACTCCTAATCAACTTCTCAGTTTTAACTCTGTTGCTGATATTTGGGCATACCTAGCCCAGTCATTTTATTTATTGCCTTCACTTTAATCATCGTTTCAGTATGCTGACTATTGAATTGACGACTTTTTAGCTTATCACCCATTAATTGTTTAAAACGATACATCGCTGTC
>NZ_MIET01000031.1 GCF_003590335.1 Pseudoalteromonas sp. MSK9-3 | reverse complement strand
TTTGGCAATATTGGTTCGGTTTTCACCTTCTAAAAATAAGGATACTGCGAGTAATCGAATACGCTTTCTGGCATTTGATTCTCTTCGAGATAGTGCTAAAAGCTTTCTAGATGTATCTAAATCCATATAAGTGAGCATGCTTTAATCCGTGTACATATATTAGATCACAAACTTAAGCAGATTGGTATCATTTCAAGGTCCATAGCTTGTTTCAGGGCCGATGGTTTTTACTGCCCTTAGGAGCACAGAAGTGTGTAAAAATAACAATTGCAAGCATGAGTATTATGGACCCTGACCTTCGTCAGGAAGACAACGGGGTGAGAGTAATAAAAACTCCGGCTCAAAATAAAAACCTCCATCTCCCTGAACTGGTTTCATGGTCTATGCCTTTCACTGCACTTTAGGAGTACAGAAAGGTATGAAAATAACAGTGGCAAAAAGCATGAGAGTTATGGATCCTGACCTTCGTCAAGAGGACAAAAGTGTGAGGCTGGTCTCCCTGAACTGGTTTCAGGGTCCATGGCTTTTCACTGCCTTTTAAAGTACAAAGTGTATGAAAGTAACAATGGTCATTATGAGCGCTATGGATCCTGACCTGCGTCAGGAAGACAAAAGTAAGCATAGACGTTATGGATCCTGACCTTCGTCAGGAATACAAAAGGGCCCGCGCAATAAAAAAGCCGCGTCTAAAGACAAAACTCCGTCTCCCTGAATTCATTTCAGGGTCCATTCTTTTCATTATCCTTCATGCATGGCGACCTGAAATCCCTTCCTAATCCCCATTTTTCTCAAATCCCTTTTCCTAAACCCCAAATGCAAAAAACCCGTCGCATCTCTGCAACGGGTTTCTCTAATTTAATGCCTGGCAATGTTCTACTTTCACATGGCAACTGCCACACTATCATCGACGCTGTTTCGTTTCACTTCTGAGTTCGGCATGGGGTCAGGTGGGTCCAAAACGCTATTGTCACCAAGCAAATCTGGTGTGTTAACTCGAAATCTTCAAGCTAACTAAATCTGGAATTCTGATAAATATTAGTCAATCTATAACTAATTCTGTAAAACGCTACTTTAGTAACACTAACTTCTGTCGCTTAAACCACTTTGGCGTTGTATGGTTAAGCCTCACGGGTAATTAGTACTGGTTAGCTTAACATGTCACCATGCTTCCACACCCAGCCTATCAACGTTGTAGTCTCCAACGGCCCTTCAGAGAGCTTATAGCTCTAGT
>NZ_MIET01000030.1 GCF_003590335.1 Pseudoalteromonas sp. MSK9-3 | reverse complement strand
GTTTTTCGGTATTCTGCCACTTTGAGATGGCACTATCACTTAGCCAAATATTGATGTTACCGCGTTGAACCAAAGCACGGTTGTACTGTGACCAATTCCTAATTTTCTTCTTCATTTCGCATCATGGGTTAAGGCATTTAATGATCTGATCGCACCAAACCAAAGAAGTTCAATTATTTAGGAAACAACGCCCTTTCAATCTTAAACATACTAATTTCCTTTCCTTAAAATCAAGTAGAATGAACCAATATACTATAAGTAAAAAATACAAAACCTCTCACATCAGTATACTTTTTCCTGCTTGGGTTATTCATATCCGCCCTCTTAAGCATTGCTATTTATCCTATACGGGATTTGAAAAATAACGACATCACCATCTTTTTACTACCTCCTACTTACCATCAATAATTTTTTAATTCATATAAACGTTTTGAGCGATAACGTTAAAGCTATTTCATTTGTGGGGGATCAGTAAATTGTGGTTTTAGTGATTAACATAAGATATGACGCCGAGCAGCTATCATTCAACCAAAATGAAAATAGCACATGACAAAGGTACTTTAAGTTAACCCACCCTTACTTTTCACCAACACACGTATCACACCACTGAGAGCTTTTCATTAACACCTTATGAAAAAACACTAATGAATTGAATTTAAATAAAAAATTAAAAATCGAATAACTATAGACAAAAAAGATATATGAATTAAGCAAGATTGCTTTGCATACAGTATACAATCTACGTTATAAAAATTAAGGCAATATGACAAGATTGTAAAAAGTGCCAATAAAAATAATGGATGACAGTGCGTAAGCTTGGCAAAAATACTTGTCATGCGAAGGAATAACAAACTTTACGTTCATATAACCACAACATGTTGATAATAATAATGAATAAAACTATGAAAAAATCCGTTCTCGCAAGTGCAGTACTACTTTCCCTCAGTAGTAATATTACTTTGGCTAACGCTCAGTGTGGAGACCCTACACTACCTCGCCAAGGTGAAGTAAGCGCCAATCAAACACACTGTATTACAAATTATGGTCACTATTTTTATGTAGAAGTTCCTTATGAGAACAGTCAATTAGTTATCAGCACCTCAGGTGGTACGTATAACGGAGTTGATGCGGCGATAAGTCTATATGAAGGCAATCATTGGAGTGGCACAGTCACACAGCGCAGTGATACGCCAGACACAAACACAGAACGAGTCTCAGAAACATCACGAGCAGGAAGACGCTACTTTAAAATCGACGGTAACATTGCGCAAACTACATTAAGAGTCGACATTACTGGGGGAGATATTCCCCCTCCACTTGGCGACTACATTGTTTACAACACCAATATCGCCGTTAACTTACCTAACCCGGCTATTAGCTCAAAGTCTCAATACGGGAGCATCATCCCCACTATTTTAGCGGCCAAATATGCTGATTTTGAAGCGCTTGCCGGCGCTGCAAATGACCCACTCACCGATGTACTCGAAGCAATCCATTATCTAGCGGATACCGATGACATTGCCGACCCAGATTTAAACCAACTATTGTATTTCCTTGGGTCATATAAATTTTATGCGCAAGCCATTACCACCACAGAAGCAAGTAATCTAAATACCGCCATGCAAGCCGTTGCAAAAATGACCGCGTTTTTATCACCGACGGGCAGTGTTATCCAAGAAGGTTATGCAAAAACCATCAATAACTTTCAACGTGGCAATGGCGCAAACCACTTTAAAGATCAGCTCCCCCACATACTGGCCGCAATCCAATATCATTCATTACAAACAGATCCATTCAAGGCAAACAATGCCAGTGATGCCATGATGGAAATGCTCGGTGCGATTGCTAATACCGCACTATATGGTGATCCGGCCGCACAAAATGCCATAAATGAACAGATCTTGGATGTGATGTCTGTTATTCGCTCATTTGCAGTATTAGGTGAAACGGCTATTGATTTGCGTTGGAGTAAAGAGTCAGACCGTCAATGGATTGTGCCACACAGTTACATCGCATTGGGCAAAATTGCCACCATTGCGACTGACGAGGCAAAAGCACGCTTTGACAGTATTGTGCTTGAAACCCATGAAAAACTCATCACATGGTTAAGTACTGAAACCATTGAAACACTGACCACCAAAAAGTACCTAGATTCGGCCAAGCGACTATGTGAAAGTAACGATCCACTCTTTGGTCATTGTATCGTGCCACCAAAAGAGTCTGATATTTTAACGGTGACACATACATGCTCTGAGTCAGTCACTATTCGTGCCCAAAGCACCATCAGCCAATCAATCCTGAATAAGTCTTGTGCTGAAATGGCAACCCAAAAAACTGAATTTCATGCATTTTTTAATACCCAAGGCAGCCCAGTTGCAAACGACAAAAATACCACGCTTGAAGTTGTCGTATTCTCAAGCCCAGATGAATATAAAAAATATGCACCGGAGTTTTTTGATAATGTCGACACCGATAATGGCGGAATATACTTAGAAGGCACACCAGAAAAAGAAGGAAACCAAGCTCGATTCCTGGCAATGCAGTGCCCTGATGCTTGGGTTGGTAAGTCTTGTCAGTATGAAGACCAAATTTACAACCTACGTCACGAATATGTGCATTACCTTGATGGCAGATATGTCAAAGTCGGTGGCTTTAATTATTACAACTACAACGTGTCTTGGTCTGAAGGCATGGCTGAATATTTAGCAAATGGTACTGATTTTGCTCGTACATTAGAGTCAATCAAAGGCAAAGTGATCCCGCCGCTTTATAACTTGCTATTCATGGCTTATGGCTATGATGACTTATACCAGTGGAGCTACTTTGCTATGCGTTACTTAGACGAGCAACATAATAGCGATATGCACTTGCTCAAAGATGCATTGAGAAATGGCAGCAAAGAGGGCTACGTAAGTTCTTTAAAAGCGGTTGCACAGCGCAGCCAAGCAGACTTTGAAGCGTTTGTTATGGCTAATTCACAAGCCATTGCTGCAAAAGCTGAAATCATACCCGACGCTGGACAAATCGGTAGTTGCAGTCTAACCCAACAATATGTGCGCCCAGTTGATGCTAATAACACCGACTACACTATTACCAACAACACAGACACTCCGGTGTCTATTTTCTGGATTGATAATAACAAAGGAGTGGCTAACTTTGCTAAAAACTATAAAACACTAGGTCAAGGTGACACTTATAACGCAACAAATTGGCGAGAATTCGACAGAATCATGCTGTCAGACAATAATCTAAATTGCCTTGGGGTTGCGTCTTTGCAGTCAGCGGGTAACACGTTCACTATAAACGCAGATTTAGTAAAAGATGTTGAGCCAGAAACATTGCCAGCTCAGCATGTTCTGGGAAGCTGTGAATTAGTTAAACCACATATTATTGGTGATGAAGCACATCAATTTAGTATCACAAATACCACAGTTCACCCTGTTCGCTTATTCCGCATAGATAACCTGACTGGTAAGCCGAAATACGAAAGTGCGGCCGATGGATTTGATTATGGCTATGGCACATTACAAAAAGGGCAAAGCTATACGTCTGATATTTGGTATGCCAATCGCAGATTCATGATCACCGATGCGCGCTTAAATTGTTTAAGCGTGGGTGTTCTTGATAACCCAACAGGCAACTTTGCCATTGATGAAGCGATGGTCGCCAATGCAAAAAGCCCAGAAGTGCTTCCTGCTGCAAACCAGTTAGGGTCTTGTGACTTAATGGAAAAACACCTAACCGGTCCATTTGAAGCTGATTTCAAATTCACAAATACCACTGATACCACTGTACGTATCTATCGTGTAGATAACGAAACAGGTGTATTGAGCGACAGTTTTGAATTTAAAACACTCGCGAAAGGTGAAACCTACTCAAGTGCCGACTCTTGGAAATGGTTTGGTAATCGACGCGCCGCTATCACCACACAGTCAGGTCAGTGTTTAGCCGTTGCCGTCATGAGTGAAGAAAACACGCTCAATGACTACACCATCACCAATGATATTCTTGATAATGGTAACGGTAATAATAACGATACCGACGGCGATGGTGTAATCGACTCTGAAGATGCTTTTCCAAATGATCCAACTGAAACAAAAGACACCGATGGTGATGGTTTTGGAGACAATAAAGACGCATTTCCAAACGACCGCACTGAATGGCTCGACAGCGATGGGGATGGCATGGGTGACAACAGCGATCCATTCCCGAATGACCCAAACAATGGTGCTATTCAAAATTGTGGGGCAGCCACCATTAACTATGGACAATTAACGCTTAGTAAAAATGAGTGTGTTGCAGGTGGACGTAATTCATTCTATGTGTGGATCGCAGCAGACAACACCACTTTGACACTGCAAAGCCAAGGCGGCGAAGGTGATGTCGGTATTTACTTCAACGCCGATACTTGGGCCACTAAAGCCAATGCACAAAGTAAATCTGGTGAAACTGGCACAGCACAAAACCTTGTTGTTACGGCTAACCGAGGCTGGCGCTACATCACCCTAAATACCAACTCTACCTTTAAGGGGGTAACCTTTAGCATTAACGCGCAATAACCCCACCTTAATTACATGTAAGTAACCAATAGGCGCTACCCTACTTGTGGCGCCTATTTCTAGAATTATACGTACAAAAAACTGAAGCTAATTAGCCAGGTTTTGTAGAAATGTCAGGCTCTTAAGCTCATTTTTCGACGGCTGATATGGCACCTGTTGCAAACTATCAAACACAAAGTCATTAATCTCAAAATGTTTAATTTCACTACTACCAAACAGACTCGGCTGAGCTGGGCTTGGCGACATCAGTTCAATCACAAACTCACTCAGAGACATTGAACTCGCTTGCGGGTTTAACACAGACCAGTGTGCGGATAAAGAGAGGTTTTGTAGCCCTTCGCTTAATTTCCCTTTAGTCGTCAAATGCGCGATAGGTTCACCAGATGCGTATAAGTTAGCACGAATACGATAATTACCTGCTTTAAAAACCTCTAAATGTAGTGGCACACTCATCTTGTCATTGTCAGAATAAGCGTTGCCTATACTTAATAATTTGGCACTTGGCTGCATATACTGCAACTGCGCAACAACAGGAACTTTCTTATTCTGTACCGTCACTTTGGCGACCACCTGCAAGTTACGCGGATAATCTTTATTTGCTTTAAACTTAATATCATAGCTAGATTGGCTAGCAACTAATGACTGAGTTTTGAACACCATTTTGGTATCTACATCCATCAATGTCACACTCACTTTATCAATCTCAGCGCCCGAGATATTAACGTGAATATTTTCTGGGTATATAAAACGGTATTTGGCTAATTTTATGGTCAGTTTTCCGCCTTGCTCATCAATTGGCATTGAGACTGGATAAAACATATTTGGCGTTAAGCGATCTGTATCAAATTTACTTAACGGCTGTGAATACTTTGGAAAGCGCAGTGCCGATTGATATTGAGAAACGACCTGTTTTGCGGCAACTTTAATACTATCGTCAAACTGAATGTCTTTCGCCTTTGTATTTGTATGCTTAATTTCTACTTTTTGTACTTCAGGCACTACTGGCTGAACCTCGCTTACCTCAATCGCATTCATAACAACTGTTTGCGTCTTGGCTTGGCTATCGCTACCCAAAAACCCCCACAGTGTGGCAACAGCCACCAGTGCTAACGCTGCCCATAATTTATAGTTTTTCATATATACTCACTTAAATTCGCGGTATTAAACTGCAAATACCGCGAAATACTTCAACTTATTTAAGGAATGGCGCTATAGATAAGCTCAGAAGCACTTAAGTTGTTTGAGTTAGCCACAAAACGGTAGTGCTTCTTCCAAAACCAGTGGCCAGACGATTCGTTAACTGTTTGAAAAGAAACCGCCTGTCCACCAATCTGAGCCGTATGGTTAGCGACAGTTACATTACCTTTATGCGCTGCATTTCGTATATTGTTGTGACTGTAATTATCCGACATGATCATCGGGAAATGATAAGGCATAAAACCTTGTACCCCATCACTTTGGCTCGTAATTTGTCCATCTGTTGCAATACTTCGACTGCAACTTTCGAACGACTCTACCGCACTTGCGCCACAGGAAGAATGAAGTGCAACAACGCCATCGTCTTTCCCTTTTAGAAATAATTTAGTCGCACCAAAAAAGTCATCTCCCTCTGCAACAAATCGTAATCTTGGTGCTCTATCATCTGGAACCGGCGCTATTCGTCTTGCGTTATTTACTTTTAAGTCATGTAATACGCCTACCGCTTCAGTTACATCACTGCCTAACCACCATTTCAATGCCCTGTCGACAACTGAGCTCCAATCAGCAGCACCGGTTAGCGCACTTACCGCAATATCAGCCAGCTCACTGCCCCCTCCAGCACCGGCAATGTCGAATGTGGCAACAATATTCAGTGGCTCTAACCCGGCGTTAGTAAGCCAATTTTCTTGATTATCTATAATATAGCGCGCAACTAAATCGCCAGTAGAATGTGTCACTAATACGCAGCCGGCTTCGCACAATTTTGATTCAGAAAATTGCTTCAACTTGGGCCATATCCAATCGGTTGCTATCTTACCTTCAATACGCTCGTACGAAGGCCAATCAATTCGCTCATCAGACAATCTTCCCCAATAAGATGACCAATATGACGCTCCGTCACTCTCTACATTACTTCCCGCTGCATTTATTAACTGCTGGGGTTGTAAGCCATGAATTAAGATAGTTTTATACTCCTTGCTTACAGCGCCAAAACTGGCACTCAGTGTGAGGAGTACTGCGCATAAACTGCTTAATGTGATACTGCTTTTATTTTTTTTCATATCAATTCTCAGTTTGTTAATGTCATTTTTAAATCATATGTTACTGACACATCTGATGTCAGACCTCAGATCACTAAGGTAAAAGCCAGTATTGTGAATAAACGATCAAAATTCAACCAAAAATTAACATTAGGGAATACATACTGCTTGATCTTTCAGCATACACTTTTTATCTAAAGGGTTTATTAGTAGTAAATTCAATTGAATAAATACTCGATAATGAAAGGCAGTGATACATGAAAACAGCAGAAAAAATTCTATGATGCAGTATAAAATATAAGCCACGCTTATAACTAAGTGTATTTAGCACAGCTTTAGCAGCAATTAATGATAAAACGGTACAAAAATGATAAGAAGGTGCTTTAGGGTGCAGGGCCAGTATGCCCACAATAGGCTACCTTTCCCCCTATATACAATGTATTTGATAGGCTTATTACGTGAAAATATGAATCTAATTAGCGCAGACCATACTATATCCCAATGGCTATATCCCAATGGCTATATCCCAATGGCTATATCCCAATGGCTATATCCCAATGACAGTATTATTAATTCACCTCAGGTTTGGATAAGGGTTTTGGAATAGAAAATGTTTTTAAAACAAACTTCGATTATCCAGAGCTGAGGTTAATTACTAAAATGTGAGGTTCTTCCCAGTTGCGTGTAACCCTGTACCAGGCCTCGTTATGATGAGGAGGGTAGTATAGCGATACCGCTCGATTAAATTAGCTCTTTTATATCCAACGGCGGACACTCAACCTGTATCGCGTGTAATCTTCGGGAAAAGCTGCAAGTAAATGCTGCTCTTCAGATAAGGTTTGCCTGAGTAGTGTAAACCAACCTATTACTAAACATATCAGTGTAAACACGCTCGGTAGTGCCAAAAAGAAACCAAGTTGTGAAACCGCAACCCCTAAAAACATAGGGTTTCTTGAGTACTTATATAAGCCATGTGAAATAATATTTTTCGGCCCACTGGGATCAATGCCTGAACGCCACTCTTTACCAAAATAACAGTGCACAGAGATAGTAAATAAAAACCCCGCTGTAAGTAATAAAATGCCTGTCAAAATGACACTATACTCTTCTAAACCAGTAAACCTGCCAATATAATTATCTGTATCAGGAAGTAAGAGCCTACATACACATAACATCCATATCACCACTCTAAAGCCTCTAAATAGTGAGTGATTCCACCACGTCGTGCCAAAACGCGGCCCAGGAAAAATAACTTCAGCAGTAATTTTACTTTTTAGCAAGATGATTCTAGTTGTATAAAATGCAGCAACAAAAGAATAAAAGACAGCCAAGTAAATACGGTTGAACTCTATCAAATCATAAGCAGTATTCATATCGTTTAACATTGTATTCCAACTAACTGTTACAAAAATTTATAAATAGGCACATCGAGTGCAAATAGCGCATATGTTGATGAGTGTGTACCTAATACTACTGTATATGTCGTAATAAACATGAAAGGCATTAAGCTACGACCCTATTAAATTGACACGAGCTTGCTTAACAACCAGCAACGTCGATTTAAATTATGATGGCATAGTTTAATTTACCCCTCTTACTCATTACCTAGAGCACTTATCGTTAATGAGCAACCCCAAACTGGCAATCATAAATATAACGGTGACGTTAGCTACATCACAATGTCGTTAGAGTTTACATACCAAAACTGCTCTGCGTCATCTGGTGACTAAGACCTCAACCTCGCCTTAATCAATATAGAATTATGAAAAATAACATACTGAACCATCTTTAAAGTTTTATCACTATGCTAATGAGAGTTAGTCAGAGCCTAAGTTTGAATAAGGCATTTAAACAGTACCTACTACTCCAATACATGCAGTATTAAATTAAGGTACTGCCGTCATGATAATCTAAAATATACATTTTAAGAACTAATAATTAACTTCATAACGTGAATTTTTTTAGCTCTGAATAACTACGAATGACATAAACTAATTTACCTGCTGATTTATCATTCATCTCTTTCTCAAAGTTTTCATTCCAAAACTGTGGACTCAGCTTTAAATGTCTATAACTTGCCAATGTTCCTTTCAATATAGAACTACCCTCCGGCCATCCTAGTGGCTTTTTTACAAACAAGCCTTGTAGTAATCGTTTGGTGACCAACCAATAACTCGTTAAATACGGTAAATCGATAAATATCCATATATCTGCAGAGTCTAGGCGTGTATAAAATGAGTCAAGTGTCCCTAAACCATCTATTATCCAACTGTCTAACGATAATATAAGGTTATGAGACTCATCATAAACGGCTTTATCAACCTTCTCTCCATTACTTTTATAACTAATACAGTCTAAAGAATACAATTCGATATCGTTTGCTATCGATAGCTTATTACTCAAACTTGATTTCCCGCTCCCTGGCTTACCAAATACAGCTATTTTTTTCATAACATTCCTTATTAACGTTAACATGCCCAAAAATGGGTATAAAAAAACCCGCAAAATAGGCGGGTTTAAATTATTACAAGCACATTTAAATCACCACCATTGTGAATAAAAGTGGCTAATTCGTATAAAAAGTGTATGTGTATATATTTTCATCATTACATCTTGTTTCAATGGCTATCAAATGTCAATGTGTGGCATATTAAAAACGATATAGTCGCTAAACTAAATATACCGTTACAAAAAAAGCGCCATAAAGGCGCTTTTTAATTTATTTATAAACAGTTACTTTAAGTAAATGCATAAACTACGCATTTAACACTTGGGCAAGCCTAGTAACGTCTCTCAACTCACCGCTTACGTTCAAATAAGCGATCAAATATTGCTCAAGCGTTTCTAAATTACCTTGGAGTTTATCGTCTAATAAAGCAACTTGCTCTTGCATACGACGCGCTTTTTGCTCACTAGGTGATTCGATATTAGACAATATCTCGAGACGTAGAATGAGTTGCTCTGCTGTCAATCTATGCTGCTGTGTACTTTGCCACTGACTTGGTAGCTCTGTACCTTGCTCTAATGCAGCAAGCAATGAAACAAACTTTTCTTTATCACGCTGCATATGCTTTTGTGACAAAAGATCATCTACTCTTTTATTCAAGTTTGCTTTGATTTTACGGACACCGGTTAGTACATTTAGGCTCTCTAATCGAGTTTTAAAGGCCTGTAATTCATTGACAGTTAAAGTGTCTGTTAACGCATCTGCAAATTCAGCTAACTCAGCTTTTTGAGCTTGTTCAACTTGTACTTGCTGCTGCTTCTGCTCATTAAATTGCTCGCTACGTTTCGCGAATACTGCATCATTATGTTTTCTAAACAACTGCCACAGAGTATGCTCTTGTTTAGTGCCTGCGAACCCTATCGTTTGCCATTGCTTTTGTAATGTTTTCAACTCATCACAAGCTGCTGCTAATTCATCACTGTTCACTAACTCTTCAGCACGCGTAACAAGTGCCTGCTTTTCAACTGAATTCGCCTGATGAAACGATTTAAGTACCGTATTAACACCATTGTATGCATCTCGGTACTGTTCATTAAGTGCTTTATAAACAGCGCCATCGACGCTTCCTGCATTACGCCACGCCTTGGCCAAACGGTTAAACTGACTCTCAAATTGACGCCAATCGAAATCACTTACTTGCGTATTTACACGACTAAGCTCTTGTACTTGTTCTATAAGTTGCTGACGTTCGCCTTTTGCAGCTTCACGTTGTTGTTCTTGCTCTGCAAAATGTACTCGACAAGGAGCAAAAAGTAGCTCAATTTTTTCATCAAATAAAGCTGCTTGTGCCTTTTCTTCCTCTGTATCGACACGGCCAAGTTCATTCCAACGCTTACGTAATACTTTAACCTCAGCAGCGCGTTTTTTGACATCAATGCCTGTTTCTTGGAGCTTCTCATCTAACGTCGTTAACAGCTCTGCACGTTTTGGCGTCGCAGCATACTTCTGCCAATCTCTTGCTTCTGCCAATGCTGAAGAAAGCGCTAAATACGTTTTTTCAACGTTTTGCTTATTTCGCTCAGTCAGTAAATTATAACTTTCTAAAAACCCGTTAAAAACACCAAAGGCCACATTAAAACGGCCTTGATCTAGTAAGCGTTGAACATCTTTACCTTTTCGGCGAGTTTGCTTTAAATGTGATTCTTGAGCATTAACCAGAGGCTCCATTGCTGATTTAAATTCACCGCTTAGCTGACGTAATTTGTCTGATGCAGATGAACGAAGCGACTGCGGTAACTCAGATAACGCTTTTTTGCAGTCAGCATACGCAGATTTCTGTGCTGTTAGCACCTCATCTAGCTTGGCGATGTCATCCGTTGCTTCAATTGTTGCTAATGCACCCAACGTACGCTGCGCCACTGTGTTTGCTTCAATTAATGCAGGTAAACGCGTTAATGAGTGTTTCTGATTTTCAATACGCTTAAACTGTGTAATAAAGTCAGGGTGTGATTGGTAATTTAATTGCTCAGCTTTACTCGCTAACAGTGTTAGTTTATCGTGTAATGGCTGTGACTGTTCGGAATCAAGTGCCTGAAGTGCATTATTTAACGATACTTCAAATGCATCAATATCAGCCGTTAATTCTGCTAAGGCCAATGCCTGCGCTTGCTTTACTTGAAGTGCAGCTTGTTCATCATCATGCTTACTTCTCAAAGCCTCAATATGACGATTCAGTTTCTCACTGATGGTTTTATATTTCTGGTCAACAACGCTGATGTCTTCAGCATTTAACCATGTAAGCTCAATACCCTGCCATTCGCTGTACAGCACCTTACTTTGTTCATCAACCGTTTGATAAGCAGTCTTTTCACGTAATGCATTTAGCTTTGCCAACACCATCTTTGTTTGCTGTTCAACTTGCTTAGGCATGATCTTAGCTAAACGAACCTGTTCCATATGGTGTTCTAAATGTACCAGTGCCGCACCTTGTGCGACTTTCAACAATACTTTTTCCAGCTGATACTGTTCAACTAAAGGCAACAAAATAACTTGTAATTCTTCACTACCATCACGAAATGCTTTTTCGATCAATTTCACATTTGCTAAACGTTTCAGTAGTTTAAAACGAACTTGCAATTCCTTTTCAGAAAATGCCAACTTTTCTAAAAATTTAGCTGGTGCGTAACGGTCTATATATTCACTGCGAATATCATTTGATAATGCAGTATTGCTGCTTAATACAGCACTTGATATTTGCTGCTCTGCAAGGTCTTTTAAATTTTGGTCTTGCTTATAGGCCTGCCACCATAAGACTAAGTCGTTAACTTTATGAAGCGCCTTTTTACGGATCTCTGCAGAACTATCTTCTAATGCGATAGTTTGTAATACACTGGCATCTTTGCCGGTATCTAATTTATCCAGTGCGGCTAAGCGTACTTCCGTTTTAGGGTGTTTCCATTTGGGCGTAAAAAGGTGTTTAAAGATCATGTTCACTGAACCTAGCTATTTCGTTTTGGGCTTTGAATTCTTGTTGTAACTCGCGTTTAGATTTTTGAACCATTTCACCTTGTTCATTTATGGTGAATTGTTCGTTGCTCTTCGCAACTTTTGCTTGATACAGCATTACCAACTGTACTGTTTGTTCTTTCTGCTCTGACGTTAACGTTGTGCCATCTGGCCATTTGCCTGTTGCCGCGCCGTATTGCAAACGCTCAAAAAGTTCTGGGGTTAAATTATTAACTAAGCTATCAATATTCATATTAACTTTTCTTTTTCAAATAAACTAAGATCACGCGATTGACTAAATACCAAAAACATCCAATACCGATCGCCGCTTTCGTCAATGCCATTTGCACGGTCCCTGCAGTCGGTTGCTGCCAATATAGATATAAGAAACCACCTAGGAATAAGATCAACGCGAGAAAAGAGTGATTAATAAACATTTGTTGTTTCTTTACTCTTTTCGTTGATGCAATACGCGCTAATTGCTCTTCAGTCACATCATTTAAAGGTGTGTGGCAATGCGAACACACAGCACTTTTACTCGAAATTGATTTACTACAACTAGGACATTGTACAATTGCCATAAATGACTACTCCTAATGCTACAAAAAATGGCGCCCCTAGGCGCCATTTTACTTGTTTTCTTAGTGAAAGTCTTTGCTCAATTGCATTCATTCACCGTGAGTTTATTTTTCGTTTGGGTTTTCTTTTTTAAACTTCGTCCAGTAATCGTTAATTGACTCTTTCATCTCTTTTCGTAGCAAGAAAATACCAAATAAGTTAGGCAGTGTCATCACCACAATCGCCACCGCTGCCAACTTCCAAACAAGGGTTGTATCTGCAAACGACGCCCAGAAGAAACCAGCAACATAAAAAACACGATATGGCATGACCGACTTACTGCCTAGCAGATAAATCATCGCTCTATCACCATAATACGACCAAGCAATTGCAGTAGAAAATGCAAACAAAAGCAGACCAATAGAGACGATATACTTACCGTTTTCACCAAAGAACCCACGAGTAAATGCTTTTGTCGTCAGTTCAGCTGAGTGAACCAACGATTTACCCATAATGCTAATACTGTTATCAACTGGGATCCCATCTTTAATTGTCACAACTCCGGTGTAGACATGACGCGGCGTAATACCAAAGCGAATATCTTCACCGATAGAGCGAGAGTGGATCACGGTAAAGTCTGTATTTACTGCACGCCCTTGTACAACGTTAATATTGCCATTATAAATCTCTATACCATGATCTTTTTGGCCATTTAAATATTTATACAATGCCTCTCTTTGCTCAGTGTTATCTTCACTAAACTGACCTTGCACAATAGTCATTGAAGAGCGTTCAAAATGAGTATCAAATTTTTCAGTCCATACTCCTGATGATAAAATAACCAATCCGGTTAGCGTACAGATCACAATGGTATCGATGAATGGTTCTAATATAGATACCATGCCTTCAGAGACGGGTTCATCACCTTTCGCTGACGCGTGAGCAATAGGTGCCGAACCTTGACCCGCTTCATTTGAAAACAAGCCACGGTTTACACCCCGGTTAAATGCATACGCAAAAGAAGCTCCTAAAAAGCCACCAGCTGCTGCTGAACCTGAAAAAGCATCTACAAATACCGAAGCAAATGACGGTCCAATATTTTCGATGTTATATAAGATAACGCCTAAAGCACCAATAATATAAACCGCAGCCATAAGTGGTACTACGCGTGATGTGATTGCTGCAATACGTTTAATGCCGCCAAGAATAACCAATGCTAATAATACAGATAAAACACCGCCGGTGTGCCACGGTTCAAAACCAAAAGTCGCTTCCATACCCTGCGCAATGTTATTAATTTGCGGTAAACTACCTGTACCAAATGAACTGATCACGGTGGCAATCGCAAATAACACAGCCAACCACTTCATATTTAAGCGACGGTCCATGTAATACATTGGTCCACCAGCCATCGTACCGTCATCTATTTTTACGCGATATTTATGAGACAAGGTTACTTCGACAAACTTTGTCGTCATACCAAAAAATGCGGTCATCCACATCCAAAATAATGCAGCTGGGCCACCAATAGAAATAGCCAGAGCTACACCACCGATGTTACCTGTACCAACAGTACCAGATAATGCCGTCGCTAATGCTTGAAAGTGAGTGGTATCCCCTTCTTGGTCTTTTTTATCAAACTTACCCGTTACGACTTTACACGCATGTTTAAAGTAACGAATTTGTGGGAATTTCAAATAAATGGTGAAAAACAAACCTACACCAAGTAATACGTATGGGAACCAAAAAGCCCCGCCTAGTAAACCATCTAGGTTATCTAGTAGTTGTCCAAATGCATCCACGACTCATCCTCGTTGTTGTTATACATAAAAGGCAATTCATTGCTGAATTGCCTTTTGAAATTTTTTATTATTATCTTAATTTATCAACGACATTAACTATCGCTGCTAACGTATCTTGGCCAAATTGATAAGAACGTCTATCTGACCAGCCATAATACGGATCAGGTAAATCCGCATTATCTTTAAATGGCATTTCAATAGTGTAAGCCAATGCCTTAAATGCTTCACCTACTGCACAAGATGCCACGGTTAAGTTTGCTTCACCAGGTGCATCTTTGTCATAGCCAAACTCATCTTGAAACTCAGGCGTGATCGCAAGTAATGCACTTTTGAAAGTCTCTTCTAAATTTTGCAAACGTTCATCATAGCTCGGGATCCCTTCACTACCAGCCACAAAATTATATGGCAGAGCTTCATCACCATGAATATCTAGATACATATCTAAACCAGACTCATGCATTTTATTTAATACATGAAACACTTCTGGTGATTGTTCCAAAGACGGTGTCGCCCACTCACGGTTAAGGTTTACACCTTTTGCGTTAGTGCGTAAATGACCGCGCACGCTGCCATCAGGGTTCATATTTGGCACGATATAAAACACTGCTTTTGACAATAATGCCGCGGCATGTGGGTCTTCATCATCAAGCAGTTTATGTAGTAAACCTTCGACAAACCATTCAGCCATGGTCTCGCCTGGATGTTGACGTGCAGTGATCCAAATCGCCTTTTTATCTTCACTTGGTTCGCCGACTTTAAGTAGGCTAATGTCTCTACCATCTAACGTCTTGCCAAGCGTCTCAATTTCACATACATCGTGACTTTGTGCCCAGTACAATAAATCTAAGTGGCGTTCATAGCTATAAGGCGCAAAGTAAGCAAAAAACGTGTGGGAAAACTCCGGTTCAAAATCAATAACCAAAGAACCCTCTTCATATTTACTTGGTACACGGAACCAAGTTTGGCGATCATATGACGCAACCGCTTGATAACCTTCCCACCCTTCTGGATATGCAGATTCTGCTAAACCGTTGATGTGAAGCTTATGTGATAAAAATGGGGTGCTTTCTAAACGAAAGTGAAACCATTGAAAAAAGTCAGACTCATGGTCTTTATTGATTTCAAGTTGAATATCAAGGGGATCATTTTGCGAGATCACCTTAATATTACCACTGTCAAAATTACTAGAGATGTTCATTTTATACCCTAAATTGAGTCTTTTCTGTTATAGCTAAGAAAAAAGAAAACTCTTTATTCTTACTTTAAAAAAATGCGCGCTGAAAATGTTAGTTTTGTGTAACACGCTTTATAAAGGGTATCATACCCATTGGCGTTTCAAAAACTAAAAAAGCCAGCTAATGCTGGCTTTTTGAAACAAATTCGCTACTAACGCGGTAGGCTTGGAAATGCGACCTCAGCCATGTCACGCATGACACGAACTACCTGGCAGCTATATCCAAATTCATTATCGTACCATACGTATAGTACTGCGCGATCGCCATCAACAATCGTTGCTTGTGAATCAACAACACCCGCATAACGGCTGCCGACTAAATCCGTCGATACGATCTCAGTTGACGATGTATAGTCAATTTGATCTCGTAAGTCAGAGTAAAGTGACGTATCACGTAAATAGCCATTTAGCTCTTCACGATCTGTCTCTGAATTTAGATTTAGGTTAATGATTGCCATTGATACATTTGGCGTTGGTACACGGATTGCGTTGCCAGTTAACTTACCAGCAAGTTCTGGTAATGCTTTAGCAACTGCTTTGGCAGCACCGGTCTCAGTGATCACCATGTTCAATGCGGCACTACGACCACGACGCTCAGCTTTATGGTAGTTATCAATTAGGTTTTGATCATTTGTATAAGAATGTACAGTTTCTACGTGACCATTCTTAATACCAAACTTATCATTGATTGCCTTCAATACTGGCGTAATCGCATTCGTTGTACAGCTTGCTGCTGAAACAATCTTGTCTTCTGATGCAATATCGTCGTTATTTACGCCGTATACCACATTCTTGATTTCACCTTTTGCAGGAGCGGTTAATAGTACTTTGGCAGCACCTGTTGACTTAAGGTGTAAACCTAAACCATCTTCATCTTTCCAAATACCGGTGTTATCTACGATAAGTGCATTCTCAATACCGTACTCAGTGTAATCAACTTCATCAGGAGAGTTAGCATAGATGATTTGGATGTAGTTACCATTCGCTTTAATGGCTTTTTTCTCGTGGTCTACAGTGATTGAACCGTTGAATGGACCATGAATTGAATCACGACGCAACAAACTTGCACGTTTTTCTAAGTCGCCATCGCGGCCACCACGAACTACGATTGCACGAAGGCGTAAATCAGCGTGAGAGCCGCCACGTTCTATCAGTAAGCGCGCTAATAAACGACCAATGCGACCAAAACCATACAACACAACATCACGAGGTTGTTGGCCATCGCCTTTATTTAATAATTCAGAAAGCTCAGCATTAAGGTATTCTTCAATCGAACGGCCTTCACCTGCATTTTTGTAGATATATGCATAGGCTAATTTGCCTAGGTCAATACGTGCTGGTGCGAGATCCATTTTGCTGATTGCTTCTAAGAATGGGAAGCTTTCACGCAGACGTAATTTGCTTTCTTCAAAGCGTGCCACTGTTTTGTGTGCTTTAATTACATCAATAACACTGGTATTTACAAGAGGGCGACCATAGATGGCGATTTCGATACCTGAATTACGATATAAGCGACCAATAATTGGCTGCATGTTTTCTGCGTAATCTTGGCGTTCTTGCCAGCTATTTTGATATTCTTGCTCGTGAGATAAGGTCATTTTTTTCTGCCTAATAAACAATTTTTTGAACGGATAGCCCTTCTGGGCATCGGTATTCTAATTTAAACTGCTATGATTCTCCACTGTTACCGAACAAATCATTGCGTTAAAATGATAAGTATAAGAAGAAAGAGAGAAATTAAAATGGCACTAAGACAGGCCCTTGTCTTATCAGCATTGTTGCTTACCGGATGCGATGAATCGCTCACACTTAGCCGTGTTTGCACTGAAACCCCTGGATTTTGTACCGATTTAAATAAGGACAGTCACTGTAAGGAGCAGCGTGCAAACGTGGCCATTGCACGTTACATCGAATACAAAGACCCCACTGATGATAACGTCTACGAATTACTCAAGCTGTTTGAAACATACAATGAATGTGTGTCTTTAGCAGCAAAGATCGAACATATTAAACTCAAAGACAAAACCACATCTCGCGTGGAGGGGCATCTCACCAGTTTAAAAGAGATGAATAGAATATACCAAGACACCGTCAATACAACACATCCGGGTTTATTGTATTATCAATGGTCGAGAAATAATAACCAGACCGCAATGAATAAATTGCTGCAAATGCAAGACTCACCAAAGGTCACATCAGATCCAGAAATTCAGTTATTTTTGGCTTCTTACTATGCTAAGTTTGATGATGAGAAGACAATTAATTTACTCTATCGCGTACTTGAGCTCAATAAAGAAGGCGATATGCCCGACCTAGAAGTCTATACCACTTTAACAAGTCTGTTTTATAAACATAAAAAGTATAAACACGCGTATATTTTTTCTAAAGTGGCGCAATTATCTGGTTTTGAAGATATCGATTTATTTCCGGTCACCCAACAGTTGACTAGCAGTGGGCAACCTCTGGGACCGCTTGATGATTTAGCCTCACAAACTTTTGCAGATATTCAAGCAGGGTCATTTGTCTCTCCTCGCGAATTTTAACACGCTGCCATTTAGACATTAAAAAAGAGCAATCATAATCATGATTGCTCTTTACAATTAACTTTAAGTCGGAAAGTTAACTATAACTACATCTTACTTTTTAACTCATCTGTTACGGTGGCGAGACCTACCTGGGAGATACGACCCGTAATTTCTTTTTGCTTGGCACTTAATAACGAAATGCCTTCAGCTACCATGTCATACACTTTCCAAGCACCATCTTTACCCTGTCTGAATTTAAAGTGCATATCAATATCTGGGCCTGATTGTTCCTTAATAAGCACTTTAACCGTGGCATAATCGCTGTCTTTACTTACCGGTAATTCTTCAAAAATGACTTGTTGCCCTTTATATTGCAGTAACGCAGCCGCATATGTGCTAATTAAGTAACTATCCACAGCATCGATAAACTCCACTGCTTGAGCACGTTTCAAACCCTTAATGTGTTTACCTAATAATTTAAAAGAAACAAATTTAACGTCTACATGAGGCATTAATCGACTACGTACTATGTTCTTCATCGTGCTGCTGTCTGCCTTACCATCCGCATTCACTAGCTTAATATCAGTAAACATCTTATCACCAACCTGATTAATCAATTGGTAAGGGGTTTCTGTAGCAAAGCTAAAGGTAGAAAATAACAACACAAGCGCAGCAAATAATTTGTTCATACGTAACATCCTCAATGTTCAATAGTGCTATGTTACGAAAAAACCTCATGCTTAAGAAGATACAATAAAGCACATACTTGATGCCATTTTGGCATCAATGAAATTACATAAGTCGTAACATATTCCAGTAATGGGTATTTTATAAGAATTTAAGCATAATATATGTGAGAATTTGTAAAGTTGATTGTATAAATGTGTCAGTGATGTACTAGTAAATATAACAGGTGCAGGCGAGCTTTTTGAAGGGATTAAAACACTGAATCGTGTTTTAGTAATAAATAAAAACGCACAAACCGCTGTTGCACGTTTTTATCTATGAATTAAGCAACCTTAACCACCTGATAGAAGTGACTGTTACCGTTAATGCGTGCTATTAATGCTTCGTATATACTCACAGCATCAAAAGCAATCACCTCTTTCTCTGATAAACATAACTGCTCTTGCTGTAAATAATCCGTTAGGACATTTCCCAGAAAAGACATACGTTGTTGTGCGCAAATACTTTTTGCAAGCCACGCACCAGGCAAAGAAACGATGCCGATATTAGGTGCCTTTTTAAATAACAAAGTTTCATCAAGTGTAGCTAAACCAGAAACGCAACTGATCCGCCCACAAAACTGAAGAAACTCTAGCAGCTTATTCGTATACTTGCCTGACATATCAATCACACCATGCACTGTGTCGTACCCAAAATGCTTTTGTATTTTTTGCCCAATATCCGCGTCATTTTCATCCAAAACCAGTTCAGCGCCTAATTTTTTTAGTGCCGTTGTGCATTGTTTCGGTGAACTGGTGATCACGGTGAGTCCTTGCTGATAAGCCATTTGTACTGCTAATTGACCCACACAGGTATTGCCTGACTCAATAAAAATGGTATCGCCTTCTTCCAATTGCAATTTATACAATGCAATGAGCGCAGTCATCCCAGGAGTAGGCAAGCTAGCAGCCAACGCAGGGTTTATATCAGCGGGTAACACAGTGAGTGCAAAATTAGGAACCTTCACATATTCACTAAGCACCCCTTCGCTGGCAATATCATTGTGCCACATAACTCGCGCCCCAACTTCTGGGTGCCCCCCTTTTGGACCGGCAACCACAACACCCACCGCATCTAAGCCAAACACTCTTGGGTATTGCCAGCATGGGGTCCCTTGTTGAACAAATTTGGCGTCTAACCCTGTCAAACCAACGTACTCGATTTTAACCAGTACCTCTTGATCCGAAAGTTGTGGCACAGGGATGCAAGCATCAATCAATTTAAAATCGACACCTACTTCTGTTAACAAAACAGCTTTCATCTCATGTGGTAATTCAACCATAATTCTCTCAACTTTTACGTGTTATTCGATAGTTTAGGGCATCCATGCCTGAGGTAACGTAACCTGCACTATGTTAATTATTAGAACATTCAATCAAGATTGCTACAACCAAAAGTTCACTCACTGTTACAAATCTAAATAGTCTGCTCTGCCTTCTTGACACTTTTACGATTGACCAGCATATAAAATACCGGCGTAAATAATAACCCAAATACCGTCACGCCAATCATACCGAAAAACACAGCAATCCCCATTGCATGACGCATTTCTGCGCCCGCCCCTGATGCCATCACTAATGGGATCACACCCGCAGTAAATGAAATCGACGTCATCAAAATAGGTCGTAATCGTAATCGACATGCCTCAATAATGGCCGACAGGTGACTTTGCCCGTCATCATGTTGCTCTTTAGCAAATTCCACCATTAAAATTGCATTTTTACACGCTAATGCCACTAGTACAATTAAGGCTATTTGAGTAAAAATATTATTGTCTCCACCGACCCACCATACACCTAATAATGCGGAGAATATTGTCATAGGTACAATCAGAATGATCGCCAATGGCAAACGTAAACTTTCATATTGAGCGGCTAACACCATAAACACCAACAACACAACCAATGGGAATATATACATCATGGTATTACCGGCTAATATTTGCTGATAAGTAACATCTGTCCATTCGAATCCCATGCCTGTTGGAAGGTGCTTCGCTAAAATACGTTCCATCGCTTGCTGAGCTTGGTCTGAGCTATACCCCACAGCTGGGCTGCCGTTTAGTTCAGCGCTTGGATAGCCGTTATAATGCATAACCCTATCAGGTCCCGTCGTCGGTGTTACGGTCAATACAGAACCAAGTGGTACCATATCACCATGCCCATTGCGTACTCTTAAATTTAAGATTTGTTTAGGGTCAAGACGGTGCTCAGCTTCCGCCTGAGCAGTGACCTGATATGTTCTACCAAACATATTAAAGTCATTAACGTATAACGACCCCATATATACTTGCAGCGCATCAAAGACCTCAGATAAAGGGATCCCTTGAATTAATGCCTGCTCACGGTCAATATCGATATCCATTTGCGGCACTTGGATTCTAAAGCTTGAAAATAGCCCGGTAAGCGCAGGATCTTTTCTCGCTTCATTCGTCACCGTGTTTAATGCAGCAAATAGCGTCTCAAATCCCTTATTATCACGGTCTTGTATTTGTACTTTAAAACCTCCGGTTGTTCCTAACCCCTGAATAGGCGGAGGTGGAAACACGGCAACAAACGCTTCATCAATCGCAGTAAAACGCTTATTTAGCTCCATCGCAATCGCCATAGCAGATTGACTCGGATCAGTACGCTCTTCAAAAGGTGCGAGAGGCGTAAAGACAATACCGGCATTGGGACTATTAGTGAAACCATTTACTGATAATCCAGGAAATGACACTGTATTTGCCACACCAGGCACCTGCAGCGCAATTTGTTCCATCTGCTTAACCACATTTTCAGTTCTATCTAAACTGGCTGCATCAGGCAATTGCGCAATAGCAACGAGGTACTGTTTGTCTTGAGCTGGAATAAAACCACCTGGCACCATATCGAATAACTTAACGGTTGAACCCAGTAACGCCACATATACCACCCCAATGACTAACGACATTCTGATCAGCTTTTTGACAAACTTCTCATAGCCCGCACTGCTTTTATCAAAAAATCGGTTAAACGGTTCAAATAACCATTTGCCAAAGAGTTTGTTCAAGATACGCGTTAAAAAGTCAGGTTTACTGCCATGTGGCTTAAGTAACATGGCTGACAATGCCGGTGATAATGTCAGTGAATTTACCGCAGAGATGATCGTTGAGATCGTAATAGTCAAAGCAAACTGCTTATAAAACTGCCCTGATAGCCCTGTAATAAACGCGGTAGGAATAAACACGGCACACAACACCAGCGCAATCGCAATAATTGGACCGGTGACTTCATTCATCGCCACTTTTGTTGCTTCAAATGGGCTTAACCCTTTGGCAATATTACGCTCAACGTTTTCCACCACCACAATGGCATCATCTACCACAATACCGATAGCTAACACTAACCCAAACAGTGACAAGGTATTGATAGATACACCCAACCACTGCATGACTGCAAACGTTCCTACAAGTGAGACCGGCACTGCTATTAAAGGAATAATAGATGCACGCCATGTTTGTAAAAATAAAATCACAACCAATACAACTAACACCACCGCCTCTAATAGTGTGGTAATGACAGCATCAATTGAGCCACGCACAAATACGGTAGGATCGTAAACAATATCGTATTCCACACCACTGGGGAATGACTCACTTAAGCGTGCCATCGTTGCACGCACTTGATCTGACAATTCAATCGCATTCGAGCCCGGCCTTTGGAAAATTGGCATTGCGAGTGCTGGTTGGCCATTTAACATAGCGCGCAAAGCATACGAATTTTGACCTAGCTCCACTCGCGCAACATCACCTAAACGAATAAGCGCACCATTATCGCCGACTTTAATAACGACCTTATTAAATTCTTCAATACTGCCTAAACGGCCTTTAACATTTAATAAAACTTGAAATTGTGCCTCATTCGCTGATGGCTGCGCACCTAAACTACCCGCTGCAACTTGCTGATTTTGCGCACGCAGTGCAGATACCACGTCCATTGCAGTCAATTGGTTAGCCGCCAATGCATCTGGGTTTAACCACACTCGCATGGCATACTTTCCACCACCAAATAGCTGCACATCGCCCACACCTGGTAAACGGGCTATTTGGTCTTTAACATACAAGTCTGCATAATTAGACAAATAAGCCGTATCATGCGTATTTTCCGGTGAAAATAAATGCACCACCATTGTTAAGTCAGGCGAAGCTTTTTCAGCAACCACACCCAGTCGCTGTACTTCTTGCGGTAATCGAGGTAAAGCACTGTTTACTCTGTTCTGTACTTGAACCTGCGCTCTATCAAGATCTGTTCCTAATGCAAAGGTAACCGTCAATGTCATACGACCGTCACTTGTTGCCTGTGAAAACATATAAAGCATGTTTTCTGTGCCATTGATCTCTTGCTCTAACGGCGTTGCCACTGTTTCAGCAATAACCTTAGGGTTTGCGCCCGGATAATTTGCCGTAACCACGACCGTCGGAGGCACAACTTCAGGGTATTCACTCACGGGGAGTTGGAACAAACTGATTGCACCTGCAATGAGTATGACCAACGATAGCATGGCAGCAAAAATAGGCCGTTTAATAAAAAAGTGAGAAAAAGACATGCTATTCACCTTGCTGCATAGTGATCACAGGGACCGTATGTTTTGTTGTATCAAGTACTAACAACTGCCCTTGTGTATCTATTTCAACCATTTGAGGTGAAATCGGCATCCCAGGTCCAACCCTAGCAGGCCCATTAACAGCTACTTTATCGCCAACCGATAAACCAGATACTACACTACGCAATGAACCATAGCGTTCGCCCAACTTCACTAGCCTGTACTGCAAAATATCATTCTCATCAGTGACCAATACAAACCTATTTTTAAGATCAGTACCAATTGACTTTTCAGGAATTAAAATTTGCGGCTTAGCCTCGCTAGAAGCGAGACGAATACGTGCAAATGCGCCAGGTTTTAAGCTATTGTCTGCATCAAATACGGCACGCACTCTGAGTGTGCCTGTCTGAGCATTAATGGTGTTGTCTATAAAGTCGATAGCCCCCTGATGTGCAAACGCTGACTGGCCAGTGAGCTGCATTAGTACTTGTGTCTTTTTATCGCCACGAAGATCAGAAAACGTGCGCTGCCACGTGCGCTCGTTAATATCAAAGTAAGCGTAGAGATGAGAGTCAGAGACAATTTGAGTTAATTCACTTTGTCCTGCTTGAACGGTGTTTCCAGCCGTGATCTGCGCACGTGAAACAATGCCATTAATCGGTGCTTTAACCTCTGTAAAGTTTAAATCAAGTTGCGCGGCATCTAATTTTGCTTGCGTCGCTAATACATCAGCTCGACGCTGTGCAAGTACTGAACGACGGCTTTCAAGCTCTTCTTGTGCAATTGAATCACTGCTCGATAAACGTTCTGCTCGCTTAGACTCATTTTTAGCCTGCTGTAATGCTGCATTTGCGCTAGCTAACTGAGCCGTCAGTTCAGAAACTTTAGCTTTAAAAGGTCGTTGATCCAAAATAAACAAAGTATCACCCGCATTTACTTGCTGGCCTTCTTTAAAGTTTAATGACTCCACTACACCCGATATTCTTGGCCGTAAGTGTACTGTTTCAACAGCTTCTAATCGACTAGTATAAGTAAACCATGATTGCACTGGGTAGCTCTGAACTTGTGCAACATCAATGGGCTGCTTAAAAGCTTGCACTGCAGGTTGCTCACCTTGCGCTTGCAACTCTGTACAACCTGAGAGGTAAGCTAACCCTGCTAAAATTGATAGAACGATAAATGGTTTTTTCATTTTGGACCCCTTTCTCATAATGCGGTACAGTGTAACCATGAGATAAGAGACAAAAAAGCATCGATTTTTAAATTCATTAGTGCCAAAATAACACCAATAATATTATATAGAGAAAAAAATGGATATTAGTACCCGTTTACTTATGTTTTTAGATGTCGTGGAGCGCGGATCATTTGCCAAAGCGGCTCAAATCAGAAATATTGACCGCTCAGTGATATCAAAACAAATTGGTAGACTGGAGGATGAACTGAGCGTACGCCTACTTAACAGAACAACTCGCTCATTTTCACTCACCGCTGCGGGTGCAGAAATGGTAAAAAAAGCACAAGAATTACGTAAATTACTGAGTGAAACTCAATTGTTAGCTGAGAACTACCACACAGAACCCAAGGGGCTACTGCGTATTACCAGCTCCACCATTGTTGGACGACGCTATGTGCAGCCCGTTATAAATGAATTCCAAAAACGCTTCCCACAAGTGGAAGTTGAGCTGCGCCTAGAAGATCGACTGGTCGACATTGTGGGTGAAGGGTTTGATTTGGCATTTCGAGTTGGCGAACCAAAAGACTCCTCCTTAATTGCACGAAAAATCGCGAGAAATAGATTACTCATGCTTGCCACTCCGCAATTTTTGGCCACCTATGGCACACCTAAGTCAATTGATGAACTCACTAACATGCCGGCAGCAACGTATGCCAGTGATGGCTTGCGCTTCAATGGGGTAAGTTACTTCAATACCAATGGCATCACCCAAGAAGTACCCATTAAAAGCGTATTCCGCTCAAACGATGGAGAGCTTATCCTCCTTAAAGTCCTTTCAGATACGGCTTTTTGTGTCGTACCCGCTTTTCTAGTCGACCAAGAAGTTAAACGCGGAGAATTGATCCCTTTTCTAACCGATGTAAAACTTATGGATTACAGTGCCATGTATGCCGTATACCCACACAGAGACTTACCCGTAAGAACACGGTTATTCTTTGATGCCATAAGAGAATACATTGGAAAAGACATTCCAATATGGGAAAATAACATTCCCAACTTTTCAAGCATGTATGGCTTTAAAGCCCCTACCGCTATACCGCGCTTTTAGCGACAAAACCTCAAAAAGTATGAGTATATACACCGCCATACATTTTGAGGGGCGTGCGAATCATTCATGGTTTTAGTTTTTAGTTGTGACCGCGCGCGTCGCTCTGCAGCCGCATTTGCAACAAGTGTATAGCGCGCTCTTTGACTGGGTGTCATCTGGTTGATGTGTACATTCGATGCTTTATTTATGCGCCGACTCGGCTTCACTGAACCACACATACATGTGCTCTCATTTTATACTCATATTGAATAAGACCTGAGGATGTAATATTCACTTTCACATGTGATCACAATAATACGAGAGACAACTGTATTCACGGTGTTTTACGTTAACTCTATTAAATCAAGGCGGGCTATGGTGACATTGTTAGGCAAGGTTAAGTTAGGTTTGCTTGATATGAGTGACAAAAAGACACCATAACTGAGTCGCTTGCTTTGTTCTGATAAAGCCCCCCTTCTCGCTCACTTTAATATTTGCGAAGTGCAGTTTTAACCATACCAGAAGACTCTATCCAATTAATACATGCCGTTAAGGGTAACGCTTCGCTTATTTTAAATCCTTGGAAATAATCACAATTAAGAGAATTTAAATACTCTATCACCCCATCACTGTCCACCCCTTCTGCCACAACACTGCACCCTAACCTTTTAGCTAAAAACACCGCGGTTTCCACAATAACTTGGTCTTTTTCATTGCTAATGCACTCATCAATAAATGAGCGATCGATTTTAATTTGCGCTATCGACAATTCTTTAAGTAGTGAAAATGAGGAAAAGCCTGTACCAAAATCGTCAATACTGACTGAAAAGCCCATTTCTATTAACGTTTCCACCAAATCATGTGCCTGTACCAAATCGGTCATCATCATGCTTTCAGTAAGCTCGAACATAACATGGCGTGCATCTACTTGTGCATTGTTAACATGAGAGGCGAGTAACTTGATTAAGTCTTTTCCTAAGAAATCTTGGCTTGATAAATTCACGTGCACAATCAAGCTAGGATCAGCTTGCAACAATCGAGGTAAATCTTGAAATACCCGATTGATCACAAATAAACTCACCTGACGGATCATATTATTGTTCTCTGCAATGCCGATAAAACTCTCTGGCATGATCACTGAACCATCTTTCTGCGGCCACCTCAATAACGCTTCTGCACCATGGATTTCTCCTGACTGTGCACACACAATTGGTTGATAATAAACCGTCAGCTCACCACCATTTAACGCGGTTTTCAATCGGCTAATTAAATGAAATTCTTCGTCTGAATCTTGATGTAAATACTCATCAAAAATAACCAAGCTTTGTTTGGTACGTTTGGCACTGTACATGGCAATATCGGCTTGCTTGAGAAGGTCAATGGCATCTTTTGGCTCCTCACAGTTATAAATACTCGTACCCGCACTGTAATGAATATCTACGCTAAGTTCATCAACCACTAAAGGTGTATGGAGCTCACTCAGCAGTGCATTATTTTGCCCATAAATATCGCTCTCTCGGTTACCATTTATAACGATAATAAACTCATCTCCTCCCATTCGATACAAGCTGTTATGTGGTAAAAGCGCACGCGAAAATCGTTCTGCCAAATGAATTAAAATTTTGTCACCAAACAAATGCCCAATCGCATCATTCATCTGCTTAAAATTATTTAAATCAATCAACATAACTGAAAAGTCGGTATTTGAATTTTGCAATGCCGAGATTTTTGCCATGCATTGCTGGCGATTTTCGAGTTGAGTTAAAAAATCATGATGCGCATTAAAGCGCTCTTTTTCAACTATTTGTGCAAGCTCAACCAAGCTATCTTTACTCATGTTATTAATAATAATAACAAATACAGCGCCAAAAAATAGAATGAGCGACACACCTAAATCAAGTATGTTCTCCACGTTTTTATCGAGCAGATAAGTAGCAAAAGCAACGTAACCAATGACAAAGAAAAGTATTAACACCAACAGGACACGCCAGCCCACACGTGGTGAGATTTGGCACACTTTAATCGCAGGTTTAAGTGATACACATAGACCTAAGGCACCCAATAAAACAAGAACTAATGCGAGTACATTCACAAACCATACCTATGCTTTCAATATGCATTGAGTATAGTTTAAATTTATAAAACTGCTGCTTACGCGCTCAACTCAAAAGGCCTTTACAAGATTACCTCATTCAGGCCTTGCTAACTTATTTGAGCTATTTCACATTAGCTGTTGCAAAGAATATGGTAGAGCTGATCTTTTAATTGTAATCGTTGCTTTTTAAGTGATTCCAAATAAGCATCTGAGGTATTTTCGATGCCATCTTCAATCCGGATCACCGCATGATCAATGTCATGATAATCATCAAACAAGCGTGCAAAATGGCGGTCATTCACTTTTAACGTGTGAATTTTATCTTTAAATTCAGGTAATTCTTTAGCGAGACTATGACGTTCTATATTCATGCTGATGTCTTATTCTTTCGTTATAAGAATGCCAGTTTGGTTAACTGGCCACTCACTTCATCCTACGTAAAATGAGAGAAAACTGGTTGATCTAGAACATAGTAAAGGCCCAAAAAGTGATCCTTGAGCCATTAATAGAATGTGTGAAATACGCGATAATAAGCGCTACGGTTTAGAGGTCGATTCTCTGGTGATGAGCTTGGCTTCGAGGGTTGTTTGCCTAACTTGTACCTGTGCACCACCAATTTGCTCTATTAATAATTCTACCGCTTGACGCGTCATTTCTTCCACAGGCTGAGCAATGGTCGTTAACCCGGGCCAAATATGACGTGCGATTGGCGCATTGTCAAAACCCGCGATTGAAATGTCTTCAGGTACTTTTAGTTGTCGTTGTGTCGCCAACTTTAATACCGCTGCCGCCATGTAATCATTTGAGGCAAACACCGCACTAGGCCGCGGATTTATATCCAAAATGGCTTTGGCGCTATCAGCACCAGAATGGTAACTAAAGTTACCTTCAGCAACTAATGTATCGTCAAAAGTTAGGTTATGAGCGCTCAATGCACGTTGATACCCTGAAAAACGTTGCTCCGTGGCACTGTGATCGGGGTGACCTTTAATAAAGGCAATATGGCTGTGGCCTAATTCAATTAAGTGTTCCGTGATCTCAAATGCGCCCTGCTCATCATTACTTCTTACTGAAATCGACTCGTCATCTTCAATTGCAGAGGCCACACGTGCATAATTAACGTTCTTTTTCTTCAAAAACTCAATCAATTCAATAGAATCTGAAAACGGTGGCGTTAACACTAAGCCATCGAGTCGAGAGGTCATTAATAAGTTTTCTATATTTGCGATTAATGCTTCGCCTCGTAACTCACATGGGTGGATCAAAAGATTATAATTGTGCTTATGACACGCTTCTAGCGCACCACTTTGAACCCGAGTGATATAACTCTTACTCGGATTATCGTACAAACACCCAATAATAAAGCTACGATTGCGGGCTAACCCTCTTGCTATTGGGTTTGGCGTATAGTCGAGCTCTTTAAAGACTTTAAGTACTTTTTCACGTGTTGCCGGACTCACATTGGGCTCGTTATTGAGTACGCGAGAAACGGTCTTTTTAGACACTCCTGCATACGTGGCAACACTGTTAATCGTAACTTTTTTCATTCGGTCTAAGTCCTAGCCCTGATAACGCTCATGAATGCAGGCCGCTGCACCAATCAGAGGTATATTGTCTTGTACTACTAATGTCACCGGAATTTGTCCAGCATATTGCGACATCAGTCCTTTTTCGGTAAATCTTTCAACAAAGCGACTTGATAGTAATCTATCTGACATGCGCGGTAAAATCCCCCCGCCAATGAATACCCCGCCCAATGCGCCAAAAGTAAGTGCTAAATCGCCTGAAACGCTGCCAATCCAATCACAGAAATGATTCAGCGTTGCATCACAAATATCACACTCATCTGCCATTTCACTGACTTGTGCTGCGGTCAGGTTTTGTGGCGTAACCCCTCTCACTTTTGCCATTGTGCGATAAAGCCGTGCTAAGCCTCTGCCTGAAAATACATCTTCAATTGACACATGCTTTAACTCTGAGCGCATTTCATCAATAAGCGTTTGGTCTAAATCTGTGACCGACGCCAATGAAATATGACCGGCTTCACAACTCATCACTGCACACCCATCGGCATCTCTTACCAAACAAGCTGCGCCAAACCCCGTGCCCGGTCCCATCACAGCGATATTCGCCGTTTGCTCTGCCTGTCCTGACTTAATAATAATATTTTGCTCAGGATCTAAATAAGGTGCAGCGTACGCAAACGCAGCAAAATCATTAATAACCGATAATTCATCAAAGCGCATTGAATCTTTCAATTCTTGAGAGTTAAAGTGCCACCCTAAATTTGTCAAATATACTTGATTTGCTTTAATTGGCCCAGCTACGGCTAAACAGGCACGTTTCGGTGTGTCTATCGTCAGCTGTTCTAAGTAACAGTGCAAAGCAGCTTCAAATGATTGAAATTGGGCGCTAGGAAAAGTCGCTTGATAAGATATGCTAAATTGATTGGTGTTTACGTCATAGTCCGTGATCACGGCAAAACGTGCATTTGTTCCCCCGATATCGGCAACGATGATGGGATCAAAATGAGTAAGTTGAAAGCTTGTTGTCTGGCTCATGTCGTTTTCTCTTTTGTCATTGCGCTATAGCGCTTTGTTATTATGCCCAGAGCTATCACTCTCTAAACACTTTATTCCATTCGTCATTCAGTTAATTTTGCACGTTAACTGGCGTAAAAAAATGCTGTCCACAATCATGTGGACAGCGAATACGTTTTGACAACAAAATGATAAAACGTTGACATTATGACACCGGTGTCACAGATCATCAATAAAAATTTAGTAGAATAACGAAATTGGTTGAAATATTTATGTAATCCCCGACAATGTCTGAGTTACGTTGATTTGAGACCCAGAATGAAAAACAAAGCCAAAGCCACTTCTTTTGATATTGCACATTATGCAGGTGTATCACAATCAACCGTTTCGCGAGCCTTACGAAATAGCCCATTAGTTAATGACGAAACAAAACGTCGCGTGCATGAAATTGCTGAGCAACTCAATTATAAAGTAGACAAAAATGCCAGTAATTTACGCACCCAACAAAGTAGCACCTTGGCACTATTACTGTTTGAAGACCCAACCACAGACGAGTCACAAATAAACCCCTTCTTTTTAAGTATGCTCGGTAGCATTACCCGCGCCTGTGCAAAAGAAGGCTATGATTTATTAGTGTCTTTTCAATCAAGTAGTTCAGATTGGCGTGCAGATTACGAAGACAGCCATCGAGCCGATGGCATCATTTTATTAGGCTATGGTGACTATTTAGATTACCAAGCCCGATTACAAGAGCTACTCGACCAAGACACTAAGTTTGTCTGCTGGGGTGCCACGGTAGATAATCATCCCGATCTTACCGTTAGCTGCGATAATTACGGTGGCGGACAACTCGCCGCGCAACACCTTTTTGCCTTAAACCGCACAGACTGCGCATTTATAGGCGACGCATCCAATCACAGCCCTGAATTTTTTGCGCGTTATAAAGGATTTAAAGACGCTTTTGAAGCGCAAGGTGTGGCTCTTAATGACAGAAAAATAGCTAATGCAATTTCAACTGAAGACTCAGGCTATCACGCCACAAAGTCACTCATTGCCAATAACATTTCATTTGACGCATTATTTGCAGCCAGTGATTTAATTGCCATCGGGGCAATTCGTGCACTCTTAGAAGCGGGTATTAACGTACCAGAAGATGTTCATGTTGTCGGCTTTGATGATATTCCTGCCGCCAGTTATGTGTCACCCACACTCACCACAGTGCAACAAAACACCACGTTAGCTGGGCAAATGTTAGTTAAAAATCTACTCTCTTTAATCAAAAATGAGCCCGTAGAATCTACCTTGCTTCCCCCTTCATTGATTGTGAGAGGGTCATCTGATTAAAGTGCTGACCTCGTTCAATCAGCACAGGTCATTATGAGTCAATAAACCACGGGTTATGACACATATACATTAATCATCATCCGCATAAAAACTGCTGGCTTTATTGATATCTCCTTTATCATCATATTTCACCGCCAGCGGATAAGGAAAAACAGGTTGAGTACGAATAACCGTACCAGTTTGATCTTCCTTTTTGGTGAGTAAACTGTCTGGTGCCACTCCCCCAACAACCCAGTTTTCTAGTGCGGCCAACGCATCAAACGTACTCGGCCCGGGTCCTTCAATTCCACAGTGCACCACCCCTGGTAATAAAAAGAGTCGAGCAAAATCTCTTACATTTTCTTTATTCTGCGCCATGAACTCTTCGACTTTCTCATACCAATCAATGGTCGCGTAAGCAGGAATAGTAGCATCCGACCAACCGTGTAAGATCAGCATTTTTCCGCCAGCTTGTTTGAATGCACGTAAGTCAGGATCATCGGCATTCATAAATCGGCTCACTTCAGCCAAATTATCCTGCTCATTTTCATAAGAGAAATCACGCCAATCATAATTTATATCGAGCGCTTTAGGGTAAGCAATATACTTCAAATATTCTGTCGCAGCATAATAGTGGAATGGTTTAAGCGCCGATATTTGCGGCGCTACCCACCCCACCCACTCAGCCTCTGAGCCGTAAGGTAGCCCGCCATAAATTACATCACCCTGACTGTTCAAAGAAGGCGCATATAATGCTTCAACAGCGGCGACTTTGTTTTCAGATAAACACCCCTGTGTTTTGCCAGCTTCACACTACAATGTAGTAGGCTTGAACGCACACACACGCGGATCGCTAATCACGCCATCAATAATGCCATCTTTACCATCACATTCACGCATCACCGCTTGTGAAATCATCGCCACATCAAGCGGATTTAAAATGGGTTGGTCATTGTGGTCTAAAATGGCTTTGGCGTTATCCATACAATTCACTAAATTGACGTCGGTATAGTTAATTGTTGGTCCACGCGCAATCACCCCATCAAAGTCGTTCGGGTATCGCTTAGCCGCCATCACACCCGCATGGCCGCCTTTTGAGCACCCAGTAATAAACGAGTATTGCGCCTTTGTATGGTAATACTTTTCCATAATGTCTTTGGCAACCACCGCCACAACATGGTTAGCGCGATACGCAAAATCAATTTTTAGCTGTTCATTGTTCCTTGCCCATTTTCCATCAAACCCATAAGCAGTATGACCCCCATCATGACTCATCGTCGCATATTCTCTAAGAATGCCGGCCATGGTCGGGTAAGGGCTTACCTCACCACAAAACCCCATACATGCATTCAGCAGGTATTTTTGGTTCCATAGCGCCCTTGCGGGCAACCTCAACTGAAAACGGATTGTGGGCGATACATAGCCTTCCACCAAACAATGATTGGGTAAGTCTTTTATCGATTTGTCGACTGGCGCCCCCATTAAGCGGCTATATTTATAGGCCCAACCCGCTTCTTCATCACTCATCGTATGACTTTGTACAAACCGTGCCTTAATCACATTTGCCGCCGCTTCCCCATCTTCCAGTTTAGAAAAATCAGCAAACTGTAAAGCAGCACATGCACGTATTTCAGCTTGGCTAACGCCAGAAGCAGCCTGTGACAGTGGGGTGTAAGCTAATGCTGCCAAAACCGCCACAGACATAAAGCTATACACACCTTTATGTAACGTATTCATCATACCCCTTTATCTCCTTTAAATATGGGAAAAGTCATAACCGATAAGTCGGTTATAGTGATATGACGATAATAAAAAAGTTTACTTTAATGGTTTATAGTAAGGAATAAGAATGGGTAACTTAGGATAGATCGCCACGGATACGGAACCCCATTTAATCTATCAATTCCACAGGCCCTTTACCTTTTCCACCCGTCACCCAAATAAAAAAGGCCCCTAAATAGAGGCCTAACCTGAATGTCAATATCTTAGTGTTTTAGCGCTTTCTCAACCACAGGATAATGATCCCATACTTGTTTATCTGCCAACGAGCGCACTAATTTGATGTATTCGGCATGTGTCCACGCTAACGGCGTAGCAGAGTTAGTGCCTTCACCAAATTGGTAACCATGCGGGTTAACCCCTACATTGTCCCAAACTTGTTCTGGCAGCATCATGCCTTCATTGGCAAATAGCTCCATGCCTTTGACATACGTGTGTTTGATTTTATCGGCTGTTTTAGCGTTCAAAGTGTGGTTTTGTGCCGCAAGCGCAATATCATAATGACCACGTTCACCTGTGAAGAATGGCCAAACTCGACCGCGTTGTCCGGCGGTGTTTTTGCCGCCTTCTGCGTAGTTAGTACCGCTGATTTTGTCTTCGCCGTAGCCATCATTACCATAGCGACGATAACCAGGGTAAGTACCCGACTCACCTTCAAAGGTAAAACTGTATTTTACTCTTAGCTCATCGGTCATGGTTTCATCATCATATTCTGGCAAGGTGGCTATGATGCTTGGTGCATCTGCGCCACGCACACCATATCGGACTAATTCTAAAAAGCCGCCATCAATAATGGCTTTTTTATTCATGCCCACTCGGCCGTTATTGCTGTTTATTGTGCTGTTACTGCTGGGGTTTGAATCTTGCCCAATACGGAAGAAGTACTGCCCATCGCTCGCTTGGCTGCCAGCTTGCTCAGCTAATACACCATCACGGGTGAACATGAGTGCCTCAACTTGCATGTCGTATTTTTTTGCCGTCTCTAAATAGCGCTTTGCTGCGACACTATCACCGCTATGCTTGGCGATATCAGCGGCAGTCACTAAACCTGAAATAACCGCTGCGGTAGTCGAAGGCGAATAACCGTTCTGCTCTTCCCAACGCTCTTGCTGTGTAGCCGGCGGCGTGATCTGCGTGTCATTCCATAGTATTTTTGCTTTACCACCGTCAACTAAGAACTCAGCCGCCGGTTTCAGCATTTTTTTGTACCAATACTGTAACTCTTGATCGCTCAGTACCTTCGCTTGGTGCAGTTTCCACGCGAGCATAATCGGCATCGCGGTTTGATCTAGCTGTACACCCACCCACTCAAGCACACCATCTACATGCGTTTTTTGTAAAAACCACCCAGTGTCACCTTGGTTACCCGGCGTTTGCTTAGTCACCTGCACTTTTTCTAAGTATTCAAATGCGGTTTTAGCCGTGGCTGTATCACCCATAGCCATAAATGCCATGGCAACTTGGTAAAAGTCTCTTACCCATACTGCTTTATAGCCGGTATGGCCTTTAATCGCGGGTACGGTATCGCCCCATGGATTTGATAACGAGGCAATAAGAGCACCTGCATGGGTTTTATCTTCTTGTGCTTTTAACACCAAGGCACTGGTAAATAATAACTTACCACTGTCGGCACTGTGTTCAGATAGCTGCTCAATGGGCGTAAGAGAAGCGATATAATCTTCCCAGCCAATGGCTTCGCCTTTGCCATTGTAGGCATCTAAAACCGCTTGGTATCCTCTTGATAACGTCTGCTGCGCCTGCGCTGCGCTGGCGGTTTGTGTATCAGCAAAGCTCAATACCAAATCAAATGTGGCTGACTTTTCTACCTTACCTAACTCAGCTAGCAAGCTCACATTGCCATTACTTGTGCCTGTAGATGTATACTTTTGTGCTATTTTTTGCTGCTGTTGTAATGCCGCTAGATTGTCACTTTGCCCTGTAAAACCAACCGATGCCGTGCTGAAGCCATTTTTAGCTTGCAGTGTTAAATAGTTATCACCTTCAAACGCAACTAGCCCTTGTTCGGTCACTTTGGCACTGTCTCCTACACCATTGTTATTGATGTACGGATTAGCGGACACATACGCATTTAAGATCGGCACATCTGATTTAACAACGGCGCGCACAAATAAACTTTGTCCGTCAGGGTCGGTAAATACGTGCTTTTCGAGACTAAAACGCCCTTGCTTGTCTTTACTGGTAATTTTATAAGCCAATGACAATGGCCTACCCTGCGCGTCTTTATGTAGATAGTCTACTGAGACATCGAGTTCTTCAACATTACTTTCTTGTATGGTGAACCCAACGCCCGAGCTATCCACTCCTGTCACAATGAACTGCATATCTTTCAGTTGTGCTTGATGGATTAAGCCAAACATGGTCTCAGTGATCATACCCTGAGCGATGGAAAACCATACTTTTGAGACGTCTTTTGTGCTCGCATCATCTCGATACTTGCCCTCTAGATAAGCTTCATAAGAGGTGCCAATGCCCGTTTTTCCTGCGAATGCCCAATAAGGCGTATCACCTGGTGCACCGGGCGCGATAGTGTCTGTATTGTTTTGCATCTCAGCATGCTGACATCCGACCAACGACGCAGCTAACACGGTGCCAGTCATACCAATAATAAAGCGCTTCCTAAAATGTTTCATGATATTCCTCTAAGCAGTTGTTGTTTTTATACGCAGCACAGATGCAGCGGCCAATAAGAATGACACACCACCAATCACTAATGCATAAATTGGTTGGTTCTCAAATAAATGGCGTAAAATAAGCCCTAAAATGCTGGCTGCAAGTAGCTGGGGTATTACAATAAAAAAATTAAATATGCCCATAAACACGCCCATTTTGTGGCTCGGGATTGAATTACTTAACATGGCATATGGAAGAGATAAAATAGATGCCCAAGCAAAGCCAATACCCACCATAGGTAGCCATAACAAAGCAGGATCTGTAATAAATAAGAAGCTAATTAATGCGATTGCACCCAGTACCAAGTTAATACCGTGGGCGCCTTTTAAACCAATGCGCTTAACCATCATTGGAATACATATTGCTGCCAGTGCAGCAAACCCGTTATAGGCGGCAAACAACACACCCACCCAATCGGCGCCGTTATTGTACGCTTGGCTGGTTGGATCGGTTGTACCATAATGAAAGCTCGTCACGGCTGATGTGGTGTAAATCCACATAGCAAAGAGTGAAAACCAACTAAAAAACTGTACAACGGCCAATTGGCGCATGGTATTTGGCATGGTAAATACATCATAAATGACTTCGTAAAATCCACCCGTAACCTGCTGATTATTTTGCAATACGCCCGCCACAAGCTGCACAACCGCAAAGCTCAATAGCAACCCAGCCAACAAATAGAGTTCTTTTTCTAGTGTAAAAGTCATAACACACCCAAGCAGGCTACCGCCGATTATGCCAAAAATAAGTGCGCCTTTAGCAAAATTAATCGTTTTAAATGGCGCTCGCTCTCTTAAATCAGTTGCATGTGCATTATCAAACTGCGCAAGTTCTTGTGGGCTATATTCTTTGGTTTTAAGAATGGTCCACATCACCGCAACAAATAAAATGCCTCCACCAAAATAAAATGCATATTTGACTGACTCGGGTATTTCCCCCGCCGCAGCGGTATTACTAACACCAAACCAATTTGTCATCATCCAAGGAAGTGCAGAAGCCACAATCGCCCCAACCCCAATGAAAAAACTTTGCATTGAGTACCCTGTAGCACGTTGTTTTTCATTGAGGTTATCGCCTACTAGAGCACGAAACGGCTCCATGGTGACATTAATGGACGCATCCATGATCCATAACACACCCGCAGCAATCCAAAGCGTCGGTGAGTTTGGCATCACAAATAAGCACAATGTGGTAAATAGTGCGCCATATAAAAAGAAAGGCCTGCGTCGACCAAGTTTGCCCCACGTTTTATCACTCCAATAACCGATGATGGGCTGTACAATTAAACCTGTCAGCGGCGCAGCAACCCACAAAATAGGAATATCATCCACCGATGCACCGAGCGTTTGAAAAATACGGCTCACATTGCCGTTTTGTAGTGCAAAACCAAATTGGATCCCTAAAAATCCAAAACACATATTCCAGATCTGCCAAAAGCTTAAATTGGGTTTTTGTTGTTGCATGGCTACTTCTCTTTTTGGTAAACCACGCTTTCACGCGGGGCTAGCGTCAAGGTAATAAGCCCCAACGCATCTATCTGATGATTCGCTCTGGTATGGAGCAAATCTGTGACTGTAACGCCTGAATGACTGTGCCAGCTTTTTGGGAGTTTCAGGGTCACTGTGTGACTTTGCTTGGCATCAAAATTACTGATCACCAGCAATTGCTGCTTAATGTGCTCTCTAGTAAAAGCGATTATGCGCTGCTTTGCAGAGTCTGAAGCATTATGTAATCCAAGTTCAGTAAGCTGTCCATTCGCGACTGCGGGGGCATTGTTTAATGGCATAAGCGTTTCATAAAATGCGCGTAATGAGCGCTGCTCTTGCGATAATAGTCCGCCATCAAACGCACCATGATTCATCCAAGCTTGATGTGCCGGAACACCGATATAATCAAAAATACTGGTTCTACTTGGTTGACCAAAACCGGCGTTTTCTGAGCCATCTTCACCAACAGTTTGACCAAAATACAGCATACTGGGCGATTGGCTTATTAAATGTGACACGACCATAGCCGGTTTACCCATTCGCGCATCACCCACAAATTCAGGACTCGCTATGCGCTGCTCGTCGTGGTTTTCTAAAAAATGCAGCATATGAGGGGCGATATCTTGTACGCTGCGATGTGCAGACATCACTTGTTTTGCGCTGCCTGTTTGCTGCATTAGCGCCTTTAAGCTGTCATAAAAACCCACTTTGTCATACAAATAATCCATTTTACCTTGGTGAATATAAGGCCGGTATAACGTTGGGTTATACACCTCGGCTAACAAAAAGGCATGGGGGTTTTTGTTCTTGATTGAGGAATTTAAAAAACTCCAGAATTCAACTGGCACCATTTCTGCCATATCGTAGCGAAACCCATCAACCCCTTTATCTAACCAAAAATAAACAATTTCTCTAAATTTATACCAGCTATTGGGTAAATTCTGCTGCTGCCAAAAAGCGTAGTGCTCGCTAATCCCTTTATCTGCAAAATTTGCGGGGAGTCTTGGAAAGTCATAACTGCCATCGGGTTTAACGCCATAGTTTACTTTTACAGTTTCATACCAATCATCAATGCTAGGCTGCGCTGCACGTGCGCCATTGCCCGTCCATTTCGCTGGAAATTCAGTAAACTGACCATCTGATAAATGATGAGGCTGACCGCCTAAAGGTTTATAACTCTCACTATTTGGCACCGAGAAGGCTTTGCCTGTCACATAGTAAAAGTTGTTGTCTCGTGCGTATTCAACAGAAACATCATCTCCTTCACCAAAATTACTAACACCTTCAGGCTGTGAAGTAGAGTGATAATTGCGTGCCACATGGTTAGGCACAATATCGATAATGACTTTCATACCGGCTTGATGAGTACGCGTGATCAACTGGGAAAACTCATTCATACGCTGCTGTGGATTAAGCGCTAAATCAGGGTTTACATTGTAATAATCTTTAATGGCATACGGCGAACCCGCACGGCCTTTTACCACATCAGGGTCGTCACTTTGCATCTCAGTTAACCTATTTTGAGATACCATGGCATGGTGTAAAACACCGGTATACCACATATGTGTTACGCCCAATTTTTTAATCTCTGTGAGGGCTTTTGGTGTGAAGTCTTTAAACTTACCCACGCCATTTTGCGAGGCCGTGCCCCAAGGGATATTGGCGGTTTGCGTATTTCCGAATAAACGGGTGAATACTTGATACACAACAGGTTTACCGTCTGAAGGTGATGTAGCATTAACAGCATACGTAGTCGCCTGTTGCTTTTTATCCTCAAATTCAAATGTATAGTGAGTACATGCACCCAGCAGTAAACACGTCATCATGCCAGATACCAAACGCCTTCTTTTCATCACGTTTACGTGCATACTTGTTGTCATAATTGTTTCATTGTTATTAATTATCTATTTCAGTCTACCTTGGCATACCCACCGGACTGAACCGCCTGCATACGTATTCAGCCGACTAATTCATTGTTGACGTATACTTTAAATGGCACATTTTTATAATGAAGCCAAAAATGCCACATGTTTTGGTAACGCCGATGCCGTTTTATCAATTAATAGTCTGAGGCTACTAAGTAACTCCTCACGCTGCTCTGCAGTTAACGTGTCAACTAAAGGATGTTGCTGCTGCGGGATCACACCTTGACCTAGCATCACCTGCTGCCAAGCAACTGAACTAAATAAGTCTGTTACCTCGCTATGGATGACTCCGGTTTCTTTGAATAACGCAATTTTACGCTTGAGGCTCTCTGGAATAGGCATAGTGTGACACAAACGCCAAAAGGCACTGTCAGCGCGATCATTGAGCTTATAATGCAAAATAACAAAGTCACGTATCTGCTCAAGTTCTTGTTGAGTTTCTCTATTAAATATATCTCTGCTTTGTTGTGTTATGTCATTTTGTGGAAATAGCTTTAATAAACGCACCGCCGCAGTTTGAATAAGGTGAATGCTGGTTGACTCTAGCGGCTCTAAAAAACCACTCGATAACCCAATAGCCACGACATTTTTACACCAAGGTGTAAGCCGTCTGCCAGTACGAAAACGTAGATGCTTTGGTTTGCCTAACGTATCGCCAGATATACCGGCTAAGAGGATCGCTTGGGCCTCTTCGTCACTCATGTGTTTACTTGAATACACAATGCCATTACCTACGCGGTGTTGTAATGGGATTTCCCACTGCCAACCCGCCGGATGTGCTATAGAACGTGTGAAAGGTACAATATCATTACTTAACGGATTGCTTTGTATCGCAATCGCTCTGTCACATGGCAACCAATGCGACCAGTCTTCAAAGCCACAATTCAGTGCTTTTTCGATTAATAGCCCGTGCATGCCGGTACAGTCAATAAATAAGTCTCCTGAAACCTGTTGGCCGTCGGCCAAGTCTAGTTGCTCAATAAAGCCACTTTCTTCATTCACACGCACTGAACTTACCGTACCCGCTATACGCTTTACCCCCAAAGTTTGCGCATGCTGACTTAAAAATACCGCATATTGCTGCGCATCAAAATGATACGCATAGGAAAGGCCTTTGAGCTGTGTATTAGGAATAGTGTGAAGTTTGGCGAATTTATGCTGCTTGGCAGCTTGATAATTTAATGAAAAATCCCAAAAGTTGCTTTGATCACCCTGTGATTTAGCCGCTAGCCAATGATGGTAAAATTCGCAAAAAGGAAAGTCTTTACCGATTGCGCCAAAGGCATGCATATAACTGGGTACGTCTTTACTCCAGCCTTCAAACTGGATCCCTAACTTTATCGTGGCGCTTGTAGCCTTAATAAATGCTTTTTCATCGATACCCAGTGCACCATTGAACGGTAAAATCGGTGGGATCGTTGCTTCACCTACCCCCACCGTCGCAATATCATCTGATTCAATAAGCGTAATATTTAACTGTTTCCCCATGACTTTGGCAAACAATGAGGCTGTAAGCCAACCCGCAGTGCCGCCGCCCACAATTGTGAGGTTTTTTATTCTTTGTTCTGCCATGCCTTCTCCAATGCTCCGCGGTTATGATTAAAACGCCTATAAAAAAGCCTTCGTTACATTACGCAACAAAGGCTTTTTTAATATTAGTGACTCACCATTTAATTACTAGAATTTGTAACCAAATCCGAGTAAATACGTACGGCCATAGTCTTGATAATCACGCACGTGTAAAGCATTATCGCCTGAAAGTGACGTAAAAGGTTCCTCTGTGATATTTTGTACTTGTAAGCTCACAGTCAAACCCGCTAGCGCATCAAATCCGCCTTCAGCAAAATCATACCCTAACTGCGCATCCCAAATGGTCTCACCTAAAATATCTACTAGTATTCCATCAAAGCCAGGGCCATTTATATCCCCTTTAAAATCGCTACGCTTTCTCATACTAGTGCGCGCTTGAAAGCCATGATTTTCGTAATACAAAGTAAAGCTTTGAATTTTTTCTGACAGCCCTGGTAATTTATACTCTTTACCAAATTGGTCTTTAACATCTTGCTTAACGCCGGTATGGCTGGCGATCATGCCAAATCCATCTAAACTGTCATGAAAAACATTAAACGGTAATGCCACAGATAACTCATAACCCCAAAGGTCTCCATCACCGCCATTAACTTTAAAGCTTTGTGTAGCTGTTGGGTTTGCTGGTACTTCACCGGTAGCTGCGTTAACAACACCCGTTAAATCGACTTCTGTCGTACCATCAAAAATCCAGACATCTAAATTTTTCTGAAACAAAGCAACAGAAAAATACCCTTCCGCACTGAAGTAATTCTCATAAGTTAAGTCAATACCCACTGCTTCTTTTGGTTCAAGTAAAGGGTTACCGCCTTTAATCTCCCAATTATTACCATTAGAGTCTGGAGTTTCACGATATGAACGCGCTACTGATGAGTTCATTTCATCCATACGAGGACGCGAGAGCGTTTTTGCAATGCCAAACCGTACAGTTTGCGTATCATCAACAGCCAATGATAAGTTTAAACTCGGTAAAACATGTGAATAATCATGACTAACGTTATTCTGCTCTAGTATGATTCGACCACTAGCATCTGGATTAGCAATGCTGCCTTTGGTGTTTATCTGAGTCTTCACATAGCGAACCCCCACATTACCCGTCAACGCTAAACTCGCTATATTTGAATCAATATTAGCTTGCACATAGGCCGCTGTTACTTGCTCCTCAACACCCCAAGACTTGGTTGCATGGTCTTGCTTTGTCAGGCTTTCAGCTAATAAGCTATATTTTCCATCCGCGACCATTGCACGAGAATCATAAGCTATCATGTCTCCCATACCGATAAAGCCTAAACTAGCGGTCCCCAAACGATATTCTTCAGGCACTGATAACAAACCAGTATTGTCAGGGTAAGAAAAATCGTTTAGTGTCATGAAGTACCCTTCAGACCTTTTAACCTTCTCGCGCTCTTTATATGACAGCCCAAACTCAACACTGCCAATATGATCACCATCAAGTACTTGTTTTGCTGCCAGCTTTAATGCATTAAGTTCATCTTCTACGGTCGGTGCATTAATAAAGCCATCTTGTAGCTGGTTTTCATATTCAGTGCCCGACACGCCATAGGTGTCATTAAGCACTGAACTGGCACCCCAAGATAGAGGGCCTCCGATCTTAATTAAGTTATAATCACTATAGTCAAGCTCATGAGTAAACAATGCTCCGGTATTATCTGAGGAGAAGGTATAACCGATGTTATCTGCTGCACCTCTATTATCACCTCGGCCTGTACCAGAGTAACTCTCTAAACTCCAAATCTTTTTCTCAACATTCGAGTGACTCGCATCAAACTCCAGTGACAAAGACTCAGTGACATTATATTGCGCATTGAAGCCAAATGATGTGAGCTCTGCTTCGCGATCTTCATAATCATTACGCAAAACAACGCGTTGCCCCTGCGTGACGGCACTGCTGATAAACCCAGATTCAGAGTCAATCGTCGCACTAGACGCGGCAATAGTGCCTTGTCCCCATGCAAATGGAATTTCAATCCCTCTTAAAATCTTTTCATCTTTAAAATCAACATAAAGCGCATCAAATACCATGGATAGTTGATCATTTGGTGCCGCTTCTAATACCAACATCGCTGAGTCACGCTCAAGCGTTGAAGAGCGCACAAAAGGTTTAGCCCCCCCCAAAATTGAATACTGTTTACCGTCAGAACCTTCAAACTCTGGGTAACCCCACGCATTCCAACGTTTTTCTTGATTTGGCGATGTCATGGTTGATAGAGCAACCGCCACCCCTATGGTGTCATCAGCAAATTTATCTATATACGAAACCGTGCCGCGAAAGCCGTCATCATTCCCATCAGGGTTTAACTTGTCAAAGCTTGTTTGCTCATATTGGCCATTCACTTGCACAACACGGTCATCCACACTCAATGGCTTGACCGTTTGCATATCAATGACACCCGCTATGCCTTCAGCTTCTAAACGGGCACTCGGCGTTTTGTACACCGTAACGCCACTCATGATCTCTGACGGATACAAATCAAATTCCACACCACGGTTGTCTGAAATAGACACCTGTTCACGGCCATTAAATGTAGTGGCACTTTCGTTTTCACCAAAGCCGCGAATACTGACTTTACTGGCACGACCATCAAGACGTTGTGCCGTTAAGCCTGGTAACCGTGCTATTGACTCCGCAATTGAAGAATCAGGTAATTTCCCTATGTCTTCAGCTGAAATAGATTCAACAACTTCAGAAGAAAAGCGTTTGGTATTAATAGATTCAATCACGCTTGCTCTAAAGCCTTTAACTTCGATAACTTCGACCTTCTTGTCTGAATCGACTTTCTTTTCTTGTGCTGCATAAGCAGTATGAGAAACAACTCCCGCCCCAATAAAGGCCAGTGTTAACATACTTGGTTTGAACATAGACATAGTGTTTTATCCCAATTACCCAATTTTTATTGTCAGAGTATATGCCGTGATAGGCGCTTGCTTGGCACAAGCAGACGTATCTCTAACTTCTTTTGTTGTCAGGATGAATAGTAGCGCCCTCTTAATTTCATAAACAACTTTATGCATACGTATTCAGCACCTATTACACCTTCAAATATTTACATCCTACTCACAGTAAAAACCACTAAGCTCATGTATTATATTGAAATATTCAATACTACATGGGGAATTATATTATTACAGCAATTTTTCGATTCCTTACTAAAAAATTAACTTCAATCTAATATAAACGGTCCAACAGGTGTTTTTCACATACTAAACCTACATGCCAGCACCCAAAAGTGTAAATTGGTCTTACCAAGATAATATAGGTAACCCTTACTAATCATGGTGCTCTGACTTTACCAATCCCCATGCCTACAAAAATTGGTTAACTTAACTGACAATATACAATCGTGCGCAATAACCCATGATCACAACAGTTCAAGAATGGCTATTTTTGCTGCATACGTATGCAACCTTTTTACAGCTTTTAGCGCATCACGTATGCTTTGAGCCATTATTGCACCGCACTTACATCACCTTTACTTAGTTCTTGTGAGTAAGCTGCATCGAGCACAAATTTGGAGAAAGTGCATGGCTCAACATCCGTGGTGGCAAGGGGCGGTGATTTATCAGATCTACCCTCGCAGTTTTCAAGATACAAATGGTGATGGTATTGGTGATCTAAAAGGGATCATTAGCAAATTAGATTACATTCAGTCTTTAGGAGTAGACGCAATTTGGATCTCTCCTTTTTTCAAATCTCCCATGAAAGACTTTGGCTATGACATTAGTGACTATCGAGATATCGACCCTATGTTTGGGAGCCTCGACGACTTTGATACTCTAATAGCACAAGCACACCAACGTGATATAAAACTCATTATTGACCAAGTACTCAGTCACACGTCTAACGAACATGACTGGTTTAAAGAAAGTCGTACTAATAAAAACAACAATAAAGCAGATTGGTACGTATGGGCAGATGCTAAACCAGATGGCAGCGCACCTAATAATTGGCTGTCTATTTTTGGCGGTTCAGCGTGGCAATGGGAACCAAGACGTTGCCAGTACTACTTGCATAACTTCTTGACTGAGCAACCCGATCTGAACTTTCATAATCCAGAGGTACGGCAAGCGGTATTAGACAATGTGGAGTTTTGGTTAAAAAGAGGGGTAGATGGCTTCCGCCTTGATGCCATTAACTTTTGTTATCATGATGCGCAACTGAGAGACAACCCAGCAAAGCCAAAAGAATTACGCCAAGGCCGCGGGTTCAGTGAAGATAACCCATATGCATTCCAGTATCATCACTATAATAATACCCAACCTGAAAATTTAGCATTTATGCAAGAAATTCGTCAGTTACTTGACCGCTACCCAGGCGCTGTTAGCTTAGGAGAAATTTCTTCTGAAGATTCGCTAAAGACCATGGCGGAATATACCGCAGATGGTAACAAGCTGCATATGGGCTATAGTTTTGAGCTACTTACAAATGACTACAGCGCAGCCTACATTCGTGAAACCGTCACCAAGCTTGAGCAAGAAATGACACAAGGCTGGCCTTGCTGGGCGTTTAGCAACCACGATGTAGAGCGTGTTGCGAGTCGTTGGAGCCTTAATAATACAACCGACCCAAAACAAGCAGCAATGTTGTCTGCGTTACTCGCGTCACTGCGCGGCAGTATTTGTGTATATCAAGGAGAAGAGCTTGGCCTTGGTGAGGCTGATGTTGCATTTGATGATTTGCAAGACCCTTATGGTATTACCTTTTGGCCTACCTTTAAAGGCCGTGATGGGTGTCGTACTCCTATGCCTTGGCATCATAATAGCGAGTTTGCAGGATTTAGCACACACACACCTTGGCTGCCTCTTTGCCAAGAACACGCGGCCTATTCAGTTGAACAACAGCTCGCAGAGCCCGATTCAACTTTACAGTTGTTTAGCCATTTTATGGCATGGCGAAAAACAATGTCGACATTATTGTTTGGCAATATTGAATTTATAGACACGCCAGAACCCATACTGGCATTTTATCGCAGCTATCAAAGCGAGCGCACTCTGTGTGTATTTAACCTCAGCGCTCAAGCCCAGTCACTCAGGTTAACACTCACAGCGCCGGGTAAACACTCTGAGTTACGCCACAATTTGGGTCACTATGACGATGGCTGTATTACACTTGAAAGCCACGGCTGTTTTATCGCAAATGTATAGTGTATGACTACGTTCAAACCGTGACTTTATAATAGCAGTGGTTTTTTTAAGAATAAAAGGTGCCTTAATGGCACCCTCTTCAATCGTGGCTTATCATAAGCTTCCAGCCTAACGTAACGCTTATCTATTTTTGGCTTTAAATTTTTTCGTCATGCCTTGGCTTGCGGGAGAAACCAATCTATATCCCAACTTTTCATAAAAAACAGGCTCATCAGCTATCATTGAAACATAAGAGCCTTCTAACGCCACGGATGCTAAATAATCATCAATGTAATTCATGATTTTTCGACCAAGCCCCTGACCTTGATAACGCGGGTCAACCGCAATATCAACCACTTCAAAGTTGCAAGCACCATCGCCTATTACACGGCCCATACCAATAAGGATGGATCCGTCTCTCACAGAGACACCATACAAAGAGTTTGGCAACCCGATTTTTGCTGCTTCTAATGACTTTGCAGATAAGCCTGCCGTAACGCGGAGCGCGCAAAACTCGTCTGGTGAGGGGGCTTTTTCTTCAAACGTGAAGGTCATTATGTATTCTCCCATATTTATATGCGAGTAGAATACACAAAACAACTGTATATAAAAACAGTTTTGCGTTTATTTACGCATTGCAGCACTGAAGACATATTGTAAAGTTGGCATGTTCATTACCCAGCTTTACGTTGAACTGATGAAAATTGGCTATGATCTGAGAGTAACTCAAATAGCGAGTCGATTTTTAGTGCCTTTTCATATAGCCAGCCCTGATGAATAGTAACGCCATGCGCAATAAGGTAATTTGCTTGGGTTTGCGTTTCAACGCCTTCTGCAATCAACTTCTTATTCAGATTACCTGCCATGTCAATCATTGCGTTTAAAACTGGCGACTGAAGGTTATCTAAACCTATTGATGCAACAAAGCTCTGATCAATTTTCAATAAATCAATGGAAAAGCTTTGTAAGTAATGCAGGCCACTATAACCTGTGCCAAAATCATCAATGGCTACTTCTACACCCCATGTTTTAATATTTTCGAGTGAGTTTTTCACCTCAGACTGTGAAAGTACATCTCTTTCGGTGAGCTCAATGGTGAGGTTTTGGATCTCTTGACTGGCTAAATGCAGTATGCCTAAATAACCGCTATTGCTAAGAAGCTGCCCATTCACATTGAAAGAAACTTTAAACAATGGGTTTATTACTAAGATGGGAGCAAGTTCCCGTAACGCTTGTTTTATCTGTGCTATCGAAATCTGTACGATCGCCCCACTGCGCTCAGCTTCAGGAATAAACAACGCTGGGCTCAATTCGCCTTCAACGGGGTGTAACCATCGGATCAACACTTCAACACCCACAACATCACGCGTTGTCGCGTCGATGAGTGGCTGATAAACATTAAATAACTCATGCTGCGATATAGCGCGTCTTAATTGCGACTTTAGCCCCATTTGTGTTTTGTCGTAATAATTTAGAAGAATACATAGCATCAACCACGACAGGGTATAAAAGATTGCTATGACTATTAAAAGTTGCGTATCAAGCTTAAATAAATCAGTGTTGTTACTCGCCACTAAAAGCGAAATTTGCGGAAGCGCGGGAAGTGGTTTCGCAAAAATATATTTATTGCGGCCGTCATCGAATAACCCCGAACCTTTGTATTCTTCCAGCAATGGAAACAGCGAAGTGTCTAATGGTAAACTATACTGCCCCTGTAAAATGATAGGGACTCCCGTTAACGAGTCAACCAATGCCACAAAATCCAAATATGAATACTGTGCTAGATTGAGTGATCCGCGTAACCATGCAGATGGCAATAAAACGTTAATCTCATATCCATCAGTGCGTGTTCTCGCTAATACAAACGCCGACATTTCTAAATAGTCGCTAATTATAGGGCCATGATATCTTAGCCCAGCCACCTTGATGGGTTCTGTGGTTTGAATCGCAGGCACCACTGCACCAAATGAGTTACACGCCAGTAGCCCAGATGAATTAACAATACCAATTTCACTGACCGCTGGATTTTTAAATACTTGTTGTCGTAATAGCTTTAAGGTACTCGAGTTACATGCTGTCTGTATTGTTTCTGCCTCAAGTAAAAACTGATCAACAACGTGTATTTGTGAGTTAAGCTCAAACTGAATTTTATGCGCTATATGCTGTAAGTGTTGTTTAGAAGACTGCTGTTTTTGAATGTAAAGAAGTGAAGAAATAACCCCAAAAACAAAGCTACACGCTAGCCAAGCATAAAATACATTTTTGATCTGCTTGTTCAATGCACGTTTACCCTTTTTTGCCATGGTTATTACGTCTCCGCTGACCTCTCTCATAAGCTCAGTCAGTCTAAGTTACAAATGAGTCATTTAGATGACTAACAATCCTTAAAGTAAACAGCGCTAAAAACATATTTATGTAAGCAGTAAGCATTCATAAAACTTTTGCATCCATATTCAGGTAACGCTTTCCATCGCGCCCACATGATAGATATTAAGCAATGAGCCAAGTCAGAGAGCACTCATAACCAACTCACCCATTAGATCACAAATTAAAGTACTGGAATTCTTTAAACATTTAAGTAAAAATGCCGACCAAGAGCGAGATGCTAATAATGCTGATTTGTATTTAATGATTTTTGGTAAACTGTATGAGTAAAACCCTGTGTGAATGGAAACGAAAAGACATCGAGAGCAAAGCGTCTCAACTCGTTGAAATTGTCTCGCCGAGTCGTTTCTTTTGTAAAAAGTGCGCGCGCTCCGCGAGCGATAAAAAGTACCTATGCAAAGGGACTAAACTAAAATAATCATTCGTATTTACACTTAAATTTGTACCTCTCTCATCGTTAACGCAAAAATATAGCCAATGAGCTTTAATGAGAGTGATTGCGCTTTTTCCTTAACGCAAAAAACACTACTTTTTTCGCCTAAAGCATTATTTTTCTTTGATTTTTACTATTAGCTACTTGTATTCACAAGCAGATTAAAGAACAATGCATGCATAATTTTTTTGAGGAGTTTCCCTATGCTAGCCCCAGAAATGGTAGAAAAGTTAAACGAGCAAATTAACCTAGAATTTTATTCTTCAAACCTGTATTTGCAAATGAGTGCATGGTGTGAAGATCGTGGTTTTGAAGGTGCGGCTGAGTTCTTGAGAAAACATGCTATTGAAGAAATGGAACACATGAACCGCCTTTTCACCTACGTGAGTGAAACGGGTGCGTTGCCTATTTTAGGCGCAATTGACGCACCTCCTCACAATTTTGAGTCTCTAGGTGATATTTTCCGTAACACATATGAGCACGAATGCTTAATTACAAAGCGTATTAATGCATTAACACACGTTGCTTTCACCACTCATGATTATTCAACGTTTAACTTCTTACAGTGGTATGTTGCAGAGCAGCATGAAGAAGAAAAACTGTTCAAAGGGATTCTAGACAAGCTTGAACTGGTTGGTGAAGACGGTAAGTCATTATTCTGGATTGATAAAGACCTTGCTGAACTGGCTAAGACTGGTAGCACGTCTATCATGGAAAGCGGTGCTTAATAAGCCTGCTCTCTTTAATTAAAAAAGTAGCGACTCTCGCTACTTTTTTAATCTAACACTAGTAAAAATTAGCAAATAATCGCTGTAGGGCAATGCGCAGGCGATGTATAGCAAGCTCCATAATTTTTACTGTAAGCACCGGTGCCACCGCCGATTTTTTGTGTTTGGTCATCATTTAAGGTTATATTCTTAGTGAGTGTTTTAAGTTGTATTTTTTTAATTTTCATGTTGTTCCCTATCATAAGTTATAAGAATAATAAGCAAGCACCCGCTCACCCAATTAACAACATGTTCAATTCTACAACAAGTTTCAAGAGCTCTACTCACGCTTAAAATGTAACCCTCTGTTTTAAAAAACAATACTAATGTTGAGTTTTCTTCACCTTTCATGAAAAAACCGTAACCTGACGTATTAATTATAAAACACCGTAGATACACACAACGCAGTTGAAACATCTCACCTTCATGAAGACATGACCCGTTACTTCATGGTTATTGAAAAAGTCATTAATACACAATCTAAACACGCAATAGTAACTTTGTCATTCGGCAGGTAAAAACTAACGTTTATCTCCAAAACATGACCTTCATGCTTCATTAAATTACAATGTAACTGATATAACTTTCTAACTAAGAAGCATCAATGAACAAAATAATATTTTTAGCTGTGATTGCATTTGTAGTTGCGGCGATAGCCTTAAACAACAATTTTACCTCTATACATCATGGCGAAGCCTCGTTTGTATATGATGCTTCAAGTATTGATGAGACCGTAGCACAAAAAGTACACCAACATTTGATAGATGAAAACGCATATGCAGGTAAGTCAGGTGAAGTGTTAATGCTCAAAAAAACGCAAGAAGGTGTTTGGGTCGTGAAGTTCCCTGTTTATCAAGGTGGCGATGTCCCTTCTAAACTACTTCAAGAATTAGAAGCAATGAGTCTTCGTTTACAAAAGGCCGTTCTAAATAACGAGCCTCTTGAGGTACATATAACCAATGCTGGCTATCAAAGCGTACAGTTTTTTCGAGTCTAGTGGCTGCTTAATTTAAAAGCATTGAGAGCTTTATGGATCATAATATATACTCTTTAAGCCAACTTAGTATCGATATTTTAAATCTAGCATTTGATGCTGAAGTTAAATAAATACAGACACTATTTCACCTTATTTAATAAGTTAAAAACCAAATTATAAATTGAAAAATCTTCCAGCCGAAAAACCAAAACTGGGTAAAATGAGTATTTCTCATTTTACACCAATATTTGAAATATGAAATTATAGGTGGGGTATTAAGATAATATCCTAATACATCACCGCCCTACCCTCTCAAGGCAGGGGAAATTAGATTGTGATTTCACAGAAAACTAAGGAAAGATAATGAAATTAGTAATTAAAAAGAAGCATTTAAAGTCATTACAAAACAACCAACTAGAACAACAAAAAACAAATAAAGTCGCAGGCGGTACTGCAGCACCAGGTACTTACTCTCGTGAAGCGCTACTATGTCGCTGGACCAAAGACTTCTGTTAATTTATTGAAATAAAAAACACCTTAACATATCAATGAAGGTGTTTTTTATTATATTAAGATCCACCAGAGCTAAAATATAGAAAAAGTATGAACCAACTTATTAATTCATACTGCCTTCGATAAATTTCTATTTAATTTATTCAGCGTTCTTAGTTTAATTACTTCGAATAATGCTTATTTCATTTGTTAACTTTAAAAATTTAAGTAACAGCTTGTAGTATTAAAAAAACTCTCCGCACAAAAGTATTCATGTCACGTTCTCGCTATTTTGCTATCCACCACAGGGGCTCAACACACCCCAAGAGTTGCAAAAACCACCTATGTCAGAAAAAAGATCACCTAACCTTTCTTGTTCTTGGGTTATAAACTCATAAGTTACTTTGTTTTTTACTGCAAATGATACATAACCTGACTCATCACCTTCTGCAATGGAGTCTTCATCTGGTTCGACAAAACTAGCATCAGGTAACTGTTCTAAAATAGAAACTTGCTGATCTTTACTTAGCGGCCAAGCTTGAAAATCAATATTAAACTCGATGTTATGCAAAACGTTAAAATCAAAGTTTCTTTCCTCTAATAAACGCAGCATATCTCCATCAGAATCAGTTGGCCAACTATTTTTATCTGTCATAAATACCTTCTTCACTTTAATTTCAATACGTTGATAAATAAAACACAATGCAAATATACATGAAAATTATTATCATTAACACCAATGCTAAATGTCTATTTTCAAGAAATGTGTTAAACATAACCACTTATGTTTTTATTCATCGCCAACATTCGTTTGAATGAATGAACCCACTAAGCGAAAGCTCATATGCATTAAAGTTGACAACATGAAAGGCTGAGGTTAAAAAACAAACAGGAACATACAAAAGGAAATACGATGAAATTAAATAAAAAGCACATTAAAAATCTATCTACAAGTAAAAGGTCTATACCGGTAGAAAAAACACACCATATTGGGGGAGGTACTATTGCAACTGATCATTGCTGGTCGCACCCCAATATATTTTGTCACGCTCCAGATCCGACTTCAAAAGGGTGGAAATGTGGCCCAAATAATTAGTGAAGGATAAAAACTTAAAAGGCTGCTCAAATGCGCAGCCTAACTATAAGATTAGTCAATAAATTCGATACAATTAAAACGTATCAGGGATTTAGACGGTAAAGCAATCGTAAGCTTGCTGTATCATTAATTTACCTTACCAAATTGACCAAAGGATAAACACATACAGCTTGATATCCAGATGATAACTGAAAACGCAAGGGGTGCCCTGCGCTAACAATTGTCCACTTAAATTAAACACAACTAGCTTCTCACCTGCCCAGTGCCATTAACTAAGTACTTCTCAGTCGTTAACGACTCTAGCCCCATAGGTCCATAGGCGTGTAATTTGGTTGTCGCAATGCCAATTTCTGCACCTAGCCCTAATTGACCGCCATCGCTAAACCTTGATGAGGCATTTACCATCACCACAGACGCATCGACACTGCGCTGAAACAAGGTGCCCGTCTCTGCGTTAGCGGTACAGATCACCTCGGTGTGGTGGCTGCCAAATTGGTCAATATGCTCAATAGCCCCAGAAAAATCACTCACAATGCGGATCGCTATTTCTAGTGCTAAATATTCTTCACCAAATTCATCCTCGTTTAACACGGTCACGTCGTCAAAATACGGCGCTGCGTGTTGGCAACAATTCACTTTGACGTTTGCAGCGCGAAAAATAGGCGCTATTTGATTTAAAAAGTTATGAGCAACTTCTTTATGCACAATCAAGCCTTCAAGCGCATTACAAACGCCTGTGCGCTGAGTTTTACCATTTAATAAGAGTGATTCAGCAACTTTTAAGTCTGCATCTTTATCAACATATAAATGGCAAACGCCTTTGAAGTGCTGGATCACAGGCACTGTGCTATTTTCAGTCACAAAATTAATAAGCCCTTCTCCACCACGAGGAATGATCAAGTCAATGTATTCTTTTTGCTGCATAAGCTCCATCATAAGTGCTCTATCAGGGTCTGGGACAACCGAAATAAGCGCCTCGGGTAAATTAAACTCAGTTAACACCTGATGTAGTACTTTGGCTATGGCCATTGAACTGGCCAACGCTTCTTTACCGCCACGTAATATTACGCCATTGCCCGATTTGAAGCACAGTGCGCCAGCATCAGCCGTTACATTTGGTCTGGCCTCATAAATCATGCACACTACACCCAGTGGCACTCGCATTTTATTGATTTCAATGCCATTTGGCCGAACTCCCAGTGAACGAGTTTGGCCGACAGGGTCCGCCAACGAAACAATCGCCTCTATCCCTTGAGCCATATCTTCAATACGTGCAGTGGTTAACGTAAGGCGATCAATCATGGCAGGGCTTAAACTATGCTGCTGAGCATTGGCTAAGTCTTCTTTATTCGCAAGTATGATGTGCTCTGTTTGCGCTCGTAATGCATCAGCCATAGCCTGTAACACTTGGTCTTTTTGTGCCGTTGACAATAATGCCAACACTTTTGCCGCTTTCGCTGCATTTTTAGATAGGTTGGTAATTAATCCCATAATTATTTTTTCTCCAGCACAGCAATGTCGTTATTAGAAATGATAGGGCCCATGCTCCGTTGCATCTGACTCGTATTGACGCCCTCTGTATTTTGGGTCACAAAGTGCAGCAAGCAACTACTATAATTGCTACTGGCTTTAGCCAAACGCTGCCCTTTAGTATTTTTTATAAGTACGGTTTCACCGGCTGAAAACTCACCTTGAATTGATAAAATCTCTTTACAATTGAGTTCGTCAGTTTTATCTATACGCTCTGATTCAACCACTAATTCGCCATATTCAGCGGCGGTATGCGTCATCCAATGTTGCGATTCCTCCATTGGTTTATCAAACGGCGTGAACAATGTGCCAGGGTTATCACCTTGCAACAGCGCACTAAATGTTGTCTCATCAAAACCATTAATAATGTATGTCATAATACCGTGAGACGTCGCCTTTTCAGCTGCTTCTAGCTTAGTTTTCATCCCTCCGGTGCCTACACCACTCACAGGACCACTCGTCATAGCATAAATCTCAGGCGTAATGCTGTTTACTTCTTTAATGAGCTTTGCGTCATTATGTGTGTTTGGGTTCTTATCGAATAAACCATCAACATCAGAACAAATTACTAAAGTGTCAGCATCGGCAGCAGCAGCCACCATCGCAGATAAATTATCATTATCACCCACCCGTAAGTCATCCGTTGTAACCGCATCATTTTCATTAATAATGGGCAAAATACCTTCATCTAACAAACTAAATAGCGTAAGCCGAATGCTATTGTAACGCTCTTTATCACGCAGATCGGCGTGCGTCATTAATAACTGAGCTGAGGGGAAATCGAAAAACCGATCCCAAGTTGACATCATGTCCATTTGCCCAGCGGCCGCCATCGCTTTTTTTATCGCTATATTATTTCTATCAGGGTTTTTAAAGTGGTGTGCACCAGCAGCGACTGATCCAGAAGATACAAGCAATACGTCAATGCCTTGCGATCTCGCATGCACAATAAACTGGGCAATATCGAGTAAATAACGAGTCTTACAACCATCTTCTCGCGGTGCAATAAGTGCACTACCTACTTTGATGACTAATCGTTTTGTGTTGTGTAAACTCACGGTTTTTATTTTCCCCATTATTGCTGTTCATGAACAATAATTAAACTTAAGCGAAGTAGTAACATGACACAAACGTAGACGACTATTAAGGCACACAAATGCCTGTCGTACACGCTGCGAAACAAGGTTTAAATAAGGCATACTGGTGCTCAAAGTGACAACACAATGTTGCGGTGTATATTCAAATACAGTGCTAGCACACGGCTTAGGTTAAATTATTAAGTGTAATTTGATTGTGATCCCCACTTAGAGTGAGGTATCGAACCGTTTTCGACAGGCGTATCATGGTTTGATAGAGCCGAAAAGGTCATGTCGCAATGAATAATTGCGTAACGGATTTTTTGACAAGCGGTAAACGCTCGATGAATTAGTTACTACAACATAGCTCGTTAACACTTTAAAAATCAAGCAAGACAATCATAAAATATTTTCACGTTACATTTTAACGTTATTAATTATTAATAACGCACTGTATTTATTGAGTTATTTCATTATTTAGGTAAACATGAAGAATATCAATCATTTGAATATTTACTATTCTTAAATTGAATATAGGGTGAAACCAAACTTTATAGGAACAGGCATACTCCTATCTTTGGATATTTTTAACATATTGATAAGTATCTCGCACATGCAGGTCAGTGGGAGTTAATCTGATCAAGCGCCACTCTAAATGGCTTTATGGGCCAACTACACTTATTAAATAACCTAAGGTTAAATAGGTACGGTCATCAAGCCTTTACTTTTGGCAAATCCTCCAACTTTTACGCTATTTACTAATGAGCTCTGTACTTCAACTAATGCTGTGATGAGCGACGAGCAATTCATTGCCCTGCCTTGTTCAAAACTATATTCACTGTCGAGCGCTAAATGCTCATGCAGGTAGCACGCTAGCGCGCCGCTGGCACTGCCTGTTGCTGACTCTTCAGGGATCCCAAATAGGGGTGCAAAATTACGACAACTGGCGGTAAATGAGCTGTTTGAATCACATAGCTCAAATACATGAAAACCAATAATGTCATGCGCTTTACAAAACTGTGTAATTTTCTCGTGATCTGGTTGGAGTATGTCTAAATAGCCGCTCGGAACTGGGATGATCAAATCTGGCAGTCCCGTTGAAATGACTTCAATTGGCAATTCGGTACTACCTAACACGTTACTTTCAATACCAAGGTAACTTGCAATGTCTTGATAAGAAAAACGAGCAAGCTTTTGAGGTAATTGTTGCTCCATCACAACCCTACCATTAGATTCAATAACCACCGGCAATATGCCCGCTTTCGTGTGTTGAGTATAAGTCCCAGTTTTCAGTAAACCTTTTTGAAACATAATCGAAAACGCTGCTAAAGTAGCATGGCCGCAAAAATCCACTTCTCCAGCGGTTGTAAAGAAAGAAACAGCATAATCAGCTATGTCATCTTCACAAACAAACGCAGTTTCTGAATACCCCACGGTTTGCGCTATGGTTAGCTTCTGCTCATCAGACAGTTGCGCCGCGTTTAAAACAACACCTGCAGGGTTGCCACCTTGCCCTTTAGCCGTGAATGCGTTGACCAACTCCACTGTAATATTTTTCAATAACTTCACATCCCTTAACTATTATCTAAAGTGTTAAAAACTGAATGACCATGCGACGTTCATATAAGCAAAAATTTTCAAAATTAAAATTTAAGCGACAACTTTGCCTAAGATAAACTTGATTAAATTGACACGATTACACTTGAGCTCACCAATTATGATTGATAAATAGCGCAGTATAGTAATGTTGTAGCCTTGTAATGCAATAAAGTAAACTCTGTAGACTAGGCATTAGAACACTCCCCACACGTTTTTTATATAGCCGAATTCACCAATAATATGCTGTATATTAAACATATTACGACTGATACACCACGTGGTTGTTATCTATAGATAAGTAATGCAGATACGGCTCCTAAGCCGGAATTCGCAAGTCATTTACTTAGTGGAAGTGGATAAAATTAAGTCGTATTCTTCCTATTGATATTGCACGACCTAACCTATATCGTCACCGTCATTTAAAAAGCAAAAGACCTTGAATATGAAACATACCCAAGGTCTTCAAGTTCTTTAATCGCTCCGTGCGATCTGCTAGCTTTCTTTGCTGGTTCCGACTTCGACTCGCGTCTTCAGTTTTTGCCCAGGGCGGAAAGTAACAACGCGACGCGCAGAGATAGGAATGTCTTCACCCGTTTTCGGGTTTCTGCCTGGTCTCTCTTTTTTGTCACGAAGATCAAAGTTACCAAATCCAGAGAGCTTAACCTGCTCCCCTTTTTCGAGCGCTGAGCGGATTTCTTCAAAAAACGCTTCAACTAAGTCTTTGGCATCCTTTTTATTTATCCCCAATTTCTCAAATAGGTGTTCAGCTATGTCGGCTTTAGTAAGCGCCATATCTAGTCCCTCAACGTTGCATTAAATTGTTTGGCCAATTCGGCCACCACGTTGTCTACAACTTGATTGATATCTTTCTCTTCGAGCGTTCTATCAACCGCTTGTAATGTAAGAGCAATCGCCAAACTCTTAAAATCTGGCTCAATACCTTTGCCCTTATACACATCGAATAAGTTTAGGTCAACTAATTGATTTCCGCCAACTTTCTCGATGCTATTTAAAATATCGCCTATTTTTACGTCATCTGCAACTAAAATAGCAATATCTCTGCGATTTGATGGAAATTTAGACACAATTACCGCTTCTGGGAGCTTTCTTGTTTCTAAAACAGAAACTTCCACTTCAAATACGTACGCTGTGCTGTTTAAGCCAAGCGACTTTTGTAATTGTGGATGAACAGCACCAATAAAGCCAACTTTTACTCCATCAACATAAATTGCTGCTGATTGTCCTGGATGTAGCCCTTCACTTGGCTCCGCTTTAAAGCTAAAGCGTGCAGTATCATTAGTCAGTGCGAGCAATGCTTCAACATCACCTTTCACATCGAAGAAGTCAGCTGGACGAGATTCAACTGACCAGTGCTCGTTATGCGTGTTACCAAAAACAACTCCACCAAGCACGGGCACTTGTGCCACACCATTTTCTGCCGTTTCATCTTTAATGAACTTCAAACCATGTTCAAACAAACGAATACGTGATTGCTGGCGGTTTTGGTTATAAACAACCGCATTTATAAGCCCTGGCATCAAGCTTACACGCATCGCTGACATTTCAACCGAAATCGGGTGAGGCAATACCAATGCATCTGCGCTTGGGTGTAGTAGCTGTTGTACTTTAGGGTCAACAAAACTATATGTAATAGCTTCTTGGAAACCACGAGCCACTAATTCATTACGAAAACGTGCGACAGGTAAATTAGCTTCAACGTGTGTCGTCATTTTCAATGCAGCAGTGGGTGCCACATTTGGAATGTTGTTATAGCCAAATACGCGAGCGACTTCTTCAATTAAATCTTCTTCAATACGAATATCAAAACGGTAACTTGGCACAACCGCTTGCCACGTATCATCGCCAACGGTTACGTCAAGGCCTAGACGAGTTAGAATGTCAGTAACTTTTTCATCTTCAATATGATAGCCAATAACGCGGTCTAAACGCGCACGGCGTAAGGTCACTGTTTTAACAGCGGGTAGATCTGGCTCTGATACTGCTTCAACAACTGGGCCAGCTTGACCACCAACAATGTCTAGTAGCAATGCCGTAGCACGCTCCATAGCATCATGTTGTAATGTATAATCAACACCACGCTCATATCGATGAGACGCATCTGTGTGCAAGCCATACTTACGTGCTTGTCCAGCAATTGCCAGCGGTGCAAAGAAAGCACTTTCAAGTAGAATGTCTTGCGTTCCCTCTTTCACACCCGACGCTTCTCCGCCAAAAATACCTGCCATTGCCAGCGCTTTATTATCATCGGCAATCAGTAATGTTGATGGGTTTAACTTAGCTGTGTTGCCATCAAGTAATACCAACTCTTCATTTTCATTGGCGTTACGTACTTTAATACCGCCCTCAATTGCGCTCAAATCAAACGCATGCATTGGGTGGCCGAGTTCTAATAACACATAGTTTGTAACATCAACAACCGGATCAATTGAACGTACACCTGAACGGCGCAAATTCTCTACCATCCACAGTGGCGTTGTCGCATCAAGGTTAATACCTTTAATGACCCGACCTAAATAGCGCGGGCACGACGCACTGTTAACCAATTCAATATCAATTTTGTCATCGATTGTAGGTTGAACAGGTGTGATCTCTACTTCAGTTACATCTAAAGAGTTTAAAACGCCAACTTCACGTGCAAGGCCTTTGATCCCTAAACAGTCACTGCGGTTTGCAGTCAAGTCAACATCAATAGTCACATCATCTAATGCAAAGTATTCACGAATACATTGACCAATTGGAGCGTCACTTGGCAGCTCTAAAATACCGTCAGAACTTTCAGCCATGCCAAGCTCTTCAAACGCACACAACATACCATGTGAAGGTTGGCCACGTAGCTTAGCTTTCTTAATTTTAAAGTCGCCAGGCAATACTGCACCCACTTGTGCAACGGCCACTTTAATACCCGTACGGCAGTTTGCGGCACCACACACGATATCAAGCAGTTCGTCTTTGCCAACATTGATCTTTGTTACGCGTAACTTATCTGCATCAGGGTGTTGGCCACACTCAACCACTTCACCAATGACAACACCAGAGAAATCACCAGCAACAGACTCTAAACCATCAACCTCTAAACCAGCCATAGAAAGCTGTTCAGATAGAGCCTCAGTTTCAATGGCTGGATTAACCCACTCACGTAACCACTTTTCACTAAATTTCATATTTACTTCGCTCTTATCTGAATTGGTTTAGGAATTTTAAATCGTTTTCGAAGAATGCACGCAGGTCGTTAACACCATAACGCAGCATTGTTAGGCGCTCTACACCCATACCAAATGCAAATCCAGTGTATTTCTCTGGGTCGATACCAACAGAGCGTAATACGTTAGGGTGTACCATGCCGCAGCCAAGCACTTCTAGCCACTTACCATTTTTACCCATAACGTCTACTTCCGCCGAAGGCTCAGTAAATGGGAAATATGAAGGGCGGAAACGAATTTCCATATCTTCTTCAAAGAAGTTACGTAAGAAATCGTGCAAAATACCTTTTAACTCAGTAAAGCTCACATCAGTGTCGACCATAAGGCCTTCAACTTGATGGAACATGGGTGTGTGAGTTTGATCGTAATCATTTCGGTATACGCGGCCAGGCGAAATAATACGCAGTGGTGGTTGCTCAGCTTCCATCGTACGGATTTGTACACCACTGGTTTGCGTGCGCAATACCAATTTCGGATTAAAATAGAATGTGTCATGATCAGCACGTGCAGGGTGGTGCTCAGGAATATTTAACGCATCAAAGTTATGAAAATCGTCTTCAATTTCAGGCCCTGACTTTACTTCAAAGCCGAGTTCACCAAAGAATGACTGAATTCGTTCGATTGTGCGAGTCACCGGATGCACACCGCCTACAGGCATAACACGCCCAGGTAAAGTCACATCGATGGTTTCAGCAGCTAGCTTTTTTTCTAGTGCTTGTTGCGTTAATAACTCTCGCTTTTCGTTGATCGCGTTTTGTACTTGAGTCTTCGCTTGGTTGATCACTGCACCAGCTTCTTTACGCTCTTCAGGCGCCAAAGTACCTAGTGTTTTTAATAGTCCAGTGATCTCACCTTTTTTACCAAGGTAGTTTACTCGGACGTCCTCAAGGTGCGCGATTTCACTTGCGCCATTCACGGCTTCAAGCGCTTGCGCTAAAATATTCTCTAAGTTCATTCTATACCTGATCTTTATTGAGGTAACTTGCTGTGTGTTGACTAAGTATGATAACTGAAAGCATAGGTCAGATTCTAGCCCTAACAGGGCTCTGTTTGCCTTTCAATCAGATTATTTTTGTAAACATGCTAAATTTTAATCGCAAACCTTGCTTTCGAGGCGAAATTTGCGATTTTTAGAGAATGTTAGGCTAAAAATCAATCACAATTGCAGCGTGGCTTTTATAAAAGGAATGGTTAATTTGCGCTGTGCTGCCATAGAAGCATGATCTAATTTGTCTAATACATCGAGTAATGCGCGCATATCTCGGCTTAAACGGGTCAACAAAAAACGCGCACACTCATCAGTCAGTTCAAGTCCACGCATATTGGCACGTTTAACCAAAGCTTCCGCTTTGTCATCATCACTCATCGAACGTATTTGAAAGGTGGTTCCCCATGCTAAACGAGACTCAAGATCAGGCAGTGAAATGTTTAACATGCTAGGTAATAAATCAGCGGTAACAACTAAACATTTACCCGGCTCGTTAAAGCGGTTATAAAAATTAAATAACGCTTTTTCCCAGCTTTCTATGCCCGCAACCAGATGCACATCATCAATGCAGACAACATCCAGATTTTCTAATCCATCTAATACCGCGGGGCCAAAATCAATCACTTCTCTTAAACTCAAAAGAATGGTTGATAAACCTAGCTCTTGAGCATGAATGCACGTTGCATATAATAAATGAGACTTGCCAGAGTCTGCTAGACCACATAAGTATGTAAAATGAAAACCCTGTTGAATCGTCGCCAACGTTGTTTTTAAATGCGTCACTTCTAATGAAGCTTCACCGCCGAAATAAGAGGTGAATGTTTCATCATCAGGCAGCGTCACGGGCAACGCCATTTGCAACGGTTCCATTTCCATCATGGTCCAACCCAACTATATTTCAAACTTTCTGCATCAGCGGCATGATAAAATGCACGTGGGTCAATATATACCGAAAATGCTTGCTCAAGCTTAAGTGCTTTGATCAAATCTTCTAAGCTCGATGTATGCTCGACTTCAAATTTAACTACATCTTTAGAACGATAAATAACGTCTACTCCAGCGACTGTGCTGATGCTTTTTAATTGACGTTTGGCCTGCTCAATATGGGTGAAATCGTTTAATTTATCCACGGTAAAAACGGTGCTAGTTGTCGCATAGGATACCGTCGGATCAATCACATAGTTGGCCACTAAAACAGAAGATAAATCATTAACCATTTGGATCAATACTTGTTGTTTATCACCCACGAGCTGATTAGACTCAAATAATTCTGCATCAGTATAGCGCCACTCTAATTGCCATCGACTACTGTGGGGTTGTTTAAACATACGTGCTGTAATAACTCGCTCAGCGTTATAACGAATAGAGGCTTGCTCAACGGGGTCAGAAAAATTCCCCCACACTTCGGCGATCCCTACACTGGCTCTATCTTGCAAGTCCAGTAAGGGCACAACCACTGGGACGCCCCACTCTGCTGCTGTATCATAAATCAAACGCCCCAATTGTGGGTAACGCTCTTGAGTAACAAAATCGCGCTGTAAATTGTCTTCAATGGCCAACCAAATGGCGATCATTGGCCTGCGATTACCCCAAAATGGTAGTTGCGCATCACGTACCAGCGTTTCTACCTTACTCGCTTCAAATTTAATACGGATTTTAAGCTCACCGTCGTCATCATCTAGATTTAAGTACTCATATTTGAGCATATAGTCAGAAATAGAACGTTTGGCTTTTTTTACAAGGGCATGATCAACATTTTCGTATCGACCGGTCAGCTTTTTGATCACATTCATCAATGCTTGTTGGCTTGCTTTTACACGGGTCGCGCGGGTTTTGTCCGCAACAGCCAGCGTGCTTTGGTAAAGATCTGTTACTTCTATCGCAAAATTTGGCGCAGAAACAAACGCGCAGATAAATAATAAAACTCTGATTAACATAGTACTAACGATAAAGTTCTTTAAGTACTTTGATCCTAAAGCAAACGGAGAAAAAGTACAAAGGCCTATTCATCCTCTTGAAAATGAATTTGGTTTTTGCCTTTATTTTTTGCCACATACAAGGCTTCATCTGCCGCATGGAGCAGCTCTTCCGCATTAAATGTATGCTCATAGCTGCCAGCAATTCCTACACTGCATCCACAGCTCACTTGAACATTGTTTTCAAGTTCAATAGGTGCTTGAATACTTTTTAATAATCGTTCACAAACTTGTAGTAATACACTTTTTTCTAATGGTTCGATCATCACAACAACAAACTCATCGCCCCCTAAACGCGACACAATATCGTAACTGCGAACCTCTTTAAGTAAACGTTTTGCCACGCTAAGTAGCACTAAGTCACCACTTTTATGACCATATTGATCATTAATTGGTTTAAAGTCATCTAAGTCTAAATACAATACATAAACGTCTACCGGTGAACGTGATGATTTAGCTGCCAGTCGAGTCAACTCACTAAATAAATACTTACGATTTGCCAATCCCGTTAAATTGTCATGTAATGATTCATACTCTAGTAACTGTTGTAGTTCTTCTCGTTTCGTTACCTCTTTTTTAAGCTCTTCTAAACTATTTTGCAGCTCCTTTGTACGTTCTTCAACTCGCAGTTCAAGTTCACTTTGATAGTTTTGCAGCGTGTGGTTGGCTTCTAGTAATGCTTGTTGGTTATTGAATGCATCAAGCGCTGACGAAATAACGTGACTAATGGTATACAACAGCTCAACAATGACCCCTGAATACTCTTGCTCTCGTCGATAAGACTGAATAATAAATGCACCAAGAAAAACGTCCCGATTTAACAGCGGAAAGCACAACCACTGTTTAGGTAACGACCCTAGAACTTCTAGCGTCCCTTGGGAGATTAACCCTTCTATATCATCACAGGTAAAGTTACAGACCTGCTTTTTGGTGAGGGCATACGCTGTTAATGACTTGGATATTTCAGCAACATCTAAGTCTTCTAGGTCTTCTGCACGTAAATCGTCTTTGACATCATGAAAATAAGGGAAGCTTAACCGACCATCCTGCTTAAATAGCACAACGTAAAAATTATCCGCATAGGTAATTTTTTGCAAAATACAGTGAATATCTAATAGAAAGCGCTGGATAGAGTCACTGGTATTTAAGCAAGCCACAATGTCAGCCATGCTATCAATTACATTTTCACTATCGAGTATGAGTTTAGCCATTATTTCCCTGTTTCAGTTCAGACGTGGATCACTTCATTAATATTAGCCAATAAAAGTTACAGATCCATAACCAAAGCACCTGACATTTTCTAACTTACAGAATTTCTTATAATAAATACTTCACAATAAGTAAATAGAATGTGAATATAAATCAACCATTGTAAAAGAAGAGTCGCTAAGTTTTGTATCGTTCTACATTTTTGCTATTACATCTATTTATAATCATCACAGTTTTCACAAGTTTATTCAGTGGCTTAAGAATCGCTACAGTAACCCATGATAGTTTTTTGTTGCTGAGCCCCATTTTACCAGAAGGTAGAGTTCATTTTTGGCACATGTTAAGCGCCTGTACGCTTACCATACTGAGTTTTAGCTATCTTATTTACAGAAAGAAAAATAAATCACCTCCCACGGGGAGTAAATATCATATTTTCATTAACCAATTTGGATACCTTGTATTCGTCGCGAGTCTTATTACTGGCTGGTGTGTCTATTTTAATCTAACTCAATTTAATGCGCACACAATACATCTTATCTCAGCCTTGCTGATCATTGCTTACCTGATCCTGCACAGTTGGGTATACGTTATACAATATGGTAAGAAGTTGATAAAAAGGCTACTCTTTATCCCTAAGCGTCAGTTTCCTTGGGTATGCCTTTTAGCCCTTTTACTGGCAACCCCCCTCTTTTTTTACCTCACACTACACAATCAAACATTCCTGCAGGTAACCTCCCTAAAGCCACAAACTTTAATGGAGGTTGATGGATTAGATACTGAAGAGGCATGGCAAAATACACCCAGTATTAAAGTTCATACCATCGGTGGTGCAAACTTTATTGATGGCCAAACTACGGTCACTATTAAGGCATTACATAACCAACACGAAACCTTTTTTCTGTTTAAATGGCAAGACCCAACGCACAGCTTAGCGCACCTCCCATTAGAAAAAACGCAAGATGGTTGGAAAGTTAAAGAGAATGGATTTGTAAATTTTGATGAAAGAAAGCACTACGAAGACAAGTTTGCCGTTATGCTCTCACACACATGCGGCAATGGCGCCGACGGAACCACCCATTTAGGAAAAAAGCCACTTGATAATAAACCCAATAATTGGCATGGCAAAGGCTACCATGCCAGTGTAGATGGCAATATAAGAGATTTATGGCACTGGAAAGCCGTACGTACCAATGACATGGTCCTTGCCGATGATAACTTTATAGGCCCCCCTGCCCAACCTTTACATGGTCAAAGACGCTACAGTGCAGGCTACTTACCAGACGGAAAAGAAAGTGGTGCATACGTCATGAATTGGCAATGGTATAGCCAAACAGGCGTCATACCAAAACGATTGCCCGACACCTTAACGACGCCAAACCAAGTCCTTCCTTGGTTTGGTTCTTCTGCGTATCAATCAGCCAAAGATAATTATCCAATCGGCAGTCAGATCCCCTCCGTGCTCTATCGATCCAATCGCTTCGAAGGAGATCGTGCTGATGTGCGCGCTCGCGGACATTGGAAAGATGGGGTGTGGACATTAGAACTTGTGCGTAAAAACCAGACAAGTTCAGACCATGACGTTGCGCTACAAAATGGGATTTGTATGTGGGTATCCGCGTTTGATCATAGCCAAATAGCACATACCAGACACAATGCAGCCATTGCGCTGAGGTACTCGCTATGAACGCCAGAATAGTGAGTTCACTCTTAATACTTGCAGCCATTACGCTCTATTGTTCAATAGAGCGAGCAACTGAGCCCAGTCATGAACACCCTCGTTATACGAAAATATCAGCTGATGGTGAACCCTTAAAGCCATGGCAAGGGCCTTGGGCATGTGTGCTAGATCATCAAAGTAATCTTCTGTGGGAAGTTAAAACAGATAACGAGTCTATTCATGATGGATATTGGACTTATTCGTGGTTCAACAACCACGCCGGTGAAGAAAACCTCGGCGATTGCTATTTTGAACCAGCGCGATGTGATACCGAGGATCTAGTACGCCACACTAACCGCCATGGATTATGTGGCGTAAAAAACTGGCGCTTGCCTACGCACACAGAACTACAAAGCTTGGTTCAAGCTCCAACACGCCCAAGCAGTACACATATAGCACATGACTACTTTATTCATATCAAACATGGCGATTATTGGACGTCAGACAGCGATGATCAGTTACCTGCGCATTTCGAGCAATTTCAAATGGGCGGCAAAGCCGTTAACTTTCATACCGGCCAGAGCATGACATTACCTTATCGCAATGCTGCCTTTACCATGTTGGTTAGCACTGCGCCCAATTTAACGGCATTTAGATTTAACACTCCGCGGTTATCCAACCGCACCTCTGTCATTACACAACCAAAGGAAAATGATAAATGAAACAACCCATTGTGAGTCTAGCAATCGGGCTAGCACTCGCCAGCAGTGCAGCCCATGCTGGTAGCCAATACCATCGATTAGTCTGGGATAGTAACCCTAGTCAACAAGCCACGATCGGATTTACTCCAACCACGGGCAGCAATCACTTGGTAAAGTATGGGACCTCTACCAACGAACAAACATGGCAAACTAAACAAGTATCTGCATCGCATACTTTCGCGAGCAGTTTACAGAGCAAGTTTGTCACATTAACTGGACTGTCGGCCAATAGTAATATTTATTATCGCGTGTGCGACAGTGAAGGCTGTGGTGAGCGTTTGTGGTTTAAAACTGCGCCAACAACAAGTAACGGATTTACCGTGGTTGCTGGTGGAGATACAAGAACAGGCTGGACAAACCGACGAAAAGGCAACCAGCTAATCGCTAAAATTAGACCGCTCTTTATTATGCATGGCGGGGACTACACTAACGCTAATTCATCATCTGAAATGAAAGAGTACCTCAAAGATTGGCAGCTAACCTTCTCGACTGATCAAATCGATGGCATAAGTTACAAACGTATCTATCCCTTTGTTGCAACCCATGGTAATCACGAAGATGGCAATTATAAAACCCTATGCCAAGTATTCGGGGTAGATTTTAATAAAGATGGCAGCTGTACCAGTTCAGATACTTATGGGGCATTTAATGTCAGTCAATTATTGCGTGTCTACACACTGAATAGCCAGTACAAAAACAGTGGTTGGTCAAACTATGCGACCACCATGAATAATTGGCTAAAACAAGACCTTACATCTCAAGGTTCAAGCGCTAAATGGCGTGTTGCGCAGTACCATAAACCTATGTACCCACATTATTCGGGTAAATCAGATAATACGATTTTGCATACTTGGTGGGCGCAAACATTCTATGACAAGAAAATGAACTTGGTTGTTGAATCCGATACTCATATCAACAAAATTACCGAAGCATTGCAGCCCTCAGGTAATAACTTTGTGAAAACAACCACTGGCGGCACAGTCTATGTGGGTGAAGGTAGCTGGGGCGCACCTGCACGTTCTGCCAATGATCCAAAGTCGTGGACTATTGACCTTGCCAGTATTCAACAATTTAAAGTAATGAGCGTAACCAATAACACCCTGACGGTTAGAACGGCACAATTCGACAGTACTGCAAGTACTTTAACTAAGGCCCAAAGAGAGGCTAATCCCCTTGCGCTACCTGCAAATATCAACTGGTGGTATGCAAGTGGCTTAGGAGATGAGCTGGTATTAAAACAAAGTGCGTCAGGGTTGAGTATTATTGATAACACAACTGATCCAGTTGACCCACCAGCAGATACGCCATTGGCTAACAATACCCCAATTTCCGGGCAATCTGGCAACAAAGGCAGCCAAGCTTATTACGTTTTAGATGTGCCAGCTGGCGCAAAAACACTCTCATTTAAAACCTCTGGTGGTTCAGGCGATGTTGATATGTATGTTAAGCATGCGACTAAGCCGACGGCAACAAGCTATGACTGTCGCCCTTACAAATCCGGTAATAACGAAACCTGTGATATTAGCCCAATTCAAACGGGTAAATACTACGTCATGTTATCTGGTTATGCAGCGTACAGTGGTGTGAGCTTGGTCGCGAGTTTTGACTCAACAACTCCCCCAGATAATGGCGGATCAGAGCAATGGCCAAACCTTGGTGCGAGTAAAGATCAATGGGTATACAAAACACTCACGTTACCAAGTGGCGTAAATACCTTAACGGTTAATTCAGCATCCGGAACAGGTGATGCCGACCTTTATGTTCGCTTTGGCAGTCAACCAACGTCATCAAGCTATGACTGTCGACCATACAAAGATGGTAATGTAGAAAATTGTGTATTATCAAATCCACAAGCAGGCACATGGCACATTGCCTTACGTGCATATAGTACGTTTAGTGGCGTCACGGTCACCGCTAAATATTAATTAAGCACATACTTTGCCTCTTGTTATCTAATGATTTCGCCATACAATGGCTGCAACAAGACAACAAGGGGCATTTTTATGGAATTTTTACACACAATGGTACGCGTTGAAGACTTAAACGCGTCGATGCGTTTTTACTGTGATTTACTTGGCTTAATAGAAGTAAAACGATACGACAGCGAAAGTGGCCGATTTACACTGGTTTATCTCGCAGCACCTGGGCAACTTGAAGAAGCCAAAAGCAGCTTCAAGCCAACCATTGAATTAACCTATAATTGGGATAAAGAACAATACAACGGCGGAAGAAACTTTGGTCATTTAGCTTTCTCAGTCGACAATATTTATGACGCCTGTAATAGACTCATGTCTGCCGGTGTCGTTATTAATCGCCCACCTCGTTGTGGCCACATGGCATTTGTGCAATCGCCGGATGGTATTTCAATTGAGCTCCTGCAAAAAGGCGAAGCATTACCAGCTCAAGAGCCTTGGTGTTCGATGGGAAACACGGGAAGCTGGTAAAAAAAGACTGGGTTGTAGAGCTTTCCTCGCTCTACAAGTTATCCGTGACTCAACGCCAAACTCTGTTACGTTAACGCCTTCGAGACAGACTGACCGTGGAGCAAATGCACATCGCTAAACCAGCCTTGTTGAATACCTAATTGCAAAACACCAATAACAAACATTGAGCCAGCTTGCTCATCATCAAACTCCCCTATCACTGACTGACACACCATACTAAATGGCATCCCTTGCGCAATACTCTGCATACATCGCCACTGTAATGGTGTTAACGGATGGAACCCTGTTCGCAGGGCCACTTCTCGAGCAATTAACCAATAATGGCTTCCATCAATGTCTGCCTCTGGCGGTATCTTTTTTTCTTTTAACGCTTGCCAACTTTCCACGCTGGCATAATCACATACAAAAAAGTGTACACTCGGGTGCAATACCAAAATCATGTTAGGCCATTGACTCATATCAATCGCTTGTAACTCAGGCCAGCTCAAGCGGGCAGCATCCGCACTGTCAAAAGCCCGCAGTAAAATACGTTCAAACTCGGCAATTTCTGCCAAAATACCATGCTCTGAGAAGGGCGAAGTCTCCTTTAAAAATGCCGGTAACCGTTCACCAAATTGACGCAAGGAGCGATCTTGCGAAGGGTAATGAGCAATATATTGGCAAAGCATAAGGTCAAATAGCTCATCGCCTAAATAAAACCCTAAAGTTTCATGGTCCTGCTCGAGAACACCGCGTAATCTTATCTTGTAAGCATTTTGATAAATTTCTAAACGTTGCCTCGCTGAAAGAGGTGCTTGATCTTCAATCTCATGTATTAACCCCTGGCTGCCTGTATGTAACATAGCGACAAAGGCATCTTGTAATTTTGCGAGTTCTCCCACACTACCCCCAATGCGCTTTAGTTAATGCTTTAGCCTGTTCAAGCTCAGACAATAACGCTGATAAAGGCGGAAAATTATCATCTCTCTCAATCATGGTACTAATCGCGGGCAGTTGTTTACTAAATTGTGAGAATAATGACCACACTGCATCACACACAGGTTGGTCATGCGTATCTATAATATGGCTTTCACAATCTTGATGACCTGCTAAATGTATTTGTGCAATGCTTTGCTTCGGCAATGCATTTAGATATTCCATCGCTGAAAAGCCATGATTTCGAGCACTGACATAAACATTATTTATATCTAGCAAAAACTGACATCCCGTTTGTTTATGTAACTGAGTCAAAAATTCCCATTCAGTCATGTGCGACTGTTTATAAGTCAAGTAACTCGATACATTCTCAAATATCATTGGCCTTTCTAAGTAATCTTGTACTTGCGAAATACGCTGTGTTAGATGGTCTAGCGCTTCTTCAGTGTAGGGCATAGGCAACAAATCGTGACTATTAAACTCACCTAGCGCGCTAAAACAAATGTGATCTGAGACCCACATAGGGTTAACCCGCTCAATCGTGTTTTTCAATTGTTTTAAGTAATCAAAATTAAGCGCATCAGTGCTACCAATCGACATAGACACACCGTGCATAACTATAGGGTATTGCTCTTTGATTTGTGAAAGGTAGTGCCATGGCTTGCCACCTGAGACAAAATAGTTTTCTGAAATAATTTCAAACCAATCTACAGCTGGTTGCTCAGTGAGAATTTGTTCGAAGTAGCATGTACGCAACCCCATTCCAAAACCTAAATACGGTACTGACATAGACTTCCTAATGAATAAGGCCATCCATAGCCTTTTGTGGACTAATAATCTGTAATGGGTTAAATCAAATTAGCTTTTTACTTTACCGCCAATATCACCACATGACTTAGCTGGCATTGAAACAAAACCCGTACCTTTGCACGATGCATGACCGGCACATGCATTACTTGCCGTTTTACAATCATTGTGACCACCACAAATATTCACGTCATGACAATGCACTAATGCCGCTTTCGCGATCTCTCCAACCCACGCATCTTTTGTTTTACCGCCTACATCACCACATGCTTTTTTAGGCATTGCGACAAAACCAGTGCCTTTGCATGATGCTTGACCTGCACACGCATTACTGGCAGTTTTACAATCATTGTGGCCACCGCATACGTTTACATCGTAACAATGAACAAGGTCAGTCGAACTTGCACTCGCAGCAGCACTGGCTGTCGCCGAGCCTGCTGATGAATTTGTCGTATTTGTACTATTACATCCAACTAACCCGGCAACCATCATTGCCATTGCTGCGCCTGTAAGTGCTTTCATGTGAATTTCCTCTTTGTTTTATAAGCTTGGTAGTTGACCTAATTAATCCAAGATCTATTTCAGTTTAGGTGAGGTTTTTGTTTTTGCCGCGTTCCAAAAATAAAAAAAGGCAGCAAAGCTACCTTTTTATACAAGTACTTAGTTAGAATAAAAAACTAACAACCGCCGTCGTTATAACTTACTTTTAATGTGCTACCAGTACCCGCACCAGATACTTTTAAGTATCCCCAGTATTGCGATTGACCACTTAAACTGATGCACTCGTTATTGCCTGAATTAGTCGAGCTTGCTTCCACATTTGCCTCGTTTGGCCACCCTGAATTACTGTATTCAAGGGATAAGTCCCCCGAACCATATGCGGTTTCAATACGAATTTGATTTTGCCCACTCATGTTTTCCATACTAAACCACATGGGTGTTTGGTTTGCCAAGCACACAGCTTGCCCAGACAATACTCGCCCGCCAGTTACCACACCTTGAGTTTGACAACTATCAGGTAAACGTGACGCTGCTGACACATAATCAGCCAATAAACTGACATCGGCATATCGGTTATAGCCTCTCGTCATCACGTAATAGGTACCTACTTGAGGTGCGACTATGTCACATTGTTCCGCATTACCACCTTTATATGGCCGACAATCATACTCGGTTAAGGTCGGTTTACTGCCAAAGCGAACATATAAATCAACGTCTCCCGTTCCTTGTCCAGTCGATATTTTTAAATCGGTCGCCCCTGCAGGCACGTCAAAAGTGTAATAAAATAACGAATCCTGCTCAGCCGAGATAATGCGTGGTAGCCCTTTGGTAAGTGCTGGAGTGGAAGAATTATTCTCTGTAATAGACGCACTTGATGTAACTGAAGTACTTGCTCCCTTGTTATCCGTTACCGTCAAGCTCACAACGTAATCACCCGCATTAACGTAACGATGACTTGGGTTTTCACTATTGCTTTGAGTACCATCACCAAATTGCCATAAATAAGCGCTGATTTGTCCATCGCTATCACCGCTACCTTGACTTGAAAACTGAATATCTTGGTTTACCACTGCTTGATAAGGGCCATTGATAACCGCTACGGGTGCATCATTAACAGCCCCACTTGCTAACTCGAGTGTCCAAGCGGTAAACTCATTCTCATACTGGTTGCTCCAACTCGATAACAACGCTTTGTATCCGGCCCAGTCACCAACTCGTGTGCGTGCCAACATAACATTTAATTCATCATTATGACGCTCAAACATAAACCGTACCGCTAAATAACCCCAACGATATATTCTATCCTGATCAAACCCTGCATACGTTGTCGCAAATATTTGTGCAAGCGAGTAAGTAGAGCCATCTTTAATCGTATCAATGGCCGCTTGATTATCGTCCAAGTTAGCAATGTATTCAGCAACCCCTTCGCTCCACCACACGATGGCTTCTGTTGGCGCATTAAAATCACCATATAAATCAAATCTGCCATCTAAATAGTGCACATATTCATGCTCAAGGTTCCAAACAAAATGTTCTGGCTTAGCGTATGTCGCCTCATATGCGATAAAGTTTGCTTGGTTACCAATTTTGCTAGGGTCGCCCTCTAGATACATGCCCCCATTGTTGGTGTCTATTTTAAAAATTGCTTTGGCGTATTTTTTATAGTCGTCGCTGCTATTGAAGATGTTGACCTGTAAAAATGTATTATTATCATCTGCTACAGGGGTTTGACCTGTAGCTAAACGGGTATGAAAACGGGTTTCTTCGACAGCCATAGTGCTACATGCGGCAACATGCTGCGCTGCAGTCATATCTTGTGAGCGAATTTTAACGGTGTCACTACATTGATAGGTTTGTGACAAAGCTTGTGCCGTTAACTGAGTTTCAAAACCACATATGTTGAATTGACTACAATCAGCATAATATGTCGCTACATCAGCCGCGTTTAGCCAAATCGCATCACCATACCCATAACTTTTATAGGCTGCAAAAAGCTGTATAAGCGCGGTATCAACTTGAGTTTGAATCGGCGTGTTTTTGTACGCTTTTAATCTGGCTAATTCACCCGCCGCGTTAACCATTAAGTATTCAGCATCAGCGCCAATCAGCCATGTTTGTTTGGTAAATTCACTGAGCAACTGAATGAGTTGAGTGTCTGATTTGATTAAAGCTTTAAAATTATCATTCCACTGTCCACGGTATAATACGGTAAAAATGCCATTGATAGCCCGATGCATATTACGACTATTCGCATAATTTTGATCAAACCGACTCAACCATTGTTTAATAACTGGCAAATACACATCTTGCTGTTCCGAGCTATCCATTGTCGTAATAACTTCTTTTAATAACTGACCATGTGCCTCGTTGTTGTCATAAAAGTGATTGTTATTGACGAACGCATCTATGGCATTTTTTACTGCAGGCTTTAACCAACTTTCAAATTGAACGCCATCGTTATAAAACTCTACATAATACCCAGCGCGAATATATAAAAATAGCGCCTCTAGTTCGCTGTCGCCTTGCCCACTGTAACTGGATGCAAGTACTTTCGCACGGTTTGCTGCAGCAAACATTTTATCTGATGTAAATACTTGCTGTTGAATAACGTCATTTGCACTAAACAGTTCATTGATGCATGTACGCCCTTGTTGTTTAATTTCAGTCAATAATTGTGATGAATTAGCCATTGCCAACGCATTTAAATCACAGCCAGATAAGACTTTAAATGTGCCATAAGATGGTTGTTTTAACATAGTGAGAGTCAGTGACTGTAAAGAAGCGGCATTCGGGGCTCGTTCATGACCTTCTGAACTATGATGACCATGGAACTGAGTATTTGTTACATCAGAGGCGATCGGTTTTATTGCACGGTGTTGTTCTTGATGATGGGCTACTGCATTGAAATTTAATCCAATGACAGGTAGAGCCACCATAAGCGCTGATAGTTTCATAATTTGTCCTTTAAATGTTGTCAATCCACAACTCAAGTTGAGGAATTATATTTTTTACATTTAAATTACAAGATATACAATATATTTTATATAATATAAAGTAATAAAAACTGTCATAACTCTCTGTTCAAGTTCTTAAGCGTGCCAATTGGATAACAAAGAGGGATTCTCAGTCCATGAAATAAAAAGCAGATGAAAACCACATAACCGTGGGCGTATCATGTTAAAAATAAAACACTTAAGTATAGGGAAAGACATGCTGTGGAGATGGCTTTAACACAATCATTTTTGCCAATACCGTCAAGATACATCGAGTAAATAGGTTAATTTACTGAACTATGCATCACCTGAATATGTCTCATTTCAAAGTCAGAACACTGCAGAGGGTCGTTTGACAGAACCAAATAATTAGCTCGACCACCTACGAATAAGCGCCCTGCTTGGGGATATATTTTTAAATGGGATGCAGCGGCACTTGAAATACTTCTCAAAGATTGTAAACGCGTAAAACACTGTTTTTTATCTAAAATACGTTCATTGGCTGTATAACAATGAGGAGCATATTCCATCTCTCTAGACGTGGCTTGCTGTGCATTCTTAAGCGGAGATAAAGGCAGCATAGGAAAGCCTGATTGCAAACACACGTTAACGCCTTGTTTCAGTAATGATTGACAAGGCTGTAATGTCTGCCCGCCATGATAACTTTGTACCCATTCAAACCCTAAATAACCCACATCACCAATGTTTAAGGCAATAGAGTTATCGATAATGGATTTACTTGAATCTGTTACCCCTAATTCAAAACCACACTGGCATGACGCATTGATCCATGTCGTCATGGCATTAATTAGGTGTACTCTGGGTGTTTGTTGCGAATAGGCACTCAATAAGCTTAGCGCGACAGGGTGACTATCAACATAACCTAAGTGTGTGATCCCTTGGTTTCTGGCATGTATAAGTACATTATCAATGTTATGGATAAGTGCAGTGCTGAGCTGCTGAAACTGACGTACTGGTAGCACTTCTAAAATCCAAAGTAACTGCTCGCCCTTTAAGCCCCCTTGCTCTGCTATGGTTGTGAAAAAGTCTTGTTTACTTTGAAATAAACCTACATGGTTCAGCACCAAGTATTTGTACACTTGTTCTAAAGCCGCTTGATTAGCAAATGCCAAAGGTTGTTGAGCATCAAAAATGATAACTGGCCGGCTAATTAATAACGTTTGCAGTGATTTATGTACGTCGTGCGTGTCTAATACATCATCAGACATTAAGAAATTGCTGTAAAGCCCATACCCTAAAAGCCACTGTGTATCGTTAGTTGCCTTATCTAAATATAAAACAGACCGCAGCACATAAGACATATTATAGTCGGTCATGAATTTGTCTGTTCTGCAGTAAAACCCAAAAGGCCCAAAGTGGAACAACTGTTGTAAAACAGCAGAAGTAACCAAATGGCAATGAGGCTCTATAAAACCAGGTGTGACAACTTCACTCGACTTTAAGCGGTAATATGTCGCCCTAAAACCCATTTGATAAACACGATGACGGACCTCATCTAATGGGCCTAATGCCAACACTTTGCCATTATAAACCGCCATAGCGTCTTCATAATGAGCCTGCTCGTCAAAATCACTGTAGACTCTTCCGCCATGAATGATATGTACCAGCTGATGCTGGCAGCTTTGAGCACATCGGTCTTTGTAATTATCAGAAGAAATAGCGGTGAGGGCCTTTGGCAAATAATCACCAAGCTTGTCTAACAGTCCATCAAAGAACAAATGGTCTAAAGAAAAGCCTTGTTGCTTATGCTGAATATCATTCATCACATACCTCCACCCTATTTTTATAAAGCTTAGGTGAAGCTAAATGAAATTCTATTACACGATATTACAGTGGCTGAAGGGTTATGTAACAAAATATTAAACGTATTTAAAACTGCGGCATTACAGCCAATTTTTGAACGCTAGTTACTATTAAATGAATATTGAATAGCCATTCATACTACACAATATTCATTTAAACAGTTCAGTTATTTGATAGGAAGTTTCACATCTGCAAACAGTGCATCTACGTCATCTTGATTGCGTAATAAGCTTGCACGTTCAACAACATCTTTTGTTAAGTGTGGCGCAAATCGCTCGATAAAATCATACATATAGCCACGTAAAAAGCTGCCTTTCCTGAACCCAATTTTCGTGGTGCTGGCTTCAAATAAATGACTTGCATCTATACAGACTAAATCTTGATCCGTTTCAACATCAATCGCCATTGACGCAACAACGCCTACACCTAGGCCTAAGCGAACATACGTTTTTATCACATCAGCGTCTGTCGCGGTAAATACAATATGTGGTTCTAAACCATGCGCGTTAAATGCTTTATCTAATTCAGAACGACCAGTAAAACCAAAAACATAGGTGATTAAGGGGTATTGGGCAACATCCTGAACAGTTAAGTTAGAGGCCTTTTGTGCCAATGGATGGTCTTTTGCCACTACAATACTGCGATTCCAGTGATAACAGGGCAACATAACCAAATCAGAATATAAATGTAATGCTTCAGTGGCAATAGCAAAATCTGCATCCCCGCGTGCTGCAGCATCTGAGATTTGTTGTGGCGTGCCCTGATGCATGTGTAATGATACCGCAGGGTATTTTTTCATAAAGCCTTGGATCACACTTGGCAATGCGTATCGTGCTTGCGTGTGCGTCGTTGCAATATTTAACTTGCCTTGATCAGGTAAGGTATGCTCATTGGCAACCGCTTTTATCCCTTCGACTTTCGACAGGATCTCACGGGCAATATTAATAATTTCAGTACCCGCACTTGTCACGTGCGTCAAATGCTTGCCACTTCGACCAAAAATTTGCACACCTAGTTCATCTTCTAGCATTCTTACCTGCTTTGAGATACCAGGCTGAGAAGTGTAAAGACTTTCAGCTGTAGCAGAGACATTTAGGTTGTGGTTTAACACTTCTACAATATATTTAAGTTGTTGTAATTTCATAGCTTGTTTTGTTCTTATTAATTATAAGTCGGCACTGACATTCCGTGACATCGAACAGAGCAATCTCATCAGTATCGTTTAGGCTAGCATATTTAACTAGAACGAGATAGCAATTGCCTATTTTGTTTGTTTATCGGCCAAAATTGAATCATGGTCTATAATGAAAAATAATGAATTACAAAAGTTTTTTCAGACTTATGAACGTAATACTGTTCAGAATGCAATTAATTGATGTAATATAAAAAATCATCTTCTTGGGTCGTGGTCAAAGAGAATTCGTTATGTTTGTTTCTATTATTATTATGTTGATTGTTGCACTGATAGTTATTGCCGTGTGGGTAAGTGCCATCCAACAGCACAAGGAGAAACAAGAAGCTGAACGTCGTAAAGAGTTAACCAAGCAAAAAAAAGTGATTGAAGAATCCGAAGACGTTTTAGTGAACAGCTCCAATATCCCTATGTCTGAAATGTTAACGCGCGTATTGCAGCGTCGCATTCATGACGCACTGGCAACAATGGTCGAGTTGTCTCCTGCTTCTAGAGAACTTAAAAACCGCTTACACGAGTCAAAAGAACGACTTGGAGCGGCTGTTGAGTCAAATGCCAAAGGTGATTCATTATCACTGCCCGATAATGATAAACAACTGATAGCACTTGTACAGGGCATTAAGAAGTTACGTAATGTGCTTCGTTCAGAACATTCAAAAGGCAAAGTAGATACGCAACAGTTTGTGGCTGAAGACCGCCGCTTAGAGAAGTTGCAGCTCAAAATAAATGTCGAAAGCCAAATTAAAAGAGGTGTGTCGGCACGAACGGCGAATATGGTCGGCTCTGCAAGGCAATATTTTGAAAAAGCTTACGCGACAATATGCGCAGTGACCTATTCTGACGATTACGTCACCGAAAAAAAGGCATTACTTGAAACGTATTTGAATGAGATCAGTACAGAGCTTAAAGCGTCAAATGCGTCAGCTGTGAAAAAGAAAAACGAGCAAGAACAAGACGATTTGGATATTCTATTTGCGCCAAAGAAAAAGTGGTAAGCCACTTTTTCTTTGCTCCTACCTATGCGCTTTAACTGAGCGCAAATTTCACGACAAATAATACCGTCAACACCCAAACGCTTAGTGACACCTCTTCTCGCTTATTGCAAAGCACTTTGACCGCTGTATATGCGATAAACCCAAGCGCAATACCATGAGCAATAGAAAAGGTCAGTGGAGTCATCAGCAACACGACACTCACAGGAATGGCATCACTCATATCATCCCAGTTAACGAACTTTAGATTTTGCAGCATCAAGACCGCAACATATAAAATTGCACCCGCAGTGGCATAAGCAGGCACCATTTGTGCCAAGGGGGTAAAAAACATCATCAGTAAAAAGCAAATGCCCACCACAACGGCTGTTAAACCTGTTTTTCCTCCAACAGAGACGCCAGAAACAGACTCAATGTACGAGGTCGTCGTCGACGTGCCTAACATTGAACCTGCAATTGTAGCTGTACTATCGGCTGACAAAGCACGACCTAAACGTGGCATTTTTCCCTTTTCATCGGCCAATCCCGCTTTTTGCGTAACGGCAACTAAAGTACCTGATGTGTCGAACAAATCGACAAATAAAAATGCAAATACAACACTCAGCATCGATAGCTCTAACGCAGCGGCTATGTCTAACTGCATCACAGTTGGCATGATACTCGGTGGGGCCGACACAATGCCATGGTACTCTACTAAATCGAGTCCCCAAGCACATACCGTGACGATAAATATACTGAGCAGCACTGCACTTTTAACGTCCCTAAACATTAATGCTGCAATAATAAAAAAGCTAAAAATAGCTAACAAGGGTCCCGCCGACGTAATATCGCCTAACTGAACCAAAGTCGCTGGACTCGCTACAATAATGCCGGCATTTTTTAAGGCGATAAGCGCTAAAAATGCCCCAATACCTGTTGCAATAGCTTGTTTAAGCACCACTGGGATAGCTTGGATCACCCATTCTCGAACTTTAAAAAGACTAAGTAATAAAAATAGACAACCAGACAAGAATACCGCGCCCAGCGCTGACTGCCACGAGTGCCCCATACCGAGCACGACACCATAAGTAAAAAATGCATTGAGGCCCATACCTGGCGCGAGTGCTAATGGGTAGTTAGCCCAAAACCCCATAATAAAACAGCCGATTGCAGCAGCAATGCAGGTCGCAACAAATGCAGCCCCTAAATCCATACCCGCTTCAGATAGCATTGCAGGATTTACAAATACGATATAAACCATTGTGACGAAGGTTGTTAAACCTGCAATGACTTCCGTTTTAATAGTCGTTCCCTGACGAGAGAGTGAAAATAGACGTTCCAGCATAATGTTTGGTATTTAAATTAGAAACAAGTGCTTGGATTTTAACATAAAGCACTGACTTAATCGGACAAAAACGTTAGAATTCGGCTACACTAAATAGTGCATAAATAAACACGGTTGTAATATGGAAAAATCTCAGTTAGACAATTCAACAAGTCATGATCTCGAACAACAATTATTAAATGTGCTTGAGTTTGTCACCGCGCCAATTAATAGCGAAGCGCGTTTACCTGAAACAACAGACACAGCACAAGCATATAAAAAAGGGCTATATTATTTAAAAGAACAATCCTATCCACTGGCTGCTAAGTGGATCAGACTTGCCGCGATGTCTGGTGATCACAAGGCACAATTTTACCTTGGGTTATTATTTGTGAAAGGCCAAGGTGTGCCTCAAAGTGCATTCCATGGCATGGCTTGGCTAGTTTTGGCAAATAGCCAAGGTGTCAGTGCGGCGCAAGAAATGATTGAGCAAATAAAGCCACACCTTTCAACAAAACGTATAAAAGATGCACAATGTTATGCTGCAACGTTATATGAACAAATCCACCAGCTTCAGTTTTTAAGCCCAGAGTGAAGCACCTACTGCAGTTAAAGGTACAACCCTAAATGTGGCATACAGTCCTAAAAGATTATAACACCCAAAAAGTGAACAAATTTAACCTCGCGCTGTCATTATATATTTGTAGTTTAAGGCGAACGCGTAACAGTATTTGATAGAAGTTGTACTTTTAACATCACAACTTCCAAAAGCTGTTTTGATGTCATTCGCCTGCTCCAACTTCACGTCATTTACCAACCGCCATAGTACTTGCCTAGAACGGACTCTTCATTACATACAATTTAAGTAGGGTATAAATCAACACAGCTACAAACTTTGGGCAACACACATTCATTATATTCCTCGAACAGACACTTTAAAATCAGCTATTTACAAAAAATTTAAACCTTAACAAACCCAACCCTGTCTATTTTACGTACAAAATAGATGATATTTATCTTGCTTTGAATAACTGTATGAACTACTGTATATAAATACTGTATATAACACCAGTGAGTTGATTATGTTGCATACTAATACTGATACCCCTATTTTATTGAGTAACACAGCGCAGCGCGCTAATGTGACCCTTGTTCGCACAGCCGATGACATAAATGCTAATCTAGAGTTACTTAAGATCATTCACTTGTGTAACAAAAGGCATGGCTGGACCTTATTGATTGCACCTGAAAATATACCAAATAAGGCTGTACTCGATAGTTGTTCTATTGACTCAAGTAAGTTGTTAGTTATAAGACAAAAACATATTTCAGACTTGCAATATGTTTTAAACGCGGCGTTAAGTAACGGTAATTTTGCTGCGATTATTACGTGGACTAATATCGCTACCGCCACTCAGTTAGAGAATATGAACTTGAACCTCTCTGATACAGAATTATTTTGCTTTTCAAAAGTACTGGGCAAAGATAAGTGTACAATAGGCAATATGATTTCATAAGTAACGAAACAACCATGTGTTATTGTAATAACCTTGCTGCATTTGATGAGTGCTGCAAGCAAGTCATTACTGGCGTAAAACCAGCAGCATCAGCAGAGCAGTTAATGCGTTCAAGATATAGCGCCTACTGTGCAAAAGACGCTGAATATATTTTAAATACTTATGCGTCGTCACAGCGTTCAATGCATACCACCGCAGACATATTGCAGTTTGCGAATGATGTTAACTTTATCAAGCTAGATATAATTGATGCACACAGTGATATCGAATACAACTACGTAGAGTTTAAAGCGCACTATTTAGTCGATGATAAACATTGCCAGCTACATGAGCGGTCACGCTTTGTTCTAGAAGATAACAAGTGGAAATACTTAGATGGAGACTTATTCGAGTCACCAGAGGTTAAAATTGGCCGAAATGACTCTTGTCCTTGTAACAGCGGTAAAAAGTTTAAAAAGTGTCATGGTTAAGCTGCTAAAATAAGCAAATCACAGTAACGTACAAACTACGCACTGAGCTGCAGCGCACTCTGCATTTCACCACTATTTAATTGATCATATATAGCTGCTGCATCCATTTTTGGTTTATCAGCAGTTCCCTCACCTTTTTTGTCCATATCTAAGCGATTTCTTACTGCAAGCTCACAATTATCCACCACAACCAGCGGGATGTGTTTGCAATCGTCTCGCACTGCAAGCGGTTCTGGATTTAAACAATGCGACAATCGTAAACTTGTCATACTACTTTGAGATAAGCACTGTGCATTGTTTTGCCCAATTAACATATCAAAATCAGCGGGCGCCAAAACTTGCGCTGGTCCTATTTGTAATTCTTTCTTTAACGCAGATTCACTTTTGTCACTTTCTTGTTGTTCCTCTTCCGGTAAATGAAACTGACTAAAATCGAGCGCATCTTGAGACAACATTGCCAATAACATAGAAAAGTCTGCACGTCGCTGATCGCTGACACATATTGCCAACGCACCGCCTAACTGATCTTCTCTGGTTAAAATATTGTCTATTTGCATAGAGTTTCACCGATTGTGTATGAATCTTCATTTTTATCGGCATTTTTTAATTTTTCTTTAGGAGTTTTCTTTACTTAATTAGAAACTTTGATATTATCAGCGCCGTTGTTTAGGAGGGGTTCCCGAGCGGCCAAAGGGATCAGACTGTAAATCTGACGGCACTGCCTTCGCTGGTTCGAATCCAGCCCCCTCCACCATAACAACACTGCAAATACAATTTGGAGGGGTTCCCGAGCGGCCAAAGGGATCAGACTGTAAATCTGACGGCACTGCCTTCGCTGGTTCGAATCCAGCCCCCTCCACCAAATTGTAAATGTATTAGCTCCATAAGATGGAGGGGTTCCCGAGCGGCCAAAGGGATCAGACTGTAAATCTGACGGCACTGCCTTCGCTGGTTCGAATCCAGCCCCCTCCACCATCTTACTAATGTAAAATACTTCCTCTGATTTCAAAGTAACTTTCCCAGATTTACACACAATGAGCGTTCTAACACAATAAAATGCTTGTTCTCTGTATTTAGCTATTTTACAGCACCTAATACACAGTTTGATATGGTGTGTATTCATTACATCAAATAATAGAATTCACCTTTAATTATGATGGCATCACACAAAGCGTACGAATTATAATTCAGCGGCCCTAAACCTCTTTTGTAATAAACAGTGTTGCTCCCTTCTCTTTGAACCATTTAACTACCTCTTTGTATTCTCCGTAATGCTTGAATACCAGTTGCCAAAACTTAGGGTTATGAGCAAGAACATGACAATGCGCCAGCTCATGGATGATCACATAATCTATATAAGATGGCTTTGCGCCTATGAGCAACGTATTGAATGCTAACGCACGTTTACTTGTACAGCTTCCCCAGCAACTTTTATACTCTCGGAATTTAACCTGACTTACCTGAGCACCCATTTTTTCCGCAAGTTCAGGTAATACCCCCATCACATAAGATTCTAACTCAATGCGTAACAATGATAAAAGTGCAGCTCGACAAGCCTGTGTATCGTCAGGGTTAATGACACATACATGCACGATGCGATTTGAATGACATAGTTTACTTGGGTGCTCAGGGCCAAAAAAACAAGCGTATGTTTCACCAAATACGAGTAGGGTCTGGCTATGCCAAGGTGTTTGAACAACCGGCACTGCCTGAACTTTTTGTTGCTGCGCCAAGACCCAGCTATGTTTACTCATTAACCATTCATGTAGCCATTTTTTTTCAAGCCCTTTAGGGGCATATACAATAATGCCATTGTCTGTGACTTTAATTGCAACACTTCGTCTGCGCGTACTTTCTTTTAATTGGTATTCAAACATATCGAAAAAAATTATTTACTTTTCTCCATTCTACCCCGCCAATAAGCTGCTAACCTATAAGTAAATGATTAAAAAGATCAGAGCGCTATGAATTCAAAGCCATGTTGCCAATATCACTCTCCAGATGGACAAAGATGTCAGGAAATTGATATGGGCTCAGGGTTTTGCTTTTGGCATGATGCAAAGTTTGATAAAAGTGGCTTAGAACTAACACAAAAACTAGAGCGCTATGCAAAACGAGGCGGTTTATTACAAGGGCTAGAATTAAAGCGGGCCAATTTAGAAGGCTTAAATCTCGTTAAATTTGGTGATCACAATGGCTACGATCTCTCTCATGGCAATTTTTATCGCGCCAATTTACGTGGTGCCCACCTTTTCAACAACACCATTGAACACGCCTCCCTAATGAAAGCCGATTTACGAGAAGCAAATTTACACTGCTGCAAACTAGAAAACACCAATATTTTGGGGGTCAAACTCGATAACGCACGAATAGATAACTTGCAGCTAGGTGAACAACTAATGCAAGAATCTCGTGCGCATAAAGCGCTCAAAGAAAAAGCCCCAGAAGATGCCATTGACTTATTTTTACAATCTGAAGAAATATACCGGTTATTACGTAAAGCAGCCGAACAACAAGGTTTGTTTGAGATGGCAGGCAAGTATACGTATAACGAACTGCGGATGCGTCATCAACAATACCCAAAAAGATCAAAAAAGCGCTTAGTGTCTAACGCTATTAACTTGTTGTGTGGTTATGGTGAAAAGCCAGAAAACGTGATCCGCTTCAGCCTAAGTATGATTGTCGTATGTGCACTGTTGTACTTTTTGTTTGGTATTAGCTACCAAGATCAAATCATTCAGCTCAGTCAGAACAACAGCTTCTCAGAAAATTTAAGCGCGTTACTTAACAGCTTTTACTTTAGCGTTGTAACCTTTACAACATTGGGCTATGGAGACATAACCCCAGTGGGAATATCGCGATTTATTGCCAGTATTGAAGCCTTTACAGGCAGCTTTTCACTGGCATTATTCGTGGTCGTTTTTGTAAAACGGATGACCCGTTAATACCACAAATGTTAAATCTGTAGTATACATACCAATGCTACGAGATCTCTGTACTAAGCCTTTGTAGAAACGCTTTCATAAATTGCGTTCTATGGGCTGCCTCTTCTTTTGCCGACTCGGTATTCATGTGATCAGCAATATGCAGTAACTTGATAAAAAAGTGGTCGAGCGTATATTTGCTATCATCTGCTACTCGGTTTTCACACATAGGGTCATCTGGGTGATAAAGGTGCCTTGCAATAGCCCCTCCCACTTTCATGCATCGGCTAACCCCAATCGCCCCCAAAGCATCCATACGATCCGCATCTTGTACAATTTTAGCTTCAAGTGTTGTGGGCCGAACATTCGCGCTAAAACTGTGTGCTACAATTGCGTGATGTACAGCCTCTAGTTTTGTCTCGTCAAACTTTAAAGTTTGTAAAAACGTAACTGCTTTGTCTGCCGCCATCTTAGATGCTTTAGCACGATCAGGGTGATTTTTAGCAACAGCGACACAATCATGCAACCAAGCCGCAGCAACCACAACTTCCATATCAGCTTGCTCACTGAGTGCAAGCGCCTTAGCCACCTTTACCACTCGTTCAATATGAGTAATATCATGCGCAGTATCAGCAAGCTCACCACTTAACATGAACTCGCGACATGCCATTTCAATATTTTGCATAAACTTTCTCTCTAAAAGTGAGTCAAATCGCTCTAAAAACCATTATTCACTGTGATCACATTGTATGTTGGCACGGCCTTAACTAAAATGGCAAGCACTCAATTCAGTAAGGAATTTATATGTCTAGCGTGGTCTATTTACAGCCTGGTAGAGAGAAGTCACTTAAACGTAAACACCCTTGGATATTCTCTAAGGCCATAAAGAAAATTAAAGGTAAACCAGCACTTGGTGATACCGTTACTGTATATAGTCATGATGGAAAATTTCTTGCTACTGCAGCCTATAGCCCAGAGTCGCAGATCAGGGCACGTGTATGGACCTTTGATGAAAACGAACAAATTGATACGCAGTTTTTTATCAAAAGAATAGAAAGGGCCCTAGATGCTCGTCAACATGTGATCAGTGAAGGTGGACTAACTGGATTTAGACTCAGTGCAGCTGAGTCTGATGGCTTACCAGGGATCACCATTGATAAATTTGATGACTATCTTGTTTGTCAGCTCTTAAGTGCAGGTGCCGAACGTCACAAAGGTGATTTATTAATGGCACTTCGCCATGTATTCCCACAATGCAAAATTTATGAACGTTCTGACGTAGAGGTACGTGCTAAAGAAGGCCTTGATAAAACAACGGGTGCACTGTGGGGAGATGCTCCATCACAGCCAGTCCTAATTCAAGAAAATGGTTTAAACCTTGAAGTCGATATTATTAACGGCCATAAAACAGGATTTTATCTAGATCAACGTGATAGCCGCGCAGCGCTAGAGCGCTTTTCAAAGGATAAAACCGTTTTAAATTGTTTTTGCTACACCGGTACCTTTGGCCTTTATGCCTTGCGTGGTGGCTGTGAAAAAGTGATCAACGTTGATGTATCTCAAGCTGCACTAGATATAGCCAAGCGCAATGTAGAGCATAACGAATTAGATATGACACGCGCTGAATTTGTAAAACAAGATGTGTTTAAACTACTGCGCCAATACCGCGATGAAGGCCGCCAATTTGATACGATTGTCATGGACCCACCAAAATTTGCCGAGAGCAAAGCACAACTCAATGGTGCATGTCGTGGCTATAAAGACATCAATATGATTGCAATGCAAATATTGAAGCCTGGTGGTACTTTACTTACGTTCTCATGCTCAGGGTTAATGGAGCAAAACTTATTCCAAAAAGTGGTTGCAGATGCCGCCCTTGATGCAGGAAAAGACTTACTCATTGTAGAACGCCTAAATCAAGCCGCTGACCACCCGATTTCAGGTAATTATCCTGAAGGCTTTTATTTAAAAGGATTGATTTGTAAAGTCTACTAGACTTTCTAGATACGAACGTACTTCACCTCAGGTTTGGATAAGGGTTTTGGAATAGAAAATGTTTTGAAAACAAACTTAACTACAATCTAATGATGATATTTTGCTCAATATCAAGGCGCTTTTATGCAGTAATAGCGGGCTATTACAAATGAAAGCAACGCCGAGAGTGTGAAAAATAGCTTTATTGGGCAAATTCGCTTATCCAGAGCTGAGGTTACTTACTAAAAAGGGGCTACAGAGCCCCTTTTATATAACTTTGAATGTTAATTAAAATGGGTTATTTCCAGTCCCAGTAAATAACTACCATCTTGTTCTTGAGAACACCTAACGACTTTTGCGTGTGCGTTCAACGGCGGAGTAGATGCACTATTTGAATCGATATACACCTCTACCATTGCTTCCATATCAACAGACTCCTCTATCTCAATAGATAGTCCCGTTGCACTTAAGTCATTACATGTCCCTTCAATACTTAATCCAGTTTCCAACAGCGTAATCTTTGCTTGTGCGTTAACCATCATTCGCATAAAGCGACGTTTGTCTTCGTGCAACATACCCTACTCCTAGACCATTAGTTTTAGTTTTTCTAATAAGGATTGCATTGAAAAGGGCTTAACTACATAAGCATCACAACCAGCTTCAAATCCCGCCTGCTGTTCTTGCTCTGTCTCTAGGCCTGAGAGCATGACTACTGGAATATCTTTCGTCTCTGGCGTGTTTTTTAGCAAACGGCACGTGTCGTAACCATCAAGGCCCGGCATGCACACATCTAAAAGTATCGCGTCAGGCCGCTGTGCGATTGCATTTGATAAGCAGCTTTTGCCTGAATCAGCATAACTTAACGTAAATACTTCAGACAATGCCACGCTCAGCATCTCATAGTTAAAATATTCGTCGTCCACAACCAATACATGGGGTGTGGTACTCCTTGTTTGCTCAGCGGACATGGCTAGTGTCACTTCCTTTTCAAGATCCAAAAATTGATTCCTCTTATTAAAGTAATGGGCCTGACTAAAAAAGCAAGCTTCAAATTAAATTATTCACACTCTTTAAGTGCATTCATAACCCTTTTGGCTGAAATAGGATAAGGCGTTCCTAATGTTTGAGCAAACAAAGACACCCTTAGTTCCTCTTGCATCCAAAAAATATGTAACAAAGCTTCTGGTAGCGGTAGCCCTTTAGGTACCCTTGAAACCTCTTTTTGATACGCTTGGCTTACTTTCTCAAGTTCTAACACACATAGTCTATCCCTGTTAGGATCCACCGGTAGCTTTTCAAGTCGCTTTTCTATTGCCTTCATGTAACGCAATAAATCTTCTAACTTGTCTGCACCATGATCACTCACAAAGCCTTTAAATACCAGCCGTTGTAGTTGTGATTTTACATCTCCATGAGCCGTTATCATGGTTAAATCTACAGGCCCTTTCATGCGTTTATTGATAGCATGAGCCACACTTAGTACTTGCTCAACCTGGGTTGCAATCTTAACGACACACTCACCTAACTCACCACGAATGCTCTCTTTCGCTTTATCAAATTGTTGTTCGTCTCTGATATCTCCATGGGCTTTTAGTAATCGGTCAACGCCTGCCGAAATGCAATCATTGATCAGATCTTGAACTTTACCAAACGGATTGAAATACAGTCCAAGTTTGGCTTTATTTGGTAGTTTTTGCTGTAAATATTTGATAGGCGACGGGACGTTTAATAACACTAAACGGCGTAGGCCCTGTTGATGGGCCACAGCTGCTTTTACTGAGCTATCAAATAACTCAATCGCCGTGCTGTCTTTTTTATCCACTAGGGCTGGGAAGGCTTTAATCTCGTAGTTGCCCTGTTTTTTTGTATATTCACTCGGTATTGTACCAAATTGCCATTCGACAATTTCTTGTTGTTCGATCCCTTTTTCAGCCACTTGAGACAAGGTATCTGCCACTTTGCCCTGAAGCTGAGCTTTTATTGCATGTAAATCAAATCCGTGTGCTAGTACCGTATTATTATCTCCGACGACTTGAAATTGCATTTTTAAATGTGCATCGAGTGTCGATAGGTCCCATGCATCATTGTCAACGTTGACGCCTGTCATTCTTAATAAACGTGTACTTAATGCCTCAAGCAAAGTTCCCTGCATTGGCTCAACGGCTGCAAGTACTGCATCGGCATAATTAGGGGCTGGGACAAAATTTCGACGTAAAGTCTTCGGCAAGCTTTTAATTAACCCGCAAATTAATTCATGGCGTAATGCCGGAATGTGCCAATCAAACCCACCCTCAGATACTTGATTTAACAAAGCTAGCGGAATATTCACCGTCACGCCATCTACCGCTTTTCCGGGCTCAAAGTGATAACTCAATGGCAGAATAATATTGCCTTGCTGCCATGTATCAGGATAATCAAACTCGGTGATCTGCTCGGCACCATGCTGCATTAATTGCTCTTTGCTCATATGTAAAAAGCGTTTGTCTTGCTTTTTCTTGTCTTTCCACCAATGGGTAAATGCGGCGCGCGTATTTACCTCTGCTGGAATTTTACTATCATAAAATTCAAAAAGCTGTTGCTCGTCAACTAAAATATCTCGACGTCGCGCTTTTTGCTCAAGTACCTGAATATCATCTATCAAGTCTTGGTTGTATTGTAAAAAACCTTCATTCTGTCCCAATTGTTGGCCAATAAGTGCTTCTTTAAGGAAAAGCTCTCTGCATAACTTAGGATCAATTTGGCTATAAACACTGCGCTTGCGACCAACAATGATCAGTCCGTAAAGCGTTTGTTGCTCATAGGCAATAACACAGCCTGGTTTTTTCTCCCAATGCGGTTCACTGTAACTTCGTTTAACTAAATGTTGAGCTAAAGAAGGCACCCACGCAATATCAATCTTGGCATTAATACGGGCATAAAGCTTACTTGTTTCGACCAGCTCTGCAGACATCAGCCATTTTGGGCTCTTCTTAAACAAACTGGAGCCAGGAAAAACATGGAACAGGCTATTTCGTGCCCCCTTATAATTCTGCTTTTCGTCTTTGAAACCAATATGGCTCAACATGCCACTTAAAAGCGCTTGGTGCACATTATCTAATTCAGCTTCATTTTCCGTAAGTTTCAGCCCCATCTCTTCGACAACAGTGGTTAACTGATACACAATGTCTTGCCACTCACGTACACGCATATAAGCCAGAAAGTCTTTTTGACATAACTTTCTAAACTGTCCGCGTGATAGCTCAGCTTGTTGCTGTTCGATGTAATACCAAAGATTTAAAAATGCCGTAAAGTCAGAATCAGGATGCTCAAACCGCGCGTGCTTTTCATCTGCCGCGCCCCTGCGCTCTGAAGGTCGTTCTCTAGGATCTTGAATAGACAATGCAGCGACAATAACTATGACTTCGCGCAACGCACCCAACTTACTGGCACTCAGTACCATTTTAGCTAAGCGAGGATCTATCGGTAACCGGCTCAGTAACCGACCAGACTGCGTCAGTTTAGTGGCTTGGTGACGTTTGCTTGGATGAACCGCTTCCAACTCTTCTAATAGCGAAACACCGTCGTTAATATTTCGGCTGTCTGGTACTTGCACAAACGGGAAATCATTTATATCTCCAAGCCCTAAGCCCAACATTTGTAAAATAACTGACGCTAAATTGGTTCTCAAAATCTCAGGGTCGGTAAATTCAGGACGAGATAAAAAATCATCTTCTGAATACAATCGAATACAGACACCTGACGCAACCCGCCCACAACGCCCCTTTCTTTGATTTGCACTGGCTTGAGATACCGCTTCGATTGGTAAACGTTGTACTTTCGTTCGGTAGCTATAACGGCTTATTCTCGCGGTTCCTGGGTCAATAACATATCGAATACCTGGCACGGTTAACGACGTTTCCGCAACATTGGTAGATAGTACAATGCGTCGTTGGCTATGGGCTGCAAAAATTCTGTTTTGCTCTGCATTCGATAGTCGGGCATACAAAGGTAAAACTTCTACACCGCGTAAGTTACGCTTTGCTAAGGCGTCTGCGGTATCGCGAATTTCACGCTCACCATTCATAAAGATCAAAATATCACCTGGACCTTCATCGCATAGCTCATCCACAGCATCAAAAATGCCCTGCAACTGATCGTTTTGTGCTTCGGTGTCATTACTTGCTGTGTCTGCAGGAGGTCTATATCGCACTTCAACAGGATAAGTGCGTCCAGACACTTCTATAATGGGCGCATTATTGAAATGCTTTGAGAATCTTTGTGGGTCTATTGTGGCTGACGTAATGATCACTTTCAGATCTGGCCGTTTAGCTAGCAGGTTTTTCAGATAGCCCAGAATAAAGTCAATATTTAAGCTACGCTCATGAGCTTCATCGATTATGATGGTGTCGTATTGATTGAGGTACCGATCCTGCTGGATCTCAGCTAAAAGAATGCCGTCTGTCATCAATTTAACATAGGTATTGTCTGACACTTGATCACTAAAGCGGATCTTAAAGCCCACTTCATTGCCAAGTTCACATCCGACTTCTTCCGCAATACGATTTGCAACTGTACGTGCCGCTAACCTTCTCGGTTGGGTGTGGCCAATATAACCATCAACGCCCCGGCCAAGCTCCAAACATATTTTTGGCAGCTGTGTGGTTTTACCTGAGCCCGTTTCACCTGCAACAATCACAACTTGATGTGCTGCAATCGCAGCTTTTATTTCATCTTTTTTCTGACTGACAGGAAGCTGCTCTGGATACGTCACTTTTGGTAATTGATCAGTACGCGTTATTCTTAAGGCTTGGCTGCGCGAAATCGCCTGTGCAATAGACTGGACGGCTTTAGCTTGATTAATTTCATCGGTTATTTTTTTTGTGCCATGAAGGCGTTTTTTTAAAATGAATTGATCTTTCTTTAGGCAAGATTTTAGTTCAGAAAACAGCGGTCCAACACTCACTTCGCAATACCTTTATATAATACAAATCGCGACGTAGTGTATCAAAAACTAATAACTGAGCCTATGGTTATACCCAGTTATTCTATAAAAGCGCTATTATACGTACCGATTACCTGATTCATAGGTATCGTGAAGGTGTTTGTCTAACGCAAGTAATACATTTGCACGACTGATCACCCCCTGTAATCGCCCATCTTCATCACAAACAGGATAGAGTTTTGGTGCATTCACCGTCATTCGATCGGCCATTTGTAAAATACTATCACTTGGGGAAACACATAGCGGGGTGCTATTCATAACATCACTGACCACACTGTGAGATTCATTCTGATAAGTGGCTTCTAACATTTTTCGTAAACAATCTTGCTCAGACAAAAACCCCACTACATGTTTATTGCTGTCAATGACCGGTCCACCTGATTGACCACTTTGTAATAATTTTTCTACCGCTGCCTCTACACGCATATCTGCTGAAAAAGTCACGGGACGATGATTTAAATAATCTGCTACTTGAATTGATTGCATGGTATCGGCTCCATTAAAAAACGCCAGCATTCATAACTATAGCTGGCGTTATCTAATTTGCCTGTAATTTTTAGTCTTGTTTAAAAATCGCGACTCTGGTTGCTTGTGAACTCGATTTACTGGCTCTGTACATCCCTTTAGTGTTAAAAGGCATACTCATGTTGCCTTTTGTATCCACAATGATCACACCGCCTGTGCCACCAATAGGCTTTAACACATCATGAATGACTGCATTACCTGCCTGCTCAATCGTTTGACCTTGATACTGCACACGAGCACAAATGTCTGCCGCGACGTTATAGCGTATAAAATACTCTCCATGCCCAGTCGCTGATACCGCGCAAGACGCATTATCAGCAAATGTACCTGCGCCAATCACTGGAGAATCTCCAATACGGCCATAACGCTTATTTGTCATACCGCCCGTAGAGGTACCCGCCGAAATATTACCTGATTTATCTAAAGCAACTGCCCCGACCGTTCCCACTTTATAAGCTGTCTCTAGTGACTTATGCGCTGCTTGATAATCCTTATTTTGTTGTTTTGCATGCTCCATTTTACGCTTGGCACGTTGTAACGCTTTATATCTATGCTCAGTATCGAACATCTTATTGTCAATTATTGGCACGCCTTGCGCCTTCGCAAACGCTTCAGCCCCGTCACCGCTTAACATCACATGTACAGAGTTTTCCATGACTAAGCGCGCTAAGTCGATCGGATTTTCAATGTGCTTAACACCAGCAACAGCACCAGCTTCACGTGTTTTACCAAACATAATAGAGGCGTCAAGTTCATGCGCTTCATCATGCGTGTATACAGCACCTTTTCCAGCATTAAAATAAGGCGAATCTTCTAAGATTTTAATGGCTGTTGTTACAGCATCAAGGCTACTGCCCCCTTTATTCAGTACTGTGTACCCTGCTTCCACTGCCTCTTGCAGTTTTGCACGATATGCTTGCTCTTTTTCAGGTGAAAATTTGCTTTTTTCAATGGTGCCGGCTCCCCCATGAATGACAATCGCAATAGGGCTTTGCGTCGCTTGAGCCGGTATAGATAGCAAAGAAAGCAAGAGCGCTATACAGCGAAGAGATGTGTTATACATAGTGTTATGCCTTTTATTATTGTATTTATCGCTTTAAACAAACTTTGACGAGAATTACTGCACATTGCAAGTCAATTGCGACGCGCTTGTAAATATCAGATACAAAAAAAGCACCCTAGGGTGCTTTTTTAAGAATACAGGTTTATTAAGCGTCAGCTTGGCGCTGTGCTTTTAAACGTGCTAAACGTGCAACTTGGTGTGTTGACGTTAAGAACGCAAAAATAGGCGCTAAATAGCCGCGCTTACGCAGTTCAAGGTGCGCTTCATCGCTTAGTTCATTTAGCTTACGCTCATCAACTAAATAAATACCATTGATGTCTTTTTTCTCACCTTTGATATCAACAGTTAAAGTTTGTTGAACTAATAACTCTTTATCTGCTAAATACTGTGTGAATGCTTCTGTTACACGAGAGAACTCAATGAAGTTAACTAGAGCTTCTTTACGCGCTTTTAAGTAATCAGTTTCTTCGCCGTCTTTAAATAGCGCGTTACCTTGCTCTTCACCAACTAGTGAACTCGCTTCGTCAATTACGATGCCAAACTGATCTTCTTCAGGGTGCTTAACTAAGCCAAATGGGTAACGAGTCGCAGCTAAAGGTGCAAACCCTGCTGTCCATTTGCCATTGTCGATGAATAGATTTTCACCTGGCTCTAAGCCAAACATTGCTACTGGTTGGAATTGACCCGTTTCAGTGTTTTTTACAAACGCCATAGGGAACTCAGTCGCGACACGAGCGAACTCATGTGCAACAACTGGCATTAAGTGCTGTGATTTTAAGAAATCAACGTTGATGCCATTTTGTACTTTAGTATTAGCATGTTTTTCGTTGTGTAAAGGCTGCACTTGTTGCTCTGCCATAATGTTACTCCGTTCATTTACGTAATTATTACTTTTGTGGGCATAAGGCTAAAGGTTTTAGGGCCAAAATGGAAGTGTATTTTCCTTAATATTATGAAAACTCCACCCCATCCTTGTATTAAACATTGAACCCCCAATATGCTTACTCATAACAACAAGAATTCAAGAAATCAGCGTCATATAATTTATGTGAGGCCCCTCCAACCAAAAAAGCTCTAACCAACATATATAAAACATTCATTCACAACATACGCATAACGTGATGGTTAAAAAATGTTTTCGGTCGCTCATTACAGATTACATCTGACTAAATTTTTGCCATGCCAAAGATTCTTATCTGTTCTAATAAAACCTTGTGGTCAGGTACAGACATCAATACATTCTGTTTATATTTATCATAACTAGACAGGTGAGATGCAAACGCGTGTTTATTTCTATCGCTTAGTACACAGCTTGCCTTATCTGTTTTAAACGACATGCCATAAAGTACATAAAGATAATTATCTAAATTAAATACATCAAGCTTTCCTGAAAAATCGTATTGATTAGGAGGAACATGCTGCCATCTTGCTAGTTTTTCTTGTAAAGTGTCGGGAATAGAGTTTTGCACTCGATTATCAAGCCAAAAATCACTATCTGTCCGATCAGAAATACAATAGTGTAATTTGATAAAATCAATTACTTTAAGCCACATATTTGTAACGACAGCATTAAATTGTGACGCAGAAGCGGAAAAACCATTTATCGAATTAGGTAAAATATCCGCTAACATTTTTGCTGTTACATCAAATACAAGTAAGCCAGTTGCTTCGAGCGGCTCAACAAAGCCTTGCGACAAACCCAGCGCTACACAGTTTTTAAACCACGCCTTTTCTCTGTAGCCTATTTTCATATCAATTTTGCGCACAGTAAATTCGTCTAAGTTTCTGCCAACATAACTTTCAAGCGCTTGATATGCGTCATCCGACGTGGTGTGGGAAGATGAGAATACATGACCAACACCTTTCCTACTGAATAAAGGGATATCCCATATCCATCCGGCTGACTGCGCTGTTGAGCATGTATAAGGCGATATTCTGTCGCTAGAATGTGGCACTTGCACTGCAAGCGCTTTATCTGTAAACAACACATTGCTTTTGTCTACAAATTTAACCTTCAATTTATCACCTAAAATAAGTGAATTAAAGCCGGTACAATCTATGAACAACTCGGCCTTGAGTGCTCCCTGATCTGTCGCAATGTTACTAATATTGCCTTCAACATTAGTCTCGATTGACTTCATTTCAGCAAGGATAAAATTAACACCAAAGTGTTCTATCGCGTTTTTCTTCAAAAGCTCAGAAAACTTACCCGCATCTAAGTGATAGGCATAACTGGAAACGCTTTCAAATTGAGGTTGAGTCACTTTTTTAGGTGCTTTGCTAGATTCACATAGATGAGACTGAATGCCCACAAACTCAGCAAAAGAGTTACCCTGTGACCCGTTTAGCCAGTATTTTAAAAAGCGGTCATCATCAGCAAAATAATCAAATGGATGATAATAGAAGTGTGGCTTGTCCGAGTTAGACTTCATCCAATTCTCGAAACGAATACCTTGTTTAAACGCAGCATCACATTGTTGAAAAAACACGCCCTCATCGATACCAAAATAAGATAGCGTTTGTCGCATCATTGGCACAGTTCCTTCGCCAACACCTATAGTTGGAATGTTCGGCGATTCAATGAGCGTCACCGTTGTACCTGAATTTTTAAACTTTTTACCCAAATGGTTCGCAGCTAACCAACCCGCGGTTCCGCCACCGACAATTAAAATCGAATTTAACACTCAAACACCTTCAAACTCTATAAAGTGGTTCACATAAAAAAAGGAGCCGAGGCTCCTTTAATGTATCAATAGTAGTTAATAACTATTAATAACGAACAGAGATGCCTAGCCCGTAACGAGTAGCTTGCTCATATTCATACACCGGAAATCCTTCTGCAAAGCCATTATTTGCCAATTCAGCTGAATTTGTATTATTACCAAAGTGCTTCGCAGACTCACCCGTTAAGTTAACAACATCAAATTTGATGTCAATATTATCAGTTACATGATAAACCGCACTTACGTCCAAAGAACCGTATCCATCGTGTGAACGGTTACCATATGCACCTGTTTCACGCAACATGTAGCTGCTACGGTAGTTATATGAAAGACGAGCATAAAACAGGTCGTTTTCATAGTAACCAGTTAGGTTGTAAGCAGACTCAGAACTATCGCTTAAATCAGTGTTACCATCACTAAACACTAAAGTTTCTTCGCCGTTGCTATTTACAAAATAAGTAGAATCAGCTTCACCATCTGTGTACGTATAGTTAGCGATTGCACCAAAACCGTTACCAAAGTCTTGCTGATACTGGAATTCAACCCCCTTCACTTTACCACCTGGTCCATTGAAGTTCTCTTCAGAAGTCCAGCCATTTGCTGCTTCATCACCTTGTAGAGTAGGCAAACCTAAACGTGCTGACTCTTCAGCTGATACAACACCACGGTTGATCACGATGAAATTACTAACATCTTTATAGAACGCAGTTACAGCAAGTAATGAACTTGGGTTAAAGTACCACTCTACGCCAACTTCTGCTTGGTTTGCAGTAAATGGCTTCAGGCCTGGGTTACCTAATGCAACTTTTTGGTTCGCCGCTTGCTCATCTTGTAAACCTGATAATGAAGGGTTGAAGTACATATCATTATACTGAGGACGAGTCATTACTTTTGAAGCAGCGATACGAAGAATTTTGTCTTCATCTAAATCATAGGCAAAGTTAAAGCTTGGTAAAACTTCGCTGTAATCGGCAGATTCAACTGTACGTTGATTCATATTACCTTCACGGTAATAGATTGAAGATGCGTCGGTTTGAACATATCTTACACCAAAATTACCACGGTAGTTTTCACCACTGTATTTCGCCATTACATAAATAGCAGTGTTTTCTTCTTCGATATGACTGTATGAACCGTAATCTTCTGTTTTACCTGTTATGCTGGCCTTTGCCCAGTTTTTCATTGCATCTACATCAAAAGATTGAATCTGTAGATTATCGGCACCAACATCATACTTACCGCGACCTTGGCCTGCAAGCGAGTACTGAGGGTCAAAGCAGTTACTTGTTACTGTATCAGAACAAAGATTTTGACTGAATTCAAATCTGCGGCTTGTTGCTTCATGGTCACCACGGCGGAAGCCTGCTTTAACAGACGTAATAAAATCATTATCAAGCATATATTCAACATCTAACTGAATAAACTGCTCTTCGTCTGTCTTAGGTGTCGAATTAAAGTTCGAACCGGTCCCCATAGTCAGGAAACCATCAGGTGTTTCAGCGCTTGCACCTGGAATATAAGTCGAAATATCAATTCCCGGAGACCAAGTTTGAGAACCACCTGTAAAGTCATAAGTACCGTCAGGTAGTGTGACAGCTCCAGTGTCATTCATAACCATTTCGAAATCGGTACCACCGGTAGAAGATGTATCACCAATTACAAATTCAACTTTATAATTATCACCCGCATACTCGAGCTTTACATCAAGGTAATCTGAGTTCATGGTTGCTTCACGTGGACGCATCTGATAGAACGCAACGTTAAGATCACCAGCAAGTGGAGAACCGCCTTCTGCAGTACCAGGACCTGTTAAGAACTGAGTATCGTTTGACCCTTTAGTTAGCCATAACGCATAGTTGGTGTTATTAGCATCCATTTTCATATCGAGGTAATTAACAACGATACTAAGCGCGTCTGTCGGCGCATATTCAAAAGTTGTGGTTAACGCTGAACGCTCACGGTCTTGCTCAAACCCTACAGGACCAGCACCCCAAGCCCAGAATGACTCGTTACCTTGACGCTGTAATTTACGCTCTTGTTGAACAGCCGAAACTAGGAAACCTAAGTTCTCATCTTCGTTTTTCCAGCTATACATTCCAGAAAGTTGTGGAGAAGTTTCACCTGAATCATCAGAGTGTTGGAATTCTAACGAGCCATACATTGTATTCGCATCAAGATCTAATGGAGTACGTGTATTAACAATAACCGTACCACCAACACCACCTTCAATGATGTCAGCTTGCGAAGATTTATACACTTCTAAACCACCAACCAATTCAGACGGTAGTAATGTGTAGTTGAAAGAACGCTTAGCTGGCTCTAAAACAAACCAACCCGTAGACGCAACGTTTTGACCATTTAGCGTTGTTTTCGTGAAATCAGAACCTGCACCACGTATTGAAACAGCATCACCTTCACCGAACTGACTTTGAACCGTGATACCTGGAATACGCTTCAGCGATTCAGCGATGTTTTTGTCTGGAAATTTACCAATGTCTTCCGCTGTGATCGCGTCAACCACACCTTCTGCAAAACGTTTTGTATTAATAGATGCTTCTAACGAACGACGCATACCGCGTACTTCAATTACTTCAACGTCTTCTTGAGCTTTGCTTTCATCAGCAGCATAAGCTACGCCCGAAGCGCCAGCACTCAATACAAGGCCGACATTTAAAGCTAGTAAGCTTTTCTTAAAATTATTAGCTAACACAGGATTCCCCTTGAATCATATTGTTGGTTTTTTAATCACTTCTGCCCAGTGATGATGACAACGCTGTCATCTAATAACAAACATACACCGTAAATTACAAATTCGCTACATCTTTTTTGTCATATTAAACAAAAAACAACCAATAAATAAGCTAAAGCATTGGTTTAATTAGGTTTTGAAATTCACGAGAGATAATTTGTTACAAAAATCGGGGCAAATATACCATACATTTGAGGGAACGCATTACTAAATTAATAAAATTAGGGACTTTTATAACGATAAGTTATAGAAGATAGAGATTTGATAAAATCAACTCATTGATAATGAAAACTTTGGCAGAAGTGTTCAAGGGTGATAACCATTCTCAATGACAACGCTGTCATTATAGATTTTCATATACTCTATGTCCAGTAATTTAATAAAAATATACATAGCTATTTCTATCGAAATACCTTTAATTACGGTACATACAGGCAAGTGCATGAGTTATCGATATTTATCTCTTCGAAGAAGTAAAGAATAGTAAATTCCTAAAGGCGTTTTTTGTCTTGAAATAAAGTACAGGGTTACGAAAATGGCTTTTTGGGTAGGCTAGAGAGATTAAAACTTTTTCATTAGCAGTAATATTAGCCTAAGCCCACCTGAAGTAGGCAATTAGGCTAATACTATCAACAGCACATTAAGGGCACCAAAATACCGAAAGTGTGATATCAGGGTGATTAAGTACGGCTCTTAATGGTATATCAAACTCTGAACCATGAGTTTTCGCTTGCTCATACATAGCACGTTTTTCTTCGCCACTAATAAGTAATACCACCTCTTTTGAGCGAGTAATTCCGTGTAAGCTTAAGCTCATACGTTCAGTGATGCTGCCCGTCACTTCACTTTCTATTGCGTTTATAGGGCAAACAATATTTGACGTCTTTAAACCATGCTCGAGACCTTGTGCATTCGGGAACAAAGAAGCGGTATGTCCATCTGGCCCCATGCCTAGAATCGTCACATCTGGTATTTTCAAGGCATTATAAGCTTCTTCACAGTGTGCATGCCCATCGATAGCAGAGCTAGCAACGTTTTTCATCGTAGTAAAGTGTGTGCCAGCCGCTTTGTTTTGCAATAAGGTCTCATGAATAAACGCTTCATTTGACTTTGCGTGGTTAGGTTCTACCCAACGCTCATCAACCATTGCGATTGAAACCTTATCCCATTCAAGTGGTAAATCTGATAGATATTTATAGGCTGGTGCAGGCGATGAACCACCAGATACCATAACCAACGCTTTTCCGTCTTGCTTAATACCGCTGGTAATACCTGTTTCAAGCAAAGATGCTAAAGCTTCCGTCATTTGGGCTTTAGATTCAAATATACGTTCCACAATATTTGCCATTATACTTGCTCCCCTGCGTTAAACCACACATGACCATTTTCTGCCAACAGCTCATCAGCACCTTCAGGGCCCCAAGAACCAGCACGATACAATGCAGGAGCTCCTTTTTCTTGCCAACGTGCAACAATTGGATCAATCCACTGCCATGCTTGCCTTACTTCATGGCGATGAATAAACAGCGCTGGATTATTTGCCGCGGCATCTAACATTAAACGCTTATATGCATCTGAGTGAAAACCATTTTTATACTGTTCACTCAATTCAATATTCAATGTCACAGGCTCTAGTTGCATCTCCAAATTATCTAGGCGTTTAGACATTAAAGTCAGCTGAATACTTTCTTCAGGCTGCAACCGGATCACTAAACGGTTTGGTTGAATTGGGCCAACAGAGTCATCATATACATTGTGTGAAACCGGCTTATATTCAACTACAATCTCTGCACAGCGTTTGTTCATGCGCTTACCTGTACGTAGATAGAATGGCACGCCTGACCAACGCCAGTTATCAATATGGGCACGAATAGCGACAAACGTCTCAGTGATACTTGACCCCTCGCCTAGCTCCTCTAAATAACCAGGTACTAATTTCCCTTGTAAGTCACCAGGAACGTACTGCCCACGAACAGTATTATTATCTACATCCGCGTCAACCAATGGGCGTAATGCTTCTAAGACTTTAAGCTTTTCGGTACGAATGCTACTGGCATTAAGCTTATGAGGAGACTCCATTGCCACTAAGCACAATAATTGTAATAAGTGATTCTGAACCATATCTCTTAACGCACCGGCCTTATCATAAAAGCCAGCCCGTGCTTCTAAGCCTACGGTTTCTGAAATACTGATTTGAATATTATCAATAGACTTTGCATCCCATAAGTTTTCAAACAAAGCGTTAGAAAAACGTAGGGCCATTAAATTTTGTACTGTTTCTTTACCTAAGTAATGGTCAATACGGAAGATTTGCTCTTCACTAAAGAACTGTGCAATTTTGCCATTTATTTCTTCAGCAGACTCACCGCAGTAACCAATTGGCTTTTCAACAACAACACGAGATGTATCAGTGATGAGCGCTTTAAGTGACAATATTTCACAGCATCGGCCATAGACTGCTGGCGGTAAAGACAAATAAAAGACCCGTGACTTATCACTGGCATCTTCATCTAAAATTGCTTTTAATTTGTCCCAATTATCATCAATGTCAGTGACATTAACCACAACGGGCACCAAAAACTCAGAAAAGGCTTGCCAATCTTTTTCGTTAAACTCTCCCGCGCTCAAAAAAGACTGAAGCGCTTGATGCGCTGTTTCGATGTATTCTTTTTGTTTATTTTCTTCTCGAACAGTTGGCAGAATACGAGAGCCCTTTGGCAGGTTCCCTTCTTGATATGCTCGATACATAGCTGGTAATAATTTACGTAAAGCTAAATCACCACCTCCACCAAAAATTACGATATCAAAAGGATTAAGCATAATTTACTCTCTACAGGTTAGGCGCGTCGCAACAAACTAGGGTTAAAAGGCGCGCAATTTTCATTGTTATATTTGCTAGTTAAGACTACTTAGCCTAACAAAACAGTCGCGTCATACGACATTGAATTCGATTGCAAGATACTTTAACAGGAATAGGCTGTAGGTGGACATTTTGCGATAAATGAGCCTTAGGGGCCCTGTAATTCCTCTCACAAAAATACAGGCCCTAAGAACTCCAGCGCTACCCGTTCAAAGGTAATCTTTTCACATTGCGTGATTCAGTTGTCTCACTATTTTGAGACGAATTTATTACAGTTATTAGCGATGTTGCTTATAATAAGCGATTAAACCACTCGTCGAGCTATCGTGCTCTTGGTTGACATCGCTTTGTGTTAATTCAGCTTCAATGGCAGAAGCAAGCCCTTTTCCAAGCTCAACACCCCACTGATCGAAAGAACAGATCTCTAATATAATACCTTGGCAAAATATTTTATGTTCATACAGTGCAATTAAACGCCCTACCGCTTTAGCGTCAACGACATCTAAGATCATCGACGTTGTAGGCCTGTTTCCTTGATGGATTTTATGCGCTACCAGCTGTTCAATCTTCTCTTGAGCAACCCCTTTAGATGATAAGTCTTGACGAACTTGTTGTTCATCAACGCCTGCCATCATAGCTTCTGTTTGGGCAAAAAAGTTAGAAAGCAAAATATCGTGATGCTGACCAATCTGTTTTTGTGGTCTTACCGATGCTATAAAATCAGCCGGCACTATGGTGTTACCTTGGTGTAAATACTGGTAAAAAGCATGTTGCCCATTGATACCTGTCATCCCCCAAATAAGCGGGACTGTCGTGTAAGGCACCATTTTGCCATCGAATGAGACTGACTTACCGTTACTCTCCATTTCACCTTGCTGCAGATATGCAGGAAGCATGTGCAATGCCTGATCATAAGGTAACACTGCCTGAGCTTTATGCCCTAAGAAGCTAGTATTCCAAACACTCAATAACCCCATTATTAATGGAATATTCTTCTGAGTAGGCGCATTCTTAAAATGCTCATCAATTTCAAAAGCGCCTTCTAAAATTTCAGAAAATGCTTCAAAACCAAGGTACAAGGCAATCGGTAACCCTATAGCACTCCATAAAGAAAAGCGACCACCAACCCAGTCCCACATGGTAAATACGTTTTCATCGGCAATACCAAATGCACGTGTTTTCTCTAGGTTTGTACTTACCGCAACAAAATGCTTAGCTATGGCAGCATCGCTTTGCGCACTTTCTAAGAACCATGTAACAGCAGAGTTCGCATTTGTCATGGTTTCTGATGTAGTGAACGTTTTTGACGATATCACAAACAAACAGGTTTCAGCGTCTACTTTTTCTAATACACCAGCCAGTTGAACACCATCTACATTAGATACGTAATGCACACTCAACTTATCATCAGCATACGACTTCAATGCGTCCGTTGCCATTTGAGGGCCTAGGTTCGATCCGCCTACCCCAATAGCTACTACGTCTTTAACTGCTTTACCTGTGAATCCTGTCCATTGGCCGCTTCGAACCTTTTCTGAAAAAACTTTAATTTTTTCTAATTCGCTTTGTACTGCAGGCATCACATCATCGCCATCGACATACACTGGTGAAGCGGAACGATTTCGCAATGCGGTGTGCAGCACAGCCCTATTCTCGGTGAAGTTAATTTTCTCACCGCTAAACATCTTTGTTCGCCAGTTGGCTAAATCGACTTGCTCTGCCAAAGCCAGCAGTTGATCAAACGTATTTTCATCAATCAGTTGTTTTGAATAATCGAAAAGTAAGCCAGGGATTTGACAAGAAAACTTATCAAAACGCTGCTCATCTTGAGCAAACAGGTTCTTTATTTTTTGTTGTTGTAAATTAGCTGCTGATTGCTCTAATGCTTGCCAGCTACTCAGGTTGCTTCGGCAACTCATACTCTTCCCCTAAACACGACTAAATCGTTGAAAAACACAATATATAAGAGATATAAATCAATAAAATGATACTTGCACAGTAAACCATAAGTTAAAATGACAACGCTGTCAATATTCTACTTTTCAATTTTACAGTGGGGATAATAACCCAAATTTCGCCATTTGACACCGGTATCATTAAATTATTTATGATCTTTATGCTGCTATTTTATGTTTGGATTAGATAGACTAAGCTACAAATAATGACATTTACTGAATTTTGAGCTCGTTGCGCTCTCTCACATAAAAGAACAACAACATGAAAGTCACTATAAATGATGTCGCTAAGTTAGCCGGTGTATCGATGAAAACCGTCTCTCGTGTGATTAATAAAGAACCATCGGTTCGCAAGAAAACGTACGATATCGTAATGAATGCGGTTAAAGAACTCAACTATCAACCTAATATTGCAGCAAGGAACTTGGCAGGAACATCCTCATTTGCCGTCGGCTTAGTCTATGATAACCCAAATGCTTATTATGTGATTGATATGCAAAACGGTGTATTGTCTCGATGTAAAGAAGAAGGGTATGAACTGGTTATACACCCTTGTAGTTACTCTGACGATAACATGCAAGAAGACTTTATCACCATGATAAAGCGCTCTCGCCTTGCAGGGTTAGTTTTAACTCCCCCATTGTCAGAACAACAAAAAATTATTGATATGCTTGATGAAATTGGTATTCAGTATGTACGCCTGCTTTCCGGTAGAGCGACCGAAACCGAAAATAGCAGTAATTGTATATTTGTTGACGACTTTGCAGCCGCGCATGAAATCACGGAGCATTTAATATCACTAGGACATAAAAGAATTGGTTTTGTACTAGGAGACAAAGAGCACAAATCAACCTCTGAACGTTTAGCAGGCTACCGTCAAGCTTTGCAAGATCATGATATTAGCTATTGTGAAGAACACATATTTGAGGGCAGCTATTCTTTTGAATCCGGTGTGTTAGGCGCACAACACTTATTAAAAGACAGTAATAAAAACAATATTTCAGCTATTTTAGGGGGTAATGATGAAGTCGCTGCTGGTGCCTTGTTTGCAGCAAGGTTAATGAATATAGATATTCCGGCGCAGCTTTCTATCACGGGCTTTGAAGACTCACCGTTCTCTCGTCAAACTTGGCCAAAGCTAACGACAGCGCATCAGGCTAACAATGTAATTTCAGAGCATGCTGCACGATTGTTATTTTCTAAAGCTCGGGGCTCTCGTAAACAAGACAAAGAAATTATTAGCACCTTTACGCCGTCACTGGTTATACGCCAAAGTACTGGGGTAGCCGCAGACAAAGCTTAAGCAGCTACCACATTAGAGCAGTCATGAATTTACTGCTCTAATGACCCCGACGCATCTTCCTGCCATTGGGTAGACCACGCATTAAATAATGCTTTAACGAGTGATGCTAAAGGTATTGCAAAGAATACGCCCCAGAACCCCCAAAGCCCGCCAAAAAATAGCACTGCTACAATAATATAAACTGGGTTCAGGTCTACCGCTTCTGAAAATAATAAAGGGACTAGTACATTACCATCTAACGCCTGTATTACACCATAAACCATTAATACCGTCCAAAACTGCGTATCAATACCAAATTGAAACAAGGCCACAGCGGCAACAGGAATAGTCACTAACGCAGCACCAACAAATGGGATCAAAACCGAGAGGCCAACCAATGCTCCTAACAAAGCTGCATATCGCAAGTCTAAAATATAAAAAGCAATAAACGTAACACTACCGATTATCACAATCTCAAATACTTTGCCTCGTATATAATTCATAATTTGATGGTCCATTTCATGCCAAACTTGCGTGATCAGACGTCTGTCTTTTGGGATAAGACGACTTATTCCTTCAGTTAAAGGCGCTTTATCTTTTAGCATAAAAAAGACCAACAAGGGTACTAGTACAAGATAAATCAACCACGCAACAACATCTTTTAGTGACGTAAGCGACGCAGACACGATAACCTGTCCTAATTCAATGACTTTACTTTCTACAGTTGTTACAAACGATTGTACTTGCTGTTCAGTTATCAAGTTTGGATAATCATCGGGTAGATGCAGTAAAAAGTACTTGCCTTTTTCAATCATGTGGGGGCTTTCTTGCAATAAGTTACTCAACTGCTGCCAAAGCACCGGCACAATACCAAGTAAAAGTGCTAATACAACACCAACGAATAACAGCATGATAAGCGTTGTGGCTAATACCCTATTATGAACAACATTCTGCATATGGGCTGTTGGCCAGTCCAGTAAGTAGGCAATAACAAGCGCAACCAAAACAGGCACCACAAAAGGCCCTAAAAAATATAATAAGCCAATCAATGCAATCAGCATGAGGAGCAATGTAACAGAATGAGGATCTGAGAATTTATTTTGATACCACTGCTTTACTATTTCAAACATAGTCGGCATTTACCTCGATAAATAATTGTGATGTTGTGCTTTGGGTATAAGGATAGTGATGCAATGTTAAATATTTAAATACATCAGTCATATCCTGCGTATCTGAATAATAAAAACGGACTCTATTACCGGTCTTCTTGGCTTGTAATAAATGCCATTTAAATTGAACAAAAAGCTGAGGACATTGAAGTTCATACAGTTCAGTCTCTATCATATATTATGCCTATACCGACGCATGAGTTACCACCTTGAAACCACGTTAATTAACGAGTGTAACACTGTGATGTACAAACTAAAAAGAATAGTTCTATGGCTTGGTACAAGACAATGGTTTATCCTTATAGCTATACGTTATTTTAGGAAAGTTTTTTCATGCCAAAGCCTAGTGGCAAAGCACAGTTGCCCAGTAACCCCACGCTAAAAGAAATAAACTGGTACAAGAAACAAATTAACTGGGGCGAACTGCCGCCATTTTATCATTTGGTCGCGTCTTCGGTCAGTGAAAGTGAAGGGATTTTGCAACATGGTTTCGATAACGCAGTAAAACGTTTACTCGATAAACGCAATTGGAACCTGGAACTCCTCAATGGCTATGAAGATGACAATGGAATCATCCATAGTCATGAAAAACCGCGTATTGCATTACATCAAGCATTCACCGATAGAGGCTTTGAATTATGGGCTTTCCCTTATGCTAAAGATATGAAAATAGATAATTATGTAAAAGAAAACCGTTTTATGGAGTTTCAAATATGGGACCCTCACACCATGAAAAACCTGATCCGGATCAACCAACTACATAAGTTTATCGGTTTTTATTTTGAACGAGGTGATATTGCAGACAAGGCCGTGATTTTACATGCTCATAAAGTCGTGTATAAGATTATTACTTTTTTGAAAAAAGAATTGAACGTCAAAACAGTAGATGGGGTCTCAATTAAAGATTTTTATCAATTGTGCGAAAAAGACAGTCGTGCATGCGATGATGAGATTGATCTTGCCAAGCTCATGCTCGGTGATGATATTAAGAAGGATTAGTATGACGTTAAACAGAGTATTCGCCTGTGTAGTAAGTGCAGGATTACTAATATCTAGCTCACTAACATTTGCTCAAAGTAGTTTTAAACTTCCTGATTTAGGCACATCCGCTTTACAGGCGCTTCCTTTAGAGAAGGAAAAAGCGATTGGTGAAGTAATGATGATGCAAATTCGTTCAGGTTCCCCCTTATTACAAGACCCTGTTTTAAACGAGTACCTAACGTCACTAGGCAATCGGTTGGTCGCTAATGCCAATGATGTCAGGTTTCCGTTTACATTTTTCTGGATCAATAACCCAGCAATCAATGCTTTTGCATTTTATGGGGGTCATGTTGGCGTGCATTCTGGGCTCATCGCACAGTCCGATAATGAGAGTCAATTTGCATCTGTATTAGGACACGAAATTGCGCATGTTACTCAACGTCATTTAGCACGAAGGTTACAGCAAGCCCAAGACAACAGCGCGCTCACAATCGCGGGGATGATCACCGGCATATTGGCAACCGTTATTGCTCCAGATGCTGGTATGGCAATTATTGCCGCCAATTCAACGCAAGCAGCTTTAAGTCAATTAACTCACAGCAGAAAAGCAGAGCAAGAAGCCGATAGAATTGGTATGCAGACACTCCATAACGCTGGCTTTGACACGACTCAATCGGCAGAGTTCCTAAGCAAACTCGCAGCACAAATGCGCTTTAAAAATAAACCGCCTGCTTTTTTACTCACCCACCCATTGCCAGATTCACGGGTGTCTGATGTCAGGTTACGTGCACAACAGTATGCATCGGTTAACTTACCTGAAAGCCCTAAGTTTCAATTAGCAAAAAGTCGAGTGCTTGCACGTAACCATTACACGAGTGAAGAGGCTCAAGCATACTTTGAACGACAGCTCAAACGTTCGTCAAAATTAGATGATAGTGCATTGGAGTATGGTTTAGCTTTATCATTACTCGATCAAAAGAAATATCAGCTTTCAGGAAACCTTATTGCCAAATTACTTAAAAAAGAGCCTGATAACCTATTTTACCTTGATGCATATACCGATATATTAATTGGGCAAAAAAAGGCTGCGGATGCGGTAAAAATGCTGCATAAAAAACATGAATTCAGACCAAACAACCAGGTGATCACATTAAATTATGCCAATGCAGCTATCGAAGCTAAGCAATACGACAAAGCTGAACAACTCCTCAAGATTTTCTTGCTTGATAAACCAGAGCACACGCTCGCAATCGAACTACTGAGTAGTGTTTATAAAAAACAAGATAATAAATCGGCATATCACGAGATTAAGGCCAGTCTATTAGCCCAATATGGCGCATATATACAAGCCGCAGATGAAGTTCAACGCGCGCTTAATCATGTAGAAAAACAAGAAACCGTTAAAGAAAGCCGTCTAAAAGCACTATTAAGCCAGTATCGACAAATGCAAAAAGAACTCGCAAAGCTTTAAGAAACGCAATAGATACTTTAAAATAACGAAAACATTATTCGGAGCTATTATGTCTGTTACTATTTATCATAACCCGCGATGCTCAAAGTCGCGAGAAACACTGGCCCTTATTGAAGCTCAAGGGATCACTCCAACGGTTATCGAATACTTAAAATCCCCCATAGATTTAGTCCAATTAGACACGCTACTAGAGCAATTAAGCTACAGTTCTGCACACCAGCTAGTACGTAACAAAGAAGCGATTTACAAAGAGCTCGCGCTATCTAAAGACACAGATGAAGCACAACTAAAAAGCGCTATGGTAAACAACCCCAAATTAATTGAACGACCTATTGTTGTTAAAGATAATAAAGCAGCAATTGGCAGACCACCTGAGTCTATTCTGGCTATCCTATAATGATAAACATCGTGGTGTTATACCATTCAAGCCATGGCTCTGTCGCCAATATGGCTCATGAAATAAGTGATACCCTTGATAACTTAGGTGCCACTGTAAAACTCAGAACATTTGAGAAAAAGCAACCTCACGACATCATCATCACAAAACAAGATTTAGTTGAGTGTGACGCGTTGGCTTTTGGCACACCAACCCGCTTTGGAATGATGGCCGCACAGGCAAAAGTTTTCTGGGAAACAACCAGTGACCTCTGGCTAAAAGGCCAGCTTATCGATAAGCCTGCCTGCGTATTTTCATCTTCTAGCAGCATGCACGGTGGCAACGAAGCAACTTTGCTTAATCTATCTTTGCCGCTTTTGCACCACGGTATGATGTTATTAGGTGTACCCTATGATGTACCAGAACTCATCGACACTACAACCGGTGGCAGCCCATATGGTGCCTCACATGTTGCTGGGGCTGATAACACCTCAAAGTTATCAAACACGGAAGTTAAAATATGCCAGTCCGTCGGAAAACGATTATTTACCATTGCAAGTAAACTTAAATGACACACATTACCAAAAGTAAAATCACGCAAAAATACCAACGAATGGCATTAATAGGTTACGTTGGCTTACTCATTTTAATGCCTACTTGGATGTTTTTAATAAGCCCTACAGAGCAATATAGTAATGGCTTTATATTTACTTTTTACATATTACCTTTATTACTACCACTTAAAGGGATTATTCAAGACAAACCCTATACATATGCTTGGGCAAATTTTATTGTGATGATTTATTTCATCCATAGTCTGACAATGATTTGGATTGCCCCAGAACAGCTCATTTGGGCACTATTAGAATTAGCCTTCGCAACAAGCATGTTTATTGGTTGCACCTACTATGCTAGGCATAGGGGTCAAGAGCTTGGGCTCAAAATACGAAAGTTAAAAGAAGACTTAGCTGACGAGAAAGCGGCACATCAATCAACGAAAGATTAGCCGCTGTGGATAGGCTAAAAAGCCTAATGCTAGGTGTCTTATAGTTAGACACCTAGCAAAGTGATAAGCACTAACAACGAAAACATACTCTGTAAGCTAATACTTAACCAACTTAACGCACTTAAGCCTTTGAGGGACCAAGGGTGTGGCTTTGAAGGATACAACGGCCCTCTTCGCACACCACGTGCAATCGCAAAAATACTCACCCCAAGTAATGCAGCACCCCACACAAACTCTTGCTTTGCATTTAAGCTATCATGGAAGAAAAAGAAAAGCTGTAGGGGTAACAGTAATGTCACTAAGGCATACAAACCATGAACCTGTCTAATTTTGTTATACTGCGCATCTTCCGATAATTCAATGATCCCATGTTCTTCAAGTACTTTTCGCGCTGCTAATGCGCCATTTTGCATTGAGAGTCTGTAAGCTGTCTGATCATGAACATCGCGTTGATGAGGATCACACCCAGCATTAAGTATCACTGTAACCATACTCGGTAAGTTCGACTTCACGGCATAATGTAAACAGGTTTCCCCCATATCATCGATACAAGTGATATCTTGATAAGGCAATAGTTGTTCAACAACATTAACAAACCCTTTTTCAATTGCCCACATAAAAGCAGAACAGCCGACGTCATCTTTTGCATGCCCTTTTGCCCCTTGGCTAATAAAAGCTATCAAGGTTGATTGTTTCGCGTGAGGGTCTACAACATGGGCAAGTAATGCTTGTTCAAGTAAACTACTCAACTCACTCTCATCACATAGCTCACGCAGTAAAGAGTAATACTCTTCCCCTTTAAGCAAGTGCTCAGTGGCTAGCTGAATTGTTTCTGCAATATTAGCAACGCACCCAGGTAATACATCAATGATCCCACTACGTAAGTCTTCATTATTCCAAGCATCACAAAGGTCAACGGCAGTAAGCTTTACGCCTTGAGATAACGCCCACGTCATGGTTTGAAAATAACGCCTATGAGTTAATAACTCATAAAATGAAGGAGCAGATACGCTATCTATCTGTAACTGCAGGTCACTATAGTCTTTCAATCTCTCTAACAACGTTATCGTCAGAGATTGTCGAGCCATATCCGTCGAGTCAAGGTGTTCAAAAAGTTGTTGTGTATATATTTGCTGCTGTTCGTCATATTCATCGATGTGCTGAAAGTAACACGATTCAAATGGTTCTAACGGTTTTAGCCAAAGTAAATAAAATGCAGGGGGTAAAATAGTACTTTCAACGCCTTGCTCATCGGTTGACGTACCACAAACCGGCCATGATTCAAGCGCATCAAGGATAAAAGCACCATTTTGTTCAGCTAATCCACGCAATAGCAACGGATATTGTGCCGGCCAGATTAATACATGTTCCATCAGTTGACTACTCACCCTGTCCCAAAATTATAAATATGCTAGCCTAAATTGACAGGCCTGACTGAGAGGTGAATAGTATCAAGTTAACGTCAAAATTGCTTTGTAAAAAAGCATAATTTTACATTGATTTAATTCATCGTTAGCTGGCAGCGCATTGGGCACTCGCTTTTTACATAAAGCACAGTACAATAAAGGACATCTATAATTAGGAGAACCCTATGCAGCAGTTAGAAACTTGGCAAGTCATCTTAATTATCGCTGGCGTGCTCGGTATTATTTGGAGCAATATCGCATTATTGAAATATGCTACTAAGTTTGAAGTCAAAAAGAAGTTAGACAAACAATTGCAAAGTGATGACAAAAAAAAAGGCACTGATTAAGCGCCTTTCTTCTGCCGTCTAGCTTATGCCGGTTCTTTGCTGGCTACCCAACCAACCAATGTGCCATCAATGCGATCACAGGCAAAGTCACTAACGTTCTTAGCACAAAAATAGCAAATAGCTCGAATAGATTCACTGGTATTTTACTGCCAAGTAACAAAGCACCTACCTCTGACATATAAATCAATTGAGTCACACTCATTGCCGCAACAATAAAGCGAGTGACGTCACTATCAATACTGCTGGCAGCCAATATCGAAGGTATAAACATATCGGCAAAACCAACCACAATTGTTTGCGCAGCCTGCGCGGCTTCGGGCACCTGTAACAGCTCTAAATAAGGTACAAATGGAGTACCTAAAATTTGGAATATACTGGTATGTTCAGCCACTATCAGTGCAAATGTCCCCACCGCCATCACCACAGGTAAAACAGCAAAAACCATATCAAGCGCATTCGTAACACCTTCTTGTAAAGTACCTTTGACACCTGGCGCTTTTTTCGCTTTCGTTAAAGCAACGTCGAGTGCGTGGGTAAATAGTGTCTTTCCTTCTGGTACTGACTCAGCATCGATATCAACTGGCGTCCCATCAATATAAATATCTTTTTTAAACCGTAGCGGCGGCAAGCGCGGCACAATGATCGCAGCAACAAAACCCGCTAAGCAAACAGTCAAATAAAAAGGTGCAAACAAATGCTCTAGTTTGACCTGGCCAATAACAACAAGACAGAATGTAATTGATACTGCCGAAAAGGTTGTGCCTATCACAGCAGCTTCTCGTTGGGTATAATACTTATCTTCATATTGACGTGCCGTCATCAATATACCCACACTGCCATCACCCAACCATGATGCCACACAATTCACAGCACTGCGGCCCGGTACACCAAACAAAGGGCGCATAACACGTGTGAGTAGGGTTCCAACCAGCTCCAATAACCCAAAGTTCAATAATAAAGGGAGTAATAAGCCCGCTAAAATAAACACAGAAAACAGTACGGGTAATAAATCATTTAAAACCAAAGCACCAGTGTGCTCTGAATAGATAACCTCAGGACCAACTTTAAAGAAAGTCATAATTATAAACGCAGCACCAAACAACCGCGTTATTAACCATATCCAACTCACATCAAAGAGATGCTGTACTAATGGTGCTCTTTGTAACCAATTAGGTTTTACCACTTTAATAACAGCACTCATCATGCCGGTTAAACAAATGATGCCAAGGATCAGCTCACTGATAAAAGGAGCAACAAAAGTCTGTAAAGATTTAGCCATCACAGCAATCGGAATGGTCATTGCCTCGCCAATCGCAACCGGAGTCATAAATAGAAAAACACCGATTAACGATGGGACAATAAAAGCGAATAATGTGCGAAAGTCTATAGACTTATCGCCACTTAATTGTGTTGTCATTATATTTTGCCTACAAAAACGAAGAAAAGAGCCTAAGCTCTTTTCTTTTTTTAAAACAGAATGATTAAATAGTTAGCCCTTTGTCACGCAGCACAACCAATAACGCTTGTTGCAACTGTGTCATTACTTCAGGTTCTAACACATCACCCGCTGCGTTACGCCAAGTCAGCGATGTGGCCGCCTCTTTAGTTTTAGCTACGTTAATAGTGTAATCACCACTGTTAAGAGGAAGTAATAAGGCATCATCGCCCCAAATCGAGTCCCAAACACTATCATCTGGTTTCTCATAGCGTACTGATATCAAACCTGACTCTCGGTCAATTTTGATGATAGTAAAGTTAACACGTTCTAAAAAGCTAGCAAATCGGTCTATCACGATTTCGTGGTCTTGTTCAGTAACAAATGCACTATACCCTTTATCATCAAAACCCATATCCAGAGACAAGACACCCTGCTCCTTACGCATTTCTACTTGTAATAAGCGGTACAAATAATCGAACTCAGCAACAACTTCATTCAACGCTCTTACTTCTAGCTGTTGCTGAAGCAATGGGTTAAGTGGCTGCTTGTCACTTCGATAGTCAATTAACTCGGCTTTTAAAGACGCAGTTCTCTGATGTTCTTTTTGCTCAATAACAAACTTTACTTGTTGTTCAGAAACTGTTTGATTATCTTCCCAAAACCACCCTTCAATGGGTTTGATTAGAGAATACCAATTTGTACTAACACTACCCTTTTCACGTTCATCCAACGAAATGTCAGTATTATGGTTTGCCATGACACTATCCACCGCACGCCAGATAAATTGATTCAGATCATCAATGCCATCATTTTTATCAAAATAAACCCGCGCAATGGTTTCATTCTCTTCAACCCAACTACCTGCGGCTAGCGTCAATACTTGCTGAGGTGGACGAAAACTTTTTGCTTCAGGGTCATTATTAAACGTTGCTACATCCATTTGAAACGTTGGATCTTGATATGGTTGCTCTAATTGAGCCGGCGTTTTAACGGCGTCATTGACACGGTAATTTCGCTCATTGTGCGCATCATTAACAAATACACTACACCCAGACAAACCAAGAATCACACCAACTGTCAACGCTTTTGGGATCCAATACTGCACTGATTATTCTCCTTAGCAAACCCGTTATTTTTTAATTCATTACTATGAGTGAGGAATGCTGATTTGGTTCACTGTAAAATATAAATTTACGCCTAATTTAAACTGTTTCATTATTAATGAAGTACTTAGCTCATACAAACGCAAAAACGACACTATGGTACTTTCCCAAGCCACTAAACACAAGAAAGCCGTTCATTTATTGCATATTTAAAGTGCTTATAACAAAATCAACCATGTGTTAATGCGCCAACTATGGTACCATTTTTGGTTAAATATCAATTATTCGTCGTATTACTACATTGTCTTATGGCATTCAGTGATATAGGCATAAATTTAGGCACCTTGAATGACTGCTTTTGAAAACCAACAACTGGTATTAACAGCCATCGGTGAAGATCGCTCAGGTATTGTCAGTGAGTTGACCCAGTTAGTCAGTGATTGTCACTGTAATATCATAGACAGCCGCATCGCTATTTTAGGTAATGAATTTACCTTTATCATGCTGCTCAGTGGTGATATGTCAGCTATTAGCCGTGTGGAGCATACGCTCCCAGTCAAGAGTATGGAACTTGGCTTACTAACCATGATGAAGCGCACTAGCGCCCATCAACATAGTCACTTCAGTGCAGGCTACACACTTGAGTACCATGGTATTGATATGCCCGGTACTCTGAGTAAAATGACACGCTTCTTCGCAGAACAAAGCATTAATATTTGTTCATTAAAGTCAGATACATATGAAGAAGCAGACAAAACTCATATGCGCTGTGAGCTTGAAATAAATATTCCAACAGATGTTGACGTAGACGCATTTAAAATTAAATTCGAAGATCTTTCTGGTGTACTCAACGTAGACTATGTATTAAGACGCATTCGCTAAGGAAAACTTTAATGAATACACTCACTGCAGGCGGTAACGCCCCTTTATTTTCTTTAAAAAACCAAAATGACGAAGTTGTAGAGCTTGCAACCTTGCTGGCCGAACATCAAGTTTTAGTTTACTTTTACCCAAAGGCACTGACACCTGGTTGCACGGTACAGGCTGAGCAGCTACGTGATCATAAAGAGCAACTCGCTCAGCTAGATACTGTTGCTGTGGGTATAAGCCCAGATCCAGTGAAGAAACTCAAAAACTTCGAAACCAAAAAAGAACTGAACTTTGACTTATTGTCAGATGAAGACCACGCCATTGCTGATGCTTTTGGTGTTTGGGGGTTAAAAAAGTTCATGGGTAAAGAGTATGATGGCATTCACCGCCTAAGCTTTTTAGTCGCTAAAGACGGCACCATAAAGCATGTTTTCAATAAATTTAAGACCAAAGAGCATCACCAAGTTGTGCTTGACTACATAAGCAGCAATAGCTAATAAATGCTGTGTAATAAGCATTCACGACTCAGCGTGAATGCTTACCTTTAGGTTAATAATCTCATTACTTAACAATGACTTTCATATATTTCTAGCGCTTGCTGCAAGTCAGTAATCAAATCTTCTACATCTTCTAAACCAATATGCAAACGAATTATTGGACCATCCTGCCACCCTGTTGTCGTGCGCAGAGCCGCCATCGACTTATTCGCAGTGACGAGACTTTCATATCCGCCCCAAGAAAAACCCATTTTAAAATGCTGTAAGCCATCTAAAAATGCGTTAATCGCTTTTTGATTACCTTGCTTCATAACAAAAGAAAATAGTCCATTACTCCCCGTAAAGTCACGTATAAAATGCTCATGCCCTGGGCAACTCGGCAATGCAGGATGACGAACATGATCCACCAGCGGGTGAGTTTCCAACCAATGCGCCACCTTTAATGCAGCTTTTTCATGTTGTGCTAATCTTACCGGCATAGTACGTAACCCACGCAGTGCCAAATACGCATCATCGGCTGATGTGCACTGACCGAGTAGATATGAATGCTCTCTTAATGTTGGCCACAGCGCTTCATTTGCAACCGCAACCCCCATCATGACATCGGAATGACCCACAATATATTTTGTCGCTGCTTGAATGCTAATATCAACACCATGATCCAACGGTTTGTAATGCCAGCCATTGCCGTATGTATTGTCTAGCATCGTAATTAAATCATGTTGCTTGGCAACCGCAACCAAACTTGGTACATCTTGTACTTCCATAGTTATGGAACCAGGAGACTCTAAAAAAAGCACCCGAGTATTAGGCTGTATTAAAGCCTTAATTCCAGCTCCGATCATAGGGTCATAATAGGTCGTCGTGATCCCTAGCCCTAATAAAATCTTATCGCATAGGTCCCGCGTAGGCTCATAAGCAGTATCCACCATGAGTAAGTGATCGCCTGATTTTAAAAACGACAGTAAAGATTGACTAATGGCAGCGGCACCTGATGGATATAACGCACACCCTGCAGCATTCTCTAATTCCATAACAGCATCTTGCAACGCGTAATGTGTTTGCGTGCCTCTACGCCCATAAAACAACGTACGGTTACCCCGCCCTTTAACTGCCTCATGTAATTCAGCAACGGAATCAAACACCACGGTAGAGGCTCTTTGCACGACTGGATTTACAACCCCGTGCGTATACTGGCTCTTTCGACCAGAACTGATCAATTTTGTATTCTTCTTCATATTTTAACCTTTAAGATGCTCGCCAATGTTCTAGAAGATAGCGAGATATTGAATCTTTACGTGTTAACTTAAAACCTGGAGCATCCACTCCCCACTCTAAAAATGCGTCTAATTCTGAACGGGAAAACCATTGTGCATGATCAAGTTCATCTTGTTCAACAGCAATATCGGTTGTCGTTGCTTTCGCAATAAAACCCAGCATCAAAGAGCTTGGGAACGGCCATGGTTGAGAAGCCAAATATTTCACTTCTGCAACGTCAATATTTGCTTCTTCTTTAACTTCCCGAATAACAGCTTGTTCAAGCGTCTCAGCAGGGTCTACAAACCCAGCTAACGTCGAATAAACCCCATCAGGCCATTGAGCTTGACGACCAAGTAAACAGCGTTCTATACCATCGCTGAACATATGTGTTACCAACATTATGACTGCAGGGTCCGTTCTAGGAAATGTCATATGTCGACACTCAGGGTTTAAGCATTTGCGGGCATGCCCAGCTTCAACACTTATATTTTTAGTCCCACAACGGCCGCAAAACTGATGTGTATTGTGCCAATAGCACAGCCCTTTAGCTAACACACCAACAGACGCCATAGTTGGTGGTAATTGCGGGCCGACCTGGCGCATATCCACAAAATGTGCGCCGTGAGGGAGTGTCAGATGATCTTTATTGGCACTCTTACTAATATCTAACGCAAAATAACTTTCCTGACCATCAAGTCCGAGAAATACTGCATTATCTAAATGAAACTCTTTGACTTCACTGAATGATAACGTAATGAGCTGGCATGTCTCAGTGTCTACCAAGTTTTTGTCGTCATCTATCAAAAGCCAATGGCTATCACCGCGCATTTGCGCAATGATCCAATCGTTACTTTTTCGCTCACTAGAAGCGCGATTTAAATGCATTTCGGTATAATGTAGCACAGACGGTTCCCTGTTAAATATTTAGCCCAACGCTATCATAACAGAGGATAAAGCAAAACTATTTCAAGAGATTAAGAATGTTCCAAAGAAGTTGGATCAATAGATAAAAAAAAAGCCCTTTCGGGCTTAAAATTACAGTGTAATTTTTTACACTAAAGAGAAGCTAAATAAGCTTGAAGCTTCTGATTTTCAGCTTCAATATGTTGGTAAAACTCAATATCTTTAAGTTTGCTTGCCGCTGCTTTATCAATAACAATAACGGCATCTCGGTGCATTTGCAGTGCAGATGCCGGACAAGCTGCAGTCAATGGACCTTCAATCATCGCTTGAATGGCTTCAGCTTTATTTTCACCTGTTGCCAATAAAACCACTTTCTTAGCGTCTAAAATTGTGCCGATACCCATTGTAATAGACAAATGAGGCTGATATTCATCAGGTTTAAAGAAACGTGCATTATCATCAATCGTTGCTTTGGTTAGTGTTTTAACACGGGTTCTTGACGTTAATCCAGACGAAGGTTCATTAAAACCGATATGTCCATTACGGCCAATACCAAGCAACTGAATATCAATACCGCCTTTTTCTGCAATTTTCTCTTCATACTCATGACATGCGGCAACCGGATTCTTTGCATCTCCCGGTGGAACATATGTGTGCGCTTTATTTATATCGATATGATCAAAAAGCTGACTATTCATAAAGTGACGGTAACTTTGTGGGTGACTACCATCTAAGCCAAGATATTCATCTAAGTTAAAAGACGTAGCCTCTTTAAAGCTCACATCTCCAGCTTGATTACGTTCAATCAATGCCTGATATAAAGCAACAGGAGTTGAGCCTGTAGCCAAGCCTAAAATGGACCTTGCATTTCGATTTAACTGAGCGGTAAAAATATCTGCGCCATAGGCTGCAACTTCGATTGCGTCATTAAGAATAACAATTTGCATAATGTGGGCTCGATTTATAAATTAGGAAAAATGGGATCTGAGCCTCACTTCGCGTGCAATCAAAGTAAGGTCAGATCAAACCTAAAAACGATAGAATTTTAGGTTATTACCATTATGACAACGCTGTCATTATTATCAGAAAACAAGTATTTGTAAAGTAAAAGTGAAGAAAGTTTTTGGAATTACATATTCAAATAGGTGAGGTCCGCATGTGGCGCGGACTTCACAGGCAAACTTATTTACACACTGACAAATATTTTACGTTTATACATCCAGTGTAAAACGATTAGCTGTACAGCCAGTAATGCCACTACACTAAAGAACGGCTGCCATTGCGCTGGTGAACTACTGATAACACCACCAAATACGCTACGCGACACAAACGCCCAATTGACCAATGATGATGCTAAATAAATAATAATGGAATTTGCGCCGATAATCACAAATAGATAAGCAAAACGCTGACCATTAAGTACATCAACCAAAGCATAAAAAGCTGCCAACAGTATGGCACTCCAACCAACTGTCACAAGTACAAATGAGCTAGTCCACAATTCTTTATTTACAGGAAAGTGTAAATCCCATAACCAGCCAAGGCCTAACGCAACAAGCCCAAACAGAAATAACCTTCCGACAGTATGCCATTGACCCACATTTTGTGCTTGTGCAATAAGTCGCCCTGCAAATACACCTGCAATCGCGTTCACAATAGCAGGTAAACTAGATAAAACACCTTCAGGGTCTACAGGTCTATTTTGATAGCTGATCCCAGGTAAAAAGATTGAATCAACCCAAGCATTCCAACTCCCCTTAGCTGACAAATCCCCAGCAATTCCGCCCGGCACAGGAATGAAACATAACAGCACCCAATAGCCGACCAGCACACCTCCGCCAATTAAAGCGAGCATCCGTAAGCTGGTGTGCCACACTAAAAGCATACAAAAAAACCATGCGATTGCGATGCGCCCCAATACACTGGCGTAACGTACCTCATCTAACGCAGCTGGTATTCCAACGCCCCATCCATGATTATAAAGCACTCCAAGGGCCGACAATAAAAACAGCCGCTTTAACGCTTTGTTGTAATAGTCCCGACGTTCAGAGAAAGGCAAATGATCAATGCGCTTGGGAGATAACCCCATAGCAACACCAGATAAGAAAATAAAGAGAGGAAAAATTAGATCATAAAATGTAAATCCATGCCATGCACTATGCACTGTATGGGCCTCAAATACTTTCCAACCTTGCCAACCCGTCAATACAAATAATGCTGCGAATATAGACTGACCGCCTAAAATCCAGAACATATCCATGCCTCGCAGTGCATCAAGCGAAGCTAAGCGTTTTTTTTCAGTTTTTGTTGTCATATTTTGCTGCCTTAAAAGCAAAAAAGCCCCGCTATTAATTCAGCGGGGTTTTTCTCAGGGAGAGTTAAATCTGTTTTCCAGCGATAAAGGTCGCTTGAGTATAAATTTGATCATCTAACACAACAAAATCTGCGTCAGCACCATCACGCAGGTGGCCTTTCGTTTTCAAACCTAAATACTCTGCTGGATAAAGTGACGCCATACGCAAACTTTCCGATAGCGGCACGTCAAGCCAGTTTACCGTATTGCGAACGGCACTTGCCATATCAAGAACACTGCCCGCAAGTTCACCCGTTGTTGAGTTTAGCCTATCACCCGTGCGGATCACTTTTCTCCCATCAAAGAAGTCAAATTCCATATCATCAGTGCCTACAGGTGGCATCGCATCAGTCACTAGCATTATTTTTCCACGCTGCTTAGCTCTAAGCGCAAGCTTGGCTGATGTGCTATGAACATGATGTCCATCAACAATTAACCCACACCATGAGTTATCATCCCATAACGCAGCACCAACAACGCCAGGCTCTCTTGAGGTAAATGCTGACATTGCATTAAATAAGTGAGTAAACCCATCAGCACCAACATGTAATGCATTCATCGTTGTTTGGTAATCGGCATTTGAATGGCCTACACACACCTTTACACCTAAGCTCACAAGCCTTTCAATGTCTTGTAATGGCACTGTTTCGGGCGCCAGTGTAACCATTTTCACGCCTAAGTCTTGACGAGCATAAATTTCAAACTCTTGCTCTGTGATAGAGCGAATATATTGCTCGCTATGAGTGCCTTTTTTAGGATGTGACAAATGTGGACCTTCAAAGTGAATACCCAGCACACCTGCTTGCCCATTGGCAATAGCTTCTGCCGTGGCATCTGCCGCTTTAGCCATTACTTCCACTTTGTCAGTAATGAGCGTTGGCATAAGTGCTGTCGAGCCAAATTGGCCATGTGCAGACACCATTTTAGCTAAGCAACTAGTTGTTTGCTCAGCATTAAAAAATGCCCCACCACCACCATTGACTTGCACATCAATAAAGCCAGGTACAACTAATCCATCAAGTTCAATTAAGTCAGTGCTTAATTCATCATGTGGATATGCAATCTTTCCATCTTCAACAGCAAATATCATGTTGCTGATGAATGTATTGCCGTCAAATAACTTTTTTGCTCGATATAATTGCCTAGACATTACTTGACCTTATTTAATTGTTGCTCAACAGAGTTTATTGCAAAGTATATCGCACCCATCTCTGGCGGTTGCTTGGGTAGTTCTACTTTTTCTGCAATCTCAGGAGCAAGCCACTTACTTAATGGTTCAGCTAAGCCACCGATCATAGATAATCGAGGAGGACCACTGTCTAATAAGCGCTGCGCTAAACGGCTAATATACTCGGCACCTTGCTTTACAATTGCTAACGCCAGCGCATCACCCTGCTCAGCAGCACTAAACACAAAGCGCGCTAGTTTGGCGTAGCCACTTGATGGTTGGCCTGCCATTTGCTCAGCAATGCCCATTGCATTTTCTGTATTGAAGTGCTGTAGTAATAAGCTCGACAAAAGTGTTGGCTGGCCTAACCCATCTAAATCAAGCAATGCGACTTTCACAGCTTCTAAGCCCATCCAAGCGCCGCTACCCATATCACCTTGGGCAAAACCATGGCCACCAAAATTAACTGTTTTTCCATTCACCAACGAGAACCCACACGAACCAGTACCCGTTATTATTACAGCTCCATCCTCACCTTCGTGAGCACCAATACAGGCTGTATGAAGGTCTGTCGTCAAAAACATTTGTTGAAACGGGTGATCCCACTGCATAATTTTGTCATACAATGCAGGTAGGTTAACGCCGGCAAGTCCTAGGCCTGCATTTAGTGAATGGACTTGTTCTACGTGTAATCCCGCATCTTGCAAAGCGAGCTGTGTTGAGACCATGATAGACTCGAGAGTACGTTCAAGACCGTGCAACGGGTTTGCTGGACCACCTAAACCAGTGCCTAACACACCGTGTTCTAAAGAATAGATAGTAGCTCGGCATTTCGTCCCTCCGCCGTCTATACCTATATATAATTGGTCTTGTTGCACCTGTTTAGCCATCATGTTGCGACCTCTATGAAAATGGGGTTTAGCTCAATTTTATTTATTTCTTTACTGAGCGTTTAGTCATGTTGAATTAATGTTACACATAAAATGACAGCGTTGTCATTACTTTTTTTTTAAAAATGAGCAATATTGAAAAAATCTAATATTGCACATATTAAGATTATTGTCAGGAAAAATTTACCTAATTTGTTGAAATCAAGCAAAGAAATAACAATTACTGACGACTCCACCTAACATATAGCTTAAAATTACGGCTATTTTTACTTTCTTCATAAAAAAGCCAATCTTTATGATTGGCTTTTTTTCGTCATTGATTTCAAGCTAAGCTTACTTTACACCGAGTTCTCGCAAACGTTCTTGTAAGTAACTGTCTGCCGTATAACGTTCAGATAGCTCTACATCTGGGCGAGGGTGTAAGAACAATGGCAAAGAGATCCTAGATTTTTCAGACCCCTTACCTGTTGGATTAATTACTCGGTGAATCGTTGAAGGAAAGTAGCCTCCAGACGCCTCTTGCAACATATCACCAATATTAATGATTAATGAACCAAAGTCACATGGCACATCTAACCAACCGCCTTCTTTAGTCTGTACTTGCAAGCCTGGTTCATTAGAAGCAGGTAATACAGTTAACAGGTTAATATCTCCATGTGCAGCGGCACGAATAGCCCCTGGCTCCTCATCACCAGTCATTGGCGGGTAATGCAAAATGCGCAGTAGCGTTTGCTCTGACTCAGCAATCATGTCTTTTAGATCGATTGAGAATTTAGAGCGCACATTTTCAGGCGCTTGCGCTTGAACCCAGCTTAGCAACTCTGCAGCAAACTCATTAGCCAAACGGTAGTACTCGCGGATCTCCGCTTCTAACTGAGCAGGTACACGCCCCTTTGGATAAACATGAAAGTACTCTTTAATATCTTTAACGGTGAAGCCTTTGGCAACTTCCGATACATCCGGTGGGAAATAACCATCTTGAGTGTTTTTGTTAAATAAAAACTCATGCTTTTGCTCTGAATTAAAAAACGCCTGCCAATTTTTATAAATGGATTCGACGAGCGATTGTGGGATCGGGTGGTTTTTTAAAACACCGAACCCTGTATTACGAAGAGATTCGACAAATTGAGACGCGGCGTCAGAGGCACGATAATCGACTGTTGGTAGTTGTTGCATAATGGTTCCACCCAGATTGTTGCGTGATCAATCAATCACTTTCAATACCAATTCTTATGGCTGAAGTAATCAATTTAAATAATCTATTATTGCTCGCGAGCATAGATAAATAAACCAGTGCAGATAAGGACTTTTGTCCGCTGCACTGCCACTTATACAACTACTTTGATTTAGCGCAAACGCATCATAGGTATTTTTATTATCCACTCTATACCTCGCTCGGTACTTCGAACTGTATATCCACCTTGTAACGCACCACTAATGATATTAGCAGCAACCGGCGTACTCAAACCAACGTGACCACTGTTCCCTCTGCGAGACGTGACAAACGGCTTAAGTAAATCTTCAATCGTTATATCAATGAGGCCTATCCCATTATCCGTATAGTGTATTTCTATTTCTTGCTCATTTGCGCGTAATATTATTTCAATTGGTCCTTTTTTATCTACCAAACCATGATTGATAGAATCTTCAATAATATTGCCCATCACTAATTGTAATAAATTTGCATCTAATGTCACATCGAGCACTGAATGATCCGACATTAATTTTATCTCTACGCCCGTTTCATCAAAATGATATTGACTGATCAATTGCTTAAATACCTCAACAAGGTCACACATGCCTGGCTGCGCAGGTGCCTCGGCCTTTGAAATGGTTTTAAGTAAATTGACAAACTCAGCCACACGACTCAAGCTTCTTTCACAGAGTTCGATACTCTCATTAGACTGTATTAATAAGTCGGAAAGTAAGTTTTGTGACAGTGTTTTATTCTCAAACTCTTTCGTTAATTCAGCAATCACCCCAAATAAATGAGATGCGGCCGTGATCCCTGTACCAAGCGGCGTATTGATTTCATGAGCAACACCAACAACCATTTGGTTTAGTGCATCTGAGAGTTGCCGTTTAACTTGTAATGCATTTGCCTCTAATAATTTTATTTGCGTATTCACACGCGCATTAATTTCTGCGGGTCTAAAGGGTTTGCTAATGTAATCAACCCCTCCTACCTCTAATGCCTCTACAATATTATCTGTATCGGTGTAAGCACTTACAAACATGAGAGGTATGTGGCTTGTTCGCTTATCTGCTTTTAAAAGTCGACACAAATCCACGCCACTCATGTTAGGCATTTTAATATCTGTGATTATCAGATCGGGTAATTGATTTTCAATGAGTTGCAAAGCAGTATGACCACTAGTTGCAGCTCGTATTCTAAATCGAGGACACTTCAAAATTAATTGCAACATTTGCAGATTTTCTGCCACATCATCGACGATTAAAATATCAAACATGCTAACTCCCTAAGCCTAATGGGCTGAGTATAGTCAACTCCAGGTTGATTGCTTAGTTAGAGTGAATTTTAGAGTTTTCTTGTGAAAAGTGTATAGCAAGCTATGGTTTAAATCAGAGTAACGTAAAGTCATAGTATTGGAGACAAATGAGCGCGAAATTACTGGTTAACTTATTATTTTATATGATGAGCCTATTATTTGTGTTGTTGCTCAGCGTCGTGCTTTATTCGTTTCACATATCAAAACAAGAAGTTCGCACTTTAAACGCCATCAATTCACTCCAAAATCTCACCAACGAACTAAAACAGAGCTCTGACTTACTAACCAATTATGCGCGAAACTATTCAGTGACAGGGGAAAAACAGTGGTTTATTTTGTTTAACCATGTTTTGGCAATTCGCAATGGGTATTTACCTGCACCAAAGAACCCCATTAATTATTGGGATAATTTAGCCAAAAACTCAGTCCGTCATTTAAGTAACTCCTTCGACGAGAAAAACCACCTCTCTATTATTGAACGGATCGCGCAGACTGGGATACGACAAGAAGAAATCTATAATTTAACCCTTGCGCTCGATACTTCTGATCAATTGGTAAAGTTAGAAGAGCAAGCATTTGAGTTACTTCATAGCCAACCCAATGAAGGAAAAGCAGCTGCACAAAACATTCTCTTTGGGCAACCCTATTTAGAAGAGAAAGCAAAAATAATGAATGCCATCGCCCACGCCAGTAAAGTCATTGATATTCGTAAACAAACTCACCGAGAAATATTGAATGAGCAAGCAACTAAAAATCAATATTTAGTGACCGCTTGCTTTTCTCTTACCTTCATAATGTTCTTGTTTTCTTACATAATGCTCAGGATCCGCTATTTTTTACCGATAAGAAAAATTCACAAAGTCATTTCAGAATCTTTAAATCAAAAGCGCCATACACTCCAACTACCGAATGATCTGTCTGGTGAGTTAGGCACCTTAGCCAAAGTATTTAACGCGACATTGAAGCAATTAAACAGCAAAATACAAGCCGCGGGCGCCATAGAAAAATACCATACGGCCTTACGTGGTAAAAACAAACTCAATGATGTTATTCAAGAGTCTCTGCAATTTGTGTCACTACAATACAACGCACCCAGCTGCGGTATTTTTATGTTCGAGGAAGATAACTTAAAACTATTTGAGTCGACAGGAACCCCCCCATGCTTTGACAAAAACTCTCCTCATATTAAAGCAGCGTTAAAAACTAAACAGCCACAAAGGTTGGGCGCATCATCACAGACACTAAGTATCACTAAAGACCAACAAGTACTGGAACTTGCGCAAATTCAATTGTTCCCTCTATTAGTCAATGATCGCTGTATTGGCATTTTATATCTCGGGTGCGTATTTGAACTCGATGAATATCAGTTAGATAGCCTTGAGCAAATCAGCCGTGAACTGGCCGTTTCACTAGAGATAAGCAGGAACAATGCAAGACAACAAGAAATTGAAGCCGCTTTATCTCAGCAACTTGAGTTAACGCATCATATTGTCAATGCAATTCCTAACCCCACGTATTATCGAGACAAGAGTGGGAATTTTATGGGAGTAAATCGTGCTTTTTTGACGTTCCTCAATCAATTCGAAGTGGATGTAATCGGCAGCTCACTCGACACTGTTTTTGATACAGGCACAGCCAGCCTATTTCATGCGCAAGCGCAAAATATTTTCCAAAAACAAATGAACGTTGCTTACGAACTTGTTACCTTGGATGGCCAAGACAATGCGGTAGAGCTCATCGTATATGAAGCGCCATTTTTCAATAGTAAGGGAGAAGTAGCCGGTATAGTCGGTATGTTTTTGGACGTTACACAACGAAACGAGCTAGAAAGAGAGCTGGTGTCATCGAAAGAACTTGCAGATCGCTCAGCTAAAGTCAAAGGGGAGTTCTTAGCTAATATGAGTCATGAAATTCGCACTCCCATGAATGCAATTATTGGCATGGCGCATTTGGCATTGAGCACAGATTTAAACCCTAAACAATATAACTATGTAAATAAAATTGATGTAGCAGCTAAACAATTACTGCGCTTGATAAACGATATTTTAGACTTTTCTAAAATCGACGCAGGGAAAATTGAAATTGAACACACTAAATTTGAACTCGATAAACTCTTAGATAATGTAATGACCATTGTCAGTGTCAAAGCACAAGAAAAACAACTAGAGCTCATTTTTGACGTGCCGAGTACCATCCCAAATAATTTAGTGGGTGATCCATTACGGTTGAGTCAAATTTTGATTAACCTGGCTGGTAATGCCGTGAAGTTTACCGAACAAGGGCATGTATCAATAAAGATTAGAGAGCTAGAACCCGGTAAAGAGAGTACTAAAATCACATTCTCTGTCATTGACACGGGTATTGGTATGAACCCACAACAACAGCAAAAACTGTTTAAGTCGTTCTCCCAAGCCGATACGTCAATTACCCGAAAGTATGGAGGCACCGGATTGGGCCTCACTATTTCCCAACAATTAGTCAAACTAATGGGTGGAGAAATATATATAGAAAGCAGCTTAGAGAAAGGCTCTACGTTTTATTTCACGTTAGAGTTACCCCTTGATAAACACTCTCAGCAGGTGGTCCCTCCGACACTTACTACCACAAAAAATATTCTAATCGTAGATGACAATGCACAAGCAACAGAGGTGCTAGAGGGTATGCTCACCAATATGAACGCTATGGTGTCAAGTACCAATAGTGCGCTAAATGCCATTGATGTAATGGCGGCAGCCTCTGAGCCTTTCGATGCGCTCATTATTGATTGGCAAATGCCTGAAATGGATGGCCTGACAGCCATCGAAATTTTAAATAAACGCAACTTGCTCACTCAAACTAAAGTAATATTAACAACCGCTTATGGCCGAGAGTTAGAACTTAAGCCCTCTCAAAAGGCATGTATTTCTGGCGTTGTCCTAAAACCCATAAATGCCTCTCATTTATTCGATACACTCATTAGCTGTTTGGGGCCATACACTCAGCCAAGTACCACTAAAGACGCGGCACAAGAGAAAGTACCAACCAGTTTACAAGACATATCTATACTTCTTGCCGAAGATCAGCCCGTTAATCAAGAAATCGCTGTAGAAATATTATCTAGTTATGGGGCAATGATTGATGTTGCTAATGATGGGATGGAAGCACTCAAAAAAATAGCTAAGACGCGGTATGATGTTGTATTAATGGATATGCAAATGCCTAACATGGGGGGTATTCAGGCCACGCAGGCCATTCGCAAACAGCCGGAAAACAACGATCTCCCCATCATTGCGATGACAGCCAATGCCATGCAAGAAGATATAACACTTTGCTTAGATAGCGGGATGAACGACCATATATCCAAACCCATTGATGTGCCTGTTATGATCAAAACCATACAAGCGCATCTCATACCATCGGTTACAGAACCTAAGACACTTCACATACCTGAATCAGATGTGGCTCCTGTGGAAAATAGCGAGCAAGCAGCGCCCCCAGAGCGCAACTTAGAAGGGATCAATATTGAAGAAGGCATAGAGAGGGCTGCCGGAAATAAGCAAATATACTTCAATATCCTCACTACCTTTTTATCACAGCAAGTCGAAGAGTTAATTAATTTAAAGCAAGCGATAGCAATCACAAACTATGAATTAGCAGCAAATATTTTACATGCAATCAAGGGGGCGGCGGCAAATCTATCTATTTACTTCATCACAGAAAAAGCAAAAGCGCTGGAAATTCAGTTACAAAATATGGCGGTAGATATTAACGAGATCGACATCATGATTGAGTATGTAAACACCACGCTCGCGGTATGCCCTCATATTATGAATCAACAGCTAAATGATGATCCGCAACCCGGCCTAGACACAGCCTATATGCTAGATAAACTTGCACAAGCACTCCTTGAGTTCGATACGAGTGCATCAGAGCTTGTTTTACAATTAACGTGTGATGAACATCTTAGTCAAGCTGAGCTTGATGAATTAAAAACACTTATTTCACGCTTTGAATTTGCCCAAGCGCAAACAGCGCTGGGTAAAATCCAAAGTAAAATCTCAGAACCGAACTCAAGCTACTTACATTGAGGCTTTTTGCCCGACTGCCATGCAGCTTGCTTTAGTCTAGACGCTTCATCCAGTTTAGACGTTAAGTTTGCAATTCGACTTTGTGGTGCGGGGTGTGTTGACATAAATTCTGGCGGGCGCTCTCCTGAAGAAGCCGCTTCCATGTTTTCCCAAAGTGCCACAGAGCCCTCAGGCTGAAAACCTGCTTTGGCCATCAGATCCAATCCAATCACATCAGCTTCACTCTCATGTGTTCTTCCAAATGGTAACGCAACGCCATATTGTGCACCAAGCCCTAACCCTTGCATAATTGCATTTCTATATTCAACATTACCCATTTGTAGTGCAGTACTACTCGCCTGAAGACCAAACTGTAATAAGCTATTTTGAGAGACTCTCTCATTTGAATGCTCAGCAATAACATGCCCCACTTCATGACCCATAACAGCAGCTAACTGATCTTGATTCTTAGCAACATTCAACAAGCCTGTGTGAACCCCGATTTTTCCGCCCGGTAATGCAAAGGCATTGGCGCTTGGCTCCTTAAACACGACCACTTCCCACTGCTGATTTGCATAATTACTGGGAAGCTCTGCAATTAAATGCTCCGCAATGCATTTTACATACGCATTCATGCTTGGATCGGTTTCAATAGCTTGTTCTTTCTTCATTTGTTCAAAGCTCGCCGACCCCATTTCATTCATCTTTTGATCTGAATAAAGCGCAATTTGTGTCCTACCCGTAGGCGACGTTTTGCACCCACTCACTAATAAAGCAAAAGCCAATATTGAAATGATTTTTTTCATTGTATTATCCAAAATAGGTGGTGACTGTACCTAGTGTAAAACATTCACATAATGTCTCAAGATACAAATTAGTACTTTCATCTATCATAACTCAAAAACAGCCTTTCTTGTCTCATATCGAGCTAATGACATTAAATATTTGATAGAATGGCAACAAATATAATAAAGACACGTCACCAATGACACAAGACCACCCACTTGGCCGGTTATTCCTGCCTCTGCTCGCCAGTATTGTTGCACTTACACCACTTGCAATTGATTTATACTTGCCTGCAATGTTAGTCATTGCATCTGACTTAAACTCTAATTTAGAAAGTGTTCAGGTCTCATTGAGCAGTTATCTCGGGGGCTATGCATTAGGCATGATGGTTTTTGGCCCGCTCGCAGACCGCTTTTCTCGCACACGATTAACTCAGGTCGGTTTGCTCGGTTTCGCCGTTAGTTCTATTGCACTTGCGATTACACGAGATATCGACGCTTTTTGTGTTTTAAGGATCGTACAAGCATTTTTTGGTGCAGCCGCAACCGTGGTTGTCCCAGGCGTTATTCGTCACTACTACAAAGAGCATACTGCCAAAGGTATGTCTTATGTCTCCATGATCATGATGGTTGCTCCGCTTATCGCACCCTCTTTAGGTGTTGCACTGATGATGGTTTGGCACTGGAGTGCCATATTCTTCGTTCTCGCGCTTTATGCTGTCATCATATTTTGCATCACGCTATCAACAAGTATCGACGTGCCAAGGTTTACCAATGAAAAAATAACCGTGCACTTTTTTACAAAAAACTACTTAACCGTTTTTGCAAATAAAGCGGCACGAAATGATATTCTAACCTCGATGCTTGCTTCGTTCGCCTTTTTTTGTTTTTTAACGTCGGTGCCTTTTATTTATCTAGATTACTACCGTGTATCTGAGCAATTGTTTGGCGTGCTGTTTGCGCTGAATATTATTGCACTCATGTTAGGCAATTTACTCAATACGCGATTAGTGCCAAAAATTGGTTCTCGAAAAATGCTTTATATTGGCCTTTTTACGGGTCTCTTATCGGGTATTGCTGTATTAGCAGAAAGTATGGCTGATATGGGTGTGTGGATCATCGCCAGTACCATTGCGCCTTTAATGATGAGTTTAGGAATAATTGCGAGTAATGCAGACGCTTTAATCTTAATCGCTTTTGAAAAGCATACAGGTACTGCTACGGCGGTAATAGGCACGCTTAGATTTGGCAGTGGTGCGCTAGTCGGACCGTTATTAGCATTAGTTCAACCAAACAATACAATCCCCTTTGCAACCTTTATGTTTATGGCTGTGATATTGGCTGGGTTGTGCCAACTCAGACAACGTAACTTTAATTAGGGTATAAAAAAGGCCTAATAATCGGCCTTCTCGCTATATCATACGGACTATTAAGGGTTATTCAGCTTCTTTTGAAACCATAACCATCGCAGGACGTAATAAACGACCGTTTAACGTATACCCTTTTTGCATAACCGCCAGTACTGTATTTGGTGATACATCATTACTTGGCTGAATAGACATTGCTTGATGGAACTCTGGGTTAAAAGTTTCACCTTGTGGGTTTACCATCTCAACGCCGAATTTTGCCACTGCATCTGAGAAGCTCTTTAAGGTCATATCAATACCCTCAAGAACTGGCTTTAATGTTTCATTTTCTTTATCTGAAAACTCAATGGCACGTTCTAGGTTATCAATAACAGGCAGCAACTCATTTGCAAACTTTTCTAATGCAAATTTGTGTGCTTTCTCTACATCTTGAGCTGCACGACGACGCATATTTTCAATATCTGCCGCTGCACGCACTACGCTGTCTTTTTGGTCAGCCACTTGCTGTTTTGTTGCTTCTAATTCAGCATACAAACCAGCAATCTCTTCTTCTGGGCTCAGTTCAGCTTCAACTTCAGTTTCTACGTCTTGTGCTTCTACGTTCTCAACTGAGTCGCTTGCTTGTTCAACTGGCTCTACTATCTCTTGATCATGTTCAGTGGCATTATTTTGCTCAGACATGTAAAACTTCTCCGATTCTTTACAATTGACGCTAATTATGGGGATTGAATTTATAGATTCAAGACCCAACCGTCTCAATTTGAGAAAATTCTCCTATGATTGCCTCAATTGGCGCATACACAGGACAAATTATACAAAATCGACTTTGATATTCACCCTCAGTAAAATAAGGAAGGCTTATCACGATAGACTCCTCAATATTAAGGGTGCTCAATTCATTTGCATAGAGTACCGATACCCCATTTTTAAATGCAAGCTTGTCTTCCACTTGATGTAAAAATGGCACACCGATATTTAGTTCACTCTCGAGCTCTAGACTTTGATATAAATATCGCTCCCCAACTACAATACTGTTGTCAGTGCCTAGCTGCTGACTTAACTCTCTGGTCCACTGTGCAAGTTGATCATGACACTCTGACGGCGCACTATGAGCCATTGCTCGCATTCTGTGCAGCCCTTCAATTAAGGTCTGCTGACTAAACACCGTGTTCATCCAAGCAGCAAATTGATAGCGCATAGCGTCTGAGTCGTTATCTGGCTTCTTAATACAAATATTATGTGATTGACCAGCTTTGTCTATCAATAATACTAACCAAGACTCGCTATCAAACCCTAATACTTCAACCCTAAATACCAAACGAGAACTTGCTTGAGGCAAACCTACACAGCAACAAACTTGGTACTTTTGACTCAAACCATGAGCAAATTCCACTAACTGATGTTGTTGAGGTTGCCAGTACGTCGCTATTTTCGACAGCTCAAAAAATTCTTCAAACCAATATTTAAAACCGGCTTCAGTGGGGACCCTACCCGCCGATGTATGTGGCGAATATAAAAGCCCCTCACGTTCCAGTCTTGCCATCACATTTCGGACGGTCGCAGAGCATACAGCCATCCCTTTTTGCTTGGCTATTTTGCTAGACGCTACAGGGCTGCCTTCATTATCACAGTAAAGGCCCATCACCGCTGTAAAGATTTGTTGGTCGCGTGCTGTTATTTTCATATTATTTTAATGGTGACGTTAATTGTCAGTTTCAAGTGGTAAAGAATTCAGTTAATCTTGCGCTATTAAAGAACAAGGGCCATTACCATGACAACACCTTTTAAAACCATAGGTTTAATTGGCAAGCCAAGCCATGAAGGCGCCGCGTTGACATTACAACGCTTATATACCTTTTTGCAAGCATTAGGTTATGAGGTTTTAGTAGAATCCCGTGTTGGCGCACAAATAGACTCGATTGATAACAGTGCATTAACAGAACTCGTTGAATTGGGCCGTTTATGCGACTTAGCCGTTGTCGTCGGCGGAGATGGTAATATGCTCGGTGCGGCCAGAGTGTTAGCTCGCTTTGACGTTGCAGTGATCGGCGTTAACAGAGGCAATTTGGGCTTCTTAACCGACTTAAGCCCCGATGGATTCGAAGCGAGCTTAGAAGCGGTATTACGAGGCGAATTTATTTCTGAATCGCGCTTTTTACTCGAAGTTGAAGTCTATCGTCACGCGGAGTTAAAAAGTGCTAATTCCGCTGTCAACGAAGCCGTTTTACACGCAGATAAAGTGGCACATATGATAGAGTTCGAAGCATTTATTGATGATGAATTTGTTTTTTCACAGCGCTCTGATGGACTCATCGTTTCAACGCCTACCGGCTCTACTGCCTATTCATTATCTGGCGGAGGGCCGATCCTCACACCAGAACTCAATGCTATGGCACTCGTCCCTATGTTTCCTCATACTCTATCTAGTAGACCCTTAGTGGTCGATGCGGATAAACAAGTCAGATTAAAATTAAGCCTTTCAAATACTGACAGTTTACAAGTTAGCTGTGACAGTCACGTTGTGTTAGCGGTGCTGCCCGGGGATGAAGTTGTGATCAAAAAAGCCGATAAAAAGCTACGTTTGATCCATCCGAAGTCTTATTCCTACTACAATGTTCTTAGACAAAAATTAAATTGGGGCAGCAGGCTTTACTAACACCATAAAGATAACGCACAATAGCGAATTAGCATTTTTCTAAATTAGGAAATTATAAGAATTATGAGCTACATTGTTTTTTCCACCTTAGTACTATTAATAACTTTATTAGGTGTTTATGTGGTGATTGAAAATAATCGTAAAAAGGCACGTGAAGCCGAAAAAAAAGTGTTCAATGATCGATTAAAGAAAATCACGTCTCAATTTAAATCTAAAACTGCAGAATTTGTTGAAGCCAAAGCCCTACGGCCAAAGTATTCGCCAAAAGTGAATGCGATTGTTGGTAACTTCTTTGTTGTACAAGCACATACTGAAGAAAACCTTGACCAACTTGAGCGAATAGCAGAGCAATTTATCTACTGTGTCGTCAGTGAATTAAATAAGTGCAGAGAAAATGGTAACTTAGATTTGCTCTCAGATCAGCTTCAATATTTTGTCGCAGAACTCCCTACGTCGGGCATTTCTTATAACAAAGAGTTTTATCAAGAGATTCTACCCGCTTTGATCATTATGATAAAAACTCCAGATCAAGGACCAAACAGCACGCCTAGTGACGAGTCAACTCAAAGTAATGACGACACTACATCTGAGACTGCAGATGAGAATAAGGCGACGCAAAAAGTATCCGCTAAGCCACAACCGGTAGCCTAACGGTTAAGCGAAATAACAAGTTATTTCTATTTACTGGTTGCATTTAGATTAAGCACTGTATAAATTAACAGTAAATCACTGTTCGGATACACAGTATGCTAACCAATTTAGAAGTAAATGATTTTGCTATTGTCAGTGCACTCAATATTGAATGGCACTGTGGTATGACTGCGATTACCGGTGAAACCGGGGCAGGTAAATCAATAGCCATTGATGCGTTGTCTTTGTGCTTAGGCGAGCGTGCTGATCCAGCAGCTGTTCGCCCAAGCGCAGACAAAGCCCAAATAAGCGCACACTTTGATATAAGTCAGCTCCCTATTGCTCAACAATTTTTAGCCGAACACATGCTAAATAATGATGATGAAGACTGTATTTTACGACGTGTAGTCAGTAAAAATGGTCGCAGCAAAAGCTATATTAACGGCGTATCCGTTACGGCTAGTCAGCTAAAAGAACTGGGCCAGTATCTCATTTCTATTCATGGCCAACATGCACATCAATTACTTTTAAAACCCGAACACCAATTACACCTGCTTGACTCTTACGCGGGGCACACTCCACTGATGAATGCGGTACGAACCCAGTATACGCATTTTAATAAATTACAGCGTGAGCACAGCAGCCTCTTAAAGTTACAACAAGCACAATCAGCGCGTAAACAACTATTAGAATATCAGGTTGCTGAACTCAATGAATTTGCAATCGCTGAAGGGGAATACGAAGCGATAGAAATAGAACATAGCAAACTCAGTAATAGCCAAACAATTATTGATACCTGCCACCGAGAGTTACAACATCTCTATGAACGAGATGAACAAACTGTCCTGAGTCAATTACAACAAAGTGCACAACAATTTGTTGATTTAACTGGTTATGATCAAGCATTAGAGCCCATAGCACAAATGCTCGACGAAGCCGCAGTTCAAGTTGAAGAGGCATGTAGAGAGCTTCGTAGTTATAGTGGCAGAGTAGAACAAGACCCAATGCGCTTACAAGAGGTAGAAGAGCGACTATCGCAAGCGATGGATTTGTCGAGAAAGCACCATATCAAACCACAAGAGCTTTATGAATTTCATCAACAGCTATGTGAAGAGCTAACCAGTATTAGCTCAGACTCTGCACGCATTGACGACCTTGAGATTGAAATTGCCGATTCATTACAAGCGTATCAATTGGCCGCTCGCTCGCTCAGTGAAAGTCGCGCTAAAGCGGCTACCAAGTTGAACGCTCTGATCTCTAAAAGTATGCATTCTTTGTCTATGGATAATGGTCGCTTTGCGATTGAATTACAGCAAATGCAGCAACAAAAACCAAGTAGCACTGGGTTTGATAATATTGAGTTTTTAGTCTCAACTAACCCAGGTCAGCCCTTACAAGCACTTGGTAAAGTTGCATCAGGTGGTGAACTATCTCGTATAAGTCTCGCAATCCAAGTCATCATTGCTCAACGGGTCACAACCCCAACCTTAATTTTCGACGAAGTCGATGTAGGTATTTCGGGCCCAACCGCCTCACAAGTAGGTAAACTCCTTAGACAGCTCGGTCAGTCAACTCAAGTTATATGTGTGACGCACTTACCGCAAGTCGCTTGTAGTGGTCACCAGCAGCAATTTGTTGCTAAAAAAGTCAAAGATGGGCAAACATTTACATCAATGAAAACGCTTGAACACTCTATGCGCGTAGCAGAAATAGCCAGATTAATAGGCGGAGATAAGATCAGCGATACAACAAAGGCAAGTGCCGAAGAGTTACTCTCAGTACAAAGCGCATAAAAACAACGCTTGAGTTTGTTCACGTTGAGTGATTTATCTATCGATAAACCATTTTACAGACAAAAAATAAGGCCCAAAATTGGGCCTTATTGTCTCCAGGGTATTACAAACTAAACTTCTAAATAATCCAATATCCCTTCTGCTGCGTTGCGGCCTTCAAAAATTGCCGTTACAACTAAATCAGATCCTCTGACAGCGTCTCCACCAGCAAAAATCTTAGGGTTACTGGTTTGGTGAGTAAAAGCACCTTGTTCTGGCGCTTCAATGCCCCCCCAACTATTAATCTCTACATCGTATTGCGATAACCACTCTAAGCTATGCGGCTTAAACCCAAATGCCACCAAAACGGCATCAGCATCTAAAATATGCTCAGAGCCCGCCACTTCTTCTGCTCGACGTCGTCCATTTTCATCTGCTTCACCTAATTGGGTTTTAACCATCTTCACACCGGCAACTTTCCCTTCGGTGTCTAATACAATTCCCTTGGGCTGAACGTTAAATTGAAACTCAATGCCTTCTTCTTTGGCATTTTTAACTTCACGACGAGACCCAGGCATATTCTCTTCATCTCGACGATACGCACAAGTCACTTTGCTCGCGCCATGGCGAACTGAGGTGCGCACACAGTCCATAGCAGTGTCACCTCCACCGAGTACAACGACCTTTTTTCCCGCCATATCAATATAAGGCTGTGTAGACTCATCATAATTCATCACTCGATTGGTATTACCAATCAAAAACGGTAAGGCATCATGAACACCTCTGGCATCTTCATTTTCGAGTCCGCCTTTCATACTTTGATAAGTACCAACGCCAACGAATACAGCATCATATTCACTGAGTAATTCATCCATTGAGATATCAGTCCCAATCTCCGTATTCAACTTGAATTCCACGCCCATTTCAGAAAAAACTTCTCGACGCTTTTCCATTACTGACTTTTCAAGTTTGAAAGACGGGATCCCAAAGGTTAACAACCCGCCAATTTCTGGGTTTCTATCAAACACAACCGGCTTTACGCCATTTCGCACCAAAATATCAGCGCAGCCCAGTCCCGCAGGACCCGCTCCTATTACAGCGACTTTTTTGTCAGTCCAAACGACATAGGACATATCGGGCTTCCAGCCCTGAGCAAATGCCGTATCTGTAATATATTTTTCAATATTACCTATGGTCACAGCGCCAAATTCTTCATTAAGCGTACATGCGCCTTCACAGAGCCTATCTTGAGGACACACTCTGCCACACACCTCTGGTAAGCTGTTAGTTCGATGAGACAACTCAGCCGCTTCAATTATTCGACCTGTGCGAATTAACTTAAGCCATTGTGGAATATAGTTATGTACCGGACATTTCCACTCACAATATGGGTTACCACAATCAAGACACCGATCTGATTGCGAATTTACTTGATTGGTTGAAAACGGTTCATAAATTTCAACAAATGATTGCTTTCGCGTAGAAATGGGCTTTTTTCTCGGATCTACACGTTGAACGTCGATAAACTGATATACATTCTCGCTCATACTTCCCCCTATTGAGCCTGAACACGTAATTCAGCACTGCTTCGTGCTCTGTGGCCTAGTAAGCTATTTACATCACTAGATTTTGGTTTAATTAACTTAAACATCGGCAAATACAATTCAAAGTTAGCCAAAATCTGTTCCGCACGAGACGAGCCTGTCAAATCAAGGTGTTCAGCAATCATGCCGCGCAAATGTTCTTGATGCGACACAAGTTCAGCTAAGCAAACCACTTCAACAAGTTCTGAATTAATGCGTTTCGAAAAGTCATCACTTTCATCTAATATGTAGGCAAATCCACCAGTCATACCGGCACCAAAGTTAACACCCACTTGGCCGAGGACACATACAACGCCTCCGGTCATATACTCACACCCATTGTCCCCGAGTCCTTCAACTACAGCGTTTACCCCCGAGTTACGCACTGCAAATCTCTCTCCGGCTCTGCCTGCGGCATAAAGCTTTCCACCTGTTGCACCGTACAAGCAAGTGTTGCCAATAATCGTTGCATGATGACTCGCAAAACTTGACCCAACTGGCGGCCTTATAACTAACTTACCACCGGCCATCCCTTTACCAACATAGTCATTTGCATCTCCGACAAGTGTCATTTCAAGACCACCTGCATTCCATACTCCAAACGACTGCCCTGCAGTCCCATGAAGTTCAATTGCAACCGGGTCTGCCGCCATCCCTTGGTTACCGTGTTTACTCGCAATATAACCTGACAACATCGCCCCTACGGAACGGTCGGTATTACAAATTCGATTAACGAGTGAGATGCCGCTTTTATCTGTAATCGCTTGCTTTGCTTTATCAAGTAGCAGCTCATTTAATTTACCCTGATAATGCGATACATTTGGGGCAGAGCAATACAATGTCTCATTGGCTGGATTATTCGGTTTAGCCAACAAATTCGATAAATCAAGCTTGTTTTGTTTACTGGTTTTACCTTCAATCATATCGAGAAGGTCTGTGCGTCCGATCAAATCAACCAATCTCGTGACACCCAGCTGAGCCATTAACTCTCTGGCTTCTTGAGCGATAAATTTAAAATAATTCATCGCCATTTCTGGTAGCCCGTGATAGTGCTTTTGACGTAACGTATCGTCTTGCGTTGCAACACCTGTTGCACAGTTATTTAAGTGACATATTCTCAAGTACTTACAACCAAGTGCAACCATCGGGCCGGTACCAAAACCAAAGCTTTCAGCTCCTAAAATTGCCGCTTTAATGATATCAAGGCCCGTTTTTAAGCCACCGTCTGTCTGCAAGCGAATACGGTGACGTAAGCCATTTTCAACTAATGCTTGCTGTGTTTCTGCTAAGCCAAGTTCCCAAGGGCTTCCTGCATATTTTACTGAGGTAAGCGGACTTGCCCCTGTACCGCCGTCATAGCCGGCAATAGTAATTAAATCTGCATAAGCTTTCGCTACACCCGTTGCGATTGTGCCCACGCCAGGTTCGGAGACCAACTTAACTGAGATCATGGCCTGTGGATTGACTTGTTTTAAGTCAAAAATTAGCTGTGCTAAATCTTCGATAGAATAAATATCATGGTGTGGCGGCGGTGAGATCAAAGTAACCCCCGGCACAGAGTATCTTAATTTCGCAATATAAGGGGTTACTTTTTCTCCAGGAAGTTGCCCTCCCTCTCCAGGTTTAGCGCCTTGCGCAACCTTAATTTGTATAACATCCGCGCTTTGTAAATAATGAGGTGTAACGCCAAACCGCCCTGACGCAACTTGTTTAATACGCGAGTTCTTCTCAGTCCCAAAACGGAGCTTATCTTCGCCGCCCTCGCCCGAGTTCGAGCAGCCTCCAAGTCTGTTCATTGCAATCGCTAACGCTTCATGTGCTTCAGGAGACAAGGCACCAATACTCATAGCAGCAGAATCAAAACGTTTATAAAGCTCTGTCGCAGGCTCTACCTCATCTATTGCTATGGCTTTTTGCTCAGTATTAACTGCCAACATATCTCGTAAGTTAGTCACAGGGCGTTGGTTAACCAGATCAGCATATACCCGGTAGTCTTCGTAATTTCCTGAGCGCACCGCAACTTGTAAAGTGCTAACTACATCTGGGTTATACGCATGATATTCGCCACCATGAACAAACTTGAGTAAGCCACCATGGCTAAGAAGCTTACGCTTGCTATAGGCTAACTTGTGTAATTTAGTTTGATCGAGTTCGAACTCATCAAACGATGCACCCTGTATGCGATTTGTGACCCCTTTAAAACATAAGTCAACCAGCTCATCAGACAAACCTACAGCTTCAAACAACATCGAACAGCGATAAGAAGCAATGGTACTGATCCCCATCTTCGACATTATTTTGTATAAGCCTTTATTAATGGCAGAGCGATATGACAGCGTAACTTCTCTGTAGCTCTTTTTAATAACGTGCTCATCACACATGGCCACCAATGATTCATAAGCCAAATACGGATACACCGCTGTTGCGCCAAAACCAAGTAACACCGCATAGTGATGAGGGTCTCGGGCACTGCCTGTCTCGACAATAACGTTTGCGTCACATCTTAAGTTGGTATCAACCAGCCTTTGTTGCACTGCGCCAACCGCCATTGCTGCTGGAATCGGTAACGCGTCTTTTGTGGTATTTCTATCGCTCAAGATAATCATTACACAGCCATCTTTAGCGCTGCTTTGTGCCTCATCACACACCCGTTTTATGGCACTTTTCAGACCTTCATCTGGCGCATAATTCAAATCAATAATGCATGAGCGATAATGTGCATCGTCGGCCTCAACCAACTGCTGCATATCAGAATAAGTCAGAACAGGAGAATCAAACTGTAACCGTTTGGCGTGCCCTGTTGTTTCATTGAATACATTTTGTTCGCGCCCAATACAGGTTGCTAATGACATCACATGATTTTCACGCAATGGATCAATAGGGGGGTTAGTTACTTGGGCAAATTTTTGTCTGAAGTAATCATACAATGAACGCGCACCTTCAGATAACACAGCAAATGGTGTGTCATCTCCCATAGAACCCGTTGCTTCTTGACCATTATCACCCATAACTCGCAGAACTTGGTCTAATTCTTCATTGCTGTAACCAAATAGCTTTTGATAAGTTTGTAGCGTTAATTTATCAAAACTGCGCTGTCCTGCGTCCTGCTTTTCATCTAATTGTTCAAGCGGTGTTAAACGCTTAACATTTTGTTCTAGCCAAGCTTTATATGGATGACGCGCTTTCAGATCTTGGTCTATTTCATCAGACTGCCAAATTTTGCCATGTAGCGTGTCAATAACCAGCAGCTCGCCTGGGCCTACACGCCCCTTTTCTACTACCTCATCTGCCGCATAATCCCAAATACCAACCTCAGACGCTAACGTAATGAAGCCATCTTGCGTGATCACATAACGCGCTGGACGTAACCCATTTCTATCTAAGTTACAGGCTGCAAAACGACCATCAGACATAACAATACCGGCGGGACCATCCCAAGGTTCCATATGCATTGAATTAAAGTCATAAAAAGCACGTAAATCTTCATCCATGGCTCTATTTTTTTGCCATGCTGGCGGTACCAGCATGCGCATTGCTCTAAACAAATCCATGCCGCCAGCCAAAAAGAGCTCCAGCATATTATCTAGGCTAGAAGAGTCTGACCCCACTTCATTCACAAACGGTGCAGCGCTTTGCAAGTCAGGTAGTAGTGGCGAAGAAAATTTGTATGCCCGAGCACGTGCCCATTGCCTATTACCCGTGATCGTGTTTATTTCACCATTGTGGGCCAGATAACGAAATGGCTGAGCTAAAGGCCAACGTGGTTGAGTATTAGTTGAAAAACGCTGATGAAAAACACAAATGGCACTGGTCATCCGCATATCTGCCAAATCAAGGTAAAAATTTGGCAGATCTACTGGCATCATTAAGCCTTTGTATACGGTTACCAGGCCTGACAAACTCGAAATATAAAAGTCTTTGTCATCTTCTAGGCGTTTTTCTATTCTGCGTCGTGCGATATATAGACGACGCTCCAAGTCTTTTGGCCGCCAACCTTCTGGGGCGCTGACAAACACTTGCTCAAATGTTGGTAATTGCTGCTGTGCAATTGGTCCTAACATTGATGGATCTGTCGGCACTTCTCGCCAACCGACAAGTGTTAACGTTTCTTTTTCTAATTCTTCGTTAACCACATCCCTTGATCTTGTTGCAAGTGCTGCATCAGGGTTCAAGAACAACATACCTACGGCATAGTTTTTACCCAACCGCCACTCATTTTCCGTCGCTATTGCTCGAAAAAAACTATCTGGTTTTTGCAGCAACAGGCCGCATCCATCTCCGGTTTTACCATCGGACGCTATTCCGCCGCGATGCTGCATACGATCTAACCCTGTGATCGCCGTTCTTATTAATTTATGGCTAGCCTGACCGCTCGTGTGCGCTATCAAACCAAAACCACAATTGTCTTTCTCTAGTGCTGAGTCATATAACATGGACTCCTCCCCTTGCTACCCCTGCCAGTGGATTAAACTGCTGACGATTATTACTGGCCGATATTCAAAATTAACGGGGATTTAAAACTGAGTCAACACATTTATGAATACATATTCATAAACATGAATATTTCTCATTGGTCTGACAAATTAACCAAAATGTAAAAAAGTATCTAAAAACACATCTGGAGAACAAAAAAACACCATGACACCAGTGTCAATGTGACAACAAAGTAAATTAATAACATCGAAATCTACAGTTTACGTTAACGTAAAGATACCGCGAAAGTGAATATATATTCAATAAACACTATTGATAAATGGATGAAAAATAAATTAAGTGAATAATATGCAGGTCAAACGACGAGTCGTTACGGAATATCAAAGTAGCGTATGTGAAAGGGTGGGTGTATCTAGATTGACAGATAAATTAATACTACAAAAAAGCCGAGCAATAAGCACGGCCTTTCAATTAACTAACTGACGCTGTTTACTCTGCAGCATCAGCCTCTTGAGTTTTATACTTTGCAGCTGTTTCTTGTATAAGCGGTTGTAGTTCACCACGTTGAAACATTTCAATGATGATATCGCAGCCACCAATTAGCTCACCTTCAACCCAAAGTTGTGGGAATGTTGGCCAATTTGCGTAGTGCGGTAACTCAGCACGAATGTCTGGGTTAAGAAGAATATCAACATAAGCAAACTGCTCACCGCACCCCATTAGTGCTTGTGACGCCTGTGACGAAAAACCACAGTTTGGTAACTTTGGTGATCCCTTCATATAGAGAAGGATTGGGTTTTCTGAAATTTGCTCTTTAATTTTATCAATGGTTTCCATCTTTAACCTCAAAAATGACGATAGCTTCAGCCCAAATCAATTATTTATTGATTAAAAATAAATCGATAGGGCTAGTTTCCTAAATAAGTATAAGGCAACGCCATTGCTGTTTGCCAAAACTTGAGTAAAATACTCAGGAATTATAATATCACTATAAAGCCAGCTCGTATAGAAAAGTGCACTTAACTGCGCTATGTTTCGTATCGATTTTGGCATTTATTAACAATTGGAGAAAAAAATGGCATTTGTACTACCGTCACTACCTTATGCAATTGATGCACTTGAGCCACACATTTCAAAAGAAACACTTGAGTTTCACCACGGCAAACACCACAACACCTACGTTGTTAAACTTAACGGTCTTGTTGAGGGTACTGAGCTTGCTGAGAAATCTCTAGAAGAAGTTGTGTGTAATTCAGAAGGTGGCGTATTTAACAACGCAGCACAAATTTGGAACCACACTTTCTACTGGAACAGCCTTGCACCAAATGCAGGCGGTGAACCTTCAGGTAAAGTCGCTGAATTAATCAATGCAAAATGGGGCTCATTTGCAGATTTTCAGGCTGCTTTCAACGATAAAGCTGTTAACAACTTCGGTTCGAGCTGGACTTGGTTAGTGCAATTAGCTGATGGTTCACTTGATATTGTTAACACTTCAAATGCGGCAACACCGCTAACTGAAGCTGGTGTAACACCAATCCTAACTGTAGACCTTTGGGAACACGCTTACTACATCGACTTCCGTAACGTACGTCCTGATTACCTTAAAGGTTATTGGGCACTGGTAAACTGGGAATTTGCAAACGCAAACCTAGCATAAACAGCCGCATTATAAACTATTTATTTTTTTGCAATAAAGAGGCGCTCAGGCGCCTTTTTTTATTCCTATAAACCAGTGCCTTATTCCATTAAATGTTTGGAATTTTTAGGCAAATTCTAATTTTCACGTCTAGACTTAAAGTTAACCTTTCCCATTGAAGATTAAATAGCTTTCCTTACTTAAGCAGGTTATTGGAGGTCGTTATGACGATATTTGAACACTACCAAGCCAGATATGAAGCAGCTCAAGAAGAAGAATACAGTATCGCTGAATTTCTAGAGATCTGTAAGAACGACAAATCAGCCTATGCCAGTGCTCCCGAGCGTCTACTTATGGCCATTGGCGAACCTGAAATGATTGATACATCAAATGATGCAAGACTCAGTCGGCTGTTTTCAAATCGCGTGATCGCACGTTACCCCGCATTTAATGAATTCTATGGCATGGAAGATGCGATAGAGCAAATAGTTGCCTACCTAAAGCATGCAGCACAAGGGCTTGAAGAGTGTAAACAAGTACTTTACTTGCTTGGACCTGTGGGTGGTGGTAAATCATCAATTGCAGAAAAGCTAAAATATTTGATGCAGCAAGTGCCCATTTATGCAATTAAAGGGTCACCTGTGAATGATCATCCTCTTTCCTTATTTAACCCTGTTGAAGATGCAGAGCTACTCTCAAAAGAGTATGGGATCAAGCCCCGCTACCTAAAAACCGTGATGTCGCCTTGGGCAACTAAGCGATTGCATGAGTTTAATGGAGACATTAGCCAGTTCAAAGTTGTAAAACGCTACCCTTCTATTCTTGATCAAGTTGCCATTGCCAAAACAGAACCTGGCGATGAAAATAATCAAGATATATCAGCGCTAGTCGGTAAAGTAGACATTCGAAAGTTAGAACACTTTGCCCAAAATGATCCTGACGCGTACGCCTACTCAGGCTCTTTGTGCTTAGCAAACCAAGGTCTGATGGAATTTGTGGAAATGTTTAAGGCGCCTATTAAGGTACTACATCCACTGCTTACAGCAACTCAGGAAGGTAATTACAACGGTACCGAAGGTATATCAGCATTGCCATTTAATGGCATGATATTGGCGCATTCAAACGAATCAGAGTGGCAAACTTTTAAAAACAATAAAAACAATGAAGCATTCTTAGACCGAGTGTATATCGTAAAAGTACCTTACTGCCTACGCGTCTCTGAAGAAGTTAAGATCTACGATAAATTGATTGAAAACAGTGAGCTTGCTACGGCACCTTGTGCACCGGGTACATTAGAAACACTGGCTAAGTTCGTATCATTGTCGCGGATTAAAGAACCTGAAAACTCAAGCATCTATTCTAAAATGCGTGTATATGATGGTGAAAGTCTTAAAGATACTGATCCAAAAGCAAAGTCTTACCAAGAATATCGAGATTATGCCGGTGTTGATGAAGGTATGAATGGGCTCTCAACCCGATTTGCATTCAAAATTTTATCCCGAGTGTTTAACTTTGACCATGCTGAAGTTGCAGCAAACCCTGTACACCTTTTTTATGTATTGGAGCAGCAAATAGAGCGTGAACAATTTAATGCTGAACTGCAAGAACGTTACCTTAGCCATTTAAAAGGTTATTTAACCCCTCAGTATGTAGAGTTTATTGGCAAAGAACTACAAACCGCTTACTTAGAATCGTACTCAGAATACGGCCAGAATATTTTTGACCGCTATGTCACCTATGCTGACTTTTGGATCCAAGATCAAGAATACAGAGATCCAGATACAGGCCAGCTATTTGATAGAGCTGCATTAAACGCTGAGCTAGAGAAAATTGAAAAGCCAGCAGGTATTTCAAATCCAAAAGACTTCAGAAACGAAATAGTTAACTTCGTACTCAGAGCTCGAGCACATCATAACGGGAGCAATCCAGTGTGGACGAGTTACGAAAAACTACGCACAGTAATAGAGAAGAAAATGTTCTCTAACACTGAGGACTTATTACCTGTTATTTCATTCAATGCCAAAACCTCTGCCGAAGATCAGAAAAAGCATGAAGACTTCGTCAATCGAATGGTAGAGAAAGGCTATACACAAAAACAAGTTAGGTTACTCTCTGAATGGTATCTAAGAGTGAGAAAGTCACAATAAGATTAATTCGACTGAGAGGGTGATTTATGGCGCATTTTATAGACCGTCGCCTGAACGGTAAAAATAAAAGCACGCTTAATCGACAGCGCTTTATTCGACGCTACAAGAAACAGATTAAAGAAGCTGTTTCTGATGCAATCAATAAACGCAGTGTCACTGATGTGAGCAGTGGTGAAAGTATTTCGATACCGCAAAAAGATATGAGTGAGCCTGCATTTCACCAAGGTAAAGGGGGGGATCGAGAAATGATCCACCCTGGTAATGACCAGTTTACTACAGGGGACAAAATCCAACGTCCCCCTTCTGGTCAGTCTGGTGGCGCAGGGGAAGGCGAAGCAAGTGATCAAGGTGAGGGTGAAGATGACTTTGTATTCTCAATCTCCAAAGACGAGTATCTTGATTTGTTATTTGAAGATTTAGAGCTGCCTAATTTGCAACAAAGTCAGCTTGATAAGTTAGTGCAAATGAAAACGCACCGAGCCGGCTTTTGTAATGATGGTATGCCTAGTAATCTGGACATTGTGCGCTCATTGCAAGGTTCATTGGCTAGACGTGTTGCCATGTCAGCGGGAAAGCGACGCAGACTTAAAGAAGCGGAAAGTGAATTAGCTGAGCTTCTTAATGAGCCAGTACCTCCGCAGCATCAAATCTCACAGTTAGAACTTGAAATTGAAGGGCTAAAGCGGCAAATCGCAGCGGTTCCTTTTATTGATAACTATGATTTACGGTTCAGAAATTATGAGAAAAAGCCGCACCCAACAAGCAAAGCGGTGATGTTTTGTTTAATGGATGTGTCTGGTTCAATGGATCAAGGTACTAAAGATATGGCAAAACGGTTTTACATTTTGCTCTATCAGTTTCTTACTCGCACCTATAAAGACATCGAGGTGGTTTACATCCGCCATCATACACAAGCCAAAGAAGTTGACGAGCAAGAATTCTTTTACTCACAAGAAACGGGCGGCACAATCGTATCTAGTGCGCTCAAACTGATGGATGAAATCGTAAAAGAGCGATATTCACAGGGTGACTGGAACATTTACGCAGCACAAGCATCTGATGGTGATAACTGGGCTGATGACTCGCCTCATTGCACTGATATTATGACCAACCACTTGCTAAAAACAGTGCGTTACTATGCCTATATCGAAATTACAACACGGGCACACCAAAGCCTGTGGAGAGAATATCAAGCAATCGAAAATACGTTTGATAACTTCGCCATGCAGCATATTAAAAGTGTTGAAGATATCTATCCGATATTTAGAGAGTTATTTAAAAAGAATCGTCAACAACAAGGCGCTGCCTAACCTTTATAGGAGGGAACTATATGAGTTATAACCCTATGAATGACGGACCTGATTGGACGTTTGAGATGTTAGGAGAATATCAGGCTGAGATAGCGCGCGTAGCTGAACACTACAGGTTAGATACCTACCCTAACCAAATAGAAGTGATCACCGCTGAACAAATGATGGATGCATATTCGAGCGTTGGTATGCCAATCGGCTATAGTCATTGGTCATATGGCAAAAAATTTATTCAAACAGAGCAAAACTATAAGCGGGGCCAAATGGGTCTCGCTTATGAGATTGTTATTAATTCAGATCCGTGTATTTCGTATTTAATGGAAGAAAATACATTACCCATGCAAGCATTGGTAATGGCACATGCCTGTTATGGGCATAATTCATTTTTTAAAGGTAATTATCTCTTTAAAACGTGGACTGATGCATCATCAATCATCGACTATTTATTATTTGCCAAAAACTATATTGCGCAGTGTGAGCAGAAATATGGAATTGATGAAGTTGAAAACCTACTAGACTCTTGCCATGCGCTCATGAATTATGGTGTTGATAGATATAAGCGCCCTCAACAAATATCTTTGTTTGAAGAGCAGAAAAGACAAAAAGAACGTGAAGATTATTTGCAATCTCAAGTCAACGAGCTTTGGCGAACGATCCCTGTGAGTGCTCATGAAGAAAAAGTAAAGCGGATCCGCTTTCCAACAGAGCCACAAGAGAACATCCTTTATTTTATTGAGAAAAATGCGCCTTTATTAGAATCATGGCAACGAGAAATAATTCGTATAGTACGAAAAGTATCGCAGTATTTTTACCCTCAGCGCCAGACACAAGTTATGAACGAAGGCTGGGCGACGTTCTGGCACTATACTATTTTGAATCACCTATATGATGAGGGTAAAGTCAGCGATGCTTTCATGCTAGAGTTTTTACAAAGCCATACCAATGTTGTCTATCAACCCCCTTACAACAGTAAATTTTATTCAGGGATAAACCCTTACGCACTTGGCTTCAATATGATGGTCGATATTCGTCGTATTTGTGAAAACCCTACAGATGAAGATAAACAATGGTTTCCTGAATTTGCCGGGAAAGATTGGTTAGATACGCTTCATTTTGCAATGGAGAACTTTAAAGATGAGAGCTTTGTAAGTCAGTTTTTATCACCAAAACTGATTCGAGACTTTAAACTATTCACAATAGTCGACCAGCAAAAATCGCCGCATTTAGAGGTTGGTGCCATTCATAATGATGAAGGTTATCAGTTTGTTCGTTCTTCCTTATCAGCGCAATATAATTTGAGTAACCACGAACCGAACATTCAAGTATATGATGTAGATGTTCGCGGAGATCGCTCTTTAACATTGCGCTACGTGCCTCAAAATGGCATACCTTTGGCTAACTCTAAAAAAGAAGTTTTAAAACACCTATACAGGCTATGGGGCTTCTCGGTTAAGTTAGAGCAAGTTGATGCAGACGGAACCAAAACCGTCATAGGTCAATGCCCTGTAGAAAGCAAAGAAGCATCAGCTTAGTATTTTAGTTCTATGAATTTTCTACAAAAAAGCCCTAAATATTAGGGCTTTTTATTTTTTGGGGAAGTGACAGATCCATTCTAAATAAGATTAACACTTTTCCAGTTTTAATTCGAAGAACGTAATAGAAACCCAAGCCTAAAAGATAGTCAAAAAGACTAGTTGCCTGCTTTTAAATTACCACCGCACACGGGCTTAAAATACAAAACGCCCGATGATATACGTCGAGCGCTTTATTGTAGAAGTGTCAATCCATACTGTGATGGTTCACGTTGAAGTCACTATTCTTATTTTTTCATATCACTGGTGTAACCCGTTACTTTATTTCTACCCGTTTCTTTGGAGTGATATAACGCAAGGTCTGCCGCTTCAATCCACTGCTCGTGTTTATCAAAGTCACTGGTATAAGCTGCAAAACCAACACTGACTGTTATTTGTATTTGCTTGTTATCATAAAAAATTGACGACTTCTCAATCAAGCTTCTTAAACGTTCAGCAAATATTTGTGCCCCCTCATTGTCAGTATCAACTAAGGTCACGACAAACTCTTCACCGCCGTATCGACCAGCTGTGTCTGTTTCACGTAAGGTTTTTTTCAAAAGATCTGAAATATGCCGAATAGCTTCATCACCGCCACTATGCCCATAGTCATCATTTACCCGTTTAAAGTGATCAATATCAAACATAAGCAAGCTGCACACGCCCTCACTGCGCTTTAACCGCTTAAACTCTTTGCGTAACGTCGTTTCCCAATAGCCCCTATTGGCTAATGTTGTTAAGCTATCGGTACGGCTCATTTGTTCAAGCTTCTGATTCACTTGTTCCAGCTCAAGCTTATTCATTGCTTCATCAGTCACATCATAAATAATGATACATATGTGCCCTACTTCGCCCGTAATGGTACTCAAAGGAATAATTGTCGAACTTTGATACATGTGATCAGCTTTACCGGTGATCGGTCGGTAATTCTTAAATTTAAATATATAGGGTTGCTGTTCCCAAATAGTAAAAGAGCGGTTTTTTAACACAAATACCGACTCGGTTTTACCTCTAAACCACTGTTCATCAATGCTCGGAAATAAGTCAAAAATATCTTTATCTTTAACGGCACTTGGCAATAGTCCTGAATGGTTTTCCATAAAACCATTCCAAATACACACTTTATAATCTCTATCTAGTACGACTAACCCAACATCAACCGTATTAAACATATCCATTAACCAATGGATCTCATTCATGTCAAAATCAGCAGCAGGCATAGTTTTAATCTTCTAATAAGTATTCGACTTTATACTTCAAGGTCTTCAATGAGTCCTCGGTAAAGAGCAGCATTAAGTCGCAATTAATATCGTGGTTTTCTATTCCATAACTAATTTCTATAGCAAGCGTCCGTTGCCATCTAGATTTATTTGCTTTAACCAGATCTGATACATCGCAGTGCTGTCCGAGCACAACAGGATGTCCTTGGCTGAAAGGCATATCAAGCTGCCTTGATAAGCCCGTTAAAATAGAACCAATCAAAATATTACTAATATCCATCAACAGCTCAAGCTCTACTTTTTCATTAAGCTCACCGTGATAATTCATGAGTGATGCAACTTCTTTAAAACTTGAATCATTCAGTAACAACAATGCTTCGCCCGATACCCCTCCACCAATAAAGCCTTGGCAAACCCCGGATGTACTCGCACTCGCATCAATGGCCTGTAAAGCCATGTGTAACTCACTGACTTCAAGCACATTCACATTTGGGATTGGTAACTCAACAAATACGTTCAATAGTCTAGCGAGTAAGTCGCCAGCTTGACCCATTGCCACATTGGTTAATTCTTGATAAATATCGCGGATCTCAGGGTCTAATTGCTCACCCAATTTATGCACTAAGCTTTCACGAATAGCGCGATCTCGAATGCCGTGATGTTCTATAATTTCAGCAAGTTTTGCCGCATCGCATGGTTTGCGAATAAAGTCTATTGCGCCAAGCTCTATAACTCGCTGGTGTGCATTAGGTTGTATATCTCCTGATACCACAACCGTTAACACATTTAGATCTTGGCTTTGAATTTCTTGTAATACGCCATAGCCATCCATTTGCGGCATATTTAAATCTAAAAATAGAATTTCAGGCGAGAACTGCTTGATCTTTTCAATACAGTCTAAGCCATGTTCTGCAAATTCTACTTTAATATCCCAATCCTCAGGCAATGAGCGAGCCAGCTGACGGCGCGCTAATTTAGAGTCATCACATATTAAAACTAATGTTGACATAAAAGCTCTCTTTGCTCGAGTTGTTCTCAATGGTCTGTAAATTGAGACTTAATGATTATTATAAGTTTTGGTGGCTCAAATTTACGGCTAATGTTAATAAAATCCCTAACGATTTACAACGCACTTATCCCGTAATACTTTGTTAGCGTTTTACAGTATAATACACTGACGCCAATTAAGATAACTCGAAAAGGAATACTTTATGCTGAAAGTCTCCATTATTGCCACAAGCTTGTTCGCTATGAGCGTATCGGCATATACCCTGCCAGAGAACAAAATAGACTCAGGTAAGGTCTATGCCCAAGAAAAACCGATCACCTTATTAGGCCAAGGTGTTACTGAAGGTCAACAGGCTCCTGATTTTAAAGTCGTTAACGATGCATTTGTTCCTGTGAAATTATCGGACTTTCAAGGTAAAGCTATTGTGATAAGCGTTGTGCCAAGCTTAGACACCGGTATTTGTAGCCTGCAAACCAAGCACTTCAATGAGCAAGTCGCTAAGACTTTTTCAAATATTGAAATGCTAACAATCAGTGCTGACCTACCATTTGCCCAAAAGCGCTTTTGTAAGCAAGAAAACATCGACAAAGTTGTTACTTTATCTGACTCAGTATGGCGAAACTTTGGTGAAAACTATGGCTTATATATCAAAGATATGGGGCTACTTAGCCGAGCTGTTTTTATCCTCGATAAAGACCACAAGATTGTTTATAAACAACTAGTTAAAAATTTAGCTACTGAGCCTGATTACAGTCAAGTCGTCCATAAGTTAAAAACATTATAAAAAAACCGCCAAAAGGCGGTTTTTCTTAATTAAAGCATTAATCAAACGATTAACCTAACAGCTCAGCAAGTTGAGTGCTTACCGCTTCAACAGCCTGTGTACCATCAAGTTTATGATATTGCGTGTTACCTGCATCCGCTTCAGCTTGGTAGTAGTTCACTAATGGCTTAGTTTGCTCATGGTAAATACCAAGGCGCTTTTTCACTGTTTCTTCAACATCGTCAGGACGAATGATTAAGTCTTCACCTGTTACATCATCTTTGCCTTCAACCTTTGCTGGGTTATAAACAACATGATAAACACGACCAGAACCAGGGTGTACACGACGTCCACCCATACGCTCAACAATAATGTCATCAGCTACATCGAACTCAATAACATGGTCGATGCTAATGCCATTTTCTTTCATTGCATCAGCTTGTGGAATTGTACGAGGGAAACCATCAAGTAAGAATCCTTTTGCACAATCTGCTTTCGCAATACGCTCTTTCACAAGGCCAATGATGATCTCATCAGATACTAGTTGACCTGCGTCCATCACTTTCTTTGCTTCAAGGCCTAAAGGCGTGCTTTCTTTAATAGCCGCACGTAACATGTCGCCAGTAGAGATCTGTGGAATACCGTGCTTTTCCATTAAGAATTGTGCTTGAGTGCCTTTACCTGCACCCGGTGCGCCCAAAAGGATAATGCGCATAATATGTTCCTCGTATCGGAGTTTATTTAAATTTGGTTGAATTTTTTCATAAGCGCCGGTGTTTCTCAAGCAACTTATACTAATTGCTAAGGTTAATTCGTTATAGATAAAAAAAAGGGGCATAAAGCCCCCTTTCCTAACGTAATTTAAACGCTTATTTGCTTAAATCAAGCATTAGCTTATTCAAGCGTGCAACAAACCCAGCTGGATCTTTCAAGCTACCACGCTCAGCAAGTAACGCTTGGTCGAACAATACTTCTGACCACTGTACAAACTTGTCTTCATCTTGCTCAACATTTAAGTGTTTCACAAGTTGATGCTCAGGGTTAAGTTCAAATACTGGCTTAGACTCTGGTGCTGCTTGACCCACAGACTCCATCAGCTTTTGCATTTGTGAACTCATGTCGTGCTCGTCAGCAACAACACACGCTGGAGAATCAGTTAGACGGTGCGTAAAGCGTACTTCTTTTACTTTATCACCAAGTACTTCTTTAATGCGCTCAACTAAACCTTCAACTTCTTTTTCACTCTCTTCTTGTGCTTTCTTAGCTTCTTCATCATCTAAATCACCTAAGTCTAAGTCACCACGAGTGATTGATTGTAGTTGCTTCTCATCAAGCTCAGTTAGGTGGCTCATCATCCACTCATCAACACGGTCAGACAACAATAAGACTTCAATGCCCTTCTTGCGGAAGATTTCTAGGTGTGGAGAACTCTTAGCTGCTTCAAAGCTGTCAGCAACAACATAATAAATCTTGTCTTGGCCTTCTTTCATGCGCTCAACATACTGCTCTAAAGACACATTCTGTGTCGCTTCATCTGTATGCGTAGAGCTAAAGCGCAATAGCTTAGCAATGGCTTCTTTGTTGGCTGAATCTTCTGCTGGACCTTCTTTGATCACTTGACCAAACTCATTCCAGAATGTTTGATACTCTTCAGGCTTGTTTTTACCCATACGGTCAAGCATTTTAAGTACGCGAGATGTACAGCCTTTACGAATTGCTTGCGTGATCTTGTTATCTTGTAAGATTTCACGTGAAATATTCAGTGGCAAATCGTTTGAATCAAGTAAACCTTTTACAAAACGTAGGTAGCTCGGCATGAACTGCTCAGCGTCATCCATAATGAAAACGCGTTGTACATAAAGCTTTAAGCCCGTTTGACGGTCACGGTTGAACATGTCGAATGGTGCTTTCTTCGGAATATACAATAAGCTTGTGTATTCTGTTTTACCTTCAACCTTGTTGTGTGCCCATGTTAGTGGCTCTTCCCAGTCATGACCAACGTGCTTATAAAATTCTTTGTATTCTTCATCAGAAATGTCTGACTTATCGCGAGACCAAAGTGCTGTAGCACGGTTAATGGCTTCCCACTCACCTGGAACTGCTTCAATCTTTTCACCGTCTGGGCCTTCTGACTCTGGCACTGGCGCTTTGAACATTTCTACAGGAATAGAAATATGGTCAGAATATTTAGTCACAATACCGCGTAGTCTGAAGTCGTCTAAGAACTCACCTTCTTCTTCACGTAAATGCAGCACGATTTCAGTACCACGGCCTTCTTTTTCTACTTCAGCAAGCGTGTAATCGCCTTCACCTTGTGAATGCCACTCAACACCTGTGCTTTCACCCGCTTTACGCGTAGTGACTGTTACCGCATCTGCAACGATGAATGCAGAGTAAAAACCAACACCGAATTGACCAATTAATTGTGAATCTTGTGCTTGATCACCCGTTAGGTTACTAAAGAATTCAGCAGTACCTGATTTAGCAATCGTTCCTAATGAGCTGATCACTTCTTCACGTGTCATACCAATACCGTTATCAGAAATGGTCACGGTATTCGCTTCTTTATCAACACTGACACGTACACGCAAGTCTGCGTCACCATCATAAAGGCTGCCATCAGACAGTGCTAAAAAGCGCAGTTTATCCGCGGCATCTGAGGCGTTAGATACAAGTTCACGTAAGAAAATTTCTTTATTAGAGTACAAAGAATGGATCATTAGGTTTAATAGTTGTTTTACTTCTGTTTGAAAGCCTAATGTTTCTTTTTGAGCTGTGGTCATCGTTCTCTCCGTCTAACCAAATTGATACTAAATATTATGCAAAAGGATATGGGGGGGAGTTTTTCAAGTTCAAGGGGAAAAATGTATTTTTTTCGATGATATCATTTATAAAAAAGGGTTAACGACTGTCACACTAACAACTATCTTAACCCATTCTATCTCTATATTAGCTTAAGCTACGTCGGCCAGAGAATGCATGCATTAATGTCATGCCATCGACTAAATCAAGCTCACCACCGACTGGCATACCATGTGCTATTCGAGATGCGTCAACGTTATGTTTTTGACACAGCTCTGCAATGTAATGCGCAGTGGCTTCACCTTCAACCGTCGGGTTTGTTGCTAGAATAACTTCGTCTATATTACCTTTTGACAATTTGTCATCAAGTACATCTAGCCCAATTTCTTTCGGCCCAATACCATCTAATGGCGACAAGTGCCCCATAAGAACAAAATATAAGCCTTGGTATTGGCCTGTTTGCTCAATCGCAAGCACGTCTGTTGGCGATTCCACAATACATAATAAACGGCTATCTTGACGTTTTACACTTAAGCAAATATCACATAATGGTGCTTCAGAGAATGTACGACATGACTCACAGTGGCCAATAACCTGCATGGCTTTTAGCAAACTATCGCCAAGTTGAGTCCCGCCTGAGCGATCACGTTCAAGTAAATGAAAAGCGATCCGTTGCGCTGACTTCGGTCCAATGCCAGGCAAACAGCGCAGAGCTTCGATTAACGCTGTTAGAGATGGAGATAATTGCATAGTAAATTAACTTAAAATAACGTGATTAGAGCACACAAATTACTTTTCCTGAGAAGCCAAAAAACCACTCAGTAATTTATAAGCCGTTTAAAAAATAATGATACCAGAAAATCCTAAATGATGGCAGCTATGCCCTTAGACATAAACCATATACATTATTGTTCGCCACCCTGCTTCATTTGCTGAATACAATCTGCCTCACTGTATTTATATCAATGTGTGCTTATATGGTACAAGAGTACAATTTCCCTACTTGCTTAATCTATTTACACGAGTGCTAACAACCCCATGGTACTCACACACAGTAAAACGCGCTGTTAATCAGCAAACATCCTAATTACTCTCATTTTTATATAAAACCAACCCCAAGTTAATGACAAGTTATCCACTTTTTCTGTGGATAACCACAGCATAAAAAAACGCAGCCTAAGGCTGCGCGTTTTTATACTTTACGGGGAAAGCTACCTGGTTCATTACAAACCAAATACCACCTTTTCACTTTTTAACATACGACTACTCAGCCAACTAAATAAACCAAATAATGCCAATGTAACAAGCGTTGATATAAACAATTGTGGCCAAGGTAATGCGTTGCCTTTAATAAATTCAATCATGGCATGTTGCTGCGCCGCAATTGGCAACCACTGCACGTATTCTGTTGCAATATCGTAGGTCGTCACCATACTGAGTCCCATGGGCACAAATAGCACCATAGTGACGTAGGTTTGCGCCTCTTTAAATGACTTAGCCATAAAAGACACAAATACTTGTAAACTGGCTGACATTAACGCAATTGGCAAACCAATCACCATACATAACAGCATAAAGTCAAAGCCGATATTGACACTAAAACCAAGCTGCTGCCAAGGTACCAAAGCATAAGCAAATTTTGACACCACCAAAATAATTGCGAGACCAAGCATTGAAAAAGCAGCAATGGCAGCTGACTTTGCTAAAACCACCTGCATACTGCTAAGCGGATGACTTAACAGTAACGCCAATGAATTTCGCTCTCGTTCGCCCGCACTTGTATCAATTGCCAAATTCATCGCGGCATAAAATAAAGTGAGCACAATAGATAAGGTTGCAATACCTAAAAACATCCCCCCTTTCGACTCAGGCGTTGCTTGATCATGTAATTGTACATTCACCGCTTGCATTACTGTAGGGTCAATGCCTCGTGTAAGTAACCGAAGGCTGGCTACTTCGCTGTTATACCTCATAAGCGCGCGTTCTAGTTCAGTAATTGATTTTCGTAACTTATCGTCGGACTTATCAGCAATAATTGTTACCTGTGCACTGCGCCCTTCGCGCATTTTATCTTGATAATCTGCACTGATTTCTAAGGTAATGGCTTTTACATCGTCATCAGTACTGTGGATGATCTCTTTACTATCTAAATATTGCACCAATGCCGGCGCAGCATCTGCATTATTAATGGTAATTTTTAGCTCATCTGGAGACGCAAACTGCTTGAGCATAATTGAAAATAATACACACATGATTATTGGGGAACCAATCGCGTAATATAAACCAGCCATCACCGAGCGCTTGTCTCGACCTGCATCAAGTACTTCTTTTTTAAACAATACAGTCAGTAATTTCATTATGCTGCTATTCCTTCATCACTGCCGATCAACTCAATAAATGCTTCTTCCAATGTTGCTTTACCAGTGCGCTCACACAGTGACTCTGGTGACCCCTCTGCCACAACTTTACCCTTTGCCATAACCACTACATGATCGCACAACGCGGCGACTTCTTGCATTACATGACTTGAGAACAACACACAATGCCCTTGCTCTTTCAGCAACAGCAATAGATCTCGTAATATACGCGTGCTCATCACATCGAGCCCGCGCGTCGGTTCATCTAAAATGATATTGGTTGGCTTGTGCACGATTGCTTGAGCTAAAGCCGTTTTCATATGCTGGCCTTGTGAAAAACCTTGGCAACGCCTGTCTGCTATATCATCCATCTGCAACTTAGACAGCACATCTGCGGTCGCTGTCTTTGCATCCGTAGCGCTCATGCCACTCAATTGGGCAAAAAACTCAACATACTCACGCGGTGTTAAGCGTTCATATAAACCACATGGATCAGGAAATAAGCCTAGTTGTTGCTTTGCTTGCATAGGGTCTTTTGCAACGTCAATGCCATCAATCTCGGTGTTGCCACTGTCAGCCTTTAGCAAACCAAACACAGTGCGTAAGCAAGTTGTTTTACCCGCACCATTTGGCCCAAGTAACCCAGTAATTTTACCATTTTGCGCACTGAAATTAAGACCGTTAAGCGCATTTACGTCACCGATTTTTTTCGTTAAGTTATTTACCGATATCATAAGTCGCCACCTAGTTCTATTTTACTGATTTTTGTTTTTTGAGTTGAAACTGTGCCGTTAAGATTCATAAAAAACTGCTTACGGTTATCTTTTTCCAAACAACTGGCATCTAACTCCTGCGCACTCTTTTTATCGATAAATTGACCAACTAACTTGGCTGCACAAGTTTGCGATACCACACCATGTGTTGCCGATGGTGCAATCAAGTGTGTGGCATTTTCCATATTAACCATCGCCATCTCAGCCCACTCTGGTGGCGTCGCTGGATCAATCCCCCCTGATAACAACAAGGTCGGCGTTGCGATATTAAGTGGCTGATAAAAGCGGCTATCAACCGGTTTCACTTGCCAAACGGGGCAACTAATATCAAGAGACTCAATCATCAATTTACCAAAATAACTTTGCATATCTTTTTCACGAGATGTAGCCGTTAAAAAAGGCCAATCTTCACCGCACACGATGGCACTGTGCATGCCCATCGCCATACTATCAACCATGTCTGATGAAGATAATAATCCCACTAACGGTGAATAATTACCTGCAAGCGCTTCGCTAATCGTTAAAGGGATCAAGGCACGAGTGTGGTGACTATACAGTGCCATTCTTATGGCAGAAAAAAACTTTAATTGCGTAACGACCAGTTCAGTTTTCTGATGAGTTCGAGGGTGCCTTACGTCAACCGTAACAGGCGAATGGTCTAATCTATCAAGTAAACTCACGAGTTGTTCGGACAATTTAGGGTACTGCTTTTCACATTGCACGTCTGTGCTACAACGTTTAAGCAACGCATCGAGTGACGTATCTATGGCATGACCAATCGCCGACAAACCCTGTTGCATTGGTGCAACGCCATCCAATGTACTGGTTAGCACTGAATCAGGAAATTGACGAGTATACTCTTGCGCTATACGCGTACCATAAGACACACCGTATAAATGTAGCCCGGTATAACCCAAAGCTTTGCGAACTGCTTCAAAATCTTTTGCTGCTACAGGTGTCGTAAAGTGGCTCAAATCAACCTTTATCTCAGATTTACAACGCTGAGTGTCTTCTTTAGCAAGGGTGTTCATGTCAATCAATGCATCATTGAACGCAAACTGTGTCACCAAATCATCAGACTGACACTGTAATTTCAATGATTTACCCGTACCCCGTTGATCGACCAGTAAAATATCACGGTTTTCACGAGCATATCGTAAGTTTCGATTAAATATCGCAGCTAGCTCAACCGCAGACTGCCCTGGGCCACCAGCAAAGCCTAATATAGCTTCTGTCGGGTGACTTTTTTTAATGGCCGGAATAACAGCAAAATGAATCTCTATTTCACCTTCATTCGTTTCATACGATAACGGCTGTTTTACACTGCCACACAATAACCTGTCTGGCAGGTTTTCTATATAACAGGGCGTTAAATCAATTTGAGAATTCGACTCAGTATCAGCTAAAACATGCTTATTTATGCCAAGTGACACAGTCAGTATTGTCAGATATAAGAGTCCTGACTTCATTTTTTTTATAGAATGCATCAATAATTTTTCCTAATTACATTTAGCGACGATGATGTTAACAATATCGCGCACGTTCCATATATAGACACAAAACGAGTTTACTTAGCGCATCTTGTGATGTCAATTATACGTACTAAAACCCTTTTCTATCATAACTTTTACTCGCAGTGAGTACTAACATAACTAAAACAAACTGTATTAAGCATCGCACGTTGCGAATTACAAAACGACAAAAGCCGGGCAAGCCCGGCTTTTCATCAAACACAATACAGTGTTACTTTTTCTTTTTCTTCGTCACTTTCTGCTCAATAACCCACTTCCCTTTGTCAAGGGTTGCTTTCCAACCAGTTGCTTTACCTTCAACTTCGGTCATAACATATTGAGTTTTAGTTTTGCGTGAATACCGAATTACCGCTAAATTACCATCATCATCTTGATCTGGTGCATCGGCCAAATAGTAAAACTTCGGCGATATACGGTCTCTAAAGCGCTTTAACTCTGCAACTTTAGGCGCACGTGTTTCCCGTGATTTAGGGAAAGTATGCGCTGCTAAAAAGATCCCTGATGCGCCATCTCGTAATACAAAATAGGCTTCTGATTTTTCACATTCCAATTCAGGCAAGTGAACAGGATCTTCTTTCGGAGGCGCTGGCTCACCACTTTTCAGCAGTTTACGGGTATTCTTACAGTCTTCATTCGTACAACCAAAGTACTTACCAAAACGGCCAGACTTTAACTGCATTTCTGATTCACATTTATCACATTCGATAACCGGGCCGTCATACCCTTTAATTTTAAAGGTACCCTGTTCGACAACCACGCCATCACATGCAGGGTTGTTACCACACACATGGATCTTACGTGTTTCATCAATGAGATATGAATCCATCGCTGTTTCACAAACCGGGCAACGCTTCATCTGCATTAATGTTTCAGTTTCAACATCTTCTACATCAGCGGCAACCGCTTCATCACCCGACACCAAATTCATGGTTGTTGTGCAACGCTCTTTAGGTGGCAGATTATACCCTGTACATCCTAAGAATACGCCAGTGGATGCAGTACGAATACCCATTTTTCTGCCGCATGTCGGGCAGTCAATATCGGTTTCAACCATGACATTTTGACGCATGCCGCCTTCAGCTTCTTCTCCGCCAGCGGTTGTTAACTGCTGAGAGAAGTTTGCGTAAAACTTATCTAAAACTTGGGTCCAAACACGCTCGCCTTCTGCGATATCATCTAAACGACCTTCCATTTTAGCGGTGAAGTCAAAGTTCATTAAGTCGTTGAAGTTTTCAACTAAGCGATCAGTAACAATCTCACCCATTTTCTCGGCAAAGAAGCGACGGTTTTCAACACGCACATACCCACGGTCTTGAATCGTCGAAATAATCGCTGCGTAGGTAGATGGACGGCCAATACCACGCTTTTCTAATTCTTTAACTAAGCTTGCTTCACTAAAACGTGCAGGTGGCTTCGTAAAGTGTTGCTTAGGATCTAACGCGACTAATTGAATGTCATCGCCGACAGCAACGGCTGGCAGAGATTGATCTTCTTCATTTTTCTTGCGTATCGAAGGCTGCACCGCAGTCCAACCATCAAAGCGCATTACACGCCCCTTGGCTTTCAGGGTATATTCGCCCGCAGCCACAGACATGGTGGTTAAGTCATATTCAGCAGGTGTCATTTGACACGCTACAAACTGTCGCCATATTAGCTCATACAACTTCTTGGCATCAGCATCTACGCCTTCCACATGACCAGACAATACCGTTACGCTTGATGGACGGATAGCTTCGTGCGCTTCTTGCGCATTATCTTTGGCACTGTACTTTATTGGGTTTTCAGGTAAATACTTATCACCGAACTGCTCTGTTACATACTCACGACACATAGCAACGGCATCATTTGATAAGTTCGTTGAGTCTGTTCGCATATAGGTAATATAACCCGCTTCATACAAACGCTGCGCGAGCATCATGGTTTTCTTTACGCCATAGCCTAAACGCGTACTGGCTGCTTGTTGCATTGTTGAAGTGATAAAAGGCGCACTGGGCTTACTTTTACTTGGTTTTTCTTCAACTTTAACAACTTTATAGTCGCTTTTTTCAAGTACCGTTACTGCTGCCGTGGTTTGCTGTTCATTGACGGGCTTAAATGCACTGCCTTGAAACTTAGTTACTTCCAAGCGAATTGGTTGTGAACTGGCCGTTACGTCAGCGTGAATATCCCAAAACTCTTCTGGAATAAATGCTTTTATTTCACGTTCACGTTCTACTAGCAAACGCACAGCAACTGACTGTACGCGCCCTGCAGATAATCCACGAGCAACTTTTTGCCATAGTAAAGGCGATACCATAAAGCCCACTACACGGTCTAAAAAGCGGCGAGCCTGCTGAGCATATACCATGTCAGTATTTAGCTGCCCCGGCGCCTCAAAGGCTTGCTGAATGGCGTTTTTGGTGATCTCGTTAAATACCACGCGCTTATACTTTTCAGGTTCGCCACCGATGATCTGTTCAAGGTGCCATGCAATGGCTTCCCCTTCTCTATCCAAATCGGTTGCGAGATAGATGTGGTCAGCACCTTCAGCAAGTTTTTGTAATTCTTGTACTACCTTCTCTTTACCTGGCAGTACCTCATAATGTGGCTCCCAGCCTTGTTCTGGGTCAATCCCCATACGCGCAACAAGATTCGCATAATCTTTGTTTTTCTTGTATATGGCTTTTTCTTCTGGCGCCATTTTGCGTACTTCAGCAGGGGTTTTAGTGGCAACACCTTTGGTTTTACCTGCACCTGACGTCGGCAGGTCCCGCACATGGCCGACACTAGACTTTACAATAAAGTCCTTACCTAAATATTTATTAATTGTTTTAGCCTTTGCGGGAGACTCTACAATTACTAACGATTTGCCCATAGCTGCCTATTCTTGACCGTTCTTGTCTACGTTTTTGCCCATCACGGGCGATTAATATTTATAGGTATATCTACAAACACCTATTGTTACAAGCTTTAAATACAATCTTTTAGCTGATCACTGATTAATTACACAACTTTTGGTGCTATTTCACTCAAAAACTATAAACCCTAAATTAAGCTGCGCAATATAAAGGAATAGATACAAAAATGCCAACCCGGAGGTTGGCATTTCCGCTCATTTCACGTTACCTATCATCTAAAACAGTAATCGACCTAGTGATTTTTGTTTCCGCATCACCATTTTTTATCAAAAATTCAATCGACAACGCACCCGTGGTTTTTTTATTCCCCTCTTCCTCACGTGCAATGGCCACTCTTGAATACGTCGGTTGATCCGAATTTGTATTGGGGATAGTTTCACTGTGCTCAATTATTGTTAACTCGCCATTGGTCGCTGAAAGCGTTACCTCAGTGCCGGCAGGCAATGGATTACCAAACACATCTGAATAATAAATATAAAGCTCTATTGCTGTAACTCCCTCATCAACATTACTTGTGCTCCCATCAGCATTGGTTATCTCAATAGTCGATTGAGATAAATTAATAGCACTGCCAGACCGAGAATCACCAATGTCACAAAAACCGTTATGACCTGAGGGGGCTTCACCTGCAGATTCTATATTCAGTTTATTTGTTCCTGCATAGTCACCAGCCGTAAAAACTTGACTGCTGCAATCCGCAGGGATGTGGAGCCTATGTGCAGCCAAATCATCAGCTTGTTTTTCTACGGAGAACCTTACATAAGGCGTGTCTCCAGACATTACCAACTCAAATTGCTGCCTTACTTCGATTAACTCACGGGTACATTCACCTGCTTCTTCAGCTTCTTTTGAACACAATAAGCCGTTATATTTATCATCTTTTTCATCATGTCGACCATTGCCATTTAAGTCTCGCCAATCATCATCATGTCCACCGTTTTCAGTACCAGTTGGGGAGCAAGGCCCAGTTGTATTATTGGTATTACAATCTACTTTATCAAATTTACCATTTTCATTGGTATCTAAGAATGCTTCACTCAAATCAAACTCTTGACGATACTCACCAATATCAAATAGTCCATTTCTTCGGGTTACAGGGTTCTCTACCTTTTCGGGGTCATCTGAAGGCTCATCACGAAAACTCTCTTGTCCTTTTGCTACAGCTAAAATGCTGACGCGACCACCCATAACAACCCCATTCGAGTCATTTTTGGCTCGCAGCATACCATTCACACAGGGAGCTGCAGCGCCGAAATATGGGTCGCAATTTACCTGATTGGTTTTTGGGTTTGTACTCCCAACGCGATTCCCCCATTTAGAATCGGAAAACGGTCTGTCACCTTGACTACGCCATTGCACCGTACAACTGGCGTTATCAGTCACACACTCAAGCGTATTGGTGCCATCGATACTGCCAATTGCCCCCGCTTCAGCAATAACTGTTGCAGTCACCCCATCAGCATTAAATTGATTAAACTGATCACCAAAAAAAACCGTGATATTTGAAACAATACCATTATAGTTCAATGAATTGGTATTAAACACATCTGGTGAAGCACTGAAGGAATCTTGATCGGTGACACCGGAGCTCAGGCTAATTTGTGACGAGACACTCAATATCTGCTTAGAAATATCGTATAGTTGTAACGTCCCAGCTGGGCATATTTCACTTGCAGGCGTACTCGCACACAAAGCAACATCCTCTTCCCAGCAAGAGTAATCATCGTTTGGAGCAGAAATGGCTAACGCATCCAGATCAGCCTGATCAATATAGCACGCAGTAACCACTAACGGACCCGGTACAACCCCAGATTTAACACTGGTTTGCACCACCCCATCATTATCGGTGTTACTCTGACGTTGAGTAAGCGCAGCAGAGCCTTGATTATCCGATAATTTAAAGTCCACCCGAGCACGTGGCACAGGTAAAGTATCTTCGTCTAACAAAGTAAACTTCACGATAGACTGAGTCGGAATGCCACCCTCACCTGGAGGCAGTGCAATAAATGGTTCAGAGACACTTTCAAACTTGATTGATTGAACTGGCGATGACAATACAGATATGACAGTTCGAGCACTAAAGTTTTTACCGCCAGTTTGCACATTCACCGTGATATCATCATCACCTTCACAGCCCTTTGCACGATATGTTGCACTGGCCACACCATTGGATGTTTTTACAATGCTATCTAGTTCAGATAAATCTGCACTTTTACACGTCGACGAAAACTCAACATCGGTTGGCACAGTATAAAGACTGCCATCTAAATCGCGTAAGGTGACGCTAATAACCGTACTGCCTCCCGCTTTTAACGGCACAACTTCATTATTTACAGTTGATAGCCCGTTATCGACGCTCAATGTCAGATCCGCGATGCCCACAGCAAAATTAACCAGCTCTTGCACATTACCCGCTTGAGATGACGAGATGGTCAATGTACCAGCACCACCCTCAGTACCTGGCTGCAACTTCAATAATGCAACACCAAAGCTATCGGTCAATGCTTTTCCTGAACTCGGTAGCAATGTGCCTAAGTCAGTAGTTACCTCGACGAGTCCATTTGCGACGCCATCACCTGTTTGCGCATTGGTAAGACGAACGTAAACATCGGCTAAATCATTCGATGAAATAGAGTTAACCACTTGGCAACCAGATGCCGCACTCAAAGGGTCGAGTAATACATTATTTCTATTGGCATCCCAATTTACATTACAATCCACAAGCAATTTCACATCGAGTAAAAACCCACTGGTATCGGTCGCACCACTGTCTCCTGAGGAGAAAAACACGTCTGATTTACTGATACTTTCATTGCTGCTAGTGTCTTGATAAGTCGCAGTAATTCGCCCTGCCCCCTTGGATTGCCCACTACCGAGCTCTAATCGGGCAATACCGCTTTCGTCCGTTATCGCACGTTCAGTGCCATTTTTAATTTCACCTGTAAATTCAGTAGCAAAAGAGACAATAACACGAGGTAACGCCACACCATTTTTTTTCAAAGTCGCTGTGATAAAGCCGGAATTATCTTGTGTCAGCGGATTGGACTCTGTAAACGTGTTACCGCTTTTGTCGAGTACTGATACTAGCAGAGTGACATCACCCGATACTCCGGTGTCAGTGCCACCTCCGCCACTTGAATTGAAGTCAAAAGTCGCTGTGGCGGTCTCATCGCCCACAGTATAAGCAGCGCTTAGACGACCAGCTCCTTCATTGGCTGTGGCACTGAGCAATATATCAGCTTGGCCTACGGCATTTGTCAACACAGTGCCTGAGCTAGGGTTTAAAGACGCAAATTGATCACTGGTAAACGTAATGCGAGCATTACTTTGTGCGATCCCCTCTTTACTGAGTAACGCCCTCACCTTTAATGGCTTCTCAGCAGAGACTAAACTACTTGTCTCATTTGTATCACTGTCTAGCCCTGTTAATGTCAGCGTATACTCAGAAGTTGTTCCACCATCTGAATTATCGTTTTTCTCAATGGAGCCACCGCCACCGCATGCAGTAAGCCACAAACCAAGCATGACAATGCTAAATAAGCGCATTAGAGGCATTGAACTCTCTCCCTAGCTAAGATTTAAGTTAGAATTTTTTATCATATTACCTTAGAAAGGTTGAAAAAATCACAGTTTTTTATTAATAAATTGTCGATTTTTTTTGGTCTTGTGCGGTCAGCCTGTTAGGCTATGCTGATTTTCCGATTACTTTAGTAACATAGTTATGCAAATAAATAAAAAAACGAGCCTAACCACTCGGATCATGTTTGGCATGGTCGCGGGTGTTGTCATAGGCCTGCTACTCCAAGCTTTGTTAGCTGGTCAGAGCGAAGTTTATATTCCACTTGGCCTTTTTGATTTTCCTGTAAAAAGTGTTTTTGTTGATGGTTTTTTCCACATTGGTGGGCAAATATTCATTGCCAGCTTAAAAATGCTGGTTGTTCCTTTGGTCTTTATTTCGCTGGTTTGCGGTACATGTAGCTTGAGCGATCCAAAAAAACTCGGTCGCTTAGGCGGCAAGTCTATTGGTTTATACTTACTCACAACCGCGGTTGCGATTACAGTTGCTATTAGTTTGGCTTTATTAGTCAGTCCAGGTGTGGGCTACGATGTGCCAACTAATGCAAGCTTTGATGCCAAGCAGGCACCGACACTTGTGCAAGTCATTATCAATATGTTCCCGACTAACCCTATCAGTGCAATGGCAGATGGTAACATGCTGCAAGTTATCGTGTTTGCATTGCTATTTGGTATTGCCATGGCCCTCAGTGGTGAGGCTGGCAAACGCATTGCGACTATTTTTGAAGACTTAAATACTGTTATTTTAAAATTAGTGACCTTACTGATGAACTTAGCACCCTATGGCGTGTTCTGTCTAATGGCAAAGTTATTTACAACCATTGAAATGGGCTTAATCATTGGCCTTGCAAAATACTTCTTCGTGGTTGTAGCAGCACTCTTTATTCACGCGTTAATTAATTATTCAATCATATTAAAAACACTCACGGGATTGAGCCCAATTAAGTTCTTACGCAAAATGAAAGATGCTTGCTTATTTGCATTTAGCACCTCAAGTTCAAGTGCAACAATGCCTGTAACCCTTGAAACTGCCACTAAGAAACTAGGTGCTCATAACTCTGTTGCCTCTTTTACAGTCCCTTTAGGCGCCACCATAAACATGGATGGCACTGCAATTATGCAAGGTGTCGCGACGGTATTTATTGCTCAAGTATTCGCGGTAGATTTAACCATTAGTGATTATCTCATGGTCATTTTAACAGCCACCTTGGCCTCAGTCGGCACAGCTGGTGTCCCGGGTGTTGGTTTAATAATGCTTGCCATGGTACTTAACCAAGTCGGCCTGCCAGTGGAAGGGATCGCAATTATTATGGGCGTAGATAGACTGCTCGATATGACCCGTACCGCAGTGAACGTAACAGGCGATTGTATGGTGACGTGTGTTGTTGCTAAATCTGAAAAAGAGTTTGATGTTGAGGTATTTAACGACCCAAATGCAGCAAAAACACTCGAAGAGAATAAGTCTGCATCTTAAGTTCTTAATGACTTAAAACAAAAAACCAACATGAATACTTATGTTGGTTTTTTTGTGCCTAACAAGAACTGCATTAAAAGTGCAGCTCTTCAATTAGCAACGCTAATTTATGCCTATGTATTTATGCACTTGCACTGATAACCGCCAGTTCTTTTTCATACAGGTGTCAATGGCCAGCTTGGTCGCCTTCGCTTTTTGACTGATCGGCTGTAAATACACTAATTTTGGCGTGACACCTGTTTCTGTAAATAAAGCTTCTAGTTCATCAACATGTTTTTGCATTGCTACCGGATGCTTAATTTCATCAGCTCGCTTCATTGCCGACGTTAATACCTTATACCCACCACGCATATTTATTTTTGGTGACACTGTGACCCATGTTTCTGCGGGGACTTTAATTTCAAATGTACCACTGGTTTCAATCTGTGTTGAAAAGCCGGCTTCATGTAACAGCTCACACAGTGGCACCAAATCATACATACATGGCTCACCACCCGTAATAACGACATGCTTAGCCAAATACTCTTTATCTTTGAATAAAGTAACAATTTGCTCTGAAGTAGCTTCAGTCCACAGTTCAGAATCTGCTTTTTTCTCAACCGTTTTATCAAGCGACACTAGATACTCTGTATTAAGATCCCACGTCTGTTTGGTGTCGCACCATGAACAACCCACCGGGCAACCCTGTAAACGCAAAAAGATCGATGGCACGCCAGTAAAGCTCGCTTCACCTTGAATAGTTTCAAAAACTTCGTTGATTTTGTACAAAACAGCTCCGATACAACTTTCCAAACTCAAAAAATTACCGCGGAAAATTGTTATTTTTTCAGCGGCCGTGTAGTATATCGCGCCCTGAAGTAAACCTCTATCAAAATCGAGGCAAAAGCATTATGAGTGAAAAAGTTGTTGTTATTTATTCTGGTGGTATGGATTCCTATACCGTATTGAACAAAGCGATCCGTTCGGGACACGACGTCTATGCTTTGTCATTTAACTATGGCCAGCGTCATGTCAAAGAGCTAGAAGTTGCAGCACAAGTGTGTGAACGTCTTAACATCACTCATAAAATTGTTGATATTTCGGCGATTAATCAACTTATTGGCGGCTCATCACTCACTGATGATATTGACGTACCTGAAGGGCATTACGAAGAAGAAAGTATGAAGAGCACTATCGTGCCCAATCGTAACATGATTCTAATTTCTCTTGCCGTTGGTTACGCCGTATCAATACAAGCAAGTAAAGTATTTTACGGTGCGCATTCAGGTGATCATGCTATTTACCCAGACTGCCGTCCTGAATTTGTGAAGAAAATGGATGATGTATGCCGTATTGCTAACTACGATGCGGTAGAAATCGTCAGTCCCTATTTGAATAACACCAAAATTGACATTTTAACAGACGGCTTAGAAATGGGCCTAGATTATAGCCAAACATGGACTTGTTATAATGGCAGACAACATGCGTGCGGCAAGTGCGGCGCTTGCCAAGAGCGTTTAGAAGCCTTCGCATTAAACAAAGCCACAGACCCTATTTCGTACGAGTAACGTCTCAGAGGGTCGTAGGAAGGTGCTTCACCTTCCCATTTCGGCCCCTGTCAGACTATAACTTGCTAATGTCTTTCGACACTTGATAACCATCATCGGTGACCAACTTTTCAAGCACTACAATACGCGCTTTTAATGCTAATATCTCAATCTTCAATGACTCAACATCCTGATCACCTTTGGTACTGCGTTTTTTTAATTCTAATTTAGTAATGTATATCTCTCTAATTGCGCCAAACCCTACAGATACTAGCACGATTAAAAAAATCATGGTTGTGCCACTCATACGTCTCTCCATTTGCGTTTTAATCAACAATAACAAATATGAATAACATTTCGAAGTGACAAACGTCAGAACGTCACTGGGCTTAAAATTATATAAACACGTAATAATAAGCTAGCGTTTAGACTGCTTGTTTTGCAGCACTTAAAAACTTGAGTAATTCTGATGATGGCAAGGGTCTGCAAATAAAATACCCTTGTGCTTGATCGCAACCCATTCTCTGTAACTTATCTAAATGTTCTGCTTGCTCGACGCCTTCAGCAATCAAACAAAGGCCTAAGTTTTTACCTACGTCAATAATACTTTGTACAATCGCCTCCGCTTTTGGCTCACTCAATAAAGCCGCAACAAATTGTCTGTCTATTTTTAAATAATATATATCAAGAGCCTGCAAATACGCGAGTGAGGAGTAGCCCGTACCAAAGTCGTCGATTGCCACTTTAATACCGAGTTTTTTTAGCTGCTTGAGCGTCGCTTTAACATTTGATAAGTTGCTGATCAATGCACTTTCTGTTAACTCTAATTCCAATAGAGATGGATTGAACTTATAACGACTTAGTAAGCGCTCTAACTTCTCATAGAAATTATCAACGCTGATGTCTTTACCCGAAATATTGATTGCAATCGATAAGTCCTTCAAGTGCGCTAATCCGTGCCACTGGCTCAATGTGTCGCACGCCATCTCTAAGACGCACTCGGTGATTTTGCCTATTAAACCTTTATCTTCGGCAATTGGAATAAATTCATCAGGAAAAATCATCCGGCCATTATTTGGCCATCGAATGAGTGCTTCCAAAGATTCAACTTGCCCTGATCCAATATTTATTTTTGGCTGAAAGTACAATTCAAACTGTTTCAGTGTGATCGCTTGTTGTAGCTTTTCTTCAATGTAAATGGCTTTTTGAACTCGCTGCTCTAGCGCTGAGTCGAATAATTTATATTGATTTTTACCTTGTTTTTTAGCTTGATACATGGCGATATCTGCTTTACCAAGGATTTCAGAGACCTCTTCTCCATGAGCGGGGTAACTTGCTACACCTACACTTAAAGAGAGTTGATAGCAATTCCCTTCAATTTTTATCGGATCTATAAACGCATTTAAAATATGGTCTAGCTGCTCACGTATTGCAGGTAAGCTATCTAGCATTAAAACAACCAGAAACTCATCTCCGCCTAGCCTTGCTAAACGGTTTGGCTGCTGCACACGCCTTTCTAGACGCTTAGCACAAATTTTTAGAGCGTCATCACCGGCAAGGTGACCTAAGCTATCGTTTATTTTCTTAAAATCATCTAAATCTATTAGCACTAAGGCAAATGGCTTTACCACGTCACTTTGAAGCATTCTGTTCACGGTTGCGATAATATTAAACCGATTGGCTAACCCTGTCAGAGAGTCGCAATTTGCTTGTTTGGAGAGTAATGCTTTTTGGGCTTTTAAATCAGTAATATCTCGGCAACACCATACGCGCCCAACGTACTCTCCGTGGATCAGTTCAGGTACGCTATAATACTCATAATATCGACCGTGTATTGTTTCAAAATTGCCTGTTAACTGCGCTTCTTTTGAGTCAAACATGGCTTGGATCTGCTCTATAAACACATCAGGCGCAGTAAGTAAGGACAAAATAGAATGTAGTACTTGCGTCGCATCAAGGGTCAAAGCAGTATGTTCATCACAGCCGAGAAAGGTGCAACCGCTTTGGTTTATATGTGTAATTTCTCCACAAATATTAAACTCAACCACCACTTCTGGGCTAGCGTCTAATATTGCTTTCTGGCGGGTAACAGATAACTCTAAGCTCCGTTGGTATTTATCAATATCAGCAAGCTTAGTACGTAACTGGCTATTATTTTCAGTCAGCTCTTTGCTCGTCAAATTTAAACTATGCTCTAACATCCACCTGTCTTCATCAGCATGCACAAACGCGTCTGATAATAAACGTATAAAGTGTTCGTATTGCGCGGACTCAATACCAGAAAAGCCACTTTTCTTAAGTAATCGTGCTAATAAATGATGCATATTATTCTGAGACAAGTGTTACCGTCATCGTTTGGTTGTGTAAAAGGCAAGGCCCACCATAAACATCTGGAGCCAACTCTCCATATGAATAAAAGCCCATACACTTAAATCCAGAGGCTAGTTTTGTTGTGATGGCTTCTAGCTCCTCCTCAACTCTCGGCCCCAAGACAAGCTTTCTCCCGACGCAGCTAATTAATAAAGCAACGCCTGACTCGCCATGCACACTCTCTAATGACTTCATAACCGCAGTCCCAGCTCCATCAACGAGCCGATCAAAGTTAGCCTTCATTAATTGTGCATAGCCTTGATGGGGCATATCGCCAGCAAATACCATGCTATTGTCTTCATAATCAATATCTAATATGGTTCGTATCACCTTACGGCCTGTTTCAGGATGCGTAACCTGCAGTGGAAACCTCAGCGCTGATGCTGGTAAATCATTGGCATATGGACCTAAATACTGCTTGTACAAGGTGATAGCTGGCTCCCCATCTAGCGCATACAGACGATTTCCATTTGCTTGGGTGATCTCTCGTTTGGGTCCAAACGGATCCCAGCCGCCAACACTAGCATGGCTTACTTTCAGTGTGTCTGAATAGAAACCACATAAGATCACGGCGCCTTCTTCTAAGAATTGGTTATTAAATAATGAAGTACTTGAAAACCGCTCCCCATCTCCGGCAAGGCCGCCGGTTATTATCACATCATCATCGAATGAGTGATTAAGGTGTGCTGCCAAGTCACTGCCGTTGATAACATGCCCATCGCTAATTACCAGTAGCCATTTAAGATCGGTTTTTTGCAATGCTGAGGCTGCAGACTCACAAAACTCACTCACTGCTGTCTCTTGCACTGCATCACTATAAATAGCGACTCGGGTATTACTAAATGAAAAAGCGGTAATAACCATTGCATCATCAAAGAGCTGATCTGCAGCTATATCACCTGCGCTACTGCAACCTACTATTTTGGCATTGGGAAAGTAATACTTCAAACGCTTAAGCTCGTTGCAGTTTCGTTCCTCTAAACTAAAAAACACAGTCACAAGCTGAACCCGTTCATTTAATACGGGTGCCTTCATCCACTGGCTTTTGTGATAAATGTATTGCTCTGTTTCCATCTCGACAAGTCACTCGCAATCGTAATGCTTTAAACTTAGCAGTGGATTACCAATTACGACAATTTTTACCCAATTAAACAAAGAACTATTGCTTAATTATCGAGCTCTAATAAAAATTCACTCGGATTCACTTTTGGTTTGATAAGGTACACTTGGCGTTTAGCACGCGTTAAGGCGACATAAAATAATCGCCGCTCCTCAGCATGAGGAAAATGCCCTTGTTCAGGCAATAAAGCATTTAATAACGTCCCTTCCCCTTCTTGAGCAGGCACCCCTCCTGCATGCAAGCCTAATAAAATACTGTAATCAGCTTCTTTACCTTTTGAGCCATGAAATGTCATAGTTCTTAGCTCTAAACGTTCAAACTGTTGCTGTAACTTAGATAAATGCGATTTATCAGGTAACAACTTATGGTATCGCGCTAATATTAGTACGCTACATACCTTATCTGCTCTGGCATTTAATTGGCTGAGCGCGATGAGCAATGACTGCTCGTCGTCGGATCCTTCAACATATACCAGCGGAGCGATATCATCAGTACTATGGGCCGATATTCGTTTCATTATTTGACTAGGATTGGCACAAATAAAGCGGCTAGACACGTCTAATAACGCTTGATGGTAGCGAAATGTTGTGTCTAGTTGCGTCACGGTCCCTTTGCCAAAGAAGTTTGTAAAATCCGTTGTATAAGAAATATCTGCGCCGCTAAACCTGTAGATAGATTGCCAATCATCTCCAACACAAAACAAATGATGTCGCTCTGACTGTGTTATTAATGCTTTCAATAATTTGGCACGTATGGGGGATATATCCTGAAACTCATCCACTAAAAAGTGTGTCCAAGGAGATATAAATTTTTTTTCTTGCACATACTTGATTGACTTGAGAACCATATCTTCAAAATCAATCGCCCTTTCATTGCTCAAATAAAGGCTATACTCCGCCAAAATAGGCCTAATACACATTAGTGCGTCACTAAAGTGTGTTTCTACTCTCGACAAACTACTCATCGCCCTAGCACATTTTAGGTGTGCTAACGCGCCTGTAATGGTTTTTAACAAACGACTGCCTTTTGAGCCTTCTAGGTACTGACAAATGCTTTGTAAATCCTTGCCTGAACACTCACCGTAACGCGCAAAGCTGAGCCGATATTGCTCTTCTTGGCAAAGGAGTAATATCGTCTCTTTCACAAAAGTACGTTTCTCAACTTCATTCTGAGCAAGGGTTGAAATCTTTGGTGCCACCCCCTCTACGCTCTCAATGATCTTTAAGCCTAATTTATGAAACGTCATGCACTTTGGAAATGTAGGGTATTGACTTGCTCTTTGCACCATTTCACGCGCGGCCTCATTACCATACGCTAACATCAGTATATGCTTAGCATATGCTTGACGGGTGTACGCCAAGTATTGCGCTTTTGCTATCATCACACTTGTTTTGCCCGTACCTGCACCTGCAAGTAATAACTGCCGCTCGTCTTGTATTACACAGGCCCGCCTCTGTGCAGCAGTGAGTGGTAACTTCTCTACCGTGTCAAAAAATGCTTCATGTTCTCGAAGTTTATAGCTTACATAACTTTCTTGGAATTCAGCTACATCACTGGTACTCCATTGCGTAACCTCTTTTAGAGTAGCAATGGCTTGCGCTAATTCAGCACTGAGCTCACAGCGTATATCCCAAGATAGCCATTTGTCACGATACGGCGTCAGAGCAGACATAAGCATGCTCATAAGACCATGCGATAAATACCTTTCTTTAAGTAATCTTTCTAGTTTGAGTATGCGCTCCATTAACGCTTTTTGATGATGCAAGACCCATAGCCTTTGCAGTCTTAAAGTGAACTCTAACTTATTTTCCACTTTAATAGGCTGTGATAGCTGGCCGTGAGTATGTGAAATAGTTAAGTAACTAAAAACAACTTTACGATCAAGTTTAGGGGGCTGATTTATTTGTTTCCAAAGCAGTAATTCAGGCTTGCCATGACGGCTATGCAACACGATACCATCATCATGAATACCGACACTGAGGTATGGGGCTGTATATTTAAAAATAAGTGGCGTGATAAATAACAAGAGGAGTAATAATTAAATAGAGATGTTCATAGCATAATTGAAGTACAGGCGATCACAAAGTAAAAACAGCAACATAAGTGCGTTTTTAACATACTATTAAAAAATAAAAAACCCGGCTGATTTTCATCAACCGGATTCTTACTATTTGGTGCGGATGGGGGGACTTGAACCCCCACGCCCGAAAGCACTACCCCCTCAAGGTAGCGTGTCTACCAATTCCACCACATCCGCTTTTTACAGTCATTTGATTAACTGAGGCGTTAACCGACTGGGTAACTAAAGGTTACCAATCTTTTATTAATTTGGTACGTCTGACGTATTGTTGTCAGTTGACGCTGGTACATCTGACGCTGCTGGTACTGCAATTGACTCAGCTGGTGCTTCTAGATTTTCCCACTCGTCTGTTTGTTTAATTTGACCTGCTGTCAAATTACCCAAAACGATACTTAAAACAAAGAAGACAGTTGCTAATACTGTCGTTGTTTTAGTCATAAAATTACCGGCACCTGATGATCCGAATACAGTCGCTGATGCACCTGCTCCGAATGAAGACCCCATGTCGGCACCTTTACCTTGCTGTACCAACACCATACCAATAAGTGCTAATGCAACAATTAAATAAATAACCAATAATATCTCGTACATGTTATACGTTCCCTAATGCACTGTTACAAATGCTCACAAATGCATCTGCTTTCAGACTAGCGCCGCCAATAAGGCCGCCATCTATATCTGGTTGTGTAAATAAGCTTTTACTGTTTTTATCATTAACACTGCCACCATAAAGAATTTGCAGTGCTTGTGCGACAGGCTCGCTTTGTGTGCTAAGCATGTCACGAATAAATTTGTGTACAGACTGTGCTTGTTCAGGAGTTGCCGTTTTACCGGTTCCTATTGCCCAAACGGGCTCGTATGCTAGCACAGAATTTGAGAGCGCTGCTATACCTAATTTAGAAATTACAGCATTTATTTGTTCAGCTACTACTTTTTCTGTTTCGCCTAGCTCTCTTTGCTTTTCTGTTTCACCTACACAAAGTACCGGTATTAACCCTTCTTCTTGTGCTTTGGCAAACTTTTCAGCAACAATTTCACTTGTTTCGCCGAAAATCGCGCGTCTTTCTGAATGACCTACCAGCGTATAATTTGCACCAAGTTGCTTTGCTAACTTAGCTTCTATTTCCCCTGTAAAGGCGCCGGAATCAAATTCAGAAATAGTTTGAGTGCCAACATTAACGCCCGACTCAACTGCCTTACACAGTAAGGGGGCTGGCGGAAAAATAATAACGTCAACTTGCTCATTTTTATATTTGCTTATTGCTGTACTGATCTCTGACACTAGTTCTATTGAACCGTTCATTTTCCAGTTTCCAGCAACTATTGGCTTACGCTGCGCCATTCGATACTCCGCATTTAAAGCGGGTGAGATACTAACTCGACTCACCCAAAGTTACAAGATAAAAAATAAAAAAAATGATTAATTGCTCACAGTTTCAACAACTTCAGCAATTTTTTGAGAAAAATCGAGGACCTGCTTCTCTTGCTCTGCTTCTACCATTACTCTAATGACAGGTTCAGTGCCTGACTTTCTTAATAAAACACGACCTTTACCAGCCAGTTCAGCTTCAACTTCATTTACAACTGCAATCACTTCTGGAGAAGTTGTTGGGTCTGCTGAGACAGAATACCTAACATTGATCATATTCATTGGGTACTTTACAAACCCTTGTCCTAAGTCTTGTAGCGTTTTATTTTGTGAGACCATCGCTGCAAGCACTTGTAAGCTCGATATAATTCCATCACCTGTGCTGATGAGATCTAAGCTCAGGACATGACCAGAACTTTCACCACCGATTTTCCAACCATTTTGCGCTAAAAGCTCCATAACATAACGGTCACCCACTTTGCTTCTGGCAAACTCAATGCCTTTTGCCTTTAATGCATTTTCTAACCCCATGTTAGACATCACAGTGCCTACGACACCGCCACCTAGCGTGCCTTGTTCAAACGCTTGGCTGGCAATAATATAGACTATATCATCACCATCAAAAACTCTGCCATTATGATCAACCATCATCACTCGATCACCGTCACCATCATAGGCAATCCCCACGTCAGCATCATGCTCAAGCACTTTACGTTTTAAACTGTCTACATGAGTTGCACCACAGTTAAGGTTGATGTTTACCCCGTTTGGTTCACAGGCATGACAAATCACCGTAGCCCCCAGCTCACGCATCACAGCTGGGGCAATATGGTACGTCGCACCATTTGCACAATCTAAAACAATTTTGAGCCCTTCTAATGACAGTTCGTTAGGAAACTGCCCTTTACAAAACTCAATGTAGCGTCCATCTGCGTTGTCTAGCCTGTGCGCCTTGCCAAGTTGCTCTGATGGCACACACGTCATTTTATCATCGAGCATTGCTTCTATTTCAAGCTCCACTGAATCAGCAAGTTTGAGGCCATTACCACTAAAAAACTTTATGCCATTGTCATGGTATGGATTATGAGACGCACTTATCACAATACCGGCTTCAGCACGAAAAGTTTGTGTTAAATAAGCCACAGCCGGTGTCGGCATTGGCCCTAGTAAAACCACATCAATACCGGCGGCAATTAAACCAGCTTCTAATGAAGTTTCTAATAAATAGCCGGAAATACGTGTATCTTTTCCGATAATGACTTTCTTAGTACCTGACTTTGACAATACTTTTCCCGCAGCCCAACCGAGTTTTAATGCAAACTCTGGTGTTATCGGGTACTCACCTACCAAACCTCGAACACCGTCGGTACCGAAATATTTTCTTGTTGTCATAAAGTTACTCCATTTCTAGCTGCCTGCCATACATTTAACACATCAGCTGTTTCCTGAACATCATGGACTCTAATAATATGTGCGCCCTTCTGCGCGCACAGTAACGCGCCAGCTAAACTCGCCGCTAAGCGTTTATCAGTGTCCCGATTCAATAATTGACCAAACATTGATTTGCGCGATAACCCTGCCAATAAAGGTAGCTCAAACGTAGCAAACTGCTCAAATTCACCCAGTAGACTCAAGTTATGCGCCAAATTTTTACCAAAACCAAACCCAGGATCAATAATTAACCTATCACGCTTTATTCCAGCTTGTTCACAAGATTCAATACGCTCATTAAAAAACTGCTTCACCTGAGGTATCAAATTTGTATAGCTTGGATTTGCTTGCATCGTTCTGGGCTGTCCTTGCATATGCATTAAGCAAACGGGTACATCGTCAAATTGTGCAACCACTTCCAACGCATTAGGCTCTTGTAAAGCGCGCACGTCGTTAATGATATCAGCACCCGCTTTTATTGCCGCTTCCATGACTTGTGCCTTACTCGTATCAATAGAAATCACACAATCAGACATCGCTCGAATTGCCGAGATCACGGGGACCACTCTTTGTAGTTCGACTTCACAAGTGACATCAGGTGCCCCTGGACGTGTAGACTCACCACCAATATCTAAAATAGTTGCACCTTGTTTTAGATTTGTCATGGCTTGTTTTACAGCATGCTCGCTATTGAAATAATTCCCGCCATCAGAAAATGAATCTGGTGTGACGTTGATAATTCCCATTACTTGCGGAACATTTAGGTCCAAAATGCGACCCCGAGGTAAACTTAACGTAGTCATGGTGTACCCTAGCTTAATAATATTCTATCGAGAGGAGCTTTTTAGTCTTAATTCTCTATCCAGTTTTTGGCTTTCGTTTGGATATTAAAAAGCCCCGATATTCGGGGCTTTAATAAGAGGACAGTATTTTAACCGTTATTCTGGACTATCATCAAGCTCTGAACTTGATTGAGATTCAGAAGTTGGCTTTTTTTCTGTGTCATTTGCATCATCATCTGATTTTGATGCTTTAGCTTTTGGCTTAATATCATGCGCATCACGAGGTGGTCTCACTTCAACACGTGCCATCAAATCATCAATTTGAGGTGCATCAATTGTCTCATACTTCATAAGTGCGTCTTTCATACTATGCAGAACATCCATATTGTCTTTCAATATTTGTTCTGCACGGTCATAGTTACGGGTTACAAAATCTTTGATCTCTGAGTCAATTAATTTAGCTGTCTCATCTGACATGCCCGACATACGCTGAGAGCCGCCACCCATGTACATTTCATTTTGATCTTCCATGTACATTTGTGGACCAAGCTTGTTACTTAAACCCCACTGAGTAACCATCTTTTTGGCAATATCTGTCGCACGTTCGATGTCGTTACTTGCACCTGTCGTCACTTTGTCGTCACCATAAATAAGTGCTTCAGCAATACGACCACCATATAAACTAGACAACATTGATTCTAAATGTTCTTTAGAATGGCTAACTCTGTCTTGCTCAGGTAAGTACATAGTTACACCCAACGCACGACCGCGAGGAATAATCGACACTTTGTAAACAGGGTCATGTTCAGGAACCAAACGACCAACAATCGCGTGTCCAGCCTCATGATAAGCGGTCATTTCTTTCTCATGCTCGCTCATAACCATAGACTTGCGCTCGGCGCCCATCATGATCTTATCTTTTGCAGCATCGAATTCAGCCATACTTACTTTACGCTTATTACCACGCGCAGCAAATAGTGCAGCTTCATTCACAAGATTTGCCAAGTCAGCACCTGAAAATCCAGGTGTACCACGTGCAATTACTGACGATTCAACATTATCATCAAGCGGTACTTTTCTCATATGAACATTCAATATTTGCTCACGACCACGAATATCAGGCAAACCAACAACAACTTGACGGTCAAAACGACCAGGGCGTAATAACGCAGGGTCAAGGACATCTGGTCGGTTAGTCGCAGCAATAACGATAATACCTTCGTTACCCTCAAAACCATCCATCTCTACAAGCATCTGGTTAAGTGTTTGCTCACGTTCATCATGACCACCACCCATACCCGCGCCACGCTTGCGGCCTACGGCATCTATTTCATCAATAAAGATGATACATGGTGCTGCTTTTTTAGCTTGCTCAAACATGTCGCGTACACGTGATGCGCCCACACCAACAAACATTTCAACAAAATCTGACCCCGAAATTGTGAAAAATGGTACTTTGGCTTCACCAGCAACCGCTTTTGCTAAAAGTGTTTTACCCGTTCCCGGAGGACCGACCATCAGAACACCTTTAGGAATACTACCACCAAGCTTTTGAAACTTTGACGGGTCGCGTAAAAAGTCAACCAATTCAGTTACATCTTCTTTCGCTTCATCACAGCCAGCGACATCAGCAAAGGTCGTTTTAACTTGATCTTCACTCATAAGACGCGCTTTACTCTTACCGAATGACATCGCACCTTTGCCGCCACCGCCTTGCATTTGACGCATGAAGAATATCCACACACCAATCAATAACAGCATTGGGAACCAAGAAATGAAAATATTAGCCAAGAAAGATTGCTCTTCTGGTTTAACACCTTTCACATTCACATCGTTTTTTAGCAAATCATTAATTAAATCTGCGTCATGCATAGGGATTATTGTTTGAAAACGCTCACCATTGCCCTTTACGCCAGTAATAGTACCTGAGTAACGGTCAACATTAACATCTCGAATTGCGCCGCTGCGCACTTCTTTCACAAACTGTGTGTAACTTGTTTGACGATCAATATGATCGCCGCCATTGAAGCTCTGAAACACGGTCATTAGCACAACTGCAATAACCAACCAGAGTATTAAATTCTTTGCCATATCGCTCAAGGGGTTAACCTCTTGTATCCAAAATTGTTTAAATTCAACTTAATGCTGTCCAACTGTACTACAGTTTGTAGCCTGTCGCCACTATATATACTTCTCTCGAACGAGGTCTAGACGCTTTTGGCTTGCGGATCTTTACCACGTTAAAGCATTTACGTACTTCTTGAACAAATTGATCAAAGCTTTCACCTTGAAACACTTTTACAGCAAATCCGCCGTTTTTGCGCAGTACTTGATGACACATATCTAACGCAAGTTCGACTAAATACATGCTTCCAGCCTGATCGGTCGACATGTTACCACTCATATTAGGTGCCATGTCAGAAAATACGACATCAACATTTTTACCGCCAATGCGATTTAGTAAAGCATCTAATACAGCCTCTTCACGAAAATCGCCTTGTAAAAAGTCAACACCAGGCAAAGAGTCCATCGGTAAAATGTCACACGCAATAACTTGACCTTTTGCGCCAACTTGCTCTGCAAGGTACTGAGACCAACTACCAGGAGCCGCACCAAGATCGACAACACTCATACCAGGTTTTATCAATTTGTCACGCTGCTGTATCTCTTCTAGCTTAAATACAGCCCGTGAACGAAACCCTCGTTTTTGTGCTTCTTGAACATATGGATCATCAACATGTTCTTTTAACCAGCGCTGGGAACTCGCTGAGTGTTTTTTATTTGTCATTATTCGCTGCAACTCATTAGTAATATTGTCTAGATGGCGGTAGAATATCAATAATTCAAGCCTATATTTAGTAAATTGTACCAATATGACCTTATCAAATAAACAAAAGCAGTACTTAAAAGGATTAGCACACCCATTAAAACCCGTTGTTTTGCTCGGATCAAACGGCTTAACAGAAGGTGTGGTAATGGAAATCGACCATTCCTTGACCATCCACGAACTTATCAAGGTAAAAGTGCCGACTAATGATCGCGAAACAAAGCAGCTAATTTTTGATGCGATTGTAAGAGAAACTAAAGCCTATAAAGTACAGAGCATTGGCCATGTGATAGTATTATATCGCCAAAGTGAAGAGAAAAAGATTCAATTACCTCGTACGTAATTGATTCTTTTGAAAGCTCAGTGCACCAAAGGCTATGCCTCTGGTGTGTTCTGAGCAAATTGTAGCGCACTATTAATAAAATCAGTTGTTAAGGCGTTTATCACCCCACTTTCTGCGTTCAATAATAAACTAAAGCCCATATTGATTGCAGGGATCACCACAACATCGGTTCTATAGCCTTGCACCCAGCCACTGTGATAATACAATGTTGTCCCTTCATATTCATAAATGCGCCAGCCCAACCCATAATAAGCTTGCGTTACGTGCTCACGCCAAATACGGCGTCGCAATTCACGTTTTGTGCGCGTATAGGGTCTGCTTTGTATTGTGAGCGCCTCCAACGACATCACACTGGGATAATAGCCTAATTGCAACTTTAACCATTGCACCATATCTGCTGCACTTGCGTTCACTCCCGCAGCTGGTGCAACTTTATAATAATTCGCCTTGAGTTTTGCTGTATGCCAACGCTTTCTTCCCAGAACATGGGGTAGTGCATAGTTTGTATCTCGAGTCATATTCGCTAACCCGACCCCACCATCATTCATATTAAGTGGCGTAAAGACAAACTCTTTGAGCCATCGCTCATAAGGCATACCTGTCGCTTTCAAAATAACGTCTGCAATGATGCTAAACATCACATTCTGATATCCATAGCATTGACCCGGTCGGCATATTTTTTCAACCGATATCAAACGCTCAACAATATCTTGATAAGGCATACGAGATTCAATTAAATTATCGTATGCATTGGGGACCAAGCCACTCGAGTGACTTAATAAATGATAGAGTTTTAAATGCTTATATTCTGAATCAGCAAAAGCAGGTAAATAATCACTAACATAATCATCCAGTAGTAATTTGTTCTCACTGGCTAACTTCGCACTCAAAGAGCCAGCAAAGGTTTTAGATACTGATGCCAATCTAAAGCGAGTATGGGCATCAACCGCTCTCCCTTTTCGCACTTTTGTTATACCATATCCTTTCGCATAGTCACCTAATTCGCCATGAACAATACTTAATGCTGCTCCAGGAATGGATTTTTCTTTGAGTTTGCGCTCGACTTGCTTAGAATAGCTGTTCAAAAATTGGTTCCACTGAACTTTTGCGGAGTCTGTAGCAAAAGAGTGAGCAGTGAATAGCCAAAATACGACTGAAACTAAAAACTTCATATTGACTCATTTTAATTTTCTTGAGTGAAGTGTACACGAAGTTAGACACTGTTTGTAAAGGCTAAATAATTTTTTAACGCGATTGAGGTATTTAGATGCGGTTACTGTTTTGTATTATTATTTTAAGTTTCACTTTTGGTTGCGTATCAACCAAGAAGCTAGCACCGAAACTTGATATTCCTGCAAAACCTCTTTTAACAAAAGAAGTTTACCAGCTTAGTTACAGTACTGAACTTGATTCAGCACGTATAAAGTCAGTGCAGCTGCCTGCACATCCTATTAAAAAGAATAATACAGTGCGTATTGTGACTGATAAAGTCAGCATGACTGATACACTTAAAGCGCAGTTAATCCAGTCACTTAATACCAAAGGCTTGAAGATTGTCACATCAAGTAAAGCAGATTACGTATTAACCGTACACCAATTGGACTTGGAGTTTGGCTCAGATAAAATATACACGCTTAATCAACCTAAAAAGCCCCACCCATTTTTTACGCGCTTAGCACAGCAAGTACCCAGTTATCAATGTGCCAACATCATTGCTTCAGTCAGTATGCGCCTCACACACCAGGCCTCATCAGACGTAGTATGGTTCGCAAAATCATCTATCGATAGCGCTAGCTTTCAAGGGATCCCACTCCAACTTAATTACACGCAAAGTCAAAGCATTTCGAACGAACATGCCGTTATCTCTTTCATTGTGAAGCACAACACCGAAGCGGCTAGACAAGCCCGCTTTAACAATCCCATCACCATACCTAGTTATGATGTAAAAACGAGTGTAAGTCAGCCAACAAAAATTGCCGGTGCGTGCACTGAAACTGAAGTCAGCGCTTTAAGCAGCGCAATGCAAACTTCATTGACCAATTTACTGATTGAAAAAATTAACCTTCAATAGCTTACAATTTTTTACAGCAAAGTATCCTCCTACTCTTTAGAATGGCCAGTGACAGATAGCGATTACTGGCCTCGCTTAACGCGTTACATAGCTACTTTGTACTTACCCTGTAATATTAACTATTCCTTCTATCAGAAATACAGATATACGGTCTAAATATTCAATAACGAGGTACATCGAGCACTCAGAACAGCTTAACAAACAACAACATTGGCGCTACACTTAAGCATAAACAGGGCCAGCCTATAAACTTGCCATGATTGGCGTAGGAGACAATTTAAATGGACAATTACGGTACAATTCTACTCGTCGAAGATGATGCATCCCTAGCGCAGTGGGTCGCCGATTATCTAAACAACCAAGGTTACACTACCCATGTGTGTGAGCGCGGTGATAAAGTTGTTTCTATGGTTAAGTCTACGAACCCAGATATTGTGTTGTTAGATGTTATGCTTCCAGGACAAGATGGCATTAGTGTATGTAGAGAATTAAGACAATTTTATCACCAACCAATTATCATGCTCACAGCCAGAGATGAAGAAATGGACGAAGTCATCGGCCTTGAAGTCGGTGCAAGCGATTATGTGATAAAGCCTGTTAGACCTCGTGCATTACTCGCTCGTATCAAAGCAATGTTACGCACAACACAAGATAATAAACCCGCAGACGCTAACAGTAACCTAATTCAAGTAGGTAATTTGAGCATTGACACGCAAGCTCGAAAAGTGCTCCTTCATAGCCATGAAGTCAATATCTCAAGTGCTGAATATTTACTGTTGCATTTTCTCGCTTCTAATGCGGGTGAAGTCGTCTCAAGAGATGCCGTTTTTAAGGCAACAAAAGGCCGTGAATATGACGGACTAGATCGCAGTGTTGATGTACTTATTTCTGCCTTGCGTAAAAAGTTTAATGATGACCCACAACAGCCCGAGAAAATTAAAACGATATGGGGTAAAGGCTATTTGATGGTGCCCAGTGCCTGGTAGTTATATTTCGTGAAGAAACTTTATTTATATTTGCTTACCAGTGCAATTATCTCGATTGTCGTTCTGAGCTTACTCATTGACGCTTTTAGCCAACAGACAGCCCCAACTGTTGATAACTTCAGTTGGGAAAGCACATTAACCAATGGCTTTGCTCAGCAAGTTGCTCGGCAACCCGTCGACCAAAGAGCCGATTTTACGCAGCGTTTGAGCCGTGATTTCAACATCACGCTGACTTATAGAAAAGGCGACACACTAGCATTACCTCTCGAACTCAAAACGAAAATGATAAACGAAGGGCAACTGCTCCTTGAAGAAGAACAAGGATTAAACTTATTAAAAACAAACGATGCATTATTACCTGATTATTTAGAGCTAAAAGTTGAAAAACCCGCCAAAGAACAAAATAGTGATATTGCGCTCACGTTTATCTTTTATGCTGGGATCTGTGCTTTTATGTGGTTTATCCTTGCCCCCTTAGCAAAAAGGCTATCCGTGTTAACCGAGGCCGCAAAACGTTTTGCTAGCGGTGATATGAGCGCTCGTATCGAAGTAAATCACTTTACTTACATTAAAGATGTAGAGCTCACTTTTAATAGCATGGCCAACCAAATCGACAAACTGCTTGCTGAAAATAAACTCATGGCTTCGAGCCTCTCTCACGATATTCGAACCCCAGTGGCGTGTTTAAGGTTTGGGTTAGATGCAGCAATTGAAGAACCAGACATGCAGCAAGTCAGGTCCATTTTATCCCGAATGGAAAATGACTTAGATCAAATGGAAAATATGTTGTCTAGCTATTTATCGTTTGCCACCTTAGAACAAAAGGCGCACTTGCTTAATTTCGAATCAACTCACGCAACTCCCTACATAGTTGCGCTTATCGAGCAGGTGCAACCTAAAATTAGCAAAGCCGAATTGCTCAGCAGTTACGAAGTTGACCCTGAATTATTTCTCACCGCAGATCTTCACTGGCTGGCCCGTGCAGTCACCAATTTATTAAGTAATGCCTGCAAATTCGCATCCCATAATATCTTTGTCAAGGTACATGAGCTTGATCAGTACATCGTCATTGATGTTGAAGACGATGGGCCAGGTATTGCCCCTAACAATTGGCATAAAGTATTTAGCCCCTTCTTTCAGGAACAAAATCACCGAAACCGCGATGAGAAAGGATATGGTCTTGGACTTGCGATTGTTGCGAAAGTAGTCGATTGGCATCACGGCAAGGTCTCCGTGTCACAATCTGACACGTTAGGAGGTGCTAAATTCACATTAAGTATACCGTGTAAAGCTACAAGGGCACTGTAAAAATACTCAAACGGTTCACATTTACAAGCGACTTAAATCATTAATAATCCTAAATTTAATATTAAGTAAATACATAGTTTTACGCATCATAAAGCTTACAGATTCAAAGCGAGTACACTTTTGTCCTAGATCATGTTAGTTAGAGTGCAATTAGCACTTTTTATTTAGGATTAATTACAGTAGATTGTGGTCGCCGTTATAAAAATAGAGAAGTATAAATAATATGAGCAGTGTTCGCGGAGAGTTCAGTTCTCGCTTTGGTTTCATTATGGCCGCAGCAGGGTCTGCAGTTGGTCTAGGTAATATATGGGGCTTTCCAACCCAAACCGCCAGTAATGGTGGCGCTGCATTCGTGCTAGTGTATTTAATTTTAGCATTTTGCTTAGCTTACCCCGCATTGATGGCAGAGCTTGTAATAGGACGATATGGGCAAGCTAATGCCGTTTCATCGTTACAAAAGCTCTCTTCCAAACCGACCCATAAACGCTTCGCTTTTTTCGTTGGGTTCGGGGGAATTGTCTGTGCAGGTTTAATCTTAAGCTTTTATGCAATTGTTGCAGGTTGGATGTTTAGCGCTACCATTGAGCCCGTTACCAAGCTCGCCGGTATGCCTGACATGACTCATTGGCTAAGTACCCAATCTTTAGGCCGAGACCTTTTCTTTACTTCGATATTTATCATTTTAACTATCGCGATTATTAGTAAAGGGGTCGAAAATGGTATTGAGAAATGGTCTAAACGTTTAATGCCAGCTTTGCTAAGCATTTTGTTTTTACTCATCGTCTATGTCCTCACTCAAGATGGCGCTAGCGAAGGGCTAAAAGCATATCTGATCCCAGACTTTTCATCTTTGCTCAACCCAGACTTGCTCGTGAGTGCCTTAGGCCAAGCATTTTTCTCGTTGTCTTTGGGGACTAGCGTGATGATCATTTATGGCTCTTATATCAGTAAAAAAGAGAATTTAGTTTCTTTGGGCGCGTATGTCACACTCATCGATGTTTTAATTGCGTTCGTCGCCGGCTTATTGATCATACCTGCAATGTACGTAGCGCAAGCTCAAGGCGTTGACATATTTGCCGCAGATGGCAGCTTGCTATCAGAAGATACGTTAGTATTCCAAGTGCTCCCTGCTCTGTTTAACGGGATGGGTGAAGTTGGTTTGTTCGTCGGTTTTGCTTTCTTTGCCTTAATGAGTATTGCAGCCCTGACCTCTTCTATTTCAATGCTAGAAGCGCCGGTATCGTATGCTGTAGAGAAATTCGCACTAAAACGTATCCAAGCCACGTGGATCATTGGTGCACTTATCACCCTTGTGAGCTTTACCATCATATTTAACTTTAATGCACTATTTGGCCTAGTTATCAGTCTGACCACACAGTTTGGGCAACCACTGCTTGGCATGCTTTGTTGTATCTTTGTAGGTTGGTTATGGAACAGAGGGACACTGCTAGAAGAAATTGAATCAGGTAGCCCTGACATTGCTGCAACTTGGTTTTGGAAGATTTGGCCATGGTACATTAAGTTCGTCTGTCCAATTGCCATTGCTTTGGTATTTATACACTCGTTATAGAAGTCCCTTACCGCTTCTGAGTATAGAAGGTGCGTTATAAGCACCTTTTATACTATTTTCTCTCAGAGATTAGAATCATATCCTGATGCTCAATACCGTCCTCTAAGTAAGGCTCCCCAATGGATTTGAAGCCCTGTTCAGCATAAAATTTCAGAAGATACGTCTGCGCACTCAGCTTGATTTCACTGTATGGCCCGCAGTTTATTGCCACCTCAATGCTCTTTTCCATTAACGTCGCTGCTATTCCTTTCCCACGGTACGGCTCACTAACTAAAACCCTGCCAATTGCAATACACTCAGGCGTTTGAACGTACACGCGCGCATAAGCTGCGATACAGCCCTCCACCGAGGCATATACATGATGAGTATCAAACGCACGATCAACCTCATCAAGTTCTGGGTATGGACACGCCTGCTCTACAACAAAAACATCAACCCGTGCCTTCATAATGGTAAATAATGTTGGAACATCTAACTCTAAAAACTTCTTACACTGCCATTGCATCATTATCACCTCATATAAAAAAGCCCAGCATGGCTGGGCTTAATCGCATGTAACTCTTTATTACTAAGCAAATAGTCGCTCTAGCTGATCGCAAAGTGCCGACAAATTCACTTGACCGTGTTCAATTGTTAAGTCCACATATCCATCTGTTCTAAATGCTCTATCGAGTTCAATTAAAACATGTGTTTTATGTGCCTCAGGTACGAAAGACAACTCTATTTCCTGTATCCCAAAAATGGATTGGCTATTAGGCCTATATTCAAGTTCTTGATAACACCCTGAAAAGGATTGAAAGTCCGCGGCTTTCAAATAGCCTTGCTCAACATCAGCTTTAACCAATGTAAACCCTAACTTCCCCATCGCGGCCATACAGGTTTTAACCGCCTCATTTGGATAAATATGTAAAGTGTCTTTATCCGATGGATCAAGCGCAAGGTCAATATCCAACCCTGTTTCAATCCAAACAAAACTATAATTATAGCCTGCGTTAATTTCTGTGATCGGGGTTTCTGAATGTAAGCGTGCTTCAAAAGGGATGACTTTTTGCTCACCTGGCCCGATACTAAAGCGCTCTCCGACGCTCCACTTTTCCAAAACATGATTGGTAAAGTATTCACCATTTTCACCATCATGTTTAATACGTGTCATCAAGGCGAGTTCCAGACCTGTCACCTCTTGTACAACATCACCACCATTTACAATGATCTGCGCCTGAAACTTCTGCCCAGGTTGTAAATGCTCGGTCTCTAAAACAGTATCGACTTTCGCAGCACCGATACCTACTGATGCAAGGATTTTTTTAAACATTAAGTCTCCTGTTCGAGATTGCTCCTTTTCTTGCATCTTAACCATAAAAAATAGAGTTTGTCAGTGAAAATTTATAACATAAATCAGAATATCTTATTCATACTCGGTTTTATGCTGCTAATTTATGGCCTCTTCTATAAGTTTTTAATTTATAAATCAGCAGGTTTTGATACACTTTAAGTACAAAATTTCTCTAATTGGTTGCCAAATGGAATTACTGTTTTTTGCCATCGCTTTTGTCTGTGGTTTCTCAGTGTATCAACTTAAACTCCCGCCACTTATCGGCTTTTTAATGGCAGGGTTTGTCTTAAACCTACTTGGTCATCAAACAACAGAGTTACTCACTTCTCTGGCCGATTTAGGCGTTACGCTGCTGTTATTTTCAATTGGCTTGAAGCTAAAGGTTTCAAACTTAATCAAACCGCAAGTGTGGGCACCTGCAACTTTGCATATTGTGGTATGCACGGCATTTTTCACGAGCCTTTTAATGCTTCTCGGCTACATTTCTCTGCCATTATTTACAGAATTATCCTTAACCAGTGCCATGTTAGTAGGCTTTGCTTTTAGTTTCTCAAGTACCGTATTTGCCGTTAAAGTATTAGAAGAACGCGGTGAAATGGCAACACTACACGGCAAAATATCAATTGGTATTTTAGTTATGCAAGATATTTTTGCAGTGGCGTTTTTAGCCATCAGCACCGGTAAAATACCAAATATGTGGGCACTCGTATTACTTGTAAGTTTGTTTGCACTTAAACCTGTGATGTTTTGGGTTTTAAATCGTTCGAAGCACGGTGAGCTACTCCCCTTGTTCGGGTTCTTCTTCGCACTAGTGATTGGTTACCATGCTTTTGAATATGCCGGCCTTAAAGGCGACCTTGGCGCACTCATTATTGGTATGATGTTCGCACCTCACAAAAAAGCCAGTGAGCTCTCAAAGTCTTTACTCAATCTCAAAGATATCATGCTGGTTGGATTTTTCTTAAATATTGGACTTAATGCCAATATTTCAACCAATGCGTTTTTAATCGCGTTATTGCTGGTCGTTGTCTTGCCAGTCAAAGTTTCACTGTACTATGCCTTCACAAATTTATTTAGACTACGTGCACGTACCTCACTGCTCAGTGCTTTTACCCTCTCAAACTATAGTGAGTTTGGTTTAATTGTATGTGCAGTGGCAGCCTCCAGCGGCGCAATTACTTCTGATTGGTTAGCCGTTGTAGCAATAGCGGTCTCTCTGACCTTTGTTATAGCGTCACCACTGAATAAAAGAGCCAACGAACTATTTGTAAAGCTAGAGCCTTTTTTACTTAAATTCGAAAGCAGTAAACGTTTAGAAGAAGAACTGCCTGTTAATTTGACCGATACCCAAATTGTTATATTCGGCATGGGGAGAATTGGGACTGGTGCATATGAAACGATTGAGGCATCTAACGCCGGTATTATTGCGGGAATCGATATTAAGCCTGAGGTGGTCGAACGCCATGTTAAGCGAGGCCGAAGAGTCTTACTCGCCGATGCAACCGACCCCGACTTCTGGCAGCGGGTTAATCACTCAAATGTTGAAATGGTCATGCTCGCTATGCCAAAACATATGCAGAACATCTATGCATTAGAACAACTCAATGCTTCAGGGTTCAGCGGGCAAGTCACCGCCATCGCGAATTACCCAGATCAACAAAAGGAATTAGAAGAAATGGGGGTAGATTATACCTATAACTTCTATTTAGAAGCCGGAAGTGGTTTCGCCGAACACGTTAAACAAAAATTATTTTCTTAGAACAGTCACTGAATTATCAGTACCATTAAAGGTACTGATAATTATTTTTATTTCCTCATCAATACCTTACTTCTAGACGTCTAGATTATAGATACAAACTGTAAACAAACACTCCTTCTTGCGATTTACAAAACTTTACATCTAAGTTAGTAATCACAGCCTAAAACAGAGTACACTGGCTTTATTCGAAAATACGTAAGTATCTATTTTTAACACAAAAATTTTGAAATATCGGAGTATGCATGGAAAACTCCCATCGTGTTAATGCAATCTAATGAGGGTAAAAATGCTTAAAACAAAACCAGTAAATCAATTCTCTGCTGTTGTTGATGACGTCAAAGCCGCGCCCTTCTCGGATTTACAAAGTCGCTTAGATGAGCTTCAAGACAATGGAATGACAGCGTTGACAATACGAGGTATTTTATTTCATAAGATGCTAGACCTGCACTCGGTCCCTGCCGATCATGCACTTCGTGAGCAAGAAATCCCACAGCGTCTTGATGACCCTGCAATAATAGCCAATTTAAATGAGCTTGGTTTTTTCAGAAAACAACGCAGTATGATGCACTAATCAAAATTATGGGAGCCTACATACTCCCTTTATAGGCTGGCCATGCCCGTCGCCAGCCTATCTTTCTTTAATAACGTATACTCACTCAAATTATAAATTTTCTAAAAAGTCTTCATCAAAATCCATTTCTTCTTCTTCCATTGGTGGATTACCATCGTAAAGCTCATATAACTGCCTTTGAAAGTAAATATCTTTCATAAACACATAGGGATCGAGTGACTCTCTCAGTAAGCTCTCTTGCGCCATCAGTGACGCTCGCGCTTCAACAGCACGCAAAGCGAATAAAACCAGGGTCTGAGGTGTTGATAAAGCAATCTCTGGAAGTACTAAATTATCAACAAGATCTCCCGCCACATTTCTAACAGTGGAAGGACCCATGGCTGGCAACATCACGTATGCACCGTCACCTAGACCCCATACTCCTAACGTTTGTCCAAAGTCTTCATCTTGATGTTTTAAGCCGAAATTACTGGCTACATCAAATATCCCTAATACGCCCACCGTTGAATTGATCAAAAACCTGGCAACATTGACGCCCATATCTCCAGGCTTACCTTGTAGCCCCGCATTAACAGCATCAATCGGCGCTGCTATATTGGTCGTAAAATTAACAATGCCAGCCCTGACTGGCGCTGGGGTAACCGCTAGGTAACCGACCGCAGCAGGGCGTAAAATATACGCGTCCAATACGTCCATATTGAAGTCATAGATAGGACGATTAAAAGACTGTAATGGATCTCGTTCATCTTTTTTCTCTTCAGGTACTGTTGCACAGCCCGAAAGAACTGTCAGCGCTAATAACACGCTATAAATAGGTTTAAACATTTAGCTTCCTGTGCTGGTAATTACATGGCTTATTTCTACCGTATGGTTTTGTGCTGAGCCAGTTAATGTAATTGGCTCTGATTGCCCCTCAAGCTCCCCATTACTGATCGTAACTGAATTGTCTACAGAGATACGTGCAGTTATGACAACTTGCTCAAAATTAGATAACTTTAAGTTTGGCATCATTGCCATACTATCATCCAGAGTGACCATTAAAGGCAAGTTAAAATCTGTAAGTTTTTCTACAGCAAGTGGCATTTTCGGGCCATCTATTGCCTTTGCGAATACAAATAAAGTGGCATTTTCAGGCACTGATTTAGTTAAATTATCAGCTAGCGTAACGGTAACGGCTAAGCTAGGACCCGTCATTTCACCGATCGTCTGCTGTTTTTCATCGCTTAATTGCCCATCTATTTCTGCAATACGCTGAGAAATCATACTGTAACGCGGGTCTGAATCCGTCATTGTAGAAAGTAATACTTCAAAAGCAGTCTTAGCCTCAACCCAGTCTTTACGTTCATACGCAATTAATGCCAATAAAGAGATCGCATCGATATTGCTGGGCTCTGACTGTAAAACTTTTGATAACATGCTAGCAGCCTGATTCATACCTGTATCGGAGCCTTCGACCAGCAAGACTTGGCTGTAATTAACTAATATATTGTTATTATCAGGGTTCATTTGCAAAGCTTTATCAAACGCCTGCTTCGCCATCGTGTAGTCATTTAAAGACATAGCAACACGGCCAAGTAACATCCAGGCTACGGCATCATCGCCGCTGTTTGCGAGTTTAGTCCTCAGACCAAGGGCAAATGCTTGCAACTCATTCTGGCTTAAAGGCTCTCCTTGCTGCATCACCGCGCGCTCTCCATATTCAGGTAGCTTGTCGATTGCTTCATACCAGTTTTCAATTTGTGTCTGACTTCCCGTAAAACTATAGAAAACCCCACTTACAGCGAGTGTAAATGCAACACCTGTTAAAGCGAAAATGCGGTTATTACCCCGACTGTTCAATTGCTTTTCTGGTGATAACTCATGATACAAGCGCTGCTTTAATTCCAATATAGATTCGTCATGAACCGTTTGCTCTATTCGCTGACTATTTAAATCTTGATTTAACTCTTCCAACCTTTGATGATAAATATCAATGCGTTCAGCATTGGCATCATGATCCAGCGTCAATATCGACTCTTTACGTAAAAACGGCACAACGACGAATAATATTGCAAGCACAGTGAGTAAGGCGAACATCGCCCACATTGTCATCATCTCATTCATTATTGTTGCTCCTTACGTTGGTATTGAGCAATTAACTTCGCCAACTTTTTCTCATCATCTGAGTTCCAATCCTGCTTTCTAGACGCCTTTTTTTGTCGAAATAGGATAAATCCAAAACCGATGATAACGATCAAAATAGGTAGCACCCATAAAATAATCGTGGCTGGTGTCACTGGAGGTTGGTAATGAACAAAGTAACCATAGCGGTCGATCATATAATCAATCACTTCTTGCTTGCTTTTTCCATCGTGGACCAAGGTAACTACTTTATCTCTTAAATCTTTGGCTACAATCGCATCAGAATCGGCAATGTTTTGGTTCTGACATTTAGGACAGCGCAATTCATGGGTCAACTCTTTAAATGTTGCCGCTCTCTCTGGTGTTGAGAATTCGTATTTATCTTCTGCTGAATATACGGCCAGGCTCATCACCATCGCCAACATCATCAATACAGCTTTCATTGTGATAACTCCTGGATCACCGGGGCAAACTTAGCTCGCCATACTCTGGGGTTTATATCTCCCGTATGGTGCAACAATATTTTACCTTCTTTATCTACTAAAAAAGTTTCTGGTGCACCTGACACTCCTAAGTCGAGTGCCAATGTTCGCTCTAAATCTAAAATATTAAACTGGTACGGATCTCCCGCCCTCTTAAGCATTGTTTTTACTTCTGTGCGAAGTGCATCAATGTCAAAGTGGTCACCAAAATCAGGGTCATAAGCTTGCTCATAGTATAAACCTATGATGCGGACACCCTGCCCGCGCAACTGCTCTAAATAGCCTAATTCAGCAATACAAGTTGGACACCAAGTACCCCATACGTTTAATAAATAAACGTCACCAAGCAAATCTGTATTTGTCCATAATTTATCCTCATCCATTAAATCGGGCAGCGCAAAGCTAGGCATAGTCTGACCAATTCGCCCTGTTTGTAACTCACGAGGATTTCCAAAAAGGCCTTGATACAAAAAGACACAGAGAAACATAAAAATTAAAAACGGAATAATCGCTAAGAACTTCTTATTCATGACGTTACTCCATCCGTTTTTTTGTTGTGAGCACGCTTTCTATAGCGCCTATCTGCAACAACCAAAAAGCCAGCAAATGAAATTAATAAGCCGCCTAACCACATCCAACGTACATAAGGCTTATGATAGATACGCAGTGACCAATACCCATTACTAAGCTGCTCACCAAGTGCCAAGTATAAGTCTCGGAAAAAACCATCATCAATGGCTGCTTCTGTCATAAACTGCATGCCAACATCATAAAGGCGCTTTTCTGCATAAAGCTCAGTGACTTTTTTCTCACCTTTTAATACAGTAACCACCCCGGCATGGCCACTGTAATTCGGCCCGCGGATCTCTTTAACGCCTTCAAAACGATATTGATACTCGTTAAGCAGGGCAATATCTCCAGGTTTTACACTGACTGAACGCTCCACCGAATAAGCTGATGTTAATGTAACACCTGCAATCACAAAGGCGATGCCTACATGACCTAATATCATTGCCCAATAACTTAAGCTTTGACGCTTAAAACCTTGTAATAATTGCTTTTCTACTGATACTTTTTCAAAAATATCTAACAAGGCACCTAACGTGATCCAAACAGCCAACGCGGTAGCAACGAACGTTAATGCCGATACCGTATCGTAACTACCGTACAACCACACAGCAGTTAGTAATAAAGAACTGGCAACTAACCCCAGTGCCTTTTTGACCAAAGGCGACGGCTTATTTTGTTTCCACCTTAAAAATGGTGCGATCCCCAATAACAATGCAAACGGCACAATCAATATCGCAAACATTTGATTGAAGAAAGGTACACCAATTGAAATCGATCCTAACCCTAGTTCTTTGTGGATCATCGGTAACAAGGTGCCAAGGAGCACAATCAATGTGGCAACCACTAAAAATATGTTATTTGCCCATAATGTAACTTCTCTTGAGAGCAACTTATAACGTCCCTCACTTTTAACCTCAGACACGCGCATGGCATATAAAGCCAAACTCCCGCCGACAACAACAAGTAAAAAGCTCAGAATAAATAATCCTCTGTCAGGATCAGTTGCAAATGCATGAACCGACACAATAATACCGGAACGTACAATAAAGGTCCCCAGCAGACACAAACTAAAAGCTGTGATCGCAAGCAACACGGTCCAAGACTTAAAGATGCCGCGTTTTTCGGTACTTGCCAATGAATGCAGCAACGCCGTTGCAACTAACCACGGCATTAACGAAGCATTTTCTACAGGATCCCAAAACCACCAACCTCCCCAGCCAAGTTCAGAGTATGCCCACCAACTTCCAATGGTTATCCCAAGGGTTAAAAAGCCCCATGCAACCATTGTCCAAGGCCGTGACCACTTAGCCCAAGTGTTGTCTAATTTTCCAGTTAATAGCGCAGCAATGGCAAAAGCAAATGATACCGATAACCCAACATACCCCATGTAAAGCAATGGGGGGTGTATGATCATACCTGGATCTTGTAACAAGGGATTAAGGTCGCGACCCTCAACAGGGTAATAAGGAAGTAAACGCTCAAATGGGCTTGACATCCACAAGGTGTATAGCATAAAACCCACACCCAGGAAGCCTAAAACACCTAATACTCGTGCTCGTAATACCCAAGGTAATGAGTTTGACATCATCGCAACGAGTGCCGTCCAGCTTGATTGCATGACTAACCACAATAAAATGGCTCCTTCATGACCACCCCATGTGGAGGTAACTTTGTAGTACCAAGGTAAGCTAGTACTTGAATGATGCGCGACATATGCAACGGTGAAATCATCCATAAGCGTTATGTAAATCAAAATTGCGAAAGACACAAGCACAAATAAACATTGACCTACCGCCAATGACGGTGCTGCACGCATCAATCTTAAATTCCCAGTGTAAGCACCCCACATAGGAAAAATACACAGCAAAAGACTAAGAGCCATTGCAAGCACTAACGAGAAATAACCAATCTCAGGGATCATCTTAGTTCTCGCTATTTAAGTTATAAGTTGGCTTAACATGTTTAATGCCTTTAACTGCTTCAGCAACTTCAGAGGGCATATATTCTTCATCATGTTTAGCAAGTACTTCAAATGCCTCTATGACATTAGGTTCAATCAAAGTGCCTTGTGCCACAATACCTTGCCCTTCACGAAATAAATCAGGCAAAATACCATGATATTTGATAGTAACAAGCGGGCCAGTATCAACTAATTTGAATGTCACATCTAAATTGGTTTCATCTCGTACCACAGATCCAGGTACAACCATACCGCCAATTCTTAACTTTTGACCCACGAAAGGTTTTTCTTTCCCCTCGCCTTTACCTTCAATTAACTCGCTTGGTGTATAGAATAGATTTATATTTTCTTGCAATGCGTATAAAGTTAAGCCGATTGCCGATCCCACACCAAAAATAATAGCTAAAACTGCGAGCATGCGCTTTTTACGTCTAGGATTCATACTGCTTGCTCCTGTTGTGCTTTCTTAATTCTCGCTTCACGCTCTATTTGTAATTTAACCTGCTGTTTAAGCTGTTTTGCATCATGCAAAGAGCTTAACAACACCGATAACAATACAAAAGCACAACTACCGTACGATAACCAGACATAAAAGCCATATCCGCCCATCGCTATAAAATCACTAAATGACTCAAATTGCATACTTAACCTCGACTTACTAAATCACGCACCCACGGGCGATGCTTTTCTCGTTGTAAGATCTCATTTTTCAACCGAATTAACGTCACCACCCCAACAAAGCCAGCAAACGCAGCAATATTAACGAACAGCGGCCATAGCATTGACGGATCTATGGCTGAAGTATCAAACTTGGTGATCGTTGCCCCTTGATGCAATGTATTCCACCACTCAACAGAGAAATGAATAATCGGGAGGTTAATAACTCCCACAATTGCCAAAATACAGGCAGCTCTTCCGGCTGATTTTTTATCTTCAAACGCATGGTAAAGAGATAAAACCCCTAAATATAAAAATAATAATATTAACTCTGATGTTAGTCGTGCATCCCACACCCACCATGCGCCCCACATAGGTTTACCCCAAGCAGCACCAGTCACCAATGCGATAACGGTCATCGCAGCCCCGACAGGTGCTATGGCGACCACTGCCAACTCAGCATTTCTGAGTTGCCATACCAACGCGACGATTGCAGCAATGGCCATGGATGAGTAAGCCCCCATAGATAAAATTGCAGAGGGGACATGAATAAAAATTATACGGTAGCTGTCTTTTTGTTGATAATCTGCCGGCGCATAGGCGAGCCCCCAGATCCAACCAACAACCAAAGACACAACGGTAAACACGGTAAAATAAGGCAGTAGCGTATTACACAATTGATATGCACGCTCTGCTTTTGCATAGGGATGTAACCATTTCCACATGTTAACTTACACTCACTTTTAAAGCTGACGATATTGCTAAAGGGGCCATAACAGCTGCTACCGCTAACATAGCCCCCAGGATCGCGAGTTGTCCACCATACGCCAATGACATACTACTGGTGTCGATGGCAGACGTCGCAAAAATTAATACAGGTATATACAAAGGTAGTACTAAAAGGCTCATTAATATGCCGCCTTTTTGCAGCCCAACGGTTAATGCTGCACCAATTGCGCCAATAAAGCTCAGTAATGGCGTGCCAATTAACAACGTTAGCAATGTTGCAGTCAACAGTTGAGTATCTAAATTCATAAGTAAGGCAAAAACAGGAGCCATCAATACCATTGGCAACCCTGTTATTGTCCAATGTGCTAACACCTTAGCGAGGACGGTTAGCGGTAAAGGATATGCAGATGCAATTAACTGCTCTAACGACCCATCATTAAAATCATCCCGAAACACTTTATCTAAACCAAGCATGGTCGACAGCAAAGCCGCCACCCAAATAATTCCTGGCGCCATACGAGCTAATAAAGCAGGTTCAGGGCCTATGGCAAGTGGGAATAAGGTAATAACGATAAGGAAAAACAATAGCGGGTTAACAATTTCTGCTCGTTGTCGAAACGCCAAAGTTAAGTCTTTAGAATATACTGCATAAAAAAGTTGCCAGTAGGAATGTGATGCGTTCATTAATGTCGGTACTCCAAAACCACTTTTTTCAGAGCAGAAAAGTGTGCAGTTAAATCTTGATGAGTTGTTAGTAGAATAGCCCCACCACGGCTCAACTGCTGAGCAAACTGTTGCTGCAACATTACAACGCCCCTTTTATCAAGCGCCGTAAACGGTTCATCTAAAATCCATACCTTAGCGTTATTCAGCCAAAGTCGTGCTAATGCAACCCGTCGCTGTTGGCCCGCTGATAGTGTTCGGACAGGGACATCTTCCAGACCAACTAAACCCAATTTCGCCAAAATGTCATAAATGTTTGTGGCACGCTCATAACCATGTACATCTAACCAATAGCATACATTTTCATAAGCCGTAAGCTGGCCATTAACGCCTGTTTTATGGCCAATAAATAAAAGTTCAGCAGCGAAGTCGTCATAACATTGTGTGATTGAATGACCTTGAAAAATGACTTCCCCTTCATCGGCATTCGCGAATCCAGCAATAATGCGCAACAAAGATGTTTTACCAGCCCCATTTGGGCCCTCAACTTGCATAATTTGACCTGCGTCTAAAGCAAAGCTTAAAGACTCGAACAAACAACGCTCTTGTTTGACACAAGTGACAGATTTAATCTCTAGCAAATTGATGATTCTCGCTACTCAAAATTGGGCGTTAGTCTACCATAATGGTATGGTAATACGAATAATCCAACACAAACGATTACTGAAAATTTGATTTAAAATAATGAATAAGCAGCCAATATCTATCCAACCTTCGAGTACATCTGACACTCGCGCAGTTTTAAGCGATGCTGGTACAAAAAGCGAGCTTAATCTCTCGACACAAACGTTTACTGCGAGAAATATTGTCATCAAGCCTGATAGCCTGCAGATGGAAGTTGAACTTAATGGGAGGTGGCAACCACTGCGCTTAGCAATAAATAATGGCAACACTGTACCCGTTCGTATTGAAGAAGCACTCATTACAGTGCACAATAATGGGCAAAGTTTAACCCTTAAAACGCCCGAACAAAATGTGCAAATCAAAGCTGCCGACGCGTTATTATCATTACTCACATTATTAAAAAACCAGCACCCAAGTACCAATATTCAACACCATGTTAGTGTAACCGAAAAACCTCATCCACAATTACACTTCAATAAATTAGGCATGTCACTGTCAATTAATCCTGCACTTGCACAAGTGCTTAAAAACGAAAGCAAACTTGTTGCTGGTATTCAGGCCGACGCGCATAAAATATCATTCACATTATTTAATCAATTTGAAGACAAATTATTGGCTGGTACTATTAGCAAACACAAAGTCATTGATATCTTATCAGCACAAAAACAGATGCCGCTTATGTTAGTCGACAAACAAAGTGTGCAAATTAAATTTACTGAGTCACAACAGCCATTAAAACTATCGGATGCACTGATCAATGCTCAACCGAGCAAAGCGGGCAATAAATGGTTTCCTGTAGAAATATCCAAGCAAACTCAGGGGGTCAAGTTATCTCAGATACCACAATCTCATTTACTGGCTCTGTCTCACCCCGTTAAACGTCAATTTTCTGGCGTTACGACACAACCAACAACCACAATCCAAAGCGTCGACTCAGTACGCCCTGAAACGACTTTAAACTATACTAAACCTTTATTGAATATCAGCTTAGATGATATCAAGCTCGCTGTAAAAACGGCACTTCTCAAATGGGCTGCGCTGCCTTTTAGTGGACCGAATAATCCAAAATTGACGGCCGCAACACCTGGAAGTACAGCAACCTTTACGCCTCAATTGATTAACCAGGCTGGCCCTCGTATGGTGCTTCAATCAGCTCAACACGCAGCACAACCTCCCGTTGTTCAACTTATGTCGCAACTAACACAGGTCTTACAAGACCCTATATTAGCTAAATCATCACTCTCTCATAAAGAGGCCGCTCAAACCAACCCTACGTTACTGAAAGTACAAACGCCGCCGTTACTCACAGCACCAGAAACAAACATACCCGCCGATACAGCACGTCACAAACCGCTCTCTGAGACACCATACGTGCCAAAACTGCCGATAGAGCGCTTGTTATTAAGCCCCTTATTAGCCGTCAAACCAAGCAGTCAATCAAACACAGCTGTTAATTCTGATATTTCTCCAAAAATAGAGGCACTGCTCAATTATAAAAACAATAACTCGATAGATTTAACAAGGCTAGTCAACAACGCATTCTCAAGAATGATAAGCGAAGAAAACACCAACTCTGCAAAGGTCTTACAAGAATTACAACCACAATTAGGACAGCTCTTAAGCTCACAACCAAACACAATAATGAAGACAGCAGCAAGCTTTACACAAGCACTCGACAAGCTCCTCGTAACACTACTTGCTGCGCCAAAAGCGGTGCAAGGTTATAGTGAAGATGCACAGCTAGAACGCTTACATACTTTACTCAAAACACTGACGCCCGAATTCAAAAGTGTACAACCTAAGCAAATGCTGCAAAACTTACCACTACTACAATCACAATTAGTAGATGATTTAATACAAATAAACAACGCAAGTCACGCGAACTTGCCAGCAAGTCCTAATGCAGCTAAGTTTGATTCCGATACACAGCTATTACTCAGCTTATTTTTACCCATGAAACTCCCCCCCGATTGTAAGCAAACTGAATTACAAATTGGGCAATATAAGAAAAAAGCCAAAGAAAATATGCCAGAGAAAACAGTTTGGTTTATTCGCTTAAACTTTGATTATGCTAATCAAGGGAAAATCAGTGCACACGCTGAGCTAATGGATAAAGCACTTGATATACAATTACTGGCGAGTACAGTACAGGCACGTCAACTTGCCGCGCCCCACATTGATGGGCTACGTCGGAAGCTCAGCGAGCACGGTTTACAAGTTAGCGAAATTGCTCTATCTGAAAACGCTGAGCAAGTAGAGTTATTCTTTAATAGTCACTCGATCGTCAATATTCAGGTATAAAACGGGAGCTAGTATGGAACAAAAAACAGCAATAGGCCTATTATATGAAGCCGGAAAGTCACCACTCGTTGCCTGCAAAGGGTTTGGTGAACTTGCCGACGAGATAATTGCGCTCGCTGAAGAGAAAGGCATTATGCTGCATCAAGATGCAACCCTAGCTAACACGCTCAGTAAGCTAGATTTAAATCAGGAGATCCCTCCAGAGCTCTATTATGTCATTGCTGAGTTAATTGCTTTTTCGTATGTTTTAAGGGGAAAGTTCCCCCCTGGATGGAGCGGCTTTAATAGCAAACTTGATATTAAAGCCTGATCATGACGATTTGTTATGCAAAGACATGAGCAGTTCGGCTTCTGCACGAGGCAATTCACATTCACGCATGATCTCTTCAATGTCAGCACCCAGCTCTACCATTTTTACAGCACGTGAATAGATTTTAGCATCTGGATCATCATACTTTTGAGCAGCTTGCTGCTGTGCGATATCTTTGGCGTAATTCTCACATGCAACCAGTCGTTGACCTATACTCAGTAAACCAGACCTAAGCTCAGCAATTTCACTACGTAAAATAGCAGTTTGGTTTTCGCTCTGCTGCAAGTGTTCGCGTAACACCTTGTGTTTTTGTTCATTCTGTTGATTTTTTTTGGTAAGCACAAAAATAAACCCCAAGCAGACTAGCGACAGCATACTTGAGGTTATTGAGACAAACAGTAAAACCAAATTATTATTTACTACTTCCACTATTTATATATGGCTCACTTCATCCCACTCATCATCATTGAGCAGTTTATTAAGGTCAACCAAGATCAACAACTCACCTTCGCGGTTAGATACACCTTGGATAAATTTAGCACTTTCTTCAGTACCAATGTTTGGCGCACTATCAATCTCTGAACTGCGCAAGTATACAACTTCCGCAACACTGTCGACCAAAATACCAATAACTTGCTTTTCAGCTTCAATAATTACAATACGCGAATTATCAGTAACCTCTGCACTCATTAGTCCAAAGCGCGCTCTAGTGTCAATAACGGTAACAACATTACCACGCAGATTAATAATGCCCAGTACGTAGCTTGGTGCGCCTGGTACGGGTGCTATTTCAGTGTAACGTAACACTTCTTGTACTTGCATTACATTAATGCCGTACGTTTCGTCTTCAAGTTTATACGTTACCCATTGAAGAACTTCATCGTTACTATCAGCATTCTTGTCTGCAGAAAGTAGTCTATCTTGGCTCATGGTTTTACTCCATAAAGATCTTAGTTACTGCTCTCGACTATCGAGGCCTTGCTCAAGCAAGCGGTTCAAATTATCGACGTCTATTAAGGCGCACATTTTCTTCTTAATAACTCCCGCCAACCATGGTCGTTTACTGTCGCTTGTACGCCATTTTACATCATCTGGTTGCAAGGTTATATTATTAACTAGGCTCTCTGCCAATAAGCCCCATGGACTATCGCCCAGAGTTATCAAATACTGATAATCTAAACGCTCCTCAAGCTCTGCTGTAAACTTTTCGGGCATAACCCACCGTGCAGTGTCTACAACATTTAACTTTTCTTCTCGGTTTAACATCACCCCTTTAAACCATTTAGGCTTGCCAAACAACTGGTTTATTTCACCTAACTGGTGAATTCCGCCTAATGATTTTAACGGAACTGCAAGTGTTAACCCTGCAACTTCAAAAAATAGCGCCTGAAATTCATCTTCACCATACGCTTCTCGTGCACTAACGGATTGATTTACCGTTTCTGTTGCTTCTTTGATAATAGTATTATTTTCTGTTATCTCAAGATTTTTTGCTTGTAGCTCAACGATATCTTGAGGTTCCTCTACAACATCTATCGACTCAGAAACATCTACAATATGCGTTTTGACCTCTAATTCAGGTGCTACCGCTTCGGCTTCAATATCCGTAACTACTTCATCAACACTTTGTACTTGCTCTAATAATTTAGCAACAGGTGCCAACTCTTCTTCTTGAAGAGGCTCCTCAGTCAACAAAGCACCTAAATACTGCTTCATTACTTTTTCATTAGCAAACAAATGCTTACTCATTAATACCTCTATTTAGCCTGTTGCAAATGCTCTAATAATGCTTGGTATGCAAACACCCCGCGAGACTTAGGACAAAATTCTACAGGTACCTTCTGCGCAAGGCTAGCATCTCGAAACTTAGTATCCACAGGAATAACTCCAGGCCAAACATACTCTTTATAGTTTGCAAGTAACGACTTATACGCCTCTAACGATGCTTTTGTTCTTTTATCGTACATGGTCGGAACTATCGTATATTGATAATCTTTAGACTGCGAACTTTGCATCAATTCCATCGTTCGCATCATGCGGTCCAGCCCTTTCAATGCCAAAAACTCTGTTTGCACAGGAATTAAAATACGTTCACTGGCTGCTAAGGCATTCACCATCAAAACCCCTAACACAGGTGGACAATCTAAAATTGCATAATCATAGTGTTCGCTAATTTTCGCTAACGTTTTTTTCAGGACAAGACCCATACCAGTCCTGTTTCCCATACTTCTATCGAGTGTCGCAATTGCCATCGTTGCTGGCAAAATATCTAAATTATCAATTGTTGATGGACATAAGGCCTGCAAAATCTCTTCGCTTTGCATTGCTGCACCACGAGCAAAAATATCATAAACACTCACTTCTAACTCTTCGGAATCAATACCAAAATAGTAAGTTAATGAAGCATGAGGATCAGTGTCAATAAGTAATACCCGCTTTCCTTGCAACGCTAATATGCCACCTAAGCTCACAGCAGTGGTTGTTTTCCCTACTCCACCTTTTTGATTTGCGACTGTCCAGATCTTCACTATTTATGTCTATTCCTAAACGCGATGTCTATTCATTATGAATCTATCATCTAAACCTTTATTAGGGTACTCAAAAATATCGACTAACAGCCAACTTCTTTTGTAACACGTGTCGCTACATCCTGAAGTGCTAAGCTTTCAGTCGATAAACCGGCATTTGCAACCGCTTGGGGCATTCCATAAACAACACAGGTTTTTTCGTCCTGCGCCCAGATAGTCGCGCCAGCTTGTTTTAGCATTCTCGCACCATCTCGTCCATCAGCTCCCATACCGGTTAACACAACCGCCAGCACATCGCCTTGATACGCTTTCGCTGCACTTGCAAATGTGATATCAACACTCGGTTTGTAGGTGATCCGAGGGCTATCGTCTTCAAAAACTTTTAGCGTTTTTGATCCACCACGTGCCTCAACCATCATCTGTTGTCCACCTGGAGCTAAATAAGCAACACCGGGCACTAATCTGTCCCCATTTTTTGCTTCTTGTACTTTTATTTTGCACAAGCTGTCTAGCCTACCAGCAAAAGCTGGTGTAAACGCAGCAGGCATATGTTGGATAAGTAAAATGGGGTGAGGGAAGTTAGCTGGAAGTTGTGTCAAAATAGTCTGTAATGCAACTGGACCGCCAGTAGAAGTCCCAATAGCAACCAACTGATAACGTTTTCCTGATGCTTTTACGCTTGCTGCACTAGAGCTTGAAACCGGCGCTGTACGATTAAAGCTGCGATCAGGTTGTGGCACTGATGGCTTTACTTGCCGTGTATTAAGACGACTCGTGGTATCACTCACTGGAGCGCGTGTTGCAGTCATAGAAGGTGCCATACGCGGCATTCTTCTACGACCAATCTCTTTTACTTTTGTTTGCAGTGACTTAATCGCCTCTTCGCTATTTCGTGCGATATCTTCAAACTTTTTAGGTAAGAAATCCACAGCCCCAGCGTCTAATGCATCTAGTGTCGCCCCCGCTCCTTCTCTTGTTAGAGAAGAAAACATTAAGATTGGCGTCGGGTTGGCCTTCATGATTTCTTTTACAGCACTGATCCCGTCCATCACAGGCATTTCAACATCCATAGTGATAACATCAGGTCGTAATTTTGCTGCTTTTTCGACAGCATCTTGGCCATTCACTGCAAAGTCAATGACTTTTATGTCGCTGTCTTTTTCTAAAATTTCACTGACTCGACGACGAAAAAAGCTCGAGTCGTCAACTACTAATACTTTAACTGCCATTGGCACGCTCATTTTTTATGCGGATCTGAAAAGTGGTGCCGAGCACCACTTCAATCAATTTAACTATAATTTACCAAATTGGGCTATTGCCCAGCATAATACTTCAACATATTTGGCACATCTAAGATTAGGGCAATCCCGCCATCAGAAGTAATTGTTGCCCCCGCCATTCCTGGCGTACCTTGTAGTAGTTGGTCTAAAGGTTTTATAACAACCTCCTCTTGACCAATTAAAGAGTCAACAACAAAGCCTACTTGTTGAGTTCCTATTTGAACAATAACAACGTGGCCTTCTGCTTTTCTTGTTGTTGTATCGGCACCTTTTACTAACCAATGCTCTAAGTAAAACAATGGAATGGCTTTTTGACGAACAATAATAGTCAGCTGCCCATCAACGATATTTGTCTTGGTTAAGTCTAAATGGAAGATTTCACTCACGCCAGCTAATGGTAAAGCGAACGTTTGCTCACCAACCACCACCATTAACGTCGGTAATATAGCCAAAGTAAGCGGTACTTTAATTTCTAAAATTGTACCAACACCTAATTCAGACTGTATATTTACAGAACCATTTAGCTGAGTAATTTTCGTCTTTACAACGTCCATTCCAACGCCACGACCTGAAATATCCGATATTTCTTCTTTAGTCGAAAAGCCCGGTGCAAAAATTAAATTATACGCTTCGGTGTCAGATAAACGGCTCGCTTGGTCTGAGTCTATGACTCCTTTACCAATGGCTATTTTCTTAAGCTTCTCAGGATCCATCCCAGCACCATCATCTCTGATGGTCAATAAGATATGATCCCCTTCTTGAGAGGCAGAAAGTGTCACAGTACCCGTTCTTGATTTATTGCCTGCTTCACGCACATCTGGCATTTCAATACCATGGTCAACTGAGTTTCTCACTAAGTGGACAAGTGGGTCTGCTAGAGCTTCAACCAAGTTTTTATCTAAATCTGTCTCTTCACCTTCTAAAATCAAGTTAATGTCTTTTTTCAGGCTTCGTGCTAAATCTCGAACTACGCGTGGAAAGCGACCGAATACTTTCTTAATTGGCTGCATGCGGGTTTTCATTACCGCACCCTGTAAATCCGCGGTAACCACATCCAAATTCGATATCGCCTTACCCATAGTTTCACTATTGGTATTATTTGCAAGGCTAACAAGTCTGTTACGAACAAGTACCAATTCGCCGACCATATTCATGATTTGGTCTAAACGTTTAGTATCTACACGAACTGTTGTTTCAGCCTGAGTGGCTGCAGGCTTCTTAGCTGCAGGCGCTTTTGCTGGCGACGCTTCCGCTTTTTTAGGCGCAGGTTTGGCTACAGGCTTCGGGGCTGGAGCTGGTTTAGGAGCCGGAGGTGGAGTAGCCGCCTTTGGTGGCTCAGGTTTTGGCGCTGGCGCACTTGGTTTAGCAGGAGCCTCAGCCTCTTTAGAACGAGGGGCACCACCTTTACCGTGTAGTTCGTCTAACAATGCTTCAAAATCATCGTCATTTATTTCATCATCATCTGCGGCAGTTGCACTTGGTGAAGCGGGTGCTGGCGGAGCTGATTGTTCTGCCTCTATATTACCGAAACTACCAACGCCGTGTAATTCATCAAGTAAACTGTCAAACTCATCATCGCTTATATCTCCATCGCTACTGGCAGCAGCAGGTGTTGCAGGCGTAGAGGGTGCTGTAACTGCAGGGCCTTGCCCTGAGCCATGTAACTCATCTAATAAGTTTTCGAACTCATCTTCTGATATTTCATCAATGCCGCCATCTGTAGTAGCCGGCGCAGCAGGCGCTATGTCTGCATCAAACAAAACATCATCAGCAGGCGCTGGCGCTTCAACAGGCTCAGGTTCAGCAGCCGCTACGGGCGCTTCATCTTCTGATTCAGGGCGACTTAATTGGTGTAATGTTTCCAGCAGTTGTGGATCAGCCGGTTCTGGTTTTTCGCGATTTTGAATATGACCAAACATTTCATTAATGGTATCTAATGACTGTAAAATCACATCCATTAGCTCTGAGCTAACACTGCGCTGACCTTGCCTAAGCACGTCAAACACGTTTTCAGCACCATGACAGGCGTCAACCAATTCGGTCATGCTCAAAAAGCCAGCACCACCTTTTACGGTATGAAAACCACGGAAAATTGCGTTCAATAACTCTTTATCTTCAGGGTTATTTTCTAGCTCGACTAATTGCTCAGACAGCAGCTCTAAAATTTCCCCAGCTTCAACAAGAAAGTCTTGTAAGATATCTTCATCGACTTCAAAGCTCATGTACATACTCTCCTATTAGAAGCCTAAACTAGACAATAAATCATCGACTTCATCCTGCCCAGACACTACATCATCACGCGTATCAGCGTCTAATATAGGACCCTCTGGACCAGAAATCGCATCTATATCTATTTCAGTTGTTTGAACAGCTACATCATCTGTAACAAGGTTACTTTCCTGATTCGGCTGCTCATCAGTTGTACCAAAAACGGTAAGCATATGGATAAGGTTATCTTCAACTTCCCTGACAAGTTCAATAACACGGCGAATAACTTGGCCGGTTAAATCTTGATAATCTTGTGCCATTAGCACGTTAGTCATCAGGCTCTGTAGCTCATCAGTTCGAGTTTGAGAGCCCTGCATAAAGCGGTCTAGGTCATGACATAACGTCTTAAACTCACCAAGCTGAATATCTCGGCTCATAAGACGGTCCCAAGTAGGCTTTATTTGTGATATGTCATCACCCAATTGTTGCGCTAAAGGCAAACTAGCCTCTATCGCATCCATTGTTTTATTCGCCGCATTCTCCGTCATTTCCATGACGTAGTTTAAACGTTGTTTAGCATCCGGAATGGCTTCAGTCGTCAAATCAGAAAGACGAGTGTCGAGTTCGAAACTTTTTAAAGACTCATGCAACTGTCGGGTTAATTTCCCAACCTCCGCGAACAACTCGGACTGTTCTTTATTTGCAGCATCCAGAATAAGCTGGTCTGCTTTTTCTTGCTCACCTTGCTCCAAGTACACAACAAGTTGCTTCGCTTGTTCAAGGGTGATTTGAGGCACAGAAGGCGTTGACATAAGCCTCTCCTTCTTATTATTAACCTAAACGTTCAAACACTTTTTCTAGCTTAGTTTTCAGTGTTCCTGCAGTAAATGGCTTAACAATGTATCCATTCACACCAGCTTGCGCCGCAGCAACAATCTGCTCTTTCTTAGCTTCAGCAGTTACCATAAGAACTGGGATATGCTTCAAGCTGTCATCTGCACGGATTGCACGCAAGAGATCGATGCCTTGCATCCCCGGCATGTTCCAGTCGGTTACCACAAAATCAAACTCTTGATTTTGCAGCATAGGAAGCGCAGTACTTCCATCATCGGCTTCCTGTACATTTGTAAAGCCCAAGTCCCTAAGTAAGTTTTTGATTATTCTCCTCATTGTAGAAAAATCATCAACCACGAGAATTTTCATGTTTTTATCCAAAACATCCTCCAGTGAGGTTTCAACCTATTATTTTTACTCTAATTGACCCAGTCATTGATTTTAGCTTTGAGCTTTATCATTGCCTGCCCATGTATTTGGCTAACACGAGATTCACTTACATCAAGTATCTGGCCGATTTCTTTTAAATTCATCTCATCGTTGTAATACAGAGACAATACTAACCCATCTCTTTCTGGCAGCGATTGTATCGCTGAAAGCAACGATTCGTTAAAACGTTCATTTTTAACGTTATTAAAGGGTTTGTCTAGCGATAAATCATGGTTTGCAGGAGTTATAGCGTCTTCGTCGACGCCTAAGTCCTCTATACCAATAATCTTACTCGCATTTACATCATGTAGAATATGATGGTACTCATCTAGCGTAATATCAAGTTTTTCAGCGATTTCAGTGTCTTTTGGTTCTCGCCCAAGCTCAGATTCGAGAAAAGATATCGCTTCAGCCACCGTTCTGCTATTTTTATGAACAGATCTCGGTGCCCAATCACCACGGCGGATCTCATCAAGCATAGCGCCTCGGATCCGAATTCCGGCAAATGTTTCAAAACTCGCACCTTTGCTGGCATCAAAATTCTTTGATGCTTCGATAAGACCAATCATACCAGATTGAATTAAATCATCTAATTGGATATTTGCAGGCAAACGTGCCAGCAAGTGACACGCTACCTTTTTTACAAGTGATGCATGGCGCTCTACCACCATACTCAAGTGTTCTGTCGTTTGATACCCCATCGCTTTACCCACCGATGATGCCATAATTACCCATTGACAAGTTGTTCAATAAAAAACTCTAAATGACCTGATGGCTGATGTGGTATAGGCCACTTGACGGCCTTGCTTGCCAAACCACGAAATGCAACCGCAGCTGGAGATTTTGGAAATAGTTCAACAATTGTTTTTTGACGACGCGAAGATTTTCGCATATTTTCGTCATAAGGGACCGTTGCAACTAACTCAAGTGCCACATCTAAGAATCTATCCGTCACTTTTGACAGTTTAGCAAACAATTCTTGCCCTTCTCTTAAACTTCGCACCATATTGGCAACTATTTTAAATTTGTAAACGCCGTGCTCTCTGCTCAACACTTTAATTAGTGCATAGGCATCAGTTATTGATGTAGGTTCATCACATACCACCACCATCACATCTTGGGCAGCTCTAGAAAAGCTCAGAACCATATCTGAAATACCCGCTGCTGTATCTACAATGAGTATATCAAACTCGGTATTTAGCTCACTAAAAGCACGAATTAGCCCTGCATGTTCAGCGGGAGTTAGCTCAACCATATTTTGCGAGCCAGATGTAGCAGGCACAATTTTGATGCCCGCAGGCCCTTCAACCAGAATTTCATCTAGCTCACATTCACCCGAAAGCACATGTGATAAGTTCTTTTCAACACGCAAACCTAACATCACATCACAGTTTGCTAAGCCTAAATCGGCATCTAAAACCAGTACTCTACTACCTTGTTGGCCTAGCGCTATAGCTGTGTTCAACGACACATTGGTTTTCCCAACACCCCCCTTACCTCCGGTAACGGCAATGACTTTTACACCATGGTTATTATTTTGATTCATCCTACGCAGGCCACTTGCTTGATCTAAAACTGTGTTAATCATACATTCCTACTGTCTGAGACGCCACTGCTTCACGCCTTGAATGTTGTGCTTTTATTCTCTTTAAATACAATTGCTCAGCTTTTTTGACTAACTTTTGAGCATTTGCCACTCGAATGTCTTCAGGCACTCGTTGACCATTGGTAAGATACCCTATTGGCAAGCGATTTTGAATCGCAATACTAATAATCTCACCTAAACTTAGACATTCATCAAGTTTTGTGAAAATACAACCACTTAAATTCACTTTTTGGAAGTGACGCACTGACTCTTGCAGTACATGCATCTGAGACGTGGCACTCAACACTAAATAACTTCTAATATCTACACGTGCGCTGCGCATTAACGTATTCAATTGCTCTGTTAAACGCAAGTCTCTCTGACTCATGCCCGCAGTGTCTATTAATACTAGACGCTTATTACGTAAATGATATAAAACTTCTGCTAATTCATTAGCATCTTTTACCTGCTTTACCGGACAACCTATGATGCGGCCATACGTCGCAAGTTGTTCATACGCCCCAATTCTATATGTATCCGTTGTAATTAAAGCAACTTTATCAGCGCCATATTTCTGAGCCCCTAACGCTGCAAGCTTCGCTACCGTCGTTGTTTTCCCTACACCTGTAGGGCCAACTAGCGCATAAACTCCACCTTGACGTAAAATATCATTGTTTGTTGTATGCATCTGGTTTACAACCATGCTCAATAACGCATTCCACGCCTCTTTTCGAGAAACATCATCAGGTATAAAACATGCCATTTGCTCAGCAACTTCAGCATCGATCCCCATGCCTTGGAGTCGGTCAATTAAGCAGGCTCTTGTTGGATCTCTACGCGCCATATCTTGCTGCATTAAACCTGAAACCTGATGTTCTAACAATTGACGAATTGCATTCATCTCTTCACGCATAGATGTCATTTCATCCGGTTTAGCAGCAGTATTGGCTTTCGTCATATCGTCGCCAAATCCAGAGTCAAGTTCGTCATCAAACTGCCAATCTGAACTGTCAGAATGCATTCTCGCTGAAATATCATCTTGTCGAGGTTGTGCCTGCTTTTGCGGCGTATGTCTAGCGTAATTTTGCTGCTCGACGCGAGATTGGGTAGGCGCATATTGCTCATGTGTACTTGCTTGTTTATTAAATACTTGTTCTGTATCAATTCCTGATTGAGAAAACATAGAAGCAAGCTCAGGAGAACGAGGACGAGGGGCCTGACGCTCCAATAGCGCTTGTAAACTATCAGCGACCTCTGCTTGTGGCTCAGGGCGAGCGCGTTGAGGCTCAGGTCGCACAACTCTTGATGCTTGTGATTGCGGTTTTATAGAAGCCGTAGGGGCTTGCAGTGACGCTTCCGGTTGTTTAACCACCTCTCGGTCATTATCTACAGCTGCAACTATCTCAACACCATCTGCCAATTTTTTATTGGACATGATCACTGCATCAACGCCAAGTTCTTCTTTGACTTCTTTTAATGCTGTACGCATATCTTTAGCAAAAAAACGTTTAATTTTCATGTTACAACCCCTTGAGTCCTATTATTGTCCAACTGAGCTCACAATCTTGATTTGTCTTTCATCTGGTACTTCCTGATATGACATCACTCGAAGTCCAGGTATTGTATGTTTCACAAATCTTGAGAGCACACTTCTCAACATACCTGAGGTTAATAAAATTGACGGGTCACCTAACATTTCTTGCGTTTGATGCGCTTCTCTTAACGATTCTTGAAGCCGCTCCGCAAGGCCTGGTTCGATACCTGCCCCTTCATCACCTGCGTTCTGAAGTGACTGATGCAACATCTGTTCCAACTCAGGCGCCAATGTTATGACAGGGATTTCTTCAGCACCCCCAACTGCATCCTGAATAATCAATCGACGCAGTGCAATCCTCACTGCAGCCGTTAATACATCAGGGTCTTGGCTTCTTGGGCCATACTCAACTAGGGTCTGTACAATTGAACGCATATCCCGAATTGCCACGCCTTCATTTAGTAAATTTTGCAGGACTTTTACGATAGTTGTTAAAGGCAAAATATCTGGCACTAGCCCTTCGACTAGTCGAGGGTGGGTTTTTGCTAATATATCTAACAAGTTTTGAACTTCTTCATGACCTAATAATAAAGACGCATTATTTGTCAGTAATTGGCTAATGTGGGTCGCGACGACTGTCGCAGCATCGACTACAGTGTAACCTAATGAATGGGCTTCATCTTTTTGGTCTGGTTTTATCCAAACAGCCTCTAAGCCAAATGCAGGGTCAGTTGTGGCAACACCATTGATAGGTCCAAATACTTGGCCTGGATTAATTGCTAACTCATCACCATGCTTTAGTTCGCCATCCCCAGAACCCACTCCCATTAAAGTAATATTATAGGCATTGGGATCCAGCTCTAAGTTATCTCTAATATGAACTGGTGGTACCAAGAAACCAAGCTCTTGAGAGAGCTTCTTACGAACACCTTTAATACGACTCAGTAACTCACCTCCTTGCGCTTGGTCTACTAATGGAATTAAACGGTAGCCCACTTCTAAGCCAATGACATCGACAGGTTGTACATCATCCCAGCCTAACTCTTTTTGGTCTTGTTTACGTGCCGCAACATCACCACCTTTAGCCTCTTCCGCTTTTTTTTCTTCTTCAGCTTTGGTTTTTTGTGTTTGTGTATAATATGCAAGGTACCCTAATAGTGCACCTAGACTTAAAAACGCGACATGTGGCATACCAGGTACCAACCCCATCACAATTAAAATAGCCGCTGCGATAGAAAGTGATTTTTCATTTCCTAGCTGAGATTTAAATTGGTCTCCCATATTGTGAGATTCGTTTTGCCTAGTTACAACAATCGCCGTACCAATAGAAAGCAACAGAGAGGGTAGCTGGGCAACTAAGCCATCACCAATTGTTAATAAAGTATAGACCTCCATCGCTCGACCAAAAGAAAGGTCGTGCTGGATCATCCCGACGAAAAGGCCACCTATAATATTAATCGCTAAGATCACAATACCCGCTATTGCATCACCTTTAACAAACTTACTCGCACCATCCATAGAGCCATAAAAGTCGGCTTCTCGGGTTACTTCATCTCGCCTTGCACGTGCTTCATCCGCACTAATAAACCCTGCATTTAAGTCAGCATCAATGGCCATTTGTTTACCTGGCATAGCATCGAGCGTAAAGCGAGCTGACACTTCAGATATACGCCCTGCACCTTTTGTAATTACCACAAAATTAATAATAATAAGAATTAAAAATACAACTAAGCCAACGGCGTAATTTCCACCAATGACCACCGAGCCGAATGCTTCAATTACCTTACCGGCTGCGTCTCCACCGTTATGGCCTTCCAACAATACTACGCGAGTACTTGCTACATTGAGTGCGAGTCGCATGATCGTGGCAATCAACAAAACAGCTGGAAACATGCCAAATTCAAGTGGCTTCATTGTGTACACAGTCACAAGTAAAACGACGAGTGCTAAGGCTATATTGAAGGAAAAAAGAATATCCAATAAGAATGGGGGTAGAGGTAATATTACCATGCCCAGTGCAGCCAATACCATTAGAGGGGTTCCTACGCCTTTGGCGTATTCTTTTTTATCTCTATTGATTTGCTGTAAAACCGCTTTAAAATCCATCGCTTACTGACTACAAAAATTTGACACTGACTAGTTAAAGCAAGTTACGCGCCATATCGTTCATGAATACAGTCTTGCGTTCTTAGAATCATCCTTACTTTTTAATAAATATGCTGTTCATGACTTCCTCACATGTATTAGAGACAAGAAAGTAGTATTAGTGTTTTAATTCGTTAGGAATAGGCAAGTCATCACTCAAACCGGTGGGGCGCTTTCCACGACCTTTTTGGAAGCGCTTTAATTGAAAAACATACGCTAAAACTTGTGCCACCGCCGTAAATAGTTGATCGGGTATTTGATGTCCCACTTCTGTTGTATGATACAAAGAACGTGTTAAAACCGGAGATTCAACAATAGGTACCTCATTACCTATGGCGACTTTTCTAATTTGCATCGCGAGTTCATCTACCCCTTTAGCAATGACAATAGGGGCTCCTGCCTTTTCGGTATCGTACTTTAACGCAACTGAATAGTGTGTCGGGTTAGTCACAATCACATCAGCATCAGGGACATCTTGCATCATTCTGCGCTGTGACATTTCTCGCTGTGTCCGCCTTATACGCGCTTTTATTTGCGGATCACCTTCGGAGTTCTTATATTCATCTTTTACTTCTTGAAGCGTCATTTTAAGCTGTTTATGATGATTGTAGCTTTGGTAAGGGGCGTCAATTGCAGAAATAATGATAAGCGTGCAGCTCAACGCTAAAAACATCCACGCTAAAATCTCCAACGCATGAACAATACTACTTGGTATTTGCTCAACACTGAGATGAAGTATCTCATAAAAAAACGTATTGATGAGAAATATGGCAAAACCAGCTACAAGTACAAATTTCAACAGAGCCTTAATTAGTTCAATACCCGCTTGGGGCCCCAGAATTCGTTTAATTCCCTTCGCTGGTGACATTTTACTTGCCTTGGGAGCGGCCGCTTGCCAACTAAAATTAAAACCGCCTAATAACGTATTACCAATAAAAGCAGCGATAACAATTATAAAAACAAACATAGACATCGGAAAAATTAATTCAGAGAACATTTCACCCCAAATTGAAAACATCTTTGTTGTATCATATGTTTCGTTCCGATTGAGCGTTAATGCACGGCCCATAATATTATATAGACCTTTACCAATCTCAGGCCCATACATAAGCAGCGAAATTGCCGAAAAAATCAGAACAAAAGTAGTCCCTAATTCTTTCGAGCGAGCTACTTGACCTTTTTTTCGAGACTCTTCAATTTTTTTCCCTGTAGGCTCTTCTGTTTTTTCTTGACCTGAATCTTCTGCCATACACTACACCGAGCACCCAATTAAGTTACACATTAATTCAACTGTTTTCAGCCACTGAAACTCATATTGCACAATAAAATTACCCAGCGTAGCCCATATAATTGTCAAACCTGCTACTAGAGTAAACGCAAAGCCAACGGCAAATATATTCATCTGTGGTGCCGCTCGGGTCATAATACCAAATGAGATATTAATCACGAGCATCGCAGTTAACGGTGCTAACGATAAAGCTAACGCAGTTGTGAACATCCATCCGCCCCAATTCACTATTTGCCAATAATTATCAACTACCCACCATTGCCCATTAATCGGAAAAGTTTCAAAGCTATATACCACCATCTGTAACATCATCAAATGGCCATTAAATACAAAAAACAAAAGAGTCGCCAAAATAAGATAAAATTGACCAACGGCTGGCACACTCAAACCATTTGCAGGGTCAACAACAGACGCAAAACCTAAACCTGTCTGCATTGCCAGTATCTGCCCCGCGATAATAAAAGTGTTCAGCAACAACAAAGATGCAAAGCCTATAGAAATCCCAATGATCATTTGCTGGATGACGACAAAAATCATAGACAATGAAAATAGCTCGGTAAACTGAGAAGGAGGTAATACCGGTACTACGGCAAAGGTTACTGTTACTGAAAGTCCCAACTTTATTCTAGTTGGCACCGTTTGGGCTCCTAGTCCTGCCATGACCATAATCATCGAGCTAATTCGTACTAGCGGTAATAGAAAATCACTTAACCATTGAATGATAATTGCAAAAGGAAACTCCATATTAACCTGCAATTTCAGGGATCAGTAATACTATGCCTTTAAAGTAGTCCATTAGCTCTTGGGTAAGCCAATGACCACCGGCGATAAGAGCTAAAATCGTTATGATTAATCGAGGTAAAAAACTTAACGTCTGTTCATTAATTGACGTCGCAGCTTGAAACACTGCGACGACTATGCCAATCGTTAACCCCGGAAGTACAATTGCCGCAACAAGTTTAATCACTAAGAATAATGCATCACTTAATATATCAACAAATACTTCAGGTTCCATATCAGGTCCCCAAACCAAAGCTACGCGCGAGAGTCCCCATCACCAGACCCCATCCATCAACGAGTACAAAAAGCATAATTTTAAAAGGGAGTGAAACAATCATTGGCGATAACATCATCATACCCATTGCCATCAATACACTCGCTACCACTAAATCAACGATCAAGAATGGAATAAAAAACATAAAACCAATAATAAACGCAGTTTGTAACTCACTGGTCACAAAAGCAGGAATAATGACTATAAACGGTGTGTCTTCTGGTGCATTTAGCTTATCGTAACCAGCAATTTTCGCGAATGTCTCTAAATCCTTTATCCGGGTCTGTGACAACATAAATGTTTTTATCGGTTCTTTTGCTTGCGTTAATGCCTGAATCGAAGTCATCTCTTCATTCAAGTAAGGTGTGACCGCTCTATCATTTATCTGACTAAAAATGGGTGCCATAATAAAAAACGTTAAAAATAGTGACATACCTAGCAGAATCTGATTAGAAGGGGACTGTTGCAGACCAATCGCCTGACGTAAAATAGCCAAAACAATAATAATTCGCGTAAATGACGTCATCATAATCACAGCGGCTGGTATGAAACTCATCGCTGTCATTATTGCCAGTACTTGCAATGTTACAGAGTACTCTTGAGAACCATCTGGATTGGTCGTAATACTCAAAGCATCAATACCTTCAGCTGCAACATGAGGTGAAATCATCAGCAAAAGCGCGATAAAGAATAATCTAATCATCAGAAGTGTTCTTATTATTTTTATGGTTCATTGTTAAAAAGCGGCTGAGCTCTTTGGCAAAAGCGGGGGCTGTTTGTACTTCTAGGGAGGTATCTAACTGATGTAAGTAATTGATATTTTGTGGAGTTACTCCTAGTAGTAATTGCTTACCGTCAATTTCTACAACAAGTAAACGCTCTTTCGTACCAAGCGGCAAGCTTCTAACAACTTTAAAGTCACTATTATTCCCAATATTTGGATTCAGCTTTTTTAAAAAAAAGCCTAAACCAATTATCAACAATACAACCATAAGTAAAGACAAGGCCACTGATACGAGTTCAGAGCTTAGACCTACGGTCTGTGTGGAAGATAAAGCCACACAGGGAAATAAGCCAAATAAGAATAGCAGTCTGTTCATCGTAGCTTTTTGATACGTTCTACTTGGCTGATCACATCCGTTAAACGAATACCAAACTTATCGTTTACCACAACCACTTCACCATGCGCAATCAAAGTACCATTTACCAATACATCCAACGGCTCACCTGCAACGCGGTCTAATTCAACCACAGACCCTTGGTTGAGCTGCAATAAGTTTCTGATATTTATCTTTGAACGACCCACTTCCATAGAGATGGTTACGGGGATATCTAAAATAGTATCAAGCTTTCTAGTTTCATCAGCCGATAAACTACCTGACGCATCTGTTAGTTCATCAAGTTCAGCTAACTCGGGTTCACCACCTTGCTCGGTATCATCGGCTTCAGCTAACGCGGCAGCCCACTCATCCATTGTATCTTGATCATCACTCATACTATTTAAACCTTTATTAAATCAATGATCACCAGTCGAGGTCTACGCCATCAGACAAGTGTAAATCTTCTTCTAACTCTGCGAGTTCTGCATCCGAGTCCAACTTTTTACCACCTTTGGTAAATACATGTAACTCAGATTTAACAGACTCTGGACGCTTAATTTTTTCGCTAATCTGCAAAGCAATATTATCACGAGAACGACCCATTTTTGCTCGGTATGTTGGCAATTCTTCAACAAAAACAGTAATATGTTCAGGCATTTCAACTGGAATAACATCTCCCGTTTTTAGCCCCATAATTTGCTCTAGCGATAAGTCTACTTCAAGTAATTGAGTTGATAGTTCAACCTCAACATCCATAATTTCATCACGCAATGCTTTACTCCAGCGTAAGTCCGTATCTTCTGTATCAGATTGCACACCGGCATCTAATAGTTCACGAATAGGTTCTAGCATTGAGTAAGGTAAAGAAATATGAAAATCGCCGCCACCGCCATCAAGCTCGATATGAAAAGAGCTTATAACAACGACCTCAGTAGGGCTTACAATGTTAGCCATTGCAGGGTTTACTTCTGAATCTAAATATTCGAAAGAGACATCCATTACAGGCGCCCACGCCTCTTTGTAGTCTTCAAATATAATTTTCAAGAGCATTTGAACAATACGGCGTTCTGTTGGAGTAAATTCTCGACCTTCTATTTTTGCATGATAGCGCCCATCTCCACCAAAGAAGTTGTCTACGAGAATAAAGACTAAACGCGCTTCCATAGTAATAAGACCAGTGCCTTTTAACGGACGAAAACGCACCATATTCAAACTAGTCGGTACAAATAACGTATGGATATACTCGCCAAACTTCAGCATTTGAACACCGTTAATCGACACTTCAGCCGTTCGGCGCATCATATTAAACAAGCTGATCCGCATATGGCGCGCAAAGCGTTCATTAACAATCTCAAGCGTAGGCATTCGACCACGCACAATACGATCTTGTGATGAAAAGTCATATTGTAGAGCGTTAGAGGACTCTCCGTCCTCACCATCGACTACTTCTTCTTCTTCAACTTCATCAACGCCATGTAATAGCGCATCAATTTCGTCTTGAGATAATAAATCACTCACCGTAAACCCTCACTACTGCATTACAAAGCCAGTAAACAAAACCCGTTCAACGACTTTGCTACCCTCGACACCTTCCATTGCCGCTTGTACTTTATCCAATGCGGTTAATCTAAGCGTTTCTTTGCCTGCGCTAGTGCTCAACTCATCTGCGGTGGTTGTAGAAAATACACTTAAAAGTGTGCCCTCAATCAAAGGAATATGCTTCTTTGCAATTTCCTCATTACCATCTCCTCTGACTAAGAGCTGTACCTTAATTTGTACAATCCTATCGCGACTTGCACCCGGTACGTTAAAAACAAATGGCCTTGGCATTGCAACATAAAGTGCACTACCTGTTTCAGCGGTCGCTCCACCAGAAGCTGGGGTTTCCACCATTGCCGTTTCTTCTTCCAGTGTTTCAACAGGCTCGTCCGACCCTGACATCAGAAAAAACCCAGCAACGCCGCCCAAAATTACAACAACTGCTGCAATGATAATGATGAGCTTTTTCTTCCCACCACCCGCTTCTTCTATCTCTAAATCTGTTTCTTCTGCCATACCAATCCTTAAAAGTGATGCAAAATCACTAGGTTTCTATTTATATCATAGCAGTTGTTACGCATAGTAATCTATTCCTGATCCTTCATCTGATCTGCTAGTGACCAATTGTGGGCTATTTTGCGCTTCGTCATTGTGATTAGCAAGCTTTGAATGCCCTTGTTGTTGATTGTTATCACTTTGTTCCTGTTCAGCACCTGAGTTTTCTTGCTGTATATTACTTTCACCTAATTCAATACCTTGCTCAGCCAGCATTTCTTTCAGTTTAGGCATAGATTGCTCAAGTGCCTCTTTTGCTTGCTGATTTTGCACCACAAAGTTAACCTGAGCTTGTTCCGCATCACTCCTAATGCGAATCTGCATACTACCAAGCTCTGGTGGGTCTAATCGTATTTCTGCCTGCTTGTTGTTTAAGTTCAGCATCATAGATACTTTTTCTTGTAGTACTTTAGCCGCATCATTGCGTGCCATATTGATCGCTTGCTGAACCTCAGGATCTGCCATGGCCTTACCCGAGAACATATTTTGTTGATTTTGATTCACTTGCTGACTTTGTACTGAATCTAACATTTGAATTGTCGTGTTAAAATCACTCAAACCAGTATTACTCTGAACTTGGGTTGAATATATTTGTGAATTAGTAGGCTGCATTACAGCTTTGAACAATTGTTCAACCTGAGTACTAACCGGCGCTTTATTCGTAGCTGCATCTGGTTTGTATATCAACTCGTCAACTATTTGTTGATCTTTAAGGTTTTGTTCTTGCAATGCCTTTATTTCATGACTACGAGAAGACTCATCACCTACTTTTGCTGCGATCAAGGGTGACGGTGCTGCATCAGTTTTTTTTGCGATGGGCTTAGTCTCGCCTTGGCGCTGCTCTACAGCCACTTCAGATGGCAGATCCGCTTCGCCAGTAAGCATCGTTTTATCAAGCTTTTCATTGTCTAAGTTTTTCATCGCTTGTAATGTCAATTCAGCTTGCTTTTTGCCTTCGCTTGATAACTTGCCGCTTTCAATGGCATCTCGTAGTAACGATTGTAGTGCTTTTTTATCTGTGCCACTTAATTGTGGATAGCCAAGTTCATCAGTCAGAGTCGACTCTATATTCTGTAACAGTGCAGTGGGCTTTGCATCAGAGGAAGGTGGGGTAATACGCAATTCTGTGCCATCGAGTTGCCCCTTTTTACCCGCGGTTTGTTCATTCGCGCTGGCCTTATTTGCACTCACATTATCAACATCAATCTTGTGTTCATCTTTACGATTTAATACATCGCTTGTTACACCGCCTTGATGTTTAGACTGCTCATCAATGGAGCCCTTTTGAGTTTGTTCTTTATTTGCTAAAAGTGAATCTAAATACGTGCGCCCATCAGATTTACTTGTCATGTCCTTTACTTGAACTTCCTCGACCCCTGCATTCGCTTTATCAGAAGCGTTAACTACTTTTGGATCTATAACGCCTTGCTTACTTGCAAAGACTTCCATTATTTGCTTTTCATCTTTGCCCGAGACAACCGTTTGCTCTTTTGCTACCAATTCACGATTCAAATTTTTAACTTCATCCGTTTCGATAGAAGGCATACTTTGCTGGGTTTGTCCCTGTTTCGCTTTTTCTATTGCCTGAGCGACTTGCGACAACTGAGATGTCGAAGCGGAACTTTCTTCATCGCTATGATTTTGTATAGAAGTGCTTTGTTGTTGCGCGGCATTTATCTGTGCTAAGAAGTCTGTATTATCCCCTTCATTAACCGACGTCGCCTTCACTTGCTCAGATTTAACATCGCCAGACTTTACATCGCCAGAGCGTGAGGCCTCACCCGCTGAATGATTCTGAGTATGTGCTTCATTGTCATAGGCTGCCTCATGCTTGTCTTTGTGTTGACAAGCTATATGCTCTTCATACTTACTTAACTCATGAGCAAACTCCTCATCAGCTTCTGACGCTTTTTGCTCATCACTAATGAGTCGCTCAGAATATTCTGCATTGAGTAAGGCCAAATCTGATTTCATATTGAGCATATAATCACCTGTACTTGGACGGCAAGAGAAGGCCGCACATTAAATAACTTATTTTATCTAAGCAATTAACACGCCAATTTAGCTCGCTTTTCGACGCATAAATTGATTTGTTGCAAATTCATCTAGCATAACTTGTTCAGCTTTATTCACACGCGCTTGCTTTTCCAATGCGCGTTTATTCATAAGCATTTCGATCGCTTTGGCTTTAACTTGCTGAGCAAGCCAAATTTTCTTACGCTGTTCTACAACTTGCTGTGCCGTCATCACCGTAGAAGCCTGTTGTTTGATAGCCTCTTCAATTTTTTTTATGAACGCCTGATACTGATTAAAGCCACTCGTTTGTAAGCCATTCTGTGCTTTTAAATGTAACTGCTGTGTATACTCTAACCGAAAATCATTAAGGCCTTTAAGCTTTTGCTGATTCGCTGATAGGTGCTGTTGTGCTTGCACATAATTTACTTTCAAATTTTCTTCTTTTTCACTTTCCAATTTGTAAAGTAGCGCTAATTTATCTGATGCCATTAGCCTTGCCCCAATAATTGTGCGAGCCCCTGTAAACACTCATCGTAATTTAATACATCTTTCATACCTTGCTGTAAAAAAGCATTCACTGTTGGCATCATATTTATTGCCTGATCTAACATTTGATCACTGCCCTGCTGATAAGCCCCTAACGTGATCATGTCTTTATTTTGCTGATACATAGAATAGACCTGTTTTAATACCCTTGCTTGTTGCATATGGCTTTCTGACACAACCTGTGGCATGACACGACTAATTGACTTCTCAATGTCTATCGCGGGGTAATGTCCACTATCAGCAAGTTCTCGTGATAGCACAATATGACCATCTAAAATAGCACGTGCCGCGTCGGCGATAGGGTCTTGCATATCGTCACCTTCACTCAATACGGTAAAAAATGCGGTGATCGACCCTTGCCCTTCCCCCCCATTACCCGCTCTTTCAACCAACGCAGGTAATTTAGCAAAAACCGAGGGGGGATAGCCCTTGGTGGCTGGCGGTTCTCCAACCGCAAGCGCAATTTCTCTTTGCGCCATGGCATACCGAGTAACCGAGTCAAGTAATAACAATACGCTTAAGCCTTGATCTCGAAAGTACTCTGCAATTGTTATCGCACTTTCACACCCTTTTAAACGCATTAAAGGTGATGCATCTGCAGGTGCAGCGACAACCACTGAACGCTTTCGCCCTTCAGCACCTAAGATTTCATCGATAAATTCTTTGACTTCTCGGCCACGCTCACCAACTAAGCCAACAACAATAACATCCGCTTCACTGCCGCGCGTCATCATCCCTAGTAAAACAGATTTACCCACACCACTACCAGCAAATAACCCCATTCTCTGGCCTTGTCCGACTGTAATAATTGAGTTAATTGCCCTAACTCCAACATCCATTGGCTCTTTTATCGGCCGTCTAGCAAGGGGGTTAATTGGCTCTTGAGCAAACTTTAACGTCTCTTGTGCATCGATATTCCCTAGGCCATCCAACGGACGTCCAAGCCCATCGACTACACGACCTAAAAGACCCATTCCCACTGGTAAGCCTGTTTCATTTAATTGTGGAATAACACGCGCACCGGGCAGTACACCAGAAATATGGTCATTGGGCATGAGATATAACGTGTCATTATTGAAACCAATAACTTCAGCATCAACAAAGCCCCTAATGGTCTCGATTTTACATTGACTACCTACCGGGGCTATCAGGCCTTTTGCTTCTAATGTGAGCCCAACAACCCGTGTTAAGCTACCTGCAACGGGTACTGAGAACTGTGGGATGTGATTTTGATAACGTGCTATTCGCTCTGCGAAAGGACTACTTAGGCTCATATATGGATTCAATGATCATCACTAGATACCACTATCATGCAAGAATTTATCCAATATTTCTTTTATCCGTGTTTTTAACGTCATATCAATAGAAGACTGTGTCGTTTTAACTTCACAGCCCCCTCTATCTAAAGTTGGTTCCGCTATTAATTGCCATTGCTGCTTTTCAAGCTCTTCCTCACCATACGCTATTTTGACGATTTCTATATCTTCCGGGTGTAAGTGAATTTTTACGGTTTGCTCAGCAATGGGTAATGCGTCCATGGCTTTTTTCAAAGCTAATAAGATGAGCTCAGGCTTGGTAGTCACCTCTTGGAAAATAACGGCCTCCGCCAATAAATTGGCGAGGTAAACGAGCTGCTTTTCACATGCCTCATCAACTTGCCTCAATGGTGCATTTAAATCATTTACCAGTTGGGATAGCACCTGTAATTTTTCTTCAATGAGAGGTTTGGCATCATCTAACCCTTGTTGCTTGCCAATTTCTATGCCTTCTTTATAACCCGCTTCTTTTCCTTCGCTAACGCCTTTGTCAAAACCATCAATGTAACCTTGCTCATGGCCTTGCTTGATCCCTTCTTCATACGCATCCTGACGAATTTGCTCCAGCTCTTCCATTGTCAATGTTGGAAATTCAGGCTCTTGTGCTTCTGGCTCTGCACTCTTTTTGTCATCAGGCTTTTGAAATACTTCTTCTAGAGGCTGCCCAAAAGCCGTTGACCGACCTGCGTATTTCTTTGGATCATCAGAGACATCTGGGATTGGCCAATTTTTTAATAATTCGTCTAATGCTTCGCCTTCGACTGGCCGTCCTTTATAAAACTTTGGATCACTCATCGCTTACAAGAACTCCTCACCGCCGCCGCCACCTAGCATGATTTCACCAGAATCAGCTAACCTTCTGGCCGTTGAGAGTACTTCTTTTTGCGCCGCTTCCACTTCGCTTATTCGCACAGGTGGCATTGCTTCTAGATCATCTGCCATCATCTCGGCAGCTCGCTTCGACATATTGGCTAAAATCTTATCTTTAAGCGCATCATCTGTGCCTTTGATAGCTTTCATCAATACATCTTGCTGTACTTCACGCAATATCGCTTGAATCCCTCTATCTTCGACATCAAGTAGATTTTCAAATACAAACATTAAATCTTGAATTTGTTGAGACATTTCTTCGTCGTGTTCTCTTATTGAATCCATTAACTGCCCTTCAACATTCGTATCTAGGTAGTTCATAATATCAGCAGCTGCCTTCAAGCCGCCCATTTTAGCAGCCTGCGCACCAGCTTGGCCGGCAAACTGTTTCTCCATGATTTCATTCAGTTCTTGTAATGCTGCGGGCTGTACTTCTTCCAAATTAGCAATACGCATGGTTAAATCTAACCGCACCTTTTCAGGAAACTGTGACAAAATCTCAGCAGATTGCTCGGGTTCTAAATAAGACAGTACGATGGTTTGAATTTGTGGGTGCTCATTACGAATGATGTTAGCAACCTGCTTAGAGTCCATCCATTTCAATGAGTCTAACCCCTTCGCACCAGACCCCATCACGATTTGATCAATTAAGCTGGCTGCTTTATCTTCACCAAGTGCGGCAGTCAATGCTTTACGAATAAAGTCTTCAGACTGAAATCCGATAGTACTAAAGCTCTGTATTTGTTCGATAAATAGATTATGAACTGCACTTATCTTTGACTGTGATAAGTCATCCAAAGCCGCCATCGACATACCCACTTTTTGTACTTGCTTTGGCTCAAGGTGTTTTAGTATTTGAGCAGCATCCTCTTCTGTCAGACTTAATAATAAAATTGCTGCTTTATCAACACCATCCAACTTGTCAACATCAAAGCCATCCGGTAGTTGTTTTTGTTCTTCATCAGTCATCTTCAGTTAACCACGCTTTCACTACTTGTGAGGAGAGTTCAGGCTCATTCGCTACTAAAGCACGTACTGCTTTAAGTAAATCTTCGTCGCCATGTAAGTCTGGTAATTGTAATGTACCATCCGATGAGAAACCAACTGCTGCTGAGTCAAAATCATTATTTAACATATCTAGTGTGCTATCACCTAAGTCTACACCTGACGTCAATGAATCTTCATCAAACTCTTCTAAGGTATCATCTGGGTAAATCAAGCGTTTCAGCATAGGTCTCACAACAGCCAATATTAAAACAATGATGACCAGTGCGCCCATCACTAAGCGCATCGTTTTCATAAACCACTCTTGCTCCCATAAAGGCAGTTCAGCAGTTTCTAAAATATCTTCTCGTACAAATGGGACGGTAACAACTTCTAACGCATCACCACGTTGCATATCAAAGCCAACACCACCTTGTAGTAAGCGCCTGATGTTATTAATCTCTTCTTGGCTGCGCGGCGCCATAGTCACGGTACCTTCGGCATCCGCTTTTGCCAAATAATCTACAGCTACTGATACACTGATCCTACGGATGACACCGGTTTGCTGGCGCTTATGACTGATAGTGGTATCTAATTCATAATTGCGCGTGGCTTCTTTATGTGTCCGACTTGGGTTTGCACCGTTTCGGCCATTACCTTGCCCGGCAACTTCCGGAATATTCGAATTTACTGGTGGTTGGTTCGTCAAAGCACCTGGGATCCCAACAGCTAATCCCCCAATATTATTTTCTTCAAACGTGGTTTCACTTCGTACCGCCGGCAGATCTGGATTGAAACGCTTTTGCGTCTCTTCAATAGAACTAAAGTCCATGGTTAAATCAACTTGCGCAGTAAATTTGCCTAAGCCAACTACTGGGATCAAAATGCTGTCAATTTTTTCTAAATATTCTTGTTCTCTCTTACGCTCAATGTCATATTCTTTGCGTGAACGTGCAGCTAGTGAGTCTTGCGACCCTGAATTCAATAAACGTCCATTTTGGTTAGTCACAGTAACTCGAGCAGGCTCTAAACCTTGTACCGCTGAAGCAATAATATCCACAATAGCATCGACCTCTTCACCTCCAAGGGTTCTGCCACGTTTTAAAGTCAGCACCACGGTCGCCGATGGTTTTTTCTCTCGTCTTGCGAATACGTTTTCTTTAGGAATAGCTAATAACACTTTAGCCCTAGAGACATCTTGAAGCTCTTCAATCGTGCGTGCTAACTGCTGTTCACGACTATGCTTTAAGCGCTCTCTTTCAAGACGTTGACTCACACCAAAGCCCATATCTTGCATTAAAATATCAGTGCCCGAGCTTGGTGATTGCGTAAAGCCATCTCGTGCCATTTTAAGTTTAATATTTTGATAGTCATTTTCAGCAACCATGATCGTGTTGCCATCTAGCTCATATTCAACTTTTTGAGCATCTAGAAAATCAAGTGTTTGAACTAGCTCATCAGTAGGATACTGACCTAGTGGACGCATATCCGGTTGGCGAGCCCAAATGATAATGAAAATCGCGATCGCTAAACAAATAGCCAATGCGATTACAAGAGTAACCTGACGCAACATATCAACGCCATTTAACCCACTCAAATAGCCTGATTTCTGTTCTTGTTGGTCTTCAGATCCACCGTCGCCAGTCGCGCCATCGGATAAAGCCAATTCGGTTGATTGATTCGTTGCCACAGTTACTCTCCACTACCCAATATAATTAAACTGGCATACTCATGATTTCTTTATACGATTCAACAAGCTTATTGCGAACCTGCACTGTTGCTTCAAATGCCACTGAAGATTTCTGAGAAGCTATCATCACTTGTGATAATGATACACTACGATCACCCATTTCGAGCGCCGTTACTTTTGATTTTGCATCTTTTTGCAAGCCACTTACAGTATTAATTGCATCTGATAATAAATCACCAAATTGCGCTGACGACGTTGCAGCAGTTTGCGTTGGTACAATGGTGTCGGGTTTATTGCGAGTCGCCTCAACCGCGAGTGACTGCATTTCTTGATATAAAGCGTTAGGTTGAATGTTCATAATGCTGATCCTGTAAATTTGTTACATAGAGATAAAGCATTAATCATGCCAATAAATAACACTATAAATACAATGGGTTATGTGTAATTTGTTGTGTCACATTATTGACAGCCTAAGAGCCAGACAGTGCTGGCTCTTATAACTAAGGAAGGTAAAGGTTTAGTTACGCTGGTAACGCAATGCCTAAATCACGCATTTTGGCTAGTTTATATCGAAGTGTTCGAGGGCTCATACCAAGTACCTCAGCAACATCTTTACGCTTGCCTTGATAACGTGAAAGGGTGTCTAAAATAATTTGATGTTCTTTGTCTTGCAGCTCACTTTTGTAATCAGTACCTTGATTTTGCGCATATGAGTCTACTGTTGTTTCTAGCTGCAAATCTAGTTCTACCGTCTCAGTACTATTTACGTTGACCGGCTCTGCAACATCAAAGGTTTCTGTATTTTCGATAAATATATCTTGCTCTGATATTGCGTTGCCTTGCAATAATATGAGCGCTCTTTGCACCACATTATCTAACTCACGCACATTACCAGGCCAGCTATGTGCTAACAACTTCGCTTTTGCTTCGCTACTCAGAACTGGCGTGATCTGAGTGGATTTGGCACAATGACGCGCTACCAAATGTTCGGCCAAAACAATAATATCACCCGGACGCTGCTGCAAAGGCTTCCACATAAGTGGAAACACATTTAAGCGATAATATAAATCTTCTCTAAATGTGCCTTTTGCGACGGCTTCTTTTAAATCTCGGTTACTTGTAGCAAGTACTCTTACATTTAATTCAATGGTTTTTCGCCCGCCGAGCCTTTCTACTTCACGCTCTTGTAACACGCGCAATAATTTAGCCTGTAAACCCAGTTCCATCTCTGTGATTTCATCAAGTAGAATAGTGCCATTTTGTGCTTGCTCAAATTTACCCGGACAAGCTTGGATAGCCCCTGTAAAAGCCCCTTTCTCATAACCGAATAGCGTTGCTTCAAGCATGTTTTCAGGAATTGCAGCACAGTTAATGGCAACAAAAGGTGCGTCGACACGGTCTGACTTATCGTGAATATAGCGTGCGAGTACTTCTTTACCTGATCCACTTGGCCCTAATACCATTACACTTGCATCAGATTTAGCCACTTTCGCAGCTAACTCTAATAATTGAATACTTTGTGGATCAGCAACAATGGGCCCGTCTGTTTCTTTTGCTTTTTCTGGCATATAGCGACTTACCATATTTAAAAGCACTTCAGGGGCAAAGGGCTTCGCCATATAATCAATAGCGCCTAACCTCATTGCTTCGACAGCATCGTCTATCGTCGCATACGCTGTCATCATCAATACTGGCAAATCGGGGTAATTTAGCTTAATGGTTCGCAGTAAATCTATACCGCTCATTGCTCCCATTTGAACATCGCTCACAACTAAAGAAAAGCTCTGCTTTTTTAGGAGCATAACAGCCTCTTCGGCATTCGACGCCTCTACGCACTCAAGGCCTGCTAACTGTAATGTGTCGAGTAACGCCTCACGTAAACCGGCATCATCTTCAACCACTAAAATAGAATGACTCATACAGCCTCCAATTGTTCCATAGCAAATGAAATTGGCAACAACAAACTAAATTGTGCACCACCACTAATGAGGTTACATACCTCTACTGATCCCTTATGAGAATTAGCAACCGAGTTAACAACTGCAAGTCCAAGGCCTGTACCTTGTGTTTTAGTCGTGAAGAAAGGTTCAAATAGTTTCCCCTTCATCGATTCATCAATTCCCGGGCCATTGTCAGATACCGAGATCCGCACTCGTTCAGTCTCCACATCACGTTCAGCACATACAACAACATGCGCATGCTCTCCAATAATTTGCACACTGTTGTGGATCAAGTTCTGAATTGCTCCCGCTAAAGCCGTTTTATTACCAATCACGGCAATATCAGGTTCTGGTAGAATTACTTCTAGTACACTATCATGCATAGTGACCATGGCATCTGAGCCTGCTTTTACTTCCGTAAGTAACTGCTGCATTGATACACTTTCAACCACTTGTTCTTCGCCACTTTTTGCAAATAGCAACATATCGTTGACTTGAGACTCCAGATCTTTGAGTCGCGACATTAATTTTTCGTGAAAGCGAATTCTGGCTGAACCCAGCATTTTATTACTGCCCAGATTAGCAGCATAGAGCATGGCTGCAGACAAAGGTGTTCGTACTTGGTGAGCCAAAGACGCAACCATTTTACCCAAGGCACTGAGCCGTTGCATATGTGCCATTCTAGATTGAAGCTGTCTTGTTTCAGTTAGATCAGTCATCAAGATAAGTTGGCCTGGCTCAGGCGTTAGCGCCGAAATATCCAACTTAATAAGCCGCCCATCTTTGAGTGACACTTCATGTCCATCATCTTGTTGTGGACAAAAAGACCGCTGAATAATATTGAACCACTTCTCACCTTCTAAGGGCTCTCCGAGCATGTCTATCGCAATTTGATTGGCTTTAGCTATCATTCCTTGACCATCTAAGACCACAACGCCCGCAGGCATCGTGTCAACTAAGTGGCTTAACCAACTTGCTTGTTGGCGAAGGTCGCTCAACTCTCCTACATATGCCTCTTGTAACAGGCAAGGGTTATATTGCGTAGCAGGTGAAAAACTCGGGTTTAATATATGCGCTAAAGCCATAATAAAAACTCTCAAATAAAAATTACTGAAGTGAATAAAGCACACATCATGCCACTTTTATTTTCCTTTTTTTTCATACTATTAGCGTAAAATAACGCGTGACATTTTTTTGACTGACGACAATAAGCCCTCGTATTTCGTATTAATATTGCCCAAGGTAACCTGCTTTATAACAGCCAGTAACAGCACCTATTCAGCAGTAAATACACCTCAATTCAATACCCAGAGAGAGTGGATCACAATAAGCGCACGATGTACGTAATTAGTTGACCCCAAGAACAGCATTTAGGCACTCATGAGTTTTAATGGTAATCTCACCTTATATGCTTAGTTAATTTATGAGATTCATTTATGTGTACTCGCTGTTTATGGCTTGACCCGACAAAACCTGACTATGTTGCTTATCATGATAATGAATGGGGAGTTCCAGTGTTTGATGACCAAACACTCTTTGAGTTTATTACACTAGAGTCGGCACAGGCAGGCCTAAGTTGGTATACGATTTTAAAAAAACGCCAAGGTTATAAAAAAGCATTTCACCAGTTTAACGTCAAAGACGTTGCTAAAATGACCGCTTGCGACGTAAGCCGCCTCATGGATAACACAGATATTGTCAGAAACAAATTAAAGATACTTGCGACAATTAATAACGCCCAGGCATTTATAAAGATTCAAGGTGAGTTTGGAAGTTTTTCCCGCTATCAGTGGCAGTTTGTAGATTATCAGATCGCTGTTAATAATATTAAGAGTAAAGAGGACTACCCTGCCACCAGCGAAGTGAGTGTACGCTTCGCTAAAGATTTAAAAAAGCGTGGATTCAAGTTTCTAGGACCTACGACGGTATATGCCCATATGCAAGCATCTGGCATGGTCAATGACCATGATAATGCGTGTTTCAGGAAACAGGAAATTCTAAATGACTGGCAGTATATCGATATAAAAGAACGCGTGACCTAAACCCTTGTAGCAACTCGCTCGGTTACTTAACTTATTTAATCTTTATTTAAGTTATATTTTTTCATTTTTTCAACTAATGTCGTGCGGCGTACGCCAAGTATCTCAGCTGCACGTGCTACGATATAGTCATACCGCTCCAATGCTTGCGTGATTAAATTTACCTCAAGTTCAGCCAGATATTCCTTAAGCTCAATCCCTTCTTCAGGTAAGCTTCCAACTGATTGCTCCATTGGTTGAAATTCTGAGTCTAACTCCTCGTCATAGTCACTAAAGCCTTCACTGAATAATTCATTAAACGCATCTTTTTCACGCAATTCTTCAGGGTATTCTGGCTCAAATGCATCTACTTCGATATGTCGATATTTATTTGGTAAATCAGTTACATCAACCACTTTTTCTGGAAACATAATAACCATACGTTCGACTAAGTTTGCTAATTCACGAATATTACCTGGCCACACATGTGCTTTTAAACTTTCAATAGCGCGTTCTGTAAATTTCGCACCCGTGCCACTTTGTTCATTCACACGGCGCATCAGCTCTTTTAACAAAAGCGGAATATCGTCTGAGCGTTCATGTAATGAGGGGTTTTCAATCGGAAATACATTCAAGCGATAGTACAAATCTTCACGGAATTTACCTGATTCAATCATATCTTCTAGGTTTCTGTGCGTAGCAGCAATAACTCGTACATCAGCTTGTATTGCTTTTGTACCACCGACTCGCTCATAACTGCGCTCTTGTAATACCCTTAATAACTTAACCTGCATTTGTAGCGGCATGTCACCTATTTCGTCGAGAAACAGCGTACCACCTTGTGCCAGCTCAAATCGCCCTTTCCTTGCGGAAATAGCACCTGTAAACGCCCCCTTTTCATGACCAAAGAGTTCACTTTCAAGTAACTCGCCAGGGATAGCACCGCAATTGACAGGCACAAACGGGCCATTGTTACGTTTTGATAAAAGATGGACATTGCGAGCGACAACTTCTTTACCTGTACCTGACTCGCCTAATATCAGCACATTGGCATCTGTTTTAGCCACTTGAGAAATTAAGAATCGAACCTGTTTAACTGCATCGGTTTCCCCCACAAGCCCATCAAACGCTTTACCACTGGTTTTATCCGATTGACCAGGCAGCATACGTAAATACTGCTGACTATCATGCAATAATTGCATGGTAATATCATGGCTAAAAGGCTCTGTGATTAAACCAATAACATTCGCTAAACTTAAGAGAGGTTTTAATGTCTCACCCACCAACAAAAAAGGCGTAGCTGGGTAGGATTTTATAATTTTTTCATGATCAAGTTCAGTTAAAGCACCAAGTACAACAATATTATCTGAGCCTAACTTTTGACCTTGTGATAATGTCACCCCTTCAACAACTCGCGATGATTGACCAACAAAATTCAATGAAGCACATAAGCTGTGTGCCCGGCTATTATTATTATCGAGGATCAAAACCATCTTAACGAGTCTCACTTTCAAGGCGATAGTGTAAAGTTAAGATTGTAAGGCAGTTAACGAGGGATGCAATACCTAAGTGGCAAAATTTTGACAACATCGCCAAAAAACTGCCACTTAGTATGCTCTAAATCAATACTTATTGATTAGATTAGGTTTTTTGTGCCTATAATAGGCCAAGTACCGATGACGCAGATTGATTTGCTTGACCACGCAATGCAATCGATGCTTGAGACAAAATATCATTCGCTGTTTGCTCTGATATTGCTTGCGCATAATCAGTATCTTGAATTCTACTTTGGCTCGCCGCAATATTTTCTTTTTGCGTGCCTAAACCACGAATTGTACTGTTTAAAGTATTCTCAAAAGCACCTAATTGCGTTCGTTGCGTATTTAACTCTTTAGCCGCCGTATCGGCAACATCAATTGCAGCCTGAGCGCCAGCCTGTGTAGAAATATCAACACTTGCTATCGCACTTGCAAAGCTGCCATCGGTTGGCGTAATGTTTTGTGTTGAATTTGCATCAGGGCCCACCTGAAAGCTGGTTTCATCACCGCTAAACAAAGATTTTCCACCAAACGTAGTATTTTCAAACGTCTCTGTAATTTGAGTTTGCAATTGAGATACTTCATCTTGCAGAGCCTGTCGGTCTGAATCAGTTAATGCGCCATTACCTGACTGAATCGATAATTCTCTAATTCGCGAAACAGCATCATTCACACCCGATAAGGCCGAATCCGCTGTCTGGGAGTATGAAATCCCATCATATGCATTTCGTACGGACTGATTGTAACCCTCTTGCTGAGAGTTCAATCGATTGATTATCTGTAATGCTGCCGCGTCATCCGCCGCAGAATTCACCTTTTGACCAGTAGCAAGCTGTTGATTTAACTTATTGCCAACTTGCTCAGTGCGATTAAACGCATTAAAGCTTGGTGATTGAATTTTCATAACCCCTCCCCGTCAGGTGCTATTGCATCCATATTAATAGTACAAATACTAACCTTACTTGCGAAAAAAGTCACCTTGTACCATCTTTTATTGCAACGTCCTTGGCATAATTACTGCAAAATGATGAGAAGTATTATAAAGTACTGACAATTAAATTGTTTCTAGTGTATTGCTACGGCAACTGCACAACTTGTTGTATGTATCTGTAAAGTATTAGATGCACTTGAACTAGGTGATCATATGTTTGATAACAAAACTATCTTAATTACTGGTGGTACTGGGTCTTTCGGCAAAAAGTACGTTAAGACTCTACTCGCTCGGTACAAACCCAAAAAAATCATCGTATTTTCACGCGACGAGCTCAAACAGTTCGAAATGCAACAAGACTACAATCATTCATGCATGCGCTATTTTATTGGTGATGTCAGAGATAAAGATAGACTTCGCCGTGCTATGCGTGGGGTTGATTATGTCATCCATGCTGCAGCGCTTAAGCAAGTGCCTGCAGCTGAATATAATCCCATGGAATGCATTAAAACAAATATAAACGGTGCAGAGAATGTTATAGAAGCGGCACTAGATAATAATGTTTCTAAAGTCATTGCTTTATCGACAGACAAAGCGGCAAATCCAATAAACTTGTATGGCGCGACTAAATTAGCATCAGATAAACTATTCATCGCGGCAAATAACATTGCAGGTGGCCATAACACGACATTTGCAGTTGTTCGTTATGGTAACGTAGTATGCTCTCGAGGGTCGGTTGTTCCAATATTTCAAAAGCTTGTTGATGAAGGTAAAGACCATATCCCCATCACCCATGAAGATATGACCCGATTTTGGATTAGTTTACAGCAGGGCGTTGACTTTGTTTTAAAGAACTTTGAGAGAATGTTGGGGGGAGAAATATTTGTTCCCAAAATACCTTCTATCCGTATTACTGATTTAGCTACCGCAATGGCACCTAATATCCCTCAAAAAGTGGTAGGGATCAGACCAGGTGAGAAACTACATGAAGTGATGTGCCCTGCTGATCTTTGCTTTGAAACCTACGAATATAATGATCACTTCGTGATTGCACCAGGCATTAAATTCAGTAGTAGAAGCAATCATTTCGATGTGAATGCACTGAATGAAAAAGGTCAAAAAGTAGCCCCTGGATTTGAATACAACTCTCGCGATAACTTGGATTATATGACAATTGAGCAGATCAAAGCATTTAACTCTCAGGCCCTTGTATGATCCCCTATGGTAAGCAGTCCATCGATCAAACTGACATTGATGCTGTAATAGATGTACTCAACTCAGACTGGCTAACACAGGGTCCAAAAGTCCCTCAGTTTGAGAAAGCTGTGGTAGATTATACAGGTTCTAAGAATGCTATCGCTGTGAACAGTGCGACTTCAGCATTGCATATCGCTTGCTTGGCATTAAATGTAGCTGTCGGTGACTTAGTATGGACCTCACCCATATCATTTGTAGCCAGTAGTAATTGTGCATTATATTGCGGTGCTACCGTTGACTTTGTAGACATAAACCAAGCCACAGGTAATATGTGCACAATAGAGCTTGAAAGAAAGCTCATTATTGCCAAAAAAAATGAGCAACTACCAAAAGTCATTATACCCGTCCACTTAGCGGGGCAGTCTTGTGAAATGAAGCGGATATATGAGCTCTCATTAGAGTATGGCTTTTCAATAATCGAAGATGCCTCTCATGCCATAGGTGCAAAGTATCAAAATAAACCTGTAGGCAACTGTCAGTACTCTGATATATGTGTATTTAGTTTTCACCCAGTCAAAATTATTACCTCTGCTGAAGGCGGTATGGCAACCACAAACGACCCTGAACTTGCAAGAAAAATGCAATTGTTGCGTAGTCATGGTGTTACTGCTATTGATGCTGAAATGACGGAGCCCTCTCACGGACCTTGGTACTACCAACAAGTCAGTCTCGGTTTCAATTACCGTATGTCAGATATACATGCAGCACTGGGCTTAAATCAATTACAAAAAGTCGATCAATTTATCAAAAAGCGCCACCAACTTGCTGGCTTATATATTGACCTGCTTAATCACACACTGGTAACACCTCTTTTTCAAGTGGAAGGAACCTACTCTGCTTATCACCTTTTCGTGATTCAACTCAAGGAGCAGTGTAAAACCAAGCATCGTGAATTAGTAACTCAGCTTAGATCACAAAACATTATGGGCCATGTACATTATATCCCTATTCACTTGCAGCCCTACTACCAAGCTTTGGGGTTTGAACCTGGAGACTACCCCAATGCAGAACGCTACTATGACGGTGCGGTCACGTTGCCATTGTATCCTGAGTTAACTATTGAGCAAGTTCAATACGTGGTTAAAACAGTCCATGATATATTAAGCTAAAGTTTTCCTTTCCGTTGACGATTTATTCTTTAACCTACTTACCGCAGAGGATTTTATGCTAAATATCCGCCCATCACTCAAACTGGCATTTATTGGCGGGGGAAATACGTCAGCTGTTGGGTATGTGCATTTTTGTGCAGCTCATATGGACAATAAATTTCAAGTGGTTGCTGGCGCATTTTGCCGTTCCCAAGAGAACAATCATAAAACCGCGCAACAGTGGGGCATAGCGCCAGAGAGGACATATTTAGATTGGCAAGAAATGGTAGAAAAAGAGTGTGATAAAGTCGATGCCTTTGTCATATTAACCCCAACGCCTCACCACCTAGAAGTACTACAATATTTATTTAGCAAACAAGTCCCTGTGATTTGTGAAAAAGCGATGGTATGTGATCCAAAAGAAATTGAAGCCCTACGGCCTTTTTATAGCAAAGAACAATTCTTAGCTGTTACATTCAATTACAGTGGCTATGCTATGGTGAGAGAACTAAAGCATCTAATTAGCCAAGGAAAATTAGGGTGTATTCAAAAGATTCATTTAGAAATGCCACAAGAAGGATTTAGAAGACCACCCGACATTGCTGGGAAATCAGCTAGCCCCCAAGCATGGCGTTTACAAGATTCAGAGGTGCCTACGATATGCTTAGACTTAGGTGTACATTTACATCATTTATCGAGCTTTTTACTTGATGAAGAACCAAGTGCGGCAATTGCAGAATTTAGTAATCACTCACAATACCCAAACATCGTTGATGACGTACAAATGTTACTAAAGTACCCTTCAGGCATCAAAGGAAGTATGTGGATGTCTAAAACAGCAATAGGCCACAGAAATGGTTTACAAGTTAGGGCCTATGGTGATAAAGGCAGTGCAAAATGGTTTCAACTAAACCCTGATGAGTTGGAGTTAAACTACAATGACGGGCGGCGTGAAATTTTAGATAGGGCTGGCCAATGTGAATATGCAGATCAATTTAGATACAATCGCATGAAACCTGGGCACCCTACCGGCTTTGTTGAAGCATTTGCTAATTTGTACAGTGATATTGCAGATAACTTATTCAGCTACAAAAATCACACTGTACAAAAATCACCCTACATTTTTGGGCTTGAGCATGCCAATGCTGGATTAAAGCTCTTTTCAGCAGCTAGGCGCTCGTCGCTCAGTCAAAAATGGGAATCTATATAGCGATTAGCTTATTGAGCTTATTGAGCTTATTGAGCTTATTGAGCTTATTGAGCTTATCAATAAGCTTGAGTGTGATAAATGTGTTTGATAGTGGGCTTATGGATTTTCCCCATCTCGGTTTTCGGTAAATGGTCTAATTCTAGCAGTAACCTTGGTTGCTGATAATCTGTTAACTGTGCTAAAAAATGCAGTTTTAACTGGGTTTGTGTATCTTCGGGTGCGTCATGTTTTTTGGTGTACGCCACTAAGATTACTTCGCCAAACTGAGTATCTTCAACACCTAATGCAGCACATTCATCTAACCATGGTATTTGATTAGCAATCAACTCAATATCGCTGGGAAATACATTGATACCACCAGATTTGATAACTTCTTTTGTACGTCCAACATAATACAGATAACCTCTTTCATCCAAAAAGCCTAGGTCACCGGTATAAAAATATCCTTGAATGTCATAGCTATTAGCAGTTTGTTCAGCTTGATTAAAGTACCCGACAAATTCAGTATCAGAATGACATGCTATCTCTCCGATTTCTCCGCAAACTACCTCTTCTCGATCTACCGAACATATTTTAACTTTTACGCTAGGCAGTGGCTTACCAACGCTTTTTAATGGCACTCCTACTTCTGTGATATCAAAATCGCTAATAACTCCCACTTCTGAAGCACCGTAACATTCATGAAAACGACACTTCAAAACTTTCAGCAACTTTAGCTTATCTTCCGCATCTAACGTCGCAGATGAAGAAACAATACATCTTAAACTTTGTAGATCTAGGTCTTGCAGTCGCTCTATCAATGCTTTTAATTGACTAGACACCGCAAATAAAAAGCTGACTTGATAAGTTTCTATCGCGTGCAACCATGCCTGAACAGTGAACTTAGGTAATATGACCACTGTAGCCCCTAACATTAGCGGCATTAACAAACTTCGCTGTGCTAACGAGTGGTAAAGGGGTGTTGAAACCAAAACAACCTCATCCTTAGACAGGTTGTAATAGTCAATAGTCGCTTTAAATGCACGATTGATTTTAGTAATTTGCGTGAAAACGATAGGCTTAGGTTGACCCGTAGAGCCAGAGGTCATCGTCAAAATATAAGGGTTCTCGCTGGGTCCCATAGGTACATTAATTAAATGTAGCGCACATAGCTGCTCAAGCGTTAATTTTGTCACAGGCCCCCTTCCGATGGTAACAATACGCTCTGATGATATGCACTCTAAGTCAGCCACCGCTTTTGCAACCGTTGGCCACGCAAATACGAAATCACACTGAGCACTTTTTAACGCTGCCTCTAACGCATCTCCTTTCATTGTTAATGGCAATGGTACTATTGCAGCACCTACTTTCGATGTCGCTAGTAAACATAAAACAAACTCAATATTATTAGGGCAAAACAGCGCTATTTTACTTTGTTCACGTATCCCACTCTGCCACATACCACTTGCTAAGTGATCTACCTTATTTAAGAGTTCTTTATAGGTGACTGTTTTATCTTGATATATACAGGCCACTTTATTTGGTGTCTTGCAACGGTGCTCTGCTACTAATTGATATATATTTAGTTTATTCATCAGGGTATCGCATTACAAAGTTAAACTGTTTGTCAGCTTTCGGAAAAAGGTTTTGTGTTACAGTGTGAAAAGAAGAGCCTATGGGAGATTCAATAAACCCCATGTAACGATTTAATAGGTTCACAAACTTATTATCTTTGTGGATCACCGCTACCCAATAAGCTTTAGGGTGAAGCTCGCCACAAAAATCTAACTGCCACTGTAAAATCAGCATTGCAATATTAAAAGGCACTTCCTCACCGTCGGTAAACCAACCTCCGTAAAGGTATTCTGCACCATCACATTGATATATTTGATGCCAAACATACGCGATGACTTTTCCATTTTGTTCGACGACATATGAATTTCGATTATTATTAAACCACCATAGATAATGCGTTAATCGGTCGATTGGTTCTGTTACCGTCATTCTTTTCGCATTATTAGGTTTATTTCTAGCAGCTAAGTAATCATTAACATCCCCATCAAACACAGGCCTAACCGATATGGAGCTTGATAACCATTGATACTCGTGAACGTAGCTTTGCAGTGGCCCTACACTGGGCTGATACTTAATGCCGGTTAATATATTGGCAACTCGCTGTACACCCGCTCCATCAACTAATAATGTGCTTTGCTCTCTCATCTTAACCAGTCTAGGTAACGCATTTACTATTAATGCTAACTTTTCACCTAATTTCGAAATTTGCAATAAACCAATGTTATCAAGGTGTAAAAAATGGCCAAATGCTTCTAAATGAGACAAAGAGTTGTGTTGGTTTTCAGCAATTGAAAACGTGATGCTGGGCACCTTTAATACAGCGAGCTCATATAAAGATGTACCTAGTGCACCAATAAATAAATCACTCGATGCATAGTACTCAACCAACGATAAGGGAGCGTCAAGCAATGTTAATTCAGGGGTGTTTTTACAAATTGCATGTAATTGACCCTTGTACTGAGCTTGAGGCCCAACAACAACCGAAATATGTAGCTTTTTCAGAAACTCTTTTGGAATAGCACTTACCAAAGCTGCAAATAATCTTAGGTCCCCTCCTCCACCAAGAGACAATAGAATGTGTTTTACCTCACGCTCAATTACTGCTTCACCATCAATTTTTAAATAATCCGGAGCCAACAAAGCAAAGTCAGGCCCTTGATGTACTTCAGTAAACTCAGGAACTTGAGTGTTATATCTAGTATACGTATCACTTCCTTGCCATTTAGCATCAAAAAGATAGTCACAGTAATGCGCTCTAGCTAAGTCATCAAAAACAACAACCTTACCGCCGAAAGATTGCAGTGCGAGTTCATATTCATAACCAAGCTCATAGTGATCGATAAATATAAAGTCAGGCTTTTCAGAGGCTGTGAGGGATATGAGTAACTCTAAGTCATGTGCGCTATTCGTAACCACATAGTGCTGTTCACAGGTCAAACCGCTCAGCAAATAACTAACATCAACTGAACTTTCATCTAATATCAATGTAAGTTTATAGTGCCTCACTGTGAATTCGTGCAATAACCACTTCATGCGCATTAAATGCCCAATCCCTGCGCATGTAGAAATTCTTGCGATAATATTCATAGGGACTCTAAAATAGTAGAAATAAGCCCTGAAACCGTTGCATTTTTCTCATCGACTAACTGTAACGGTGTTAGTTTTATTCCCGATACTAATTCCAACTCCATTATCATCGATAAGATTTCAAATGAATCTAGTAGACCAGAGGCTACAAAATTAAAACATAATAACCTTTCACCTGAACATTCAATCCCTCGGGCCATTAAAAACTCAGAGAAAAACAATAATAACTGCTCTTTATTCATAACACGCCCACCTATGTAATATCATTCCAACTCAATTGAGTACCTTTGGGTAAAAAATGTGCCGTAGTTCTTCCTATGATATTTGGTAAATCCTTCGGAGCAAGTTCTCCACCACCAGGTCGCATGTTTATTACATTGCTCCTATCAAGTTTAGCTCCAGCTGCAACGTCACATGCTGTATATAAACATCGTCGGTATGGAGACGGTTTAGTTGGATAACAGACCGTTCCTATGGCTTTTTCTACTTGTCGAACACCATGCACTAGAGACTTTAATTCGCTTGGTGTCATTGAAAAGAAGCTATCAGCCGTTTCATGGTCTTTACTTAATACAAAGTGCTTTTCTATCATATGTACACCAAAACCAACAGAAGCAATTGGCACGTCATTACCTAGTGTATGATCAGAAAGTCCAACCGGGCACTGAAAGCTCTGCGCAAGATGGGGAATGGTCTTTAAGTTAATTGACTCTGCTGGCGCTGGGTAGGTACTCGTGCATTTTAAAACACATAACTCTGTTACACCCGCCTGCTCTGCCACTTGAACGGCTTCTGCAATCTCGTTTAGCGTAGCGCCACCCGTTGACATAATGACTGGCTTACCTGTTTTAGCCACCTTTCGGATCAATTCGTGATCGATTAACTCTGGGGAAGCAATTTTATAGGCTGGCGAACCAAGTGACTCTAACAAGTCGACAGCACTGGCATCAAAGGGCGATGAAAATATAGTAATTCCAATTTTATTCGCGAGTTCAATTAATGGTTTATGGAAATCCCAAGGCATGTAGGCTCCCTCATACAAGTCGTAAAGGTATTGTCCTTGCCACGGGCCTTGATCTATATAGAAATGTGGTAAATCACATTTCATGGTGAGTGTATCTGCGCGATACGTTTGTAACTTTATCGCATCCGCACCGGCTTCTTTAGCGGCAATCACTATGGCTTTTGCTTGTTCTAAATCTTGTCCATGATTTGCAGACATCTCTGCAATAATATAAACAGGGTGTCCGGGACCAATTTTTCTCCCATCAATAGAAACCTCAGATTTAAATGTCACGGGCATTCCTCTTCTTATATAATTTATGACCAAACCGGCTGCAATCTTTGTGCCTTAACTTAAAACATTGCTCAATAAATGAAACATTACCTTGTTCTATAATAGGTTAAACACTATTTACTGTGTGAAACAGTTTAATGATTTGCTATATTGAACTCAATGATAATTATCACAAGTCTAAGTCATGTCGAATGTTATGATAATCATTCAAGCAAGAATGACATCAACCAGATTACCAGAAAAGGTCATGCTCCCTTTATGCGGAAAACCGGTGCTTCAAGTAATGGTCGAAAGGTTATCTGATTGGCATAAGTACATTATTGTCGCAACCACAAATGATGGCAGTGAACGACCTATTCTAGATTTATGTAATAAATTGAACATTCGCACTTTTGAAGGTGACACTAAAGATGTCTTGGGTCGCTATTACGATGCAGCTAAACACTATGGTGCAACTGAAAGCACAACAATAGTTAGGCTCACTAGTGACTGCCCCCTCATTGATCAAGAGTTATGCACTCAAGTTATTTCAAAAAAACTTCAACTCGAATACGATATGGTCAATTTAGGGCCACATAGCGGTTTCCCACGCGGCCTTGATTGCTGTGCATTCTCCTTTCAATTACTCGAGCGTACACATAATCAAGCTTCGTCAGCCGCAGATCGTGAACATGTTACTCTTGGTATGGCAAAATTTAGCTCAATGTCAACTTACACTTTTGGTGCTCAAGAGGACTATAGCGACTACAGACTTACCCTTGATGAACCTGATGACTATTTGGCGATTGTTGCTATATATAAGGCATTTGGCGATTCCCTCAACTTTTCATATCCTGAATTACTTAAAATGCTAAAGAAAAAGCCCGAACTGTACGATATAAATAAACATGTTGAACAAAAAGCTGTGTAAAACGCTTGATGTTGTATGTTAATTATCACGACTGTAGGCTCTATGCATAATAATTTTGAGAAAATATAATGAATTCTAAAACAGTACTCGTTACAGGTGCAACTGGTTATAAAGGCACCGTCCTAGTTCCCAAACTACTTGATAAAGGCTATCGCGTTATCGCTCTAGACACTCAGTGGTTTGGAAATTTTCTCCCCAACCACAGTAACCTAACTGTAATCAAAGGCGATGTTCGAGATACCCAAAATATTAATTTAGAAAACGTCGATGCTATTATCCACCTCGCTTCTATTGCTAACGATCCGTGTGGAGATTTGAACCCAAAGCTCACATGGGAAGTCAGTGCACTGGCTACAATGCAGCTTGCAGATAAAGCCAAACGCCATGGCATAAAGCAATTTATTTACGCATCTTCTGGCAGTGTGTATGGCGTTAAAGATGAACAGCATGTCACTGAAGACCTATCGCTAGAACCAATATCAGAATATAACAAAACTAAAATGGTCGCCGAACGGGTACTATTAAGCTACGCAAATGATATGGCTGTTCAGATTGTTCGCCCAGCAACCGTATGTGGCTTGTCTTCTCGCATGCGTCTGGATGTATCTGTTAATATGCTAACAATGCAAGCCTTACAAAATAAAAAAATTACTGTTTTTGGTGGCAAGCAAGTCCGACCAAATATCCATATTGATGATATTACCGATTTATATATTTATATGTTAGAACAGCCAGACAAAACACAAGGCGTGTTCAATGCAGGGTTTGAAAATATTTCAATCTTAGATATTGCAAACAGAGTCAAAGAAAAAGTTGATTGTGAAATTATAGTTACACCATCAAATGATCCACGCTGCTATAGAGTAAACTCTGACAAATTACTTTCCGCAGGGTTCAAACCAACAAAAACCGTTGCTCACGCAATAGATGAAATAGCACAAGCCTATAGTAACGGAGATCTAGCAGATCACCCCCGTTTTCATAACCTAAAATGGATGCAACAGGAAGTTTTATGACTGGGCCCAGAAACAATCTGAAACACCTAACTACTACCTATGTCAATGCTCTGACGGAAACATTAAGACAACTAGATACAGACGCCCTTTCACTATTCGTTGACACACTCCTAAATATGCGCGAAAAGCGCGGTACTCTTTATTTATGTGGTAACGGAGGAAGTGCAGCCAATGCAATTCATCTTGCAAACGATTTTACATTTGGCATCAATCCGCAAGGTAATGCATTAAAAGTTGAGGCCTTACCAGCTAATAGCTCGATACTTTCATGTCTAGGTAACGATATCGGTTACGACAACATTTTCTCCCATCAGCTCAAAGTTAAAGCCGAGCAACATGATATTTTACTTGTGTTGTCTGGAAGTGGAAATTCGCAAAATATTATTAACGCAATTTCACAAGCAAATAAAATTGGTATGGCAACTGTCGGTATTCTCGGGTTTGACGGTGGCAAAGCTAAAACCCTACTCGACCAACCATTTCACTTCGATATACAAGATATGCAAATTTCTGAAGATACTCAGGTTATCTTAGGCCACATATTGATGAAAGCGCTATACTTGGAGTTAAAACATGAGTAATTCCCCCATTTTAGTACTTGGTAGTAACTCCTTTTCTGGGGCTTCATTTTGTGCCCATATGTTAGGCCAAGATAAGCGTGTTATTGCAGCGAGCCGCTCTCGAGAGCCTGTTGAAGCGCTACTCCCTTACAAATGGCAAACTAACTATCAGGGTGCGCTACAATTCAAACAGTTAGACCTAAATCATCAACTAGATGACATTATCTCGCTTATTAAACGAGAAAAAATAAGCACAATATATAATTTTGCAGCACAAAGTATGGTTGGTCAAAGCTGGGAGTACCCTGAACATTGGTTTATGACCAATGCAGTCTCAACCATCAAATTACACAATGCCCTACGCCAACTTGATACGCTTGATAAATATATCCATATATCCACACCAGAAGTATATGGCAGCTGCGAGGGTTTAGTGCCTGAACATCGCAACTATATGCCAAGTACGCCTTATGCAGTATCTCGAGCAGCAGCAGATATGAGTTTGCACACTTTTTCTGATGTTTATGATTTTCCAGTCGTATTTACTAGAGCTGCCAATGTCTTTGGCGAAGGTCAGCAACTTTATAGAATCATACCTCGTACTATTTTATATATATTACTCGGGAAAAAACTTCCCCTGCATGGTGGCGGACACTCCACCCGCTCGTTTATTCACATAGATGACGTATCGCATGCCACACAACTGATAGGTGAATCTGGGAGCAATGGCGAGATTTATCATATTTCAACTGAAAGGATGATCACTATTCGCGCCATTGTAGAAATGCTCTGTGACATGATGGATGTATCGTTTGATAAGGTCTGTGAAGTCACTGGCGATAGATTAGGCAAAGATGCGGCTTACCTTTTAGATACCCAAAAAATCCGCGCCGAACTCTCTTGGGACGATAAAATAGAACTCGAAAACGGACTACAAAGAACAATTAATTGGGTCTCAAATAATTTGAACGTATTATCTAAACAACCTTTAGAGTACATTCATAAAACATAAACGATTGGAGATATTAATGGGAATGACATTAAGCGTCTTGGAAAAAACATTGACTTATTTTCCGAACAGTAACTCTCGAGTACTAGATCTTGGGGCCCAACAAGTATTTGGTAATTTTTACCGTTCCGAAGAGTTTCAACTTTCTCCTCATGAATGCTCTAAGTGTAATATTCCCGTTAAATCAGGAATATATGCCAGAAGTATTTATGAAGGTTTGGGGTTTACTTATAAAGCTATCGACTTAAGTGGTGAAGACTACAGTATTAGTATTGATTTAAATTATGATAATTATCAAGAAGAAGATAGCTTTGATGTTGTAACCAACTTTGGAACCTCAGAGCATATTATAAATCAAGTTAACTGTTTCAAAGCAATGCATGATGCATGCTCCCATAATGGGATCATGATACACTCGTTACCATTTTCTAGATTCTTTGAACACGGCTTTTACAATTACAACCCTAACTTATTTCTTTCATTGGCGCTTGCAAATAACTATGAAATTGAATACTTTGCCATTGTTGAAGATAAAAATGGCGGCAGGATCCAAAGCGTATTTCATGAGCTAGATAGTTTTTATAAATATGAAGAACTACCACTTAAAGACTTACTTTTGTATTGTGTTTTAAAAAAAACAATAAACAACCCCTTTAAGCTACCTCAGCAAGAGAAATACACCACGTTATCAATGAGGTATGCTCAACAGAAAAACAGCTTTTATGCTAACAGACTATTAGAATTGAGCATTGGCTGGGCAGTAGATATTCAAAAGTTTTTAAAAAGTGTGCCTCAGCAACCCTTTGCCCTCTATGGGGGTGGTGAGTTTAGTCAAAATATTCTATCCATCGAGAAGTGTAGAAAAAACGTACTCGTTATCATTGATGCCGATCAGAGCAAACACGGAACTGAAATTTATGGTATCCCAATAATTTCTCCGTCTGAGGTTCCAGAAAACATTCACCACATATATTTAACAATTGACATTCACTCGACTGTTATCGAGAGTTACCTGAAACAGTTTAGTACTCAAGATTATAGATTCAGCGGATATTTTATAGGTCAATAACCATGCTAGGAAATGAAATCAACCTTTTAAAGAATTACCCTCAATCAAAAAGGGACACAAAAGGAAGAGCAAAAATAATAACAGAAGCTGACAGGGACATTGCTCGTCAATATGGTAAAGATTTTTTTGATGGTGATCGTACTTATGGGTATGGTGGCTTTAGCTATATGCCACGTTTTTGGCAACCTGTAGTCCCTGATATTCAATCTCATTTTAACCTAACAAGCAATAGTTCACTGTTAGATATAGGGTGTGCGAAAGGGTTTATGCTTTATGATTTAATACAACACATACCCAACATATCACTGACAGGCCTTGATATTTCACAGTATGCCCTCGAAAATGCAAAACCAGAAGTAAAAGACTTATTGCAGCTTGGTAATGCTAAAGCGTTACCATTCGAAGATAATAGCTTTGATGCTGTTATGTCAATTAACACAATCCATAACCTCGATGAAAAAGAATGTGGTATTGCTTTACAAGAGATTGAGCGGGTCAGTATAGGAAAATCATTCATAACGGTCGATGCATACCGAGATGATGAAGAAAAAGAACGTATGCTAGAGTGGGCTTTGACTGCAAAAACGATTATGCATGTAGATGACTGGAAAATCTTTTTTCAAGATCACGGGTACACCGGTGATTTCTATTGGTTCATACCATAATGGATATCACAGCAATCAGTGCAAAAATGAGGCACACATTATGTGATGTTTCATCTAAAACAAAAACACCGCACCTAGGAAGTTGCCTGTCCGCAATAGACATTCTTAGCGTACTTTACTGGAAAATAATGCGCATAGATCCTCAGCAACCAAATGCGCGCGACAGAGATTATTTTTTACTCGGGAAAGGCCATGCCGCAAGTGCACTATATACAACTTTGGCCTATCGTGGTTTTTTCGATATTGACGCGCTTTACGAACACGGGCAAACCAATAGTCGGTTTGAAGAGCATCCAGGAGTCAATGCCCCTGCCGGTGTAGAAGCAGTGTCTGGCTCACTAGGCCATGCATTGTCTTTAGCAACTGGCATGGCACTCAGCTGTAAATTACAAAACATGCCAAATCACTTCTATGTGCTCATGGGGGATGGTGAGCTCAATGAAGGAACTGTATGGGAAGCTGCAATGTTTGCCGCTGGCAAACAGCTTGATAATTTAGTGGCAATTGTAGATTTTAATAAATTACAGGGCACAGGTGAAAGCTGTCAAATTATGCATTTAGAACCATTAGAAAAAAAGTGGGCCGCGTTTGGCTGGCACACAATTCGACTCGATGGCCATGACACAGATGCGTTAGAGTCAGCGCTTAAAGAAGCAAAGCTAATTTCTAAACCGGTCTGTATTGTGGCAGATACAGTTAAAGGCAAAGGTATTTCATTTATGGAAAATGACAATAATTGGCATTACCGTATCCCTAACTCTGATGAAGTAATCATGGCAAAGAAGGAGCTGGGACTACAATGAGAAATGCCTTTGCTCGTGTATTAACCGAACTCGCAAAAGTTGATGAAAGCCTCTTACTTTATTATGCCGACATAGGCAACAGACTCTTTAATCCACTGAAAGAGTTTGCTGCAGAACGTACAATTAATGCCGGTATTGCCGAAGCGAATATGGCATCTATGGCTGCCGGTTCTGCCATGATGGGTCATAAACCATTTATTTATACTATCACCCCATTTACGACATCTCGTAATTTTGAACAAATTAAAATTGATATTGCATACCAAAATCAGCCAGTGATCATTGTTGGCACTGGTTCAGGGCTATCTTATGCTAATTTAGGGCCCACCCATCATTCTTTTGAAGACATTGCATTGATGCGGAGTCTGCCAAATATGAATATCGTATGCCCTGCCGATGCCGAAGAGCTAGAAATATTAATGCCACAACTTATTGCATTAAATAAACCGTGCTATTTTAGAATTGGTAAAAAGAATGAACCTAAAGTACACCAAAACCAACCTGATCTGCAGTTTGGACATGCCTTTAGGATGGAACACGGTACCCAATTAGTAATACTATCAACAGGTACTATCATGCCATTAGCCCAAGCATTGTATCGCTCTTTAGAGGCCCGCGGCATATCAGTTGAGTTAGTGAGTTACCATACCGTTAAGCCCCTTGATACTGATTACTTAAATGCCGTAAGTCAACGCTTTAAGCACATAATCACCCTGGAAGAGCATAATGTGAATGGTGGCTTTGGCAGCGCTGTCTTAGAACACATTTCAGCATTAACTTATGCACCTAAAATCCATCGTTTCGGCATCCCTGACCACTTTATTGATCAAGTGCATAGCTGTGAAGACGCCCGCAAAAAAGCAGGACTGACAGTAGAGAATATTATCAGTCAATTAGTTGAGAGGGATGTACTATGATTATTGGGATTGACTTTGATAATACCATTGCAGATTACACTGGAGTATTTCATGAAGTTGCACGGAAGTTAGGCTGGATCCCTCCGCATATAGGCCAATCAAAAACACAAGTAAAAGAGTTTTTTATTACGCAAAATCAAGAACCAAAATGGACTGAACTTCAGGGAATTGTGTATGGTTCACATATCACCTTGGCACCTGCTTACCAGCATTGCCTAGATGTGCTTAAACAGCTAAAACAACAAGGCCATAAGCTCATCATTATTTCTCATAAAACTAAATACCCGATCATTGGCGAGCCGACTGATTTACATCAAGCAGCTACGCACTGGTTAAAAGAGAAAGGGTTTACTGAATGTGGGACTGCTCCAATTAACGTTAACGATATCTACTTTAATGAAACTAAGTCAGAAAAGGTGGAGCAAATTAAACTGAATAAGTGTGATGTTTTCATTGATGATCTAGAAGAAATTCTAGCGCATGACCAATTTCCTAAACAGTGTAAAAAGATACTATTTTCTGATCAAGGCTCATCACTGTATGACTGCATCGATACGTGGGCAGACTTTAATTCGAAAATATGATGAACACTAATATTGAGCGTTTCCTAACACAACATTTAAATGAATCGTCTTGGCAAATTCACACCATTTCTGCGGGTGCAAATAATCAAGTATGCAAGATCGTAACACCCGAAAGTATATATTTATTAAAGTGCTTCGCACCGTCACATTCTGCACAATATAAATTGCAGAATGAGTTTGTATTTACTCAAACATTATTCAATGCCGGTATAAAACGCGTATCTAAACCGCTCTGTTATGACACTAACTTACTCATGGCTTTATATCAATTTATCGAGGGGCACCCGATCACTAACATCACTGATTGGCATGTTAATGAAGCTGCTCAGTTTATTATTCAATCTAACTCAATAATAGGTATTAAAGAGTGCTTAAACATAGCATCCGAAAGTCCTGATACCCTTTATGGGTTCATAGAAATAGTACAAACACGACTCACTAACCTATCATCTGCAACAGTTTCAGAACGCCATGTAACGCCTTTTACAAACATTTTGACACAGGTTCAACAAAGGCTCGATGATCTAAAACAGCAAACCAATGATAGCTGGCACCTCTCTATCGAAAGAAGTTGTGTTTCAGCTTCTGATTTTGGTTTTCATAATGCCATTGAAGAACACCATCAAGTAACGTTTATAGACTTTGAATACGCAGGCATAGATACACCGTGGAAGCTTATTTGTGATTTTTATGCGCAACCAGCTATCCCAATTTCTTTATCTTATCTACCAAACTTGCTCGAACTAAGTATTTTCTCAACAGTAAAGGAACAATCAGCTAATTTTGCTGTTGTTTTTGAGTTAACCTTATTGAAGTGGACGCTAATAATGTTGAATGAATTCTTACCTCATGTTCAGACCCGCAGAAAGTTTTCTTGGAATAACTCTTGCATAAAATCTATAGAACAACAACTCTGTGAGGCACAAGAGAAACAACTCGCGAAGAGCGCTCAGTATTTATCTGAGATCCCAACAAGAGTTCTCAATGTTAAAACAAAATTAAGGGACATGTAAATGAAAGCTGCTGTATTATTTGAAACTGGCAAACCACTAAAAATCATTGAAAATATTGAACTTCCAGAGTTAAATCGTGGACAAGTACAGGTAAAAATAATCTATAGTGGGCTATGCCATTCACAGTTAATGGAAGTCAGTGGAGGAAGGGGAGAAGATAAATACTTGCCTCATTTACTCGGTCACGAAGGTGTTGGTATCGTTGAGGCGATTGGCCTAGGTGTTACTAAAGTACAACCCGGAGACAAAGTCGTTATTGGCTGGATAAAAGGTCAGGGTATCGATGCGCCTGGCGGGAAGTACCCCCACGATAATTATGTTATTAACTCTGGAGGGGCGACCACACTTGCAGAACAAAGTATTGTCGCAGAAAACAGAGTCGTAAAATTACCTCATCAATTCCCTGAAAAGCTAGCTATGTTACTTGGTTGTGCATTGCCGACAGGGCTTGGCTTAGTATTCAATGAATTAAAACCTGAAAAAAACAAAACCATTGCGATATTTGGCCTTGGTGGAGTGGGCATGAGTGCTTTATTAGCCGCCAAGTTATTTAACCCAACCAAACTCATTGCTATTGATGTCACTGATGAGAAGCTTGAACTTGCAAAAGAGTTAGGTGCAACTGACATAATAAATGCCAGTAACCACGATCCCATCGCAGCAATCCTTGCATTAACTGATAATACTGGGGTTGACTACAGCATTGAAGCAGGTGGCACAACACAGACGATTGAGCAGGCTTTCGAATCTGTGAGAGATGCAGGTGGACAATGCATTTTCGCTTCTCATCCAAGCAATGAATTAAAGATTCAATTAGAGCCACATGCATTCCATCGAGGTAAATCTATTCGTGGTAGTTGGGGTGGAGGCAGCAATCCAGATAAAGATATTCCAATGTTTGCCGATTTATATAATAACCAATCTCTAAACATTGCACCGCTTATTTCAAAAGAGTACGCTCTTGAAGAAATTAACGAAGCACTTCAAGATTTAGAGAATAAGTCAATCGTGAGAGCGTTAATTTGTTGTCATGTAGAAAAGTAATATGCTAAATGAGTGGAATATTTCGGATCAGCCAGGCTATATTTCATAATTTCTCATCTCAACAAAGTTTTAAAAATATTGAATAAATCAGGCTTACTACATTGCGATAAAACGTTGTCACAATTATTAAAGGCAAGCACTGAGAAATACTATTTACGGTTACAAACCATGCTCAATAATAATGGGTTTTAAAGGGGTAAATATGAGTAATAATAACCTAGCTGCGGACTTTGATGTAGATACACCCATAGATCACAATTACCATGTTGATACCAACGAAAAAATTGAACGTTGGGAGTCAACGTTACCAAAAGAGTATTGGGATTATAGAGAGGAATGGGAGAGCCACCCAAAAAACCGTATTGTCCAACAGTTCCCCATTCACCTTGATATCGAAGCAACCAGCTCATGCAACTTAAAATGTACTATGTGTCCACGCACAGAAATGGAAGCTAATGGAACGTTTTGGAAAGTAGAGAATTTTGATTTTGAGCTTTATAAAAAGTTAATTGATGAAGGTGTTACTAATGGCCTGCGATCAGTTAAATATAACTACCTCGGTGAGCCATTATTAAACCCAAAGCTATTTAAAATGATTGAGTATGCGAAAGAAAAAGGGGTTATTGATGTTATGTTTAATACCAATGCCACCTATCTATCAGAAAAAAATGCTGAAAAGCTTCTGAGCTCAGGTATCGACAAATTATTCTTCTCTTTTGATTCGCCAACCAAATCACAATATGAAAAAATTAGAGAAGGCGCTGAGTATGAGGAAGTGCTTGGTAATATTAAGCGTTTTATTAAAATGCGTGATGAACGTGGCTCAATAAAGCCCTTTACTCGTGTTTCTATGGTGCTAATGAAAGAAAACCAAGACGAATGGCCCAAATTCAAAGCATTATTTGAACCGATTGTAGATGCCGTTGCTTATGTGGATTACCTAGATCACGGTGACCAAAATAACAGCGAAATGACTTTAATTGACCTCACTGCAAGAGACAATAGATTCTGTTGCCCACAATTATGGCAACGCATGTTTGTTCACCCAGATGGTGTCGCCACGGTATGTTGTATTGATAGTAAGAGGGAACTGGTTGTCGGCAATGTACATGAACAAACCATCTCCGAAATTTGGCAAGGTGATGAATATAGTAAGCTAAGAAAGTTACATGCTGAAGGACGGTCTCATGAAATACCTGCATGTGCACGTTGTCCACTAGCTAAATATTGAGGCATTTAAGTGTCAAAACAAAATATTCAATGGCATAAATGCCTATTACTTACTAAACACTCAATTAGGGATGCCGTTAGGACGATCGATGAGAGTGGCTTGCAAATTGCGCTCATTGTAGATAACGAAAATACTTTGCTCGGTACTGTCACTGATGGAGATATTAGGAGAGCTTTGCTTAAAGAGCTTCCTTTAGATGCTCCAATAAACCGAATCATGCATACAACGCCACTGGTTGTCACTCCCCATATCAATCGGAGTCAAGTAGTGCACCTTATGAAGGTAAACAAAGTACACAAAGTGCCTATTGTAAATGACGAGCATCAAGTAATAGGCCTGCATATATGGGAAGACATTGAGCCATGTGACCCCACTATTGAGGTCCCTTTTGTCATAATGGCTGGTGGTTTAGGAAGCAGGTTAAGACCTTATACAAATACATGCCCAAAGCCTATGTTAAAAGTTGCTGGTAAGCCTATGCTAGAGCATATTATTGAGCGAGCAAAGGAGGAAGGGTTTTCAACTTTTATTATTTCGATTAATTATTTAGGTGAGAAAATTAAGCAATATTTTGGCACAGGCAAGCGCTGGAATATTAACATCGAATACTTAGAGGAACAGGAGCCTTTAGGTACTGCCGGTGCGCTGGCCCAATTGAAATCAAGCCCTCATAAACAGTTTGTCGTCACTAATGGCGATGTAATGTCTGACCTTCGCTTCAGTGATTTTCTCACCTTTCACATTGAAAATGGTGCGATCGCTACCATGGCAGTCAGAGCACACGAATGGCAGAACCCGTTCGGTGTCGTAGAAAATGATGGTATTAACATTTTAGGCTTTAAAGAAAAACCTATCATAAAGTCACAAATCAATGCAGGCGTTTACGTATTAAATAAAGACGCAATCAATCACCTTTATGACAATAAAGCGAGTGATATGCCACAATTGTTCACATCTTTGATGAAAAATAATATGAAAACCATTGTGTTTCCTATGCATGAAACTTGGGCTGATATCGGCAAGCCAGAAGATTTACATAAAATAAATAAAAGCAGCAAAATAACTAAACTATGATCGTTTTATATGGAATAAATAAAGTAACAGAAACTCTTCTGAAAACTATTAACGAAGAAGTAATACTTGCATCAACACACGGGAAAGAGGTATTTCCTGGTTATAGTGTTCTTAATCTACAAGCTCTATCTGAAATTGATGAAGGCCGTATAGATAAAATTATCATTTGCTCAATGTATGTAGAAGAAATATCTAACAGCTTATTATTAAAAGGGTTCTCTAACGAAAAGATCTGCTTTTTCAATTGCGTAAGCTGCCTTATTGAGCCACTTGCTCCTCGTCAACCGCCTTTAAATTCAAATAAGATTTTTTACACTACCTTTGATCTTGCGAAGTCATTGCCATCATTTGATGCCGTTAATTTCTTTTGCTCTATAGAGTCACAAAGAAAAAAAAGAGGCGCAAAACATATCCACCTTTTGATTTTGCCCCCGATCTCTGACTCACGACACTTTCAAACTAATATTCATCATGATGCTGACGATACAGTCTGGCGAACTCATCAAATCATTTTGCATTTAGCACGTTGTTTACCCAGTATAACTGGGGTTTCAGTGCTAACTTATCGTGAGCAACTACTGCACTACCCTTTAAATAGCTCAAACAGTGATTGTTCTACCTATGATTTAGAAAACCCAAAGAATATGGTTACATTTAACGATATCCGAGAGGATATAGCATCTGGTCTTACATCTAAGATCTTTCAAGCTCCTACACAAGCCACCGCTATTGCTAAACAGTTTATAGCCACCTTTAGCCAAGAAAAGCCTTTGGTCGTTATTAATTTAAGAGAATATACACAACAGCCTTTTAGAAACTCGGACTTAATGTCGTTAGGTATGTTTGTTACTTGGCTTGAAGAGCGAGGATATTATCCAGCACTCATGCGGGATACTTATAACCTTTATGGAGAGCTCCCAGAGTCCCTCCGAAATGTAACTTGCATTCCCGCCGCGTCTTTAGATTTAACTGTTAGAATTGCGTTTTATCAGCAAGCTTTTTTGACAATGTCTGTAAATACTGGCCCTAGTAATGCTTTTTATTTTGTAAAAGACTGTAACTCCATTGAATTTAGATGGAACGATGAACAATTTTTTTCAATATCCAAAAGTACCATGGAGGCAACTGGTTTTCCCTATAAACAGCAGCCCTATTTTAAAAGTACAGACTATAACAAAGTGTTTTGGGGGAAAGACTCATATATAAACCTCAAAGCAGCCTTTCAAAAATTTGAAAGCTGGCACACTCACATGTAATTACTCGAGGCAGAAGTCACAGTATGACTATTAACATTAAACATCGACGCACATGTCGATTATGTAATGAAGAAGATATATCGCTTGCGGTAAGTATGCACCCTATCCCTCCACAAGAACTTTATCTCGAAACAAAAGAGCAAGCACAAGCTATTCCGAGATTTCCTGTGGATGTATATTTCTGTAACAATTGCAGCCATGTTCAGCAGCTCGATATTTTAGATTCAGATACTTTATGGCAAGAGTACACCTACTTATCAGGTCAAGCTAAAGGTATGAAGCAACACTTTGAATCATTCACAAAAGCCGCGATTAAAAAACATACGCTAGGGAGTTCAGGTTTAGTCGTTGATATCGGGAGCAATGATGGTTCTTTATTAGTCAACTTCCAAAAAGTTGGTTTTTCTGTGCAAGGCGTTGACCCTGCATCACAAGTAGCTAAATTTGCACAAGCACAAGGTATTCCAACAATTGCCTCAGGCTTTGATCCTGGAGTAGCGTCTGAAATTATTGCCGAGCACGGAAAAGCGAAAGTAATCACAGCGTTTAATGCATACGCACATGCTGATGATCTACATGCAATGACACGAGGTATTAAGGCACTATTAGACGACGACGGCGTCTTTTTTTTCGAAGTGCAATATTTACTGGATGTTATAGATAAGGTGTTAATTGGCTCAATCTTTCATGAGCATATGAGTCACCACTCCCTCATTCCATTACAAAGATTTCTTGCTCAACACCAATTAGAAATCATTGATGTTGAACACGTCTCTATTCAACATGGTTCTTTAATTGGTGCAGTACAACACATGGGTGGAAAGCGTCATATTTACCCAAGTGTTGACGAGCAAATATCAATTGAAATAACCCAAAAATTAAACCATTTTAGTAAAATTTCCCAGTTAAAAGCTGCTATCTCAAACCTTAAAGCGGATGCTCAGGCATTAACAATGCAACTAATTAACGACAACTGCACTATTGCCGCTTTCGGTGCTGCACGCTCAGGGCAAACTTTAATCTCGCAACTAGGTATCGAAGGTGTCATTCAATATATCCTCGATGATCACCCTCAGAAAGTAGGAAAGTACCCCGCTGGTGATGGTATTCCAATAGTACCTACTTCGACATTGCTAGAAAAAATGCCTGATTACACAATAATCTTAGCTTGGGTACACTGTGAGCGAATTATTCGTGACAACCAAGCTTACTTAGATAAAGGCGGTAAGTTTATTGTACTGACCCCTAAAGTGATAATAAGAGAAGCCTAATTATGGAAAAAAGCAAAGTTTTAGTTGTCGGTGGTGATAGCTTTTTAGGTAAACAGCTTGGCGTAGAACTCGATAGTATGCATGTAGAGAGCTATCTATCGACCAGAAGAAAGTCTTCAGTCTCACAATACAGACCTTTTTTAGATTTACTTCAACCAAAGTTGTCTAACGCATACGACCACGTTATTTTACTCGCTGGTATTTGGAATTATCACGCATGTGCTACTGATCCTGACGCATACACTATCAACGTCATAAATATGATTGAAATCGCACAAGCATGCTGGAATAAAGGAGCATTTGTCACATTTATATCTACTAACACCGTGTTTGGTGGCGATAAACCGTGGTGTAACGAAGACACCTCTTTGTCTCCTTCATTTCCATATGCTCAACACAAAGTAGATGCGGAGTTAGGCTTACAAAAACGCGCAAAGCTTCTCGCTTGTGAATCTAAACTAAATATTATACGCCTGACAAAAATATTAGATGCGAGTGTCTCCCCCCTCCCATCATGGTTACCGGAACTTGCTAATAATAACAAAATAACCCCCTTTTCTGACCTTATTTTTGCGCCTATAACACGTGAATTCGCTGCCCAATCTATAGCAAAAATTGCTTTATCAGGCATCGCAGGCACCTTTCACCTTTCTGGTGAAAAGAATGTTAAGTATGATGAGTTTGCGAAAAACATTGCGATAACAATGGGACATTCACAAAAGCTAATCGAGGCGACCACTTCAACTAAAGCCGGTATAAAAATACCATTTTTACCACTGTATAGTGGCTTGGGAATGCGTAATACAAATGAAGTATTTAAAATAGCCCCTCAACCTTTGCAACAAGTTGTTTCAACTATAGTCGCACAATACCATGCAAAGAACAGTTACACATGTAAAGTGTGCCATCAAAAAAATGTCAAACTCATACTTAACTTTGGGCCTCAGCCTATTTGCAATAACTTTCAAACGACACCAAATACGGCCCCTAGCTATGAGCTTACTTTTGGGCAATGTACACATTGCGGTACTGCCCAGCTGGTAAATAGCCCTTCAATTGAAGACTTGAGGCCACGCCTAAACTGGCTAGCTTATAATGAGCCCGAAGCACACCTTGATGAAGTTGTTAAACAGAGCGCACACATTATCGGCTTCGACAACTTAAAGAAAGTACTTGGAGCGACTTATAAAGATGCCTCAATGCTGTCTAGGTATACTGACATGCTTGAATGTTCACAAGCAACTATACAGCCGCAGCCTATACCTGAGTCACACGGACTAGAAACAGTCCAACAAGCTATTTGTGATAGAAACGTCATTGGAATTAAAAGTGACTTAGTTATTGCTAGGCACTTAATTGAACATTCTGATAAACCAGTTAAGTTATTAAAAGAATTAAGCAGCTTCATAGATGATACTGGTTATATCCTTATTGAGTTGCCTGCTAGCGAACATATCTTTGAGCATAATAATCACCCATTCATTTGGGAAGAGCACTTTTTGTACTTTACAGAATCATCCGTAGATGCGCTAATCGAACAAAGCGGCTTAGAGCGCGTTCATTATTGGCGGTTTAAATACGACTATGAAGACTCGCTTGTTCTTCTCGTTAAAAAGGCGCAAAAAAAGATACCACACTCTGTCAAACATGTTTGCTTAAAACCCGTGCAATCTTTTGCCAAAACTTTTCTTGAAACGCAATGTGCTTGGCAAACGCAGTTAAAAAAGCTAAAGCAAGAATATGGGGGGATAGCCGTATTTGGTGCTGGTCATATGTGCATTCGATTTATAAATTTTTACCAATTGTCGGAATATATTGACTATGTTATTGACGATAACCCTAATAAAATTGGCATGTATCTCCCAGGTAGCGATATTATTATCAGTGCAAGTGCCAATATTAACGTAGAACAAGCACCCGTATGTATTTCAACATTAAGCCCTGAAAGTGAGGCGAGGGTCGTTGCAAAGAATACTTACTTATCATCAAGTGTGTTATTGATACGGGCATTTAAAGAACATGACTAAACAAAATCACAAATATTCAATGCCTAAATATTTGCGTGAAGAATCATACGAAGTCTACCGTTTTACTGAAAAGTACCCGTTCATAAGAAAAGATGACTTATTATTTTTAAAAGAACGAGCTAATAATTCAGAAAGAAAACGAGCACGCATTTGCCTACATGAAAGTAATCATTGCGCTTTACAAGAGATGGTTATTGCTCTTTGTAAAGGGACGTATGTACCACCACATAAACATGAGCATAAAGTGGAGTCGTTTACTGTACTTGAAGGCGAAGCACGACTCATCATTTTTGATATTAGTGGAACTATCATTTCACAGCTTGAACTAAGTCCCAATGCATGTAAATTCTGTCGTATTCCAGAAAATCAATTTCATACACTTGTTATAATAAGTGATATTTTCGTCGTAGTTGAAACAACTCAGGGACCATTTAATAATAGTGGCACTGAAAATGCAAAGTTTGCTCCGACTGATCAAAGCCTCGGCTTACAATATTTAAACAATATTATACTGAACTAATTTAAAGTGAAAAAAATGAAGCGCCTCATACTTGTCACAGGAAACTTTGATGTTTTACACCCTGGTCATATTCGATTACTAAAATTTGCACGAGAGTGTGGTGATCATCTCGTTGTAGCTGTAACCAGCGATGAGCAAATGGAAGTTAAAAGCAGAGTTAAACAGCAGCATAGGCTTGAAGTAGTTAATTCACTCGAATGTGTAGATGAAGCTTTCATCAGCACTACATCTCCAGAACAAAATATTCTTAGACTAAAGCCTTATGCCGTAGTAAAGGGCAAGGAACATGAAACTCAACTCAATCAAGAACAAAGTGTACTTGATAGTTATGGCGGAAAACTAATTTTTGGCTCTGGCGAATTTGAGACGAACTCTGAGCAATATTCGAGACATTCACAGTCACTATACGAACACTACGACTTTACCCAGGCACAACGATACGCACAAAGACATAACATAACCCAAACAGCTCTGCATGATATCTTAGATCATATTCAAACATTGCGTGTTGCCGTCATAGGTGAAATAATAGTCGATGAATATGTTCATGGAACAGCTGTTGGCATATCTCAAGAAGATCCCACCATTGTAATGACGCCAGAGAAAAATGAACTATTCTTAGGTGGTGCAGCTATCACCGCAGGGCATATCAAATCACTTGGAGCTGATGAAGTTACACTTATTTCTGTACTAGGTGACGATGACATACAGAATTATGTAAAAAATAATATTGATAAGTATCAACTGAAATACCACCTTTTAAGCGATGTAAGCAGGCCTACGCCATTAAAAACGCGATACCGTGCGGGTTCTAAAACTCTACTAAGAGTCAATAAGTTAAGACAGCATAAAATATCAAAACAATTACAAGATGAGATATACAAATATATTGAGAACCTCGTCACTAATATTGATCTACTCGTCTATTCAGACTTTAATTATGGTATTTTGCCGCAAGATTTAGTCAATAAAATTTCGACTCTATGCGCCAAACATAAAGTAACAATAGTTGCTGATAGCCAAACTTCCTCACAAGTAGGAGATATATCTAGATATAAGAATACAAAATTACTTACACCAACAGAAAAAGAAGTACGCGTTGCTCTGAATAATTCCGATGATGGATTGGTAATACTTGCAAATAAGCTATGTGAGCGCGCAAACCCAGAAAACCTCGTGGTAACTTTAGCTGGAGAAGGTGTTTTTATTCATATTCCGGATAACAAAAACAATACATGGGAAAATGATACGCTACCCGCTTTTAATAAGAATGCCATAGACCCAGCAGGTGCCGGCGACTGCTTTCTTGCAACGAGTAGTTTAGCGCTTTGTGTAGGAGCAACACCTTGGCATGCTTTCTACTTAGCCAACTTATCCTCCGCATGTCAGGTTTCAACTTTAGGTAATTCACCCTTGAAAGCGCAAACTTTACGACACATTCTTGATAAATCAATGAGGCAACAATGAGAGCCGTTTTACTTGCTGCAGGGCTGGGCACAAGATTAAAGCCCCTAACTAACACTATACCAAAATGTTTAGTTCCGATTGGTGGACGACCTCTACTTGATTACTGGATAGAAAAGCTGATTAAATTAGGAATATCTAAAATTTTAATCAACACCCACTATAAATCAGAACTCGTTGAAGCATTTGTGCATTCACATAAATACCGAGAACAAATTTACCTTTCGCATGAAACTGAACTGCTTGATACAGGGGGCACTTTAATTAACAATAGAGAGTTTTGGGATAGTTCGGATGTTTTAATCGCTCATGCCGATAACTTTACCACCAGTGATCTAAGTGGGCTAATCTCAGCGCACAACTTCCGAGCAAGCCATATTGATGTAACAATGTTATTGTTTTACTCTGACACACCACAATCTTGTGGCATTGTCGAACTAGATGAACTGAACATAATAACAGGGTATTTCGAAAAAGTAGCTCAACCACCAACTAATTTAGCAAATGGAGCTGTCTTTTTATTTTCCCCCAAAGTATTCCAACGTTTTTTTCAGCCAATGCTAAGTGAGAAGAGGCTAAGTCTATGTGCAGATATAGTGCCCACTATGATTGGCTCTATGCAAGGTTGGCTTGTTGATGGCCCTTATATGGATATTGGTACACCTGTATCGTATAAGCATGCAAACGATATTATTAAGCTATAAAATTAAAAATAACATTTACAGCATTAGAACCTCTTGAGATAAAACCTGATTAATTAATAGTGTCCGGTACCTTTAAGTAAGCATCTTCAAGCTTACTCACTTCAATTAAACATGGGGACACTTCCCCGAAGCTAAAAGCTTTATAGTTTTTGTACATTGTTCATTTAAAGCTGACATACTTAGCACCGCTAAAATAGAATAAATACTCTGCTATTCACTCGCAATTGACCTCTTGCTTGTTAGAGGTTTTGCTGATTTATACCAATCTGCTTAAGTTTGTGATCTAATATATGTACACGGATTAAAGCATACTCACTTATATGGATTTAGATACATCTAGAAAGCTCTTAGCACTATCTCGAAGAGAATCAAATGCCAGAAAGCGTATTCGATTACTCGCAGTATCCTTATTTTTAGAAGGTGAAAACCGAACCAATATTGCCAAACGTTTGAATACTGCGAGAAGCAGTGTTAATAAGTGGGTATCAAACTACTTAAATAAAGGCTTAGAAGGACTTGATAGTAAGCCGATACAAGGACGCCCTGCTAAATTAACGCCAAGCCAACTCGAACTCCTTTCAGCTCATATAATTCAGTCAGCCAAGTCTTCAGATGGAGGGCGGCTTACAGGCGAAGACATTGGGAACTATATATTTATCCAATTTTCAGTTCGTTACCATTCAGACCATATGTAATGGTCAACTAATTTTGGCCACAGTTTTAGAATCTTTATATCTTACTTCAGGCTCATTTGGTGCTAGGCCAGCATTATAGTGATGCGGCCTAACGTAGTTGTAATATTCATTTATATAATCGCTAATACTGTATTTAGCTTCTTTAAAATTCTGATAGCCAACTGTTGGCATCCATTCTGTTTTAAAGCTTCTAAAAAAGCGCTCCATTGGTGCATTATCCCAGCAATTACCACGACGGCTCATGCTTTGCGTAATTTTATAGCGCCATAACCTTTGACGATATCTCAAACTTGTATAATGGCTGCCTTGGTCTGAATGGAATATCAGTCCGCTAGGCTTAGCACGACTTTCATAAGCTATTTCTAACGCTTTTAATGTTAGATTGGTGTCAGGCGAGAATGACATCGCCCAACCCACAACCTTGCGAGCAAACAAGTCGATAACAACTGCTAAATATGCCCAGCGGTTTCCAGTCCAAACATAAGTGACATCACCGCACCACACAGTATTTGGCTCAACAACATCAAACTGCCTATTTAGTTTATTAGGTATCTCAAGATGCTCATTGCCACCACGTTTATATTTGTGCTGTGGTACTTGGCAGCTTGTTAAATTTAACTTGGTCATCAGCTTTGTAGCGCGATAACGGCTTAACTTGTAACCATTGTTTGTAATTATTCCAGCAATGGTACGTGCGCCAGCAGAGCCATTACTCAGCTTATGAATTGCTTTCACTTTAGCTTCTAAACGAAGTTGCTCCGGTGAAGGGGGGTGAATCACTTTTAGCCCAATACTTATAGCTACTGCGGTGTACACTAAACACCTTACACAACACTGTGACAGGGTAACCCCCTGTGTCAGGATAGTTGTCGCCTCAGTTTTTCATAAAATAAAACAGGGAGCGGTAAGTTAGTTATGAGTGAAGCATTACCCAGAAGATCATAAGCAAGCAGTCATTAGAAAGCTGGTTGAAAGTGGCTTATCATTAGGTCAATTCGCAAAGCAGGAAAGTATCAATGTTGTGGTCAACTAATTCCGGACAGTGAATTAAGTTTTTCTTCTGCTACTGCAGGGGCTTTCATATCATTATGACTATGCGGCCTGCTCCAGTTGTAATAGTTCATCAAATAAAAGCTAATATCTTGCTCTGCTTCCTTAAATGAGTTGTAGCCCGTACTTGGAACCCATTCTGTTTTGAGGCTTCTGAAT
>NZ_MIET01000029.1 GCF_003590335.1 Pseudoalteromonas sp. MSK9-3 | reverse complement strand
TCTGAGCCATGATCAAACTCTTCAATTAAAAGTTTTGTTGAAACCCTTTACTAGAAAGTGTTTCGTGCTCATTGAATTCTGATTTTGATTTCTTTCGAAATCGAATTGACTGTGCTGAAACAAGTAAACTTGTTTCCGTTGGTCACTCAGTTTCTCCTAAGAGAAAATCAATTGAGACTCTAATTTTTTTGCTAACTTCAATCTAAGAAAGAAGGTTCGCTGTTAGAACTCAATCTGTACGAGTGCCCACACAGATGATTGCTTCATATTTTTAAAGAACGTTGCGATGATTAAGCGCTTTGCTTTATCTCGCTAGGGCTGCGAATGTTACGCTTTCCTATTTTTTTGTCAACACTTAATTTTAAACATTTTCTTAAGTGAAAAGCTAAACTAAGTTTTACTTGACGCTGACTCGTTTCAGTTTGCTTTTCAGCGTGTTGCTCCGTGTCAGTGGGGTCGCATTATAGGGCGATCCTTTTTTTGATCAAGCCTTTTTTGATGAAAAATTAAAAAAAACAATCGAACGAACAAATAACACTCAAAAAGACCCAAAACCCTTGAGTTTTGTATGAAAAACACACTCATAAATTATATTTAACCACATCATGTCTTTTCTACTATGAGTAACTTAAACAAAAAAGCCGGATCGCGTCATTGCGTTCCGGCTCAAATTTATACTTTATAGGAGATATTATGGTCGAGGAATAAAACCAACCGCATCATATACTGCCTTTAATGTCGTTTGCGCTTGCGTTTGCGCTTTCTCAGCACCACTTCGCATGATCTCGTCAAGGCGGTTTTGATCTTCACGGATCTCTTTAAAACGAGATTGAATAGGCTCAATCATTGCTACAACTGCATCAGCTGTATCTTTCTTTAAGTGGCCATACATTTTATCTTCATATTCAGGCACTAGATCTGCAACAGATCGCTTAGTTGCAACTGAAAGTAATGTTAGTAAATTAGATACACCTGGTTTTTCAGCTCGATCAAAATAGATCCGCGCCTGTTCATCTGAATCTGTTACCGCTTTTTTAAGCTTCTTCTCAATTTTTTTCGGTTCGTCTAACATCATAATAAATGCATTGGGGTTATCATCTGATTTAGACATTTTCTTCAAAGGATCTTGCAAACTCATCACCCGAGCACCCAACTCTGGTATATATGGTTCAGGTAGTTTGAATACTTCCCCGTATAGGTTATTAAAACGCGTTGCAATATCTCTGGTTAATTCTAAATGCTGTTTCTGATCTTCTCCCACAGGCACTTGTGCTGCTTGATACAGTAATATATCTGCCGCCTGAAGTGCTGGGTACGAGAACAAGCCAACATTAATGTTATTCGCATGTTTTGCTGACTTATCTTTGAACTGTGTCATACGATTAAGCTCACCCATTTGCGCATAACAGTTTAGTACCCAACCCAACTGGGCATGTTCAGGTACCTGAGACTGCACAAATAAAGCCGCCTTTTCCGGGTCAATGCCACAAGCAACATAAAGTGCAATACCATTCAATACCCGCTCTCGGAGCTCTTCCGGTTTTTGACGCACTGTAATGGCATGAAGATCAGCAAGCATAAAGTAACTTTCATGATTTTCTTGTAAGTTAAGCCACTGGTTAATTGCGCCAACATAATTGCCTATCGTCATACCACCCGTTGGCTGCATGCCACTCAACACTACTGGTTTACTCATGATGTTCCTTTATATATAAATATTAGTTTCGCTTGTTTAAAATAGGGATTATATCTAAGAATCCCTCACAGAGGTACTCTGGATTAAGATCTTCTAAATTACACCCTTGATTGTAACCGTACTTCACTGCGATTACGTCTACCTTGGCATTTTTCGCTGCCAATATATCACTTTTTGAATCCCCTACCATGATCACGTCATCGACAGAAAGACCTAGGGATTTACACGCCATGATCAGCGGTTTAGGATTTGGCTTTTTATCAGTATCATCACCACAAACCAATACATCAAAGTGATGATCCAGCTTTAGTTTATTCAACAATAACTCTGTAAAAACTCTGTCTTTATTGGTGACTAATGCTTTTGGAAGATGCGCCAACGCCGATAGACCTGTTTCCACGTGTGCATATAACCCGGCGTAATTCCCTACAATATCATGATAGTGCTGTTTAAACCGGACAATTGAAATATCAACAAGCGATTGATTCAAGTCGGGATTAACCTGCATGTCACCTGTCAAACCTCGCTTAACTAACGTGCTTATGCCATTACCCACCCATGTTTTAACCTGTGCGTAACTGACGATAGGGTACGCCACTTCGGTTAGCGTGAGATTTAACGCCATATACATATCCTCTACGCTATCGACTAAAGTTCCATCTAAATCAAACAACACACCTTTATAACTCATGATCCTACCTTTGCTAATTCATCACGCATTTGATCTATAACCACTTTATAATCCGGCTCATTAAATATGGCAGAACCCGCAACAAACATATCAGCGCCTGCAGCTGCTACTTCAGCAATGTTTTCTACTTTGATACCGCCATCCACTTCTAAACGAATGTCACAACCAGACGCTGTGATGAGTGCTTTAACTTGCTTTAGTTTATCAATCGTTTCAGGTATAAAGCTTTGCCCCCCAAAACCTGGATTAACTGACATGAGTAAAATCACATCTAGCTTATGCATTACGTGATCTAAATAATGTAATGGTGTTGCAGGGTTAAAAACAAGCCCAGCTTTACAGCCGTGCTCTTTGATCAAACTGAGCGTCCTATCTATGTGTTCACTCGCCTCTGGATGAAAAGTAATAATGCTCGCGCCTGCTTTAGCAAAATCAGGGATCAAACTATCAACTGGCTTAACCATCAAATGTACATCAATGGGCGCTGTGATCCCAAACTCTCTTAACGCTTTACAAACCATTGGGCCTATCGTTAAATTTGGCACATAGTGGTTATCCATGACATCAAAGTGGACCACATCTGCGCCAGCACTAAGAACACGTTCCACATCTTCGCCAAGCCTTGCGAAATCAGCTGATAGAATAGAAGGCGCTATTAGGTATTCAGTTTCTTGAGACAAAATAAGTACATCCTAAAGTTACTAACTTTTGAGTTAACTTTACCGTAATTAATGCTGTGAACCCAACAAAAATAAGCGCTTAATTATGGCGTTACAATTAAAGCTTAGAGGGTGCCTAATTATGTTTGTTTTATGAGCATCTATTGTGTATTATTTAAGAATAGGATGGGTTAGGAGTAGTTATTATGTTGAGTCGGCTAAAAACACGGATGCTTGGGCTTTCAGCAATTGCGATTGTATCTGTAGGGGCTATCTCCTACGATAATTCTCAAATCATAAGCTCTCTCTATAAAAATTGCGCCTGCAATGCCTCTCATCAAATATCACCTACTGAAATACAAGCTTGCAAGCGAGATGCCCATACAAGTTGGTATGCATGGTTATCTGGAGAGAGCAGTAGCGCCCAGTTTCATTACTTAGATCTTTTAGAACTTTTACTGGGCTCTAAAGAGTCTAGTTCTAGCAGAGATGGATTCACTTCTCCACTTTAAGAGGGCACAATTTTGCAGCTGCTAAGTATCATACAAAGCGTTCTTGCTGCCATTTTTGGTGTTCAAAGTCATGGTAAGTACCAGCACGACTTTAACACAAGTTCCTTTTTACCGTTTATAGTCGTAGGTATTATATTGGTAATCGGTTTTGTTATAAGCATTGCACTGATTGTGCAGTATGTTTTGCATTAATCAACGCTAAAAAACACTTTACGTATTGCAGTATAGCGCCATCAATTCGTTAACCTTTGTTCTACCAGTCCCTTTAGGGCTAATTGTCCTCTTTACCTGGATCGCATCTAACTTAGCTTGACTGTAAATCTTACGCGTCCAAACGGTGTCATGATTTGATATCAAAACTGGCGTTGATCGCTCAAATGCCGTCATTTCAGCTAAGTTTGCCAAGGTCGCTTGATCGTTTAAATCAAATCCACCTTTTGCATACGAAGTAAAAGAGGATGTTTTACTCAGTGGAACATAGGGAGGATCACAATACACAACGGCATTATTCGGAATGTTTTTGAAAACCTGCGCATAACCATGGCACGTAAACGTCGCCGTTTGCGCTTTTTCGGCAAAGGTATATAGCTCTTTTTCAGGAAAATATGGCTTCTTGTACTTTCCAAAAGGTACGTTAAAAATACCCTTTAAATTATATCGGCATAAGCCATTGTATCCATGTCGATTCATATACAAGAATAAAATAGCACGCTCATAAATATCAACACTGCTGTTAAATTGCTTCCTATATTCATAGTAAGCATCTGCATGGTTATTTAAATCAACAAACAGCTTTCGTGCATCACTCACAAATTCATCTGGTTGTTGTTTTAATTCATTATACAAATTAATTAAATCAGCATTAATGTCGTTCAGAATGTAGTGTTTAAAATCGGTATTAAGAAACACCGAACCAGCACCAACAAAAGGTTCCACTAAAGTGTCGGCGTCACGGCTCGCCAACGATAAACGCTGTGCTATGCCCTCAACCAAACTATATTTTCCACCTGCCCACTTTAAAAAGGCCCGGGTCTTTTGTTGCATACAAACTCTAATTATTTTGAAGTTGCGCGATTTTACACTAAAAGCTGATAATTACCGAGCAAACTCAGTAATTTCCTGCTTGATTTTAGTCTGCTTTTTGAAAAAAGGTTGTCCGGCCAGTATATCACTTGGTAATTGTGCTTTCGCTTGCTTTGCACTCTCTAATGTCGTAAAACCACTTTGCACAACAATCCACCAAAGAGCTTCTGAACGACGAGTACCATATATTTCTAGATGCGATATTCGCGGTGTGTTTTTTGTAATAAAGGCATCAGCAATTACCTTGTCTTTGACAGCTAAGAGTTGAATAGCCCAGTTAGTATCGGCTTGTGCCAATAAACTTAGGTGAGAATGTTCCGCAGAAACGATATTTTCAGAACTAATAATGTCTCTTTTCGTTTCAACGTCTTTCAGCACTAGCGGCTCAATCGATTTATTAACTTCTAAGGTACCTTCTGCTAAATTACCCTCTTCCTCACTTACTTCATCAAGTGGTTCCGTCAACGCAGATAACACCGCAGCCACACGACGCTGTCCAGAACCAATACTTTGTACCGCCTCTGGTATATCATTAACAACGATTAAAGGTTGTTCTTCATCATTAATCGCGTCTAGCTCTCCAGTCGATGCGACTTCTTGCACACTTGGTACAGCAACCACATCATTGGCAGCCTTTCCTGTAAAAACTAGCTCACTAGAGAGAACAGTATCAACCACTGGTGGCCCACTCTTATCAGGTACTAATTCACTGATCTCTTTTTTATAAACAAACGCAACCATCAGCAATGCCAACAAAACAGTCAGCAGAGTGAGATGCCACTGTGCTTTCGCATATTTACTTGGTTTGGGTTGTGCTAGTTGCTGCTCTTCAGAACGCCAATCTAATAATACCGCGGGATTACCATGAGATTCATTCAGAAAAGCTTGAAAAATAGGGTCTTCTTCAACAGGTAATTGCGAAAAGAACATTTTCATCAACGCTTTAGACTCTAAGAGCGATAAAGGCTCTAAATGTAAATCTAATGCTTGTGGTACCATCATAGGTGATTGGGCGGTAATTAGAATATAAACTTTTTCTATCGTCTGTTTTGCAAGCTTTTGTAACTCTGCAACCATTTCATCAGATAAGTGCCTAGCGCCATCTAACACCCATAAGCATGGTCCTGAACTAGATTCACTATGCAAACTGATGAAATTATCACTTAATGACAGAGTTTGATCGATAAGGGGAGAACGAAAACTATGCTGTAACAGTTGGACTGTGAGCTCACTGTCTTTAGTGTGTGCAGATAACTTAACAAAGGCTTTATTAAACTCTGGATACTTATCGGTGATAAACGACTCAGCTAAATAGCTTTTCCCTAATCCAGAGGCTCCAATCAAACAAATGAGGTTTTGCCCGTACTCAAATTGTAATTCAATTCGATTTACTAAAGCAGCTCTGCTGGGCAATATTTGAGATTGCATTAGCGCCCTATAAGTGTGCTCACCGCGTCATCTGACACATCATCTACTAACGCACATTCTCCCAGCTTTGTGGGCACAATAAATCGAATACGACCTTGCTTATTTTTCTTGTCTTTACGCATATGTAATAAAAATTCAGCGCTGGTCATACTATCAGGAATAGAGATCGGTAAATCATATAGTGCAAGGAGCGTTGCAATTCTATCCACTTCTTCGCCACTCAATGCATTGCGTTGATAAGCAAGCTTTGCAGCAAGCATCATCCCTGCTGATACCGCCTCACCATGTAGCCATTTACCATAACCCATTTGTGCCTCTATGGCATGGCCAAATGTATGCCCTAAATTAAGTAATGCACGCAGGCCAGCTTCTTTCTCATCCTGTGCAACAATTTCAGCTTTAATTTGGCAACACCGGTAAATCACTTTAGTCAGTGAATGTACTTCATGCGCTTTAAGCTGAGTATGCTGTTCCTCAAGGTAACTGAGAAAGTCGATGTCATAAATCAAACCATATTTAATGACTTCAGCCATGCCTGCTGCAAACTCTCGTGCAGGTAAGGTGCTTAAAGTATCGGTATCAATAAAAACGGCTTTTGGTTGATAAAAAGCCCCTATCATATTTTTACCTAATGGATGATTAACTGCGGTTTTCCCACCAACGGATGAATCTACTTGAGAAAGTAACGTGGTTGGAATTTGAATAAAGGGTACGCCGCGCTGATAACACGCAGCGACAAAGCCTGTTAAGTCACCAATGACTCCCCCACCTAAAGCAATTAAGCATGTGTCCCTGCCGCAATTGTTTTCCAACAAAAAGGCTGAAACCTGCTCAAAATACTCTAAGGTTTTATATTGCTCACCATCAGGTAAAACAATATGTAAAGGCGCACACTCAGCCAAACTTTCCAATAGCCCATCTAAGTACAATGGTGCAACCGTTTGGTTAGTGACAATAACAGGTCGACATGCTCCAACATAATGCTGTAACTGTCGACTATCTGATAACAGATTTTGACCAATATAAATGGGATAACTACGCTCGTTCAATTCAACTTTTAGTTCAAGCATTTATCCCTCTCAGATTGGTCATTTAACTAGAAATCTAGTTTATCTATAATTTGATTAGCAACTACTTTTGCGCTTTGCTCGTCTGTGCGAACAATATGATCAGCCACTTCTTTATAAAGTGGCTCACGCTCTTCTGCCAAACGCTCAAGAACATCTCTTGGCGCTTCCTCGGTTTGTAAAAGTGGACGACGCTTGTCACGCTGTGTACGAGCAACTTGTTTCTCGATAGGAGTTTCTAAGTAAACAACAATGCCGCGCGCAGATAACTTATTGCGCACTTCTTTGCTGACTACTGAACCACCGCCCGTCGCCAAAACAATGCCTTGCATCTCGGTTAGGTCAGAAATTACGCCTTCTTCGCGCACTCTAAACCCATCTTCACCTTCAAGATCAAACACCCACGCAATGTCTGCGCCAGTACGGCGTTCAATTTCTTGATCCGAGTCTACAAATTCAAGGTGTAATTGATCAGCAAGGTGTCGACCAATCGTGCTCTTACCAGCCCCCATCGGGCCCACTAGAAATATATTACGTTTCTCAGCCATATCTTTTTAGTACTAACGAACTCTAAAATTTGAAATAAAACCCCGCCTAACGACCTGGCCCCAAAATTAAGGAGGGGATTATCTCAGTAATTCGTGAACGATTTCAAGTCAAATAGTATAAAAAGCATCTACTAGACCTGAAATCAGCGGATTACTAGACAATTACTGACCATCTAGCATTATTTTTGGGGTCACAAATATCAATAATTCTTTCTTCTCGTTTATTTCACGAGTATTTCTAAACAACATTCCCACGTAAGGGATGTCCCCTAACAATGGAATTTTACTCACGGCACTGGTTATTTCTTGTTGATATATCCCGCCAAGTACCACAGTTTGACCATTCTCCACTAAAACCTGTGTTTGGATCTGCTGTGTATTAATCGCAACTGCAGGACCACTTGGTGTTTGAACATTATCACCTCGAGTATCCTGCGTAATGATCAAGTCTAGTATAATTTTGTTATCCGGTGTGATTTGTGGCGTTACTTCTAAACTTAACACCGCTTTTTTAAAGCTGACTGACGTTGCCCCACTCGACGCAGCTTCAACGTATGGGATTTCAGTACCCTGCTCAATCCGTGCTTTCTTTTGATTCGCCGTAGTAATGCTTGGCGTAGCAATGATTTCGCCTTTATTCTCTTGCTCTAATGCTGATAACTCAAGATCTATTAACGTCCCATCTGCTAACTTTGCTATGTGTACACCAATACGTCCAGCGGATAGTCCCGAAACGGGTAAATTAACATTTAAGCGATTAGTAAAATCAGGTATGGTTCCATTAGATAGAGAATCAGCCCCTTCCAATGATCCTGATATCGCATCAGAACCCTGCTGATCACTAAATCCCCAACGTATACCAATATCTTCCTGTACGTTGTCTTTAACCGTCACCATGCGAGATTCAATGCGCACTTGCTTAACCGGTACATCTAATGTCTCAACCATGCGGCGAATACTTTCAATGCTACGTGCACTGTCTTTAATTAATAATGTGTTGGTGCGGTTGTCGACCGATACACTACCACGATCACTGACAATGCTATTTATATCTGTCTTTAATAAATCAGCGAACTCTTCTGCTTTAGCATAGTTTAATTGAATATACTCGCTATACAGAGGTTCAAGCTCTTCAACTTGCTTGCGCGCTTGTAACTCTTTCGCTTCTCGGGCTGCCAACTCTTCAGAAGGGGCAACCATTAAAATAGAGCCCTCCATTCTTTTATCAAGCCCTTTTACTCGCAATACCACATCTAACGCCTGATCCCAGGGCACGCCATCAAGTCGTAAGGTAATATTACCACTGACAGAATCACTCGTGACCAAGTTGAAATTATTAGTATCAGCAATTATTTGCAGTACAGAGCGTACAGGAATATCTTGAAAATTAAGCGTTATCGGCTGACCTTGATATTCTTTTTTCTGTCCGAAAACTTGCTGCTCGGTGTCCTTCTCGACCGTTAGAGTAAAAATATTATCCAGTTGCTGATAGGTGTATTTGAACGCGCTGTTAGGTTCAATGACTAAGCGGCTGCTGTTTTCTTCTCTAAATGTTTCTATTTTACTTACAACCGTACCAAAATCTAAAACATCTAATTCATAAAGTAACTCATCTAAAATCGCCGTATGGTGAAAATCAGCAATGATCTTACCGCCACGCTCTTGAACGTTTATTGCTGCTTGGGCACTTTGCAAAAAAGCCAGTACTTTGGCTTCACCCTTTTCCCCGCGGCGAAAATCTATAGATTGAATGGTGTTGATATGAGTGGCAACTGAAGAGGTCGCTTCACTTGTCATATCTGCAGCTATTGGATTATCCGACACCTGCAAATAAACGAGATTGTTCTTCACTCTGGTTTTATAAAGCTTTAGCTTGTCCATAACGACAGTTAACGTAAAACCCTTTTCTTCCATTCTGCTTTCAATAACCTGTATGCCAGCCTTATTGACAGCTAACGACTTTAAGCTTTCTTCAAACTCAGCATTCGGAAAAAATAACGCAAGTCGAGCGGGTGAATTTAACACTGTGACAGTCGGCTCGATATCAAGTTGTTCGTCAAACACAAACTGCAATTCAGTTTCTTCATTTGGAACCGGGTTATAACGCACATCATAAAGCATAGGCACAGCCTGAACTAACCCTGATAGTGCTAACAAAACCCCATAAATCGTTGCTCTGAAACCAAAATTCAAACTCTTACGAGCCATAATAATGTTACCTTTATTGTTATTCACCTGTACCAGTTTCTTCTGATTCGTGTATTTCGACTTTTGTTAGTCGCTCTTTCCAACAACCTGTACCGTCAGGTATTAATTCTAATAGTTCGATATGATCAGGATTAACGCTTACGACCTCACCATGATAAAGACCCATATATTGGCCTTGCTTTATTCTATGTAACCCTTGATCAGATGCTTTAATTAACGCCCATATCGCATTCGCCGTGGCAATAGTCCCTTTCATCTCTAAGTTATCTAGCGGGTATTTTTCTAAGGGATCTCTTGCCCTGTTTGGATCCGGATGCAAACAGTTGCGCACCTGTACCATTTTACTTTCAATCACCTCAGGTTCAGGAGCCACAAATGGACTCCTTAAATTCACCGCATCATAGGAAAAATGCGTAAATTCACGCATTTTCGGGATTGGTTCTACCTTAGGTGTCGCGCTCGCCTGTATTTGGTCAATAAACTCTTTTTGTTCCGCTGTGTCGTCATTACATGCACTCAGCAACAGCACTCCTATCACTATCCAAGCAAGCCGATACATCACTTACGCCCCTCTTGCTCATAGCGATAGGTTTTAGCCACCACACTAAACACTAAATTATTATTGCCCGCATTTTCAATTTGAAAGTCATGCAGACTCACAATACGCGGTAACTCAGCCACTTTACTCACAAACTCACCGAACTCATGATAAGTCCCAACAATTTCAAGTTTAATGGGTAATTCAGTGTAAAATTCTTTTTTAATCTCAGGTAACCAGCCAATCTTCAAAAACGTGAGGCCGCTCGATGTACCGACATAAGTTAAATCATCGAGTAACCCAGGAGTTTCATTTGACGTCGGTAACCGCCTTAATAGTTGTGAAAACTGCCCTTCCATATCAACCATCTGCTGACGATATAGATCTAAGTTATTCGCTCGCGCATATTTGATTCTATAACTCGTTCTTAATTCCTGCTCAGCATTAACTGCACCATCATATCGGCTAATCGACGTCGATACTAATAAGCTATACCCCACCGCGAGTGTGATCACCACCACCAATACACAACACAGTACCTTAACCGCAAACGGCCATTCACCTATGTTATCTAATTCAATTTCATTCCAATCGATATCTTGTAATGATTTAAGATCAAAATTCACTCTTTAAGCCGCCTTTAAATTACTGCTCACGCTGAGATGCTTCAATTTGCTTAAACGATTTCACATAAAAATGCATAGTGAAATCACTTAATAATCTTGAGCGCTGCTCTCCAGCGACAATCCCCTGTATTACCGGACGCTCAAGTAAATAGGATGCTTCTACTTGTCTTAACATTTGTGATAAACGATTATTAGATTCACTACGCCCTATCACCTTCAATAAGTTACCCTGCCTTTCCAAACTAGTGAGGTATACCCCAGCAGGCACGACACGTGTGATCTCATCAATAATCTGAGTGCCCAAATTTCGGTTACTTTGTAGTTCTTCAATGAGTCGGATACGACGTTGCAAATTGTCTTTTTTCTTATTTAAATCATTAATTGCAACAATCCGAGTGTCTAATTTAGTAATTTCTGTTTTCAAGTAATTATTTTTGATGTTCTGACCAGCAGTCAAGCCATCATAAAATGCACCTATAAAGTACATCACTAAAAAAACAACCCCAACAATTAAACCAATAATGGTTAAGAATTTTTGTTGTGAAGCCTGACGCTGCTGTTCGCGCCATGGCAATAAATTTATATGTGGCATGATGTAAAGCTCCTCAATGCGAGCCCTGTGGCAATAGCGAATTGCGGTTTATGCCTTTGCAATACATTTCTATCAACTTTGGGAGACACTTCCATGTCCACAAAAGGGTCTGCAACAATCGTGTGAATGCCTAACTCATCTACCAATAATCTATCTAACCCTTCAACTAAAGCTGTGCCGCCAGTTAATACAACATAGTCTACGTGGTCTTTTCCACTGGTCGTCATAAACATCTGCACCGCTCTGCGTACTTGCTGCAGCAATGCAGTTTGAAATGGCGCTAATACTTCAAACGTATAGTTAGGAGGTAAATCCCCAGTTGTTTTTGCAATTTCAGCTTCATCAAAGCTTTTATTGTAGTAGGCAACAATACTATTTGTATATTGCTCCCCGCCAAACACTTGATCTCTGGTATAAATTGCTTTACCAGATTGGATCACGCTAACTAAGGTGATCACCGCACCAATATCGATGACAGCAACAACCTTATCAAACGCATCAGATGGCAATTGTCCATATAATACATCGAGCGAGCGACCCAGCGCATAACTTTCGACGTCCACTACTTTCGCTTTGTAACCTGCTTCTTCTAGCGCACCAACACGAGCTTGAACACTTTCGGTACGCGCAGCGGAGAGCAATACATTGACCCGTGAAGGATCCGCTTCATTCACCGAGATTTTCTCAAAGTCCAAGCTTACCTCATCAAGTGGATAAGGGATCAAACTGTCAGCTTCTATCGCAATTTGCGACTCTAATTCAGCATCGGTTAATGAAACATCCATAAAAATCACCTTAGTGATCACCGACTGGCCAGACACAGCAACCGCAGCATATTGCGTATGTTTTGGTAAACGTTTTTTTAATTTACTTATAACTCGTCCAATGGCTTCAATATCTTGAATTGCACGCTCCGATATTGCACCTTTTGGGATAGGCTCAATCGCCACTGCTTCTACACGATAACCCGCATTTGACTTTGACAGCAGCACGGCTTTGGCACAATGAGAGCCAATGTCGATACCGAACATCATTGGTGCCTGTTTCTTGAAGAGTTTGCTAAGCATGGCTGTCGCTTAATATCCTTTGTTTTATGTATGAACAAGTTATAATTATACGCACAATTATTATTAATCATTTTTTATTCAAGATATACTAGCAGTGTCTACCTATAATTGGGAGTCTAACTAGGGAATATTCCGTGACTATATTGAAGAGAGCTTTACAGTTTTTTATCGCTTGTACTATTTTAGGTCTGTTAACATTAATCAGTCTTTATTATTATGTCAAATCTGATATCCCCAGTGTAAAGGTACTTAAAGAGGTACAATTACAAACTCCCATGCAAGTTTTTACCAAAGATGGCAAGCTCATCAATCAATTTGGTGAAAAACGACGTATTCCAGTAAAAATTGAAGACATTCCACAGCCCCTTATAGATGCCATACTCGCCACTGAAGACAATCGCTTTTACGAACATTTTGGTATTGATCCTATCGGTATTGTACGCTCCTTCATCGTCTTAGTCAGTACAGGTGAAAAGAAGCAAGGTGCCAGCACCATCACCATGCAGCTCGCTCGAAACTTTTTCCTTACACGTGAAAAGGCCTATATCCGTAAAGTAAAAGAAATCTTTATCGCATTACATATTGAGCAACTGCTTTCTAAAGACGAAATACTCGCCCTTTACCTTAATAAGATTGAATTAGGGCATCGGGCATTTGGGATTGGTGCAGCCGCGCAGGTGTACTACGGAAAAGAGCTCCATGAACTCACATTGCCACAAATGGCGATGATAGCCGGACTGCCAAAAGCGCCTTCAGCACTTAACCCAATTCGTAATGCAACACGAGCAAAAGCACGCCGTAACGTTGTATTAGGTCGAATGTATAAAGAAAAATACATAGATAAATCAACCTATGAGAAAGCCAAAAATGCGCCTATCACCGCACAGCGTCACGGTGCAGAAATAGAGCTTTACGCACCTTATATTTCCGAAATGGTTCGCGCTTATATGGTGGAGCGCTATGGGACGGATAAAGCTTACAATAGTGGGTTTAGAGTATTTACCAGCGTCGAGTCTGATATTCAAGCCGCAGCACAGCAAGCGCTAGTCAATAACTTACATAAATACGATATGCGTCATGGTTATCGAGGCCCTGAAAAAACGTTGTGGCAATTTGAGAACGAGACACCTTGGACTGAACAAGCGATATTAGCCCACTTGAAATCCGTTAAAGAAATTGCCCCGTTACATGCCGCAGTTGTGGCAAGTATCTCTGAACAATCTGCAACTGTACTGGCTAAATCAGGCGCGTACCACACCATAGAGTGGGCTGGTCTTAGCTGGGCACGCGCCTTTATTTCACAAACTCGCCAAGGCTTACCACCCAAAACAGCCAGTGATATCTTAGCACCCGGTATGCAAATTTGGCTGAGACAGCATCAGAATGAGTGGCAATTGAGCCAATACCCTACCCCTTCAAGTGCACTGGTTTCATTAGACCCACAAGATGGCAGAATAAAAGCCTTAGTGGGCGGCTATAGCTTCACACAGAGCCAATATAATCGAGCTACGCAAGCAAAAAGACAAGTTGGTTCAAACATAAAACCTTTTATTTATTCAGCAGCTATGGAAAGTGACTACTCACTTGCGACCATTATTAACGACGCCCCGATCAATCATTGGGATAAAAGCCAGCGCTATGCATGGCGTCCGAGAAATAGCCCCGATGTTTATAGCGGCCCGATCAGAATTCGTCGTGCACTTGCTCAATCAAAAAACGTTGTATCGGTGAGGTTATTACAAGGCGTCGGATTAGATCAAAGTGCTGATCACTTACTTAAATTTGGTTTTCAAGATGAAGACATTAATCGCAGTGAATCCCTAGCGCTCGGCAGTGCAGCAATGACGCCACTGGAGATGGCCAGAGGAATGAGTACTTTTGCTAATGGCGGGCACTTAATCGATCCGTACTTTATTAGTGAAATTCAAGACGCCTATGGCAATACATTGGGCTCAGCACAGCCGCTTATCGCCTGTGATGAAGAACAATTAGAAATAAATTCTCATACCTGCGCGCCACAAGTGATCTCAGAGCAAAATGCCTTTTTAGTATCCAGTGCGATGCACAGTGCAATTTGGGGTGGAGGCAGTTGGCGCCACAAAACAGGTTGGACAGGCACTGGCTGGCGCGCACAGAATTTAAAACGCCGAGATTTATCTGGTAAAACAGGAACCACTAACGAATCGATAGATACCTGGTTTAGTGGCTTTAATCAAAATGTGTTAACTACGGTGTGGGTTGGCTTTGATGACGCAAGTAAGCCTCTAGGCCGTGCATCATACAATAACAACCTAGGCAAAAATCAGTTGGTAGGTGCCGAATCCGGGGCGATTTCTGCACAACCTGCATGGATTGAATTTATGCGCACAGCGCTTAACAACCAGCCTCTCGCGCCCATTGAGCCTCCACCGGGTTTAATCTCAGTACGCATTGATTTAAAAACGGGTTTACTGAGTCATAAGAATGACCACACCAGTCGTTTCGAATATTTTGAGCCAGGTACCGTGCCGACAAAATATGTATTAGATAAAGGCGCAAGTACACCATTTGATGATCCTTTGCCAATACAGGATGAGTTATTTTAACCCATTTGTTATTAAGCCCCTCGTGATAGCGGAATACAAAAAAAGCCAATCATTTATCTGATTGGCTTTTTAGTCATTGATGCGAATTGAGGCTAATCTATCAATAAATTAGGCTTATAAATCAGCCATATAGTTTGCTGGAAGCTCAATTTTCGCAACCCCTGACTCGATTGCAGCATGTGCAACAGCCTTCGCTATACGCGGTAATAAACGTGGGTCCATTGGCTTTGGAATAATATACTGTGCACCAAACTCCAAGCTCTCAACGCCAGCTGCAGTCAACACTTGCTCAGGCACCGGCTCTTTCGCAATACTGCGAATGGCTTCAACCGCAGCAATCTTCATTTCATCATTAATCGCCGTCGCCCTCACATCGAGCGCACCGCGGAAAATAAACGGGAAGCATAATACGTTATTCACCTGATTCGGGTAATCAGAACGACCCGTTGCCATGATCAGATCGGTTCGTGCGCTATGTGCAAGCTCTGGGTTGATCTCTGGATCTGGGTTAGAGCATGCAAATACCACAGGCTTATCTGCCATAAGCTTTAAATCATCTGCAGACAATAAATCTGGACCAGACACACCAACAAATACATCTGCATCAGAGATCACATCTTGCAACGTACGCTTATCCGTATTATTAGCAAATAATTGTTTATACTCATTTAAATCGTCGCGACGCGTGTGAATCACCCCTTTGCGGTCGAGCATATAGATGTGTTCACGTTGTGCGCCACACTTAATTAATAGTTCCATACATGCGATGGCCGCAGCGCCGGCTCCCAAACATACGATGATCGCATCTTGTATGTCTTTACCCTGAATTTCTAACGCATTGAGCATACCAGCCGCAGTAACAATCGCAGTACCATGTTGGTCATCATGGAAAACGGGGATTTCACATCGCTCAATCAACGCTTTCTCTATTTCAAAGCACTCAGGGGCTTTGATGTCTTCTAAATTAATACCACCAAATGTGTCTGCGATATTGGCAACCGTATTGATAAAGTCTTCTGTAGTACGATGCTTGACTTCGATATCAATTGAATCTAATCCCGCAAAACGTTTAAATAATAGCGCTTTACCTTCCATCACCGGCTTTGAAGCCAGAGGGCCGAGATTACCCAAACCTAAAATAGCAGTCCCATTACTGATCACTGCAACCATATTACCTTTACCGGTATATTTATATGCATTGGCAGGATCGGCGGCGATTTCACGCACAGGTTCTGCAACACCCGGGCTATATGCCAAGGCTAAGTCTTTAACGGTTTCCGCTGGTTTAGTCAGTTCAACACTGATTTTACCTGGAACGGGATGAGCATGATAATGTAGAGCTTGTTCACGAAAGTCTGACATGACGCGATATATTCCTGCAAGAAGTTAAAAGTGAGAGTGAAATTCCGCAATTAAGTCAACAATACCCTGTTTGCAAATATATTCAAGCAATATCAGGTCAATCCTGTACTTACTAATTCAAGGCATTTTCACAGATTTTTACGGCTATTTAACTTATTTTATCTGCTTTTATTCATCTAAAATCACTCAAAACCGGCTTTTATTCCATCTTCGCTGAGTGAAAAACAACCCAACTTAGCCGTCACACTCAAAACCGTCGAGATAGAACAAAAAAGTCAGCAAATCTCTGCATTTAAAAGATTTTAATGAATTTTAAAAACAATAAGCATACAAGTAACATAATGGCACACCGAATTTTTATGCATAAAACTAACAAAGGTACGCAAAAAATCCGTCTTGTACTCTCTACGACTATAGAAGCTCTTGAGGAAAAGTGAAATGAGGTAAATTCAATATTGAATATAGATAATATAAATTAGAGCTTTAACTCGACTGAAAAATTATTAAATTAAAGGCACAAAAAAAGCACCCGTAGGTGCTTTCATCAAACGTGTGGTCTTACTTACTGCTAAGAGAACCAAAACGCTTGTTAAAGCGATCAACACGACCACCTGTGTCTAAGATTTTCTGCTTACCAGTATAGAATGGGTGACACTCAGAACATACGTCTAGGTGAATATCTTTACATAGTGTTGAACGAGTCGCAAATTTATTACCACATGAACAAGATGCGTTAATCGTTTCGTACTTAGGGTGAATACCTTCTTTCATAGCAACCTCTGGTTAGGCCGTATCGCTCTCCAAACCCGAAGTTTGGCACCATACGTAGTTATACAAATAATTGGACGCGTATTTTATGTAACTACAGCCCAATCTACAAGCACTAAATACACTATTTAGCTAAAATTCATCCAACCTGCTTTTATATAAGCAGTTTAAACTGGGTTTTTAGACGCCCCTCTAGTAAATTGATCATATCCGAGTGAATGTGAGTTTTTAATGTCTTTTGTTGAAGTTGCTATTAAGGTCCCTCTGCCCCGTACGTTTGATTATAAATTAGACGATGGGCAATCTGTATCTGTTGGCTCTAGAGTCGAAGTGTCTTTTGCGAATAGACGTTTAGTCGCAATGGTGGTTGCATTGAAAAGCGACTCACAAGTACCTGAAAATAAAATAAAGCCCATCACACATATTATTGATAATGAGCCAGTGTTATCCGCGCAGCATATTGCCTTTTTGCGCTTCACAGCACAGTACTACTGTCACCCATTAGGCGAAACCCTATTTACCGCTTTGCCTGGTGCGCTGCGCAGTGGGGAACACCCCGACAAAACGACCGTTGCCACCGTTACTTTAACTGATGCAGGCTTAAACGCGCCTAAGCTTCGTTCAAAAAAGCAACAAGCGCTATTAGCGCAATTGCATGCATCTGGCGCTTCAAGCATTACAGAGCTAAAAGCATTAGGTTTTACCAAGCAACAAATTGATGGCTTACAAGAAAAGGCCCTTATCAAACAATATTTAGCACATGATACCCAATGGGCGCTTTCACCAAGGGCAATATCCTCTAAGCCCCGCTTAAACGAAGAGCAAGCTGCCGCTTGCAGCGTCATTAACCAACATCAGGGTTACCAATCATTTTTGTTAGAAGGGATCACAGGAAGTGGTAAAACTGAGGTTTATTTACAGTGTCTCGAAGACATCATTAACTCAGGGCAACAAGCATTAATCTTGGTGCCTGAAATCGGCTTAACGCCTCAAACCGTTAACCGCTTTCGTCGTCGCTTCCCTGATACCCCCATAGATTTATGGCACTCAAATTTAACTGACAATGAACGCCTACACGTATGGCGCAGATCAGAGCAAGGCAGCTGCGCCTTAGTCATTGGCACCCGATCGAGTATTTTCCTCCCATTCAAAAATTTGGGCATGGTCATCGTTGATGAAGAACATGATAGTTCTTTCAAACAACAAGACGGTTTACGCTATCATGCTCGCGATTTGGCGGTATATCGATGCGCTCGTGCAAATATTCCTCTTATTTTGGGCACAGCGACCCCCGCCTTAGAAACGTTGCATAAAGCCATTGATAAAAAGTTTCAGTTACTGACCCTATCAAAAAGAGCGCAAACAAAAGCAGATAACCAATTTTTACTTGTCGATATGAAGGGCCAAGCTGAACAAAGCGGTTTTGCGCCTGCCACTCTTAAAAACATCGAGCACACACTGGCGCGCGGTAAACAAGTCATGGTGTTTTTAAACCGTCGTGGCTATGCCCCTACATTGCTATGCCATGAATGCGGTTGGTTGAGTGAGTGTTCTCACTGCTCAGCCAGTACAACCTTTCACAAAGCCATGGCACGTTTAGTTTGTCATCATTGTGCACAGCAAAGCTACGTACCAGCCCAATGCCCTGACTGCGGCAGCACCCAAATTATGCCCGTTGGGCTTGGCACAGAGCAATTAGAAGATTTTTTACAACAACACTACCCAGATACACCTATCAGTCGTATCGATAGAGACTCAACCCGTAAAAAAGGCGCGTTAGAAAGCGCTCTTGCAGACATCAACGCTGGAGGCAAGCGCATCTTAGTCGGAACACAAATGCTCGCCAAAGGCCATCACTTTGCGGATGTTAGTTTGGTTATTATGTTAGATGTAGATGGCGGGCTCTACTCGAGTGACTTTAGAGCAACAGAGCACATGGCACAATTGATAACCCAAGTTGCGGGGCGTGCTGGACGAAGTGGCGAACCTGGGACGGTTCTCCTGCAAACTCACTTCCCAGAACACCCTTTATTACAAGATCTGGTCAATAACGGATACCAAGATTTCGCCCGATATGCCTTACAAGAACGTCAAGAAGCCGCGCTTCCTCCCTACACGCATTTAGCATTAGTACGAGTTGAAGGGACTAATTCTAAAATAGTAATCGACTTTTTAGCAGATTTGGTTCCTGTAAACCCATACTCTGGTATACAATTACTCGGGCCGGTGCCTGCCCCTATGGAGCGCGTAGCTGGAAAATACAGATACCAATTACACATTCAAGCCTCAGAACGACCTACTTTGCATAGCTACCTTGCTCAGCTAATGAACTATATTAACGAGCATAAGTTAGCAAATAGGATTCGATGGAGCATTGACGTAGACCCCACGGATACCTATTAGTAATTTATGGCACAGCACGATTATATAAATAGAAAGCCGAACAGCAATAAAGGCAAAAACAATAAGCAGGTTTCACAACGTAAACCGTTCCCTGTGTTTTTAGCGATCGCTGCACTCGTTTTAATTTCCGGATTCGTATATGGGCTTTGGTACATCAAAACTAATGCCGACCCTGTTCACGTGAAACAAGTTCAAAAACAAGCGCCCATCACTCAGCCTGTAGAAACCGCACTTGAGAAACCTCGCCCTCCTGAGTTTTTAGAAGAAATTAAAAATCATGAGATAAAGGTTGATGTAAAAGAAATAAAACGCAAAGGACCCTATCAAATGCAATGTGCTTCACTCAGAAAATATTCTGAAGCCGAAGCGCTAAAAGCCAAAATCGCCTTTGCAGGACTGGTTGCAGAAATTCGCCGTACAGAGGGCAGTAACGGAGTATGGTATCGCGTTCGCTTAGGGCCTTATGATAGTAAGCGAAAAGCAGAAAGTGACAAAAACAAATTAAAGCGGATCCACATTGTTGGCTGTGCTATTTGGGGTTGGACTTGATTTTAGTCCAACCGCCCTCATCTATGTTGTAATTAAATTTAATACGAGGCACACACAGCCTCTCTATTAAGGAATACTATGACTACCATCGTAAGCGTCCGTCGTGACAATAAAGTTGTTATTGGCGGAGATGGCCAAGTGTCACTTGGTAATACCGTAATGAAAGGCAACGCCCGCAAAGTACGCCGTTTATATAACGGCAAAGTACTTGCTGGATTCGCCGGCGGTACCGCAGATGCTTTTACTCTATTTGAACGCTTTGAAAGTAAACTTGAAATGCATCAAGGACACCTCACCAAAGCGGCTGTAGAAATGGCCAAAGATTGGCGTAGTGACCGAGCTCTGCGTAAATTAGAAGCATTGCTTGCTGTGGCAGATGAAACCGCTTCCTTGATCATCACCGGTAACGGTGATGTTGTGCAACCTGAAAACGACTTAATCGCAATTGGTAGCGGTGGTAACTTTGCCCAATCAGCAGCCACTGCATTATTAGAGAATACCGATTTAAGCGCCGTTGAAATTGTTGAGAAAAGCCTTACGATCGCAGGCGATATCTGCGTATTTACCAACAACTTCCAAACTATCGAAGAATTGTAAGAGGAATTGCCATGACCGCAATGACCCCAAGAGAAATTGTTCACGAACTAGATCAACATATTATTGGTCAAAATAAAGCGAAAAAAGCCGTGGCAATTGCGCTACGTAATCGCTGGCGTCGTATGCAGTTAAACGACGACTTACGTGCTGAAGTAACACCAAAAAACATTTTAATGATTGGCCCAACTGGTGTTGGTAAAACTGAAATTGCACGTCGCTTAGCAAAACTGGCTAATGCACCTTTTTTGAAAGTAGAAGCAACTAAGTTCACCGAAGTCGGTTATGTTGGTAAAGAAGTTGAAACCATCATCCGTGATTTAGTTGATATCTCAATTAAAATGACACGAGAGCAGCAATCTAAAAAGCATCAACATAGGGCTGAGGAAGCGGCTGAAGAACGTATCCTTGATGCATTATTACCTCCAGCTAAAGATGCGTGGGGCGAATCACAGCCCGCAGAAAACAGTTCTACGCGCCAAGTTTTCCGTAAAAAGCTACGTGAAGGTCAGCTAGACGACAAAGAAATCGACATTGATATTGCTGAAACCCAACCTCAAGTTGAGATCATGGCCCCTCCTGGCATGGAAGAAATGACCAATCAGCTACAGGGCATGTTCCAGAACATGACCGGTGAGAAAAAGAAAAGTCGCAAACTAAAAATCAAAGATGCTTTTAAGCTACTCATCGAAGAAGAAGCTACTAAAATGGTGAATCCTGAAGAGCTTAAAGAGCAAGCTATTTTTGCTGTTGAGCAAAATGGTATTGTCTTCATCGATGAAATTGACAAAATCTGTAAACGCGGTGAAGCACAAGGCCCAGATGTGAGCCGTGAAGGTGTACAACGCGACTTACTCCCTCTGATTGAAGGCTCAACCGTCAGTACAAAACACGGTATGGTAAAAACTGACCATATTTTATTTATTGCATCTGGTGCATTTCAGATGTCAAAGCCATCTGATTTGATCCCAGAGTTACAAGGTCGATTACCAATCCGAGTTGAGCTTGAAGCCCTAACGGCAAAAGACTTTGAACGTATTCTTACTGAGCCACATGCCTCTTTAACAGAGCAACAGCAAGCGCTATTGAAAACAGAGCAAGTGGATATTAATTTCACAGAAGATGCACTGACTCGTATTGCCGAAGCTGCATGGCATGTAAACGAAAAAACGGAAAACATCGGCGCCCGTCGTTTACATACGGTCATGGAAAAGTTGATGGAAGAAGTCTCATTTGATGCTTCGGAGCGCAATGGCGAAGCACTTGAAATTAATGCACAGTATGTTGAACAGCATCTAGATGCATTAGTGCAAGACGAAGACTTAAGCCGCTTTATTTTATAAGCAGTACAAGTATGATAAAACGGAGCTTCTGCTCCGTTTTTTATGGACTCATTGTTATGTATTTAGTTACGAAACTACATTTTCATCGTAAAAGTAAAAAACTAGATGTTCACTTTGACGACGATGTTATTTACACATTACCCTGTGAGTACCTGCGCACCCACTCACCTTCTGCTGAAGTGCAAGGCCATGGCGCTGAGCAAAGTAAGCTCGTGTTAAATAAAGATGCTGTCACAATTACCGCGCTCGATCCGGTGGGTCATTATGCCGTCAGGCTCAGCTTTGATGATAGCCATAATTCAGGCCTATTTAGTTGGCAATACTTACGAGAGCTAGGGGTAAACCACACAACTTACTGGCAAACCTACTGCGATAGAGTCGCTCAGCATAACGAACAAGCTCACAGCGTTCCCATTAAGTTCATGCCGTAGTCTTAACACCTAAACATCCGGTTCTGAAAATATATTACGGTAATCTTCACGCATTCCGTGTGAGTTAAAACATATTTAACCTCAGGCTTGGATAAGGGTTTTGGAATAGAAAATGTTTTGAAAACAAACTTAACTACAATCCAATGATGATATTTTTCTCAATATCAAGGCGCTTTTATGCAGTAATAGCGAGCTATTGCAAATGAAAGCAACGCCGAGAGTGAGAAAAATAGCTTTATTGGGCAAATTCGCTTACCCAGAGCTGAGGTTATTTACTTGACTTAACATCGTTGGTTTCCTGCCAAAGCAGTGCTCTACCCATCGAAGGCTCGGATATATCCTTCTATTTTAGGTATAAAAAAACGCAGCCTTATGCTGCGTTTTTTATCCTCTATAAATCGTTTACACTTTATATTTTGCAACTGCCTGATGAAGCACACTCGCCTGTTCTGAGACTTCTTCACTACTTTGTGCGTTAGATTGCGCATGTTCAGACGCAACTTGTGCAATATCTCTAATGCGCACTACATTCTTATTCACTTCAGAGGCAACTTGATTTTGCTCATCAATGGCAGTGGCGATATGCGTGCTCATATCCATAATAGTTTGTACATCTGTTGTTATAGATGTCAGTAACTCACCCGCTTTCTCAGCCTGCGAGACACTTTCACTACCCTGTACTCGGCATTGCTCCATAATATTTACAACCTCTCTCGTGCGTTGTTGCAATGTCGAGATGATACTTTCAATCTCTTGTGTAGAGTCTTGTGTGCGCTGTGCCAATGAACGAACTTCGTCTGCTACCACTGCGAATCCGCGACCCTGCTCACCTGCTCGCGCTGCTTCTATCGCCGCGTTTAATGCAAGTAAGTTAGTTTGCTCCGCAATACCGCGAATAACATCCAAAACAGAACCAATCGTTTCACCGTCTTTTTCTAACTGAGAAACCACATCCGACGCACCCGCAAGTGAGTCAGATAAAACCATAATGTGCTTAATGGTCGCATCTACTTCATTACGACCTTGTTGGGCGTTATTATTAGTTGATTCAGCTTTTTGCGCAGCAGCTTCTGTATTGTGAGAAATATCCTGAATGGTTGCCTGCATTTCAGTCGCTGCGGTAGCCACCATATCAGCCTCATGTAGCTGCTCATGCATACCAGAGCTAGTTTGTGCCGTTGTTTCTGTTAAATGCTGCGTTGCATCATTAATCGTCCCGAGTGCTGAATTAACCTCTGAAATGAGGATCCTAAAATCTCCCACTAAGCTATTAAAATCACGCGTCATCACCGTTATTTCATCATTGCCAGATTGCTCAATCGTTACACCCAAATTATTTTCACGGCGAATTCGCTCAATAGTTTGATAAACACGCTCTACTGGGTGAATGATTGAGCGGCTCGTTAATAGCACTAAAATCATTACGATGACGGCAGCAACAACAAATATTGAGATACCCATAAATTGGGTTTGATCAGCATTGAGTTTAATTTCTAGTTTGGTTTGCTCTACAATATCGGCAACCACTTGGTCGCTTTTTTGTACATTAACTTTCATTTTACCCAACGCACCGTCGTCAAGGCTTAGCCCTAATGTTTGCTGTGCACTGACTAAAGCCCCAAACTTTTGTTGATACTCAGCCACTAACGCCAGCAAATTATCTTGGTATGACCGATCAAATCCAGCCTGTGTAATTTGTGTGTTAAAAGTGGCAATCAACTTATCAAACTTAGTTAAGTACTTAAGGTTAAATCGCAGCATAAAGTCTTTTTCTGCTCGCCTTAACTGCAGCATTGTGGTCAGTAACTCAAAGTTTTTGCGTTGTTTTAATAATGTCTCAACTTTATGTACTGCCCCCCTTAACTCCCCGTATAGCGCATCTTTAGGGTGTAAACCAATGACTTTTTGCAGTTCCACAACAGCATGAAAATCTTGATTATAGGCCGCTGCCAGGCGTTTGAATTCATTGAGTTGTGTTGCGTCGATATCAAACTCAGTGAATATTTCCGCTAAGTACACGGTTTTTTGCTGTAATTTTGCATACTCTGCTTCAAATTTCTCTAGGGCGTCCGTGTCCTTATAAAACAGGAAATTTTTCTCATACTTACGCATAGCCAATTCATGAATGTCTAATTCTTCAGCATATTCAATGGTTTCATTGAGTCTAAGCATTGTTTTTGCTTCTAGAATTATCACGAATAGCATCACTAACATTGCGATACCCACAACAAGGGCATTCAGTTGCAAGCGTCGTTTAATGGTTAAATTTTCCAATAAGGCCATACTGTTACCTATATTTTTTGCTACCTAACGGACAGTATAGCCGAGAATATGTGCCAATGCGTATTAGAAATGCATTACATTAAAGAAAAAAGCCAGCCTAACTATTGCAAAAATACAGGGTAAAGCAGCAGGTTAAGCAGCTTTGTGAGGTTGCACTAACAACCCTTGCCAAAGTGATTGATGTAATGTGTCTAAGTCATGCCACTGCTTAGAAAGCAGCCAATCAACCAGAACACACGGATCAGCTGGAAAATCGATACTCTTCCCACTGGGCTCAGCCAAAAATTCTTCAAGTGCATCTGAACTTAAGTAGTGCATGACACGCGCAAACCCCATGTCTTGTAGTGTCTGTGCGTTCGCATGCTGTTCAAATTGCCCCTCTAACGGCTTGAGCAATAATTTTTTCCCAAATTTCAGTGCCTCACTTGAGAGCTCAAACCCGGCATTACCTACAACCCCACTGGTATTGGCTAAGTCTTTAAGAAACCCCTCTCTACTTGGCGCTCGTAAATGAATGTGTGTTTTTGAGCAATCTTTCGCATCCGGGTGATAACAATAAAACTCCTTGTCAGGAAAATCTCGTAACAACTCCAAGACCCGATTTAAATCTTCAAACGGCAAGTAAACCAAGACTTTATTTTCAATCGAACGACAAGTGTTAATCGGTTTTTCATAAGGAATGAAAGGCGGAATTATATTTTTAGAGAAGGGCTGCCAATGTACGCCAAGATGAATATCTGCCGGCGCAAATTGCTTTAGAAAAGTACGCTTTAAAAAGCCATTACTATGCATGGGTACTTCTGGGCTAAGAAACGCAGCTTGATGGCTCATCGCAATGACAGGAATTTTAGCAAGCTTAGCAGCCCATGCACTGACAGGTTCGAAATCATTGAACACTAGATCATATTGGTCTATTTCTAAACGACGTACGTCTTTAACAAACTGCCCTAGCTTAATGTTTTTTAGAGTGTCAATCTGACTCACTTGGCCGTTACGCGTACTGAAACTCAGCCCAGTTTTAGTTTGATAATCACCAAAAGATGCCATATCAAAATACTTGTTGCTGTCACGACCTGAAAATATATAGTCAACATCCACATTCTTTCTTGCAAAACACTCCGCCATAACTCGGGCGCGGGTAATGTGGCCATTGCCAGTGCCTTGTACGCCATATAATATTTTCATAACATCCCTACTAGAAAAATAGATAAACTCGCGCAGCCGATCCCCATCAAAGCTCCCACCACAACGTCTAGTGGGTAATGTACCCCGACCACGACACGGGACAAAGAAACCCCTGCTGCCCATGTAAACAATAACCACCAATGCACCGACAAATGCTCCACAATGCACACGGCGTAAAGCCATGCCCCTGCACTATGCCCAGAAGGTAAGCTAAATTTATCCGCAGGTGTTAATAGTGCTTTTAACGCGTAACAGTCGCAGGGCCGCACTCGGGCAATACGCTTTTTCAGATAAAAATACAGCGGGCGCTCAATCGCAAACGCCAAAATAGCCGTCAATGCAAACTGCTGCCCCAGTTGCTCAAAAAACAACGCACAGACTAATGCCAATAAAATATATAAGCCGCCATTGCCACTTTTGGAAAAAGCCAATGCAACGACTCTCCACCAATGCTTTGGGCTCGGTGTAAACACCGCAAAATATAATACTGTGTCTAACTGTGCTAATTTGCCTTTCATAGTATGTGCACCTGTTATTTGCCTACATTTTCAGCATAGAAGAGCTAAATAACAAAGCGGTGACAGTTTTGCGACACTAATATGTAAGTTACTGTTTAGCATTGCTATGACCATTTATGGGAGTATACTGAAACTGACTTTTGTTATTTTTCAGAGGATTTAAAGTATGGATTACAGCACTTCCGACCTGTGTGATCATTTTGCTGACGTGGTTGATGTTCTCGAACCTATGTTTATTAACTTTGGTGGACAAACCGCCTTTAGTGGCCGTATTCAAACTGTAAAATGTTTTGAAAATAACGAATTGATCAGGTCAATGTTAGAGCAAGATGGGAGCGATAGCATATTGCTAATAGATGGCGGTGGCTCAACGAGACGTGCCCTTATTGATATTGACCTTGCTGAACTGGCTGTTGAAAATAACTGGCAAGGCATTGTTGTCTATGGCGCAGTGCGTCATGTGGACGAACTTGAAGAATGTAATATCGGTATTCAAGCTATTACGTCAATTCCTGTATCGGCCGACAGCTCAGGGGCTGGTGAGCAAGGTATTCCCGTGAATTTTGCAGGAGTCTCCTTTTTCGACGACGACTATTTATATGCTGACAGTACTGGGATTATTATCTCAGCTGAAGAATTACTCCTTGAAGTAGATGACACCCTAGACGCGTAAACCATGACAGAATACCTACATATTTACCATGAGGCTGACATTAGCAGCCTCGTCACAGAACGTGAGAATGAGCGTAAATTTTGGCAATCACTCACCTTCCTAGATACTAACAGTGCCACCTTACAGGCACTAAAAGATGCCGCTGCTTTTGGCATAAAGTACGTACTTATTGGCGTAAACGAAGATATCGGCCCTAGAGCAAATTGCGGCCAAGGTGGTGCGACCCTTGGGTGGCAGGCTTTTTTAAAACGTTTCTTAAACCTCCCGTGTAACCAATTTTTAGACCCAAAAAACGTCTTGCTATTAGGTGAAATAGTTTGTGACGACTTACAAACAGCCAGTGCGGACTTGTGCAACACGCACCCTGATCAGCTAGTACAGTTACGAGATTTATGCGCCGAAATAGATCAGCGTGTCAATGATATCCTAAGCTTAATATTTTCAGCAGGATTGGAACCCATTATTATTGGGGGTGGTCACAATAATTGTTTTGGTATTTTACAGGCATTGCACAGAGTAAGTGGTAAATCATGTAATGCTATTAACTTTGATCCACATGCTGACTTTAGAGCAATAGAAGGTCGGCACAGTGGCAATGGATTTAACTATGCTTACCAGCGCAATATGCTCAATGACTATCATGTGGTCGGTTTGCATGAACAAAAAAATAACAAGGCAATCATAGACGCTTTGCACAAAGCGCAGTTCACTTATACTAGCTATCAAGATATTTTAGTCACGCGAAGGGCAACATTAACCCAAGCAATTACCACCGGATTAAAGCGTTTCAACGATGATAAACCATTGGGTATTGAAGTAGACGTTGACAGTATTAGCGGTATGCCAGTCAGTGCGTTTACCAATTGTGGCTTTAGTACGAATGATGCTGAACATTTTGTGTCGTTATCAGCAGAACAACGCAGTGTGGCTTATTTACATCTGTGTGAAGCTGCTCCAGCGAATCATCCACAGGGCCTTGCACAAGGTATGATAGAAGCAGGGCAAGTGCTCAGTGGTTTAGTATGTAGTTACTTATCAAGTCGAGCCCGGGTTGAGCAATAACTTATCTACTCGTGTTCTATTTTCCATTGTTTTAACCAACTGATCATACCTACACTGCTCAGAGGCCTTGCAAAAAAGTAACCCTGAGCAGCAAAGGTATCAAGATTTTGCACAAAATTGAGCTGCTCTTGTGTTTCAACCCCTTCGCAGATCACTTTACTGTTCAATTGCTGCTGCATCTCTACCATACCACGCACCACACTTTTAAACTGGCCCTGCTGCTGGTGTTCTGCGGTCAAAGAGCGACCCACTTTCACATAATCGACACTCAATTTTGGCAATTTTGCTAATATGAGTGGCGCTTCGCCAAATCCATCAACACACAAACGTACACCAATGCTTCTCAGCCGCGCGACCATTGCCACGCCTTGCGCATCTAATGACATAAATAACGCGGATGGACATTCAATGATCAAATCCCCAGGTAGCAAATGATGCTCAAGCAATATTCTATCTAGAAATTCAATGAACTCTTCATGTAACATCTCTGGACCAAAAACATTCACACTCAGTGGCATATGAATGTTATCCATTCTCAATGCCATCGCAATCTCTGCTGCACGTTCAATCACATAATACGCAACAGGAACAGCCAACCCTGCCAGTCGAATATCTTCTATAAATTGACCCGCAGCCAGAATACCTTGCTTTGGGTGTTGCCAGCGTAATAACAACTCTAAAAATTCTATTTCGCCATCTTTGTGACGGATCACTGGCTGAAAATACAATTCAAATTCACTGCGAAAATCAATGTGTGCCAGCTCGGCAAGACGTGCTTGTTGTTCTAATTTCGTAATTTGCATTTGCTGTTGATAAGCACACACCGAGCGATTAGGCTGGCTATCTAACGCCAAGAATGCACAGGTGATCAGGTTATCAAATTGGCCGAGTTCTTCGTCGCAATTCACGTAACTGGCTCGCGCACTTACTTCCAATGTACAGTTACCCACATTGAAAGGTTTCAGTGTACTGCGAATGATATCGTCTATTAGCTGCTCATGCAGGTGTTTTTGGTTACTCAGCCCACAGACAAAGACAAAGTGAAGCCCACCTAAATGCGCCACCCGTGACATGTCATTCCCATTAGCAATGGCAACGACATCATGGCTTTGTAATTGTTGCTTTATTCGATTGGCCGACTGCGCTAAAAGTAAATCGCCGAATTCTCGACCCAAATGCAGATTCACTTGCTCAAAGCCTTCAAGGCGAACCATCACTAACATAGCAGGCCCTGGTTCTGTGACTCTGTAGTCTGTAAATGCGGCTCTTAAACTGGCTCTATCGGGTAAACCAAGAATATCATGGGCTTGATCGCTCACTACTTCGTGTTGGGCTGGGGCCGTTTCTGGAATATGATTTAAGGCCAATAATTGCCCTAAGTAGAGAATAGTGACCACTGATACGGTTAATATACCTGGCCAAGACCATAAAATCTGCCCACCCAGTAATACAATAAAGATCACACTGGCAAAACAGGCCAAGAATAAGTAATTATCGTCATTATGACGCAGGCTAAATAGGATATGGCCAAGTAGAGAAAGCCCTAAAAGATACTGTAACCATTCTAGGTTCAGCGCTAATATTGCCAGACTTATGCTAGCAGTCAACGCATGTAGTATACGTAAATTTGCGGCTTTAGTTACTACGATAACAGCGAGGCTGCCCATCAATACTACACCCGCTAGCAGCGCCGCTAGAAGGGGGATCCCCCCCTGTTGCATTCCGTTGATTACAGGAATAGTTGTGACGGACCACACATATGTGAAAACCGACATCAACACCCCAATATAAATAATTAATTCTGAGTAAGTTTACCTAATATCCAGAGATTTAACAGATCATTTACGCCAAATTGGTAACTTAATTGTGCTGGGTGACTAATATCCCACAAGGCAAAGTCAGCTCGCATTCCCACTTTAAGTACCCCTCTATCTGATAAACCAAGTGCTTTTGCCGCATGACATGTCACGCCCTGCAAGGTTTCTTCCGGCGTCATTCTAAATAGCGTACACCCCATATTCAACATTAAACGTAATGAGCATAGGGGTGCGGTACCAGGGTTAAAGTCACTCGCAATCGCCATGGGTACCTTGTGTTTACGCAGCAACTCTAACGGGGGTAACTGTGTCTCTCGTAAAAAATAAAATGCCCCCGGTAACAGCACTGCAACAGTGCCTGCATTTGCCATTGCCACCACACCTGATTCATCTAAGTATTCAATATGGTCCGCAGACAACCCAGCAAACTCAGCTACCAGCTCAGTGCCCTTTTGGTTAGATAACTGTTCAGCGTGACATTTCACTTTCAACCCTAACTTGGTCGCAGCATCAAAGACTCGACGAGTTTGTTCGTAACTAAATCCCACATTTTCGCAAAACACATCTACTGCACTGGCCAGATTTAGCTCTGCAACCCGAGGTAACATTTCGTCACATACGATATCAATATACGCATCAGCTTGACCCTTATATTCAGGCGGTAATGCGTGTGCGCCTAAAAACGTACTATGTATATCAATTGGATGATGCTCAGCAAGTAGCTTATTCACTTCCAATAACTTCAATTCATTTTCGGTGTCTAATCCATAGCCTGTTTTGCTTTCAACAGTCGTGACGCCCTCACGTAATAAACTGTTTAAACGTCCTTTGGCGTTAACAAATAACGTTTCATGATCGGCTTCTCGAGTTGCTCTAACCGTACTTGCGATACCACCGCCTTGCTGCGCAATTTGTTGGTACGAAACACCTTGCAGCCGCTGCTCAAACTCAGTAGCTCTATCCCCTGCAAACAAGATATGGGTATGGCAATCAATGAGTCCAGGTGTCAGCCAAGCCCCTTTGGCACTGTGAACGGGTGTTGCCAATGCATCAAATTCAGGCATATCATCCTGTCGACCTAACCAACTGATCATGCCCTCTTTAATCATAATTGCCCCTTGCTCTATCATGCCATAGGGGGCTGAGCGCTCTCCATCCATTGTCGCAAGGTTAACATCTGTAATTACTAAATCAGGCTCAATCATTGCTACTACTCCGAAAAAATATCTGGTTCGAGTTTAACAAGCTTGCTTGTATATACAAGACATCTGTGCCACCTTTATTCATATCTTCATAAAAATTGGTAGTCTCGCCATGACACAAACACCCAAGTTTGCCCTTATAAAACAGCATATCATTGATAATATTCAAGCAGCAAAATGGGTAGAGAATCAGCGTGTCCCCTCTGAAAATGAACTCGCAGAGCAATTTGCTGTTAGTCGAATGACCGCTCGACGTGCGCTAAGTGAGCTGACAGAAGCAGGCATCCTCACTAGAAGTCAAGGCTTAGGGACTTTTGTTGCTAGCCTTAAGTCGCAATCCTCTTTACTGGAAATAAAAAACATAGCTGATGAAGTACAGGCACGCAATGGGGTCTACTCTTGTAGTGTTTTATCGTTAGAATCAATCTCGGCCGTCGCACCAATTGCAATTGCTCTGGGCGTAGAGATCAACAGCCAAGTCTATCGAAGCGTACTTGTACATAATGAAAACGAACAACCGCTTCAAGTAGAGGAAAGGTTTGTCAATCCAGCACTTGCGATACACTATTTACAGCAAGATTTTAATCACGTTACTCCGCATGAATACCTGTCACAGGTTGCCCCCTTAACTGAAGCTCGTCACACAGTGGAAGCCATAATGCCCACCAGTGAGGTTTGCCAATGGTTAAGTTTATACAATGAAGAGCCTTGTTTACAGGTCATAAGACGCACATGGTCATCAGAGGGGATCGTTAGTTTTGCACGCCTTATTTCTCCTGGGAGTAAATACCGATTAGGTGGGCATTTAACCTTTAAACGCCATTAAATGGCGTAATTGTATGCAAATCCCAGCTGACAAATAGCCGAACCATCGATAATACGTTCCACTTTCTCGGCAGAGCTAAACTCAGGGGCTGCGGTATTAAGTGCATGACATTTTTGTTGATAGTACTGCGCGCGCGTCGGGTGCCACTCATGACACACATTATATATTGGCTGGGCTACTTGCCACTGAGACAACACCGTAAAGATAGCATTAATCACATCTTGCTGATGAACCATGTTTACCAAGCTTTGCGAAGAGCTTTTTAATGTTTTTCCTGCGACAAAATTACCCGGTTCTCGACCCGGGCCAACTAGCCCTGCTAAACGTAACACTTTGCCACCTTGCTTTGTAACATGCTCTTCTGCACTGACCAATAATTGCTGGCGCTCGGTACTGGTATCCAGTGCGCTTAGTTCATGATAGTGACCATTCTCATTGCTATATACCCCAGTGCTTGAACAGAGCAAAAACCCCCGTGCCGACATTTTTTTACTGAGTGCTAAAGTCTGCTGCAACATTGGCAAGTAATTACTATCAGCATGCCTTGCTCTTGGTGGCAAAGCACAGACCCACCAAGCATCGCGTAATGATAACGTATGCTCTATTTGTTCATTTGGCATAGCGAGATAACGCTCAAACGAGACCGCATCATTAGGACTACGGCGAGTACCTTCAACCTGCCAACCTAACTCACTGGCTTGTTGACATAAAGGGTGCCCTAACCAACCTGCGCCTACTACCACTAACTGCGTCATAACTTTAATTCCAAAAACAGGTATCGACCTTCAGCATGGTGCTGTCATGGCCTTAAAAAAGGCCTTTAATAGGCCTTCACGATTATTTTGCTTAAACAAGTAAGGTGATACATCCACGATGCTAGTTTTGGTTTACATTCATCACTGGCAACAACACTTCTGCACTTAACCCGCCTTGCTTGCGATTGCGTAACCTCACTGTTCCCCCATGCGTGGTTACAATGCGTTTAATGATCGCAAGCCCTAACCCACTCCCTTCACTACCGCGAGCTTGATCTCCTTGCTTAAACGGCTCAAACACCGTTTCCAATTCACTCTCTGGAATACCTGGGCCTCTATCTTGTACTTTAATTAGGACTGATCTGTGCTCTTTACTGAACTCCGTAGACACTGAAATAGCGCCGTCTGAATAACGAATTGCATTTTCAATCATATTCGTTAACACCCGCTTTAATGCAACAGTGTTTAACAATACCGACGGTAAAGATGCTTGCGTTGAAAGCTGTATCGTTCGTTTATGCTTTTGCTCCACATTGACCACATCTTCTACCACAGTATTAATATCTTCTAGTACCATCTCACTGGAGTTATGATGCCGTAAATATTCAATAAATTGATCGATAATCGCATTCATATCCTCGATATCGTCAATGATCCCTTCTTTGAGGTAATCCTCTTCATCTGACATCATCTCTGTTGCCAGCCGTATACGAGTTAACGGTGTGCGTAGATCATGCGACACCCCCGCCATCAGCAAACGACGGTCACTTTCAAGCTCAGCAATCCCTTTTGACATTTGATTAAATGCCTTCGTCACTTCAATAACTTCAGTCGCACCACTTTCTACCAGACGGGTAGAAAAATCCCCAACACCGACTCGCCCAGCCGCTGTTTGTAATGCTCTTAGCGGTCGATTAAGATGCCGAGCAAACCACCATCCACCAAGCACACTTAAAAAACCGATACTGGAAAGATAAAAAACCAAAAATTCGAGCTTTGCTTCACTAAAACCTGTTAAGGGCACCCGCACCCAATATCCTGGAGCTTGTGGCGCCTCAACCCAATACACAATCGGGTCGCCTTGGCTTATCCTCACTCGTGCTGAACCATTTAATTGCTCAGACATGCTCTGAGACAATAATGTGTACTCCTTGGCGTCACCAAGACCATTAATATAGGCCTCTCTTTGCGTCATCACCTCTATACCCGTTATCTCAAAAAACACATCAGACAACTCTGAAGACACCTCAGCGCCATCTTCCCAATCAATAAAGACTGTTTTCACTTGCTTTGCGAGCATTAAATTCGCTTGCTCAAATGTTGGTTTAATAACGTAAAGGGTCACCGTGATGTAAGACATTATTTGATTTACGAGTAATAACGCCCCAACAAAAAAAACGGTTTGTCCGAATGCACTTTTTGGAAATAAACTCATAAATACAACTAGCCTTGACCGTCAGGCACAAAGACATAGCCGAGTCCCCAAACTGTTTGAATATAGCGAGGGTTGGTGGCATCTTCTTCAATCATGCGACGAAGTCGGGAGACTTGTACATCAATGCTTCTTTCCAACGCACTATAATCGCGCCCTCTAGCCAGATTCATTAGCTTGTCTCGGCTAAGTGGCTCACGAGGGTGATTAACCAATGCTTTAAGGACAGCAAACTCACCGCTAGTCAACGAAATCACTTCATTCCCCTTTTGCATTTCGCGTGTTGCTAGATTGAGTTTAAAAATACCAAATACCACTTCATTCTCTTGAGCAGCAGGCGCTCCAGGCACTTCTTTTGCCCTGCGACGTAAAATCGCTTTAATTCTTGCTAACAGCTCTCTGGGGTTAAACGGCTTTGGTATGTAATCATCAGCTCCCAACTCAAGACCAATAATTCGATCTACTTCATCGCCTTTTGCCGTCAACATCACAATGGGGATCTCATTTTCTTTTTGTCTTAAACGGCGACAAATAGATAACCCATCTTCACCTGGCAGCATCAGATCAAGCACCATCAAGTGAAAATTTTCACGCTCTAGTAAACGATCCATCTGCTCACTATTGGCTGCAGTACGAACAATAAAACCTTGTTCAACCAAGTATCTCTCTAACAAGCTACGTAAACGCATATCATCATCTACGACTAACACTTTGGTCGTTTCATTACCCATTGTTGATTCTTCTTTTTATTGAATACCTTGGCTTAATATAATTGAAAAAATGCCATCTAGACACCATACCTTGAAAGAAGTTTTGTTACGGAACGTTACAAACAAAAAAATTAGGTAGTTTAATCTAGAAAGCTCGACATATATTTATTTTTTATTTAAGTTGTCACAGCACTAACTCAGAGCATATCAAGTAAATGAAAACCAATCTGATCACCCCTGAAGGGTACCGAAAATTACAGCAAGAACATGACCACTTATGGCATGAAAAACGCCCTGAAATCACCAAAATTGTATCGTGGGCTGCGAGCTTAGGCGATCGCTCTGAGAATGCCGACTATACATTTAATAAACGTGTTTTAAGGCAAATAGATAGGCGAGTTAGGTATCTGAGAAAACGACTACCCGATCTAAAAATTATTGAATATTCCCAGCAACAGGCTGGCAAAGTGTTTTTTGGTGCATGGGTCGAAATTGAAAATGACGCGCAAGAGTGCAAAAAATTTAGAATTGTTGGGCCAGATGAAATATATGAGCGCAACGATTACATCTCCATCGACTCTCCCATGGCGCGGGCTTTACTCGGAAAAGAAGTGGATGATGACTTTACCGTTAACACCCCAGAGGGCGAAAAAACTTGGTTTGTTAACAAAATAGATTACGTGATCAGCTAAGCTTCTTATTCCCTTTTGCTGTGATATAGTTAGACCATAGACATACGCCAATAAAAACGCGTATAGCATTGAACTTTATAAGGATTTTGCATGAGCAATATCTCTGCACGTTTAGCACACGAGCTAAACGCAAAAGAGCAGCAAGTTATCGCTGCAACGGCATTACTTGATGAAGGGGCAACGGTACCGTTTATCGCCCGTTATCGTAAAGAAGTCACTGGTGGACTAGACGATACGCAGCTACGTTTATTAGAACAACGTTTAGGCTATTTACGAGAGTTAGAGGAACGTAGAAGCTTTATTCTCTCTACCATTAAAGAACAAGGTAAGTTATCTGACTCACTCTCAGCCGACATTCATAACGTACAAAGTAAAACTGAGTTAGAAGATTTATATTTACCGTTCAAGCCAAAGCGCCGTACAAAAGGCCAAATCGCGATTGAAGCTGGGTTAGAACCACTCGCTGAGGCATTATTTAATGATGCCACGTTATCTCCTGAGCAACTAGCGCAAGATTATGTGAATGACCAGAATGGGATCAGTGATAGTAAAGCGGCATTAGATGGAGCCAAGTTCATTCTAATGGAACGCTTTGCTGAGGATGCCAAGCTACTTGCCAAATTTCGTCGACATATTCAACAAAATGGTCAACTTGAGGCACAAGTCGTTAAAGGAAAAGAAGACTCAGGAAACAAATACCGAGACTATTTCGAGCACAGTGAAAAATTAACCAAAGTCCCTTCTCACAGAGCATTAGCAATGCTAAGAGCGCGTAACGAAGGTATTTTACAATTGGTTATTAACCCAGAACCAGACGTTGCAGAGCCCCAACAGTTTTGCGCGCAAATGATAGCAGATCACTACCAACTCAATGTTACATCCGCCAATGCCAGTGCATGGTTAATGACCGTTGTGCAATGGGCCTGGAAAATAAAATTATCACTGCATTTAGAAAACGAATTTCTCGGGTCGCTACGTGAAACCGCTGAAACAGGTGCCATTGACGTATTTGCTAAAAACTTAAAAGATTTGCTGATGGCTGCACCGGCGGGACCTCGTGTTACCTTAGGGATTGACCCAGGCCTTAGAACAGGGTGTAAAATCGCTGTGGTCGACAGCACGGGGAAATTACTCTCCACGAATACTATTTTCCCACATGCACCTCAAAACCATTGGGACAAATCGCTACGCACACTAGAACAATTATGCCGTCAGCATAAAGTGCAATTAATTGCCATTGGCAATGGAACCGCCTCTCGTGAGTCTGATAAATTGGCTTCTGAGCTATTAAAAGCAGCCCCAGAACTTACCCTGAGTAAAATCATGGTCAGTGAAGCTGGCGCATCTGTATACTCAGCTTCCGAATTTGCCGCGAATGAATTTCCTGACTTAGACGTGTCACTACGTGGGGCTGTCTCCATAGCACGCCGTTTGCAAGACCCGCTGGCTGAATTAGTAAAAATTGAGCCTAAATCTATCGGTGTAGGTCAATACCAACATGATGTATCGCAAAGTCAGCTTGGTCAAACACTGACGTCGGTCGTAGAAGATTGTGTTAACTCTGTTGGTGTCGACGTCAATATGGCTTCTGCCCCCCTATTAACACGTGTGTCAGGTTTAAATAAAACACTGGCTAACAATATTGTTAAATATCGTGACGAGCACGGCTCATTCACTGCACGTAACCAGCTGAAAAAAGTGGAACGGTTGGGGCCAAAGGCGTTTGAACAAGCTGCAGGTTTCTTGCGCATACTCGACGGTAAAGACCCACTAGATGCCTCATCTGTGCACCCTGAAGCTTATCCAGTCGTAAAACAAATTGCACAACAAAAAGCACTTCCTGTCACAGAGCTTATCGGTAACAGCACATTATTGAATCAATTAGCAGCCAATGACTTTACCAGCGAAAAGTTTGGTTTGCCAACGGTCACCGACATTATTAAAGAACTTGATAAACCTGGCCGAGATCCTCGCCCAGAGTTTAAAACAGCAGAGTTTAAAGCCGGTGTTGAAAAAATATCAGACTTAGAAGTTGGTATGATCCTCGAGGGGGTTGTCTCCAATGTTGCTAATTTTGGTGCGTTCGTTGATGTAGGGGTTCATCAAGATGGATTAGTGCATATTTCAGCCATCACCAATAAGTTTATTTCTGATCCTCGTGAAGTAGTTAAAGCGGGTGATATTGTAAAAGTAAAAGTGATTGAAGTTGACGTTGCGCGCAAACGTATTAGCTTTACTATGCGCTTGAATGATGAAATTACACCACAAGATACACAAGCTAAGAGCAAGCCAAGTACGCAAAAATCGGCAGCGCCTAAGCAGCACAACCGCAGCGCAAAACCTAAAAAAGACTCAGGTAATGCAGCCATGGGGAATGCATTTGCCGAAGCCTTCGCCAAAATGAAAAAGTAATTAATCAAGTTAAATAAAAAAGCCCATCGTTGAATGGGCTTTTTTGTGACTGATTATTATGGTATCTACCCGCACTCACTGCACGCGCTTTATCATCGAATTACGCTTGCAGTGATAAAGAAGCAGCGCCCTCAGGTTGTACCGCTTGCTGGTAGAAGTCACTAATGCGCAAAGACCGCGCTTGTATTTGAGGATCTCGCTCTATTGGTAACGCAACAGAGTAAGGCCCACCGTCTGTTTTTAATGCAGCAGAATCGCGCTCAACAATTTCTTCATCATCTTCGGCCAGTCGTCGCGTCTCATAGCCAGCAACTCGAGTCGTACCCTGCTGCTCTTCATCATTACTTCTACTAATGGTTTGTGTGGCTAATTCAGCTTGCGCAGCTGCTTGCTTTTGTGTGGCGTCGGCTGCAATCGCTCGGTCAGCACCAGAGGGTTCAGCTGGTGCTAATGCAGCAGCGCGTACAGTTTGCATTTTATCGATTGTGCCTGCAGGATCCCCTGGGATCTCTGCCACATCAATCATTACCTGCCCACCTACCGCATAGTTATTACCATCTGGGCCACGTTGGTATTCATAGCTCGGAGAACCGGCATACTGCCCACCTACGCGAGCATGTGCTTGCTCATGCAAACGTACTTCGGTGTCTCTCGCTTTAAGCTCTTGTATTTGCTTTTGCTCAACCTGCTCATCAGCCTGTTCTTGCTCGCTGCGTGCATCTTCATCAGATTTAGGTTGGCGTTCGTCGCCGTCTTGAGCCCCTTTTTCATCAATTGTTTTGTTCTGTGCTAATTTGCCAGAACTATCGTACAAAGCATTATCGTCTGGTGAGTTCGCTTTTGCTTTATCACCGTCGTTGACCGCTTTGTTCTCAGTGAAAGCTGCAGTGGGAGGGGCCGTTTTTGGGATCACTTCACGCAGCTGATTATCGCGCCTAGCTGTTTCAGTGTAGACGTTGGCAGTATTTAAATTCATCGCCGGAGAGGACGTTACAATACTCATACCATTTTTGTAAAACTTATACCTTTATATCAATTAAAGTACCTAATGCTTCGTCAGCAGTGCGAATAGTTTGCACATTTGCTTTCGCATTAAATTCTTCTACTTTTAAATTAACCAATGCTTCATCAATTTTCGCAGGTTGAGACACAGGTGCCGTCACAGACTCCTCCGGGCGTGCACCTTGCAACTGACGCTGCTGTGCCTGCTGGTTTTCATCTTGTGTTTCAATTGTCGCACGGTTTATTTCAGCGCTCGCGCGCTCAATACCCTGTGTTGCTCTGTTAAAGCCTTCTATCCCATTGTTGAGTACATCACCGATTGGCATAGCATGCTCCAAAAACTTTTATATATGGTTAATTATTGCGCAAAAAGTCATAAAAATAAAGCATGATTTACGTCTTTTTCACGTGGCGTGATACCATAATTTTAAAGTACTGATTTTAGGAAAGTTATAAATTCAGAACGATGAGAAATAAAAGGCGCATGGGATGCTTTTGGTAAAATTTCACAATGAAAATTCGAATTTAAACCACGTATCTTATCTATTACAGCTTTTGGCACCAAAGCGTCCAAGCGACCAAATAAACCATAAATAGGTTGCTCTACCATAGCCATATCAGTACGCAAATCCTGTGTTTTCAAAATATCTAAACCAGCTTTTAATGCAATAGGATCTGGAGCTGGGGCCTGCGCTAATAAAGCCCGTAAGCTTTTAATGTCCTCTTTGGCATGCTCACTCCCCATCGCTTGAATAGCGAGAAAACGTTCAATAGTCTTAGTTGCGTTCTTTTCAAGTTGCACCTGAAAAGCATCTAATACATTTGCCTGTATACCTGGCCACTGCGTTACTTCATTAAAATAGGGCGTAGCCGCAATTAAGATAACCTTACTGACTTTATCAGGAAAATTACGCGCCAAATACAATGCAAACAAGCCACCTAACGACCAGCCAATAATGATACTTTCTGGTTTTAATTGTTCAGCCACTAACTTAGCCGCCGTTTCTAACGTGTAGTCCAGTTTAGGACTCGGGGCACCGCCAAAACCTGGTAAATTAATACTCCGTACGTCACCACTAAAAACCTGCTCAATCTCAGGCTTTACCATCTGCCACACTTGGGCATTCATTCCCCAGCCGTGCAACAGTACTAACTCTTTTTGCATTCTTTTAGGTCCTCAACCAAACTTACAACAATGATACCGACAAGACCAAGGAAAGTAACCAACATGCTAAGGAAAGTAGCTAATTGGCTCGTGCCCAATTATTGTATTTGTTGCCAAAACCCCCTTATTGAGCACCAAGCAATATGCCAATACTGTTTCGATGAACTGAGTTTATTTGCCCCCTCACAAGGAAACCTCCTCAATCGGCCAGATATTTGTCGGGATTTTAAGTTAGACAATATAACAAGGTTAATGGCTTGTGGCTGGTATGAAGGCCAGCTTAAAAGTTGGCTGAGTGGCTACAAGTTCCATCATCAAACTCGTTACCAAGCAGCGCTACAACAAGTGATTGTGCACCAATGGACGCAGTACTTGTTACATGAGGACACGGCTCCTGATATCGCCGTGCTCATGCCACTACACACCACTCGGTTAGTTAATCGGGGATTCAATCAAGTCAACCAAACATGGCAATGCTGTATCGACACCTATTTAGCCTCAAAAATAAGCTTACTTCGCATCCATAACACTAAGGCACAAAGCAACCTAACAGGTATACAACGAAGAAAAAATACACACGATGCCTTTGAGGTCAAAGGCGTAATGACCGGCCTAAAAGTCGCCATCGTTGACGATGTTATAACCACTGGGGCGACGATGAATGCCGCAGCGCAAGCATGTTTAGATGCTGGTGCGCTGCAAGTTGATGCTATTGCAACGGCACTAACGCCCTTGCACAGATAGCGTATGGCCAAAAAAGAGTGCGTTAGTTAATAACCGACTACTACCATACCAGTAACCTCTAAATACGGGGTTATCGGAGCTTGCAATCACACTCCCTTGGCCATACCTGTGTGCAACCACTGCTGCACTTTCACTGATTTTCGCGACATTCTCTTTTGCAGCATACCCTGATAACAGAGGGTCCTTGGTATATTTATTCACCAGTAGAAATGGCTGTTCAGGGGCCTTAAGTAACCATGTACTGTTTTTAAACATGGGCAGCAAGCGGCGTTGAAAGCCAAAAGACAATGGGTGAGATAAGTCTAATTCAGTCGCAAATATTGCCCCTGCAATACGCTGCTTTGCAGCTAGCGCATCACGCGTTCCATATTGTAACCCCTCAGTATTAAACTGCTCAGCCATCTCTTTGCGAGTGATGCTTTGTGCATTTAAAAGCTGGCTATCCATCAGCCACTTTGCTCCCCGCTTATGGCCCCAAATAACACCGCCCTTATTAACCCATCCAGTCAGCGCAACTTTAGCTCGATCAGAAAGCTTATTGAAGCGGCCATCCGTCAATATCACATGGCTATAACGTGCTAAATCGACTTTACCTAATCTATGTTGTTCTATTAACGTCGGTGCGATACCTAGATGCTTGTCTAAGTGATACCAAACCTCTCCGACTTCATATTGGCTACTCCCTTGCCCGCCTACCAGTAAAACTTTAGGTAGAGACAACGCTCTCATATTACGTGAACCAAGATCGATACCTTTACTCGTCAAACCCGTGTCTATTGGGTGAACTTTTACAGCAAACTTCGATTGAGCATTATTGAGCACTGATAACCATTGTGCATTACGTTGTAACCCTGCTGGAACAATGATGCTACCCGCTGAAAAATCATGTTGTAAGCCCGCTGTTTCCGCTGTAAATGATTTCATCGCAACACGTGCTTCAATGTCATTACTCAGTAGGTAATTCAGCATTTTTGGTGCATTCCATGCTTGCCATGAAAACCCATATGCATAGGTTTCTGATAATTTTGAGAATTGCTCTTTTATAGGCGACCGCCATGGCTCATCTGCAACCTTAAGTCCCCATGTGCTAGCTGCCTGAGCAAACTGTAGGTTAAACGCATGTGCCAAAGTCCATCCTGATACATCATAAAAGGTATTATCTTGAAAGGACTGCTGTTCTGAAAATATCGCTTTGATTAAACGATACTGAGATTGTGATAAAGGCACATAAATATCGCCTTTTTGATACTGATATTTACCCACTTTGTACTCTTTTGTGAGTTCAAATACCTCAATTTGATGCTGTGACAACACTGACAAAAATTGTTCAAATTTTTGTTTATCGTGGCCTGCTGCCACCACATACCCTTCAAATTTTTCTTTCTCTGCGAGTGCGCTCGCCCCCGTATAAAACTGCTGTTGGTATGCTTGTAACTTCGCCTTATTTTTTATAACGCCTTCAAACGTCGATAAACTGGTCGTTAACTGGTTTTTTATGGTCTGAGAAAAATTCAACCGGCCGTTAACGGTATCTTGAACATGCCCACGGCTACTCGCCTGTTCAAACAAAATGCCAATCGCGCCGTTAGCATCTGGGTAGGTAGATCCTTTACCATAGTAGAAATCATCAAAACTCTCTTGGGTAAAGTATAACTGTTTATCTTTATCTAATGACTTAGCATGAAATGTCGCTAATATTTCTGTCAATGTAACATTCATTTTTGGCGTCAAAGGGTGGGTACGTGACGCAATACCAGGTTGAAAGAAATAACTGCTATTGGATCCCATTTCATGAAAGTCTGTTAATACATTAGGCTTCCAATGATGAAACTGCGCCACTCTTGCTTGTGATTCTGGATGTTGCAGCAACAGCCAGTCCCTATTTAAGTCAAACATATAATGATTGGTGCGCCCAGAAGGCCAAGCTTCAACATGCTCTCTGTGCTGCGGATCAGCAGACAAATTCATACCTCGATTACTATTAGCCCATTGCGCAAAACGCGCTAAGCCATCGGGGTTTAAAGAAGGATCTAACAACACTATCGTATTGTTAAGTAACGTCTGTACCGCGTCTCCTTGAGCCGCAGCCAAATAATAGGCTACCAGCAGTGCGGCATTGCTGCCTGAGGGTTCATTACCGTGTACGCTATACCCCATCCACGCCACTGCAGGTGTCTCTGTCTTTACCTCTGAAGACGAAAGTCGTGCTAGATGCTGTGCTCTGATCTGCTCAATACGTTGTAGTTTATCTGGTGCCGTAATCGTTAAAAGCAATAAAGGGCGCTGCTCATGGCTATAACCAATGGTTTTTATGTCAACACGATCACTTTTATCTGCCAGGACGCGCATATACTGCACTAATTGATCATGTCGTACATGCCACTGCCCAACCTCATACCCCAAAACATCACTGGGTGTAGGAATAGTCGGATCAAACTGAACATCCTCAGAAAAATAATAACTCAGTGGTTTTGCCACTACTGTAAGGGGCAAATAAATAACCATTGCCAAACATAATAATACAAGCCGCATATCAAGACCTTAATACTGATGATTGTTTAAACGCTAACAGTCTAATCATAAGTTGCCAAATTTTTACGTCCAACACTAGCGACAATACGATGAGGGGAGTATCATACGAAGTATCCGAGTAATTTAGTCAAGTAATAGTCACAGTTATGATAACCATTTCAGAAACAGCTCAATCCCATTTTGCTAAACTGCTTTCCGATCAAGCAGAAAAGACCAATATCCGCGTGTTTGTGGTAAACCCAGGTACGTCACAGGCAGAGTGTGGGGTCTCTTATTGCCCAGCAGATGCCGTAGAAGAAAGCGATATTCGCTTACCATTTAATGGCTTCGATGCCGTTGTCGATGCTGAAAGCGCACCGTTTTTAGAAGAAGCAGAAATTGATTTCGTCACAGATAAGATGGGAACTCAACTGACGCTAAAAGCACCGAATGCCAAAGCGAAAAAGCTCAGTAAAAATGCTGATTTAAACGAACGTGTTGAGCATATGTTGGTATCAGAAGTAAACCCGCAACTTGCCAATCACGGCGGTCAAGTTAGCTTGGTTGAGATCACAGCGGAAGGTGTTGCAATCTTACAATTTGGTGGCGGGTGTAATGGCTGCTCAATGATTGATGTCACCCTCAAAGAAGGGATCGAAAAAGAAATGGTGGCTAAGTTTGATGAAATCACTGGAGTACGTGATATTACTGAACACCAAGCTGGCGATCACTCATACTACTAAACGCTCGATGTTAAAATCCGTCATTTATAAATTGGGCCAGCACCCCAAGCTCAGCCTTAAACGCTTTTTTATTGGTTTAGGGCTATTCGCACTGAGTTTAGTCGCCATTGCCTATGGTTATTACCACCATGCTTGGGTACAGCTTATTGGGTTGGGGCTACTCGCCCCAGCGCTTTTTTTTTCCGGCTGGGGCTATGTTGGCATATTTGCTAACCGCTTTTCCCAAGTCATTGTAACAATGCACCCTGATGACAGATCTGCCGATAACGATAAAACAAAGTAGCACCACGCATTGCCATAAAGCAGCTCATTGCGAACCATAAGCCATGATTACCCCACTCTAATGTCAGCACGACTGGTGTAAAAAAACCAAGCACAACCGCAATAAACATTGAGTTACGCATTTCCTTAGCCCGAGTCAAGCCCACAAATACACCGTCAAATAAAAAACAGCCCATAGCAATAACTGGGAGCACTATTAGCCAAGGTAAATACAGACTTGCCTCAGTGATAACTTCAGGGATATTTGTCAGTAAAGTAATTATTGATGACCCTAATAAGGCAAAAAAGGCACAGTAACCCAAAGCAAATACCGCCCCCCAAAAAACACTGACATTAACCCACAATCTAACTTGTGCAGGATCACCTTCCCCTTTAGCTGCGCCTACTTTCGCTTCTGCTGCATAGGCAATACCATCTAATGCAAAACTGACCAACATCAGAAAATTTAACAACACCGCGTTGGCTGCAAGTGTCACTTCCCCTAAACGTGCACCGTAAAAGGTCATAAAGCTAAAGCACAACTGTAATAACAAAGATCGAATGAAAATATCACGGTTTAAAGTTAATAACCGCGCAACACTATCTCTTGATGGAAACTGAATGTTCCAAATAACGCCATAACGTCTAAATAATTTTTTGACTAAATAAATGGCCAGGATCAACGCACTATAATCAGCAATTACAGAAGCGCTCGCCGCGCCAGCAACCCCTAAGTCAAGCACTAACACAAAGACAACATCAAGTACGATATTCACCAAATTAGTAAATAGCACCAGGTAAAAGGGTCCTTTGCCATAATGCATACCCAGCATCAAACCCAGCAGCACTAAATTGCCTAAAGCAGCTGGTGCACTCCAAATACGAATAGAAAAGTAAGTACTCGCTTGCACCATAACTTGCTCAGATGATTGAGATAAGGAAGCTATCACCGAAAGTAACGTCGGACTCAGTGCAATTAAAGTTAATGCGAATAGCAAAGACAACAGTAAACTACTGACTAGCAATTGCTTAATTCTATCAAAGTCTTTGGCACCAAACGCCTGAGCTATTACGCCAGTGGTACTCATACGCAAAAAACTGGCTAGCCAAAATAATACCGCAATACTGCTAGAACCTAATGCTATACCAGCTAAATAATGTGCACTTGATAGGTGACCAATCACAGCAGTATCAACCAGCCCTAGTAACGGCACTGAAATATTTGATAAAATCATTGGTCCCGCAAGTAGGAGTAAAGCGAAGTGGTAGGACTTATGTTTGCTAAAAAAATGACCCATATTATTTGGTTGGCCTTAGTATTAATGACACACAATGTATTTGCAGCCGTGATCTTACAGTATCATCACGTGAGCGAAAAGCTGCCTGCCGTAACCTCGGTAAGTAGCGAGACATTTAAGTCTCATTTGCAGTATTTAAAAACCAACAACTTTAATGTTGTCCCTCTCGACACGCTATTAAATCATCTTAAGGAGGGAAAAACAGTCAATGCCAATACCGTGGCGATCACCTTTGATGATGGCTACGATAACAATATTACCGATGCAGCCCCGATCCTTGAAGCTTTTAATTATCCCTATACAATTTTCGTTAACCCACAACTCATCGACGAGCAACAAAGCTATGTTATGACATGGGATCAATTAAGAACTCTCGCTAAACGTGGTGCACTCATCGCAAACCACAGTGCTAAGCATGATTATCTGCACAAACGCTTACAAGGTGAAAGCCAAGCACAATGGTATCGCCGCATTAGTCACGACATTACTTGGTCAGAGCAGCGAATTCACAAAGAAATAGGTCACCATGCGAAATTATTGGCCTACCCTTATGGCGAGTTTAACAATGCCTTACAGCGCCTGGTGTCTGATTTGGGGTATACCGGTATCGGGCAACACTCTGGGGCGGTTGGGGTGACATCAGACTTTACCCGTCTGCCTCGCTTCCCTGCATCAGGTATTTATAGCAATTTAAATACTCTAAAAACCAAAATACACGCTCACCCGTTTGCTATCGACACCGTAAAATATAGTGATTCAGTCACCACGCAAACACAACCCAATGTGACCCTCAGTTTTGCCGAAAAGCCTTTTCAGAATACGCAATTTGCATGCTTTGTATCCGGCGTTGGAGCGGCTACATTGAAGTGGATAAATGACAGCACCGTATCTGTCACTTCACCTAAAAAACTACCCGTAGGTCGCTCTAGATATAACTGCACGGCACCCGTGAAAAGTCTACCAGGTACGTATTACTGGTACTCTCAGCCATGGGTTGTCATACAAAACTCACTGGCTGATAACTAAATTCCCAGCAATTTAAACTTTACGACATGGCTTTGCCACGGAAGACAATAAAGTTTGAGTTACTTTACTCAAAGGGATCACTTTTTGTGCAGCATCTAGCTGCACAGCCGCTCTCGGCATACCCCAAACAACACAACTTTTTTCATCCTGCGCAGCGGTCTTAGCTCCGCTTTGACGCAGTTTTAACATGCCTTTTGCACCATCACTGCCCATACCAGTTAAGAGCACAGCGCTGACTGATTTAGCCATAGGTACTAAAGAATCAAACAACACATCTACCGCAGGCTTATGCCTATTTACAGGGGCTGTGTCATCTAGTTCACACACAGTAAGTGAGCCGCGTTTTACAATTTTTAAGTGTTTATCACCTGGTGCAATGAATACTTGACCCGATGCTAATACATCACCATGTTCAGCCTCTTTTACCGCAACAATACAACAGCGATCCATGCGTTGAGCAAATGAAGCACTAAACACTGGGGGAATATGCTGTGTAATAACAGTTGGCGGCGCATGCTTTGGAAATGTCATGAGTACTTCTTTAATTGCTTCCGTTCCACCAGTCGATGCACCAATTGCGATAATGGCATTACGGTCAAACTGTTCTGCCTCTCCCTGTATCTGAGATGATGCATTTACTGCAGACTTAAAAGCGCGGATCCGCGCTTGCGATGCCACTCTTATTTTCTCTTGTAGCATATACGCATACGCTTGCAGTTGATCTGCTACATTTACCGTAGGTTTTGCAATAAAATCAATCGCACCAATCTCCAAAGCCTCTAATGTAGCTGGTGAGCCCTGCTGTGTTAGCGTCGAGATCATCACCACGGGCATAGGCCTTAACCGCATTAAATTGCGTAAAAAACTTAGCCCATCCATTTTCGGCATTTCTATATCGAGGGTTAACACATCAGGGTTAAGTGTTTTTATCATTTCTCTTGCTTGATAAGGGTCTTCAGCACATCCCACTACGGTAATGTCGCGCGCTTGTTGCAAAACTTCGGTTAATATCCCTCTAATGAGAGGAGAATCATCAATCACTAATACTTTTATCATGGTGCCCCCTAAAAGAGTTCTATATTGGTTTTCGCATCTTGTGCTTCAATATCATGTAAGTAACGAACTTCACGTTTTTCAATCGTATCGTTGTGCATTTGACGTAACTTTTTAACCTGTGCTTTACCAGTCTGAGGGTTAAAAACTACTTTACGCGGCCATGGTCCCCCTACATCATGAGAGACCAATTCCAAGGCCTCATCTTGGATATAAGCATTAGCAAAACGGATATTGCCAATGCCAATATCAGTCATCGAACGAATGATTTTTCCACCACCAAACAACTTTATTTTTAGATTATGTCTACACGCGCCATTTTTGAGTAACTCATTTATCAAATATTCCATTGCCCAATTTCCATATCTACAATTCAAGTCATCTGCATTAATGTCTTCCATGCCCTTAACTCCGGGTAACATAAAGTGATTCATCCCACCAAGACCCAGTTGTTCGTCATAAATACACGCCGCAATGCATGAGCCCAATACCGTTGAAATCAGCTCATTGTGTTTAGACACATAAAACTCACCTGGTAAAACCTTTGCAACAACCATAGAGCGACTTGAATCCCAAAACCGTTTTACGTGTTCAAATCCACTTATTACCGGTTTAAATTCATTATTCATTATTCATTTTCTTATACATAGTCTTGCCTAGGTTCTTGAATTCACTATGCTCTTTTCCCATAGTTTCAGAATGCCCAATGAATAAATGCCCATCCTGTGCTAACATTCGATGGTAACCTTTAAATAAATTGTCTTTTGTTTTTTTATCAAAATAAATCAGTACATTACGACAAAATATAACGTCAAACGGTCCTTTCATTGGCCACTTCTCAAGTAAATTTAGGCGCTTAAACGAAATCATTTGTTGTAATTGAGGCTTCACCCGATACGCGTTGCCATCTGCACTTTTTAAAAAGAACTGCTTTAACTGAGCTGGGCTAAGCCCTGTAATCGTCACCGGTTCATAAATGCCTTGCTGTGCTTTTGCCAATACATTTGAGTCCAAGTCAGTCGCCAGAATTTTTACATCCCAAGAGGCAGGAAAACGCCCGACTAATGTCATTGCAATACTGTAAGGTTCCTCACCGGTGGAGCAGCCAGCAGACCAAATTCGAACCCGTTTAGACGTCTTATTGGACTCTAATAAGGCAGGAATTATCGTGTCACTCACATGTTCGAAGTGATGGTTTTCGCGAAAAAAAGACGTTAAGTTTGTCGTAATTGCATTTATAAAGTGGCTAAATTCAGCGTCGCTATGTGTATCTAAATAATCCAAATAAGCCGCAAAAGACGTTAGCTCATTCGTACGTATACGCCGTGCTAGACGCGAGTACACCATTTCCCTTTTATGCGGGCCAAGCACAATGCCACATGCTTGGTATACCCGCTCCGAAATTACTTTAAAATCAGTATCTGTAAATGCAAACTCTCGCATCCTTCACTCTCCATAATATTACAGAGAGGAAAAAGCCATACTACTGTTAAAACTCTTCCCACTCTTCTGAACCATCAGAAAATTGATTTCCCGTTGCAACAGGGCTGGCAGATGCAGAAGGGGCTGACAATTCCATACGCTCTGTAGGCTGTGGCGTGCGAGTTGCCAATGTTCGCTGTGCTTGGCTTGCTTGCGCAGGCGACTCTGAATTCGAGACCTGCATATTTTCACTTAATGAAAAGAAATTAAGTAACCGCTTCATATCGTTGGCTTGTTCTGACATTGACTCACCAGCAGCTGAAGCTTCTTCCACTAACGCAGCATTTTGTTGCGTCATTTCATCCATTTGCGCCACAGCTTTATTTACTTGTTCAATCCCCGAACTTTGTTCAACTGACGCTTCCGCTATATCAGAAATCATTTGTGTTACACGTTTAACTGACGCCACAATATCTTTGAGTGTTTCGCCTGACTCATTCACTAAAATCGTGCCATCTTCTACTTTACCAACACTGTCACGGATCAAGTCTTTTATTTCTTTTGCTGCGCCAGCAGAACGCTGTGCAAGATTACGAACCTCACCTGCAACGACCGCAAAGCCACGACCTTGCTCCCCAGCCCTTGCCGCTTCAACGGCTGCATTCAATGCTAGCAAATTAGTTTGGAAAGCAATTTCATCAATCACACCTATAATGTCGGATATTTTTTTACTCGATTCGTTAATAGCCGACATACTAGAGACTGCTCTATTTACCACTTCACCACCCAGCATGGCTTTATCACAGGTTTCTTCAGCCAGCCCGTTAGCAATTTTTGCATTATCCGCATTTTGCCTTACGGTACTTGTCATCTCTTCCATACTAGACGCAGTTTCTTCTAAAGACGAAGCTTGCTCTTCTGTTCTTTGACTTAGATCAGTATTTCCTTGCGATATTTCTTCGGCCCCACTGGCCACCAAAGACGCTGACGAATTTATTCTATTAAGCACTTCAGTTAACTTATTCGCCGTCGCATTCGCATCTTGTTTTAGCTTATCAAATGCTCCTTGGTATTCTGTTGTAACCCTACGAGTAAGATCTCCATTCGCAAGTCCATCTAACATCTGTGCAGTATCAGACACAGCACCGTCAACAATACTGACTAGTTCGTTTAAGCCTTGTGTTAGGCGTAAGTAAAACCCTTCTTTATTCGCTTCTTGCAGTCGTACACTCAAATCACCTTGCCCTGCAGACATAACAAGTTCATTCACCTCAGACTCAATAGCGACTTCGGCGGTACGGTCTGACCATTCAACAACGGTGCCTATCCGTACGCCGTCACCATCGATGATCGGATTGGCAACTAAACCAAATGTTCTACCACCGACCAAGATTTCTGTTTTATATACCGATGTGAGTCGCTCTAACATACTGCGTTGATGTGACGGGTCTTTATGGAATATATCGATATTTGCGCCTAATAACGCTCGGCTATCAAAATGCGGTAAGTCTTTTTTAATATCACCTTCTGCATTACTCATCATTTGCACAACCGACTTATTCATATACACAATGTTATGCTCATGATTCGCAATCATGGTGTTGGTGGCAACATTATCAAGCGCACGTTTCACACGTAAATTCTCATTCGCTTGTTCTTGCTCTTTTCGCTCTCTCACCAGTCGCTTGGTCTTATCATCCCATTCGACAACGGTCCCTAAACGCTCATTATTGTCACCGTATACGGGCGTTGCGATCAGCCCAAACGTAAACCCAGCGACCTGAATATCAGTCTTGTACGTTTGGGTTAATTTAGCCAACAAATGTCTTTGGTGACTGGGGTTAACATGGAAAACATCAATACACTCTCCGATTAAGTTGTTCGCATCAAAGTTGGGCAGTGACGTTTTGAGTTGCGCTTGATTTGCACTGAGCATTTCTAAGACTGAATGATTAGCATAGACAATATTTAAATCTGGATCGGCTAACATCACATTCGCTTGGCATACATCTAATGCACTAGAGATTCTTGCGTTATGTGCCGACAATTTCTGCTGTTTTTGTTCAGCCTCTAACTTAGCGGTAATATCTTTCCACTCCACCAGCGTAGCGATCCGTTCATTGTCACCATTAAATACCGGTGTAGCGATTAACTCAAACGTTAGCCCAGCCACTTTTATCGTGGTTGTATACACCTGAGTTAACGTGCTTAACAAGCCTCGTTGGTGAGCTGGGTTTTTATGAAAAGCATCAATATTTCGACCGACCAAATCATCAACATTAAAACCTGGTAAATCATCCCTCAGTTTAATTTGATTCTCTCTGAACATACGGGTCACAGAGTCATTCAAATATGTAATGTTCAAATCCGCATCGGCTACCATAATGTTTGCTTGGCACACCTGTAATGCCCGAAGTAACCCATCTAGATGACTTTGTTCAGCACGAGTTTGATTGTCAGATTGCATATGCAAAGCTTGCTTTAACTGCGGATAATAACTGAAATCTACCTGGGCTATCGCATCGAGTTCATCCACTTTAAGCTGTGGCATCAACAATTCAACACAATCTAATCTGGCGGCATAATGACTTAAATTTTGCTTTAAATATAAAACCCCTAGTAAGGTCACGACGATAGGCAATAACATGAGTAAGCTCGTGAGTAATGACAACTCAATCCCAATAAACTTAAATGCCAAAGCAATACAGGCCACTTGAGCGATACCAACATAAATTAGCTTATTGCTTATCGCACTTTGTAGGTTATGACTACTCATATCTTCTCCAGTTTACCCATGATGCATATAATTTGCGCTTAAATCTAACACCCTAGCCAAATTTAATAACACGACCATTTTTTCACCCACATTCACCAAACCATGCACATACTGCGCATTATCTGAATCTTGAAAGTCAGGCACATCTTTCGCAGTTTCCTCAGAAATACTATAAACATCAGAAACAGCATCTACGACTAGCCCCATCACTTTATGCTGTTCTTTAATCTCAACAGACACCACTATTACAACCGTCAAAGGACTGTAAGCGACACTATCAATACCAAACCTTAGCCGTAAATCCACAATGGGGACTATGGTGCCCCGTAAATTAATAGCACCTTTAACAAAGGTTGGCGCGTTCGGGATCACCGTGGCATCTTCCCATCCTCGAATTTCCTGCACCGCTAAAATATCCATGCCATATTCTTCACCAGCCATCATGAACGTGAGATATTGATTTTCGTCTTGCTGCCCACCTAATATCAATTGCTGATTTAGCTCTGCTTGCTTACTCATCATGCAACCTCTATCGCTTTAGCTTCAACTAACAGCTCTTGAGAGCCAGGGCGCTTGAGGCCACTGAGCTTTATAAGACCGCTTATATCAATGATCAACGATACCCGCCCATCACCCAAAATTGTCGCGCCAGAAATGCCATCCACCTTTTGATAATTCGCTTCTAAGCTTTTGATCACCACTTGCTGCTGTGCCAGTAAATCATCAACCAGTAAACCAACTTTATGATTATCACTTTCGACAACCACTAGCAGCGTTTTGTCGAGCTCTTCTATTGCTCCTTGGTGGGTAAAGATGTCGTAAAGTCTTAAGATAGGAATATATTCATCTCGCAGCCGCAGCACATCTAGGTCTTTGCCTACTCTGCTCACTTTAGTAATATCAATCTGTAACGATTCGACAATTGAAATCAAAGGAATAATATAGGTATGCTGCGCAACTTTAACTAATTGACCATCCAGTATTGCCAATGTTAATGGCAAACGAATAGTAAACGTAGAGCCAACCCCAGGTGCAGAGGACACTTCCACCGAACCGTTTAGTGCCTGAATATTACGTCGTACAACGTCCATCCCTACGCCACGCCCTGAAATATCACTCACTTCATCGGCGGTTGAAAAACCCGGCATAAAAATAAGCTCATTAATTTCATCGGCAGTTAGTTCATCTCCAGGCTGTACCAACCCATTAGCAATGGCTTTTTCTTTTATTCTCTGTGTATTGAGCCCTTGTCCATCATCCATAATCTCAATCACAATGTTGCCACCTTGGTGAAAAGCGTTAAGCGTAACAATACCTACAGGGTCTTTACCTGCAGCAACACGTTCTTCCGGAGTTTCTAAACCATGATCCAATGAGTTCCTAACCAAGTGCACCATAGGATCTGAAATTTTCTCCATCACAGTTTTATCTAACTCGGTTTGCTCTCCAACTAGTTTAAGTTCAACTTGCTTATTTAACTTTTGTGATATGTCTCTCACTAACCTTGGGAACCGACTAAATACAAAACTGATAGGGAGCATTCTGATCCGCATGACATTTTCTTGTAAATCACGCGTATTATGCGCCAACTGCGCAAGCCCTTCTTGTAAAGAAGTAATTGTAGTTTCGCTTATCTCTTGCTCGCCAATTTGACTAAGCATTGCTTGCGTTATGACCAGCTCGCCAACCATATTGATCAAAGAGTCAACTTTATCAATTCCAACCCGAATTGATGTTGTGCTTTGCTCAGCAGGCTTTTTAGTTTCGACTTTTTTTACAGAGGTTGCTGCCTTTGGAGCAGGTGAGGAAGAAGGCACGCTAGCCGCCGTATTAGCGCTTGAACTCTCTTCGGTTAAATTTATACCACTGCGCCCTTCAGATTCAAACAGTCCGCCACACACAGTAATTTCAATATGCGCATCATCTTCTACCCATTCAAATATTTCTTTGATTGCGCTTTCAGGGCGAGCTGTTGTTAAGAAAAACCGCCAACTTAAAAAGCACTCATCTGGGCTTAAATTTTCAAAGTCAGGGATCGCATCATAAAATACATTGGTTTCTAATTCCCCAAGCTCTGCCAATTCACTGATCATATAGAGTGGTTCGTTACCCGTTTTAAACAAATGGGGATGGGGTTTAAAATCGATTTGAAAGGTAGATTCGCTTTCTACTTGCACAGTTTCTTGTATATTTTGACTGTCAGAACCTTCACTCATACCAAGAATAACTTCAAACTTTTGTCGCAAATCATTCGCATCGCTCAGATCTGGTGTCTGTTCTGCTTGAAGTGCACTTAAGAGGGCTCGTAAACAATCAACTGACTTCAATAATAAATTAACATGTTCTGCGGTAAGCTGACGCTGCCCGTCTCTTATCTGATCTAATAACGTCTCAAGCACATGCGTAAAATCGGAAACAGACGTGAAACCAAATGTACCACTGCCGCCTTTAATAGAGTGCGCAGCTCTGAAAATGGTATTGATTGTTTCCGAGTCTTCGGTGCCTGGCTCTAAGTTCAGCAGCTCAGCTTCCATTGCGTCTAATCCTTCAAAGCTTTCCTCAAAGAAAACCTCAAAAAATTGGCTTAAATCAATACTCATAAGGCACTCCTAGCTCAACGAATAACCTTTTTCAACACGGCGAGTAACTGCTCAGGATTAAAGGGTTTAACAATCCAACCCGTTGCGCCTGCGGCTTTGCCTTCTGTTTTCTTATCTAAACCAGATTCAGTCGTCAGCATCAATAATGGGGTAAACTTGTAATTGGGTAATGAACGCAATTCACGGATCAGGGTAATCCCATCCATCACCGGCATATTTACATCAGAAATGACTGCATCAAACCCTTGCTGTTTTGCAATTGCCAATGCTTCACTGCCATCCTTTGCCTCAGTGACATCAAACCCTGCCTTTTTTAATGTAAACCCGACCATTTGTCGCATAGATGCTGAATCGTCTACAGCCAAAATCTTTTTCATACAGACCTCTTAATTAACGCTATCTAGGGCTAAAAACTTTACTAGACCTAACTCATCAACCGCATTACGAAACGCAGTACTTTGCCCATGCCAAACTATTTGATGATTAATATTCAGAAGATGCTTTTGTAATGCACATAGCAATTGTATTGAGGCAGTATCTGCTCTACTTACCTCCGATATATCAATACAAATATCATGCTCCACATGCAGTTCTTGACGAAGCTGTTGATGTAAATCTTCAACTTGACTGATTGTCAATTCGGGTGAAAGCTTTAACATGTGCGCAGCACTGTCCTTGTAAATTTTATATTTATAAATTTAGCTTAGACGTAGATATAAAAAATGCCATAAAACTTAAGACAAAAAAGGTAAAAATAATTAGCGTGTTAGAGGTTAATTCGAAAGAAAATAACCAGCTAATCTAAAGTGTAAATACCAGCAGGCGGGTCACTAAATTGCGATTATTTTAAAATCGCGTACCAAGGTAGTAATGTCGATTAGCGGGATTTCATTTGCCGTATATTTTGCTTTAAAAATAGCAGCCAATTCACCTCGAGGGTTAATTAAAGCCACAGAAGCGCTATGGTCAACATAATACTCTTGCTCCGTACTGTTATTGATCGCATATATCAGCCCAATATCTCGGACAAATGGAAATAACTGAGCATGTGGACCACTTAATGCTTTAAACTCATGATTAAAGTAATTGATGTACGCTTGACGCTTGGCGGGTGTATCTCGTTGCGGATCAACAGACACAAACCATACTGATATTGGGTAATCTTTTTCGAGTTGCTGATAAACTTGTGATAATTTAACCAATGTCATCGGGCATATATCTGGGCAGCTGGTGTAGCCCAAAAAAAGAAGCGTCCATTGGTCATGTAAGCTTTGTTCAGTTGTTATTTCGCCATTCTCATCATTTAATGCAAACGGCTTAATTATTTTAGGATTTTGATACTGTACCACTAGATCCGATATTTGCGGCTCTTCAGCGCACCCTAGCATCAAGTACATAATAGAAATCAATAAAAAAGAGCGCATTAAACAATCCATTTATCAGCAAAAAGAGCGATAAAGAGTAACAGTAAATGGCTAATTGAAAAACGAAAAAGTGCCATCGCTTTCTCATCAGAAGGCCAAAAATACAAACTTAAGCTCTTTATGATAAACCAAATATTCAAAATGCTTGAACACACTAAATAAAACCAACCTGACATTGATATCAGATAAGGCACAACACAAATGAGAGCCAAAATAACGGTATACACAATCATGCAAATCTGAGTAAATTCAATACCATGCGTCACTGGTAACATCGGAACATTGGCGCGTTTGTAGTCGTTTCGACGAGCAATGGCAAGCGCCCAAAAATGAGGGGGGGTCCAAGCAAAAATAATCATCACCAATAATAGTGGTTCGGCATCAAGTTGACCTGTTTCACTCACCCAACCCAATAATGGCGGCATAGCGCCAGCTAACCCACCAATAACAATATTTTGTGGCGTTGCTCGTTTAAGAAATAATGTATAAACAACCGCATACCCAAGTAATGCCATAAAAGTAAGTACCGTACATAAAACATTACTCCAAACAAGCAATACGGATATGCCTGCCACCGTCAACACACACGCAAACACCAAAGCATGCCTCACTGATAAACGTTCGGTTGCTACAGGTCGATGTCGTGTTCGCGCCATTTTTTGATCTATCTCTCTATCGACCACATGATTAATCGCCGCCGCCGCTGCCGCCAAACTCCCAATTCCAATCAGGCTCATAATCTGCGCAAACCATGTTCTTTCAGTCTCTGGCGCAAGAGCTATTCCAACCCAAGCGGTGATCACAAGCATTAACACTACTTTTGCTTTACAAATAGCAATATAGTTACGCGTTATACTCCATAAAGAAACTGGGGCAATGTGATTTATTGATAGTGTTTTCATAGAGCCTCCTGACATCGATATTTTATTAAAAAGCAAAGTCTAACCATACTCACCAGTAGCATCGCGGCCATAAAATTATGAAAGAGAGTTAATAACAAAGGAAATTGTAAATGCACAATGGCTGAGCCAACAGTTAACTGAATGAGCAAGAGAATAACCACCCATAACACTGCACTTTTAAACGTTTTACTCACTGCGACTCGATAGAGCTTCCATGCCATTGCAAAAATGGCTAACGCAGTAACGAGTGCCCACAGCCTATGAACAAAGTGTATCGACAGCCTAGTATCAAATGGTAGTACGCCATATTCATAGTTTTCTTTACCCAGAGGTAAATGAAACAAGCTCTCTAAAGAAAACAGCTCTATATTGTTACACACAGGAAGGCCAGTGCAGTGAGGAGCAGCATAATTCGCGGCAACCCACCCTCCAAACGCAATTTGTATACTCAAGATCACCAAGACCCCAAGCGCCAAATTAAAATAGTGAGATACTCGATCCTCAAGCCGTTCTTGGCTATTCGTCACTCTAAAATACATTAATGACAAGAGTGCTAAGATACTAAAGCCGCCGAGTAAGTGCCCCATTACAACGAACGGCTGTAAATTCAGTGTCACAGTCCACATACCTAAAGCGCCCTGAAACACAATCAATACAGCAAGAAGAACCACCAATCTCACAGGTAGCACACTTTGCTTTTTATTACGTACAGCAATAATACAAAGAAACGCGATAAGTAACCCCAAACAACCAGCAAAATAGCGATGCACCATTTCTATCCACGCTTTCTTTGGCTCTAATTGGCTATCTGGAAACAATGACTCAGCAAGTAAAACATCTGTCGCATGTGTAGGCACCGAGATAAAACCATAACAACCAGGCCAATCTGGGCAACCAAGTCCTGAGTTACTCAAACGTGTATATGCACCTAAAGTGACCACAAGTGCAGCCAGCAAACAACTAAACAATGCAATTCTTCTATAGTTCATCATCCTGCCCCTTAGCTACTACGCGCATAGTTAAGTAATTTCTTTAAATCTTTCAACATTCCCTTGTGACGCATTCTATTTTCCTGAACATCCAAGCTCGGTTGGTATTCAAGTACGACTAATCCTCTATGATCAATCAAATATAAATTACCTGGTTCTAAGTTCTGCTGATTTGGATAGCTCACTGTATTTCCAGACTTAAACTCCCTGCCAAATACAGCTAAATTGACACGCCTTTGGTTCTTGCCCAAAGCAGTATGGATATTAGATAAATCGTTCAACTGCCGCTCACATGTTGCTTGGCAATAAACTGGGGCATTTAAAGCAATAGTCCACAAAACGCCCGGCGTTTGCTGCCAATCAGAAATCGTAACTTCTTCATCAACAAATTTGCCGCTATTTGTTGCACTTTGCGGTAACCAATTAAAAGAAAGTGCAGTGTATGCAAGTATGAGAGGTACCCCACAACACAAGAGGAATAACCACATAGGTTTATTTTTCATCATCACTACAGCTCCTTTCTTTGGTATAAAAAGTACCCTATAACTGCCGCCGATAGCCCTATGAGTAACCACTGTAATGCATAAGCGCGATGTTTTTGCGGCGACATTACAACGGCTTTATAATGAGGCATTGCCACAGTTATCGTGTTATCGAGTTGATAAGTTACAAACGGATAAATAGTGAGACCCGTTAGTGTTGTAAAGTAGGATAAATCTAAGTATTGCAGCAGATTATGAGAGTTCGCATTCATTGCTGGCTCAGAGGCTAGCGTGAACCCTTTAATATCTTTACTTTTGATTTGTAGCTCAAGCTCAACGTCTTCTTCAGGCAAGCGTATACTCGGTAGCGTTCGCAGTGCTGGTGCGGCGATAAAGCCTAGATTCACCAACAGTACATCATCTAACCGATTTGCTTGAAACAGGGTGATCAGGTCATATCCCGGTCTCCCTTCAACTATTTTATTGTCTAAAAACCATACTTGATCAGTCAGAAAAGCCCCTGACACTTTGAACTTAGCACTATGGATAGTATCGATTGAATCAGCAAATACCGACTCTAGGCTTGCCGTTTCTTGCGTCAAAATAATCCCTTCTTGACCGAGCAAAAGTGCTTTATTCTCAGCTCGTTGCCATTGCCACATCGCCAATAGTAAACACACGGTAACAATGACAAAAACAGCCATAATTGCCAAAAGTGAACTAAGCTTGTATTTACTTACTTCTCGCATATAGGCTCCTAAATGTTGATCAAATTTATTATCGTTTTTTTATTGTTATTTATCTTATTCAACTTATTTAGAGCGCTTTACTTAATGGTTTCTAATAACCAATCAGGCAAACCAATGTCACATTATTTGGGCCGCAGAGTACTTTACTCTGCCTTGGTCATTGCGCTTATTTTAACCAGCGCATTTCTTGGATTTATTCCCCTCAATAGCAGCCATGTCATTACAAAACATACACAAATACAAACAAACACAGCCAAACAACATCTACAAAATGCCAGTACCACGCAGCCGCCTGAAAAGCAAAGTGCTGCTTTGAGTCCAAATGCCCTTTGAAAATACGTAGGAGCACAATAAGTAGCATTAGAGTTCCTAGCGTTACATGCATGCCATGAAAGCCTGTTAGTAAATAAAAAGTGTTACCATAAAGGCCGGACTGTAACGTTAAATTTAAATCGTTGTAGGCATGTCTGTATTCTTCAACCTGCAAACCCAAAAACACAACCCCCAACAAAACAGTTAGGCTTAAAAACATTTTCAGCTTTAAACGTTCATCACGCTCCATAGCCACATGTGCAAAATGCATTGTCACTGAAGACGTTAATAAAATAATGGTATTAATTAGTGGTAAACCCTGCCATCCCATAGCATTAGTCGTATCACCGCCTGGTGTTGTCAGGAGCGGCCAAACAGCTTCAAAATTTGGCCAAAGCACTTCGTAAGTCATAGCATTATTACTAGCACCACCTAACCATGGCACCGATAGCACTCTGGCGTAAAATAGCGCGCCAAAAAATGCCAAAAAAAACATAACCTCAGAAAAAATAAACCAACTCATGCCTTGCCGAAACGAGCGATCCATTTGCGCTGAATACAATCCTTTTTGAGACTCTTCAATCACATGTTTGAACCAACCAAATAACATGTATATCAAAATACCAATACCACCATACAAAATGTAGCTGCCACTTGAAGCTGTAGAATCAACTTGCATCACCGTTAAGCCCGCACCTACAGCAATGAAGAACATGGCGACTGCGCCTATGATTGGCCATTGGCTCTGCTCTGGCACAAAGTAGTTTTCATATTTTTGTTCCACGACTTTCTCCTAACTTGCCCCGATGTTTGCGGTAGCAGCATTTATATTGGCTTGTACTGAATCACTGATATCGAATACGGTATATGACAGGGTTAATTCTTTAACATCAGCAGGCAGCTCAGTATCTACATAAAACAACAGCTTGAATTCAAGTTGTTCACTGGGAGCAAACGCTTGTTTATCAAAACAAAAGCAAGCCATTTTATGCAAATACTTGGCAGCTTTCCCTGGTGATACCGACGGGACAGCTTGCATCACTCGCGCACTACCACTTAAATTTTGAGCAAAAAATGTGACTTCTGTCATTTCACCTGGTTTCACTTGCACCATGTATTGCTGCGATTTCACAGCAAAAGGGGCACTTTGTTGAGCGTGAGTTGTAAAACTCACATCAACCGTTCTTGAATTAATGACTGCTTGGCTTTGTTCGGCCGCTTCCATGCTTGGTTTACCATTAAGTCCAGTTACATCACAAAAAACGTCGTAAAGGGGTACCAATGCGAAAGCAAAAGCAAACATTGCGACAGCACTCAATAGCAACTTCTTTAACAACGCATGGTGTTCCATTACTTAACCTCTGGCGGTGTGCTAAACGTATGATACGGGGCAGGAGAAGCAACCTCCCACTCCAGACCTTCAGCTCCATCCCAAACCTTGTTTGGAACCGATTCACCACCACGGGCACATTTATAAACCACTACCACAAATAACAACTGCGATAACCCAAAAGCAAAACCGCCAATACTGATAATTGCGTTAAAGTCAGCAAACTGCAAAGCATAATCAGGAATTCGGCGCGGCATGCCCGCAAGGCCAACAAAGTGCATAGGGAAAAATAAAATATTCACACTCACTAGCGACAACCAAAAGTGCCATTTAGCCAAAGTGATATTAAACATATGCCCTGTCCATTTAGGCAGCCAATAATACGCACCCGCCATAATTGAAAAGACAGCGCCTGTGACCAAAACATAGTGAAAGTGTGCCACCACGAAATACGTATCATGATATTGGAAATCGGCAGGGGTAATAGCCAACATCAACCCAGAAAAGCCGCCTAGGGTGAACAACACAATAAAAGCGATAGAAAACAACATGGGGATCTCAAAGGTTATGGAGCCTCGCCACATCGTCGCCACCCAGTTAAAGACTTTAACTCCAGTAGGCACCGATATCAGCATCGTCGCATACATAAAAAAGAGTTCACCGGCCAATGGCATACCCGTCGTAAACATATGATGTGCCCATACAACGAAAGACAACAATGCAATCGAAGAGGTAGCATAGACCATAGAGGCATAGCCAAATAGTTTTTTGCGAGAAAAGGTAGGGACAATAGTTGAAATGATACCAAAAGCCGGCAAAATCATGATGTATACCTCTGGATGTCCGAAGAACCAGAATATATGTTGAAACATCACGGGGTCTCCCCCTCCGGCGGCATCGAAAAAGCTGGTGCCAAAATATTTGTCAGTTAATACCATCGTCACCGCGCCGGCCAGTACGGGCATCACGGCAATTAATAGAAAAGCAGTGATCAACCACGTCCATACAAACAACGGAAGTTTCATCCAAGTCATGCCCGGCGCCCTAAGATTCACGATGGTCACAATCACGTTAATTGCACCCATTATTGAACTGATCCCCATAATATGGACTGCAAATACAAATAAGGCAGTGTTATCGTTACTGTAAGTAGTGGATAAAGGTGCATAAAATGTCCAGCCAAAAGCAGGACCCCCTCCTTCCATGAATAACGACATGAGCAAGATTGAAAACGCGAATGGTAAAATCCAAAAACTCCAATTGTTCATTCTAGGCAATGCCATATCTGGTGCACCTATCATCATAGGTATCATCCAGTTGGCCAACCCAGTAAAGGCTGGCATAACAGCACCAAAAACCATGATTAAGCCATGTACAGTTGTCATCTGATTGAAGAAGTGTGGGTCGACTAGCTGTAACCCGGGCTGAAATAACTCTGCGCGGATCACCATTGCCATAGCTCCGCCAACAATAAACATCGTTAAAGAAAATATTAAATACAGTGAACCGATGTCTTTATGATTTGTTGTATATAACCAGCGTTTAAACCCTTTCGGAGTATGATGATGTTCGTGATTTTGTTCTTGAGAATCAACCAATGTACTCATTGCTCTTTCTCCTTAGTCGCGTCTATTTCTGCTTGTATTTGACTAGGTTGAATTACTTCACCAGTATTATTACCCCAGCTATTACGCTTGTAGGTGATCACACCGGCAATTTGTTTAATTGACAGCTGTTTACCAAAGGCTTGCATCGCAGTCCCGGGCCGGCCATTCAGTAAAATGTCAATGTGTGGCTTCAAATCACCTTGAACTAGCGCACTCCCCTTCATCGCAGGAAACACGCCTGGTAAGCCTAGCCCTGTAGGCTGATGACATGCTGCGCAGTACCCCATATAAACCTGTTCACCTACAGCCATTAACTCCTCTTTAGTCAATGTTTTGTCTAATAATGCCGCACTGGCTTCTGCCTGCTGTTGCTTTTCCTTTTTCGCCTCAGTAAGCCATAATTCAAATGCCTCTGGAGATCTGGCATCAACAACAATTGGCATAAAGCCATGATCTTTGCCACATAGTTCAGCACACTGACCACGGTAAATGCCAACTTCATTAACATTGGTCCAAGCCTCATTAATGAAACCAGGGTTAGCATCTTTTTTAACGGCGAAATCAGGCACCCACCATGAGTGAATCACATCATCTGACGTCATCAAAAACCGCACTTTTTTTCCAGTCGGAATAACCAATGCCCTATCCACTTCGAGTAAGTAATGCTCACCCTTCGCTTCTTGATCATTCATTTGTTCACGGGGTGTCGACAGGACAGAATAAAAATCTACATCATGTCCCATATATTCATAGTGCCACTTCCATTGTGATCCCGTCACTTTGATAGTGAGATCTGCCTTACTTGCATCTTCCATCGCAATTAATGTCTTCGTTGCAGGGATAGCCATAACGACTAAAATGATGAATGGAATCGCCGTCCAGAGAATTTCTACTTTCGTACTTTCGTGGAATTGGGCAGCAATCGCGCCCTTGGATTTTCGGTGGTGAATAAGCGCCCAAAACATCACCGCGAAAACGATGACGCCAATGACACAACAAATCAGAAATATCGTCATATGGAGTTGGTAGACATTTTGACTAATGTCTGTAACTCCTTTACGCATATTGTAATCGCTGTTACTTGCTGCCCCAAAAGACATAAACAAGACAAATAAGCTTACAACAGCATGGTATGCTTTCATGTGACGCCCCTTTATTTTGCGCTAGCAAATGACCCTTTCACTAAAATTACGCATCATGTTTTTATTATCGGATGACTGTCATGAGCTACGACCTTGGTCGAACACTACACTGCGTGACTATTAACCAATTAGTCAATAATTGAACAATTAGCAAGTTTTGGGGTGTTTTTAAACGAATTGGGGGGAAGTTCTTGAATTTAGGTAAGTGAATTTAGGTATGTTAAAAATGAAAAGGGCAAATTCATGCGTGAACTTGCCCTTTAACTATATGAAGTTGCGCCTAATCAGGATAATTACATCCAGTTACCATTTCTGATCACACCGACAGCTAAGCCTTCTATCGCAAACGACTCATGTTCTAAGTCTACTTCGATTGCTGAAAACTCTTCATTTTCGGCATGCAGAAAAACACGCTTACCTGCTTTTTCTAACCGTTTAACTGTGACATCTTCTTCGACACGGGCAACAACAACTTGCCCATTTTCTGCGACTTGAGTACGGTGTACAGCTAACAAATCTCCGTCGATGATCCCAATATCTCTCATACTCATACCGTTTACACGCAATAAATAATCAGCAGCAGGTTTAAATAATGAAGCATCTACCTGACAGTGGCTTTCAATATGTTGCTCAGCCAAAATAGGCTCGCCAGCAGCCACACGACCAATCAAAGGTAAGCCTAATTGTTCGGGTTCTTCTTCTGCAGGTAAACGGATCCCTCTGCTAGCACCAGGTACCATCTCGATGACACCTTTTTTTGCTAAGGCTTTCAAGTGCTCTTCAGCTGCATTAGCACTTTTAAACCCTAACGCATCTGCAATTTCTGCTCGCGTTGGGGGCATACCCGTATCTTTAATAAAAACTTTAACTAGTTCAAATACTTGTTCTTGTCGCTTTGTCAGAGGTCGCATACAACTGGTTTTCCATACAGTACATTTACTGTGAGTATATACAGTTACATAAAAATCGCAAACGTTTCACACATAAAACTATATTTATAACAAAGTACCTGTTGATGCTATTCTGCTTATGTCGCTACCTTGAACCGGGCTGGCCTTAATAGAAAATACATTTTGAAGTAACTAAAAACCTGTGATCATAACAACGGTAAGCATGAGTGTCTTGGATCCTGACCTGCGTCAGGAAGACAACAAGGTGAGCGTAATCAAAACTCAGTCCCTAAATAAAAACTCAGCCCCTAAATAAAAACCTCCATCTCCCTGAATTCATTTCAGGGTCCATTACCCTTCACTGTTCTTTAATGACGGCCTGAAACACCCTTTCTAAATCCGCTTATCCAAGCCCCAGATAGCAAAAAACCCGTTGCATTTCTGCAACGGGTTTTCTTAATAGGAGCCTGGCAATGTTCTACTTTCACATGGCAACTGCCACACTATCATCGACGCTGTTTCGTTTCACTTCTGAGTTCGGCATGGGGTCAGGTGGGTCCAAAACGCTATTATCACCAAGCAAATTCTTTGCTTTGTTTTTATTTTTATTTTTATATATTTTCTAAATTAGGTGCCTGGCAATGTTCTACTTTCACATGGCAACTGCCACACTATCATCGACGCTGTTTCGTTTCACTTCTGAGTTCGGCATGGGGTCAGGTGGGTCCAAAACGCTATTGTCACCAAGCAAATCTGGTGTGTTAACTCGCTACTGCAAGCCAACTAAATCTGGAATTCTGATAAATATTAGTCAATCTATGACCAATTCTTGTAAAACGCTACTTTAGTAAACACTAACTTCTGTCGCTTAAAAAACCACTTTGGCGTTGTATGGTTAAGCCTCACGGGTAATTAGTACTGGTTAGCTTAACATGTCACCATGCTTCCACACCCAGCCTATCAACGTTGTAGTCTCCAACGGCCCTTCAGAGAGCTTATAGCTCTAGTGAGAACTCATCTCGAGGCCTGCTTCGCGCTTAGATGCTTTCAGCGCTTATCAGTTCC
>NZ_MIET01000028.1 GCF_003590335.1 Pseudoalteromonas sp. MSK9-3 | reverse complement strand
TCCTGAAATAACAGCACTCACAGTTAAGAATATGATATCAAAGAGCTTGTGAACGACCTTACCTTGTTGGCGAGGGTCATCAATTGATTCAAAATATTCTAGAAAAAGAGGATCAGACATAAAAGTAGCAACCTAAAAAGACGTATAAGATCATACTTTTAAGTCAAGGTAAAGTTCGTGATCTTGCCCTGGCTAATTAGGTGGTTGTTAACTGAATAACTCCATTAGTTTTTTTGTAATTCTAATCTGCTCAACATTAATGTTTTTAATTAAACCTAAGTATGGTTTTAAATAAATCTCATTCTTTTCTATAACTACTTTTATATCGAGGGAGTAGTTAATGTTACTCTTAACTAGTTTGATTAATTTTGAAATTTCAATTTTCTTTACTGGAAGTAGTGATATTATTTTTTCTAAGTCATTAAGGTATTCAGTATTTTTTGCTTCTTTATTGGATAAATAAAGGCCCGCAATAGAATTAGGTTTATTGTTAAAGCTTAAGTCAAAATAAATATAATCTTTGTAATCCTCACTCGCATTTTTAATAACATCCAGTATGTGAAACAGGCCTTTAAGTTTTACGTGCTCATGGAGAAAATAGCAATCCATTCTACCGGATTTAAACTTAGGCTTAATATGTATTTTTAAGGTTGGTGAATTATTTCGATATAGCCTAGAAATATGTTGTACTTGCGCATTTCCTAAAATATTAATTAATGTGTCATCATTGATTGGTTGAGTGCCTTTGAATAGTATTTCGCATAGTTTTTTTACATTAAGAGCTGACTGCTTTTTAACACTTAAGTGAAGACCCGGATTATTTAGTTTACTAGCAACATCATCATATTCTAACCATAGACTTTGAGGTTGAAATTCATGAGATAAATTTTGAATTTCGTTAAGGGAATTTGGATCAATGTCTAATTCAGCCCACTCTGTGGAAAAGTGGTGACAGGTTGTCATATCAACTTTGTCTGAAACTGTGGGTCTGGTTTCTATATAAATACTAGAAATATTACTTTCCTGCTTAATTATATGTTTTTCAATAATAAGGCTAGTCGACTTACTAATGTTAAGTGAATTCAGACCATGAAGTGTATTTTCAGAAAATAATGACATAACAACCTACTTTAATTTACCAGCGCATTGATGCAGCTAACTCAGGACCTATAAACTGTTCGGCGAACTCCGCCCAGCCTTTTTCAACAGCGACAGTTCTACCGTCACTCCAAGCGTCTCCAATTTCCCTTAGCTTTACCTTTGCATCTTCAGTTAGTTCAAACTTAGCCATTAGAGCTTCAGAATTGTCTTTAAATTGCTCTGTTGCGTTATCAATATTATGAATCACAGCATATGCGAAATCGATATTATTATTGCTCATTATTTTTTTCCTTTTCAATATGTAGAGGTGTTATAAAGGTGAAGTCTGCATTAGCAGGCTTACCATTTTTGGTTTTAAATTTTGCGAATTTATGACAACCCATACATCCCGAATCAAAAAAATTGGCTGGTGTGACGTAGCTCGTTTTATTTTGACAAGACTGTATTTTGGGAAGTAGGAAAGGCTCTATTACTGAGTTCCTTGCATCCATTGGAGTTGTCTTTAAAAAGTCTGTATTAGGTGCAACTAGACTTGTGTACTGTGTTTCAACTAGTTTATAGTACTGAAAGACAGAGTTGTTGTTTTTTAATATGCTTTGTAACTGTTTATTTAAAGTTTGAATTCCCTCAGGGATTGGATGCAATCTGGTTATTTGTGCTGGTGTACTAGACTTTTTCGGCAATAAGTTGTTACAGCAATCTTTGCATGCAGGGTTATTAAAGAAAGGTTTATCTGAACTTCCTTGCTCTGGCTCATATAAATTATTTACATGCTCAAAGGTTACCCATCGCCAGCTTCTTTGTCGCTGTTCTTTAATTGCAACGTGCATAGCTACTAGGCCTAAATTAACGGTTGTTTTATGGCCTTTTAGATTTATTGATACGTTTTCCATTTTAAAAAACTGGTTTTGGTCATCTTCATCTGTTAATACTCTCCAGGCAAGTTTTGTTGTTACAACTGGAAGTATATTTTGTCTTTTACCAGGGTCTTTAGTAAACGTAATACCTATGTCAATATTTGTTGTACATTGGCCAAGAGGGAAAAACATAGGCAAGTTTGCTTCATAGCCCTCTCCAAGCTGCTTAAATAACAAACCATTTGCTCTGCTTTCATAAAAAACAGGATTGCCCATCTGATCTATAAGTTCCCCCCCACCTTTTATACCTTGAGAGGGAAGGAAAATATCTAAATTTAAAGTAGTTTGTAAGCAGTCACCTTCGCATTGCCATTTCCCAGTATCTAATGATTTACTATTTAACTCTAACGTCTCGTTGTCTATTAAATTAGCTGAAGTTTCCGTATCATGTAGCCAAGCTCCCCATTTTGGGATATAAGCACTATCACTTGTTAAAGAAGAAGGGAAAGATTGTTTTCTGGCTTTGACGTTATTATTTGCAGCAAGGAAAAGGTCCCATGCTGCAATATGCATCATTTTTTGTTCGAAGCTCCTAAGCTCATTGATCATTTCTCTTTGAAGTTGTTTATCAGTGATATTTTCAATAATTTTGTTATTTTCAGAGATGATCTCATAAATATTGTTCCCGTTATCAAAAGTGCATATGAACTGATTCGGAACCTCAGGAAACTTCGCTTCACTATTTGTTATTTCATAGTTTAAGAACCTTGAGTTTTTAGCTTGGATCTGCTCGTTAATTTCCAGCTTTAGAGTAGCTAAAGGATCAAATGCCCAACTTTTACCTATGGTAACTAAAAAAAGAAGGGGGACGACAAGTCTAAGCGCTTTCATTAATTAATTCCTTTATTCTTATAATTTCTTCTTGATATAGTTTTTCTTCACTGGATTTTAATAAGTTAAAAGCCTCGTTAATTAAATGTTTTGATTCGGTAAATTCCCCTGAATGGAAAAGAAGTTCTGATTTAAGTGCCTTCAACCAAATTGAATGGGACTTTAGACCTACCATACTAAGAAACTCAGTGCCCTCGTCAAAAATTGACGTCGGGCATGAAAGTTTTTCACACTTTAGTTGTGCTTCAGCCCAAGACTTGAAGCATTTTGAAAATGCTATCCAAAGGTGGTAACTATGCTGTTGAGATAATATGAGTGCCTGATTAGCATACTCGAAAGCTCTATTTGGCTGCTGTAAAAGTATATATAATTGAGATGCTCTTACTAAACTATGGGCAATAGTATGCGGGTGCTTGGTCTTTAAAGCTAACTCTAACGCATCTTCCAACCAAGTTAGAGCAATCTCATTTTGCCCAAGCTGTGCAGCGTTCAAGGCACCATATACTCCTATTGCAACTTCGAGGTCGTAAGCAATGAGCTCGTTGTAAAAGTTTTTGTAATTGGAGTCAATTTTTGAAAGGCTTTCTTTTAGTAAAGAGAAACCTTTATGAGGGTCTCCTTGCACTGTGAAAAACTGTCCTTGTTGAAATAAAACCGGAGCTGTTAAATATGAATTTTCATGCTTATCTGAAAGTTGTTTCAAGTTGAGGAGCGCTTCACTCGTCATAGTGTGTTGGCAAGTTACAATACCAAATACAGATGAAACAAAATACGCCGCTAGCTTTAACTCATCTTTCACTTGTGATAAATCTTGTGAGCCTATTGTTTTATAATAATGTTCGACAGATGGATCTGAGAAGCCTCTAGTAGCAGATAAACAGTTTGCTAAGCCTAAATAAGTTCTCGTTTTTAAACTTACATCATCAATATGGTTTTCTAAAAGTGTATTCTCAGCTTTTAAAAAAATACTTTTTGCTTCTGAATATGCACCTTTTTGGTTTTGTTCATTACCAACAAATATTAGGCAGTCAACACCTTCCTTAAATAGTTCTGCACCAATAAAGTATTGAGCTTGAATGTGTTTAGGTAGCTTTTGTTTAAAGTATGTGTTGTTTGGGCTTAAGATAGCGGTTGAAATAGAGTTATGGCTTACAGCTTTCTGCTGACTTGTCATAGTTTCAAACGCCGCATCCCGAACTAGAGCGTGCTTAAAGATATAACTGTCGCTACTGACTCGTCTTTGCTGAATAATTAAATCATTAGCTATCAGTTCGTTCAGGTCATTCTGAATTTGGTTTTCGCTCAGAGATGATGCTGCAACTAATAAGTCATATTCAAACTCTCGTCCGATTGTGGCGGCAAGCTGGGCGGTTTCTTTGGCATGAATGAGGCTATCTAGCTTTTGCTGGAGTGATTCACGTAAACTGCTGGGTACTTGATCTAGTTTGTCTGGGCTAACAAAGTTAATTTTACCTTCAACGAGGCCGACTAAGGCTTTTTGCTTTAACATGCCTACAAGTTCTTCGATAAATAGTGGAATACCATCGGTTCTACTGATGAGTATGTCGAGTACATTGCGTGAAACAGGCTGATCATCAAATAGCTTAATGATAAAGTCTTCAGTAGCTTGTGCCGTTAACTTATTTAAGTTCACTTCTATTAACGTGAGGTCTTTTAGCGATGTTGGCACTTGCTGTCGAGATGTGCTGATCAACACGCTCCCCGAGTCTAGTTGCCCTGCAAAGTGCTGAATAAACTCTATTGTCGTGGTATCAGCCCAATGGATATCTTCAATAATATATAGTTTACTTTCACTAATACTATAATGTTTGCTCAGTAGTAATGCTGTTAAACTACTAAATAGTAATGCTTTTTGTTGATCTGGAGCGAGTGTCGATGCCGGTATGTTTTCTGTTAGTTCTATGTTTAACCAAATTAGCAATATAGGCAGAGCTTGCTCTATTGCAATACTGTTGTCTTGTTGGGTTATTATATCGCTGAATAGGCTAACAGCGCTTGATGCATCAAGTTTTGTTGTACTGAATAAATACCTGACAAGTGTGAGTATGGGATAAAGTGCATTATTTTGGTGTTCAGGCAAACACTGCGCAACCAAGTGTTGGTATTGGCCTGCATGACTGCGTATTTCTTGTAGTAAACGAGATTTACCAATGCCTGCCTCACCGTGAATATGGGTTAAATGGCTTTGAGTATTTTCGCCATTTATAACAGACAGGGTTTTATCTAGCTCTTTTTCTCGGCCAATTAATTCGTGATTGTTGCGAGTACCACGCATAAAGCCAAACGCTTCAACTTGCCTTTCGCCTTTTAAACTATAGACCGTTGCTGGTGAACCTGGTTGTTGTAAATTTGGTAACTCAGTGGCTTCAAATTCACTGTAAGGCTCTAAAATAGCGCGAGAATCGCCACTACAGAGTATTTGTTTTGGTTTAGCGCAGCGTGCGAGCTCCATCGCTGTATTAGTAATATGCCCTTCAGGAATGGCATTGGCATAGGTGACGAATACACCCGTGTGTAAGCCTATATGTATATTAAAAGAAATGCCATGCACATCTTGCATTAATGCATCTCTTTTTGACATTTCACTCATGATCTCAAGGGCGGTACGGGCAGATAGGCGAGTATCATTGTCGCTGGCAACAGGAAAGCCAAAATAAAACAGCAGCATATCCCCCAGTGTGCCTACATGGTATGCGTTAAAGCGAGTCGCAATATCGATACATTGGTTTAACTGTGCTTTGTTCAGCGCATCAATGACGTCTAGATCTTTGGTGTTTGTGTTGACTTCAGCGATACTGATTTTTAACGCTAACACCGTAATTTGTTTGCGTTCTGTGAGTAGGGTGTGGTTAGCACTGCTGTTCTCTTGGGCATCTTTACGCAGAATAACTGTTTCGTCATCAAATCCGTGTTGTGCTTCGCCTTTGGTGAGAATACCGACTAGATTGGCTACATTAATGCTATTGAGTTCATTAAAACTCTCTTGCGATGTGATCACGCGCTCTATCGCATTTTTCTTAAGTATTCTTCTGAGTAGAGAGGCAAGTGGGTGGCCCAGCAGTGGAGCAGGCAAAGGTACATTCACATCACTCAATTGCTTATGGTAAATCGACGCAATGCTTGAACCAGTAATAGCGGGTAGACCCGTTAAACACTCTAAGTAAACGAGCCCCCAAACATATAAGTCGGTTTTTGTTGTGGCCGGTTCGCCACGTAATTGTTCAGGTGCGCTGTATGAAGGTGTGCCTAGTGTCTCTTGCGTGAGTGTCAACGTGTTAAAATCGGGTTGACGATGTTCAGATACTAATGTGCCAATACCAAAGTCGAGTATTTTGGCATAGGTTTTAGCGCCAGATTTTGCCAACATAATATTGGCTGGTTTTATGTCTCGGTGAATGATCCCTTTGCTATGTGCGTGAATTAAAGCATCTAACACTTGCAGCATTACATCGGTTGCGTCTACCGCATTAAGTGCACCTTCTTGCGTGAGGTGTTGGCGCAATGAAATACCATCAACGTATTCAAACACACCAAAAAGGAGGTGATCGTCTATCTGACCTTTATCTAGTAATCGTACAATATGCGGGTGTTGTAATTGGCTGCTAAGTTGTGTTTCACGTTTAAAACGTTCTATATAGCGCTGCTTTTTTTGTTCTTCTAGGTGAGGTTCTAGCGCTAAGAATTTTATTGCAACAAATTGATCTGTGTTTTTATGTTTGGCTTTAAATACTTTTCCAAATCCACCTTCACCAATTTTATGAATAAGTTCATAGTGGGCACTATCAAAGCGATCAGTAATGTACTGATCTGAAAATTGTGTGAGCGACATAAGCTTTTTGAATCCAATAGTATGTTTGTAACCATATCCTTTGTATAACGTCCTGGTTACGTTTATATTTTTATGATTTGTGTTAACACAGCGTTCGCGCTCTTCCTTGCGTTCGTTACACAAATTTACTTCTATAGATTAGCTTATCGGTCAGGGGGAAGGAATCTTTAATTGATGAATTATATATGATTTTTTAATTTATAATTTAATGAGAGCAATTCAAACAAAGGTGAACACAAGGTGTTCACCCTAAAGTACTGAGTTATTTTAATGTTACAATAATATTGTCTAGTCTTCTTTCTTGGGTGGCAAAAGTGCGGCTACTGCTAACATAGGCTGGGTCAATTTGACCGTGTCGCAACCGTTGCAACAATAATGAGCCATTACAGTTATGATCTGTATTTACTTGAACATCTTTGTATAATTCAATATTTGATAAATTTATGGTGAAATCACCATCGTCAGATACATTATCAAAGGTGGTTGTTGAGGACACTTTATCGCCGTCTTTTTTTGTACATTCTGTATGAAATTCAATACTGAACTGATCATTTGCGCCACTTTTAGTCCATTCAACTTCAATTGAGGCGTCTTTGTTGTAAAGTTGACCAGCTTGTGGCGCGAGAATTTGATACTGAGGGGGCAAGGTTATGGTGTTGGTTAAGACCTTATTCTCACTGACGCGGTTGAGTTGTACTAAGAACTCGCTGTCACCGACTGCAACATCAAAAATTGCACGGTAGTCTACATCAAATGCATCACTGTCATCTTCTTCCAATACTTTGACAGTTGAACCAACCGTTGCGCGAAGCTCATCGCCATTGGTTAACTTTAAGTTATTACCATTTCTCCCTGATACATTTAGCTCTGCAATAACTCGGCTATTTTGGCCGTTTGATGTTATATAAATATCAGACCAAATGGCTTCTGTTTTTACAGCCGCTGACTCGGTTGTCTCTGAGGAGCATGCAGTGAGTAGGCTTATAGCAAGGGTTAATGATGTATATTTGAGTAGGTGCATTTTCGTCCCTGTGATTAATTTATTTATGAGGTTTTTCTGATTTTATAGAGGTTATTCTACCTTTTGACGAGATGGTATTTAAAGGGTTTTTACAAAAAAGTACACTTTATAAGATTTATTCACAATTGAACATGGGGTAATTGTAAAGACATTATAAGGGAGCCTGTTCATTCGGCCCGATTTCTTATAATAAGTGCGGCCAGTATGGTTAGCCGCAGCAGCAATTAATAAAGTATAAGGTAACAGATAGAAGTGTTTAATCTGCTATCACAGTCATGATCAAATCATGTGGCTTGAGCGCTAATTGCAGTGTTTTTATTTCATGATTAATAATAGATAATGCTTGCTTAAGTTGTTGCCCAGTAAACGCTGTGGTGCAAAATACCTCAACTTTTAGTGTTTGTTTGAGTTTGTTCAATTGTCCGTGGTGCGTTAGGTATTCAAAAGCGTCATTGTGAAGTTTGAGTTCTTCACAGGCATTTGTTAGTTGCTTTATGAGCAATTGTTCCGTCTTCTTTTCAGTTTTAGTCATTATTTTTCTCTGCTGCGGCGTAAATCCAGCAAGTATTACCTGATTTTAAAGAAGCTGAAACTCTCGTATATGCATCAACCTCGTATGTATCAGCTTGAGACAGTTCCGTTGCTGAAATTAAGAAAACGGTACCGGTAACTTCGTCTTGTTCATTACCTGTATATTTCAAAATCGGGTGATGTGTTTTACCGCTACTGGCAATAACTTTGGCATCGGTGATTTCAATTTCACCTACCTGATAGCCCAGTAAAGTATCGCTTTGCCCTTCAAGTAACCGACCAAACGTGTCAAGTTGCACTTGCTTTTGCTGTAGAGTGCCGTATGAAAATAGTGCTTCCACAAATGTTTCCCTTATAGGTAAGTAAGTGCGCTTTACAATAGCAGAATATTGAAAAGCGCGGCAACTTAAATGTCTAAAGGCCTACCTAAATCTCGTCCATGATAATCGCACACACCATCTGGGAATGTTGCACGGAGTTGAGTGACCATCTCTTCCGTTATCTTTGTGGCACCATACATACCTCTATTCAGGGCGGCATCTATGCTCATTAAGTCGCATTTAAACATATCTCCAGCCCATGGCGCGCCAGATTCAATACGGCTGGTACTAAACATCGGAAAGCGTGATTGGCATGCACCGTCTGGTTGGTTGTTCCATTTGCCATTGAATGCATCTTGGCCTGTGGCAAAAATGTCGCCATTTTTGTCAAAGCATGTATCTTTTAGCTCATTGGGTTTGGCTTGTAATACGTCAGTTGGGGTGCCATCAGATAACGCTAATAGCCATTTATCCATCATTGCAAATGCTGCTTGAGTCGGATCATGATCTTTGTGAGCAACCCAAATCACGTGATTTTTGGTGTGCCCCTGTGACTTCTCAATACGTAGGCGACTATAAAAGGATGCAGACATATGATGCATATCTAACTCATTTTCTAAATAATGGCGCGCATCAATAATGGGCAGAGTGACTTTTCCGATAAAGACTTGTCCGGAGCGGTAAGCCGCCTCCATAGCTGTAATACTTCCTTGATGGCGTTGTGCAGGTATTACTGACGGTGTGGTGATGTTTTCGTTGCCCCATAATGATAGCCATAGTGGAATGTTAGTGCCGAATGGGGTAACAATTTGTTCTTGTTGCATGTCTTGTTGGGGCTTCCAACTCCCAATATTGTGGTTGATATCTATAAACTCAGAAAACGAGATTTCATTGTGGTTGAATGCGTTTAAGCCATATTGCACACCGACGTTATCCCATGTACTCAGCCCGAGTCCCGCAGCGTCTTTACCGAGAATATGCTGCATGTCTTGCCAATAACTCCATTGCGTTTTTTCAACAACGGGTTCAGAGAAAAATGCACGTAAAAACCCTTGTCTGGGGTTATTAATAAAGGCAGATAAACCAAAATAGCCGTTAATGCATTCGCTATTCCCTTCAGGCAGCGTTGGAACAAACCCCGCCATTAACTGATTGATGGGCTGCAAAAAACCAGCTCGTTGTGGGAAGTCATTAATGGCATTCATGCCTTCAATGAGGCGGCGTCGATCCCAATTTCTCCATACCTTTTTATCGTTAGCTCGAAACGTAAAGTAATTATTCAGTAAGTCACAATCTAATGCATAGGTGGTTTGTGTGATCATATCTGGGTAACTGTACAAAGGCAGTAACCCATCTAAAATTCCAGTGCTGTTTTGGGCAATAAGGTATTGCGCTAGCCCGCCGCCAGAGCCGCCAATACCAACAGTGTATAGTGGCTCCCCATAGAGGCTGGTAAATTGCTTTTTAACACGCCTTGCGGTGTCTTCAGCGAGCAACATATTGTAGGTATAGCTGGTTTTATTACCGCTTGAACTTATTACTGCATATCCATCAAGTAACTGTTGCGCTTGACGTTTCATTACTTTCCATGCGGTTTGGCGGCCTTGCCTATAACCAATGCCTGAGCCACCATTAAACTGATAAATGAGTCGCTTGTTCCACAAAGACGTTTTGCTACGGTGTTGTGCTTCATTAGGCGAAACTGGGACAACCATAGTGTAAATAAAGCGATTAATGGTCCCTCGTTCTACCCGAAATAAAGGGCCTTTGAAGGTGGCTATATCTTCATTGTCTGATAGTTTACGCGCAGAGAGTGAATCATCAATTGTATAATATTCTAGTCGTGTTTTGACGCCACAATCTTTGCTATAGCCGAGTAAAACGCCATGATTGTCATACACTGTCACACCTTCACCGTCTGTATTATCGACTTCAGGCAGTCCGAGTCCAGAGTCTATAGACATACAAAAGAAAGGGTACTGATTGGGGCCTGAATACAGATTGGTACTTGGTCCTACCTCACCCATTGGAATGGGGAACGAGTACGTTTCTGGCGGGCGCTGAGTGTGAGATATGTGCGGGTGAAAATTCAATATTGGGTTGCTTTTAGCTGTTGCAATGGCTTTCACTTGACGTGAGCTGTAAGCGTCGTTAGTACCAAAAAAAAGCCATCCTAATGCTATGATAAGAATAGTAAAAAAGCTTCCTGCCAACCATTTTATGTATGTTTTCATGCATCACCAAACTGGTTAACCGTCATACTATTAAGTGTAGGCGGTACACTCACGATGTGTTGTTATTACTTTGTAAAACACATATAAGCGTATGAGTGCATTAAAATTATAGGGTAGTGTTATTTGTTGTTTGAACAATTTGCGTATTTTGCTGTAACAAGTGCAACATAGTGAGACAAACTTTTTTCACTATGTGGTTCGAAATAAACGTCAAGTGTGTGTGCTGACTGTATTCGGTCGATTCTAAATTCTCGGTAATCTAATCTCAGTAGGCAAAATGCGACGAGTGTCCATTTACCACCCCAATATACCAAACCGAGCGGTTCGACCTGACGTTGTGTCGCAGTGTGATTAACATCGCAATAGCTAAGTTGAAGGCATTGGTTACTTTCAATTGCTTCACGACATTGTTTATTAAGTTGCTGCTGCTTTTCGTTATGGCTAAAACTAGAGACTAAGTAAGGGGAGCTATCTTGAGATTGCTTTAAATGATCTGGCAAAACAGCTTCTATTTTGGCCATGGCTGAGCGGGCATGTTCACTTAACGTTGGATCTGTCCATGCGCCAACCATTTTACTGCCGAGCAGCAAGGCGCTTAACTCCTCAACGTTAAACATCATGGGAGGCAACGCGTGATCGGCAATCAGGTAGCCAATGCCAGCTTCTCCCTCGATGGGCACTCCAGAGCATTGCAAATGCTGAATATCTCGATAGATAGTGCGTTCTGATACACAAAAATGAGCCGCCAATTGTTGCGCGGTCATAGCAAGACGCCTGCCTTTTAAAACGTTTACCAACTGAAAAAGTCGCTCAGATTTGTGCACAGTGATCCTCTATCAATTCACGAATTAATTATTACATTCGGTTTGGGCAATGACTCTGTTATGTGTTAGCTCTACAGTATCTTTATCTATGTATTTAATAAAGTTTTGACACTCTGGCGAGTCATAAAATGCTTGTTGGACACGTGTCGCATCATGGAGTGTCTCCCAGTAAATCACATCGAGATACAAGGTTGAATTTTGTTGCTTGGCGAGCGAACGATAAAGCAATCCTGATTGGGCGTTTAAAAATGTTTCGAACTGGGCATTCGCCGTCATAAAATCTTGTTCTGTGATGCCTTTCGCTAAAGAAAATGAGACTACTTCGATAATATTGTTTGGCATAATGTGTTTTCCTTCTGTGATTAATAAGTCGCATTAAGTAAAACACATTACATTGTCAGGGAGCGTCAGTAGACGTTAGGCGAGATAACCATAGGTTGCCAATGAACCTGAGATAATGCCAGCACAAGCAAATAGCCCGTATTCAATTTTAATTTGCATACGCTCTTCAGAACTAGGTGCTTTTTTTGTGATGGCCATAATAATGCAGGTGACGGCTAAGCAAAAACTGATAATAATGAAGTTAACGAAAATAGCATCGAGCAACATGATTTCCCTCAATTGATAAAGTATTGGAATTTAAGCAGACATAACTGTTTGGCGCAGGATTATACGTGTCTTTTTTACCAGAGGGTAGCTTTGTGTAAGGATTTGCAAAGGGTATGATTTAATTCATGGGTAAAGGCGGTAAGCATTTTTTGATAAACAAAAAAGATCCCGCCCGCAGTATTAAGCTTAAGATTAAATACAGGTATGATCACCGCCCTGAATCGACCAGAAGCAGACAACCTTACAAGACTCTACTTTAGTACGACAAAACACGGTTGGCTCAGGGAATCTTCCACCTGCTACCGCTGGAGTGTGCTTAGTTGCTAAATCTTGCTGTTGTGATAGAAGTTTTACGCTTTTTTTATTTAACTGTATTTTCATTATAATGGTCCTTTTAATTAAGTCCCTGCCATAGTTACACTTTGTTTATGGGTTGTAAATAGCTTGTGTGTTATGAAACCATTTTATAATACAGCGCCCTATGTGCGAGGTAACTTTGCCATATTTTATCAACTTGCTGTTGATATATAACGCGGTTATCTATGTGGGTAAGCCCGTTATTAATGAGCAATTCACTCAGTTGCATAGCGCAGGCCATTGCGTTGAACATCCCCTGAGATGACAATGGGTCAAAGCTGATAGCTGAATCCCCAATGGCAAACCAAGCGTTACCAGAGCAACTTTCTAGTTTGGAGGAGTTTGCAGCCAGCATGGGGTGTAAAGCTGCGCTTGAATGATCTAGCTGAGATATCAGTGCGCCTAACCCGGTTACATACTGAGCTCGTTGAAGCAACGCTTGAGGGGTATGTATTTGTGCTGCTTTTATGATGTGTGGCTCTGCATACCAAGAAAATATTCTCTTTTGTTGATATACGCCAGCGTTTGAATCATTTTGGTGGAGGGGCGCGCTATACCACCAACTGTCGTCAGTATGACTTATAACAGCGACATTTTTCGTAATATTCAGGTTTGCGGTAAAACCAATAGACATGAGTTTATCAAACTGATGCCTTGCTACCCCTTGCTGACGTGCAAATACACAATGCCTGCCTGATGCATCAATCACAATATCGCTCATTAGCTGGTGTGCTTTTGAGTCGTGTTGATAGGTTATCTTCCATCCTTGCGGTATTTTAGCGCTGTTAACCAGTTGTGCGGGCCAAATAGTGTGTATATTTGCCGTATAACAGGCTTCCCGAAGCTGCTTTTCAAAATAAGCCCTATCCAGATGCCAGCCAAACCCATCGGGGTTCTTTAAGTTATCGATTAAAGTGGGCTCGTCTGAGCCCCAATAAGATAGGGTCCCTTGACTGACTATATGCCGAGGATCACTCAGCAAATGCTGTAAATTTAATTGCTTCAGTATCCTAATTGTGGCGGGCGCGAGTGATTCTCCGACCTTATTTTTTGGTTCTGCGTCTTTGTCTATCAACGTGACAGAGTAATAAGGAGCCAGTGCAAGGGCTGCAATGCAGCCCCCAATACCAGAGCCAATTATGACAACTTGTGTCTTTGGTAATTGTGACTCAGTCATGTTTTTAGCTTTTATACTTAAAGCGATTGGCTTTGTCAGTTTGACTTAAATCAGGGCGAATACCCTTTTTCGCTTGTTGTTGCCCTGTTGATCTTAACACTGTTTTAGGGTCTTTTGAGGTGGGTGTTAAACCAACTTGCATAGTGGTTGGAAAGCAGGTGACGCCTTTTTCTGTTTTAGGTAAAACGACTGCCAGCTTATCAAAGTTATCAATCATGTCGTTGATCTGTGCTTTGTAGTCAGTCGTGGGGCCAATAGGGAGATCATCAAGCCAAAATTCACGCTCATTAAATGCAGCTTGTCGCTCATTGATGGGTAAGCTCTCGTCAATTACCTTATCGTAGTTTTCTTTATTTAACATGTTATTTGGTACGCGTGCAGGCCAAAATGTCGGTAAATATGGGTCTAGCGCTGTATTATAACCATCTCGGCAAGACGCGGTATCAGTTTGCCATGGAATCGCCATCCAGCGTGTGATACCACCTGCAATTTGTCCATTGTTTATCGGGCCATCAAAAGATAGTGCAGTATGAGGCGTTAAAACGGGGCCAAAATTGATATCGTGTGTTGGAGAAGTATCGTCAGCATGACGCAATCTAAATGCTTCACTATACATTCCAATATGCCGCATTGGCCAAGTCATTTCACACCCTGGGTGAAAAGCGTCAGCTAAACAAAAGTCCATTGCTGCTTTTGTTAGCATATCGGGTTGTTCAGCAATTGGCACACTCTCGATTGAGGTTGGCGTTTTTTGACTTGGATCGTAATCGGCAATAAATTCTCCAGACACCCATTGTGACAAGGCATTAAGTTGAATTCGAGTCAGCGTTAAAAATTGACGAGGAGAGCTGTTTGACTCTTTGCTCATTGCATCCCCATAAATCCATGGCCATTGTTGCGGTGATAAAGAGGTATTGGTGGGATCCCACGCTGTAACAGAGATTGGATTTTCACCTATGTCAAATTGGGTATCTAACTGCCGGAAGTTATTAAATAACGTGCGTTTTGATTCTTGCCATGTTGGAGAAGGGTCACTCAAACGCTTTAACCAAAGTTCTGACGTAAAATCAAACGGGCTTTGCCAACCAAACCCAGCGGCAAACCCAGCATTGACCCACTGTAAGTCAGTCATGCGCTGGAAGATAGGTAAAATATCGTGAGTAAAAGAAGGTTTACCCGGCACAGGTAACATGTTTGCGTCTATTGCAATATCATACATCAAGTCCCACATGGTTCTGACCGACTTTTGCATAGGCGCATAATCTGGTGGAGCACATACCACCCAGCTAGGCTTTACAGGTAAAACAGCACCATTAATAGTCACATCAGCCGTAATTGGGCCGTCTGAGGTGTCATCATACCACCCATCGTTATTACCAAATGTAACTGCCTGTTCTCCATGTATGTTTGCTGATTTACCATGGCCTCCCAGCATGACTAAGCGGCCCTCTGAGTCGGTTGTCATTTCACCTAGGTAAACCGAAACTTCATCAAATGCACCGATAAATTGATGCTGATCACCAGTTATATTACGTCCAGATAACGTGTTTTTTCCGCCATCAATGAGCAGTTTTTCACGGGTACTTCCCGCTATATTTTTGTTTCGTAATGTTGATGGGGTCGTATGTGCTGCTTCTGGAATGTCTAAGGCAATTTCGAAGTTATACCAAGAGGCTTTTTGGTTCGCAAGTTGTGCATGCCAGGTAATATCAGCATTGTCGGCGGTGAGTTCTTTCACAACTTCACCCGCAGCATTTAACCCATAAATGCGAAAACGTGCAGCTTGACGCTTTAGAGCACCAGTGCTATCTCGGTAAAAATTGGGTGTTTGTGGGAGTGGCTCGCTTACTTCTGGACCAATAAAGTATTCGGATTGACTGTTACCAACACGCATCACACCGATGGGGGGATATATCGCTGCTGATACAATGGTTGAATTACAAGAGGTGTTTTCCATACCTAAACTTCCTTTAATTTAGACCTAATTATTGACTTAGAGGTGCAACTATTGCTGCACTTCTATTGTGTAAAGGAGTCTAGTTTCTCTACCTGAGAATGGCAATTACAGCCTATTACGGCGCTTTTCTGTGGTGTTTTATGTAACTGCCAATGGTATTGACGGTGTCTAACCAATATCCATTCTTAGGATCTTTTAAATAAACAAATAGTTGTTCCAATACATCTTTATCAACGCTATATAAGCTGTTTTCCCCAACATCATGGCCAGCAAGAATGATCCAGCTATTATTGCCTTTAAGGAATTCGAGTACTGTTTTTATTTCCTCGAAGGTTTGCCCATCAAGACGAATGGCAGTCAGCTGAGAGAAAGACGTATAATTTGGGTTATTGGCGGTTTCATCATTCCATGTTCTGCCAAATTGAAATTGCTGTGCTATTAATGGCACATAGCTGCGGGTATCAACACCTCTGCCTACAAACGTATTGCCACACGGGTACGCAAAACTGGTGGGAGTGACACCTAGTTTATTTTCAAGGTAACTATTGGCTTTCTCTATGTCTTGTTTGATCCAATCAAGGGTGGCATTTTCTAATCCTAATCCCCTTACGCGAAGCCATTCAAAGTTACCAGTACACACATGGTTACTGGTATGGTTTGCTATTTCATGACCATATGACACAGCCTTTTTCCAACCCGTTAATTGCGACTCAACATTATTTGGTACGACGTAAAAAGTGCCTTTTACTTGGTGCTTTTCAAAGAGTGGCATGCCCACGGTAATTTGACTTTCTCGAGCATCGTCAAATGTGATACTAATGGCATTTTTAGCACCATTAGGATACTCAAAGCCTATGTATTTATTGCTTTTATTATTTTGCCACTGAGGAGGGGTTGTGTTTGAAGCTGTGGCTGTAAAGTTGGCTGAGAGTGCACTTGATAACAGACCAAGGCCAAGTAGTAGGTTCAATATTCGCATTATAAGTTCCGTTTGTGTTTGACTCAGTTATATATACCCACTGAACATAGTTGGTGCAATATAAATAACCTGAAGTTAAACTGAATTATAAAAAATTCAATACTTATTACATTGACTTATTTCGTGTTGAAATATATAAAATTTTGTTTTTAATAGTAATTTAATTTTAACCTTGTCTTTACTGCATTAAAGGACTTTGAAGTGATTGAACTAAAAAATGTCACGTTTCAGCGAACGGATGGCACAGATGAACGGACAATATTAGACAATATTACGCTGGTTATTGAGCGGGCAACGCAAGTGGCATTGTTAGGTGACAGTGGTTCGGGCAAGTCGACATTGCTAAACTTATTAGCTGGGCTGCTTAAGCCCAATAGTGGGGAGGTGATTGTTAATAACCAAACAGTTAGTGCGTTAACTATGCAGCAACTGGCTTATTATCGCCGCACAATTGGCATTATATTTCAACAGTATCAGTTATTAAGCCCGTTAACGGTAAAAGATAATATTACATTTCAAGCCCGTTTAAATAAAGTAGATTGTAGCGAACAAGACATACAGCAATTGTCACGGCGACTGGGTATTGCACATAAGCTTAATGCATTGCCGCAACAGCTATCAGGTGGGGAGCAACAACGCGTGGGTATTGCCCGTGCGATTTTGAACCGGCCTAAACTACTGTTAGCCGATGAGCCAACAGGCAATTTAGATGCACAACGTGCGCAAGAAGTATTGGAATTACTCATGGCGTTATGCCATGAACGCGATATTAACTTAGTGTTAGTGACACACAGCGCAAGGCTAGCGAGCCAGCTATCAAGGCAGTTAGTGCTAAAAGATGGCAAATTGTATGACTGAATTTAAATTAATTCTACAGACATACTGGTGGTTTTACCGACGTCACATTGGATTATTACTCTTATTTTTTGTGGGGTTCAGTTTAGGGAGTGCTTTGTTAACTGCGATTCAAGGGCTCAATCTTGAAGCATCTAAACGTTATCAATCAACCACTGCAATGATCAATAACCCCGTCACGCACTTTATTCGCCCAGCACTTGGCGAGCATGATCTGCCTTTTTCATTATGGACACAATTACGACAACAGGGGGTGACAGCTGCTCAACCTGTGGTTGAGGGATGGGCTAAAACTCAAACGGGTGCAAGCGTGAACATTCGCGGGGTTAACTTATTTCAGTGGTTGGGCGCTGCTAATAACGACAGTAGCCAGTCAGTAGAGCGAAGCCATACTAACGCAGCAACCCTAACGTTTGTTAATGCTATATATATGGATCCTAGTGTGATGAAGCGCTTGAATTTATCTGCTGAACATCCGACGTTATCATTTAGCGACAGTATACAAAATATTCCTGTTGTTGCGATGAAAGGGCTCGGTGGTAGTGCGCTCATGGATATCTATTTAGCTGATCAACTACTAAATAAAAACGGCCAGATAAGCTACTTTGAAGTGACAGAGCAAAGTACTGAGCAGCAAACAATAATAACGACTTTGCTAAAAAATGGTGAACGTTTGGAGCCAGTGCAAGAACAAGCCTTTGATGGGCTCTCTCGTGCATTTTTCTTGAATTTAAAAGCGTTGGCCTTACTCGGTTACGTGGTAGGCGCATTTTTAAGCTTTAATGCAATTAAATTGGCGTATACCTCGCGCCAGACATTACAAAATCAGTTATTTGTATTGGGCTGCAGTGAGCAAATGCTGACCAAAACATTGTTGACTGAGCTTACCGTGTTGAGTTTTGTGGCGGCGATATTTGGTGCGTTACTTGGCACGAGTTTGGCTAATTTTTTGGTTTTAGATGTGTCGTATACATTACAGAGTTTATATCAATTAGATCGTACCTTAATTGTACAGTTTGATTGGTCTCTTGTGCTGCTTGGCTTTGTTTTAAATCTGCTGGTGCTGTTATGTTTTGTGTTTATTCAGACTCGTAACTCTCTGTTTAATAGTCCTCTATTAAAAATAGGTTCTGTGCTACTGGTTATGATGGCCAGTGGTTATTTGTATTTATTTGCGGTCACAGAGGTAGAGGCATTGCTATTATGCATGGGCGTATTGTTACTCTTTTTTGGTATTACGCCGTGGTTTATCAGGCGGGTGTTTTTAATAAAGTGGCCAACTAAGAATGCGGTTTTACTCTGGCTAAAGGCTGACAGTAGCACTCAATTGTCAGCACTTACTTCGTCTGTATTAGCCATGTTAATGGCTATGGGGGCGGCTGTAGGCATGCAAATAATGGTGGGTAGCTTTAGTGACGCGTTAGATAAACATTTAACGCAGCGGCTCAGTGCCGACCTTTATGTAAGACCTGCTGGCGACTTTGAACAGCTCAAAAAGGAGCTAGTAAATCATCAGAGCGTTGCGCAAGTTGGGGTGTATTGGCATGCCCCCGTTGAAGTACGCACTCTGATGCAAAATGAGAGGGGGACTACACCCAGTGATAATAAAAAAGCGGCTGCTAAATTGATCAGCTTTGGTGAGGCGAGCCAGTATCACCAACATTTAAATCTGTTAGGTGATGAGTCCGTAGCCCCTTATCACTTTGTAATAAATGACACTGAACGGGGTTGCCTAATTAATGAACCCGGACTGCGTAAATATGCGCTTTCGACTGGAGATAGGGTGCTTATCGAGCAAGGTGATACATATATTCGCTGTGTTATTACTGGTGTTTTTTACGATTATGGCGAACAAGCATTAACGCTTGTCACAACAACTCATGAAATAGCCAAGAGCGGGATACAGTTTGAACGGTATGGTTTATCGCTTTGGTTAAATGAGGGGGCTAACACCAGCACGCTACGCGATGAGTTAATGACGCACTACGGATTAGACAGTGCTCAAGTGGTTGCGAATAAACAGTTTAAAGCGTTTGCTAAAACATTGTTTAAAAGTACCTTTTACATCACGAATGCACTGAACTCATTCATAATATTAATTGCGCTCTTTGGCATGTGGGTGAGCTTTTTAACATTAGGGCGACAACAGCTTGAACCTATTACTGTATTACAGCGGTTAGGGGTTTCAAATAAAAGCTTACTCTTAGCGAAGCTGTTACAAACTGGGGTAATTATTGGCGCAACATTAGCACTTGCGATCCCCCTAGGGTTATCACTTGGCTGGGTGTTACTAAAGTATGTTATGCCGATCGCATTTGGCTGGAGCATGGCATTAACCGTTAATTGGGTTGAAATCGGACTTTTTTCAGTGGTTATTTTTATTTTTGCGTTGATCAGCTGTGCGGTGCCTTTAAGCAAGGTATTACTGCGCGGTACACCTAACGAGCATGTCGCATTGTAAAGGAGTGGTAATGGTAAAGCATTTATTGGGATTGGGTTTGCTACTGAGTGTTTTAGCTGGTTGCCAGCCAGCGCAAGACAAATCAGCAATTACACGGCAAGCCCCACCTAACCTTGGCGTTGACGTGGTTCCGAATACACCCTTGGTATTTCCGCGAGATCATGGCGCACATTTAGATCAGAGTATTGAGTGGTGGTATGTCACAGCTAACTTAGAGGCTGAAGATGGCAGCCAGTTTGGCGTACAGTGGACGCTGTTTCGTACATCGATGGCTGAGCCGCCAAAGAGCCAGTCACCTTGGTGGGATGGCCAATTGTATTTTGCACACTTTGCGGTACAAAATAATGATGCGCACCATGCGTTTGAAAAGTTTGGCCGTGCAGGGCAAGTAGAGATTGCGGCAGCCCCTTTTGTGGCCAGAATTGATGATTGGCAGCTGAAAGGGAGTAACGAAGATATTTTACCAATGCAGTTAATCGCGCGTGAGGGGCAATATGCGGCCAACCTAACCTTAGATAACAGTGTATTAGTGCGACATGGCATTGAGGGTTATAGCCAAAAAACAGCACAAGGGCATGCATCTTATTACTATAGCTATCCTTTTTTGGATGCAAGTGGAACGCTCGACTTTGCCGGTAAGCGTTATCAAGTCTCTGGTAAGGCTTGGTTAGACCGAGAGTGGTCATCTGCGTTAATAGATCCAAGCCAGTCTGGCTGGGATTGGTTTAGCCTGCAAGCTGACGATCCGACAAAAGGAGGCTTAATGGTGTTTTGTATAAAAAACGCAGAGCAAAAATACGACCATTGTAGTGGCTCTCGAATTCAGTCAAATGGCATGGTAGAAAAAATCAATCATACCGACATGTCGTTACAGCGCACAAAGTACGTAGAGTTGGCTGGTAAACAATACCCAGTAAAATGGGCGCTTGATATTGCGGGCCTTGAGACAATTCATATTCACAGTGTTAATAAAGATGCCAGAAATGCACTGAGTATCCCGTACTGGGAAGGGCGAGTTGTTAGCGCTGGTGGCTACACTGCAAAAGGCTATGTCGAGTTGGTTGGGTATTAAAATTAAAGGGGGCGTGAGCAGGCCATGTAACTTTCCCTTAAATGTTTATTTTTATCGCAGTGCTTGGCGAATGATTTTGGCCAGAGATTGAAGAACTCTGTTTTATGATTGGGTCATTCCTGATTAATATTTCCGAAGATAACAAGTGTTTGTATTTAATTCTTTTTTATATTATTTTGATGGCATTAAACGGGACGCAGGCCGGGTTTTAGCGATAGAAAATAAGGCCAGCGTCCTTCTAAAAAGCTGTTAGGCACTTTAGATGAATCGAGTAAAACTAATAAATAATTTATTCTCCACTGCTGACGCTGAAGATGTTGCGTACTCTTCTGATGGCTATGAGTTAGTCCTAAGTTTTACCGATTGGCAAGAAAATCGATATACGTTGAAGTTCGAAGAAGTTGAATATCTGAAAATTACAGAGGATATCGATTTTGAAAAATTTCGATACGATTGCCCACAAGAAGTTCTAGATTCTTCGTTGGTCGAAGAGCTAAAACTAAATAAAGAATGCTTTCATCACTATATGCTGTGTTTCAATGCGTGGTCCAATATTGAAATCGTATCTAGGGTCTTAGTTATTCAATCAATGGAACTGGCAAAAAATGCCTAACAAGTTTATCAACCATCGCCACTGCGTGGCTGGACATTCAAAGCGCTGCTTCTTTTGTGCATTTGCTACGCAAATTATTGCACAAAACAATCATCATTTTGCCTGCCGGTTATAAAGGCGTTGGTATGACTCCCACTGTCAAGTTAAACACACTGATCCCTGCTTAACTATAATCCATAATCTCTCAATTCGAATTAGAGCGAGTTAATACATAAGATGAAGCAAGTAATTTCGTCGGTTTTCATGCTGATATTCGTTGGTTACTCACTTTCGTGAGCAGAGCAGACCTTACTTAGTTCGACGTGGCACCTGTCTTCAGTCTATGTTCGTGGTTCAATACTGTGTTTGCAGTATTGCCATCCTAACGCCGTCGGTGGTTGTGCCACATCCGATGCTTGACCCAATGCATTAACTCTAATTCGTTCATATTAAGCGGGTACCCGTGCTAAACGTAATCTTGGATTAACGGGTATCAATACTACTTCTTTTGCAATTGCCCAGATATACGCAATCATTTCTCTGGTAATAGCAGTGACAACAAGGTTGTAATGCTTGCCTTTATTTATAAGCTTTTTATAACGTTTGCAGAGTCTTAATTGTGCTTTCCATGCGATATCAACAATTTGCTTTGGCAAGCCTTCTTGTCGTTTTTGTAGTTCAGTCGATATGTTGGCTGCATGGCGATAACTATGAGCGCCTTCGACTAATAACCGTCT
>NZ_MIET01000027.1 GCF_003590335.1 Pseudoalteromonas sp. MSK9-3 | reverse complement strand
ACAGCGATGTATCGTTTTAAACAATTAATGGGTGATAAGCTAAAAAGTCGTCAATTCAATAGTCAGCATACAGAAACGATGATTAAAGTGAAGGCAATAAATAAAATGACTGGGCTAGGTATGCCCAAATATCAGCAACAGAGTTAAAACTGAGAAGTTGATTAGGAGTTAGCTATTTGATCAACAAGGCCCCACCAAAGTAATAACTTAACCATGACGCGCTCTATACCTGCCAATTGATCGGCTGTTTCCCCATGTCCAATAACAACTGATTCGTTTTAGAGAAATGCTGACAGCCGAAGAACCCGCGATGAGCCGACAAAGGAGACGGGTGTGGTGCGTGCAATACATGATGGCGGGCGGTATCGATGCTTTTCCCTTTTTTCTGAGCATGTGCGCCCCACAATAAAAAGATAGTGCCTGTGGTGTGCTCATTTACATGTGCAATCACAGCGTCAGTAAAGCGCTCCCAGCCAAGTTTTTTATGGGAATGTGCCGCTCCTTGCTCAACCGTTAATACGGTATTTAACAGTAAAACGCCTTGCTCAGCCCATGACAATAAAAAGCCATGCTCTGGGATGGTAAAATCCGTCACATCTTGTACCAGTTCTTTGTACATATTCGCCAATGACGGAGGTGGCTTTATTCCTGGTAAAACCGAAAAGCATAAGCCATGCGCTTGTTCAGGCCCATGGTAAGGGTCTTGCCCTAATATCACGACTTTTACTTTACTTAAATCAGTGACGTTCAGCGCTTCAAATACATGCTTATCTTCCGGGTAAACCGCAATACCCTCAGCACGACGTTGTGCGACATAACTGAGTGTATCTTGTAAGTAAGTTTGCTTATGCTCTTGCTCTAAAAATGTTTTCCAACCGCTCATTTGGATAGCCTCATTAATTAACCTAACCTCAATACATCGCACAATAAATTATTGTCATAACGAATTATAATGTGCTTTTGAATGCCGCATTTTATCACACATATCGCTTACCCCTTGTAACACCCGAGTGCTATAACGGTGCAACAAATCAGCATCCACTTCTATAAATTGCTGATTCGCCACAGCTGGGATCTCTGGCCACTTTTGCCAATCAACCATTTGTATTTGCTTCTTGGTTTTTTCATTAGGTAAGACAATAACGTGAGGGTTCGCTTTGATCACATTCTCAATGCTGATTTGTGGATAGTCAGTACTACCCTTTGCAAACACGTTCTCAACACCGCACACTGATAATAACTGGTGGATCCACGTATTTTTGCTAACAGTCATCATAGGGTCGGGCCACAATTGATAAAAAACCCTAAGCGAATTACCTGTGGCGTAACGCGTTTTTATTTCTTCAAATTGAGCCGTAAATTCGGTTGCAGCTTGTTCACCCTCCTTTATTTTCCCAGTTAGTTGGCCAAACAACCGTAATTCATCAGCCACTTTATTAATGTCTTTTGCATCGCTGTAAACGACTTTGATACCCAGCTTTTCCACTTTTGCTAAGTCAATTTTTTTACTGCCTGTTTGCCACGCAATCACTAAATCTGGCTTTAGTGCCAATAGTTTTTCAAGCTGAATGCCGTTGTAACCCCCAATACGAGGAATGGCGTTGGCGGCGTCAGGGTAATCGGCATAATCAACCGTACCGACTATCAAATCACCCGCTCCAATTGCAAATAAGTTTTCAACCACATGTGGAGCCAATGCCACAATGCGCTTAGCGCTATCAGCTTGAACATAGCTACTTAGCAATAACAACGCTGTAAAAGCAGTAAAAAAACGCATTAAAAATCAAACCCTTTTTGCGCTTTAATCCCCGCTTCAAAGGCATGTTTTACATTACGAACTTCACTGACTGTATCAGCTAGATCAGTTAAGCGTCGATGTGCAGCACGACCTGTGATGATGACCGATTGCATTTTAGGACGATTTTCAATAGCCGTAATGACCTCATCTAAATCGATATACTCATAGGTCACCATGTAAGTCAGCTCGTCAAGCAATACAAGATCGATACTCTCGTCCGCTAACCAAGCTTTAGCTTGTTGCCAAGTGTCTTGTGCTGCTTTGGTATCTGTTTCACGATTTTGTGTTTCCCATGTAAAACCGGTTTTCATCACAGAAAATGGAACTCCCGCTTTTTCTAGCAGGTTACGTTCTCCACAGTCCCATAAACCTTTTATGAACTGAGCAACAGCCGCGTTCATACCATGCCCAACACACCGAGCGACGGTACCAAATCCAGACGTTGATTTTCCTTTACCATTACCAGTAATAACTTGAAATATCCCTTGCTCAGCTTGTGCAGCAGCGACTTTTGCATCCACATTCTCTTTTACTTTTTGCTGGCGCTGCTGATGCTTATCGTGGTTTTTTTGTTGTGCTTCTTGTGTCTTATTTTGCTTATCGGTGCTCATATTTTCCTCTACTCACCACGCGTGATCGCGGTAATTTTTGTTACATCTAAATATTGTTCACATACATCAGCAAGGCGTTCTAATTGCGTTTCTCGATGCTTATTTAAGTCGAACATATCATTGTCTAAGTCCCCTTCACTGGCCCAGCGCAAAATGGCAGATGCTGCTTCTGTGTTATCAAATAAACCATGTAAATAGGTACCCGCTATTTGGTTATCGTCACAAATAAAGCCATCTTGTTTAGTGCCGTTCGGATGGGCTGAAAAATACAGAAATGGACGTGCCATCGCTGGCCCATGACTTTGGCCACAATGGATCTCATACCCCGCAATAGCAACATCGTTGTCATCTAATTTGCAGGTTCCACTGACTTGAGTCAACGTTTTCTGTGCACTTAACTGTGTCGTAAAATCAACCAGGCCCAAAGTAGTAATATACTGAACAGATGATTCAACCCCCAGAGGGTCTGAAATCGATTTACCCAGCATCTGCAACCCTCCACATACGCCAAGTACCTTCCCACCGTAGCGTAAATGGCGCTTGATCTCTGCTGACCAAGTTTGCGACTGTACAAAGGTGAAATCACTGATCACATTCTTGCTACCAGGAATAATGATCAAGTCTACACTACCAATACTTTGGGTGTGACGCACATAGCGTAAATCAACATTTGGGTGTAGACGTAACACATCAAAGTCTGTGTGATTACTAATATGAGGCAATAGCAGTACCGCTACTGACAGTTGCTTATCTTCAAGCACATTATCCATCGCCACTGCGTCTTCTGCATCTAGATTCAATGAATGTAAATAAGGCAACACACCCAATACTGGCTTACCGGTTCTTTCTTCCAACCAATCCAGCCCTGATTGTAGTAATCCAATATCGCCACGAAAGCGATTAATGACAAACCCTTTTACCAGCGCTTGCTCTTCCTCACTGAGCAACATCAATGTGCCAACGAGATGCGCAAATACTCCTCCTTTATCAATATCAGCAATAATGATTACTGGGCAATTGACTTGGGTGGCAAATCCCATATTGGCAATATCATTTTCTCGCAAGTTAATTTCTGCAGGGCTGCCCGCCCCTTCAACCATGATCATGTCATACGCGTTTACCAGCCGGCTATGTGATTGCAGCACCGCCTCCATCGCCACTTTTTTATAATCATGATATTTGGCCGCTTCCATATTACTAATGGCCTTCCCATGAATAATAACTTGTGCACCAGTATCGCTATTAGGTTTGAGCAAAATAGGATTAAAATCAGTATCTAACGCCACATTTGCAGCCACGGCCTGCAACGCTTGTGCACGACCAATTTCACCACCACAGGGGGTCACTGCGCTATTTAATGCCATATTTTGCGGCTTAAATGGCGCAACGTTAAAGTTTTTTCTGGCAAACACACGACATAACCCTGCAACCAGTGTACTTTTGCCAGCATCTGACGTGGTCCCTTGTACCATCAATGTTTTCACTGTTTTATTCTCTATTTTATTCTTAAGGTACAACCAGCCATAATGAAGTCGACGCGATCGGCTAACTGGGCAATATCTTGATGTAACCACCCTGACTGATCGACAAAGGTACGGCTCAATTCACCTAACGGGACAATGCCATGCCCCACTTCATTACTCACTAAAATCACTTTGGCTTGAGTTTCTCCCAATGCACGCAACAAGGCTGATTTTTGCTTTATATATGCATCGATGCCTTGCTCGCATAAACCATGGGTTAGCCATAATGTTAAACAGTCTACTAAAATACACGTTTGCTCATCAGTATCGGCGATGACTTCGGGTAATGCCCAAGCCTCTTCAACAACAGTCCAATGTGCACTGCGAGCGGCTTGATGGTGCTTAACACGCTCTGCCATTTCATTATCTTTAACTTCAGCCGTTGCGACATAGAGTAATTTTTTAACCAGCCTATTATGAAGATAGTGTTCAGCAAGTTGTTCCGCTAAACGGCTTTTACCCGAACGTGCACCGCCCAACATTAACGTTATTCGCTCAGTCATAGCCATACCTGTATACAAAAACCATAAATCACTAACTCTGCAATTTGCTGTGCCGCACCCAGACAATCCCCGGTATACCCACCTAACTGATGCTTAAACCACTTAATACACAATAAACGTGTTACCCATAAAGCACCGACCAACATGAAGCATTGCAACAGGGTAAAAGCACCCAACAACCACATGAGAAGTAACACGCAGCCTGCGCTTGCATATAACACCTGTCGACCGTCTACTGATAAACTCTGAGCCACAGGTTTCACTTTGCTTTGTGCATCCTCTTGCGCATACAACAATAGCCCAATAATGCTCGTAGCCATTGCACGACTGAACGTATGCGCGCAAATCAGCGCCATCACAATCCAGCTCACCTGCACAGTTAACAGCATTAACTGTTGGTATTTTGCTAACAGCAGCAACACCAACGCAGCCGTGCCATAGGTGCCTAAGCGGCTGTCTTTCATAATGGTCAGTTTCTGTGATACCGACCACCCCCCTCCAAAGCCATCCCATAAATCAGCAAAGCCATCTTCATGAAACGCACCGGTGAGGATCAAACCCGCTGCCAACAGTAAAACAATGGAAATTTCATTGGGTAAAAATGACTGTAAAAAACAATAAAGCAGAGCCAACCCTGCGCCAATGACCCCTCCGACTAGGGCAAAATACCGGCTGGCTTCATTTAAACTAGTATCGTCAATGGGTGTAGGCACTTTAACAGGGATACGTGTTAAAAAGCTGACGGCTAACAGCAACCTTTGCTTATTCACCCTCTACCACCTGAGTCACTTGCGCTTCATCAAAGCTGGCCATATCATTATAAAGCGCCAATGCACTTTGGATGAGTGGTAAGCTCATGGCAGCTCCGGTACCTTCACCTAATCGTAAATCTAACGCTAATAAAGCTTCCGCTTTTAAATATGCCAGCATTTTTCGATGGCCTTGTTCACCTGAGCAATGTGCAAAAATCATATACTGTTGCGCGCTAGGTGAAAGACGGCACACAATCATTGCCGCAGCCGTCGCAATAAATCCGTCGATCACCAAGACCATTTGTAATTTTGCCGCTTGTTGCATCGCCCCCACCATTTGGCAAATCTCAAATCCGCCCAAGCATCGTAAAATATCAATTGGGTTTGTTAAATTCGGTTTGTGTCGTGCCAAAGCCTGTGAAATCAGCTGCTGTTTTTTTAGAACTATCTCCTCACAGACCCCAGTCCCTTTGCCAACGGTTTCCTGTGGTGTCAACCCTGTCAGCGCAGAGAAAATCGCCGATGCTGCGGTGGTATTACCAATGCCCATTTCACCAAATGCAATTAAATTAGTCCCTGATTGGTGGTACTGTGTTGTAAGGCCAGCCCCCATTTTTAAACCCATGTGAAGCTGTTTATCATCAATCGCTTCATCGATGTGCAAAGCGCGCGTACAACTGCCCAAACGTTGAGAAACAATACCCAATAACTCAGCCGGAGGCGTTAAAATACCGCAATCGACAACACTTAGTTGCCAGCCTAATTGGCGACATAACACATTAATTGCCGCGCCCCCAGAGGCAAAATTCGCAACCATTTGCCCTGTTACTTCACTGGGTGCTATCGAAACGCCTTGTGCCGCCACCCCATGATCTCCCGCAAAAACGATTAGTTGTGGCGCAGTAATTTCAAAACGCGCCTCAGCAAATTGCTTATCATCTAACTTTTGGGACAAAATACTGACCACTTGGTAAGCCACATGCTCTAATTTACCGAGTGCTCCCAAAGGCTTGGTTTTTAGATCTATTTTATGCTTAATCTGGGTTGCAAAGTGATGTTCTAGTGGCTTTACCATCGATAAACTCTCTCAGTTAGGCTTAATATTACTACGATGAACGTTTACGGAACATCAATAAAAATAGGAAAAACACACTCCCAATCGCTGACGTGATCACGCCAATGGGCAATTCTTGGTTTTCAAAAGAGATCCGCGCGATCACATCTACCCAAATCATCAACAGCCCGCCACTCATTGCGGTCGTAATAAGACCAAGTGTGGTTGCCTGCGAGATAAAAAACCGCACAATATGGGGGATCATTAAGCCTACAAACCCTACGCCACCACACATAGCAACAAGCACCGCCGTCAATAAGGAACTTAATAGCAGCATGCCTAAACGTACTTTTTCAACACTGACGCCCAACGTAGTCGCACTCTCATCTCCCAGTAGTAATGCGTTAATAGGCCGGCGCAATAGCAACATGATCAGCATGCAACCACTCACCACCAAAGACGGTAACCACAACCACTGCCAGTCGGCTCGACTAAAACTACCTAAATTCCAAAACAAAATTGCGCTGATCGCTTGTGGGTCGCTCCAATACAGAAGCAAGCTGGTAAAAGAACTAAATAAGAAAGACAGGGCTACACCGGCCAGTAACATGGCTTCAACTTGTCCTGATGTCCGCCCTTTTGCGATCAGTAACAACAATGTCATCGCCAGTAAGCTCCCAGCAAAGGCAGCGCCAGATAATGCCAGGCCAGCTTGAATACCCGTGACAGCAAATAACACCACAACCCCGAACGACGCGCCCGATGAAATACCAAACAAATAAGGGTCAGCCAAAGGATTACGCGTTACCGTTTGTAAAATAAGCCCAGCCATAGCTAGCCCACTGCCCGCAATAAATGCCAAAATTACTCGAGGCAAACGTAGCTCAATAATGATTTTCTGTGAAAAATTCCCAACATCATAGTGCCAAAGAGCGTGCAGGACTTGCTCTGTAGTAATGGCAATGGCACCCAGCTTTAAGGCAATGAAAAAACTAATAACACAACTTAATGCTAACGACACGGTAATCGCGACATGCTTCATAATTGGTATCCGTAGTGATAGCGAATGTGGGGGACCTGCGTTATACCATCATATGGGCAGGGCACAGAATTTACCACAGCATGTACACCGTACACATCCGCCAAAAGCTGAGCCGTTAATATGTCAATAGGCGCGCCTTGCGCAACAAGTGCCCCCTGTTGCAAGACCAGTATTTCATCACACAAAGCCGCTGCTAAATTTAAATCATGAAATGATGCTAACACAGTAATATTCAGCGACTTTGCCAGCGCCATGATTTGAATCTGATATTTCACATCTAAATGACTGGTTGGCTCATCCATAATCAAAAAAGTGGGCTGTTGCACAATCGCGCGCGCGATCAACGCCCGTTGTTTTTCTCCCCCCGACAAATGAGAAAAAGGCTGCTGAGCTTTATCATTCAAACCAACCTTATCAATCGCATTTATAATCTGAGTTTTATCTTGCTGGTTAACTGAACTGAATAATGTTTTATGCGGTAACACCCCCATCGCAACCACGTCAAATACCGTTAAATTAAATTGATCAGGGATCTCTTGCAGCACAACTGCAACGTGTTTTGCATATTCTTGCCGTGGATAATCAGATAAGGACTTTCCAAAAAATGTAATACGTCCAGCGCTCGGTGCTGCATAACGATATAAGCAGCGCAGTAATGACGATTTACCAGCGCCATTAGGACCAATTAACCCTACAAACCTGCCCGGTTGAATAGTAAAATTGATATTGTTCAGTATATGGTGTTCAGCAATCTTAAGGTTTAAATGACAGACCTCAATAACAGGTGAGCAGTTTGATCCTCGATCGTTCATAGTGACCCTCATGTCTTCATTTAATCAGCTATGATCAGTTTGAAAGCTATATTTCACGGGCTATTAAAAACGATAATACAAGAAAGTATGTTATATCACTGATATAACATATAAATTAATTGAATCACCCAGAGTACGCCCGCTCATGAGAAAGTTGCTGGTCTTGGTATCTGACTTGAGCACATTCAATGCTTTTACAGTTGCGGGGACAGTTGAACACTTGCAGTTCATTCCCAAGAAACACCAACAAACAGTCACTATTATGCTGTCTAGATGTCTAAAATACAACTTTTGGCCATGCAATGCCCTGTTCATCATAGTAGACTTTTACTTTAATCATTGCCCCATAACCGACATCAAATAAGCTTTGTTGTCTCGTATCGTGCTTGGGAAACGCTAAGATCAACGCCAGCAACTGCTTGATCACTCCGCCATGTGTGATCACTAGATTGCATGAATCATTGGGTGTCGCTAATTGTGCATGCCACCACTGCTGAATGCGTGTGTAAAACGCTTCCATGGTTTCAGCCTCTGGCGGAGTATACAGCCAAGGGTTTTGCCAAAAGTCACCGATGCTCGGATTATGGGTATTACTCCAAAGCCATTCAAACGATTTGCCATCCCACGCGCCAAAGTCCATCTCTTGTAATGAGTCTGCAATAAATAAAGGGCTCTGCCAGCGACAACTTAGTGTTGTAGCAAACTGGCGACATCGCTGTAAGGGAGAAGAGAATATACGGTCTATATCAGTCAACGTCTTAGTTTTAGCATATAGCTGCTCTATACCCAATTCACTGAGTGCAATATCAGTACAACCAGACAATACACCACTTTGAATCAGTGCACCGTGGCGTAAAAAATACCAAGTCTGTTGCATATTGCCTCTAAGATGCAGATACAAAAATGCGAGCTAATCGCTCGCATTACACTGAGTAACTGAAGTTACTTCCATCACTCTATTATAAAATTTGGTTCTCTTTCCAAACTTGCTCTTTTTCTAGGCGCTTTTTACGTTTATCACAGGGGTCATCACAATCACATGCTTTATCAATACCTACTGCACCTAAACCACCACAGCTACCCGCCATAGATTTTTTTTGAACAATAACACCTACAGCCATTGCCACAACAATTAAAATCAGTAAACCAAATGTAAGTAAAAACAGCGACATTGCACAGGCCCCTTAAAAGCAAATAAACAGCTCAATAATTGAGCTCATGACGGTGTAAAACACCCCTCATTATAACGCGGTTATTCCGTACTCACAAATATGGTTTGAACCGCTTACTTGCATAGGTTACTAAACCATCATCACTTTTACTGATCAAATACACCGCTAGGTCATGCTGCTGTGCATATGCTTTAGCCCGCTCAGTGCCCATTACAGTTAAAGCCGTAGCTAAACCGTCGGCTGTCATTGCTGATGGATGTAACACGGTTACCGACACAAGCTCATGTTTTACTGGCATCCCCGTCATCGGGTCAATCAAATGCGTAAACGTTTCACCGTCCATTTCATAAAAAATACGGTAATCACCCGAGGTCGCTATACCATTATTTCCAGGTTCAATAGCTTTATGTATTTGCCTTTGACCCATAGGTGCATCAGGCTGCTCAATGGCAATTACCCACGGCTTATTATTGGCTTTAGTACCGGCGACTCGTAACTCACCGCCGATTTCAACCATATAATTACGAAACCCTTGCTGCTCCAATAATAAAGCAACCTTATCGATACCATACCCTTTCGCCGTGGCCGAAAAAGACAGCTCTAAACCATTTTGAGTCTTAGCCAAACCTTGCTCATTCAGGACTAATTTATCCACACCAATATGAGCACGCATATCATCTAATTGCGTTTGTTCTGGGCGCTTAGTTGGTCGCTTATCTGGCCCAAATCCCCATAAATCGATCAATGGCCCCATGGTTACATCGAGCGTTTTTGTCGATCGACCCAGGCGTATAGACTCAGCAATTACGACCCGAAAATCATCACTGATCTCCATAACCTCATTCGCGTTAAGACCATTAAAACGATTAATCTCAGAGTTTTCGACCCACGGCGACATAGAAGCATTCACCGCAATCAGTGCATCGTCAATTTTCTGCTGTAATTCGCTCCCTTCGACCTGCTTACCTTGAGTAAATACTTTGACATTATAGGTAGTGCCCATCGTTTGACCATGCAATGTCAGAGGTTTAACTGGCTCATGCGATACATTGTCACAACCCACTAAGAACACACCCAAAGACACGGTTAATACAGTACTCATTCTATTCATTTACTGACTGCTCCATAGAAAATAAAAAGCCCCCAAGTACATGACTTGAGGGCTGATATCTATTTCAAAACTATGTTTTAAAAACTATGTTTGAAAAACTAAGTGTGCTAATTAGCCACCGAAGTCATCTAGTAAGATGTTTTCTTCTTCTACACCCAAGTCTTTCAACAAGTTGATAACTGCCGCGTTCATCATTGGAGGACCACACATGTAGTACTCACAATCTTCTGGCGCTTCATGGTCACGTAGGTAGTTTTCAAACAATACGTTATGAATAAACCCTGTGTAACCTTCCCAGTTATCTTCTGGTTGCGGATCTGACAACGCAGTGTGCCATACGAAGTTTTCATTTTCAGCCGCTAAGCCGTCAAAGTCTTCAACGTAGAACATTTCACGTTTAGAACGAGCACCGTACCAGAAAGACATCTTACGCTTTGAATTAAGACGCTTAAGTTGGTCAAAAATGTGTGAGCGCATTGGCGCCATACCAGCACCACCACCAACAAATACCATTTCTGCATCTGTGTCTTTAGCAAAGAACTCACCGAATGGACCAGAAATAGTTACCTTGTCACCCGCTTTCAATGACCAGATGTACGATGACATCTTACCACATGGTAACGTTAGGTTATTTGGCGGCGGAGAAGCGATACGCACGTTAAGCATGATGATACCCTCTTCTTCAGGGTAGTTAGCCATTGAGTATGCACGAATTGTCTCATCATCAACCTTAGACTCAAGGTTAAAGAAGCCAAAACGCTCCCAATCACCACGGTACTCATCAGGCACATCAAAGTCTGCATATTTAACATGGTGCGCAGGTGCTTCAATCTGAATGTAGCCACCAGCACGGAATGGAACTGACTCGCCATCAGGGATACCTAGTTTTAGCTCCTTGATGAAAGTTGCTTTGTTATCGTTAGAGATAACGTCACATTCCCACTTCTTAACACCAAAAATTGACTCTTCAAGTTCGATGTCCATGTCTGTTTTAACATTAACCTGACACGCTAAACGACACCCTTCACGTGCTTCACCTTTAGAAATATGGTCAAGCTCAGTAGGTAGAATGTCACCACCGCCATCATGAATGTGTACACGACACTGGCCACAAGAGCCACCGCCACCACATGCAGATGATACGAAGATACCAGCGTCAGCTAAGGCGCCAAGTAATTTTGTACCAGCCGACGTTTTGATGCCCTTCTCAGGATCACCATTAATATTAATTAATATGTCACCGCTCGCTACTAGCTTAGATTTAGCTGCAATAATAACTAAAACAAGTAGTACAACGATAGCAATGAACATTCCTACGCCTAAAAATACCTCAAGCATGATTTTTCCTCGCTACCTTACAGTGAAATACCAGAGAATGACATAAAGCCAAAGCCCATCAAGCCTACAGTGATAAAGGTAATACCTAAACCACGTAATCCATCAGGTACGTCTGCATATTTCATTTTCTCACGGATACCGGCAAGTAATACAATTGCCAATGCCCAACCAACACCAGAACCAATACCGAATACCACTGATTCAGTAAAGTTCAAGTTACGCTCTACCATGAATGATACTGCACCAAAGATTGCACAGTTTACGGTAATAAGCGGTAAGAAGATGCCCAGTGCATTATAAAGTGCAGGGAAGAACTTATCTAAAGCCATTTCCAAGATCTGTACAAGTGCTGCTATAACACCGATAAAGGTCAAGAAACGTAAGAAGCTTAAATCTGCTTCTTTAAAGCCAAGCCACTCTAACGCACCTGGTGCAAGTACTGCGTAATACACTAAGTTGTTTACGGGTACCGCAACACCTAGTACAAAGATTACTGCAACACCTAACCCTAATGAAGTCGTTACTTTCTTTGATACTGCTAAGAAAGTACACATACCCAAGAAGAAAGATAACGCTAAGTTTTCAACGAAAACTGCTTTGACGAATAAACTGATATATTGTTCCATCTCTCTCCCCTTATGCCTTCGCTTCTACTTGATCTTTCTTGTATGTACGAAGTATCCAAATAAAGATACCGACCAAGAAGAACGAGCTAAATGGCATAATTAGTAGACCCATAGGACGATACCAACCACCATCAGAAACCAAAGGTAAAATCTCAGCACCAAATAATGTACCTGAACCAAATAATTCACGTACAAAACCAACCGTTAGAAGTACCACTGAGTACCCTAAACCGTTACCAATACCATCTAAAAATGACATCGTTGGTGGTGATTTCATTGCATAAGCTTCAGCACGACCCATTACAATACAGTTTGTAATGATCAAACCAATGAAAGTAGATAACTCTTTTGCCGTGGTATAAACAACAGCTTGGAGTACCTGATCAACAACAATTACCAATGAAGCGATAATTGTCATCTGAACGATGATACGTACACTTGAAGGAATATGGTTACGTATCATTGAGATGAATAAACTTGAGAATGCAGTTACCACAGTCAAAGCAATTGACATGATAAGCGCATTTTTAAGGCTTGAAGTTACTGCAAGTGCAGAACAAACACCTAATACCTGAAGGGCAATGGGGTTGTTAGCAAATACAGGACCAAACAAGACGTCTTTCATTTCTTTAGCATTAGCCATTAGTTCAACGCTCCTTTACGTACTTTCGCAAGGAATGGACCAAAACCAGTGTTACCAGTCCAAAAATCAATTGTATTGTCTACACCAACTGACGTTAATGTCGCGCCTGATAACCCGTCAACCTTGTTGACGTCGCCACCAGAAGTGCCTTTAACAATATCAATTGGAAGTGACTTTCCAGCCCAAGTTGCTGTCCACTTCGGGTTTTGGATTTCACCACCAAGACCTGCCGTTTCATTATGCTTATAGAACTGAATTGCATTGATTGTTTGACCGTCGCTGTCTAACGCAAGGAAACCAAACATAACGCCCCATAATCCATACCCTTGAATAGGTAAGATAACAGACGCAACATTGCCATTCTCATCTTTACTAAGATAAACAGGCGAGTTGTTTGTCATGCGCTGAACGCCAGCAATGTCATCAGCTTTAGATAGCGCAATGCTTCGTGTGTCATCAAACTTAGTCATTTCAAAATCAAATGACATAGGGTCAACGTCAACGAAATCACCCGTTTTCATGTTGATAACGCGTGATTCAATGTTAGTACCGAAGGTTGCTTTTACATCAGTAACATCATTAAAGCCTGCTGCCGCTAAAATATTGCGCTGCACGTCTTCAATCTTGTTAGCTTGCTGTAGTGGACGTAACTGCACTGATGCAGCCGATACCACTACCGCACACACTAAACATAGACCAATAACAACGCCTAATGTTTTGCCTATAGATTCATTGTTACTAGACACGTGCTAATCTCCTCTTAACATTAGACTGCACAACAAAGTGGTCAAATAATGGCGCGAACAAGTTAGCAAAAAGAATAGCCAACATCATGCCTTCAGGGTATGCAGGGTTAACTACGCGAACAAGTACAACCATCACACCAATCAATGCACCGTATGCAAATTTACCTTTATTTGTGAATGACGCAGAAACTGGGTCAGTCGCCATAAAGAACATACCGAATGCAAAACCACCAAGTACTAAGTGCCAATGCCAGGGCATTGCAAATGCTGGGTTTGTTTCAGAACCAAGTACATTAAATAGCGTTGACATCACAACCATACCTAGGAAAACACCTAGAACAATTCGCCATGACGCAATACGTACATAGATTAAGAACAAGCCACCAATCATCAGTGCAAGAGTTGACGTTTCACCCATTGAACCTTGAATGAAGCCATAGAATGCATCCCACCAAAGCGCCATGTTGTTAAAATCAACTGCACCTTGTGCAACTTGACCTAAGTACGTTGCACCTGAGAATGAATCTACCGCAGTCCAAACCGTGTCACCAGAAATGTCAGCTGGGTATGCAAAGAATAAGAATGCACGACCCGCTAGTGCAGGGTTTAAGAAGTTACGACCCGTACCACCAAATACTTCTTTAGCAACAACAACACCAAAAGTAATACCTAACGCAGCTTGCCACAGTGGAATGGTTGAAGGAAGAATAAGCGAGAACAACACTGAGGTTACGAAGAAGCCTTCGTTTACTTCATGCTTACGGATTGACGCAAATAATACTTCCCAGAATCCACCCACTAAGAAGACAGTGCCGTAGATAGGTAAGTAGAAACACGCACCATAGAATATTTTAGCGCCCCAGCCAGCTTGTGCGGTTAATTCACCACCCAACGCTTGGAAAATCGCTACCTGCCATGTATTAGCAATTTCAAATCCGTTACCCAGCGCTAAAGCAGCCTGGTGACCGATATTGAACATACCAAAAAACATTGCAGGAAAAGTTGCCATCCACACTAAAATCATAATACGTTTTAGGTCGATGTTGTCACGCACATGCGTGCCGCCTTTGTTAACATAACCAGGCGTATAAAAGACAGTTGCTATCGCTTCATACAGAGCGTACCACTTTTCGTGCTTACCGCCCGCTTCAAAGTGAGGTTCAATGTCTTCTAAAAATTTCTTTAAGGCCATTTTAACCTTCCTTCTCGATAGTAGTCAGGCAATCACGAAGGATTGAACCGTACTCATACTTGCCAGGACACACGAATGTACACAATGCCAGATCTTCTTCATCTAGCTCTAATGCACCTAAGGTAATCGCACCATCTAAGTCACCTGCAATTAGGTCACGTAGTAAAGGTGTTGGTAAGATATCGAGTGGCATAACACGTTCATAGTTACCAATTGGTACCATCGCACGTTTAGACCCACCCGTAGACGTTGTCATTTTGAATAAACGACTCGGTGCTAGATGTGAAACAAACATACGTGTTACTGAGAACTTGTTACTACCAGGCGCGATCCAACCGAATAGTTCTTTTTCGCGACCTTCAAGTAATACACATACTTGAACATGGTAACGGCCTAAGAAAGCATGAGGTCCGGCTGCTGTTTTACCAGCTAACACAGAGCCAGAAATGACTCGGTTATCACCGTCTTCAAGCTCACCGGCAACTAAATCAGTTAGCGATGCACCTAATTGTGTTTTAACTAGACGTGGGTTTTTCACACGAGGGCCAGCTAAGGATACAACACGCTCACTGCTGATTTCGCCAGTTAAGAATAACTGACCAAACGCAATCACGTCTTGGTAACCTAGATGCCAAACCTGCTTGCTAGCAGACACCGCGTCTAAATGATGGATATGAGTACCAACCAGTCCTGCAGGGTGTAAACCACCAAACTCATGCACTTCTACTTGAGAAAGCGATGAGCTAGGTACTTGACTACCAGCTTGTTTGCAAACGAATACTTTACCATCAGTTAGTCTTGATACCACAGCAAGACCCGCTTCAAATGCTTCCACATTTTCAGCGATGATCACTGCAGGATCAGCAGCTAACGGATTAGTATCCATTGCAGTTACAAACACAGAGCTAGGAGTAGCATCTAGTGAAGCAACTTTGCTAAAAGGACGGACACGAAGCGCTGGCCATTGACCAGACTCAACAAGCACTTCTTTTACTTTATCACGCTCAAGATTGCTTAATTCAGCAGCCGAGAACTTTTCAAAAGTAATTTGCTCATTGCCTTGTACTTCAATCACGATGGATTGTAGTACACGCTTAGCACCACGGTTGATTTCTTTAACTACACCAGCAGCTGGTGCAGTAAACTTGACGCCAGGATTCTTTTTATCTAAAAAAAGAACTTGGCCTTTCTTGACTTGGTCATCCACACGAACATGCATGGTAGGACGCATACCAATAAACTCTTCACCTAGCACAGCTACTCGTTTGACGGCAGAGCCATCATGAATAACTTGCTGAGGTGCGCCCTCTATGGGTAAGTCCAGACCTTTTTTTATGTTGATCATACGCACTTGCATTACATTAACGGAAAGAAATTGAAAAATCTTTTAATTACCACGGCGCTTGTTGCCTCGTATTCGTCAGGTATAAAAGAGCCACCTGTCCAAGTACTGAAACAAGCATCGTAGTCGTGTTCTCACATATTGCCGAGATTTTAACATTAATCACCCTAACTATGCGAGGAGAAATATTAAATTAATACGTCTTTACAATGGTTTTTGTGTAGTTATAGGTCTTGTACTTATTTCAACATAGACCAAAGTCGAATTGATGAAAAATATAGAAGGGTTTTGAACAAAAATAAAGCTAAACAGAACTAAAAATGTCGAATAAATGAACTAGGCACAGATGATAATTAGGCCTAGTTCATAATTATCAGGACGTTACAAAAGGTGGTTAATCACAACAGCAGAGTCAACTTCTTGATCATAATCTATCGTTTCGATGCCAAAACCAAATAAACGTAAGAACTCGTTGTGGTAACCAACATAATCTGTAAGCTCATCAATGGTTTCAGAATTAACCGAATCCCAAATGACTTGAATACGTGATTGCACGTCGTCTTCCAGCTCTTTATAGTTTTGGAATAAGTGGCCACCCTCATCAAAACGTGGCGTATCGCCATAAAGGCTCTCGCGGAACAAACCATTTATTTGTTCAATGGTACCTTCATATGTACCATCCGCTTTCATAACTTTAAATAGCGCAGAAATATAAAGAGGCATAATAGGGATCGCAGAACTGGCTTGTGTTACCACCGCATTTAACGAAGAGACATACGCTTCACCATTTAAAGACGCAGTCGATGCTTTAATTGCGGCTGTTGCTCTATCTAAATCTTCTTTTGCTTTACCAATCGTTGCATGGCCATATATTGGCCAAGTCAGTTCTTTACCAATATATGTATACGCGGTCGTTTTAAAGTTGTCAGCTAGCACATCAGCTTCTTTTAAAGCATCAACCCACAACTCCCAATCTTCACCACCCATCACTTTTACCGTATTGGCAATCTCGTCTTCATTTGCCGCTTCAACGGTAATATCACCTATTGTGCGTGCTGACGTATTCAAGTTTTTCGTTGTAACATCATTACCAATGGGCTTGAGTACCGACGAAAATACTTCACCAGTTTTTGGATCTGTACGACGTGGTGACGCCAAGCTATAGATAACCAAATCAACCTTGCCCATTTCAGCTTTAATTGCAGCAATCGTTTTTTGCTTTATCTCATCAGAGAACGCATCGCCGTTTATGTTCTTAGACCATAAACCTGCTTCATCTGCCGCTTGCTGAAATGCCGCGGTATTGTACCAACCAGCCGATGCTGTTTTACGCTCAGTACCTTCTTTTTCAAAAAAGATCCCTAACGTCTTTGCACCTGCACCAAAGGCAGCCGTAATACGAGATGCCAATCCATATCCAGTTGATGCACCAATAACCAATACATTCTTAGGACCATTTTCAATTGGGCCTTGCGCTTTTACATAATCAATTTGCTCTTGAACGTGAGCGGCACAACCAGCTGAGTGTGCGTTAGTACAAATAAAACCACGAATTTTTGGCTTAACGACCATGATAAATCCTATTTACTTTTCAAATAACTGCCATAGTTTAATGGTTGATCAGACAAACACAGGTCTGATCAGCTACTTATCAAACTTTGAACCACCCAAACATGTTGGCGAATCAGGAGTTTGTCCATTTTTTTCACTATACTCGTCAGGAGTATATGCATGGATAGAGAGCGCATGAATATGGTTAGCGAGTTCATCTTTTAAGATCTCATTAACGATACGGTGACGCGGTAACAAGCGCTTCCCTAAAAACTCTTCACTTACAATGACGACTTTAAAATGAGACTCTTCACCTCTGCTATGCATATGGCTTTCATTCACCACATTTAAATGCTTACACGCAACTGCATCAGCAAGCTTAGCGTGAATGTGTTGTTGCATTGACATTTCAAGTCCTTCAATAAATTTGGAATTTAGGGCTACTATACGCTTTTGCTTGCTATTGACCAACACTACGAAAGGTTAAATTTATACGCCCACCTTTCACCCGGGTTTGTTTTGGAAGTGCATGTTGATACCCTGATTGACTGGTGCTGTGCATAAGTAAACCACTGCCATTTTCGAGCAAGATATTGTAAGTCGTTTTTGAGGCCTTCTCTTTAATGACAAACTTTCTTGACGCACCAAGCGAAATAGACACAATAAACGGATTAATACCGAGTTCGGGTTCATCGTCACTATGCCAGCCCATACAGTCATTACCATCTCGGTACCAATTGACTAGTAACGCATTAAAACGATACCCATACGTCTTTTGCAATCGCATCCGCATATCATCTAACACACTAGGCCAGCGCTCAGAGCTTAAAGTCTGCTTTGAATAACTGTAATTCACGTCATTGTCTGCAATAAAGCTTTGCAACCGAGGAATGCGATGTAACTTACCGAATACTTGAATTTGTGGCTGTTGCCAGTTTAGATTCGCAACCAAGTACTCATACAAAGCAATCCCTTTGCTATAACTCATAACCTGCTTTATATAGTCGAAGCCATGAGGCAAGAGCAGTTCAGGGTTTTGCAATGTCATGATACCATTCTCCTATTCTCTATGACTGCTACTATATTGATTATGACAACTGACGCGATACTGGGTGAGCATCACCTTACACTACACCGTTTTCCACTGGAACAAAAAAATCGCAGTTTACAAGCGTGGGATTCGGCTGATGAATATTTACTAGATTACACTTTTGAGCATCATTGCGCCCCTCAACATGCACTGGTTTTGAATGACGCTTTTGGCGCCATTACAGCAGCACTTATTGCTCAATACCCAACGATCAGAGTAACTTGCGTATCAGACTCATTTGTTAGCCATCAAGCATGCCAATACAATTTAGCTGAGAACACACTTAATGCAGAACACGTTACTTCTCAAAATAGCTTAACGTCGCTGCCCCAAGATGTTGATTTGATTTTAATGAAAGTACCTAAAAATGCTGGCTTTATGCAGCATCAGTTGGCCCAAATTAGCCAACTAGCGGCTGACATTCCAGTTATCATTGCGGGGAAAGTTAAAGAAATACACAGTTCCACACTCAAAAGTGTCACCCACTTTTTATCTGAACCGAAAACCAGTTTAGCCGTTAAAAAATCTCGACTAATATTTGCCACCAGCACAGGCAAGCCAGTCAAAGACAAGTTCCCAATTAGCTGGGCTTTAGAAAAAACAGACTTTACTATTTACAATCATGCTAATGTATTTTCAAGAGATTCACTCGATATTGGTGCGCGCTTTTTTGCCAACTACTTGCCACAAGGTAAAAAGCCAATAAAAGTCATAGATCTTGGCTGTGGCAATGGCGTAATAGGCCTTTTAACGCTCGCCAAAATGCCAAATGCTAAACTGACATTTGTGGATGAATCTGCCATGGCTGTTGCAAGTGCAGAGCAGAATGTACTGCATAACTTACCTGAGCAAAGCAGTAACTGTACCTTTATTCAAAATGACTGCCTAACGGACTTCACACCAGGTTCAGCTGATTTAGTGTTATGTAACCCTCCGTTTCATCAAGCGCAAGCCATCACTGATCACATTGCTTGGCAAATGTTTATACAAGCCAAGCAGACGCTAAAACAAGGTGGTGAATTGCGCATTATTGGAAATCGCCATTTGGAGTATCAAGAAAAATTAAATCGACTATTTGGCAATTGCAAAATTATCGGAAATAACAAAAAGTTTACCGTACTAAGCGCAACAAAAAGAGGTTAATCCATGTTAAAACTGTGTCTTCTATTTATCAGCCTTTTCACACTGTCAGGGTGTGCAACAGCGCCAAAATCCGTTATTTTAAACCCAGTTTATACCAGTGGAAAAATAAGTAATATTAACAGTGTACTACAAGCAAAGGTTGTCGATCACCGTATTACCAATTTCACAATCAAAGTACTCAATCAAGAGCCCGCTGTATATTTACCCGATGCCAGTTTGCCAGTAAAAATACAAAACGCTTTTTTAGACGCACTCACCAGTAATGGTGCAACAGTCTTACCTACTTCACGCCATACTATCACGTTACAAATCAATGCATTTCATAGCAAAATAACAGAAAGTCTCACGCAACATGAAAGTAACGCAGTTGCAGATTGGTTGGTGATTGCTGCCGCTAATGGCAATACGTTTGAAAAACGTTATACAGGCCAATCGCAAATTACAGGGCCGTTAAAACACGAGCAAGCAAAAGTCGAATCACAATTAAACAGCTTGACGAAGAAAATGCTGACGCGCATTGTATCTGATCAAGCACTTATCAACTTATTACAAGGACAATAACATGAAAAGAATGTGGTTTATTTTGATCGTAGCGCTATTTTCTAACCTCGCCTTTGCGGCGAATAAAGAAGGACGCTTTGTACAAAAAGATAATTTGTTTCCTCGTGTTGAGATCACCACAAGTCTTGGCAAAGTGACTTTAGAGCTGGATCGTTCTCGTGCGCCTATTACCGTAAACAACTTTCTAACGTATGTCATCAATGGTGACTATAAAGGCTCCGTCTTTCATCGTGTTGAACGCGATGATGCCAATGAACAAGACTTTGTTATTCAAGGAGGCGGATATGATAAAGACTATGATGGTATGTTCGAACGCCCGCCTATATTTAACGAAAGTGGTAATGGTATGAAAAATGATATTTATAGCGTTGCAATGGCATACCAAGACAGTAAACCACACTCAGGTACGCGTCAGTTCTTTTTTAATATGGATAACAATAAACATTTAAACCCGGGCCGTGATTGGGGCTTCGCAGTATTCGGTAATGTTGTTGAAGGCTATGAAACGCTCGACAAAATAATGCAAGTAGAGACAGGTTACAATCAAAAACTCGGCTACACATTTATCCCCAAGACTCCGGTTATTATTTTCGATATTGCCGTGCTCAAAGCAATAGAACTTTAAACTAAACAAGAAGCACACCAATGATCCTCAAAGCAAGTTTACGTGACTATTTGGGTTACTATAAAGACCGACGATTGGTCACTATTTTTATGTTGGGGATCAGCAGTGGCTTCCCTTGGGTTTTAATCGGTTCAGTTATGTCCGCATGGCTTAAAGATGAAGGCTTAAGCCGCAGTATGATAGGCTTATTTGGTATCGTCTTCGGCGCATATACAATTAACTTTTTATGGTCACCGTTGCTCGATCGCGTCAAGATCCCAAGATTAACCGCCATGCTAGGCCAAAGACGAAGCTGGATCGCAACTTGCCAAGTGATCACTATGCTTGCAACCCTAGGCATGTCTTATATCGTCATCAAAGATAACTTATTCAGTGCCGCCTTACTGTGTTTTATTATTGCGGCTGCCTCAGCGACACACGACATTGCGATTGACGCCTACCGTATAGATATCTTACCTGAAGCAGAAAGTGAAAAAGCCACTGCGGCTGCCGCTATGGCCACCTCTGGGTGGTGGAGTGGCTATGCATTACTCGGCGCGATCCCTTTTTTCTTGGCTGACTCACCAGCTTTCGATTGGCCAAGAATTTATTTAGTGCTTGGGATTATTATGGGGCTACTCGTGCTCGTTACATTATTTGCTAAAGAGCCAGAATCACAAAGGGATCATATTCACAAACAGCTAGAGTTAGCTTACCAAGCTCGCTTAGGCCACTCACAAAGTGCCATAAATAAAGCATTAGCATGGTTTGCAGTGACACTCATAGAGCCTTTTAAAAGCTTTTTCACTAAAAACGGCGTCAAAACAGCGCTCGCATTATTGCTATTTATATTCTTGTTTAAAATAGGTGAATCGTTTTTAGCAAGAATGTCTATTGTTTTCTATAAAGAGATTGGATTCAGTAACAGTCAAATTGGCCAATATTCGAAGCTAGGGACGGGTGTTATCACCATTATATTCGCCTTTTTGGGCAGTATTTTTAACCATAAGTATGGCATTGTAAAAGGGCTATTTATCAGCGGCTTAGCAATGGCTGCTTCTAACCTTATGTTTTCATGGATCGCTGTAGCAGGCCCTCAAGAGCATTTATATGCTATGGCGATCGTGGTTGATGGCTTTACACAAGCTTGGTCGTTAGTTGCAATGGTCGCCTTTATCTCGATGATGTGTGACCGCGCATTCAGTGCGACACATTATGCCTTGCTAGCCTCGCTAGGAAGCTTAGGACGAACGGTTATGTCGAGCTATAGTGGCGTGGTAATTGATGATTGGTTACAAGGGGATTGGGCGTTATTCTTTGTGATAACTGCATTAATGGTAATACCATCATTATTGCTACTTTATATGATACGTCATAAGCTGTATGACATTGAGTCTGCATATCATCTTTCAAAAAAGTAACGTAAGAGTGAGAGAATTGAGGTGCAGTTCCTTGCACCTTCTTACGCTAACTTATTTAATTAGTCTTCGTCTTTATTCACTAAGTTAAGACCTTCATACGGGTCTACTTCTAATGCTTCGCAATAGCGTAAAAATTCAATCACATCCAAACGACGTTCTTGATTTTCAATTTTACCGATAAAAGAGTGCGGTGTGCCTAGAACCTGCGCAAGGCTGCGCATTGTATGGCCTTTTTCATGACGCTTCGATTTTAACCATTTTGTTAACTTGCCGTTTTCTTCTGAAGAAACCGTTTTACCCATCATACTTAACATCTCCTACTCGATGATTATTCTAAATTACACCGATATGAAATTTGCCCGTCTCACATCAGCGGTGTACTGTATACCATAGGCATGATCAAAAAATCTATCATTTGTTCCTATGTACCAAATTAGGTATAGCCTATATTTCTGTTAACACCTAATTAAAATTTAACTTTTTACCGACTTTTTATCCAAGCATGTTCAGGCATTAACTTTAACAAATTTTTTATAAAATGCACCAGAAAATGAAATAATTTATTTTTTCATTTAAAACAAAGGCTTAGATTTTTAAAAGGATAGGTAAACCTAAAGAAGAGAATCTTTTATGTTTAGAGTGCTGTTTTTGTTACCTATTTTATTATGTATAGGATGGTTTTGGTTTTTACGCAGTAATCGAGTTCCACTGAAACAAGGGAAGCAAGGATTTATCTACATACTCGCATTTAGTTCTTTTGTATTAGGATTCTTTACATTAATGATCCAAGTGACAAAGACATAAAAAAAGCCACGCTAATTCGTGGCCTCTTCATTTCAAGTTGTGGGGTTTAATTAAACGCTAAAACTGGCCCCACAACCACAGGTTGTCGTTGCATTTGGGTTACTTACAAAAAAGCGTGCGCCTTCTAACCCTTCAGTATAATCCACCACACCATCAATTAAATATTGAATACTCATCGGGTCAACAACCATGACCACCCCATTTTTTTCAATTTCTAAATCGCCAGGGTTGGCTTTTTCATCAAAAGTGAATCCATATTGAAAACCAGAGCAACCACCTCCAGTTACATAAACACGCAGCTTTAACTCAGGATTCTCTTCTTCTTCAATTAACTCTTTTACGCGATGCGCCGCAGCATCACTAAATTGAATTGGTAACTGTTCAGACATACTTTTCGACCCTTGTACATTTTATAGCTGGATTATCTAATACCCGAGTGTTTTAATCAAGTATAGTCACAACACCTTAATTGATTAAAATACCCCCATATCAAACACGCTTCGCAGACTATTGCTAAATTCCTCATTATGACGTTCACTTCTCATAAGTATTCAGGTAATTCTTGCCATAAAATTTCAGTTTCTCAATAAGACGAAGTGACATTTTTTTGATAGACTTAAGTCTTTAATATGACATGGAATTAAGATATGTCGCTGGATACATTACGGCGTAGTTTGGCCAAACCCAAAACATCCGTGCAACTGTGTTTACTCGGTGTGTGTGCAGGACTAATTGCGGCTATTCTGATCATATTATTTCGTCTCACCATTGTACTCGTGCAATCAACCTTTCTAGACTCTCCTGATCATTTTTCGCAACTCCCTGAGTTTCAACGTGTTGCACTACCTGTTTTGGCCGCTTTACTGATTGCCCTATTCGCTAATTTAACAGGCTTTAGGCATTATAGACTGGGTATTCCTTTTGTGATCCACCGTATCAAACATCACTACGGACAAATGCCGATTTGGAATACCGCGAACCAATTTTTTGGCGGAGCTGTAGCACTGATAAGTGGCTTTTCTGTTGGCCGTGAAGGTCCTTCTGTTCATATGGGAGCTACCGGTGCAAGTATTTTAGCTGAGCGGTTACATTTACCTATGAATGCCTCTCGTACACTGGCTGGCTGTGGTGTCGCTGCGGGTATAGCGGCGTCATTTAACACACCGCTGGCTGCTGTTATTTTTGTAATGGAAGTCGTTTTACGAGAATACAAAATACATATTTTTGTGCCCATCATGCTCGCCGCAGTAACGGGGGCCTTAGCAACGCAGTTTGTATTTGGCGCAGGATCTGAGTTGGCACTAATCAATATCACGCCTTTGAGCTTTTGGCACTACCCTTATTTAATTCTGTGTGGCGCAATTCTCGGTGCCGTCGCCTTTAGTTTTAATCAAAATCTTATGCTCATTATAAAAACATTTAAACCATTGAGCATGTTACCAAGACTAATGTTAGCTGGGCTAATTGCGGGCCTTATCGGCTATATGGTGCCTCAAGCAATGGGGTCAGGGATGAGTGCGATCACCATCGCTGTAGATTCACCAGAAAACATTCAATTACTCACAACAATACTCATCGCTAAATTGCTTGCTACGTTATTTGCGATAGGGCTCGGTATACCAGGCGGGTTAATTGGTCCCGTTATCGGACTTGGGGTTGTTATGGGCACGTTAATGTCCTTTTTTGCTCAGTTTATTACCCCAGGGGTTGATGTCAGCGGCACCTATGGCGTATTAGGCATGGCAGGGTTACTTGCGGCTACCTTGCATGCCCCTTTGGCGGCATTAACTGCGGTAATGGAATTGACCTCTAGTCCAGAAATCATCGTACCTGCAATGCTGGTGATCTCTACCGCCTATGTGACTGCACTGCAAGTGTTTGGTAATCGTTCTATTTTTTTACAGCAACTTGATTTTCAGGGCTTACCTTATCAAGTTTCTCCCGCCAGCGAAGCGCTGCAAAAAGTGGGGATAATGGATGACATGGACGAACAATTTAAATTGTTATATTCAGATGATAAAGAACAAATAAAAGAAACACTCGACGCTGTTAATAGTCAAACCCCGCTGATCGTTTATGATGAAGAACACGGTTATCGGTTAGCTGAATATGACCTAAATTTAATGAGTGATCAAAGCATGAATATTTCTTATATTCCGCTTCAAGGCCTGAGCAGTCAAGCAACCTTGTCAGACGCATTTGATGTACTCAAAGATAAACGCAGTGGCGCAGTATATATTTACAATCAAAAAGATAATCAACAAATAATGGGGATATTACGCTGGGATCATATCCGTCACATTTTAACCACGCGTAATAGTTTACTTTAATATTGAGGGCACAATGAGCTTACTTCTAACTTTCAAAGCGTTACATCTCTTTTTTATGATCGCATGGTTTGCGGGGATTTTTTATCTTCCTAGATTATTTGTCTACCACGCAATGACCGAAGAAAAGTCATGCAGTGCTATGCTTAAAATAATGGAGCGTCGATTACTTTATTTTGTTACCCCATTTGCAATCCTAACTCTGGTTTTCGGCGTATTAACTATCGTTGAATATGGACGTGAGTGGTTCCGGTACAGTATGTGGCTACACTACAAATTAGTACTGGTGATCATCCTTTATATTTACCATGGCTTTTGCTTTAAATTACTCGCTGATTTTAAGCATGACAGAAATAAACGAAGCGATCGCTTCTATCGTTACTTTAACGAGTTTCCAGTGCTGGTATTACTTGCAATTGTATTGCTCGCGGTACTCAAACCAAGCCTTTAATTGTGTTACAATGGCGCGCCAAATAACCATGCGACTGCATGCACGTTATGATGGTGGTTTGCTGCGCCGCAAGCCCGTTGTCAATCAGTGATTAGGAACCACCCCATGTTAAGTTTCCAAGGTGAAAACATTCTTTCCGTAAATCAATTGGACCGAGAGGCAATTGAGCATATTTTTGCTGTCGCAAAACAAATGGAACCTTATGCAAAAAAGCATAAGCGTACGCGTGTTTTAGAGGGCGCTATCTTAGCCAACCTATTCTTTGAACCAAGTACTCGAACACGAGTGAGTTTTGGTACTGCATTTAACTTACTCGGTGGTATTGTCCGAGAGACAACAGGTATGCAAAGCTCTGCATTAGCAAAAGGTGAATCTCTCTACGATACTGCACGTGTCATTTCAGCTTATGCTGATGCCGTTGCGATGCGCCATCCTGATGCAGGATCAGTCGCAGAATTTGCGACAGGCTCAGACGTTCCCGTAATTAATGGCGGTGACGGGCCAAATGAGCACCCAACTCAAGCCTTATTAGATTTGCTGACAATAGATCGAGAGCTGGGTCGTTTTGAGCGTGGAATCGATGGAATGCATATTGCTCTGGTGGGTGATTTAAAATATGGCCGCACAGTGCACTCTTTATCAAAATTACTCTGTCACTATAAAGATATTCGCTTCAGTATGGTTGCACCTGACGGATTACAGATGCCCGATTACATCTTAGATAGTGTCAGCAACGCCGGTCATAAAATAGAAATCGTGTCACAAATGGAAGGCAACCTAGCCGCTGATATCGTCTATCAAACACGTATTCAAGAAGAGCGTTTCCCTTCTCAAGAAGAAGCAAATAAATACCGTGGTGGCTTTCGGATCAGCCAAGCAATTTACAATGCGCACTGCAAACCAAACTCCGTATTAATGCATCCGCTGCCGCGTGATAGCCGCAGTGACGCAAATGAACTAGACAATGATCTCAATAATAACGACAACCTCGCAATATTCCGTCAAGTACAAAATGGTGTCTTGATCAGAATGGCGTTGTTTGCATTAACGCTTGGCGTAGAAAACCAAATTACTCAGTATGAAGCAGATGTACCTTGGTTCAGCCGTAAGCGTAATAGCTAAGCAGATAGGAATTTAACATGACCATAAGCCAAGATTTATTTTCTCGTGCACAAACCTCTATTCCAGGAGGTGTAAACTCTCCTGTGCGAGCATTCAATGGTGTCGGCGGTACACCTTTGTTTATTACCAAAGCAGAAGGGCCTTTTACCTACGATGCCGACAACAATCGTTACATCGATTACGTTGGCTCATGGGGACCGATGATCTTAGGGCACAATCACCCAGAGATAAAACAAGCCGTGTTAGCCGCAGTAGAAAACGGTCTAAGCTACGGCGCCCCAACTGAAGCTGAAATTCTTATGGCAGAAAAAGTCAAAGAGCTAGTTCCTTCAATTGAAAAAGTACGTATGGTAAGTTCTGGTACAGAAGCCACTATGAGCGCTATTCGTTTAGCGCGAGGCTACACTAATCGTGACAAAATCCTCAAGTTTGAAGGATGTTATCATGGCCATGCAGATTCTTTATTAGTTAAAGCAGGCTCAGGCGCACTCACCATGGGCGTGCCTAGCTCCCCTGGGATCCCAGAAGATTTTGCCAAACACACGCTCACCGTATCATTTAATAATTTAGATGAAGTGAAAGCCATCTTTGCACAGTACCCAGATGAAATATCTTGTATTATCGTGGAACCGGTTGCAGGTAACATGAACTGCATTCCCCCTGAGCCTGGTTTCTTGCAAGGTTTACGTGACGTGTGTGATGAACACGGCGCAGTACTCATCTTTGATGAAGTCATGACAGGTTTTCGGGTGGCACTTGGTGGCGCTCAAGCTTACTACGATATCCAACCAGATTTAACCTGCTTAGGAAAAGTGATTGGTGGCGGTATGCCTGTCGGTGCATTTGGTGGTAAACACGCCATTATGGATTATATTGCCCCTGTTGGCCCTGTATACCAAGCCGGTACTTTATCAGGTAACCCAATAGCTATGGCCGCCGGATTAAAAGCACTAGAGCTTTTATCTGCTGAAGGCTTGCATGATGAACTTGAAGCAAAAAGTAAAGCGCTATGCGAAGGCTTTCAGCAAGCTGCTGATACCGCAGGTATTCCACTAACCACCAATTTTGCCGGTGGCATGTACGGTTTCTTCTTCACTGACGCGAAGTCGGTTACCAGTTACCAGCAAGCAACAGAATGTGATTTAGAGCGTTTTAAGCGCTTCTTCCATCTAATGCTAGAAGAAGGTGTTTACTTAGCCCCCTCAGCATTTGAAGCTGGGTTTGTGAGTACAATGCACTCAGATGAAGATATTCAAAATACCATCGCTGCTGCGCAACGTGCCTTTGCTAAATTGTAATACACTCAGAGTTGTTACAGTAAATTATTGAATAAAAAGCCCGAAAGGGCTTTTTTTATGCCTGTCTATTTTATTTTGAACTAATATTAGTCATTACACGGTCTACTCTTCTCGAATATTTTTAACATTCAAAAGTGAACAATATGCAAGGACTAAGAACGCTCAGCGCGCCTGCGACTCAATTTATGGCGCAATTAAAATACAAAACAAAAATAACCTTAGTGTTCGGTATTTTACTGGTTCCATTGAGTTTAAGCTTATTTTTTCTAACCAACATATTGTCTGACTCGATACGAGTGAGCAAAGAACAGCAACATGGCTTAAGTATTTATCCAAAGTTACTCTCTAATATCATGCAGGCACGGCCCGACAATAATAAGCAAGTCGCTGAAAGTGCTGGTTTTCAATTAATAACTCAGCAAGATTCTTCGGTACTTGAGCTCGTATCCATTCAATCTAAACTGGCAATCGATGATAATTTAACTCGCTCTTATATCAATAGAACGCTTGTTGAATCCACGCCTCGCCTACTGGCTCAAATCAATGCTGTCGCAGAGCAAGCTAATAAAGTGATCAATGCTGGTCGCTTCACACCAGATAGCTTTATTGCACTGTCTAATTTGAACAAGGGGTTACCGACTTTTAACGAACAACTGCAAAGTAAGCTACTCGTTGCCCTACATGCAATGCCAAGTACAAAAAAAGTGTTACAGCCACATGTGGATGCACTAGAGAAAAGCTTAGATGAATACAAAAATGCCGTCACCAATAAGTTATTGGAGCCTGATAACCTAGAGCTCAGCGCGAGTCAGTTTTCTCGCTTTCATCAAAATGTGCTGAATGACGTCAATGCGTTAGTTAACGCTGCAACCCCACAATTAAAAACATTGCTAACTCAGAAGCTGGAACAGCAGCGCTTGATCCGAAATACCGTCGCATTTGCTGCACTTGTTAGTTTATTAATTGCCATCTATTTAATGTTAGGGTTCTATTTCGCAGTATCAGATAGCATTTCAAACTTTTCTCGTACTGCTGCAAGAGCGGCCGGTGGCGATTTAAGTGCCAAAGCAACAGCCCATGGTAAAGATGAAATGTCTATCATCGTCGAGCAGTACAATAAGGTTATTGATGCCTTCGTGCATTTATTAGAAGACGTGAATGTGACCAGTGGCGACCTACACACTGCGACCAAACAACTCAGTCAAATCAGCCAAGACACCCGTGATGACGTTGACCAGCAACAAAATAAGATTCAAACTATTCATAGTGCTTTAAGTGAAATGGCACACTCTGCCGACTCGGTTGAGACCTCTGCACAACATGCAACTGAACTTGCGAGCACAGCAGCACAGCACGTAAAACAAGGCACAACCAATACCACTGAATTGGCTCGCCATATGACAGAGCTACAATTGGAGTTTGAAGAAAGCCGAGGCGCACTCGATAAACTCGCGCAAGACAGTCAAAATATCAGTAAGGTCAGTGCTGCTATTAGTGAAATCGCAGAGCAAACAAACCTATTGGCACTCAATGCAGCCATTGAAGCTGCAAGGGCCGGAGAACAAGGTCGTGGTTTTGCGGTTGTTGCCGATGAAGTACGCACACTCGCAAAGCGCACACAACAGCAAACAGAAGAGATCCACAGCATTATTAGTTCGCTCCAAAATGCATCGAACGATACGCAAAGCAAAATGCGCAATAGCGTTGAAAAAATGGAACTCGGCGTCAATGCTGCCAATCAAACTAATCAAGTGCTCCAAGCCGCAGAGCAAAGTATGATCGACATTGATCAGCAAGGGCACCTTATTTCAGACTTAGTTAAACAGCAGTCTAGTGCAACCCAGCAAGCACTGGCTGATTCAAGTGAAATAAGCAGTCTTGCCGAGCATACGTTGGTATCTGCCGAAGCCACTCAAGAGGGGGCACACAAGCTCTCAACCATGGCGACTAATTTACAAACCGCGATGGATCAATTTAAAACATAGCCACCCGACTATATAAAGGCCTAAGTTATTGAGCACATTTAGGCCTAGGTTCAAATTCGCTGGTTCGTATCGGTAATTGGATCACTTTACCGCACCCTGGTGGCGCTTGTTTGCCTGTTTTTTCATTGACAAAAGCCCAGCGAACGCCAGCAGGTCTTGTATCTGCAATGGCTTGTGGGTTTAAAGGCTTTAAATAACGGATGTATAACTCTAACGCACCGCTGGCACCGGTCAAACCTGTTGGACGGTTATCGTCTCGCCCTAACCAAGTAACGGTTACCGTATTATGATCAAATCCAGCAAACCAACTATCTCGTAGATCATTACTTGTGCCCGTTTTTCCTGCAAGTTGAATTGACGGAAAGTGCGCATTAATACGCCGTGCTGTACCATCTTTCGTTACCCGCTTTAATCCATACTTTGTCATATAACTGGCGTCTGCAGAAAATCGCTTCTGTGCATCAACATCATGCTCATATAAAACCCGCCCAACCGCATCTGTCATCGCCGAAATACTGGTTAATTTTCGATATTGCCCGCCACTTGCAATGGTGGTGTACATTTGTGCCACATCAAAGCTAGAAAGCTCTATCGCGCCTAATAATAAAGAAGGATATTGATTTATCGTGTCTTCTATTCCCAGTTTATTTAGTGATTCAGCAACGTTATGAACCCCGATATCGAGCCCTAGATTCACCACGGGAATATTAATACTGCGACTAAACGCCCTAAACAATGGCATATATCCTCTAAACTTATGATCAAAGTTTTCAGGTTGCCAAGTATCGCCAGCTTCATCTGTTACTTGTAGCGGAGAATCATCTAATAACGTGCCTAAGTTGTATTGTGATTGCTCTAACGCCGTTAAATATACTGCAGGCTTCACCAGTGAGCCAATATTACGTTTGGTATCTAATACTCGATTAAAGCCGTTGTAGCGCACCTCCCTACCCGCAACCAATGCCGACACACCGCTTTTTTCTATGTTAACTGAAATCATGGCGGTTTCTAGTTGCTTGGTTTTAAACCGCCTTTCTAAATACGGTAACCCAGCGCCGATTGATTGCTCCATGGCCGTTTGTTTTTGCAAATCGAAATACGTGAAAATACGCACCCCAGCATTCACTATTTCTTGATTTGGCAAGCGCTTTTTCAACTCTCGGTTAACCAGTTCTAGGTATCCCGGGTAGCTCTTGTGTAAGCTATTTTTCAATGTTTGAATTTTGATAGGTCGTGCCAACGCTAAGCGAAATTCATTGGTACTGATATGGCCGGACTCTGCCAGCAAACGTAAGACCAGATCTCTGCGTTCTTGCACGCGTTCAGGGTAGCGTCGCGGATTATAATAAGAAGGCCCTTTAACCATCGCAACCAATAACGCAATTTGATCAAACTCTAACTCATCAACCGGCTTTGCAAAATAAAACTCAGCAGCTAAGCCCATGCCATGAACACCTTGGTTATATGCTTGGCCTAGATATACTTCGTTAAGATACGCTTCAAGTATCTCATCCTTGCTGTACCTGTAATCTAAAATTAATGCGATAAAGGCTTCATTAATTTTGCGCACGATGGAGCGCTCTCGTGTTAAATAAAAGTTTTTTGCCAATTGCTGAGTGAGTGTACTGCCCCCTTGCACGGTGCGGCCGACTTTAATATTGGTATAGAATGCGCGCATAATCGACCACAGTGATACACCATGATGCTCATAAAAATCTCGATCCTCGACTACCAATAATGCTTGCTTGAGAATATTCGGGAATTTTTCTAACGACACAAATTCACGGTCTTGATTACTTTCATTACCAATACGGGCTATTTGAACGGGCTCTAATCGGGCTGAATTAACCCTACGGCCATTTTGATCAACAATGCTGGCTAGCTTTTTACCCGCAAAGTTTAAAGTAAAGGTACGAGCTTGCTCACTGCCATCATGAAAATTAAAACTGCGTCGATGCACCTCGATGGTTCGCCCTTGCAGCACATATTGCCCAGTGCGGTTTATTCGATTAACTTGTGAATAATTTAAGCGTTTTAATTCCCATAACACCTCATCTTCTGACAAGTACTGATCAGGATAAAAATTCATAGCACGTGCATACACCTGCACTGGCAGTTGCCACTTATTCCCTTCAAATTGTTTGGTGATTTTGGCGTCGAGATACACTACATAAAACGCCACGACCACAATACATGCTAAACTCCCTTTCCAAATTAAGTTCCAGATGGTACGCAATGTACGCTGCTTAATTCGTTGTAACAAAGGGGCATTGGTCGGCTTTTTGGCTGCTCTTTTTCTAGGTTTTGGCTTTGCTGTTTTTGCGCTGCTTTTAGTGGCTGACTTACTGACTTTATCAGTGCTTTTTTTAGAACCTGCGTTTTTTTCTGCCATGCCTACCGTACAAAAAGAAATATTAAATAGTTGATAAGCGTAGGTTACCTCAGATTAACCAGACCTGAAAGTCACAACGGGCCCTTAGGCCCGTAAATATTCTGATATAGAGTAAGTAAGTTTACTGAGAACGCACACTCACAAATTCAGGATACGCATCGACACCACAATCATGTTGATCCATGCCATTTATTTCCTCTTCTTGACCCACTCTAATTCCCATTGTTGCTTTTAAGAGTGCCCACACCAAATAAGACACAACAAATACAAAGCCTAAAATACAGAGCACACCAATTAGCTGCACACCAAAAGTAGCATCGCTATTAGACAGCGGTACTAACATGACCCCCAACATGCCACAAGTACCATGTACTGAAATCGCTCCCACAGGATCATCTACCTTCGCTTTATCTAAAAATACGATACTAAATACCACCAGCGAGCCTCCTAATGATCCTAATAAGCACGCCATTAACGGAGTCGGAGACGCAGGTTCAGCAGTAATAACCACTAGGCCAGCTAACGCACCATTTAAAATCATCGTTAGATCTGCTTTACCCCACAAAACTTTACACACCAACAATGCGGCAATTGCCCCTGTGGCCGCCGCCGCGTTCGTGTTTAAAAGTATTTGACTCACCGCAACTGCGTTTTCTTTGTCTGCCAAAAAGAGTTGAGAGCCTCCATTAAAGCCAAACCAGCCCATCCACAGTATAAAAGTCCCCAGTGTTGCCAGAGGCATATTTGAGCCTGGGATCGGGTAAATCTCACCGTTACGACCGTATTTCCCTTTGCGCGCACCCAGCAATAATACACCCGCCAATGCAGCAGCAGCCCCCGCGCCATGCACAATGGCAGAACCGGCAAAATCAACAAAGCCTAGTTGTGATAAAAACCCACCACCCCATGTCCAAAACCCTTCGACCGGATAGATGAAGCCGGTCAATACGACTGTAAAGGCTAAAAATGCCCATAATTTCATACGTTCAGCGACTGCGCCAGATACTATCGACATGGCTGTTGCAACAAATACCACTTGAAAGAAAAAATCAGCCTCTAACGCATGGGTGGCATCGGTGCTTGCTGCACCAATCAAAGCACCAAACTCAGGGACGACTCCGCCCTCCGTATTTCCCACGTACATAATGTTATAGCCAATCAGCAAAAACATGGTGCATGCAATGGCATATAACGCGATGTTTTTGGTTAATATTTCAGTGGTATTTTTAGAGCGGACAAGCCCAGCTTCGAGCATGGCAAAACCCGCCGCCATCCACATAACCAGTACGCCAGAGATAAGAAAGTAGAAAGTATTTAATGAAAACTTCAGTTCTATTATTGCATTTTCCATGATGGTTCCTCAGATAGCTTCTTCGTCTAGTTCACCAGTACGGATCCGCACTATTTGATCTAAATCGTAAACAAATATTTTTCCATCACCAATTTTCCCTGTGTGTGCTGCTTGTGTTAATACATCTACAACACGCTGTGTGTTTTCACTTCGAGTGGCAATTTCTAGCTTAATTTTGGGAATAAAATCCACTTGGTATTCAGCCCCTCGATATAACTCAGTATGACCTCGCTGACGCCCAAACCCTTTAACATCAACCACCGTCATCCCTTCCACGCCTAAATCGGCAAGTGCTTCTCGTACTTCATCCAATTTAAATGGTTTTATTATTGCACTTATCATTTTCATTGTTCGTCCCCTTAGGACAGGCTTATCCTGTACACAGGGGTAATCCAACCTTTATGCCATAATTTTTTATTGTTTATTTTGAAAGACTTAATATATTTAATATTGCGAGGCGTATAAAAAATGCACCATGAAGGTGCATTCTATTTATTTATGAGCTGAACTGGTGCGCTAGCTATGGACCACCACACAGTTACGTTGCCGAGCTTTGGCTTGATAGAGTGCTTTATCCGCTGCACGCATTATTTGGCTAAGAGAACCATGGTTGCAAAATGCTAAGCCGATACTCACCGTACTAAACAATATTTCACCATTAATATCGAACTGTGTTTTTGCTAAACGGTCACGAAAGTCATTCATTGCCCGCTCTGCCACTTGCATATCATTGCCCGGTAGCACCACAGCGAACTCTTCCCCGCCGATCCGAGCAACTGTACAATGATTAAATGCACTTTTAAGTAAATCAGCAACTTGGGTTAGAACTGAGTCCCCACCTTCATGACCATATTCATCGTTAATACTTTTAAATAGGTCTAAATCAAGCAGCGCCAATATATACTGGTCAGGTTTTGCCTTAAACAATTTTTCAGCTTGTTGACAGAAGAAGCGGCGGTTATATAAACCCGTTAAATAATCTCGGTGTGCATACTCTTTAATTTCAGCAATTAAATTTAATTGCTCCATAGTCTGCATTATGCGGCAATGAAACTCTTCATTCATAAAAGGCTTTGCTAAGAAATCATTGGCACCAAATTTAATAAACTTAGCCGACAAACCATGGCTCCCTGCCCCTGACAGGCCAATAATCGCCAATTCATCTCGGCCTCGATTATTTCTTATGGCTTTAACTAACTCAAAGCCATCCATGGTCGGCATAGCATAATCCGTTAATAGCAGCTTGATCTCATAATCTTCTTTAAGCATATGTAATGCTTGCTCACCATCTTGTGCTTCAAGCACAGTAAACAGCTGCTTTTCGAGCATTTGTCGCATAACTGCACGACTGATCATCGAGTCATCGGCAACCAATGCTTTACAGCCTTGGTTACGCAGAAGGCGAGAAACCAGCTTTACAGCGTATAAATATGAGTCACGGTTGTCTTTGATAACATAATCAACCACACCGAGCTCTAGCATTTGCTGACGGCTGTACTCATCAATTTTTGACGTGAGCACCACGGTAGGTACATTTTGTCTTAGCGTATGTTGAACAACTTCTCCATCCATAGCATCGGGTAACGTCAAATCGACCAAGGCCAATGTATATTGATGCTTACTCAAGTATTCTCGACTTTCTTTTAAAGACCACGCAAAGTCTATTTCAACTTCTAAATATAAGCTGGCTAAATGACGCAGCACTTGCTGTACCACTTTACTGTCTTCAACAATTAAAACTCTTTGCATGGTAACGAGGCTCTATAACTACTAAGAGAAATGGGACGATTCAAGGATTTAAACGACTAAATACTTTAATGCGACATAATAAAGTCGTAAATATACGCGATTTTTGTTACAAAAAAAACCACAAACACGTTACAAATTACAATCAACTTAGCATTTGTACCTAGGCTATTTTCATTAGAAGCAATAGTCTCACCATCTAGCCATTTAAACTCAAATCCTTTGCAATATATAGAATATTCCTCTTTAATTAATCAATTGCAAAACATAGGATTATTATGAAACCCGTTACAATATTGCTATTTATACTGACCTTGGTCTGTTATAACGCCAGTGCCAGCGAGCATGCACGAGCCATCGACATTGATAGCCACGTGATCACCAAGCATAAAGCGACCATTAATGATCAAAAGATCAGTTATACCGTCAATACGGGTACCCAGCCGGTATGGAATGCGCAAGGGCAACCTATTGCAACTTTACACTACACCTATTACAAAAGAGATAAAATCAAAGACGACAGTAAACGCCCATTATTGATTTCTTTTAATGGTGGTCCAGGCTCGGCTTCGGTATGGATGCATGTTGCCTATACCGGGCCTCGCGTGCTTAACATTGACGAAGAAGGTTACCCAGTGCAGCCATACGGTTTGCAAGATAACCCGTTTTCAGTACTTGATGTGGCAGATATTGTTTTTGTGAACCCTGTAAATACCGGTTACTCACGAATATTACCCAACAAAGATGGCAAAATGCCAAGTAAAGCAGAGCAAAAGAAATTGTTCTTTGGTGTAAATGCCGACGTAACGTATTTAGCAGAATGGTTAAATACCTTTGTTAATCGTCACAACCGCTTTCGTTCACCCAAATTTCTCATTGGTGAAAGCTATGGCACAACCCGTGTCTCTGGGCTGGCTCATGCTTTGCAAAATCAGCAATGGATGTATATTAACGGGGTAATTTTAGTCTCGCCAACCGATATTGGTATCAAGCGTGATGGTCCAGTCAAAGCGGCTAATAGACTCCCTTATTTCGCTGCTGCAGCCTGGTACCACAAAGCCCTCACCACCGAGCTACAAAATAAAGATTTGCTTGAGGTCTTGGAAGAGGTTGAAAGCTATACCATTGATCAATACTTACCCGCGCTCGCAAAAGGCGCATTTATTAGCGAACAAGAAAAACAACACACCATTACACAAGTAGCTAAATACAGTGGTTTGTCTGAAAAATTTGTTGCACAAAACAACCTTGATATTCCAAATGCGGCGTTTTGGAAAGAGCTATTGCGTCATAAGGGTTATACATTGGGTCGCTTAGATTCTCGCTATTTAGGTATTGATAAAAGAGATGCCGGATCTCGACCTGATTACTGGCCAGAACTTACATCGTGGTTGCATTCATTTACCCCTGCGATTAACTATTATTTGAGAGAAGAGCTAAATTATAAAACCGACGTAAAATACAATATGTTTGGTAACGTGCATCCTTGGGACCGCAGCAATAATAAGACGGGTGAACAATTGCGATTAGCGATGGCACAGAATCCCTATTTGAATGTGATGATCCAAGCAGGTTATTACGATGGAGCAACCAATTACTTTGATGCTAAATACACCCTTTGGCAACTTGATCCAAGCGGAAAAATGCGCGACAGACTTAGCTTTAAAGGGTATCGTTCAGGCCATATGATGTATTTACGTCGAGCCGACCTTGAAAAGTCAAATCAGGAATTACGCGAATTTATAAAAGCGTCATTACCCAGCGCAGACAAAGCCGCTAAATACTAAGCAATTGATTACCTTAAAGGCGCAGACCATACTGCGCCTTTTTCCTCTGTTGTATTCATAAATTCTTTTCGAATATTCGCGCTGCATCGCGCGCTTTGATAATATTACTTTTTTAAACATCTTTAGGGGCGTAAAGATGCAAGGTACTTTGAGCAAATTAAAAGCACAACTGACCAATCCTATCCAATACCAACTTCCGGTTGGGGATGAACTCATTAACTTAAATGACTTTATGGGTAAAACAATCACATTGACGCATACTGGCAATATTTTTTGTAGTAACTGCGGTAAAAAAACCAAAAAGAGTTACTCTCAAGGCCACTGCTTCGTTTGTATGAAAAAGCTTGCTAGCTGCGATATGTGTATCATGAAGCCGGAAACCTGCCATTATGATCAAGGAACATGTCGAGAACCTGAATGGGGTGAGAATAACTGCTTTGTTCCTCACTATGTCTATCTGGCCAATACTTCGGGTTTAAAGGTCGGTATTACACGCCATACTCAGATCCCTACACGTTGGATAGATCAGGGAGCAACACAAGCATTACCCATTTTTAAAGTACAAACCAGATTACAATCAGGACTGGTTGAAGTCGCCTTAGCTGAGTTTATTGCCGATAAAACAAATTGGCGTAATATGTTAAAAGGGATCAGTGTTGATGCTGATTTAAAAGTGGCTGCAGCTCAGTTGATCCCCCAGATACAAGCAAAATTAGATGAACTTGCAGAGCTATTTGGTGCAACGGCCATTGAAAAGCTCGATGAAGATGTTATCGATTTATCGTTTCCAGTCGAGACATTCCCAAGCAAAGTTACCTCATTTAACTTTGATAAAAATCCAGAAGTCAGTGGTGTACTACAAGGTATAAAAGGCCAATACCTTATTTTCGATACCGGTGTGATCAACATCCGTAAATTCACTTCTTATGAAGTGAGCTTTACTGAGTTGTAAAAATTCATCCAGTTATTGGCAGCCAGAGGTTTACAAAACAAATAGCCTTGTAAAGTATGACAGCCCAGTTTTTGTAAAAACTGGCGCTGCTCTGGCTTTTCAACACCTTCAGCAACAACTTGTAAATTAAGTGCTTTAGCCATCGCAATAATGGCACTGACAATTTCACTATTGCCATACTCATCTGGAATTTTAGCAATAAAACTGGCATCAATTTTCAAAATATCAATGGGGAGTTTTGTCAGGTAGCTTAAGGCTGAATAACCTGTACCAAAGTCATCTAATGCAATCGACACACCTAAGTTTTTGAGCTGTTTTAGCTGCATTTTTGCCTCATGTAAGTTACTAATAAAGCTACTCTCGGTCAGTTCAATCTCTAAGTATTGACCTTTCAAGCGATGTTTAGTCAACGCATTCGCCACCGTTAAAGCCAAATCCCCCTGAGATAAGAATTGCGCCGATATATTAATGGCAATACGGCGGATCTCTGCACCTTGAGAACGCCAAAATGCCATTTGCTCACACGCTCGATTGACCACCCATTTATCTAATTGAGTGATCAATCCAAGTTCCTCAGCTAACGGAATAAACTGTGCAGGTGAGATCATGCCTAAATTAGGATCTTGCCACCGAAGTAAACATTCAACACTATTTATTCTACTACTGGTTAAGCACTGTAAGGGCTGAAAATACAATTCAAATTCACTATTCTTTAGCGCACTTTGAAAACGGCTCAACATAGACAAACGCTCTAACGAGCGCGCATTCATCGAGGCTTTGTATAGCTGAAATGAATTACGACCAATTTCCTTAGAGCGGTACATTGCGACATCGGCATGTTTGAGCAGGGCTTCGCTGTCTAAACCATCTTCAGGGTAAATTGCGGCACCTATAGAAGCCGTTGCAGCAACACATACTTCACCCAATTCAAATGGCATACTCAATTGCTGCAGAATTCGATTGGCAAAGCTGACTACGCTGTCGATGTCTTTTACTTCCGTTAATAAAATAACAAATTCATCTCCGCCAAGCCGAGCAAGAGTATCTCCTTCTTTAAGCATGGCCTTTATCCGTTCACTCACTTGCACTAACAATTGATCTCCAGCGCTATGACCCAAAGAATCATTTACTTCTTTGAAGCGATCTAAGTCAATAAACATCACCGCCAAAGTTTGTGTATCTCGGTGGGCACTGGCAAGTGCCATAGATAAACGATCATGAAATAAGCGTCGATTAGGCAAGCTCGTCAACTCATCAAAATACGCAAGCCTGACTATTTTTTCTTCTGCATTTTTACGTTCTGTAATATCGCTAAAAATTGCCGCATATAGTACATCTTCACTATAGGGCTCTTTGATCTCAATGATCGTTAGCCACTCAACATAGACATCGCCATTTTTTTTACGATTACAGATCTCACCTTGCCATACACCTTTTTCGCTGAGTTGCTGCCACATCTGCTGATAATACTCCTCACCATGCAAGCCTGAACTCAACATACTTGGGTCTTTTCCCAATACTTCATAATCATGAAAGCCTGTCAGCGCGCTAAATGCTGGGTTAACTTGAATGATCTCACCTGTGCTACGCGTGATCATAATGCCATCTAATGACGCATCAATGATCCGATTGGCTAAATACAAATTCTTTTCTGATTTTTGTAACGCAATATCTCGCTGAGCCAAGACCTTTTCAAGCTCACTACAATAAGCGGTTTCTATCTCTGTAAGCACATTTTTCAGGCCCAATAAACCGATCACCTCATGGGTATTCGCGTCTTTAACAACCAAATGTCGAATGGATTTAGTGGTCATTAATCGATATGCATCAAATAAACTGTCACTAGGAGTCACGTAATGCATGGGATAACTCGATAATTGCCAGCAATGTATTTGCCAATCAGGATTCAGCACCATATAGGCAATATCTCGTTGCGTTACGATGCCATATTGTTCAAGCGCTTGGTTGTACACCAGCACAGCCGTAACACGCTGACTTTTCATCACTTCTATGGCACGTGAGATGCAATCATCACTTTTCAAAATACATACTTTCCGCTCGAAGTGTTCTTCAATCGGCCTGAAATGTAAATAATGATCAAGCCCTTGATTACGAACAATATCAGATAGTGACACCACTCCAACGGCTTGCTTATTCTCGTCTTTTACTAATAGGTGGCGAATAGCAAGTTGATGAAACTTAATCGTTGCCTCCCCTAAAGTTTTATCAATGCCAATAGCATGCACCGGTGACGCCATCAACGCACCTATTGGCGTGTGAGTAAAAGTCGGATTTTCAAAATTCAATTTTACGCAGTCTGATTCAGTCCAAATCCCTGCAATATCATTACCCTTTAGTACAAAAATAGCACTCACTTGGTGTGCTTTCATTTGCTTTACTGCATCAGTTAAAGGCGTATGCCATGAACAAGACACTAATTGGTTGGAAAATATATCTTTGACTTGTAATTGGCGGTTATCAGTTTCCATAAGCTAAACCTCGCTTTTTAGCACTGCAAGCCAGTATAATATTGCTCACCATTTATACTTTGATTGAAAACAAAAAATGACAATAAAGCACTACCCTCTACTGCTTATAATACAAGGTGGTATTGAGTACATAGAGAATCAAAGCATGTTAGATGCTTCGCTTTACAGTATTGATAAAAAAGAATTTAATGAAATATTCGTCATATATAACAACGGTGAGAGTCATGCCTTAAGCTCACCCGCGCCAATCAAAATATGCCTAACAGAATTGACCAAATTAGTGCAACAGTCTCTTGTTGATGATGGTCAGTGCTGTGTAGAAAAGATAGAAATAACAGATGTTTGCCAAGCATTTTATTTACTTCAAGACTCGGCTTAACGGCTTAGTAGATATTTAGCCGTTGACCAATGCTTTTATATGCGTAACGGCGCTACGCCCTAACGAAGATAAGTCGTACCCCCCCTCCAAATAAGAAATAATGCCCAGTGCACCGTAGTCTTTAACAAACTGTGTTACCTGCTCGGTAAACCACTGGTAATCAGCTTCAACAAACTTAAGGCTGCCCATTTCATCTTCTAAATGAGCATCAAACCCAGCACTGATCAACACTAACTGTGGAGAAAATGACTTAAGTTTAGGCAACCACTGCTGTTCATAAAGTGCGCGTAAATCCTTTCCATCACTGGCAATGGCCAGCGGAGAGTTCAAAACTGAGTCGGTGTTTTCAATCGCAGTATTTGGATAAAATGGGTATTGAAATAAAGAGCAAAACAAAACAGCAGGGTCAGATTTAAAAATATCTTGCGTGCCATTACCGTGATGTACATCAATATCAAGAATCGCAATGCGCTCAATCCCTTGCTGTTTGGCATAGGCTGCAGCAATGGCAACATTATTAAAGACACAAAAACCAGCTGATGTATGCTGGTTAGCATGATGTCCAGGTGGGCGCACACTGCAAAATGCAGCATCTAAATTACCCGCTAAGATTTCATCAACGGCTAAGATCCCAGCCCCCACAGCACGTTCTATGGCTTTAAATGACTCCGGACATAACCAGGTATCGCCATCTAATTCCGTTAATCCCTGCTCTGGTAATTGTGTCAACACCCGATCTATCAAAGCATGATCATGTACCAAAGCAATATGGTCACGGGTAGCGGAGGGTGCCTGCTTTTGCGTCACGGCAATATCGAGCCCTGACGCCAACAGCCTATCCGATATGGCATCCAAACGAGCTGGGCACTCTGGATGATCGGCGATCATCTTATGCTTGCGACAATGGGGGTGACTGATCACAGCAGTGCGCATTTTAGATCCTTTTGAAAAACTCATACACAATAAAACCAATGTGCACAGAGTGTAGCAAAGCTCATCTGTACATACTTTGCTACTTTGGTGTTATGAATACACACTCAGTCTTTATTTAGCCGTTAAGCTTAGATCATGAAAATCAAAACTAAAATCTGAAATATCAGGGTTCACAAATTCCATTGTGGCCGACTTTACTTGCTGGGTTTTGTCAAAAACAAAATCAATATAGGCATCTGCCTCTAGTAGCCTTTCGTCCCATCGCACCACAAAACGGTTTCCCGAGACATGCTCTAATTTGCCTTTGAGCATTTTAGTATGTGTAAAGTCAATACGCAGTTCACCCACTAACTCTTCAATAATAACATCACCATACCAATCACTTTTTAATGTACCGGTGTAATACTGTGCTGGAAAAGCTTTTCGGATCTCTTTAGGAAGTGTAATGCCTGCGTTGGGATATAACTGGGCTTTTTCATTTTTGTATTCTGTTGCTAATAACGTTACCCAATCTTTGTCCGTTTGCCCTAGTGCATCTTCAAACACTTCATGAATTATCGCAGTCAACGCTGGGTAAGCCTGTTGATTAGAAAGTACCACGACTCCCAGCTTCTTCTCTGGGATCATCGCAACCTGTGAAACCATCCCTAAGATCCCACCACCATGGCCCACTTTTTTATAACCAAAGTAATCTTCAATTGCCCAACCTAAACCATAACCTCTAAATTGTTGTCGGTATGCATTAAAAGAAGCGGGCTCTGTCAGGCGCATAATATGCGGGTGCCACATTTGTATCTGATGTTTGCTGTCATACAACTGCTCACCAGCTAACAATTTGCCCGATGCGAGCTGAGCAAGTAACCACTTACTCATATCATCAACATTAGACGCAATTGCGCCTGCACCTCGAAAGTCTTCTAAGTAATTAACAAAGAATGGTGTCAATTGACCATTGTCAGGTATGTTACCAATCGCCCAGTTAGTATTGTGCTTAGCAATGCGCGAGAAACCGGCTCTAGAACCATCCATTTTGAGAGTTTTGAAAATCCGCTGCTCGATAAATTCTCTCCAGCTCATACCAGATAATCGAGCAACCACTTCTCCTGCGACCACAAACATTAGATTATTATATGCATATTCACTACGAAAACTTGAAGACGGTGGAATGTACTGTAGTCCTTTAATAATATCTTGCACCGGCTTATCTGTGTCAGGCCAAATCATTAAATCCCCAGCACCTAAACCCAAGCCACTGCGATGGCTCAATAGGTCTCTGATAGTCATGTGAGCTGTAGCATACTCATCATATAAGCGAAATTCAGGAAGATGTTTAGTAACCTTGTCATCCCAACTTAACTTACCTTCATCAATAAGCATCGCTAACGCAGCAGCAGTAAACGCTTTAGAATTTGAAGCGATGCCAAATAAGGTGTTTTTATCTACTTTTTTACCAGATGCTAAATCTCTTACACCGTACCCTTTTGACAATACAACTTGATCATTTTCCACCACGGCAATTGCGATACCTGGCACATTAAATTGTGCCATTGCAGCGTAAACAGCATTATCAATATCAGTAATATTCACTCTCGCGGCAGGGGCCGCCCCAAATGAGCTAAGGCTCACAGTAAGTAAGGTCGCAGCGACCAATGTATTAAGGTATTTCATTATTAATAACTTCTTTATTTTGTATAGATTGAGAGTTCGGTTTCTTTGCGCTGAGCTTGCCTATCAATGACAGACGCTTGCTCTTTGATACGTGCTAAATAACTTGTTGGGAAGTGGTGCTCTAATGCCCCGGCATAGACATGCTGAACATACCAGTCAAACGGAAGCTGTGTCGTTATCAATGTATTGGCAATGTAACAATACGCACTCACATATTCACCTGACCTCAATTGCACGGTGACTTCTGTGCGGTCGTAACGTGCTCCTTCAACCTCATCGAGTAATGCTTGCTCACACTCATCCAACGCATACACAACCCCAAAAACAACATCTTGGGTGTTACTTGTTTGATGAATATTACACTTTGCTGAGCCATCCGTACTGAGCATCGAAAACTTCAGTTCAAAGCTTGATAACTGAGCAACCCCCACCTTTTTCGCCTGTGGTAATCGTGCAAACAGTCGCGGACTTGACATGTTAGAGCCAAATGCAAAGTTGTAAAAGGTGATACCTCTCATCGCTAAGCTCCTCTTTAAATAACGACTCGAACCGCCAATGCAATTAAAATGATACCAATCCCTCTATCAAACCAGTGCCCTGCTTTATGAAAAAATGCTCTTACCGCCTGTTTAGATAAGACAATCGATAAAAACGAAAACCACAACCATGTAGCAACTGCCATATATCCGCCATAAAAGGCTTGCACAACGCTTGGAGTTTCAGCCGATATAACCAAGGTAAACAGTGATAAAAAGAACAACGTTGCTTTGGGATTAAGCGCATTAACCAAAAACCCTCTGCGTAACGCTAAACCATATGACTCAACTTGAGACTGTTCATTGTTGACGCTTTGAGGGTCAGTATTTGCTTTTGCTCTAAGCGCTTGAATCCCCATATATGCCAAATAGGCACCCGCAACATATTTTAACGCATTAAAGGCCGCTTCAGATTGAGACAATAAAATCGCTACGCCAAGCAAGCAATACGTTACATGCACTAAAATGCCTAAAGCAACTCCCGCACTCGTCCACAAAGCATTTGTACGGCCGCGCTGAACACTTTGTTTCAACACAATCGCAAAATCAGGTCCTGGGCTCGCTACAGCAAAAAAGTGCGCAACTGCGATTAATAAAAACTCATCAAGATAGATGAACATGACGCTGCTCCTCTAAAGCCAACAACAATGGATTAGGCGTGTCATTTATATAATTCTTAAGTTGCTTTTGTGCCTTTTTATATACACCGCGCAAATGGGGTTTTAAGTGTTTTTTACCATCTATCTGTGGCTTAAAATGACAAATTAATGCATGCATAAAGACCGTTTGTGGCTCAGTTAAAGCGGCTTGGCGATTTGCATAGGGGTTGTAACACGATCCACACCCCCCTTTAAATTGATATACCGTGTTGCTCATCATGACGCCGAATCCTAAAAAGCAAGCCAATGCATCACTCGCTGCAGCAACTTGCGCTTCGCCTCCAGGCGGTAAAATACCACGATGATAAATCATCACCGTCGCCAGAGAACCGGCAAAACTTGCGACTAAATCTTGTGGTTGGTTAATTTGATTTGGGTTATAAGATAACTGCATATCAATTGCCGGTGCATTCACTAATTCGGCTTTCTCACCACGAATTTCATCTATGAAAGTAAACTTAGGCATACTTTGCTGCTGCATGTGTTGCTGCGGATTTACAACACTAATTGGCCATGATTGCATGCCAGCATAATGACTCACGCGCTTAAACACGGTACTGGCCATTTGCTCAACACTACTGACTTGATCTGGAAAAAACTTACCCGTTGGTTCAATAATTTGGGTGTCAGTCATAAAATACTGACCATCAAATTGCTCACATGCCCATACAAACGTATCAATTAACCATTCGACTTCAGAGTCGCTTAATAAAGGAGGTGATTTAAAAAGTGTCAACATAATTTACTGTGCCTTATTTGCCCATTCCCATGCCTGCGTCCCATACAAGGGCACTGTTGATAGTGCATGATGGTGACTGCCGCTGGTCTCTTTTGTTGAATATGATAAATAAATTAAGCTTCGTGTTGGTGCATCAAAAATACGTCTTACTTTCAATGATTTAAATAAGATGCTTTTCGATGTTTTGAACACTATCTCACCACTTTTTGATAAATTGATCTCTGCTAGTTGCTCAGCGGTAATGGGCCCGGTTTGACGACATGCAATCGACATGTCTGAGGGGTCAGAAAAATCAAGGTCTGCTTCTACGTGACTTATATGACAGGTAACGCCTGTTACTAATGGGTCTTGTTGAGCAGACACCACGACGTCTTTCGTCGTAAACAACCCTAAACTTACCTTGGCGGCATCATCAGAACAAGCAGATAATAGGCTAACGCCAAGTAACAGCGCTAAAAGTCTATAATTAACCATTTGGCTTTCCTTTCAAAGTTACTTAATATATTTGGCATTTACGCATAAACTACACAATAAGTCATCATGCCACATTTGATCATTGAACATTCTCATAATTTACCCATTTCTGAAGCCAATTTACTCAATGCACTACATGATACGGCAGCATCAACCCAATTGTTTGACCCATCTACCATAAAATCTCGCGCAATAGAATTTAAGCACTTTAAACTAGGGAGCAATAAATGTGGATTTGTCCATGTTCAGGCACATATTATTGAAGGCAGAACAATGGAGCAAAAACAACTCTTAAGCGATGCATTACTTCAACAGTTACAAATACAATTGACCGAACAATATCAATTAAGTGTTCATATTTATGATTTGACCCCACAAATATATCGAAAAAACTGAACTGAGCCGGTAGCTAACGTATAATGAGATATACGTTATACTTTTCCAATGAGTTTATATGAAATTTCCGTGTAGAATCGACAAATTTGTCAGCCACCTTACTGAATTACCTCGCACAAAAGTCAAAGCAGGCATCAAAAAAAATAAAGTAACTGTTAACGGCGAAACAATTACAAAATTTGACCATTCAATTACCTTAGACGACCAAGTTACATGGCAAGGTGAGTCATTAAAATACCTTGGAAAACGGTACTTTATGTTAAACAAGCCTGCTGGGTATGTTTGCGCAAATAGTGATGAGTTACACACGACTGTGTTTGATTTATTGGATGAAACGCACTTAAAGGATTTTCATGTTGCAGGACGTTTAGATATTGATACAACCGGGCTGGTATTGCTCACTAATGATGGAGATTGGTCACATAAGATCACCTCGCCCAAAAAGCAAAAATACAAAACGTACCTAGTTGAAACACAAGATATCATTACCTCTGAAGCAATCGAACAGCTTCAAAATGGCGTGCAATTGCACAACGAAAAACACCCAACAGCCCCAGCGATAGTTGAACAACTCGCCAGCTACAGCCTGCGTCTATCAATTTATGAAGGTAAATATCATCAAGTAAAAAGGATGCTTGCCGCCGTAGGCAATAAAGTCGTTGAACTGCATAGAGAAAATATTGCAGGTATCGCACTAGATGAAGCCTTATCGGCAGGTGAATATCGGCTACTGACAGATGAAGAAATTAACATAATTAATGCAAAATAGCCTTATATTACGGGAGTATGAGTAAATATCATCTCATTTTCCCGTAAATACGTTATATCTTACTTACATGATTTCAATAAACGTGATAATTAATATACTCGGCATGTTTTAAGGGGCATTTTGTGTTTTCATCATTAACGTTAAGAATTAAAATAATTTTATTCGCTGCAGCATTTTTCCTCTCACTGCTACTTGTTGCTATTTTAGGTTTGCAATCACTTCGACACGCAAGTGAAGTAGATAACATTGCACGAATAAATCAATTAATGAAAACCACAGTCAATATTGTCGAGCAATTTGAGCAATATGCTTCAAGTGGTGAATTGTCAGAACCCCAAGCAAAACAACTTGCGATTGAGATGCTTCGTAACAATAAATACCATGACTCTGAATACGTTTATGTGGTTGACGATAGTTTAAATTTTGTTGCGACTCCTCACGACCCGCAACTTCATGGTACCAGCTTTAATGATTTCAAGGATGCCAAAGGGCAAAGCATTGGCAGAATGGTCGAACGCTTAGTCGGCAGGAAAACAAATCAAATCATCACCTACCATTGGGACTCTGTACGCGATGGTGAAACCGTTGACTTAACCTCGGTAGTACAAAAAACAGCGAATTTTGGTTGGTATATTGGCACCGGAATTAGCTACAAAGAGGTAGATGAACGTTATTGGGAAACCGCACAGTGGTTGTTATCTTTATCCTTAATTATTGCGGTTGTACTCACATTCGCACTCAGCAAATTTGGTATTGGACTCTCAAACAAATTAGGGGGAGAGATTAACGATGTATTGTCTATCGTTAATCAAGTTTCAAGAGGTAACCTAACCTCCCCTATAAACACATCAGACGCGCACCCTGATAGCATGATGTCAGCAATGGACTACATGCAAAAAGGCCTACGAGATGTTGTAGGTGGAATCGTCACGGTGAGTGACACTTTAAAAGTACAAAGCTTTGATGGTGAAAAGCGCTCTGACGAATTGGAACATTTAACACAAAGCTTAAGTGATGAAACCCAAATGGTCGCATCAGCCATTACAGAGCTAACAGCATCAGCACATACTGTAGTCGACCATGCAGAACAAGCGGCAACGTCGGTCCAAGAAGCTGAGAACCAAGGACAAAATGCAGACAGATTAACCTCCAATGCAGCGGAAGCCATAGAAGTATTGGAGCAGCAAATTGACAGTGCAGGCAATAATATTCATGTTCTTGATGAAGAAGTAAATAACATTGCAAACGTTTTGAGTGTCATACAAAGTATTGCCGAGCAAACCAATTTACTAGCGCTTAATGCTGCAATTGAAGCGGCACGAGCTGGAGAGCAAGGGCGAGGTTTTGCCGTTGTTGCAGATGAAGTTAGACAACTAGCCCAACGAACACAAACAAGTACCGAAGAAATTCACACTATGATAGGCAAACTTCAATCGGCCACACAGGATGCAAAATCTTCCGTATCTTTGAGTATTGCAACCAGTGAAAAAACCGTAACCATGTCAAAAGAAGCCAGTGAAGAGCTTCGCAGAGTAGCAACCTCTTTAGGTGCTATCTCTCAAATGAGTCACCAAATTGCATTGGCGGCTAAAGAGCAACTTGATGCGGGTGAAGATACCGCTAGACGAGTGGTAACCATTTCAGATACTGCATCACAGACCGCAAATGTATCGCAGCAAGCACACTTGGCAACAGACAGTATTAAGGAACTAACAGCGACTTTAGAGCGAGAAATGGATAAATTCAACGCCTAATTTGACCGTTAAAAAATATAGTAATCAAAAGCTTAATACGAAAAAAGTTATTATAGTTTGTCGTTTAATTCTTTTTTCGTAAAAATTAATTAATTCATTTCTTTTTTTGTTTAATTAGTGTTAAATTCTTAATTGTAACTAAAGATAATTGTAACGAGCCATATCGTTTCAATTTTTATGGTTACAGGTAACCCCAAAAGTACAGACATAAATTGAAATACGGATAATATATCTATTTAATACAAATACTTTGCAAAAGGAATATCACAATGAAAGCACTATCGTTAGAAGCGTGTAAAAAAGTTGTAGGATCTGGTGTATTTGACCCTGAACACCCAGTGGTAGATACAAATTCAGCAAAGGCCAAAAAGCTCAATCGCCAATGAAGTCTGAGAAAAACCTTTATCGATTACTATTGATTTATGCAGTATCAATAGTCTTTTGGGCGATAGTCAAAGATAACCCTCTTATTTTTACTAGTGTACTGATTGCTTTTGGCTTACTTGTTTTATTCTTATCTTTTAGAATAGAAGAAGTTAATATAGCTACGATTGTTACATTAACACTGCTACCAACACTTATTGAGTTTCTCATTTTTGGATTAGGCTTGGTCAACTTATCATCATCACATGGAGATAGACTAGTTCAGAACAGTATAATATACGGCATACACTTTGCCATAGACTTATTTATATTGGTGCCATTAACTTACCGCGTTGAATTATCGAAAAAACTTTTCCCTATAGCCAAGGTCAAATATACCTTTGCTGATAGTATGCTGCCATGGGTACAAATTATTGCCATCGTGATGACTTTTTCTGCCTTGATTGAGAATTACTTTAGAAACGCCAAAGGCTATGATATCACCTTCTTTTTCTACTCATATTCAATCGTTGGATATTTAAAATACTCTTTCGCTTTCGGGATTATTACCGTATTACTCGGTATGGCGTATAAAGAATATTATGGCTTCAAAACACCGACATTACTTTCTAAAGGCATAAAACGCTCGAATAAATAGGGCCTCAAAGGCCCTTACTGCCTACTTTATTTCAACCCTTTGCGAACGCATAACAATCTCATCGTTTAGCTCGATACCGATACCTGGCTCTTCTGATACTTTGAAAATGCCATTTTCTGGCTGAGGGTCTTGAATACATAGCTCACGGTTCCACTTTTTAATCGCGTAAGTATGGTGTTCATGAATAAGAAAGTTAGGAATAGCCGTTTCTAAATGCAATGATGCCGCTGTTGCAACTGGGCCACCGCAAACATGTGCTTGTACACGCACATCAAAAATATCTGCATAATCACACACTTTCTTTGTTTCGGTAAAACCACCACACAAACCGACATCAGGCTGTAATACATCAATACTCTGATCTTCAAAGTATGGACGAACGCCCCAACGATTATATAAGCGCTCACCACCAGCAATAGGCACCGCAACCTTGTCTGCAACTTTCGCATGCAACGAGTGGTTTAAATAATTCACAGGTTCTTCATAGAACATGCAATCAAACTCTTGCGCAATCTCTCCAATTTGAATAGCAGAAGTCGCGCCAGGTAAACTATGACATTCAAAAATAATGTCTACTTCATCACCAACGGCTTCTCGAATAGCTTGCATACGCGCGCGGTATAATTTCATTTCTTGGCGAGAGATCAACTTAGTACGGTCATAATAAGTGTTACCCGCCTTATCATACATAATTGGGTCAACTTTGACGGCATCGTACCCTTGTGCAATCGCTTTTAGAGCCGCTTCTGCGTATTCTTGTGGTTGAACAAGTGCTTTAAATTCATCATCCCAATCAAATTGTAATTGTGACGCATAAGTACGTAGCTCTGGATTTACTTTACCACCAAGTAATTGATATACAGGTAACTTAAGTGCCTTACCTTTTATATCCCATAAGGCAATATCAATTGCACTCATCGCAGCATAAACCACAGGCCCACCACCTAGGCCCCAAAAGCTTTCTCTTAGCATACGAGACCAAAGCAGTTCAGTTTGAAATGGGTCATGCCCTATCAGAAACGCTTCCGCCATTTCTTTAATCATACTGGCAGCAGCACTATGCCCTAAGTCGTAAGCTAAACCCGCTTCCCCCACACCTGAAATACCTTCATCAGTATGAATTCGAATAAAAACGGGGGTCCAAGCTGGTCGTTCTGGACAGTGAATATCAAATACTTCGACGCGATTAACTTTCATGTAAACTCCTATTGAGCAAAACCAGGATCAAGACGATACGCCTTTCTCAACATGGCTGGCCAGGCTAACTGCCCACCTGTACTGCCGCTGTGTACCACGCTTGCTTGTTTATAAATATTATCAATGATGGGTTGTGGAACTTGAACAGCTTGTTGCCCGGTAGCTTGAATGGCGACTTGAATTTCACATGCTCGCTGCAAATCATAAAAACGCATAAATGCGTCGCCTACTGTTGGTCCAACCGTTAAACCACCATGATTCACCAGAAGCATATGGTTAGTCGTTCCCAAATCATCTTGTAAACGCTGTCTCTCATCATCATTTACGGCTAAACCTTCGTAACCATGGTAAGACAGTGAGGGCAGTGAAAACATCGAGTGCTGGCTTAAAGGCAATAGACCGCATTCGCTACTGGCGACCGCAATCGTTTCTTTGGTGTGTAAATGAATAACGCAGTGCGCGTCGTCACGAACCTCATGAATTGCGCTATGAATTGTAAATCCAGCAGGATTTATTTCAAATGGCGTGTCATCAATAATATTACCAGCCAAGTCAACTTTAACAAGATTGGAGGCGGTAACTTCGTCAAAGCTCAGGCCAAAAGCATTTACAAGATAATAGTCTGTACCGGGTAACCTAGCCGACATATGGGTATAAATTAAATCACCCCAACGCATGTGTTCTACCAGTCGGTAACATGCAGCTAAATCAACTCTCAATTGCCACTCTTGCTCACTGACCTTGCCTTTTAAATCAAGTTTTGGCAGCTCTAGCATATACTTTCCTTTTTACTTGGTCACACACCCATCAATATAGATGTTTAGAAGTCTAAATCACTCAGCTCGTTTGTTCAATGAAAAATAAAAACCACCGACAAGCGGTGGTTTTTATTTGAGTCAAATAATGCGTTATTTAACTTTAGATAAGTACTCTGCAATGGCGTCAATTTCAGCATCTGACACGTTAGCTACCATGGCTTTCATTGCCATCGACATACCATTATTACGTTTGCCAGATTTAATATCTTTCATCTGGGCCGCTAAATACTCTTTGTTCTGACCATTTAATTTCGGGTACAGTGCCATTATAGGCGCTTTACCTTCAGCACCGTGGCATGTTTGACACATCTTAGCGGTATAAAGTGCAGCACCATCCGCAGCGTTCACTGCCGTTGCTCCCATCGTGGAAAGCGCTAACCCGACTCCCATTATTACGTGTTTTATCTTGCTCATAACTTTACTCTTTTTTTAAATAAACGGATAAATCTTTTATAGTGTAGACCAATTACTTTCACTACACATACGCACTTACTCGCTTCAAAGATCGCAATGAGTGTATCCATACCAACGATAGTTGGCGCAGAGAAAAATAATCTTACCAGCCACATTCAGTCACTATTTTACGTCTTACCACACTAAATCGTCTGGGATCTCATAGTCTGCATATGGGTCATTTTCATCTGGCCCTTGGCTATCATCTTCAACATGGAACACGATGTACTTCTCATCCACCTCTGCGACCTTTCTTGCTGGCTCATCTTGAAGCACAAAAAACTGACCTTCCAGTACACAAATCGCTAAGCGGCCCTTAGATAAAGCGTTCTTCGTGGGCTCATCCACATCTAGTTCTTTTACTTTATTGTTATACGTAAAATTGAAAGTGAGTTCCCCACGGATCTCATCCTGATTGTGATGCTCTAAAATTTGTTTAACGCGAGCCACTTGCTCACGCTCTTTAAGCTCAGCTTTTTTCGCTTGATTCTGCTCTTCGGCTTTTTTCTGCTGCTCTAATTTAGTTTGCGCAATGTGCTTTTGTAAATCACTCGGATCGCTCGTGGCACCTTTTTTCTTTTTCTTCTGCGCTTTACGCTTTTCAGATTTAGCCACTTTGGCTTTATGTTCCGATGTTAATCCTGCTTTCAAAAGCTGGTCTTGTAATGAACCCATAATGCAGTGCTCCATGAAAATATAATGCGCTATATTTTAACCTAGTTGATTTTTTTCACCAGATAGAAAACACACATTTCTGTGGCTTATTTACTAGAAAAGGCACAAACAGTAATTTAGCAAGTCCATCAGCAGGCACCATGACTTAGCGCAAGTTATTTGTATCTAATAAATTTAAAGTTATGATGAAGAATAAATTTAATAAAAAATATCACACACTTATTCAATACTGAGTTGTTTCATGCCTTTAATGCTATTACTTAGCTGCTCTCTTTTTACATTTTTTGTCTTGTATGCACCGCAGCCTTTGTTGATGGTATTGGCAACGCAATACAACGTCAGCCCAGCCAGCAGTGGTAGCTTGATGTCTGCGACTATGCTGCCACTTGCAATCGCGCCAATTTGTTATGGCATTTTATTTGCTCGATTTAACCCGTTACGGATTTTAAAATATGCCATGTTCTTACTTGCGATCACCTGTATCACCTTTGTTCATATGCCCAACTTTGAGTTGCTGCTAGCCACACGTTTTATACAAGGTTTGATCTTACCCGCCGCGTTAACAGCCATGACAACTTACATCGGCCAACAATATCAAGGCCGGACCTTACATAAGAATATGACGCGGTATATCGCAAGTTCAATTATGGGAGGGTATTTAGGTCGAGTACTTTCAGCAAATTTCGCCGCCTTTTTTACCTGGCAAAGCTTTTACTATTTTATTGCAGTGATGCTTGTGGTTTTAGCCTTAACTATCACGACTCAGTCAAGTAAATTCAGTCCGAGCAAGCATACCGTACCAAGCTCACCTAAAGACTATGTACGTCCACTGAAAGAAACACGATTATTCAGACTTTATTGTGCGGTGTTTTGCATGTTCTTTTGCTTTTCAGGATTACTGAACTATTTGCCCTTTATCTTGCAAACACGCTTTCATATCATTGATAGTAAAATGATAGGGTGGGTTTACACCAGCTACTTAGTTGGTGCCATTTTATCACTGTCCACGCCCACTTTGCGACGCTATATCACTAACAACTGGGTATTTTTAAGCGCGGTATTTTTGACATATAGCATCAGTATTGCACTCTTATCAGTTAGTAACTTAAACTTCTTTGTCGTTATATTTACGCTCTTTTGTGCTTCTATGTTCATGATACATTCGACAGCAGCGCCAATAGTAAATCAATTAAGCAAAGCGCCGACTTCTATAACAAATGGCGCCTACGTCTCATTTTATTACAGTGGTGGCGCACTTGGCTCTTACATTCCAGGGCTTATCATGCAACACCATGGCTATACAGCCTTTATCATCAGTTTATTGCTCGTAAGCTTGGTGGGCCTGGTTTTAGTCACGAAGAATTATAAACATGGGATGTCAACTATGCGCGGATAATGCCCTGTTTGTCGCCAAAAAGTATAAAGATCATGTTGCTGTAATACCCAGGTTTTATCATTTTCAAACGGATGGCACTGCCACTCTAATTCGTTCAATAAACCACTATCTAGCCACAGTTCAACGGCTCTTTTATCATCATTAACTAACGCAAGAGCAGACACACAACCGGGTTTAACCCCTAAATACTTATCTAAGCGCTCCGTAGAAGCGAGCCCCAAACGGGATAGCTTTTGTTGTGTAGATAAGGCCTTTAAATCAACTTTCAAATGAGCACGGGTCAAGCACAAAATATGCTTCTTTCCTCGATTATCTCGTAAGAACAAGTTTTTGATCTGGACACCACTGCGTTTAAGTCCGAGTTTTTGCGCTTCAGTACAAGTAGGTAAAGGCGGATGTTCGTAACTTTTGAATGTGATCCTTAGCGTCTCTAGTACTGCTTTGAGCTTAAGCTGTTGAGGCGTCATGAGCACTCACCCCGCAATTGTACGCTCCTTTGTCGCCAAAAAACTTGGCTCACTTTATAGCCTTGCGAACAATACGCACTTTCATCGAGTTTTTTTTCTAAAAGCGTTACAGCCTCTTCTTCTAAAGCCAATTTTAACTCTGGAGAATCTTCAACGCGTTCATATTCAGAGAAACGCTTGAGCTCACTGCGCGTCATTGCTTTACGGCCATCCACTTTCATCATTGGGGTGGGTGAAACCGTCACAATAAATGCAAAGAGCTCAGCTCCTTGTTCAGATTTTTTTGTATGCAGTACCTGCTTTTCGATTTCATAGCTTGGTTTTGGCGTACTACTACACCCCAGCATTAATAATACGCTAGGGAAAATAACGGCTAGGCTTTTAATCAAAATATTCTACCCTCTTAAACTGTTTAGCCAGTCTAACAAAGGCAGCATTAAAATTGTTAATTTTTTAAAATCGAAAATACTTGACTCTTGAGGGGAAAAACTATAAATTTTTGCTCGTCTTTTGACGGAATGTGGGGCTATAGCTCAGCTGGGAGAGCGCCTGCCTTGCACGCAGGAGGTCAGCAGTTCGATCCTGCTTAGCTCCACCACTTTCCGTATCTTTATTTTATATATTGATCTTTCATTTTCCTTCTGACGAAACGGTTTATTCCCCTTAAATAGCTTTACCCAATCTTAAACACTAACGTACTTGATACTTCATATATTTTTGATTTTCGCCCAACACCCTATCATAATATGAGTTGACTGAGACTAGCCTACCATTGCATTGAATCACAAAAAATCCTCCTACAGACACTCCAATACGCATCATGTAACGCTTAATTCACCACAACCATCGAATACTGAGTAATTGGCCGTACAAATAATTCAAAACAGGCATCGTTGAAATGTCATATATTCACAGTAATTTTCACGGTAAAGGATCAATAAACAGTCTATTGTTAAAGTGAATACGTAGTTCGAAAACGCAATACTAAATTACTTTCTCTCAATTTAATTATGCGACAACCACTAGCGAGTTGTCCGTTAAACTTTGCTGACACTATGATCAGCCGGAGACGCTATGTCAGCTATTTACATTGCTGGAATTGCCTTATTTTCTGTTTTTGCACAATGGCTTGCATGGGTTTTCAAAGTGCCAGCTATCCTGTTTTTACTGCTTGTTGGACTCCTTCTCGGCCCAATTTCTGGCCAGCTAAGCCCTGATGACTTATTGGGGGACTTATTATTTCCCATTGTTTCACTGTCTGTTGCTGTGATCCTATTTGAAGGATCTTTAACCCTTCATTTTAGAGAACTTAAAGGTATTGGAAAAATAGTCCGTAACTTGTGCTCTATAGGCATGCTTGCAACCTTTGTTATTATTGCTCTCAGTGGTTATTTTGTCCTAAATTTGGACTGGCGAGTCGCTGCAGTGTTAGGCGCTGTACTCGTGGTTACTGGACCAACCGTTATTGCGCCAATGCTTAACGCAATGCGTCCGACACAAGACATTGACCGAGTATTACGCTGGGAAGGGATCGTTATAGATCCCATCGGGGCGCTATTTGCCGTATTAGTGTTTGAAGCAGTTAGCTTTGTAGGCAAAGGCGAAGTGTTAAGCCATACCCTAATCGCCCTTTTTACCACGTTAGGTGTGGGGATGAGTGTCGGCGTTGTTAGTGGCTGGCTAACAAGTTTATTGATCAGACGTGAATGGCTCCCGTATGAACTTCATAAGTTCGGGATCCTCGCATTGGTGCTATTTAGCTTTTCATTTTCTAACTTTTTAAGCCATGAGTCCGGTTTATTGGCTGTCACGGTCTTTGGTATTTGGCTTGCCAATCAAGATGATTTGGAAATTGATTCAGTCCTTGAGTTTAAAGAGGATCTATCAATGATCCTGATTTCGAGTTTATTTATCTTGCTCGCTGCACGCCTTCAAATCAGCGATTTGATGTTACTCGATATCAATATTTTCATCTTTCTCGCCATCGTACTCTTTGTCGCAAGACCTATCTGTATTGCTATCTCAACCTTCAATAGTGATTTGCCATTTAAATCTCGACTCCTATTATCTTGGATAGCACCTAGAGGAATAGTCGCAGCCGCAGTGGGTTCTGTCTTCGCGCTCAGTATGTTTGAATCAGGAATTGCAGATGCTAATAAAATAGTCCCTCTTATATTTACCGTGATCATTGTCACGGTGGTGCTGCAGAGCTTAACGGCCACTCCGCTCGCTAAATTATTAGGGGTGCGTCAACCCAGTCCAAATACATTACTCATAATTGGGGCTAATCACGTCGCTAGGGCTATTGCTTGTGGTTTAAAAGACCAAAATATTGACGTTCACTTGTCAGATCCAGCATGGGAAAATTGCAAGATGGCACGTATGGATGGCTTGCCTTGTTATTATGGAAACCCTCAGTCTGAACACGCGGAGCGTTACTTACCCCTCACTCAACTGAAATCAGTGATAGCACTTTCACCCAATCGCCATCACAACGCGTTAGGGGTGCAATACTTCTCGCATTTATTAAATGAGCAGAGTGTGTTTTCATTGCGCTCCTCAACCAATCATGCCAAAGCAAACAAAGATAGTGCGACCTTTTTATCCCGGCAGATATTGTTTGGAGAACAAGGGAATTATGCGCGCTTAAGTAGTTTAATAGCCAAAGGGGGAAAAGTAAGTGCAACCCGCCTATCAGAAGAATTTACGTGGCAACAGTATCTCGATGTCAATAAAGAAGCCATCCCCCTGTTTATTATATCTGAGCGCAGTAAAGAAGATGCCCCTCTGCTCATTAGGCCTTTTGTTATTGGTATGCAAAAGCAGCCTGAAGAAGGTGAAAAGATTGTCGCCTTGCAGCCCCCTAAAATGACTGTTTTAAAAGATACAGCTTTCAATAAAGAATCTTCTGAGCAAGCCCGCGTAGAAGGCTAAGAAACGTAGCGAGTATGTTGAATTCGGGTGGCTATGATACCTTTCTCATAGCCAGTTAAATAAGTTACAACGGCAAGCGTGCACGGCGTATAACACTTTGTGGCATACGCTCTGCGAGCTTGCTTAAAGCATGCTCTATTTGTTTATGTTGTTTTTTATCCGCAACGGCAGAATGAAATAACCACCGATAAGCATCTTCATAATCTCTCGGGCTGCCATGCCCGTTATTAAATAAGCTAACTAAACGTAGCTGGGCTTTTAAATTACCTTGTGCTGCGGCTTCACGTAAATAGGTTATCGCCATCGCTTTATCTGCTTGAACAAGCTGCCCTACATCATAATATCGACCTAGTTGCTCAAGTGCCGACGCTAGGCCCTGCTCAGCAGCACTACGCATGTAATATAACCCTAGCTCTACATCACGTTCTACACAAACCGCATACGCTAGCATATCCCCATATAAAAATTGATATGACGGTAACGCCATTGTCTCCGCTCTGGCTTCAATATCTTGAACCAATTGACATTCATCAGCCTTCACTCGCTCTAAATGCGTGTTCTGCTTTATGAGCTCAATTAACTCCGCCTGAGTATACAAGGGAACGGCTTCAATCGGCTCCTGTGCGGCAGATACTTGCCAACAGAGCAGAAAACCCACACTACACCACTTCTTCAACATAAGCACCTTGACGTCAATATCACACTCTAATATTTATACAAAGACTATACCAACAATCAAATTTTAGGCATAAAAAAAGCTGCAATTGCAGCTTTTTTTAATTTGACTGAGTTTACTCGCCAAATGGGTTGCGTAAAACCATCGTTTCTACGCGATCTGGGCCAGTTGAAATAATATCAATTGGCACACCAGTAATTTCTTCTAAACGCTTAACATAGTTAACAGCTGCTTCTGGAAGCTGTTCAACTGACGTTGCACCGAATGTATTTTCAGTCCAACCAGGCATTTCTTCATAAACTGGCGTTACTTTCTCGTAACCTTCAGCAGCCAATGGGGTGATATTTGTTACCGTTCCATCTTCTAACTGATAACCAGTACAGATCTTAATTGTTTCTAAGCCATCTAAAACATCTAACTTAGTTAAACAAAAGCCTGTGATACTATTGATTTGAATTGCACGACGCATCGCAACAGCATCAAACCAACCAGTACGGCGTAAACGACCTGTTGTCGCGCCAAACTCATGGCCTTTATCACCTAAGTGCTTACCTACTGGGTCTTGCTTGTCTAAACCATCGTATAGTTCAGTTGGGAAAGGACCTGAACCTACACGTGTTGTATATGCTTTAACAATACCAAGTACGTAATCTAAGTTTAATGGACCAAAACCAGCACCTGTTGCAACACCACCTGCAGTGGTATTTGAAGACGTTACATATGGGTATGTACCATGATCGATATCTAGTAACGTACCCTGTGCACCTTCAAATAAGATGTGTTCACCTGCCGCACGCTTTTGATCAAGTAGTTCTGTAACATCAACAACCATTGATTTCAGAATATCAGCAACAGCCATTGCATCGTCATACGTCTTTTGGAAGTCTACTGCGTCAACTTTGTAGTAATTTACAAGTGCGAAGTTATGGTACTCAAGCACTTCTTTAAGCTTAGTTGCAAATTGCTCTGGATTGAATAAATCACCAACGCGTAATCCACGACGTGCAACTTTGTCTTCATATGCAGGGCCGATACCACGACCTGTTGTACCAATTGCTTTCTCGCCGCGAGCAAGCTCACGTGCTTGGTCTAAAGCTACATGGTAAGGCAAAATAAGAGGACAAGCTTCACTGATCAACAAACGTTCACGTACTGGTACGCCACGCTCTTCTAGCATGCCAATTTCTCTCATTAGCGCATCTGGCGCTAAAACCACACCATTGCCGATCACGCACTGTACGTTTTCACGTAGCACACCTGAAGGGATTAAGTGTAGAACGGTTTTTTCACCGTTAATTACCAATGTATGGCCTGCGTTATGACCACCTTGATAACGTACAACAAGAGAAGCTTTATCTGTCAGTAAGTCAACAACCTTACCTTTACCTTCGTCACCCCATTGGGTGCCTAATACAACGACGTTTTTACCCATTGCAAAATCACTTAGAAAAAATTAGGCGCAGATTTTACCAGAAAACCATGGTCAAGATCACCTTGTTTAGATTATTTTTTCCTCATTCAATTTTTTATTATCAAAAGCCATTGAATTAAAAACAAAAAAAGCTCTGAAATCTCAGAGCTTTTTTATAAAGGTCTACAGCCACTACTGTGGGTTTGCGCCTTTCATGTAATTGAAGAAATCGCTTTTCGGCGATAGTACCATTACATCATTTTTGTCTTTAAACGTATTTTTGTACGCTTCTAGCGAACGAACAAAACTAAAGAACTCAGGATCTTTGTTATACGCATCTGCATAAATCTTTGCAGCTGTTGCATCACCTTCACCTCGAACACCACGCGCATTACGTTCAGCATCAGCCAACATAACCGTCACACGGCGGTCTACTTCAGCTCGGATCGTCTCAGCCTTCTCTTGACCTTCAGAACGGTGCTCTTTCGCCACAGCGGTACGCTCAGCGCGCATACGTTGGTAGATTGAGTTACTCACTTCATTAGGTAAGTTAATTTGCTTAACACGAACATCTAATACTTCAATACCAAGCTCTTGTGCACTTTCTGATGCTTGAACCAGCGCTTCAGCCATTAACTCGCTTCGCTCACCTGATACAATTTCACGAATAGTACGCGAACCAAAGTTTGTTCTCAGTCCATTATTCACTTTTTGCTTTAGGAGTGTTTCAGCATATGCCTTATCACCACGTGCACGTAAGTAAAATGAACTAAAGTCATTAACACGCCATTTTACGAAAGAGTCAACAATCAAATCTTTCTTTTCACTGGTTACAAATCTATCAGGTGCGCCATCAAGTGTTTGAATACGCGCATCTAAACGACGAACTTGACTGAAAAATGGAATTTTCAGATGCAAGCCAGGTCCATAAACTACAGCGTCATCATTGCTATCTTTTTGTACTTTACTAAAAAGTAAAACAATCGCACGTTGACCTTCTGTTACCACAAACACCGATGAAAAAGACATCACGACCGCGGCTAGTAGTAGTACAACACTAAAGTTTTTCATTGCCATTACCTCCCGCTGTTAAATCTGTCTTGTGTATAGCGATCATTACTGCTATTCACTGTGCTATTACGTGATTGACCTAGCGTCTTACGAAGCTGATTAATATCATTTTGGTTCGGTAAAGTCATCGGTGTGCCACCTGAAGACTGGTTCATGATTTTATCAAGCGGTAAATACATCATGTTATTTGAGCCTTCAACGTCAACTAGCACCTTAGTACTACGCCCTAATACCTCTTCCATTGCATCTATGTATAAACGCTGACGCGTTACTTCTTTCGCTGCAATGTATTCTGGTAATAGTTTCTCAAATCGTGCGACCTCACCTTGAGCTTCTAATGTAATACGCTCTCGGTAACCTTCCGCTTCTTGGGTCATTCGTGTAACTCGACCACGTGCACTCGGCTCAATCTCACGCGCATACGCTTCAGCTTCACGGATGAAGCGCTCTTCATCTTCTTGTGCTGCAATTGCATCATCAAACGCATCTTTTACTTCTGAGGGTGGACGCGAATCTTTAAAGTTCACATCAGTTACCAAAATACCTAAATTGTAAGGTTCGATAATTTTGTTAAGTTCATCCCAGGTACGCTGACGAACTAACTCACGGCCTGTTGTTAGTACTTGGTCCATGCGTGAGTGACCCACAACATATCGTAAAGCACTATCAAGAGATTGCTGTAAACTGTGATCGGCATCCGTCACACTAAACTTGTATAGGGTTGGATCCATAACACGATATTGCACTTCAAATTCAACGCTTACCACATTTTCATCTTCAGTGAGCATAAAGCCTGATGCTGATAACGAACGAACGGCTTCGATATTAATTGGAATGACACGCTCAATAAACGTCATTTTCCAACGTAAACCTGGCTCAGCAATACGGTCAAATTTACCAAATTGTAATACGATGCCGCGCTCAGCTTCTTTAACGGTATAAATACCACTTAAAGCCCAAACAACAGCTGCGATAAGTAATACAAATGTAATACCAGCACCACCGATGCCGCCATTGCCACCACCGCCGCCGGATTTACCGCCGAACAAACCGCCAAACTTGTTACTGAACTTACGGAATACTTCATCTAGATCAGGTGGGCCTTGATCTCGTCCACCACGGTTTTTATTTTTCCATGGGTCGTTATCATTGCCATTATTACCCGGTTCATTCCAGGCCATAGCTATACTCCATTGTAATTAAAATGAATTAAGATAAATCTAACAAATATAGAACGCATCTCATACAAAAATGCGCACAAAACTGTAATTTATTGTGAAAATTCTATTTTATAATAAAACTTTCTATCTCTGAGCCTTGTTCTTTCTTTAGCTTTTCCCAGTCGACATGAGGAACTCTGACGTCAATTAGCCAATTGCCCTGCTCGTCATAACTTTCTTGCTGCACTGCACTCAGGTTAAACAACGCCCCTCGTAGACGTCCAAAACTTGGCGGAATACATAGACTCTCTGAGAATATTTTTTTCGCCAGTAATTCAGAAATAGCATCACTGAGTAGCTCAACACCCGCACCGCTATGTGCGGATAACCACACACGAATAGGCATTCCTTCGTCGTTGCGGTCGATACGAGGTCTTACGTCGTCTAGTAAATCGATTTTGTTATACACTAATAATTGAGGAATATCATCTGCCTCAATTTCAGTTAAAACCGATTGTACCTCTTCTATATTCTCTTTTCTTCTACTATCCGCCGCATCAATCACATGAATTTGTAAATCAGCTTCTCGTGTTTCTGTTAACGTTGCTTTAAAAGCCGCCACTAGGTCATGAGGTAAATGGCGAATAAAGCCTACCGTATCAGCTAAGATCACAGGCCCAATATCGTCTATATGCAACTTTCTTAATGTGGGATCAAGTGTTGCAAATAATTGGTCTGCTGCATACACATCAGCATTAGTAATATGGTTAAAGAGTGTCGACTTTCCGGCGTTGGTATACCCGACTAGCGATACAGTAGGTACCTCGTTGCGAGCTCTCGCACGTCGCCCTTGCTCTCGCACAAGTGCCACCTTATCTAAGCGCTTGCGGATACTCTTTATACGCTCTCGCAGTAAACGGCGGTCAGTTTCTAACTGCGTTTCACCTGGTCCTCGTAACCCAATACCACCTTTTTGGCGCTCTAAATGCGTCCAACCTCGGATCAATCGGGTAGAAACATGACGCAGTTGAGCAAGCTCAACTTGTAATTTACCTTCGTGCGTTCTTGCACGTTGGGCGAATATATCTAAAATCAATGTCGTTCTATCTAATACTCGACACTGGCAGATACGTTCTAAATTGCGTTCTTGCGAAGGGCTGAGTTGGTGATTAAATATGATGACATCTGCATTGTGGATTTTGACAGTTTCAGCTATTTCTTCTGCTTTACCCGTACCGACGAATAGTTTGGCATGCGGTGATTGACGGCTGCCTTGCACAACCGTCAAACTACTAACACCAGCAGAAGATACCAACATTTCCAGCTCATGAAGATCTTCACGATCTCCTTCATTTGGAAACTCGATATGGACTAAAACTGCCTGTTCGCCGGCTTCATAACGGTCAAACAAGCATTACGCTCCTAGTTTTTATTGATAGCTACCTTCATCGCTTTGCTCAGCAACGTCATTGCCTTGCGCACTTTGAAAATTAACTGCGCGCGCAGGCACAACAGTAGAAATAGCGTGCTTATAAACCATCTGGTTTACTGTGTTTTCAAGCAAAATTACAAACTGGTCAAACGATTGAATTTTACCCTGTAATTTAATGCCGTTAACTAAAAAAATTGAAACAGGAATGCGCTCACGACGTAAGACATTCAAAAATGGGTCTTGTAACGATTGGCCTTTTGCCATTTTCTTTTCCTTCGTTCTAGGTGTTATTATAGTTTCGCTGTCATCAAATCGGAACAGATTGATTTAACAACTACTATTAGCTTAGCGAAGTTAGTACGCGTTGCAAGTTTTCTTGATCATCAGTCTCTAACCAATTCACATCAGGCCAGCTCCTTAACCAAGTAAGCTGACGCTTCGCAAGTTGTCTGGTTGCCGCAATCCCTTTGAATACCATTTCGTCATGATCGCAGTTTCCCGCTAAATGTTCCCACATTTGTCGATACCCTACACACCGTATCGACGGTAAATCTGGATGTAAGTCTCCCCGCTGATATAAGGTCGAAACTTCATTTTTAAACCCCTGATCTAACATTATATTAAATCTTTTTTCAATACGATCGTGTAATACTTTACGATCAGTGGGCGCAATCGCAAATTGGTGGAATTGATAAGGTAAAAGAGGCTGTTTTTGCTGCTGCAAAACAGTCATAGTTTGACCTGTCAAACGATATACTTCAAGGGCTCGATTGATGCGCTGAGAATCATTTTCGCTGATTTTTGCTGCTGCATCAGGGTCAACCGCTGCAAGTTGCTCATGCAAACCAGCCCAACCGATTTGCTGTGCTTGCGCTTCTAACTCTTGACGTATTGTAGCATCAGCTTCCGGCAAAGGAGATAGCCCTTCAATTAAACCTTTAAAATACATCATCGTCCCCCCTACCAAAATGGGCACTTTTCCTTGTTGGTGTAACTGATCAATTTTTTCAATCGCATCACGACGAAAATCAGCCACCGAATAGGTTTCAAGCGGATCTAACATATCAATTAGATGATGTGGTGCGAGTGATAACTCCTCTGCATCAGGTTTAGCTGTGCCTATGTTCATGCCTTTATATACCAAAGCAGAATCAACGCTGATCACTTGTGTATCTAAATGTTGGCATAACTCAATGGCCAATGCCGTTTTTCCTGCGGCAGTGGGGCCCATTAAGGTTATAACGGGTAAATTATTCACTCTCAGACTCTTGCTGTAATAACTTCAAAAATATACTGCTTTCTATTTTAACTGCTTTTTCCTGAATGCGCGCCAAACATTCGGTATTTTTTTCTACTGCTGGCTGAATTTTTGCAAAATGCTCCGATTCAAAATAACGTTTAGGTGTATGACTATTGAGCCACTCTAGCCAATGTTCTAATGAATCTGGATTTGTACTGCACCCCGCCAACAGAGCTGTCATAAATGTTGCGACATCTATACTGTACAAGCTCATTGGCATTTTTTTTATCATTGCATATTGCTCAAACAATGAAATTTCAAAGCCCAATAAAGTTAACCACGAACTTTGGTCATGTAACTGTGCTAAGTCTGTTTTCTCTAAATTAACTCTAACAGGTAATAGCAATGCTTTACCCAGCAAGGCAGCATCCTGCTCTATAACTTTTTGCCAATAAGTGGTGAGAGCATATTCAAAGTGTGAAATATACATATCACCATCACGCTTAATTAACACAGCACCATTAGGAATACTCAACCAAGAGACTTGCTGAACTGAGTTGACTGCTGGCTCTGCCACCTCAACAACATTATCAAAATGGCTGGCTTGCTGATGAGACAACCCCTGATAAAGCTGATTTGCATTATATTTACGAGAATTGTGCGGCTGTGTAGAGTGAGTACTAAAACCCGAACCACCGCTGTTCCCTGTGGTCCCTCGACCACTATTGGCATTATAACCACCTTCAGAGCGCTGCTCTCTTGTGTTGCCCTCTTGTGGATCATAACTTCCAACAAGACCCGCATAGTCGGTATTCGTTTCATTAATAGTTTGTAGCGAGCTGCGGTACGTTTGATGCTCTTCATCTGGTTGCTGGTGCATTTGCATAGCACGTGCTTCATCACCCGCTACACCCGACTCCTCTTCTAAAGGCGCAATCAAGTCCGCGGGTAATACAACTTGCTTAATAGCTTGCACAATAAAATCATGCACTAACCGCGCTTGGTGAAAACGGACCTCATGTTTAGCTGGATGCACATTTACGTCAACCTGACGCGGGTCTATCTCAACGTACACCACAAAGCCCGGTAAAGCCTGTTCTCCTGCAGCTTCTTCAAAAGCTTGTCGAATCGCATGCAAAACTAACTTGTCTCGCATCATTCGCCCATTAACATAGCTGTATTGTATGCTGTTGGTATTGCCAATCGGCAACACCCAACCATAGAGCTTTAAGCCATCAGTCCCTGACTCTATAAATGCAGCAAGCTGCTCAAATTCTTTTCCAGCAACCTGCGCAACCCGCTTTACACCCTGTGTCGACTCGCGGGCTCGATATTGACGCACTACTTTTTTATTGTGCGTCAAAGTTAATGCAATATCAAAGCGACTCAGTGCAATACGCTTTAATAGCTCATCAATATGACTGAACTCCGTTTTCTCTGTTCGTAAAAACTTGCGACGTGCTGGCGTATTAAAAAACAGATCTTTCACTTCAATCGTCGTGCCATCTGGATGTGCTGTCGGCTGCACTTGCACCGCCATATCTCGCCCTTCAGCAAAAGCTTGCCATGCTGTTTCTTGTGTTGCAGGCTTTGAACTTAATGTTAACCGAGACACTGAGCTAATTGAGGCTAATGCTTCCCCCCTAAATCCCAATGATGAAATACATTCTAAATCATCCAAGCTCTTTAACTTACTCGTTGCATGTCGAGATAACGCCAAAGTGAGTTCATCTTTAGCGATCGCTTTGCCGTTATCACGAATACGAATTAGCTTATGCCCACCACGCTCTATATCAATGTGGATCTTTGTTGCTCCTGCATCAATACTATTCTCTACCAGTTCTTTGACAACCGAGGCTGGGCGCTCAACCACCTCACCTGCGGCTATCTGGTTAGCTAGACGTGCGGGTAATATTTCAATGCTCATATGCTAGGCTTTTGGGATCATAAGAATTTGGCCAATGTAAAGGGTATTCTTCTTTAACTGGTTATGCTTTTTTAGTGCTGAAATGGTGGTACCGTAACGGCTTGCAAGTACACTCAGCGACTCACCACTTTTCACTTTATGTCTCAGTGGTTTATTATTTTTTAAACTGGCGAATAAAGAGTCATCCGGAGGATTACGCTTATAATAATTTCTGATGGAGTAAAAAATCGCCTGTGCCAGTCGCTGCTGGTGTTGCGCAGTATTTAGCTTACGCTCTTCTTTTGGATTAGAGATAAAGCCAGTTTCAACCAATATTGAAGGAATGTCTGGAGATTTTAATACCCCAAAGTTTGCAGCTTGAGGTCGCTTTTTATGTAACTTAGACACACTTTTAAGCTCCTTAACGACCTCATCAGCGACTTGAAATGCCGTTTTCATAGAGTGATCCATCGACATATCTAACAACGCTTTCGCTAAATACTTTTCATTGGCAGTGTCTTTAATTAAATCGGCCGCGCCTCCCAACAACTGAGAGTGTTTTTCCTTATCTTCTAACCACTTACCTATTTCAGAGTTAGCTCGACGCAGTGATAAAACCCACACTGAAGTACCGTTTGGGCCCGGACTTGAAAATGCATCTGCATGTATCGAAACAAAAAAGTCAGCGCGTTTTTTTCGTGCATGCGCCGTGCGCGTATTAAGCTTTAAGTAGTAGTCTCCAGTACGAATTAAACGCGCTTTCATTCCAGGTTCTTTATCAACCAGTCGTGCAACTCGCTTCGCTATCTGTAGGGTAATATTCTTTTCATACGTACCTGCAGGCCCTATTGAACCTGGATCTTCTCCACCATGTCCTGCATCAATGGCAATAATAATATCTCTGTCTGCGGTGCGTGTTCGTTTTTTAGCTGTGCTTTTATCAACTGAAAATGACTTTTGCTTTTTAGAATATAAATCAACGACTAGGCGGTTTTTGTAAGGCCCCGTTGGTGCTAAGGCAAATACCACTGGCTTTACCGCCCCAGTTAATTCAAATACAACCCGCGTGCTATTTTTCTTTTTAGGTTTACTGTATCTCAATTTACTGATCAAATTATGCTTTTTGGGCACACTGGGTAAATATTTAGCTTGCTGTGTATTTTGTAAATCAATAACCAACCGCAAAGGGTTTTTCAGCATAAAGTAGCTAAAGTCTGGCTTCGACGACATGTCAAAAACCACACGCGTGCTTTCAGGTGAAGGCCATACACGTACACCTTCCATGTTGTTTTTTGCCAGTACCTTTGTACTGATAAATAGGCACAGTAATACCGTGCAAAGCACGACCGTATGATATTTAAATAATCTCATATTACCCTAAACTGCTGATAATTTTTTCTCCACGCGCACTCTTTGCGGTGATAGTAATACAGCGTTGCTGATCCTCATATGCCATTTCAATACTAAGATCTGGTGTGGGAATAAAACCCACCCCTTTCTCAGGCCATTCAACAATACAAATAGCCTGATCTGCAAAATAATCTCTGATCCCCATATATTCAAGCTCTTCGGGATCACCCAAACGATATAAATCAAAATGATAAATTGACACATCATCTAATTCATATGGCTCCACCAGGGTATAAGTGGGGCTTTTTACTTTTCCATTATGCCCTAACCCTTGCACAATGCCTCTGCTTAATGTGGTTTTGCCAGCGCCTAAATCCCCATTTAAAAACAACACAGCCCCTGTTTTCACAGCATTGGACAAGCGTCGGCCCATCTCTACAGTTGCCGCTTCATCAGCTAAGTGTAGGCAAAAAACATCACTCATGTTTACCCCAATAAATCTCTAATATGCTTAAATAAATCCCCGGCAAGCAATCCTTTTTCACCTTCGACAGCAGCCCTTTCAGCTGCCAAACCATGAATATACACAGCCAAACTGGTTGCGGCAAATTTCTCCATGCCCTGTGCAATTAAACTGGCAATGATACCAGATAATACATCCCCCATCCCAGCACTGGCCATTGCTGAACTCCCTGAACGGTTAATATTCATTCGAGTTTGCTGGCAAACTAAACTCCCCGGCCCTTTTACCACCACAGTGGTGTCATAGTCCCGTTGTAAATGTGCTGCAACATCAAACCTATTCGACATATCCACAGTATTACTTTTCGTCAGCAAACGACGAGCTTCTCCCATATGCGGTGTCATAACCGCCTGTTTATAGCGTAATGAAGATACCGCTGACAAATTCAATGCATCAGCATCACAAACCACAATACCATCAAAGTTAAAGCTTTTATCAAACAGCGCTTTTGCCCAATTATCTTGACCTAACCCCGGGCCAATCACCAATACATCGGCTTTAGCAAACAAGGCACCAACATATTCACGGCTGCTCTCAACTGTTTCAATACCGTGTACCATAAGCTCATATCGCCCCTGTTGAACCATTGCGACATTATCTGTATGTGTAAGTACACTAACTAAACCTGCGCCAGAGCGTAAACATGCTTCACTCGCTAACCGGATCGCCCCTGCCATTCCTTTATTACCGCCAACCAATAAAACGTGACCGCACTGGTTTTTATAACAATCATGCGCCCTGCCTAAACGCATTGCCATAAACGCAGAGTGAGACACATAAGACACTGCTGAGTTCACTATTTTTGAAAAAGCCTCTGCAACGCCCAAAGGAGCAAATAGCAACTTGCCACAAACTTGTTTAGCACTGCCTGTTAGCATACCTTGCTTTAAGGCAATAAAAGTCAGAGTAATATCAGCTAAAAATGCACCGTCAGCTACGATCCCCGTTGATGCCTCAATACCACTTGGCACATCAATACTGAGTCGCAGTGCAGTATCTTTATTACAATATGCAAAAATATTTTTTAATGAGCCGCTTAACTCACCAGAAAAACCTATCCCGAAAACCCCGTCAACAATCACATCAAATGAGTGCTGTTTTGGTAACTCACTCAATACGTTTAAGCCCGCAGCATCAGCTCGTTGATACGCCCTAAGGGCATCGCCCGCCAGCAAGCTCGGAGAAAAAACGGCTACTATGGTCACCTTACGTCCAGCTCGGTGCAATAACTCAGCCAATAAATATGCATCTCCTGCGTTATTTCCCTTACCCGCTAGAATTAAAATATGCTCTGCATTTACTAACTCATGATCGAATAAATCAAAGAGCGCGTCAGCTGCGCGTACCATTAATTGCGATAAATTAAGACCAACAAGCTGGGCTGCGCTTGCTTCATTATCCCTCACTTGCTGGGCCGTATAGGCAAACTGTGGTAAATTAGCCGTGTATTTAGCTGCCAAGATCGATTTCCCGTGACTATCACTCATATTGACTATACTGAACTCGCAATAAAAATTAAGCAATGGGGCCGCGAACTTGGTTTCGCTGAAGTCGGGATCACCGATATAGATCTCAGTGAACATGAAGCACAACTGCAGCGCTGGTTAGACAAAGGTTATCACGGCGAAATGGAATATATGGCAGCGCATGGCATGAAAAGAGCACGTCCAGCGGAGTTAGTACCAGGCACACAGCGCGTTATTTCAGTCAAAATGAACTACCTGCCTCCTGATGCCAGCTTTGCCAGAGCATTAGGTAACAAACATACAGCCTACATCAGCCGCTATGCGCTTGGCCGCGATTACCACAAGGTGTTGCGCAATCGGCTCAAAAAACTAGGCCAAAAAATAGAACAAGAAGTCGAACAACTTGGATATCGACCCTTTGTTGACTCTGCGCCTGTACTTGAACGCCAATTAGCTGAAAAAGCGGGGCTAGGCTGGCGTGGTAAAAATAGCTTGTTAATTCATAAGCAAGCCGGCTCATGGTTTTTTCTAGGTGAGTTATTTGTCAGCATCCCCTTACCCATAGATGCGCCCAATGACATTGAAGGATGTGGCAAATGTAACGCCTGTATTACCTTATGCCCCACTGGTGCAATCGTCGAACCGTATGTGGTCGACGCCAGAAAGTGCATTTCATATTTAACCATCGAACTACAAGGTGCTATTCCTGAACAGTACCGTCCATTACTCGGAAACCGTATTTATGGATGTGATGATTGCCAACTGGTGTGCCCGTGGAATCGCTTCGGACAATTAACCGACGAGCTAGATTTTCATCCTCGCCAACAAATTAAAGACCAAGATTTAATGACATTATTTGCGTGGGATGAAAGTACCTTTTTAAAAAATACCGAAGGCAGCCCTATACGCCGCATAGGTCATGAACGTTGGTTACGTAATATCGCCGTTGGATTAGGTAACGCACATTATGATCCTCTCATCATTGAGGCGCTAAAAGCTCGCCTCAATAGTGCATCACCTTTGGTGAAAGAGCATATAGAATGGGCACTCACGCAACAGCATGATAAACAAGTAAACACAGAACGAAAGAAGGCCCGACTCATTAGAATCATTGAAAAAGGCCTCCCGCGAGACGCCTAACCTTTTGCATGTTCAGACAATAGTGCCAAATCGCCTTCAATTTCGTTAAAAGCACTTTTAACCATGTCAATGGCTTCTTTTCGCGCAACTGAGTTTTGAATTGCTTCATCAACATTATTGAATATGAAAACTTCTTGATCTTCATCTAAACCCATGGTCGGGATCCGCGTTTCAAAACGCTCTTGCAATGCGCGAAACACCGTTTCATTTTGCTTGCGATTGGTCTCTAACATACCCATTAAGCTTTTAAATTTTCCATTCACCATCGCTTGAGCTTTATCTAAGTTTTCACGCTGAGCTGTCAATTCATGACGAGTTAAAATTGCAGTCAATTGTTGCTCTGTCACGCTCACCAAAAAACATATATGGTCTCGAATTCGACCATGCTTGCTCTCATCCTCCGGCATATTTAAAATCAGGACGCTGACTAAATCATAATTGACTAACACTCGGCTCGTAAATTCATGTAACCGCCCCTTCGATTTTAAAATATCGAATAACTCAATGACAATGGGCGAACATAACCCTGTGGTGGCAAAGTGATGACGCTGTTCATCAATTCGAATTTCAACATTGCTGTTCAAGCCAAAGCTAGACAAGCATTTCGTCATGGCATTAGCCAGCGTAGGAATATCGTCCAAAAGTGAAATTTGTTCTATATAATTAACTATTTGGCCCATTTCACTGCTGGTAGCCATTGCATCAAATGCTGTCGATGTGGCTTCTTCTACTTGCTGTTCAAGAATATCTTTATCTAGCAACATTTGACTTAAATTCAACAACTTTGTTTTTAGTTCCCCTTGACCAAATGGCTTTACGATATAATCTTCAGCTCCTACAGAGTAACCTTCCATACGCTCTTCAACAGACCCTCTTGCTGACACAAACATCACCACAATATGGTGTGTTTCAGGGTTTGCCTTTATCGCGCGACATACATCGTAGCCATTCATTTGCGGCATACTAACATCGAGTAAAATCACTTGTGGGTCAAATGATTCAATCATATCTAAGCATTCAGGCCCACTGCTTGCGGTAAGCAAATCAAAGTTGAGGTCTTCAAGGATCTCTTCAAGAATTTCTAAATTAAATGGTTCGTCGTCGACGGCTAAAATACGCTGCAGGGCCATAAGTTTATTCCTTTTCTATTATATCGCTCATTCTATTTATAGTCATGATTTACATGAATGCTAGTATGTTAAACGCTTTAATGCTGACTCAATGGCAACTCTATGTGGACTGTCGCGCCGCCAAATTCATTGTTACTGGCATAAATACAGCCTTTGTGTAGCAAAATAAATTCCTTACAAATCGCCAACCCTAAGCCTGTACCACCAGCGCCATTATTGGTTTTACTACTTTGCACAAACTTCGAAAAAACCTGCTCAAGCTCATCATCGGGGATCCCAACGCCTTGATCGCTAATGGCCACAGCCACTTTATTTCCGATTAAATCAACAGCCACCTTAATCTGACTATTCTCAGGGCTAAATTTAAGCGCATTTCCCAATAGATTACGCACCACCTGGTTCATTTGCTCCTGATCGCAATACAACAAAATAGGCGTTGAAGGAACGCATAACTCAAACTGGATTTTTTTTGCCAAGGCACTGCCAGCCACATCATCGATACCCGTTTTAATAATACTGGTAAAATCGTAGTTACTTGGATTAAAGGGAAAGCGACCGGCATCCAAACGTGATAAATCCAAAAGATTGTTCAGTAGCAATAACAGCCGCTCACCACTGGTTTCAATTCTCGATAAATATTTTTGCAATTTGTCTAGTGGTGCTTCACCACAGCTTAACTTGTCTAATCCAAAGCGCGCGAAACTCAAAATAGAATGCATGGGGGTACGTAATTCATGAGACATATTGGCTAAAAATTCTGACTTGCTTAAATTCGCGGCTTCAGCAGCATCTTTCGCACTTTGTAATTGCGCAGTCCGTGCTTGAACTTCAGCTTCAAGTACCTCTTTGGCTTCTTCTAAAACTTGTTGTTTTTTCTTTAGGTGTGCGACATTTTTAAATATAACCGCAAATGCCACTTCGCCATGATGATCTATTTCATTAAAAGTGCCCATTAAAGGGATATCACCTGACGCCTGTGGTAATACCAACTCGCAATTAAAGTGTCGCTTTATACCCACCTCTTTAATCGCCACTTTTAAAGAGTCAGTGCAATCAGTCGCAAATAAATCATAAAGAGAACGCGCTTGTATCTCGCTTTGTGACAATTTAAGTAAGCGCATTGACGCATCATTCGCTTCAATAATCGCGCCACTGCGCTTAAATAAAACAATAGGATCTGGAGTATGCTTATAAATAACTCGCAATAAGCTATCTCGCTCAATTAGCGCATCAACGGTATCTTGCAGTCGTTCAACCAACTCTTGATTTTGTCGCCTTAATAACTCGGTCTGCCATAATTTATGGAGTGACTGCAGCAATTCGCTTTCATCAAACGGCTTTAGTAATACATCTTCAACCCCCTGTCGAATGGCTTCCATCATGTCTACTTGACTGGCCCTTGAGGTGAACAATAAGCAGCGGCAATTAGGCGATAAACCTTTAAGCTGCACAAACATCTCAACGCCAGTGCCGTCTGCAAAATTAAAGTCACTGATCAATAAATCAATGTGCTCTTTACTCGCCACTTCCAATGCTGAGCCAATAGTTAGCGCAGTAAATACGGTTAGCTGCGCTCCACGTAAACTCATGGCCAGCTGCTCTAAACGTGTCGCATCATGATCCACTAATAGCACTGTGGGTAACACCAAGCGTTGATTTGCACCGACTTCTAAAACACGCTCTAATAAATGCGTGATCTCTTTATTGGCAAAGAAAGGGTAAACCACAATGCCATTCGGCAGTGCTTTATTAAATTGGCTGAATACTTCTAAATGCTCGGTATTATCTGGCTTTGGCGCTAAAAGAATGAGTTTACAATGCTCTTTTAAAGAGGAGAGTACCGTTAAATAATGGCTGGGGATCCCATGCGCGATGGCGATAACATCGTAATGAGTAAATGTAATGCCTTCATCAAGCATATTATAGTGAATATGCTCAACCTGCCCTCCTAACAGCTCAAACAACACTTTGAGTCGCATTGCCAGTACACTGTTACTATCTATGATCAATACTTTATTCGACATAATCCATTTCTATTCCTTGCCCTAACACAAGTAGTGTAGTCGAATTTTTAAACTTGTTAGAAACCTAGGCTACCCATTGGTTAACTGCTTACCAAGAATGGTTAAACTGAACCGCTTGTCATCCATACGGGCAATATGAGGTAACTCCCCCCAGCAACTATAACCTTGACGTTCGAACAATTTAATACTGGGCACATTATGTGAAAAAATAAAGCCGAGTAAGGTATCCACGTCAATGCTCATTGCATACTGTTCGGCGAATTCCAGTAATTGAGTACCTAAGCCTTTCCCCCTTGCTTGGCCTGTAATATAGATACTAATTTCGCACGTTCCTGCGTAAGCCGGGCGGCCATAAAATGACTTAAAACTCAGCCAAGCTAGCACGATTCCTTGGGACTCATACACAAATAAAGGTCTATTTGATGTGTGGCTAAAAAACCACTGGGTACGCGCTTCTACTGTTGTCGGCTCAGTATCCGCTGTCACCATACGACTGGGGATTGTTTCATTGTAAACAGCAACGATAGCTGGCAAATCTCGATGTTCCGCAATTCTAATAGTCATAGTGTAAGAAAGATGATCAAATCAAGGTCTATTGGCGTATCATAAAAGAGTTCATCAAACAAAGGAAAGGCAATGCTAAACAAACTACTCAAACTGACTCTAATTTCATCAAGCTTATTATTGAGCTCGCAAGTACTCGCTGCAACATGCGATGATTTTACCAATGTAGAATTAAGAAAATTACGCTCTCAAGACACCCTTAATTTGTGTCAGTTTAAAAACAAGCCTTTGCTTATCGTCAACACTGCCAGTAACTGTGGCTTTACCGGTCAATTTGAAGATTTAGAAAAACTCCACAAAAAGTATAAAGATCAGGGGTTAGTCGTATTGGGCTTCCCATCAGATGACTTTTTTCAAGAAGAAGATGATGAGAAAGACACAGCCAAAGTTTGCTTCGTCAATTATGGTGTAACTTTCAATATGTTAGCAACATCAGATGTACGAGGTGACAGCGCAAACCCTATCTTCAAACACTTAGGTGATAAAACCAGCTCTCCAAAATGGAATTTTTATAAATATTTAGTCTCTGCAGACAGACAAACGATTACTCGCTTCAATAGCCGCACTAAACCTCTATCAGACGAAATGGTGAGTGCCGTAGAAAAAGCATTACAATGATATCGTGAGTTTTTAATACAAGTGTATTAGAATAAATGGTGAATAAAAATTAATCACAAGCGAAATATGGAGAAGTTATGACAGTTGCAAGCGCAAGGCACATCCTAGTAGATAGTGAAGCGGAATGTTTAGATTTAAAATCGCGCATTGCTGCCGGTGAAGATTTTGCTGAATTAGCAAAGCAGTATTCTAGTTGTCCTTCGGGACAAGACGGTGGGGCGCTTGGCGAGTTTGGCCCTGGCATGATGGTCCCTGAGTTCGATACTGTGGTATTTTCTGCACCACTGAATGATGTACAAGGCCCTGTTCAAACACAGTTTGGTTACCATTTACTTGAAGTAACAAGTAGAACTGAGTAAGTTCATACCTATGCTAACAAGCCGCTTTTTGCGGCTTTTTTTTGACTTAAATTTGGAAAAGGAACACTGCTATGCAACTATTTGGTTCTGATACATCTCCCTACGCGCGCCGAATTCGATTATTCATTACTCATCACGCCCTCGATATAGACTATATTCACCTCGATATCTTTTCCGACGCAGGGAGAAAGGAGCTCATAGCGCATAACCCAGCTCGAAAAATCCCATTTTTAGTGAACGGATCACAGCAAATAAGTGACTCTAATGTCATTTTTCGTTACCTAAATGAACACTACGATTTACCTAGACTAACTTGGTGGCAAGAAAATCAGCTGACTAATATTAACGCCTGTAACGATTCATTGGTTGAACTACTTATTTGTGACCGTTCAGGCTTCGACACAAACAGTGACGCACTATTTTTTAAGCTACAAAGAGAACGTATTGAGCAAGTACTTTTAGATTTAAATGAACAATGTGTGAAAACTCACTTTTTAGACTGTCAGTACTTGCAGATCAGTTTATACTGCTTGCTAGATTGGATCGTGTTCAGAGAGCTCACCGATCTAACCTCATTTGCTGCCTTATTGAACTTTCACACCGTTCAGTCACAACGCAAAGGAGTAAAGCAGAGCGATCCACGCAACTAAATAACATATTTAAAAAGGTATACGCCATGAGCGACATTGAAATTGAATCAGAACTTGTCACCTTTGTTGAAAAGGTTCGCCTCGGTGAACAAGTATGGGCACTGGGTGCTGAAGATGGTGGCGTTGTGGTATGTGAATCAAACCAGTTCGAAACGACTGACGTTTTACTCGTGTGGGATAGCGCAGAAAAAGCGCAAGCTCAGTGTAAAGATGAATGGCAGGGCTATACGCCAACACCCATTGCACTTGATGAGTTTTTAGATGAGTGGGTTGAAGACCTCAATGAAGACGAAGCATTACTTGGTCTGAACTGGAATGACGAAAATGTATGCCTTGAAATCGAACCAACCGGTTTAGCGCGAGCGTTAACTGACTAAGGCTACTAAAGTACCATCGATAGCACGCACATAAGCTTGTGTGTGCTCATTTTTACTACATGGTGACATTAACGGCTCTGCACCTGCAGCAACGGCTTTGTCATAACTTTCACTGACATTATTACATAGCATAGTTAACTCAAACCCCAATGCGGGCTGTTTGGGCTGAGACCGTATATAGCTTTGTTTAAACTGTGCTTGAGCATAGGGATGACTGGCAAACCCAAGTGTCACTTGGCCCGTGTTTAACTCACCATAATCTGCTGATTCTGTTAGTTCAACCGCACTCAACCCAAAAGCCTGATAGTAAAAATCAAGCACCTCTTCTACGTTATCAACATAAATAATTGTTTTTAAATACCGCATGCTACTCGCCAAAAATTTAAAAGCGCCATAATTCACCATCAAACACTCTGTAACTAAAGCATATTTTTTAAGCTGGGTAAAATACAATCAATAAAGTTTGCATAAGTAAAAGTGACTATACTGGGCGATGATGAGGCCATCGAAGAATATAAGCTGGAATAAAAAGAGGAGGATGCAAAGCAAAATACGACTTTGTCGCACTGTAAAAATGAACTGAAGAAGCTGTTTGGCGCTCTCGGAAGGGATCGAACCTTCAACTTAGCCTCCGGAGGGCCACGTGATATCCATTTCACCACGAGAGCGACACAGCAGTTTTTCAACCGCGTTTATAATAATGCTATCGATGACCAAATACTAGCATTTGTGCGCTACATGCCTAATTTTTAATCTAAAAATCAAAAAAACACTATACATTGCACAAAAAACGCGATATTTAACTATGCTTAGTTATACCTTCGTCGGTGCAACATGCCATTTGTGTTCACCGAACAATGCGAAACAGAGCAAAAGCTCTATAACAACAAGCGCATTGTGCTTAAAAAATATCAAGAGGATTATTATTATGACCCCGATGACCACTGAACAAGTAGCTGAATTTCTTGGCGTAAAAGTAGAGCGAGTAAAGAGACTATCTAGAGAGAACTTACTTGTTGCAAAAGATAATGATGCTGATGGTCAGCCTATATTTGATAAAACAGATGTAGAAAAGTACAAAGAGCTGGCACAAAGGTTAGGCGGGATCTAGTCAACGAGACTATGTAGTCTTGCAATGAGGGGCCTCGCATATGAGTGTGCTCCTCTGCTTTGATACCACTCGATACTCAATAATAAATAGACAATCTGATACGCCAGTAATTTACCGATCGCATAATCAGGTAAAGTGAGATGACGATGTGCGTAATATGTCTTTAATAACGCGTTCTGTGCGTGTGTATCCAAATTAAAGCTGCAACTTAGTGCAGCCAAATCAAAGTAAACATCATTATATTGGGCATACTCAAAATCAATTAATCTAGGCCCACGATCCGCATTGAGTAGGTTATCAAATACTAAGTCGTTATGACAAAAAGCCAGATCTCGCGGCAACGATTCAATCAATTTAACGGCCCGCAACATATGATGCTCAGCACATTCGAGCTCTTTTAATGTGAGTTTTTTCACAAAGCTGATTATATCAACAGGGACAGTATTATCCAACCCCTGGTATTCATGTAAAGTCACCAAACATTGAATAAGGCTTACATCAAGCGCGGTAAACGGGGCTACCTCTTCAATAAACTCAAATAACGCAATGCGCTTATCACAGTCGTATGCCCTAACCGATTGCGTGATCCCCATATCAGCGAGCGCATTTTGAATATTTAAAAGCGGTACTGGCACCTCACCTTTATAGCATTTTAATAGCAGCTTTCCTTGGTTAGTCTGTAATAGGAAGTTATCGTTACTTAACCCTCGTGCAAGGCGTTCAATACGCTCTACATGCAATGTCGGTAACAATGCTTGAGCTAGCGCAGTTAAATCAGCCGCCAGGTTAGTCATATTCTAATTTTGCTAATGATTGGCCTTCACGTTGCTCATGTTCATCATACCAACGTTTGTAACCCCAACACACCAACACGGTATAAAAAACAAATAAAACCAGCGTTGGATAATAGCCTTTTGCAAAATATAAATAGATTGAAGCAGTATCAATCACTATCCAATATAAAAAATTCTCCAACACCTTTTTAGCCACTAAGTACGTGGTAACGATCGCAAAACAGGTGGTAAAACTATCAAGGTATGCCAGTTCAGCATTGATATATTTATCCGTCAAATAACCTAATATGACAGCAACTATACTGGTCACTATAATAATTTTAATGTGTCGGCCAAGCGACCAAGACACAATGGGCACTATGGATTGATCCTGCGCCTTTTGCCACATTCTCCAGCCAACAACCGCCATTATCATGTAATAAAAATTCAGCGCAGACTCCATAACTAAAGCGCCATTCCAGTACATCACCGTGTAAATAAACGTACTGATAAATGCAGCAGGCCAACACCAACTATTCTCTTTGATGGCCAATAGCAAGTATGCCAAAGAGAGCAATACAGCAATATACTCCCAATACGACATAGCGGTAAAACCAGAAAGTACGTCTCGTATAAATTCAATCATTGGCGGACAAGTCACCTGAAATAAATTTACACACAAAAACGATTTTTCCATAAGTAATGAACGAGCGCTTCATTTCTGACTGTAGCGTCTGCATAACTAAATCATAGTCACCAAACACCTGGGTAGACATCGTATTGGTTATAACTTTTAGTTCTGAATTTTGATTTAAGCGGTCAATGAACTCTTTAATAAATGGAATATAATCACTATGAAGTGGGTATTTACTGATCTCAACTGACAGTTTCATTGCAGCTCTCTAAAGGGAATATAGACATGGCTATTGTAGCCGCCGATAGCGACTTTGGCGACCATTACTCACGCTAAACACATGTAAAGCAATCATAAATGAATACATGTTAGCTACAATAAATAGGGCGATTTAATAATTAAAACGCCCTGACTCTATTTATGCGCCAACGATGCCAAGTGGTTTCGCATTTTTCCATGCGCCACGCGTAAAATCAGGCACATCAACAGAACTACTGCGGTTTGCAACCGATTGTGCAGATAATGGTGATATAACAGACCATGCCGCCCCATCATAGACATCTTGATCTAGCGGCTCACCATTACGCAAGCAATAAATCATTCGCCAAAACATCAAAAAGTCCATGCCACCATGGCCCCCATTGCGCTGTGCTTCTTCTCCCATTTTAACCCAAAGAGGGTGATCATATTTATCGTACCAAGCCTGCATATCATGATCCCATTCATGAAAGCTCTTGCTGCCATTATTTTCTAAGGCAATCCGATTTGGGAAACCTGCAAAAACACCATTGGTCCCTTGGATTAAATTATGACGAGAATAAGGCCTTGGCGTGGTTGTATCATGCTGAACCATAATACTGCGGCCTTGAATGGTTTTAATTATCGTGGTGTTCATATCTCCCGCGATATAATCGAGCTGATTGCGTTGATGCCCTGCTGTAAACTCTCGTTTGGCATAAGCGCTTCGGCCTAACGCAGGTGAACTCATAGAGGTTAGATAATCAAAGCGATCTCCACGGTTAATATTCATATACTGTGACACTGGACCTAGGCCATGAGTAGGGTATAAATTACCGTCGCGTTTTGCATGCCATTCAGTACGCCATGAACCGGTTTTATGCTCAATTTCTTTCATTTGCCAACGCAATTCATGAATATAGGCGGCTTCACCATGCAATAGTTCGCCAAACAAACCTTGTCTAACCATATTTAGTACCATCAACTCATCACGACCATAGTTGACGTTTTCCATCATCATACAGTTTTTCTGAGTGCGCTCTGCGGTATCTACGATTTGCCACATTTCTTCTACCGTCAAGGCCAGAGGTACCTCAACAAAGGCGTGCTTTGCACTATTCATGGTATCGATAGCCATTGGAGCATGCCATGCCCACGGAGTAGAAATTATCACTATATCAATATCATCACGCGCTAGCATTTGTTGATAAGCTCGTTCGCCCCCAGAATATAATGCTGGCTTTTCTACTCCCTTATCAACTAAATATTGAGCAGAACGTTCCAAAACCTCGTCATGAGTGTCACAAATTGCGACTATTTTTGTGCCTTCAATATGGCTCATGCGTTTTACATGCCCATAGCCTCGCTGCCCAACGCCAATAAAACCAACGCGTACAATTGGCATTTTTGGTACTACCAACCCTATAACAGATTGACCCTGAGCTGCTGGCGATTGGGGGAGTGATGTACTTGTTTGCGCACACCCAGCAACAACACTGGCTGCTGCCGTTGCACTGGCTGCTTTTAAAAAATCACGGCGGTTAAACTTTTTCATTGTTATCCTTTGTCATTACCACAACTATTCTGGCCCTATATTACGTTATTAGCGACGACCAACAAGTCTGACAAGCATTAAAAAAGCGCATAAGCGCTTTTTTAGTTTTTAATAAGAATGCCCTTTAAGGTGCCTTCTTTATCAAGTATATCTTGATACAACTTAAACTGATTACGTGCACGCTCTAAATTGTGCGTGGCGTGCTTGGTCGCAAAGTAATTATCACCATCTAAATAGTCCGTCAAAAAGCGCAGACCTATCATGAACGGCATTACTTTCGCGCCAAGTAAGAAGCTCATTTTTTCTTGCTCAGTGATCGACTCAGATAACGGCGAAACATAGCCCTTCACAATGGCTTCGAATATTTCTTCTCGTACTTTTACAGCTGATAAATCTGTAGAGTCTTCGGCTTCTGGTGAGCAAAAAGTACGTACCATATCGCCAAAATCAAATAACCAATAACCCGGCATGCAGGTGTCTAAATCAATGACGGCCTTACCTTTATTGCTGCTATTGCAAAAAAGCATGTTATTAATTTTAGTATCATTGTGACAAGGCCTCAGTGGAATAGTCCCAGCCAATGCTTCTAGCTCAGCAACTAGACTAACTTGGCTTTCACAAAAAGTGATATCCGCCATACAATTCGCTACACGGCTATGCTCATCTGCACTTACCGTATTTTTGAATGTCTCAAAGCGCTTGGTTAAATTATGAAAGTCAGGAATAACATGATGTAATGTTTGTGCATTAAAGTCTTCTAGCGCCCGAGCAAATAACCCAAATGCATTGGCTGCGGTTTGCGCATTTTCAGTGCTATTAACCACATCTTCACTGTAACTTCCCCCAATAAACTCTAATGCGCGCCATACCTCGTTATTATGGGTTACTAAGTATTTACCATTAATCGTTGGTAAATGCTTAATAATATTCAGTTTATACTTTCCTATTACCGCTTTGTCTGACAGGTGCTGCTCAATGGCGCGTGCATTTTCTACAAGATGCTCTGGCTGTGGAAAAACATCCGTATTAAGTTTTTGTACTACCACCGCCTGACTGCCATCTTTTAGTAACATTGTGGTATTAATGTGACCATTACCAATCGGGTTCATCACAGCAGTGCTGCTATCTAAACCAAATTGTTGCGATAAATAATGCACTATCGCAGTATTCTTCATGTGTACCTCATTGCGTGACCGCGTGTGTGAAGGGACTGAGACTTGCTCATCCATGACGTAATTCATTTAATTTTCCTGCTACGCTATCTAGTTCTTCTTTGAAGGTAATGCCATACCAATCATCTATGGCTGAATAAGCTGTGACATGAATTTCATTCAAGGATATACATGCTTGAATACAATCGGGCAAATAATACTCTTTTTTGACAACGTTGTCATCGCTATCTAAAAACCGTGAGAAATCATGATTCAGATATGTTATAAGCTTAGGAGTGATCCCCCAAAATGTCATGGAGGCAAGTGTGTTTTCATTGATAAGTATTCTTTCACCCGCACACTCACCGAGTAGTTGGTCGTTTTCAATTTTAATATTTAAACATTCTTTAACCGATACCAACGAGCCACCATCTAACTGGCATAGACCGCGATTTACGCCTCCTTGTTCTGACAACGTGCGCTTAATTGGATAACCCACCATAGCCATATGATGTTCATTCGCAGCGGTTTTAACAAAGTGGCTAACTAATTGTTCGTAGGCGTTTGGTCCATAATAATCGTCGGCCGTGATCACAATCGCAGCTCGGGTAATGTAGTCACGCGCCGCCAATAACGCATGGCCCGTTCCCCAAGGTTTTAATCGCTCTTTTGCTTTATCAAGGTGCTTTTTTGGCACATCTAATATCGTTTGCTCAACTAAATGAATCGTTAAGGCCTGAGGTAAACGTGGAATAATACGTGTTTCTACCGTGGATTTTATCGCTGAATTTATCACCAACACAACTTCCATGACTCCCGCATTATGGGCATCTTGGATGCTTAATTCCATAATGGAACATTCTAGTCCAGGGATTTCTGCTATCTGTTTATTGCCACCAAAACGGCTACCAAGACCACCGGCTAGTATCACCAGCAGCGGCGTAAGCGCTGTCTTATCCGTATTTCCGATTACCATATCAGACCACTAAATATTAATAGGCGGACAAGTTTACAGCGCTTTTAAAATAATAGAAAGTCATTGCAAAATTTGCGTCAATCAAACTTTTGGCAGAGATACTTAACTTCAAGGTACTCATCTAACCCTTGCTTAGCCCCTTCACGACCTAACCCTGATTGCTTCACCCCCCCAAATGGCGCTACTGGATTCGAGATCATACCTTCATTTATGCCAATCATGCCGTACTCTAACGCACGAGAGACCCGATGTATTTGCGACACATCTTGTGAATAGACATAAGCAGCGAGCCCCTCTTCTACTCCATTGGCAAAACTTAAACTTTGCTGTTCATCCGTAAATGTTATGACTGACACAACCGGCCCAAATATTTCAGTGTTGGCAATGTCCATATCGGGTGTCACATGAGTTAAAATAACAGGGGCCATAAACAGTCCTGCTTCTTCTGATCTTTGGTAATGTATTTTCGCACCTTGTTTTAATGCTGAAGAGATCAAGCCGTCTACTTTGACTTTAGCAGGCTCATTAATTAATGGTCCTAAATCGTTACCTGCCACCATCCCATCACCCACTTTTAAAGCAGCCACAGCCGTTGTAAGACAGCTGATAAACTCCGCCATACACCCTTGCTCAACCAGCACCCTGTTCGCCGCTACACATGTTTGCCCTGCGTTACGAAATTTAGCTGCCATCAAACCAGTAACCGCTTCAGCTATATTCGCGCTGTCATAGACAATAAAGGGCGCGTTTCCGCCAAGCTCCATAGATGTGCGTTTGATTGTCGTAGCCGATTGCGACAATAATAATCGCCCCACCTTTGTGGACCCTGTAAATGTTAACTTGCGGATTGCTGCGCATTGGCAATAATACTCAATCAGCTCGGCGGGTTGAGTCGTTATCAGCACCTGAAATGCCCCTGCTTCCATACCTGCCTGAACAGCTAATTTTGCTAATGCAATGGCACTCAATGGGGTTTCTTCAGATGGCTTTAAAATAAAGCTACATCCCGCCGCATAAGCTGGTGCAACTTTGCGCGTGATCATCGCAAGCGGAAAATTCCATGGTGTGATGCCAAGCACTACACCGACTGGTTGTTTGATGGTGCTCAATTGTACCAATGTATTTTGACTCGGGATAGTTTCGCCATAACTTCGTATGGCTTCTTGCGCAAACCACTCCACAAAGCCCGCAGCATAACGCACTTCACCTAGCGCTTCATGCAATGGCTTGCCTTGCTCTGCGACCATCAATTCTGCCAGCATTTTTTCATTGGATAAAATTAATGCATGCCATTTTTTCAGTACTTCACTGCGCTGTACCGCTGAAACCAAACGTAATTGTTCTAATGCGTGTTTAGCACCCGTTAACGCCAACATTCTGCCTTTTTCATCAACCGATGAGACGTGTTTCACAGTTTGCTGATTAGCTGGATTCAATACCGCAAACATATCCTGAGTTTGATATGACTTACCGTTAATAAAAGAATGTTCGTGTTCTAAGAGCAATTGCATCGAGACAACCTGTTAATCTAGTTATGATTAATATGCCACAGTTATGGCGTTAAAAACAAAAAACCGCAGCACGTATGCTACGGTTTTCATCATAATAAATGACAGACTAACTATTAATGATCTTCATTTACGATGTTTAAATTGTACTTAGGAATTTCAACCACAAGATCTTCATCTGTGATAATCGCCTGACACCCTAAACGTGACTCAGGTTCTAAGCCCCATGCTTTATCTAGCATGTCATCTTCTAATTCATCACTTTCATCTAATGAGTCAAACCCTTCACGTACAACAATGTGACAAGTAGTACATGCACATGACTTCTCACATGCATGGGGAATACTAATGCCATTTTTCAATGCCACGTTTAACACTGTTTCACCTTTAGGAGCTTCAATAGCTGCGCCTTCAGGACATAATTCTTCATGGGGTAAAAAGATGATTTGTGGCATATTACACCTCGTCTACAGACTGCCCTTGCAGTGCTTGTTTAATTGATACATCCATACGACGTGATGCAAATTCGCTACTTGCGGCATCAACATGTTCAATGGCACTTTTAATTTGATCCGGCAACGTTGCTTGCTCACGCGTGTTCGCCAGCTCCGTCATCGCTTCACGTAAATCAGCAAGTTCTTGCTCATTTAATAAATTACTGTCTGTTAGCAAAGAAGCTTCAAGGGCTTCAAGTACCCTGAGCGCCTCTACTTGCTGCTCTTTTAGCATTCGCGCTTGCATATCTTCTTTAGCGTTACTCATTGAGTCTTTAAGCATTTGAGCAACTTGATCATCCGATAAACCAAACGAAGGTTTAACTTGAATGTCAGCTTGGACACCGGTTGATTTTTCTGTGGCAGATACACTCAATAACCCATCCGCATCCACCTTAAACGTAACACGAATATGGGCAGCACCCGCAGCCATTGGCGGTATACCTTTTAAGCTAAATTTGGCCAGCGAACGACAATCATCAACCAGCTCTCGCTCACCTTGGAGTACATGCAACGACATCGCCGTTTGACCATCTTTGAAGGTCGTGAACTCTTGCGCTCTGGCAACTGGAATAGTGGTATTGCGCGGGATGATTTTCTCGACTAGGCCACCCATCGTTTCAAGACCGAGCGACAACGGCAATACGTCTAATAACAACATATCAGAGTCAGGCTTATTGCCAACTAAAATATCAGCTTGAATAGCTGCGCCTAATGCAACAACTCTATCTGGGTCGATAGTCGTTAATGGCTGTTTTGCAAAAAAGCTTTCCACGTTTTCACGAATAACCGGCATCCGTGTCGAGCCACCCACCATAACAACCTGCAGTACTTCTTCGTTAGTCACACCGGCATCTTTCACTGCACGGCGACAAGCACGTAGGGTTTTCTTCACCAGAGGCATAACAAGTTCAGCAAATTCGCCTTGGGTTACTGCCACGGTGTGAGTTTGTTCTCTAACATCCAATTTAACGTTAACTGTTTTATAACCGCTCAGCGCTTCTTTACATGCTTTGGCTTTATTCATGAACAAACGTAATTCATGGGCATCTAAATCATCGATTCCCACTTTTGACTTAAACAATGACACCAGCATGGAGTCAAAATCATCTCCGCCTAAACTTGAGTCACCGCCTGTGGCCAATACTTCAAAAACACCTTGGTTTAAGCGCAAAATAGAAATATCAAAGGTACCGCCACCTAAGTCATAAACCGCAATAACCCCTTCTTGGCCTGAGTCTAAACCATAGGCCACAGCGGCCGCAGTTGGCTCATTTAGCAATCTTAATACATTAAGTCCGGCAAGTTCAGCCGCGTCTTTGGTACTTTGACGTTGTGCATCATCAAAATAGGCAGGCACCGTGATCACCGCGCCCAAGATATCTTGGCCTGCAAAGCTTTCAACAGCACGTTGATTCAATGTTTTGAGTATTTCAGCCGATGCTTGAACTGGGTTCACTGCGCCTGCGATGGTATTAATCGCAACGTTACCGCTTTGCTCAATAAACTCATACGGTAACTGACCATAGCTTTGTTCGATTTCTGCTAACGTTTTGCCTAAAAAACGCTTTACTGAGATCAGGGTATTGGTTGGATCTTCAACAGAAGCTTGTTGCGCCTCTTGGCCAACAATGATCTGCTGCTGTTGATATCTAACCACAGAAGGTAACATGGCTACGCCAGATACATCCGTCAGTGTTTTAGCTTCGCCGCTTTGTACCGTCGCAACCAATGAATTGGTAGTTCCTAAGTCTATACCAATCGCGAGTTTATGTTCATGTGGTGCCGCGCTCTGCCCCGGCTCAGCAATTTGCAATAAGGCCATTATGCTCTTCACTTTGCAGCTCACCTTCGAAAAGGTCAGCCTGTAAGATTAATCAAATAAACTGTCTTCAATACGTGCGAGTTCATCACGTAATTTAAATACAAACTTGAGTTTACGAATATTATCAGCAGCTTCCAGTAACATACTTTCATCAGCTTCATCAGCTAATTGCGTAAATAACTGCGCACTGTACTGTTTGTCTAATGCGTCTATTTCAGCTTCGAAGTTTTCAATGGCTTGTTCAACATCAGTGCTATCTGCAAGCTCTGAGAGCGTTTCACGTAATTCCATTTGCTGCATTAAAAATAACGGATCTTGCAATGTTTGTTGCTCGGCTCGAATATCGACACCGCGCTCGCTAAGCATATATTCAGCACGTTTCAGTGGGTGTTTCAAAACAGCCAATGCATCGTTAATTTCAGCTGTTTTTTGCACTGCAAGTAGCTTTTCACGTTCACTCTTTCCTGCAAATTTATCAGGATGTATAACACGCTGTAAATCTAAATACTGTTTATTAATTTTAACTAAATCAACATTGTAGGCTACTGGAATATCAAACAACTCAAAGTAACGCATATCACTTATTCACTTATAAAAGGCTTTGCTAAAATACAATAAAGCCCCACCAAAGTAGGGCTCTATACCCAAAAAATATTTCTTCAGGTATGTTACATCCGTAAAACGAATAAGTTAAACGGTAAAGCTTTCTCCACAACCACATTCATCTTTCTGGTTAGGGTTAACGAATTTAAATCCTTCATTTAACCCTTCTTTTGTGTAGTCTAGTTCTGTGCCATCAATATATACTAAGCTCTTAGCATCAATAATGACCTTCACATCTTGGTGTTCGAAAACTTCATCACCTTCACTTAACTCATCAACAAATTCGAGTACATAAGCAAGACCTGAACAGCCCGTGGTTTTTATGCCAACACGCAAACCTAGCCCTTTGCCACGATTGTCTAAAAAGGTTCTAACTCGATCTGCTGCCGCGTCTGTTAATGTCACTGCCATAACTATTTACTCTTACTTAGCTTGTTTACTTTTGTAATCAGCAATTGCTGCTTGAATTGCATCTTCTGCTAGGATTGAACAGTGTATTTTCACTGGCGGTAATTCAAGTTCAGCAGTGATATCGGTATTTTTAATTTCAGCAGCTTCATCTAACGACTTGCCTTTAACCCACTCTGTTACCAATGACGAAGACGCAATGGCGCTACCACAACCATACGTTTTGAACTTAGCATCTTCAATAATACCACCATCAGATACTTTAATTTGCAATTTCATTACATCGCCACATGCTGGTGCGCCAACCATACCGGTTGCAACATTTGGATCATTTTTGTCTAAAGAGCCTACGTTGCGTGGGTTCTCTACGTGGTCAATTACTTTATCACTATACGCCATAATACTTTCCTCACTATATGCTCATAGCGTTGAGCTACAAGCAAAAATTGCTTAATGCTTAATGGTGTGCCCATTCAACGCTATCTAGGTCTATGCCCTCTTGGTGCATTTCCCAAAGCGGTGACATTTCACGTAGGCGGCCAATCGACTCTTTCATTAATTTGACGGTGTAGTCGATTTCTTCTTCTGTTGTGAAGCGGCCAATACTGAAACGAATTGAACTATGCGCTAGTTCGTCGTTGCGACCTAATGCTCTTAATACATATGAAGGCTCAAGGCTCGCTGAAGTACATGCTGATCCTGACGATACAGCAATGTCTTTAACTGCCATAAGCAAAGACTCGCCTTCAACAAAGTTAAAACTGATGTTTACAATGCCAGGTACAGACTGCTCAACACAGCCATTGAAGTACACTTCATCCATACCATCTTCACCCATAACACCATCAATCAAACGCTGACGAAGCGCACTGATGTGTGCATGGTCTTTTTCAAAATCTTGTTTTGCAATACGAAATGCCGTGCCCATTCCAACCAGCTGGTGTGTTGCCAAAGTACCTGAACGCATACCACGTTCATGACCACCACCATGCATTTGCGCTTCTAGACGAGCACGTGGCTTACGACGTACATAAAGTGCACCTACCCCTTTAGGGCCATAGGCTTTGTGACCCGAGAAAGACATAAAATCTACTTTCAACTCTTTCAGGTCAACTTTAACTTTACCTGCGCTTTGCGCACCATCAACATGGAACATGATCTTACGTTCACGACACATTTCACCAATCGTCGCGATGTCTTGAATAACACCAAGCTCGTTATTTACGTGCATAACACTCACCAAAATAGTGTCTTCACGCATTGTCGCTTCTAACTTTTTCAGGTCAAGCAAGCCATTTTCTTCAACTTCCATATAGGTTACTTCAAACCCTTGACGTTCAAGCTCACGACATGTATCAATCACGGCTTTGTGCTCTGTTTTTACAGTGATGACATGCTTACCTTTTTTCTGGTAAAAGTTTGCTGCACCTTTAATAGCCAGGTTATTTGACTCTGTTGCGCCAGAAGTGAATACAATTTCACGCGGGTCCGCGTTAATTAAATCAGCGATATCATTACGCGCTTGGTCAACAAGTTCTTCTGCCTGCCACCCAAAACGGTGCGAGCGAGATGCTGGGTTGCCAAAATTCCCTTCCATTGTCAGGCATTGCATCATTTCGTCGGCAACACGCTGATCAACCGGAGTGGTTGCTGCATAATCTAAATAAATCGGTAACTTCATTTGTTTCTCCGCTTGACGCCAACCTTAAAGTTGACAGCTCACTTGAATATTGTCTAATTGCTTCATCGCACTATTGACGCTGTTATCCTGACGTAATGCAACAGATTGCACCTCAGAATTTGCGACTAATTCGGCAAGGGAAATGTTTTTTAAAAAATCTTCGATACGCTGGCTTAAATCAGACCACAATGTGTGCGTTAAACAACGCATCCCACTTTGGCAACCGCCCCCTTCTCCATGACAACGTGTCGCGTCGACTGACTCATCAACGGCGTTTATCACGTCACCCACAGAAATTGCTTGCGCATCACGACCAAGTAAATAGCCGCCGCCCGGACCTCGTACTGAGCTCACTAACCCATGTTTACGTAATCGAGCGAATAATTGTTCAAGGTAAGATAAAGATATTTCCTGACGACCTGAAATATCAGCAAGAGGGACAGGGCCAGCTTTAGTATGCAACGCAACGTCTAACATTGCTGTTACCGCATATCTGCCTTTCGATGTTAATTTCATAAAGCCCCCGAGCTTAATTACCAAAGCGCAAATTTTAATTACCTGACTAAGATAGTCAAGTATTACTGACTTGTAATACCAGTCTAATCACAGATATTGCCCAAATACCCGACTAAACTACTCAAGTATTACCACATTGTAATTACCCGAGTAATTTAGTCAAGTATTATCTTGTGCAAATCGTGTTCGACCAAACAGCCTATTTACAATGGCTATTTTTGTGTCGATTTATTAATCGAGGTTAAAATACCGCGCAAAATATTAAGCTCTTGATCTTCTGGACGAGCGCGGTTAAATAAGCGTTTTAATTTGGTCATAACCATGCCAGGGTGCTGCTTTACAATGAAGTTAGTTTCATTGAGTGTACTTTCTAAATGCTCATAGAATAACGCCATTTGCTTAGCGCTTGGATAAACCGCGTCATCTTCTTCAACTTTGACTTCTTGCGTCGCCAAGAAGGCCATACGCGTTTCATACGTTAAAGTTTGTACTGCCATTGCTAAATTTAACGAACTATATTCAGGGTTTGCTGGAATACATACGTGGAAGTTACACAGTTGCAACTCTTCATTGGTTAAACCGCTATTTTCACGACCAAACACCAATGCGACAGGCCCCGTATTTGATTCTTTAACCAATTTTTCAGCACATTCTCGAGGGTCAACCATTGGCCATGACAATGTACGTGAACGTGCACTAGTGCCTATGGTTAATGCGCACCCATCAATTGCTTCAGATAAGGTATTTACCGTGGTTGCAGCACCGAGTACATCAGTGGCGCCCGCAGCTAGAGCACTCGCATGGCTATCAACTTCACAAGCTGGGTCAACCAAAAACAGTTTGGATAATCCCATCGTTTTCATCGCGCGTGCGACTGAACCAATATTGCCTGAGTGAGATGTATTTACTAATACAATGCGAATGTCTTCTAATGCCATCGTTATAAGCCCTGATAAAAATAATGCGGGAGTTTACCACAGCTTGCGAACAGCCCCATAGTAAAACCCGCAGTAAAAAAATTAGTTTAGAAAGATCAGTTGCGTATAAAAAACAACCAACTTAATTTCATAATTATTGTTTACTTTGTAGCAAAAGTCGCTAAAATACGCCGGCTTGAAATAATACTGTTCTTTTACAACCCAAAGGTAATGCTATGCATCCAATGTTAAACATTGCGGTACGCGCTGCGCGTAATGCAGGTAAAGTGATCTTACGTGCATGTGAAGATTTATCAAAAATCGAAGCTCAACAAAAAGGTAGCAACGATTTTGTTACGAACATCGACAAAGACGCTGAAGCGATCATCCGCGATACGATTTTAAAAGCTTTCCCTAACCACTCATTAGTCGGTGAAGAGTTAGGTGTAATTGAAGGCACTGATGCAGATTACCAATGGGTTATCGATCCACTTGATGGCACAACTAATTTCATCAAGGGCATTCCTCACTTTGCAGTATCAATTGCATTAAAAGTGAAAGGTCGTGTCGACCAAGCTGTTATTTATGATCCAATTCGCAGTGAGTTATTCACCGCTTCTCGTGGTCAAGGTGCTCAGCTAAACAATACCCGTATTCGTGTCACGAAAAGCAATGATATTGCAGGATCAGTATTAGCAACTGGTTTCCCATTCAGACAAAAACACCACTTAGATGCTTACACTGAAGCATTCAAAGCATTATTCATCCACACCGCTGACATCCGTCGCGCTGGTTCTCCTGCGTTAGATATGGCCTATGTTGCTGCAGGTCGTATTGATGGATTCTTCGAGTTAGGTCTAAAACCGTGGAACACAGCAGCTGGCGAGTTACTCGTTAAAGAAGCCGGTGGTATGGTTATGGACTTTGCAGGTGGTGCAGGTTACAACCAAAGTGGTAACGTCATTTGTGGTTCACCAAAACTTTGCCAACTTGTGGTAAAAGAAATTCGCCCAGTATTGACTGAATCATTACTGTGCTAATTTAATCTGTTTTTATAAAAGGAGGCACATGCCTCCTTTTTTCTTGCCTATATATTTGCTGTTAATGTCCATTTTATTAAAATAATAATTACTTCGGCACTTCAAAGTAGGGGTTCTGTAGTGAGATTTTTCTCGCATTATCCATAGGTAACGCATTAAGCTTGGCCGAGAAATAGCGCTCAAATAACACATCAAACTCACCGTTTTGCTGCATCAGTGCTAACCCTTTTTTCAGTGCAGTCGCTACCTCAGGTTTTTCCTTACTCACGAAGAAATAAAAAGCACTTGGGTACTGCAAATATAAATTAGGTAAAATCACTAAGTCGTCATTGTGTTGTTCGGCAAGCTCTGAGGCAACTTCAATAAAAGAACGTGGGAAATAATCTATTTTGCCTCTGGCAACCATCGCAAACATGGCTTGATATTTAGACATCGGCCTAACTGGCAAATCATTAAATGCGAGAATTTTTGTATCAGGCCAATCATGGCCTTGCACGGCGGTTAACTTAGCCAATTGCGCTTTGGTTTCTATTTTTTCAAACCTTGCTAAGTACATACGGTTTATCATCAAAGCCCGTTTACCAATAAACCCTTTAAACAACGGCACAGGAATCGCTATCGCCAATTGTTCTCGCTCTGGGCTGGTCATACTCCAATGTAAGTCAACTTCACCGCGACTCAACGCCATTAACGTACGCTGCTGATGAGGGTGCACTTCAATATGCTCTACTTTTACCTCAAATTGGGCTGCCAGTAACGCTTTATCAAGCAACTCATATAAGTATAAATCACGGTCATAAAGCGCACGCTGCTCTTTTGCAACGTATAAAGTTGATACCGCATAAGATGTACTAGCCCAACTACACAATAGGCACAGCCATATGAATTTACCCATATGCTCGCTCCAAGATTGTTTTCAATTAAGCTACACGTTCGCGACCCGTTACTCAAGAATTATCACTCGTACTCCACCAAAAGTCTAAACTCATAGCTCACACAGGTACACACTTCTTTGCTGATTTAATGACAGTGATTGTGTTTATTTTATACCAAGCACTCTTGCGCTTGACTCTTAATTCTAACGACAGGCGCAGCCGGCTTTCGTCGATTACACACAAATAAATAGCTATTGCGATAGCGCTTAGCCTCTTTCTTTGCATCTGTGGCGAGCGCTGCCACTTGATGGCTATTGTTACAGCTATCTAAATCAGGCCTTACTAGCCCAATCGATAGTGTCAATAATGGCACAAACTGCTTTTGCCCTTCTCGATTAGTCGCCCAATAGCCTCCCGCTTCCACATGCTCAGAGGTAAAAAATGCTTTAGACTGGAGTTCAAACTGATTAATGATTTGATGACATAAATGCTCCGCATCCGTACCGTCAAATACCACCATAAAATCGTCTCCGCCAATATGCCCCACGAAACACTTACTTTGACTACACACTTGAACTGTCACATCTGCCAATAACTTTATGACGCTATCACCACTGGCGTAGCCATACAGATCATTGAATTGTTTAAAGTGATTCAAATCCACATACGCCAAAGAAAAGTTATGATGCGCTCTTAGCCTTTGTTCTATCGCTTCATTTATCGCAACGTTACCCGGCAACATCGTCAATGGGTTTGCGTGTTGTGCATGGCGAATTTTTTCTTCTGTAATGTGTTTCAAAATATCTCGTAGTGGTGCTAAGCCAAGATACCGATCATCTCGAGTCACAATAATATGACGGCGAATGTCAAACTCTTGCTCTGTGATCTGCTGACTCACCACATCTAACTTTGCGTTCTCATTGACAATAAGGGGCTGCTTATCCATCAACTCCGTAACAGGCTTTTTCGCATACAAAGCGTGACCATAGGGGGCGGCGAATACTTCAGTTAATTGATCTCGATGTAGTAAACCAACTGGTTGCTGCTGGGCATCAATGACAGCCAAGCTCATCAGTAACTTATTCTGCTCAAAGCGTTTATGTGCATCTTTGCAACGCGTTGCTTGATCGATTGCACTTTCTATTTGTGCTAGTAACCCCACTGACATCGTCATTTCGCTGTAATCTCCTTGTGGCCGCAATTTTAATTGCATCACTTGTACTGCATCTAATATAATTGGAGGTTGATGCGCGGGTCTTGCAAGCAAAAACCCCTGTGCATGCTCAATCCCTAACTTTTCTAGTAAAGATAGCTCTTCTAATCGCTCAATCCCTTCCGCAATCACGGAGGTGTTGGTTACTTTTGCTAACTCAATTATCGATTTTAGGAATTCTCGCTTCACAATACTTTGGTCGCAATGGTCGATAAAGTAGCGATCAACTTTTACAAAATCAGGCCGTAGTTCAGACCATTGCTTTAACCCTGAATATCCGGCGCCTAAGTCATCAATGGCGATTTTAAAACCAAGCTGACGGTAATGTTCTATGGTTTTTAATAATAAAAATCCGTCATCGACTTTATCTTGTTCAGTGACCTCAATCACAACCCGGTTAGCTGCTAAACCATACTTTTCAACTAAATGCAGCGTCTCGCCTTTAGGGTGGCTTGGGTCGAGTAATGTATTTGGGCTCACATTTATAAAGAGCTTTCCTGGCAAGTCTTGTTCGACAAAGCGTGCAATGGCTTTTTCTCGGCAAAGTAATTCTAACTCTGAAAGCTTGCCATGAGCACTGGCAAGTGAAAAAAGGCGGTCGGGAAGTTCAAGATTGGATCCTGCAATACCTCGACTAAGCGCTTCAAAACCAAGTACATGTTGCTTGGCAATATCATAGATAGGTTGAAATAAAGTACGTACAGCGCCTTCGTGTAATAATTCTTCTAATGCTGCTAAGTCAAGCGAGGTGTTATTGGGCGCTTTGTCCACTGAATTCCGACCACATGATCAAGTAATAATCAAACACGCTATCAAGATTTTATGACGATTTTATTGCAACACGCCGAACTGTCCCTATAAAGCACTATTTTTATAAGGTGGTTATCCATAAAAAAAGCCAGTGTTCATACACTGGCTTCTTAACTTAAAATACCGACTCAATTACTCAGCATCTTCATAATCAATGTCATCATTTGCTGTTTTAAAGCCATGCTTGACGAGGACTTCAAGGTAAAATGATGGCTGCTCCAGTCGCGCTGCTTCATCAATACATTTATTAATTTCGTGGACTTTAATAACGTCTGCTTGAGATTCAGTGTGACCAAATCGACAATCAAAATCCCAATAATCAACACCTGCCGGTAATGTTTTATTGCGCTCACGACGAAGGTATTTTTTCACTTCGTATTTTATAGCGTCAACTAAACGTGCAGGTTTTAACTTAGGGTGCGTCAAAGCAAAAGTTTTTTTCATGATGATCTCTGTGTCAGGACAGCTATTACGTAAAATCTGCCGAGTTATAGAAGTTAGTCTATCTATTTTACTGTAATTTATGGATGGTAGCGAATACTAAAGTAGCTTTATCTGCATACAATGCTACTTTGTGCAGTAATTCAGTGCTCACACTGTCAGTCACCCGTTTCTGTACCTAAAAACCAATCAGTGCACGCATAGTAAGTGATACCTCGTTGCTGCGCAGCAGAGAGTAACAGCACACCCACTTCCAACAAAATATCTATTGCAGTTCATTGCCAGTTGCGTAGACTCAGTAATACATCAAGCACACAAAGTGACTATTATGCCAGGACTCCCCGCAGCCAGAATTACAGATATGCATGTTTGCCCTATGGTAACTGGGGTCGTTCCTCACGTAGGCGGCCCAATATCAGGTCCTAGCGTCGTAAATGTCCTCATCGGTAGTCTGCCTGCAGCTGTAGTGGGTGATTTAGCCGTGTGTGTTGGGCCACCAGATAGCATAGTAAAAGGCAGTGTGACTGTGCTTATAAGTGGTCGACCGGCGGTACGAATGGGAGATATGACCAGTCACGGCGGTAATATAGTGCTAGGCATGCCCAATGTGCTGATAGGCTAGTCTCAATAATAAAGGCAGTCACATTGTCACTGCCTTATTTATCATTAAAAGCCTAAAGAAAGATTTTCATACTCTTTTAACGGGAAGCCTTTCATAGTGCCATGCCTGTCGAGCCATTCAACAAGGATTTTCATCCACTGATAGCCTAATTTAAAGTTCCATATCGGATTAAACAAGGGTACGTACTGCATTTGCACCAATTGCGCCCGTAATGTTCGTACATCTTGCTCACTTTCCATGATCCAAATACGCCCATCAGGAAAATAAACTACGGCTTCATAATCGAGCTCATCTACCATAGGCCGTCCAGCTTCATCACTGTGGTGCACGACCCATCCTCCGCTGCCTGCTTTCATACAACCGGCATTGACGCGCACGGCAATTTCTTCCAGTAACAAAGATAAATTGCCAGTATGGGCACCTTCTTGACGACCATACTCCTCATATGTGCGAATAAATGTATCGCTTCCATCTACGTCACGTTGTAAGAAGTTATCTTTTTTACCATTGGTTGCAGCACGCACGACTTGTCGTTCTTCTTCAGAAAAAAAGCGCTCCTTTGGAAAAACGCCCCACAAGTCATAGTCGCCGGTTTGCACCCCTTTAAAGTTCGATGGGGCTTTTGCGCCATACCCTAATGGATTTGTTAATCCACATAACTGAACATAGGTTTGACCTGTTTCAAGTGTCACACCCTGTTTTCGTGCATCAGCACACGCTTGCACCAGTTCATTATCTGGCCCGTAACATACTGCCCAGTCACTGCTGCTAGGGTTGTATGCTCTAGAACCTTGTTGTAACGACGCCACCTTAATCAAAACAAAGGTATGATGCTGACCATCTTTTGCCGCTGCCGTGATAGTGTACATATCGTCACTGACTTTTTGCTGCTTATAGTGCTTTTTTGCTCTGAGCATCAATGCTGGTAAGCCGTTCCGGCGAGTTTCTGAAATATAAAGTGGAATGGCCATTGCGCCATATTTATTAATCGCCTCCGCGACTTTATTTTCTTGCCACCCGACAGCCTTGCCTCCTGTGCCCTTCTTCCCCAGCGCAGGATCAGCCAAAACAAACCCCGCCATCGGTCCCCAGTCACACGATTTGGCTTTTACATGATACCCTTTGGTCGCATACCCTTCATTTATCAATTGCGTCGCATATATACCCACCGCACGTGTCGACACGACGCTGTTTGTTTCTTCTGCAACTTTCGCAAATACCGCAGAATGCGCCTGAGGGATCCCGGCTAATAATTCCGCATTTTCGATGCCATTTTTCACAGCAGCTCCTTAGTAATACGTGAGAATTGTTGTTATAAAGATCAGTGTGCTCAATATCGGCCAAAACCACACACCTGCAATTTTTTTGTAAAATCTAGCGTCGCCGCCTACGGCTTCCGCCTTATAATATTTATGCGCAATGTACATAAATACCGACGCTAATAAGTACAATAAAAAGTAAAATATCTCGAAGTACACGACCTCATCTATCTGTAAATGTTCGCGAATACTGTAATGTGCCAACAATATGGTAAATACCACGGCGGTAATGTTATTTCGTAAGTCGCCATAAGGCGTATATGCCATGCTGACAATACAGGCATACAATAGGCACACCATCACCATGACCGGCAATAATGTCGTCACAAATGGTCCTAAAAACTCTCGCTCTATATTAATGCTGTAATTGAGCTCAGGACTAATATCCTGATTAACAAAGCTATCCATACCAAAGTTGGTGTTATAGTTTTGGAACGTGTACTTGTAATAACTTTGTTTTAAACGCCACTCTTCCAAAACAATGTCTGCTGCCATCGCTGGGTTATCCATTTTCCCTAACTTTTCATAGGCTTCTAAATCTGGGACTAATACGATATTACTGCCTAAATCTGCACTGTTTAATCGCAGTACAATATTCTTGTGGTCAAAGGGGTATTTCGAATAATCAAATTGCTGACGCGTTTCTATAGAAAAATACCACCCCACCACGAGACCACCGTCTTGCAGTTCTTTTCTGTATTGCTCGGTGATTGTCGATTCTATCGCTTCATTAAATTTCACCTGCGGGAGGATCACAGCGCGCTGCTTGGCCGTCAACTTTTGCCATACTAGCCCAGTTAAATGAACGTTATTGGCATTCACAAACTCAATGGATTCAACATAAATACCCGTTGCCACATAATTAGGTTCTGCGATACGCATCTGCAACATACGATTACGGTAGCTCGTTTCCAGTGCTTCTCGTTGAGCGGTAGACGTGATCACTACCGTACTCGGCTCTTCAATGGTGTTAAAGCTTCTTGCGAACTCTAGTACCATGACAGTACTCAATATCAACAACAACGAAATAGACACATTATTCTGCGCCCAACTTATCTTTTGCTGACGAGTCCAAAGTAAGATGGCAAAAATGAACGCCGCAGCATAACATCCAACAGCCACAATATTCATTTGTCGTCTTGCATCCTTGTCCATTTCGAACATATCTGCCGACATTCTGGTGATCAATATCCAATCAGTATATGGAATTTTAGTACAAGCAGCATAGTGCTCGTCATTGTCCATTATTTCACCATTAAAAAAGAGATAATCAAGATCATCATCAAAGCATTGTCCGATCTTATTTAAGAATTTAAACTCTGGCTTTTGCGATAGGCTGGTCACACTTTCCCCTTCTCTCACATAAGCAAAAACAGGGTGAGAAATGAGGTTTTGCTGCTTCGAAAAAATAATGCCATATCCCCCTAAGCCAAACTTCAGCTTTTTCAACGATGTGGTTAAATGATCCAAAGACACATCAGAAGGAATAACGCCCAGTGGCGCGGCATTACTATTTTTCGCGGCCAACGAGTCATAAAACGGCACAGAGTAAGTACTCATCAGTACGTTATTTTGAGGCTCGTAATATGGCTCGGTCCAAATAGGCCCTTCTTTCAAAGGTCGATGATACCAACTAAACTCCACATCGGGTTTGTCATAATCGACCAAGTCGAACTTTTTATCTGGCCCAGATAAACGCTCATAATAAGGACTAAAATAACGCGTATAACGGTCAAATTTATATGGGTGAAATGTCACATTGAGTGAGAATATGTCTTCGTTATTATAAAATGTTTCCGCGAGTAACTGAGGCGCATGCTGTTTATCCTCAAGTGCAGTGATACGTTCAGCAAATGCGTCAACTGCCTGCATCGTCGTAACTAATTTACTCCCCATCTGCTGTGATGCAGAGTGGGTTTGCTGCTGGACTTGTGCTCTTATTTCAGATTGGAAGCGATTATATTTTTGATAAATAATAAAACTGCTATACGCCGCACTGAGTATACTAAACACCATCAAAAACCATAAAATAGGTATGGCTAACTGATCACCGAGCTTTTTTGCTACTTCAACACTTTTATGATTACTAATAGTCATCGCTTACTTTCATTTAAAATTAATTATACGCCATAACAGGCCGTTCCAGCCCCAGTGACGTGTTCAAACCGACTCTAGGCCTCATTACTGATCCCTAAGAAGTTTTCAGGGTTAATTAATTCCTTTTTGACCTGCAATCATCGTGTAACGGGTATTTAATTTTTCCAAAGACATCGCCAATTCTTGCAACGCATTGCGTTCTGACTGAGCAGCTGCATTAAGCTTAGTCATTGCTGGCCTCCTTGGGCTGGTTCTATGTGTTGAATCTAATTGCATTAACCATGCTTGCACTGGGTATAAAACGTCTCGTTGCAATATTTCCAAACGCCGTGAGATGACGTTTAAACATCCCTCTATTGCTTGGCAATTACGTGGCTTTAGCGCCTTTTGAGCGCGTTGAGTAAAGAACTTATAGTAAATACCCACGCCCTTATCAATCGACTTTGTGATTTCATGACGACGGCCAAATTTAACCCACGTCAGCTTTTTCCATTGACCAACAGAAACGGGCTGATTCTCCAACGTATTTAATGCACCTTTTAACGAAGCATGGCCTACCATGGTACGATTAATAATTCGATAATCGAGTGCTTGCAACGACAGCTCTATTTTTTTAATCTGCGCTAAATAATCAAACTCCTGCGTACGCTGTTGTGACAGCGTCGCTTTGTTAAACAATTCTACTTGGTCTAATACACTTTCACCGCGCTTAGTCACGGTTTGAACTGACGCCAGTTTTTTACGATTAAATAACTCAACTTGATCTAATACACTGGTCCCCTGTTTTACCTGTGTTTCGCTTTCTTTTAACTGTTCTCGATTAAAGCGCGTAATTTCATCCAGTACACCTATGCCGTGCTTTTCTACTGTGTTGGTTGTTCGCAAGCTGTTGTTGTTATGTAATTCAATTTCATCCAGCAATCCCTTACCACGCTTCACCTGCGTATCGACGTGCTTCAAAGACGACTTATCAAATTGCCTAATATCATCTAATAAAGAGCTGGGTTTAGATAACTCAACTTTGCTAAGTTGCGACTTCTCAAAATTTTGAATATGCAATAAAAAAGGCGCTGGGCCAACTGCATCTGATTGGCTTTTAAGCCCCTTTAAGCGGATCTTTCGTGACTCGATATACTCTTGGGCTCGCTCTTTTAACGAGTCAAATTCCGACATATGTTCGGTGCAATAATCTAACCAAATTGCCATATCTTGATTGTCTCGAACGGTGGCAAATAACGTCGAATCTGTGGCGTTCACAATTAAATATGCCGCTATCAACGGGTCTTTTAATAATTCATCAGATACATAAGGGTTATGTTTGTTGATTTGCGATAAATGCCGATTGAGCTTTCGAGTAAAGTAATACTCTTTCGCAAGCACCGCTATTTTCTTAATATAAAACGCAGTAAGTGATAAAACCTTGCTGACATTGCCAGGGACTGTGATCCCTGAAACAACAGAAAAGCTATTTTCTAGCGCTTTGACTAATTGCACGGCAGCATCGCGCATCGCCAATAAAAACTGATTATTAGCAAACGTCATTAATGCCGTGCGTAGTTGATACGTTTTATTAGCAAGCATCATTGTTTTGCTATCTTTGTAACGCTGATAACAGCCTTTTACGGCAATTTTCACGGCATCAGTATACTCTTTTACTGATTTACCCGCCGATACAATCGAGTTGATCCCAGGGACTAAAGCGATACACACTTCCGCCACTAAACTAATTAGCAAATCCCGAATACTCACCCAGCAATCACTCACGAACTTGATAAAGTCTTCAGCGATCCCTTTTAAGAACTCATAAATTGTGTGAGCAATGTCTTTGATCCACCCGTACCCTTGCTTAACTTGGGCCGCCATCACATTCCCCGTTTTCATTTGTACGGCTATTGAGCTGGCTATTTGATTGATCTCTGACGATTCACTGCGTTGTTCATCATTGTGATTAGCACGCGTTTGGCGATCATTTTCCGTTTTTTCACGGCGGGATTCTGTTATGTCTTCTTTGGCCTGTTTGACCATCTCTTTTAAATCATCTTTGTACAAAAACTTTGCTTTGCTGCCATAAAGAATACGCACACAATCCCGCTTCGCTTCTTTGGTGAGCAGCAACGAAAAATCATCAATTTGTTGATCTTCTTCTTTGGGAAATAGAAAGTTATGTAAGCGCTCAACGGGAAATTGTTTATCAGATTGATTCCGCTGACTAGAACGCCAACCATCTAGGTTTAAGTACTTTTCTTCTTTGCTCACTTGCCACAAAAAGTACGCGCTTTTTAACTCTTTAAAAATCTCAGGCGTAGGAGTTGAACAATAAGCAGCGACTTTTGCATCAACTTTACGCAGCAAAGCGCCACGTGACGCCAGACGAATGTTGGTATCTGACTTCCATGTATTTAAAATATGTGTGGTTGCAAACGACATAAGCACCCCAAAGACAAAAAACTAGGCTCTATCAATCATAGACAATAAAATGGCCGCGTTGATCGCATGACCCACCATATTATCTGGTGGCATCACCACAGGGAGCTCTGGTGCGACGATAGAACCCGTCCCAGACCAAAAAACCGCATAGCCGAGCCAACCAATATCGGTATCTAACCCAATGCGTTCAGCTAACTGTTGCGCGCGAATACGTAATGTTTCATTCGGTGAGTGAAGCCAATTTTCAACACAGTTCATCAGCTTCATGCCCTCGGCGCTTATATCTTGCTTTTGCTTGAGAACGCGCCCGCCCCAACGAATTGCGAGCATCACGGGTAATCCATGTGCAATAAGTTGAATTGCATCTCGTTCTAATTCATTTTTTAATAATTGCTGTACCGCATGTTCAGGAGAGTACGTTGGATCTAATATCGCTTGAGCCTCTTTGGAGGGCTGATATTTAGATAAAATAACCGCGATTGTCTGTTGTTTCAGCTCGCCCACTATCTGGGCATTAATAATTTCCACGAAAACCTTCACCCTTAGTTAATTTTGACCAATGCACCAGTGATCTCAGCCATAGCTGCACCACTTAATTTAGCCATTGCGGTTGAAGTCACTTGTGCACCAGCAGTGCCTTCCAACTTTGCGATAGCCGTCGACTTCACATTGGCGCCTGCAGTCCCCTCTAAATTAGCTTGCGCTGTGGCTTTAATATCAACATTTGCGGTTGCGCTTATCTTAGTCGATGCACTGCTAGAGGTGGTTAAATTGAGTGCCGATATTTTAGTGTCTTGACTTGATTTTAGCTCGATATTGCTGGCTTCAATTTTAATACCAGAACTACTAATGGTAATTTTATTGCTGCCCACTTTGAGCTCTATTTCTGACTCTCCCTCTATCGCGATTTTATCTGCTTTGAGGCTATAATTTTTAGTCACCGCTACAGTTTGAGACTCTTCTATAGTAGTTTTTTGTGATTTCTTTATCGTGAGTACATCTTCAGCATTCACTAAGGTCGTGGCATTGTTAGTCACTGTGATATCTAAGTCTTTGCCTGAGCTTATCGAGAGTTTTTCTTCCCCCTTTTTATCATCAAAACAAATTTCATGACCGGTATCTTCTGCCAATCCTGTTTTTATGCTTGATTGCGTCGCGTCTTTTTGTGCATAAGGCGGTTGAACTCCACTGTTATAAACACTGCCGATCACGATCGGCTGGTCAATATCACCATTAATAAAATCAACTAAAACTTCATCGCCAATACGCGGTATAAACTGCATTCCCGCATTACTCCCGGCAGTTTGCTGCATGACGCGCAGATAACAACTGGTTGACTTCGCATCACTGACATCCCACATAAAATGGACTTTAATGCGGCCGTCTTTGTCTTGGTTGATCTCGCCTTTGCTATCAAATGACCCTGTATCGGTTACCACCAATGCACTGGTGATCCCACGTACTGCTGGCTTCTCAACTAACATCGGGGTTAATGCTAACGCACTATCTCGGCACGTAACATGACACACATAGCTTGTGCCAACGTTTGCTTGTGTCACATCTATTTGGTGCTCAACAGTCAGCGTATTATATTGCCCCTGCTGTTGTGTATTTACATGTGACTCAACCGAAAGCATATTGCCAACCAACACCACATTGGCGTCTGTGGTCATTCGAATATTACTTGCTTGTGCTTCTTGGGCATTATTTAGCTGCGTTGCGAGTGTGCTTACGTCAGTAAAATCTCCGGCATCACTGTTTAAAGCAAAATGCTCAAAGCTGCTATTAGCAACCGTTGTCACATTGCTTGAAGATTGTTGTGCACTTCCGGTTTCAGATTTCGCTTTTGCGTAATTATATCCAGATAAAGACAATGATTTTTTTGCTAAACGCTGTTCTGGCTGCCAAGACTGTATTAACAAGTTTTTTGCCGATTTAACTAAGCTATGATCAAATTTTGCAGACTTATTGTCATCAAAAGGAGCAGAGGCCAGCTGCAGCTCTAAAGTATGCTTACCATCACTTTGTGAAAAGAAAAACACCACACCCGCTTCGGCAATAATACGGGTAACAAACTCAAGATCAGTTTCATCATACTGTGTGCAATATTCTTTTTTGGTCGAAGGCATCGAGCCAAATTTATACATGCCCTTAAAGCCCGCATTATCAAAAATATCTGACAATATATCTTTGACCGTTTGCGCTTGGTAAATACGGTATGTGCGGCTAAAGCGTAATAGCCATAGCCAAGACTCTAAACGAATATAAAATGCGCGTATGGAATCGGCATTGGCTTCTTGTTCTGCAACTTCCACCACATAAGCATTATAATCAAGCAGCTTATTAGGCCGCCCAGCCACATCTTGATACCAACTCAGCGACAAAGTTTCACCCAGTGTACTCGAGATGTCGTCGCCATCCGTGATCAATTGCATTGTAATTGATACGCCTTCACACAATTTGTCGGCAACGGAGCAAGTATTTAAGCGGTATTCTTTCCCCTGCTCTGTGGTAGCAATTAAATAGCTGGTTTCACCCGCAATATAGGTATCCATAATATAACTCCAGCGTGTTATCTAAGGGGCTGCACTAAGCGCAGAGGCACGGTCAATTGGCCATAAAAAAGTGGGTTCAATAAACTTTGTGTATTACCTACCTCATTTATGGTTAAGGTTGCTCCAGCCTCATTTTGATAAGGCATCATCAATGTATTTTTATTAACACTGACTTTGTGTTTATCGATAAGGCGTAACAAGCCCCATACCCCTTCATAGCTTTGCATCTGTTTTTGGTTATTCAAATCAACCAAGGTCACGGTTAACTGCTCCGTTGAGAAATCTTTTGGCCACACCCCTTTTACCTCTATCAACGGACCATGTGTGTAAAGCAATTCAATATCACCTGAGCTTAATGTGAATGAATTTAATTGTGGTGACAATGATAATGGCTTAATGGTCACTTTGGCTTGCAGCTCATTTGCTTGACCGTACAACTGGCGTCGCATTTTTTTGAACTGAGTAAAGAATTGCACTATCTCAGGCTGCAGAGATATCACGGCATTTCGATTAAAAATCGCCATTTGATATTGTGTGTCTACCAGTAAAAAGTGAGATAAAATCTCAGATTCGAATTTACTTACACTGCTATCTGACGCAAAAAAACTCGCCAATGAATTTAAGTTCAGGTCTTCTCCTTGCAACGCAAAAGGATAATACGGTGCAATTGAATCACTGTAAGGCTTTACCACGGAACTTTGCCAATGAGTTTGCAGGTAACCCTGAACCTTTTCTCTCACATGTTGCGTTGTTTTCTCTACGGTTAATACCGCTAAACTTTGCATAAGACGTTCTGAGTATTGCTTCAGCCATAAGCCAGAAAACGCATCAATATTACGGTTACTTTGAATTTGCTCAAAATAAGTCAAACCTGGGATCACATCATCATCCGCATTGGTCATCCATGCTTTTAAAGCGATCAGTTGCTGTAAAAATGCCTGATATTCATTACGCATCGCTTCTTGCTCACCCGCTAAGAGTTGATACTGCGAGAACGACTGCCTGATTTTCTCACTGATCTCGTTGTGTTCATTCGCTTGCGCAATATCCAGTAACTTTTGCTTATCTAGTTTTGTACTGGCTAATTTAACCAACTTTTCAGCTTTTGCTGCTTTTACAGCAACCCCTTTCGGTGCTTGTTTGGCAACACTGCCACTTGGTACAGCTTCTGGCACGTCAACTGTTGGGATCACCACATAATTGCGCAATGTACCGTACAATTGCATCAAAGGAGATTTTTCATTCGAGGTTAACGCATCCATAACCTGTTGTAAGGTCAATGACTGCTTCAACGCTAAACGCTGATAATATTTTTGCCAAAAACGCGTGTAATCGTTGATGTAACTGTATTTGAGGTAATTACCAATACGCGTCAGCTCACGTTGAGTCGGGGGTGTTTGAAATAAGCCGTGGTTATTGTTAACCATTTGCTGCATAAATTCAGATTCAGGCACAAATGACAGTTTTTGCATGGCTTCAGGTGTGTACAACGCAGGCACCAAAAAACTACTACTTTCACCTTTAATTTCAAACAAAATGGTATTTTTTAAGGCGTCACCTAGCAAAGCCGGACGAATATCAATAAGTCGGTTAAACTGGGGAAGTTGCTTAACGTATTTGTACATTAATTGATTGGTATCTTGCAGTGCTAATTGACTATCAACAATGGCCAATAACTCATCATTAGTAACAACCGGCTCATAGCCTAACTCATAAAAATCATTTAACAACGCGATAAAGTGTTCTGTTTGTAGCTCATCCATCACCCCACTTTCGAGCAAAGATGTCGACATATACTGTAGCACCACCGCTTTATTTTCTCGGTTAGAAAAAGACAAATAAACATCTTTTACATTGATCACTTTTAGGTAATCTTCTAATTCAAGATAAACAAAGAGCTCTTCCTCCAAGTATTTTTTCATACTGGGTTCGATAGCCACTGACAGTTGATTTTTGTATAAAGCTTGATAGTGCTCAGCCCGCTCTATCGATGTTAAAACATCCAGTGCATACCACGGTTTTGATAACTGAGCTTGATTAAAATTTACATACGCAGAACGCAACAATATCAGGGGTTCAACAATGGTTGAAGGCTCGTCAATATTAAACGTGGAGTTGTCCAAATTCGCTTTATATGACTTATGCACTGCCCTAAATTCAGAATGTAATGCTTCGTTATAGGTATAAGCTTGCCAGCCAATCCAGCTTGCTAACAGCAACACCGCAGCCCCCGATGTAAACATCGTTGCTTGTTTAATACCATGTTGCCACATTTTCCAGCGATTCGCTGGCGCACCATGTGAGGTCGGTAAAACATGTTCCGCAAATGTTTTTGTTAATTGGGCTTTTGGTTTTAAATTAGACTCTTGTACTACAGGTAAACGAGTTTGATTCACTTCAATCAACGCATGCGCCGTGGCTAAATTAACGCGCTGAGAAGCGGTTTCTGACTCGACTAAATGAAAGCTTTCTAACTTAAAGGGCACCGTTAAACCGTTAAAATCTAGCAACTCATCAACAAAGCCTGTGACTGACAACTTTAAATATTGCAGTTGCATTGACCCTAGTAATTGCTTTCGCTTAAAACCCTCGTCTAGTTGTAACGACACTTGATGTAAGTTATGCGCAAATAAGCGCTTAAAAAGATCATCATAGGCTTGGTTGAGCGTGTCAGTAACCTTGTGGTTATTTCCATCTAAAAAGAACGACAGTACACCTAAGTCATTTTGTTCATGCAAAGTCTCTGCTATGCCATCCAGTTTATTCACGCCGCACAAAAATAAATGCAGAGGAATTTTATAGCCGCTGAGTAAGTAAAGTGACTCTAACTGCGCCTTAACATCTGCAAGGTGATCTTGTTTCAATTTTTGTGCACGCTGGATCAAACTAAACGCATCATTAAGCAACAATACGCCATTGATTGGTTGCTTAGGCCGCACATGATTGAGCCAAGAAAGAAAATGCGCTCGTTCAGCTTTATGGCTCGCTTTCACATGCCAAATTAACGCACCTTGTACATGATAAACGGCAATATTTGCAGGCATATTTGACAAGTTAACACGATTAAACTGTGCAAATGTTTCATTGATATTCTCTTCAGAGGCAACGAGATACCATGCTGTATCATAAATATTGCTACTGAGCTTAATCTTCTTAGCAATTCGACGATACAACAAAGAATATTGTTTAAACTGACTGCCACGCCTATATCGACGAATAGCGAAAGCCTTCATACTTGGGGAGAAATAAACCACAATGGCTAATACCGCGATCAGTGCGCTAACCCAGTAATAGATATCAGAAAAGTCGAGCCAAATACTCAGCCCAACCATTACAAGGCTGACAATAATTAACACACTCGCGAGAATAATTCGCACCATTTAACTACTCACTGATTTTTTTTATATAAGGGTTAATATTGCAACGTTCCGTTAGGTGATCACTCGCGACTTTTGCTTGCGCAAACCCCGTTGCGACATACCCAACAAATTGACGCGCTTGGCGCTGGATTATCTGTAAAGGATACTGAGAGTTTGTGCAGGCATTATGTAGTTTCTCAGCCCGCTCCATATTTTTAAATGCGCCGATCTGCACTAAGTACTGTACCTCAGGCTCACTCATGCTCTGTGTGGTCGGATCATCCACATCAGATAGGTGTATATGTTCACTCTTATCTGCAAGCGGTGCTACAGGGGCAATCATCGGTGAAGTCATATCACTTAGCAGTTTACGACTGGGAGCAATGTCAGCCTCCGCGTCTATCGGGTAAGTCGCTTGTTCAAAGAATTGGGTATTTTCCATATACATTTTTTGCGGCTGTAATTTTTGGATATGCTGATACGTATCATCAGCCATTTGCTGATATTCTAAGTTTTGCTGCTGATATACTTCACCCAAATAGTGGTTATAACTGACTAAGCCACACAATAATATAACCCCCACCGATAACCAAAATAGCAGTGGGGTAATACCTTTAAACAAGCCTAATCGTCTTCGTAATAAGGTAATACGGTGTGGTTGTTCCGTTATGGCTTGGTCAAGCGCACCCAGCTCGGATAATGCATAGTGCATATCCATGATGATTTGCTTTAATTCAGCACGATGATGATTGTGATACTTTCCTTTAAAGCCGAGTTGTAAGATCACGTAGCATACCTTTAACAGCGCCAAATGCTTCTTCGGAGATCCCATTAACTGCTTAATTAAATTAAAGAACGTTTCACCACTATTACGAATACCGAATAGCTGACTAACCAGAGTTTTATTTTGCCATTGTGTGGTATCAAGCTCGCTCTCGTAACCAACTCGTTCATCAAAATATGCCGCCCAAATAAAGCATAACTTATCAAGTAAAGCAGGCGACACAGTCAATGATTGCCCACGATGCTTTATGTTTTTTAATTCACCGACAACATTAGCGCGGTAATTATCCAGCGATGCCAGATCATCTAAAGATTTAATAGCGTCTATCATCGGCATCAACGGCAAACTCAAACGCATCAATTCTTCACCCTGCCATTCAAACTCGTTGAGCAAATCTTTCAGCGCTGTGTTTCTCTCATCAACCAAGGCAAACTGGTTAACTGTATAACTTGCAGTACTCATGTTAATTGATCATAAAGAGTTTAACGTCATCAACATGTATTCGCGCATCAATGTGCAGCGCCAACATCTCTTTGTTTTCGATGATTTGTAGCCATAACCCATCGTCTACATCCACCTCGAAATAAGTGGTATCCGCTTGTTCTTTTAGTTCAGCCGGTGGAAAAGGTAAGGCTTTAACTGACACCCCTTGTGTTGCATTTTTAATACAATTCACGATGCTCTTATTCCCAGCTAATTTAAATCCAGTCTGAAATACCTCTTTGGCAATATATCCTTCAGAGGCTATCACTGCGATCACGATACGCTGAGATTGCAAAACATCACTTTGTTTCACTTTTGCTAACAGCATTCTACGACTATCAAAGAGTGACTTATCCCAAAAATACTCAATCACATTTTGCTGCTGTGTAATAGACAGCTTATCTTTAACACACGACAGTACCCCATGAAACTGTTTAAACAAATTTTCAAATGTCAGCGGAGTCCAAGGCAAACGTGGCTCATAATCAACACTGAGCAATGCGGCTTCAAACTGCTTTAATTCAAAGAAGAATCGCCCTAATTTGTAATGCTGGGTCTTTTGTGTGGCTTCTAACCAAGGTAACCAATGATAAATGGTACTAAGTAGCTGCTGTTCTTTAAATAACGCCGCATTACTTTGGGTTTCTAGTGCGGTATTTAAACGTAGAAGTAATTGATTTGCTTTGGCGTTAGCCAATGTTTCGAGCTCTTTTACGCGCTCGACTAAAATATCCGCCGCACCAATGCTTAAACAATCTGGGATAAATGAGCGATCTATGATCACCGCGCCATTCCCATCTACTTCAAGTACTTTACCAACGGCCAGTTTCACAAACCCATCTAGATTATCTTGCTCTAGTTTAAGTACTGCATTTAACGAGGCCGTTTCGACTTCTATTTCTTCTTGTTCATTCGAGGTGAAGTCGTAAATTTTGATAAAGCTGGTTTTATAACGCGACGTGGTTGAGTCATTTTCAAAACTGTTACTTCCCCCCAATAATGCAGGAACGACCAAATATACCATCTGATCAACACTGCCCGCAGGAATACTCATTGCCACTTCTTTTGTCATTTTAAAATATTGACCGTCTGGCAATATGCCCTCACAGGCACGCACAGAAAACTGCCCAAGTTGTAACAGTGACTCGTTAATACTCAATTGCGTTAACCCACAATGCGGTGCAAATTCACTGGTTGTTAAAGCGCTATAGCGTTGTGTCACCCCTTCTAAATGGGCTTCCATCTGTTGAAAATGTTGAGGGTATAAAAATGTCCCTTCACGCCACACAATTTTGTTACTCAAGTTAAGCTCCCCAACTAAATAAATTATCTAACAGACTTTCTTCTGGGATCTCATTAAACTTTACACCGGTGCCATTAATACCCAGCCACAACTGCGTATCATTTGACACATCTTCAGGTAATTCAATCAGCGCTTTTGTCGCCCCAGCTTCATACTCAGTAAACTCAACTAACACCGCTAAATAGCGTACGCCGGGTAACAACTTTACTGTGATTTCTTTCGTACTACTTGGCATTACCGGATAAAAACGTTTTTTCTCAATAAGCTGCTCAGCTAACACCGCGGTATCGTCATTAAACAATGTAATGAAGTCATTTTGTGAAAAGCGGTCTTTTTTGGTTAGCTGATAAATACGCACAGCCACAGGGTTGGCCGTATTATTCGCCCAATTGAGTTGCTCGTTGGTTTCCATTTGCAGTTTAATAGGTAAAGAATAGCGCTGTAACGCATCTCCACCAGAACAACTGGCCAACAACAAGCAGGTTAGTATTAGTATTATTTTTGCATGCATTCAATTAGTATCGCTTTAAACTGACGTTTAAAATGCCCTTCTTTAATTTTTCTTTCATAATAACTTTTATATGCATTCCAATGCTTGGAACTCAACATGGATGGCGCACCGACCATTTCATCGATCAATTGTGGGTCAAATTCTTTTATAAATTCATCAACCACATCATCCATCATCATAAGCAGTTGCTTTTGCTGCTGCCATGGGTTTTGCGTCACCGCCAATAGTTGATCTAGCTTTTGTTCAATCGCGCGCTGATTACTGTCAGTTGAAATAGCAGCTTCTACCTTTAATTCCTGTGCCATTTCAATAAAGTCGTCACTTTGACGCTCAGTATTGTGCTCAGAGAGCGCTTGGTCTAGTTCGCTTTCTAAATCAGCAAAAATATTGCTGGCATCAAAGGCTATATCATCAACACTTTCAAAAAAGGAGTCTGCTGACTGTCCCTCAGCTACAACATTAACTTGTTGCTCATTTTCATTTGAAAACAATAAAGTATAACCATGGAATGTAATTACATCCCCATCCGACAATAAAGCGGATGAATTTGCTAATTGCGCTCGACCATTAATTTTTACGCCTTCAATAAGGGCCACCAGCTTATATTGCGCTGTCGCTTTATCTACCAATACCTTTACTAACTGTGCTGCATCCCCCTGCTCATCGTCGACACTGGGTAAAATAAGATCACACTCTATAGAGCCACCCAACACCACACCTTGTTCAGAAATGGTGGCCATACGCGACAACAATCGAATGTCGTCAGGGCATTCCGTCACTTGTAAAATCGCCGTATTCATTTACTGTTTTCCATTATTAGGCACAATACAATTTGATACCGCCGTATTAAATGCATCTAAAAAAGTCGGTCTATCGTTCAAAAATGCTTTTGAAAACAGCACGCCTAAATCAATTGTTCCATATTCTGTGCGTGAAAACGCCGTATCTTGCAAACGTAACTGCGATATTTCATGCTCAAACTCATGTTCATCTAATAAAATCGCATCAACCTCATGACTGATTAGTAACTTGACTAAAGCACTCGCGCTGCGCGGCTTCATCTTAACGTTATAGCTTGCTCGTTTTAATGCTAACCATTCATCAGAGCCAAACTCCGCCGCCACTTTGTAACGTTGATAAAGCGGGTTAGTGGTTTTTATATTAATTTTATTCCCCGCAAAGTACCAATATAGGTGCTTTGCTGCCACAGGCACAGAGACCTCACCAAATTCACTGCGAACAGCACTTTCAGCCACCGCAAAAATAGCATCTAGTTTGCCTGTTCTTAAGCGTAATTCAACATCTACCCAATCACTAAACTCAGCGCGATAAGGCGTTTCTAAGCGATTAAATGCACACTTAATTTGGCGGATCACGCTGCCTTTTACTCGATCATTTTCAATATAATGATAAGGATAAGCCTCGTGTGTTGCTAAGCGTATTAGGTCTTTTCCTAACACGCTAAAAGCAGCACAACTTATGCCAATGAACAAAGTAATTTGTGCTAATAACTTCAGCATAACGACCTTAACTTACCAGTAAGTCGAAACCAGCAGCATCCGCTTGACCATTAATGGTGACTGCGCTGATAGTCTCGCCTTGACTAATTTTTTCAATGCACCGTTCTGCAAGGAGCGGCATAAGGTGACGATTAATAATTTGCTCAATGGCTCGTCCGCCTATCGTAGGCTCATTGCCTTTCGTCACAACATAGTCAACAAAGCTCTGATCATACTCTAGCGTGGCTTCATAGGTTTCAGCCAACTTTTGCGCCACACGTTTTAAAGAAATCTCAGTAATTTGCGCTAATTCAGCTTCATTCAACGGATAATACGGAATAATATTACAACGACCTAAAAACGCAGGCTTGAAATACTCTTGTAATGCTGGACGCACATTGTCAACCAAAGAAACCAGCTCTGGGCGTGTTTGGTGGTCATTACAATAATCTACAATGGCGCTATCGCCAGCGTTTGAGGTCATTATGATCAGCGTATTTCTAAAATCGATATTGCGCCCTTCACTGTCTTGAATACAGCCTTTATCAAAAATTTGATAGAAAATATCGTGCACACTTGGGTGCGCTTTTTCCATTTCATCGAGTAGCAATACACAATACGGGTTACGGCGAATCGCTTCGGTTAATACGCCCCCTTTACCATAGCCAACATAACCCGCTGGAGATCCTAACAGCATTGACACTTTATGCGCTTCTTTAAACTCAGTCATATTGATGATGGTCATGTCTTGCTCGCCACCAAACAACTGATCAGCCAACGTGAGTGCAGTCTCTGATTTACCCACACCGCTCGGACCGCACATTAAAAATACGCCAACCGGTTTACGTTTATCTGTTAATCCGGCACGTGATACGCGAATGCTTTTAGCCAGTTCATTCATTGCATGTGATTGACCAATAATACGCTGATGCAAAGAATCTTCTAGAGTCAGTAACTTAGCAACTTCATCTTTGAGTAAGTTGCCTACTGGTATACCCGTCCATGCACCAATAACTTCTGCAATAGTTTGTTCATCGACAATAGCGTGGATCATAGGATCTTCACCTTGCAGTGTTTTTAACTGCGCTAGCAATTGCGCAAAGTCGCCTTCTGCTTCACCTTTTTGAATAGCGGCGAGCTCACCTGCTAATGCTTTCTCTTTGTCCCATTGCTCAGTGAGTGCTGTAAGCTGCTGCTCAAAGCTCACCTTTAATTGGGCTTTTTCGCTAATCGTCACCTGTTGATTAGCCAACATTGCGTCTTCTTTGTTTAACGATTCAATTTCTTTGTCTAGGTAACGAATACTTTGTTCTACCGACTCGATTTGCGCTGGCTTTGCGCTTTGCGTCAATGCAATGCGCGCACAGGATGTGTCTAATATGCTAATGGCTTTATCAGGCAGCTTTCTGCTTGGCAAATAACGCACAGATAAGCTCACTGCAGCCTCAAGTGCTGCTTCAGTAATAAACACATTGTGATGTGACTTCAGTGACTCAGCGACCCCCCGTAACATTTGCAACGCATCTTCTTCGTTCGGTTCATCAATTTTGACCACTTGAAAACGACGAGTTAGTGCAGGATCTTTTTCGAAGTACTTTTTATACTCCTCCCACGTTGTCGCAGCCAGCGTTCTAAATTCACCGCGTGCTAATGCAGGTTTTAACAGGTTTGCTGCATCATTTTGACCTTCAGCTCCCCCCGCGCCAATCAACGTATGCGCTTCATCAATAAAGACCACAATCGGTACTTCTGACATTTTTACTTCATTAATTACATCTTTCAGCCTGTTTTCAAATTCGCCTTTAACGCTTGCGCCGGCTTGTAATAGCCCCAAATCCAAAGTATGAATTTGCACCCCAGCCAGTACAGCGGGTACTTCATTATTGGCAATTTTTTGTGCTAGCCCTTCTACCACTGCGGTTTTACCCACGCCTGGCTCACCAACAAAAATCGGGTTGTTTTGTCGCTTACGACACAAAATATCAATTGCTTGGCGAACTTCTTCAGAACGGCCAGAAATAATGTCTAACTCACCATTTTCTGCCGCTTGCGTTAAATTAACGGTGAACTTATCTAATGCTCCGGTAACTACAGAAGCAGGGGCACTACTGCCACCGGTATTACCGCTTTTGACTGGAACAGATAAGGTTTTTATATGCGCTTTTAAGCTTTCAATAGACACATTTTTCAGTGCATTGAATTCTTTACTGTTAAAAGCCAAAGGATCGGGCTGTAAAATACTCAGCAACAAATGTAGCCCGGCCACACTGCCATGAGAGAATTCAACAGATGCCACCAACCAAGCTGATTTTACCGTCTCAATGAGTTCGGGACTAATCGTAGGCTGACCAGAATGTACTTTTTCTAGTTTGCTTAGCTTTTGCTCTAGCTCCTGTACAAAGCCTGCAATATTTACTTTTTGTGATTCTAGAAACTGTTGAAGTTTCGGATCTCGCCCTTGTAATAAAGACATCAACCAATGCTCAATTTCAATTGCGCCAACTTGCGATTTCATCGCATCAGCAGCCGCATATTCGAGTGCATTTTTTAGGTTGCTATCTAAATAAGCTATTAACTTTGAAATAGAAACTTGTGACATACGATCCCTTATACTCTAACGAGCCCTTACTATTCGTTTATATATACCATTGCGCGTGGCTAAATTGGAATTTACCCCCAACACAATCGCGTCAGGTTGCTGCTTAGTAAGTTTTAAACATGATGCCTGTGAGCCAGTATATTCAGCCTCAACATCAACTACAACCTCATGATTAACATAGTAATTACAAAGCGTCTTAATCGCCTGTAACCGACCAACTAATTCACTGTCTTGGCGTTCAAGTTTGGCAAAACACGATGCCGACTCAAACTTCACTTTGACAATGATCTTACGGCCCAGCTGTGGAAACTTTCGTCCTAACACTGCGCCTTGCCCTAATTGGCAATGACCAATGCGACTGCGCGCTTGTGCTGGTATTACTTTTTCTTCCAGCTCAGTTAACGACACCGAAATGTCGTTCGGAAAATAGTGCTTTAGCAATAACACTAAATTATTTAATGAGTAATGTTCACTGCGAACAACCAAGGTGGCCGGTAGCATAGACAAAGCTTCGTATTGCGCTGTCAACGAGTAAAAATATGAGCGTTTTAACGTCAATACATCATGGGCCGTTTGTGTTTGTTCTGCGCGAAAAACCAATGATGAATACGACCTTAATTGCAGCGCTTGATGTACAAAGGTGTTATCAAAAATTGCCAAAAAGCGTAAATACGCCCGATTTGACTTTAAGTACGCTTCTTTGAGCCAATCCAAAATAAAATTAGGTAACCCGCCCTGAGGGCCAAATAAAGTGGCTTCATGCGCACTCACCACGTAGTGTTTATCAGCTAATTCGTCGTATTTTATGTGTCGATTGGTGTAATTATCAGAAAACAGCTCTTGCTTGAAGCTCACTTTTTTAGCCCCAAACAACCTAGCCAGACGTGTAAAGTGCAGCGCAGAACTCACTCGATTAAACACTCGCTTACTTAGCTGCATACACGCACCCCAAGCTGAGCATCAAAGCGCTTAATCGGCCAATTGAAACTGGTATACTGCACATGCAACTGACAGCAACGATCAAAAGGCGTCTGTGCGATAAAAAAGTCATTCAGTAATTCACTGAACAACGAGAGGTCGGCCGTCAGCTCTGAATTATCCAAAGTAATGGTCAAATTCAGTCCGGGTACAAACACCATTCTACCTTGCACCTGAAATGGCGCATTGATCTTTTCAGCTTTCACATGGTAAATAGCATTCAGCTCTTGGTGCGTCGCATTTGAATTCACAAATAAACGCAAAAAGCCTTTCAATGTTTCTTTGGCATCTTCAGCTTCTAGCAATTGCGACAAGTTAAACGATAATAAGCGCAGCATATTCCAGTAATTACGTTCATCTGTGACGGTTCCGACTGGTTGTATTGTGACACCACCGACGTGAAACTCGCCAGCTAACGCTTCTTCTGTGTTCACCAGTATGCGATTACCAACATGTACTTTATTCGCCAAGTCAGCATCAAAGCAGGTAATTTCAGCATAGGTAGTAAAGCCATTTGGATACGCCTTAGTGGCATTATTAATGGGTAACACCAAATGCTGAACTTCATCTATTGCATCAATGGTTTGTGAATGGCTTGCCGCAGCAAGCTTAGTGATTTTTGACCAATATAACTGTTCTTGAAAATCAACTGTTTGGGTCCCTATGACCGGTGGGATTTCAGTTTGACCACTTGATGAGACCTGATAAACACGATCGATAGAATAAATGTGAATGTTGTTCTGACTGGCATCGGCGATAATCGGATATGACAGTTCTTGATAATTCACCCGCACCGGCTCAGAGGTTTGATGAAACAAATTGCTAAACAGCGTCTTATTAATTTTAACCGACAGGTTTTTCTCATCTAATAACCCCGCGCCGAGCTCATTTAAATAAAAATCTAAATAAACCGTTTGCCCTGGGAGAACTGGAACTTGCTTATCGTTACGTAAAATAAAGAAATGGCGTTTATCAGGAATAGCAAAATATTCTTTGAGCTTAAAGTACACCGGAATTTCATTACTTTTAAGCGGTGAAACCAAGGAGTTCTCATCACACAACAATGATTTAAAGTTCCCCTCTCCGACATCGTATGCTTGCTCAGCGCCCTCCACACATAGCGCGACGTTTATCACCGCTTGATTGATGATGTCTGCCACATTGCGACCAATAGACTCATTGCTAAAATGCAACTGAATTGCTTGGCACAGCGCATGCTGTATATCGACTTCGTCACTCACAGGCTTTAACGCCACACGTAAACAGTACAATGCATGCTTGGTATCAAGGCCGTGAGGCATTGCGTGCTCAAACGGCGTTTGCTCCAACTTAAAACCAGTCACCGACAGCGGGCTAAACGTGATCGGTAGGGAATTACTCAATTTAATACTGACGTTTTCTTCACCCGCTTTGAGCACGTCTAGTTCAACTTCAACGTGTTTGTCTAACAATACCGGTTTATTAAAGTCATCTGCACTGGGTTGAAACTGAGCCTTTACCACAGTTGGCAATGTTTTAAACAAGTTTGGAGACACAATCTCACTAAACTCTTCAATATGCTTTGTTCTTAGCGTATCGATTTCCATGGCGTTTTTGGCGGCAACCCACGCAAAACTGTCGATTAACCGCGTAACATTAGGGTCTTCACGACCCTTATCATTTAAATTAATATGCTCTGCTTCGCGACGAAAGCGCTTACGAAACCCTTCTAAGCCATGACGTATGCTGGCAAGTTCATCTTCAAAGTGTTTCAACATACGGTTAATCATATTGGCTTTCGTTCTCTATCATGACTGTCATTTGACTTAAATTAATATCGGTATCAAACAGCAATACCTCTTCTTTACCATTAATCGTGATCATGGCTGAGATTTCAAACTTTAGGGTATTCGACAGTAAGTCTTGTTGTTCATGTTCGATATACGCCACTTTAATGGCGTGTAATCGGGGCTCAAATTGGCTGATTTTGTTTTTAATTCTTATCGCAATTTGTTCGCCCGAATTCAAACGGCTGAATAAGGCAATGTCTTCCAAACCAAAACAAATGCTCGACTGGCTCGCCATACTGTTGCTGTCATCATGTAAAAATGCCGCTTCGGTCTTTAAAATAAGCCCAATATTATGATGGATTGATTGCACTAATTCATCACTAGAATTATGCGTCGCACTATCCGTATCCATATAAAATGCGCTAAAAAAGCTCATGACTCTACCGCCGTTGATAAACTCACCATGCTGGCGACGCGGTCATACTGATATTGTGGTACAAGATCAATATGGCATGCATAACGCTTGGTATCACCCGGCTCTTCGATTACACGCACTTTTGCCGACTTTAATGGCATTCCAGCCAAGGTCATTTCATCAGATACAATCGAGTTAGAACAATACTGCTCTAGCCAATGACTTAAACGGTTTTCACAATCATGCGGCTCTAAAGCTGATCCTATCATTTCTCGCAGTTGCACTTTTAAATAGTGCGCAATACGGCTGATCATTAAAGTCGTTTGGATCAAATAACGGTTTTCTCCTTGCGTTTCAGTTTTTACAGAGCAATTAGACTGAAAGAAATATTTACCATTGAGTGGGTTATGAAAAATGGGGATCAAACCCTGTTGTGACAAATAAGACGCAGTAGAGCCCGACATCCGTGTTTTAAACGTCGTGGTAAACTGGGCTTTTTCACCAAAGTTACTGATAACACTGCCACCTGAGGAGTCTAATTTTCGTGACTTTAAAAAACCAAACCAACGTACGCGATTAAACTCCAATAACACATTTTTTAAGAACGCCGTCGCCGCATTCCCCCAGATATAATCGCCTTCACTTTCTTCATCAAATACAAAACCACAGGGGTGAAACCGATAGGCTTCTCGTATCGCAGCTTTATTAAAAATCAAACCTAAAAAATGGCTGTTATTACTTTGTCTTAAGCGATGCCAACTCGCGAAGTCATTATCGGCTAGCACACGATTTAACTTTGGCACATCACATAAAAACGTTTCGCCGGGTGCGCCTAAAAAATTATCATCGGCATCGAGTAAAATGGGACACAAACTCTTCTCACCTAATTCAGCCAAAAGCTCTAGGGTATAAAGTGCATCAAATTCATCGGCATAATCGAGTTCAAGGCTGACATTGTGGTCTATCACAAGTAACCCATAAGGCTCCCCGCCCATGGTATTAAACTCTTGATTAGCAACAACGTTATATAGTCGGGTATGTTTAATTGAGGTCGCAATATTCAAGTCATGTGAAATCTCTTGCCACGAGATATTCATGATCTTCACTTTTATCGTTTTGTAGTTAACCGGTAAGCTCACCAACTCTTGTAAGTTGCGCCAGCGCGCTTCAAGATCAACAAACTGTTGTGAAGCCATAATTAAAGACAGCTGTTCACTGATCACCCGATCAATTTCACTAATTAGGTGCTTAGCCTGCGCTTTAGGCGGTATATGTGGCTGACTTAGTTCAGTGTGCAACTTCACGCGATAAATCCTTGCAACGTATTTCAGTCAATGTGTGTTCTGTATGATTAAAACGAGGTACCTAAGTACCTCGTTTTTGCAGCTTATCAATCTGTTAAATTGACGCTGTTCTGGTCAACCTTAGCCCGGTAAGCTCGCTACCATACGCACAGAAGTGGTTAGCTCTTCCATTTGTAGCCAAGGTCTTAGGTGTGCAATCGCAGAATAAGCACCAGGGCGACCTGGTTGCTCGATAACAGAGATTTGTGCTTCAGCCAATGGCGTTTTAGCACGTTCTTCGTTACCCATCGCACCTGAGTTGGTATAAGTTGCAATCCACTCACTCATTTGCTTTTGAATATCTGCTGATTCCATGTTTGAACCAATATTATCGCGGCCCATCACTTTTAGGTAATGTGCAATGCGGCTACTGGCCATAATGTAAGGTAAACGTGCTGAAATTGCCGCGTTTGCCGTTGCGTCTAGGTCAGTATATTCTTTTGGTTTTTGCGTTGTCTGGCCACCTAAGAACACAGCGTAATCTGAGTTTTTATAGTGAACCAAAGGTAAGAAACCAAGATCACTTAGCTCTTTTTCACGCTCGTCTGTTAGGTTTACCTCAGTAGGACACTGCTGGGTAATATCACCAGAATCTGTAAAGTAAGTTAAGTTAGGTAGCGACTCAACTTTACCGCCATTGTCCATACCCCGAATCGCCGTACACCAACCAAATGCTTCAAATGCGTTATTCATATTTAACGCCATATCAAACGCTGCATTTGACCATACTAGTTCGTCGTTACTTGCTGGTTTTGGATTACCGGCATTGTCCGTACTCAGCTCTTCAAAATTAAATGACTTAATTTTTTTGCCTTTACCGCCATATGGCAAGCGCGCCATAGTCCGAGGTAGCGTCAATGCAACATAACGTGCATCATCACTTTCTCGGAATGAGTTCCATGACGCATAGCTTGGTGAATCAAATGCTGGCGCAATTGGTTTGCCTTCGCTGAACGTTGAGAAACTGTTCAGTTCAAACATTTCAGGTGCTGCTGCTGCAATAAAAGGTGCGTGGCTTGCTGCTGCAACTTCACCCATATAACGCAGTAACGCGACATCTTCATCGCTTTGTGAAAACTCGTAATCACCTAAAATTAACCCATATGGTTCACCACCAGCAGTACCATATTCGTGCTGGTACATAGAGTTAAATATTGGGCTACGATCAACCGCAGGTGCATCTTCAAATTGCTCTAATAACTCGTCTTTTGAGATATTTAATAGCTTAACTTTCTGCGCAGTGCCCAGCGCACTATTGCGGATCAGTTTCTGCAGACCCAACCAAGACCCTTCAAGCTCCTGAAAAGTATCTTTTTGCATGATTTGCGATAGCTGCTCTGACATTTTTGCGTCAATCGCAGCTACTGCATCTTCAATCGTCGCTGTCAGGTTTTTATTCCACGTTACCGTGCCTGACATCGCTTCTTGCGTTAAAGACGTTAATAACTCTTTCGTTCTATCTGGTGCAGTTTGGCTTGTGGCATTAATTGCTTGATCTAAAAACGAGAGGCTTTCGCCTTCGCCACCAGCACCTTGCTGTAACTCTTCAGACATTACTCTTCTCCTTTCGCGCCAAGTTCTTCAGATAATGCGCTGATAGAGTCCGAGCTTTGCAAGATATCTTTTAATAACTTTTCAAAGTCACGCGAACGGTCAGCTTTACTGAGTAGTTCATTTAATTGATTACGCGTTTCAAGCAGCTTTTTAAGCGGCTCGATTCGCTGTACCAATGCATCTGGTTCAAAGTCTTTCATTGATTCAAAATCAAGGTTCACTTCAAACTGACTGTCATCATTTTCAATAACATTGTCGACTTTAAGCGACAAGCTTGGCTGAATACGCCCTAGTACTTCATCAAAGTTATCTTGATCTACTTGAACAAACTCACGATCTTCAACTTCTTTTGGATCTTCTTTGTCACCAGAGAAGTTACCCAAAACAGCTGAAACGAAAGGAAGTTCTTTTTTCTCTGAAGCGCCATTAGTTTCAACATCGTAAGTAATACTTACGCGGTTTTTACTCACGCGCTTGTGCTGTGAATTAAGTGCCATTTGCTATACCTTACTTAAGATCTGCCGCAGACGTTAGTTGGTTAGTTGTTGCATCGTATTTCACTGATGCTGCTTTCTCTAACTTACCGCCTTCATCTTCAACGAAGAAGATTTGTTCAATTTTAGTATAAGTTAACGAGAATGACTCTGAAGGTTGACCGCCATCACTACCAGAAATACTGAAGTTAGCCATACGTGCTTCTTCTAACGAAATAACATAGTAAGGAATGATCCCTTTACCGTCACGTGATGGCTTAGTCATTACTAGTTCAATTGTTTTACCATCTGCACCCGGCTGGAACAAATAAGTTAACAAATAAGGTGTTGCGCCATCATATGTCTTAGAGATACTGATCTCACCAAGTGCAACCATACCGCTGTCTTGGTTATTTGCATTGCCAATATCTACTGACACACCACGCATTGCGCCCCAAGATAGACTATCGACTGCAAACCAACCTTTTTTACTATTTAAGTCAACAACCGTTGCTGCGCCTTTAATAGTGTCATTACCGTCGATTCTCATGAAGATTGATGCCATCTCTCTTTCTCCTTTGCTATTTTAGTTTGCCTACTGTGCCGCAGGCATTAATATATGATAACTACCATAATGGCCCAGAGCTTGAAGAACTGGCCTTTGGTTGCTGCTCTATTACCGGCTCAACCTTTTCAGGCTCAACAGGTGTGTGTGTTTCTTCTACAATAACAGGTGTCTCTGTTATCGTACTTTGTGGTGTAATCACTGGGGCTATTTGCTCATTAAGTAATTCACCCAAGTCATTTTCAACCCCAGTTAACTTGCTAATTTCAGCCAGTACTGGCGAATCTTTGGTGATCAGCTCGTTCATTAATTCCGAAAATGACATATTGCCCCACCGGATCGCACGCGCTAACAAATAAGGAATTGGACTGTGCGGCTCTGTTTGTTTAAAAAACACCGCAATTCGGTTCAAATCTTCAAGCGCATTCTCTCGAGTATAAGTGCTTATATCACTTTGCGCTTGAGGCCTTACAACAACCGCTTCACGCGTTTCAATTTCGGGCGTCACATCAGGTTTTATCATAGCGTCACTGTCATTTGTCTGAACAGGTGCCGGCACAATGTCTTCTTTTTTAACCACATCAGGGAAAAAATACTGATACATTGCTTTTATTTGCTTGAGATTGTCTTTTACAAAACGAAACCCAAGCAACGCCAAACCATTTTTATTTCGATAACCGTTAATGAATACATCAATTTCACCGATTTTATTGTCAATTGATGTAATCGTTTCAAACTGCGCTGTTAGCTGTGCTTTATGCGATTGAATCACACTGGCAAACTCGGCTTTTTGTTGTTCTAATTTGCCTGATTTATGATCTGATAAATAATCACTAAATGTGTAGCTGTCTATGAACGGAAACTGCATAAGGGGGGCATTCAACAACCCCGTATTTGGGCTATCCCCGGTTAACTGCTCCAACGGTCGAGTTTGGTTTTCACACTGCTTACGCATTGCTTCAGCCGCCTCTAACCCCGCAACTTTTTTGTCGGGTAAACGAGGGTGTATATCTTCTTTAAGCACATTTAACGCAAATAAAAAGTCACTTAGCCCCTCATCTAATAAAGACAGGTCAGCCTTTTTATAAGGCAGCGCTGCAAGCCACCACACAAATACTTCGATATCGCGAGACTCATTTTTTAACGTCTCTGTACAGGCTTGCTGTAGTTGATACCAAGCCTCAGCATTTTGGCGCTGTAAGTCTTGATCTTGTGCCGAAGTTGGTGTTTCTAATAATTTACGAAGGCTGGACTGAGCAACATTTAGTAAGTTTCTAAGCTCTCTAAATTTTGCACGTTGTTCTTTTAAGTAAATACCAACTTCTAATTCACTGTCTTGAGTATATAGCAACATAAATAGCTAAATACTACTCCCTTAAGATTGCGATAAAGTATAGAAACAGTTTGGAGCATAATGAGATAAAGTCAAGACAAGAATCTATGATTAAATACAGTTCAAACCACTTATTTCACCCACCTAGTTCACCCTCTAGAAAAATGAAAAAACAAAAACCCAAACGATTGATATTTATAGATATTAAATTAATTAAAATCTCCATATTTTGTTCACTTTTCAGGAGTAAAAGGGGCATATACAGCAGTTGCAACTATGAAACCAAAATGAAAACAAAATAATACAAAATGGAATAATTAGAACTTAAAATACCGATTTATTCGCCATAATATAAGTAAAGAAATATTTAATAGCAGTGGAAGTTCGTACGATAAAACTGAGTGATTTTTATTAATCATTTAATAGTTTTTAACCAACTATTGATTGATTAAAAGTATCTAGAGTAGACCCAGAGTAAAATACTCCCTTTTTAAGTCATCAAACATTTACCTTAAAGTAAAATAAGACATATGCTGTCGCATCACGTAAAAACTCAAGGACTGACTACTAATCAGCCTAAAATCTTAAATGAGTTCATTTGCACATTCATCACATCCCGACCCCTTGTAACCAGTTAAATATTTAGCTCAACTTAACCAAATAAAGTATGTACGCCTTTGATTCCGGGCAATATGAATTCACAATCAACGCTATTGACAGAAATAGAATTAAGCCATAGTCTAAATATGTCCAAATTAATGGATAACTTTCTATACTAAAAAGGAGTTCAAAGTGAAATTAGCACTAAAAAAACAACAATTGAAAAAGCTAAGCAGTAAAGAAATGTTAGATAAGAACGCAACTAAAGCAATTGGCGGCGGTGGTTTTTCTTTATCTGGTTGTTTTAAAGATCATCCATGTGAGCCTTACTAAACAGTTCACAGTCTAAGCTCATAATATGAGCTTAGACTACACAGTTCTAATTTGCGTCTAGAAAACTATGGGAAATTCAGCCAACCACCGTCAAGGTTTACAGCAACCGTTACCTAATAAAAGATAGTCTTCGTTTTAATTAACTCAAAACACACTAACACACCTGCCCTGCCGCAAAGCCACAGCTCCACGCATATTGGAAGTTATAGCCACCTAACCAGCCGGTTACATCGGTTACTTCGCCAATAAAATATAAGCCTTGCGCTTTTTTAGCCTCAAAGGTTTTTGAGCTGAGCTCATCGGTGTCCACACCACCTAAGGTAACTTCAGCGGTACGGTAGCCTTCGGTGCCATTGGGTTTGATGGTCCAATTATGAATATAAGTGGCAATGCCCTCTATTTCTGTGTGACTTAACTGGTTAAGTGCTTTGTCTGGAATGGCGTGTTCAGCAATTAAAATTTCAATAAAACGTTTTGGCAATAGGGTGCTTAAACTATTTTTAAGCGATTTACTGCCCTGCTCTGCGCGCCATTGATGAAGGGTGTCTGACAAGTTTAATTCGGGTAGTAAGTTAATCGTGACGGCCTGACCTGCTCGCCAAAATGATGAGATCTGTAAAACCGCGGGACCTGATAAGCCTCGGTGAGTAAACAAAATATTCTCTTTAAACTCAGTGCCGTCTTCACTGCTTACGTTACACGCGATGCTCACGCCTGATAGCCCTTCAAATCGTGCTTTATCATGATCATGCAAAGTAAATGGCACCAGTGCCGCCATTGTTGGTAATACATTTAAGCCAAACTGCTCGGCGATTTTATACCCAATCGGCGTTGCGCCTAGTTTTGGCATAGTTAATCCACCGGCGGCAACCACCAATGACGCACATTTAAATTGCTGCTCTGAGGTTGTCACCACATAGCCACCTTCAGCTGCTGCCACGACGTTTAACACTTCACTCCGTAAAAAGTGCTCAACACCCGCCCATTCACACTCCGTCATTAAAATATCAACAATGTCTTGGGCACTGTTGTCGCAAAATAACTGACCTAAGGTTTTATGGTGATAGGCCAAGCCATGGCGGTCTACCAGCTCAATAAAATCATGCTGGGTATAGCGGCTTAAGCATGACTTAACAAAGTGTGGATTGGCACATAAATAATTGCTGGGTGACGCCCCTTCATTGGTAAAGTTACACCGACCACCACCACTGATCAAAATTTTACGACCGGGCTTTTTACCCATATCAACAACGGCGACTTTTCGGCCTCGATAGCCAGCCTGCGCGGCACACATTAACCCAGCAGCTCCGGCACCAATCACAACAACATCAAATTGCAGCACACTTTTACTCATCAAAATAAATTTATGCGCGCATTGTAACAAAATTGCACTCGCAGCAAAATTACTTGCTCAAACTCCGGCCAAAAAAGCATATTCTCACTAAAATGTGAATTTATTTCATCTTGTTTACATTCATTTACACTACTGTGCACACTCATTTACAGAATAAATAATTTTTATAAATGTAATAAAAACATAACACTAGAGTGTTTTTTGCACAACTTAGACGGCCCCTTATAACAAAAACAATAGTGCACATAACAAAACAACACTTTAAAAAAAATAACTTTAATTTTACCTTCGTTAACCTTCTTGCAAATAAGAAGCATCAACAAAAACAAGGTAGGGGAAATTTATGACAACAACAAAATTAAAATTAGGTGCTATTTCACTGGCTGTGACTGCGGCATTTACGGCACACAGTGCTTTAGCAACAAGTAACAATATTAGCTTTGCGCAAACCGCTGTAAAAATGCAAAACCAAGCAACACTCGGTACCCAGTTCATCATAAAATATAAAGAAAACAACGAACAAATGATGACTTTATCGACTGAACAAATGTCTGACGCGAATGTGCAACAGCGCGCTCAGGGGTTTGTTCAAACATTTAAAAGCCAAAAATCGAGCGTTTCAACGCACTATGTGCGACCAATGGCGCTGGCAAATCACCACGTTATGCGGGTAAATAAAAAACTAACAACCCTTGAAGCAAACGCGTTAATGCAAGAAATCGTTGAGTCGGGTAATGTTGAATACATTGAAATAGACCAAATGCTCCAGCCATTTGCCACCCCGAACGATCCGCGTTATTCAGATCAATGGCATTATTTTGAAGCCAATGGCGGTTTGAACTTACCAACCGCTTGGGATAGTGCAACTGGTGCGGGTGTAACGGTTGCTGTACTTGATACCGGCTATCGTCCTCACCGAGATTTAAACGCAAACATTTTACCTGGCTACGACATGATCTCTAACTTACAAGTCGCGAACGATGGTGGCTTACGAGATAATGACGCACGAGATCCGGGTGATGCAACAACACGCGGCGAATGTGGTACAGACGCGCAAGGCAACCCATCACCTAGTTCAGACAGAGACTCTAGCTGGCATGGTACTCATGTTGCGGGTACTGTTGCAGCAGTCACAAACAATGGCGAAGGTATCGCTGGGGTTGCTTATGACGCACAGGTTGTACCTGTACGTGTACTTGGTAAATGTGGTGGATTAACCTCAGATATTGCCGATGGCATTATTTGGGCATCTGGTGGGACCGTTTCAGGCGTGCCTGCAAACGCCAATGCTGCTGATGTTATTAACATGAGCTTAGGTGGCGGCGGTGCATGTAGTGCAACAACGCAAAATGCCATCAACCAAGCACGTAACAACGGCTCTGTTGTGGTAATTGCTGCGGGTAACGACAACGACAATGCCAACAACTACAACCCTGGTAACTGTAATGGCGTAGTGAATGTTGCATCCGTTGGCCGTAACGGCGGCCGAGCTTACTATTCAAACTATGGTACCTCTATTGATGTCGCAGCACCGGGTGGCGCACAAAGCTTTGCCAATGATTCAGAAGGCGTTTTGTCAACACACAACTCAGGCAGCACAGGACCGGTATCTGACAGCTATCATTACTCGCAGGGTACTTCAATGGCGGCGCCGCATGTTGCAGGTGTTGCTGCATTGATCAAGCAAGCAAAACCCAATGCAACGCCTGACGAAATTGAAACTATCTTAAAAGATACCACACGTAGCTTCCCAGCAACATGTAACAACTGTGGTACTGGTATTGTTGATGCAGCAGCGGCTGTAGCGCAAGCGACAGGCACACCACCACCGACTGGTGATGACAACGTGTTAACTGATGGTGTCGCGAAAAGTGGCTTGAGTGCAGCTAAAGATAACCAAGCTTTCTATACACTTGAAGTCCCAGCAGGCGCTACTAAAGTACGCTTTACTACATCGGGTGGTTCAGGTGATGTTGACCTTTATGTACAAGCAGGCACTAAACCAACAACAAGCAGCCATGCATGTAAATCTGAGCAATCATCAACCAGTGAAGTGTGTGAAATTGATAACCCTACTGCAGGTACTTACCATGTACTATTAAGTGCGTACTCTGCATATTCTGGTGTGAGCTTAAAAGGTGATATCACAACAGGTGGCGGTACAACGCAACCGGGCGGTGGCTCACAAAGCAACCTAGCAGCCTCAAGAAGCCAGTGGCTACACTATACCATTGATGTACCCGCAGGCATGAGCAGCTTTACGGTAACAACATCTGGTGGCACGGGTGATGCAGATTTATATGTCACTCAAGGTTCACGTCCAACAAGCAGCAGCTATGATTGCCGTTCGTGGAATTCAGGCAATGCTGAAACATGTACTTTTAATGCGCCAGCAGCAGGTACATGGCACTTAAGCTTAAACGCTTACGCTACTTTCTCAGGCGTTACACTCAATGCTGAGTACAAATAACCCAACCCGATTGTAGCAACTCGCAATCACTCCCATTCCCTGGGGCAGGCCGAAGCAACCGCTTCGGCCTTTTTATTCACCGCGCTTACACCAAGCCTAAACTGGTTCTTATGCGCTGCATTTGCTCTTGTAATTGCCCTTGAATATCACTGACCTGCTGGCCTGAACTATTCACTTGATGTTTCATTTGCGACATTGCCACACTAAAGTTTTCTAGGAGTCCATTTTGCTGTTGGGCAAGCTCCATGGCGTTATCGGCAACTTGATTGGCACTTTGTGCACTGGTCGCTACACCTTCTGAATTACGTTTAAGCTCATGAGCATGAGAAGTTTGCAGCTGTGCATCGTCCGCCAATGCCGATATTTGCGTGGATACTTTTTCTGAGTTTTCACCTAAAATACCCAATTGCTGATTAATATCAGACAGCGAATCTTGGGTTTGCTGGGCGAGTTTTCTCACCTCATCAGCCACCACAGCAAAACCACGGCCATGCTCACCCGCCCTCGCAGACTCTATCGCAGCGTTTAATGCGAGCAAATTTGTTTGTTCTGCAATGGTGCGGATCATTTCAATCACTTTACCCACATCCGACACGCCATTTAATAGCTCATTTAAGCTGGCTAACCCTTGCTCAACTCGGCTTTGCGTTTCAGAGCTGGCATTGAGCATCGCGTCTGCAAATTGTACGCTTTGCGTCATAGCTTGATGCGTGCTGCTGGCATTATCCGAGACTTGGGTATTAATATCGTTCACCTCACCGCCCAACGCTTTAATTGTTACCAGCATGGTTTCGGTCTGCTCAACTTGCTCATAGGTGGTATCTGATTGGCGGCCTATTTGCGAAAGGTTATCGCTCATTTGCTGCATAAAGTCGTTGATCACTTCTAGCATATGCGAACGCTCTTGCGCTTCATTGCGTTGTCGGTCAATCAACTGATTAAAGTAGGTCGCTATTTCACCGAGTTCGGTATTGGCATGTTTACTATGAATATTTTTTAATTCATTACTTTCAATCAAGTCGGCAAACCCATCGCGTAATTGGCGCAAGGGCGTCAATACCTGATTAAATTGCATTATATAAACCGCTGCCGCTAATAAAACCAACAAGCCAATTGCAACACCAAAGATAAGCAATACTTGGTATTTTAACTGAGTCTGTTCATCTTTTAATTGTTGCTCAGCACTGAGCATGATGTCGGCAACCTCTTTAATGTCGTTACGCAGTGCATCTATACCTTGTTGCCTTTGTTTTGCCTGCGTTAAGGTGCTTTGTAAATCACGATCAAACCGTTTTGGCCAGCTTACTAGCTCGGCTTTTATTTCTTCTGCAAGATCTTCCGCCTCGCCACCAAAAAACAGTTCATCTTCATCAATTTCAGACATTACACCTAAATTGTCGAGCGACTCCAGTTTGCGCGCTAATGTATTTAAGCTGCTGATGGTTTTTTGCAAGTTGGCATCTGTTGTATTGTCAAAATGGGCATTGAGTTGATAGGTATAAATACCTAGGTTACTCACTTGTGCATAATAGTCGGACGCCAGTGAAAAATAGTCTGCACTCAAAGGGTGTGGCTGCGCCTTTAATGTGTAACTAATTAACGACGATGCCGAGCCTGCCATTTGCCTTAACGCATTATCTAGTAACGCCATTTCATTGCCCGACAACTTACCCAGTGCTCGATACTTGCCGTTTATGTCGCTATCTAAACTATCCAGCTGTTTGGTGAGTAACCCATTCACGCTGCTCGGCAATATAGATAAACTATTGGCCTTAATGGCAGCAATGATCTCTGAGGATTGACTTAGGTGCTGACTATCCCCTGCTTTTAGGTAGTCTTCAATACTGCCTTCAAGGTCAATCAAAATGGTGTTCTTTAACTGAGTGTACGCCGTGTTTTGTACATCTAACGTATTTAAAGTGTTTGACGCCCAAAATAAGACGCCCGCCAAGAATATGCTGGCCAAAGCTAAGAGTATTGCCAAGAGCCGAGTAAACGAAGATACGCGCATGATCACATCCTAATAATGAGTAGCGCGGGTAGAGTATTAACCTTTTATGACAGTTTAATGTAATTTGTTTGTTTCAGGTTCAGCAACAGATAAAAGCATACTTTAGGCGTAGCTTTTATCCGCATTAAATGGCCATTTTGCTATTTCATCGCTGATTTCACATAGACATCAAAACGATTTTTCTTAGTGGTGATCTGCATGCTGGGCTTTTTATCGTTCAAAAAAGGTGCATAGTCAGGGCGCTTAACCACCACACGTTTGCTGGCAAGCGCATATGCAAAGTCAAATAACCCATCCGCATCATGATCGTCTCCAACCAAGGTTTGAAACACGCGCATTTCTTTTTTTACCAGTGCTGACTTTTCGCGATGTGGAAACATCGGATCTAAATACACCACATCAGGCTGGCACGCCGTTGCAGCCAAAAGCGCATGACTAGAGCCAAATGCCATGGCCATATTGCTTTGCATCCAAGGTCCAATATCGGCATCTTGATAAGCACGTTGTAAGCCATCGTATAACAGTGCCGCCACAACTGGGTGGCGTTCATGTAAGGTGACTTGGCAACCAAGTGATGCCAATACAAATGCATCTCGTCCAAGTCCTGCTGTTGCATCTAAAACATGGGGGGTGGCCCCTTTATTTAAGCCAACGGCTTTGGCTATCGCTTGGCCTTTTCCACCACCAAACTTACGACGATGCGCACTTGCTCCGGTGACAAAATCAACTTGAATAGCGCCTAATTTAGGTTCATCACTTTTAAATAGCTGGAGCCCTAATTGGTCATATATCAATTTAAAATCTATACCTTGCGCATGGTTTTGCGCCCATGCAGGCAACGCAAATTTTTGCTCAATTTGTTCTAAATATGGGCGGTTTTCTGGAAAAGGGGTATGAATAACCAACTGCAAGCTCCTAAAATCATAGCCTCCACAGTATATCTAATCAGTAATCCACACGACATAAAAACTTGCTTCATGCGGCAAAGTTAATGCCGTTTGCGGTAATATAATTAAAATAATTCAATATCGGTTTGTGCAGCAACCTCTTCTTCACCCCAAGGCTTCGCAATTTTATTTAAGCTTTCAATCAATTGATGGCGTGCCTCGGTAATATCCGACAACTTAAACTTAATAATTGATAACTCGTCATCCACAAACGAAAAGTGTTGATAGAGTTTATCTAGTGCTTCTACCTGCTCTGCTGTTAGCTGCTTGTCTTTTAAGCCGTTAATTTGCTGCACCAAGTCTCCAAATTCACTTACCTTACTTGAATGATGGCCGCCAATACCAGCTAATTGGTCTGATAGCTCTTCAAAAACACGGCCAATTTGATCCACTTTACTCAATGCTTCTTCACTGACTTCCATATCTTTTATTTTTGCATTGGTTGCCTCTAAAATGTGCGGTAACAAATCTTTGTAACGCCCATACATGGCATTATCATCCACTGGCATATTTTTAATTAACAAAGACACTTTCGGGTAGTTAATAATTGTCCGGCGACCAAAATCAACAAAGCGGCTGCCATCACGATGCTTACTCAGCAGTTCTTGTTCTATTGGCTGCATGGCACCATTACCAGATAAAAACACTTGTGTATCGTGATACCAAAATGCCACAGCAACCTCTAGCTGTAATGGCACAAAAAATTCAAAGAAGTAATCCGACAGGGTGGTTAAATCATGGGCGTTATACGACTGGCCAACATAGCGCATGATCCGCCCCATATCACCAGAATCCGTCATGGCTATCTCTGCAGTGATCTGAGCTCTGCGTACATCTAGCGTTAACTTACGAGATTGTTGGCGGTACGCATCTAACACTTTAATGCGGGCAATGAGTTCATCGCTTTCGAAGGGTTTAGCCACGTAGTCTGACGCACCCGCATTGTAGCCCCTCATTCGCTCAGCTAGTTCTGACTTAGACGAAAGGAACATCACCGGTATATCCGCTGTACGACGTGACTTTTTTAGCTTTTCGCATACTTCAAAGCCCGACATGCCCGGCATTTCAACATCGAGTAAAATTATGTCTGGATGATACTTTTCAGCAAGGCGCAAGCCTTCGTCACCATTTTTGGCGTGTATCAGTTTACAAAAGTGCGACAATGCCTCTTCTATAATATGGTGCACTAATTTATCATCATCTATAGCCAACACCAATTTGGTCATTGTGCTTTCCCTATCAAATCATATCTTTAAAAAGCATAGACCGAGATGATAAATTTGCGAGCAAGTTTCAGATAAAATAAAAGCACCCTTAGGTGCTTTTATCTATATACAGCATTGTTTTACTGCAGTGTTACGCTGCTACATCAATACCACTGTGACGCAGCAATGCATCCACTTGTGGTGCTCGACCACGAAAACGGGTAAATAATGTCATTGGTGATTCAGACCCGCCCATTTCTAATATGTTTTCCATAAATGCCTGACCTGTCTCAGCATTAAAGATCCCCTCTTCTTCAAACTTAGAGAATGCATCCGCTGACAGTACTTCAGCCCACTTATACGAATAGTACCCCGCACTGTAACCACCGGCAAAAATATGACTAAAACCATGTTGGAAACGATTAAACTCTGGCGCTTTCACGACCGCGACTTTTTCTCGTACGGTATTTAACACTTGTTGAATTTGGCACCCTGAATCGGCTTGATAATCAGCATGAATGTGGAAATCAAATAAGCTAAATTCAATTTGACGCAACATTTGCATCGCAGATTGATAGTTTTTAGCCGCTAATAACTTATCTAGTAACTCTTTTGGTAATGGCGCGTTTGTTTCGTAGTGCCCAGAAATAAAACTCAACGCTTCTTCATCGTAACACCAGTTTTCAAGAAACTGACTTGGTAGCTCAACCGCATCCCATGCAACCCCATTAATACCCGCCACTGGTGCTGCATCAACTTGCGTTAGCATATGGTGAATACCATGACCAAACTCATGGAATAATGTAGTGACTTCATTATGGGTAAATAACGCAGGTTTATCTCCAACCGCTTTATTGAAATTACACACCAAATAAGCAACGGGTGTCTGAAGTTGGCCATTTGCACGCATCTTTCTGCCCATGCAATCATCCATCCACGCACCGCCTCTTTTATGCTCGCGCGCATACAAATCTAGATAAAAGTGACCACGTAATTCGTCGGCTTTATCATGTATCGCAAAAAAACGTACATCGCTGTGGTAACTATCAAAGTCTGTCATTTCAGTTACTTTAATACCGAATAAACGATTAACCGTTTCAAATAAGCCATTCAGTACACGGTTTGCTGGGAAGTATGGGCGTAATTGTTCATCAGAAATCGCATACTTGTCTTGTTTTAGCTTTTCACCATAATAGCCATAGTCCCAAGCTTGCAGCTCACTAATGCCATGTGCCTGCTCGGCAAATTCAACAAGCTCTTTTAATTCACCATTTGCTTGAGCTTTGGATTTTTCAGCTAAGTCATTCAAAAATTCAAATACTTGCCCTGGTGAATCGGCCATTTTTGTTGCCAGTGATTTATGTGCATAGCTATCAAAACCAAGTAATTGTGCTATTTCATGACGCAGGGCTAGCGCTTCAGCCATAATCTCTGAGTTGTCGAATTCATTGGCATTTGGTCCTTGATCAGACGCTCTGGTTGAAAATGCACGATACGCTTCTTCGCGTAATTCACGGTTATCGGCATATGTCATCACCGGTAAATAAGACGGGAAATCGAGGGTAAATACCCACCCTTCTAATTCTTTACTTTGTGCTGTATGCGCAGCTAATGCGAGTGCGGATTCAGGAAGACCTGATAATTGACCTTCATCTGTAATATGTTTTTGCCAAGCTTGCGTGGCATCCATCACATTATTACCAAACTTTGCGCCCAATTCGGATAAACGCGCACTTATTTCGCCATAACGGTTTTGCTGTTGTTCATTTAATGCAATTCCTGATAACGCAAAATCGCGCAGCTGATTGTCGATAGTGGTTTGCTGAGCAATAGACAATGTTGAAAATTCAGCAGACTCTTTTACTGCTTTATAGGCGTTATATAACCCTTGATGCTGACCACAGTAAGTAGAATATTCAGAGATCAATGGTAAACACTCATCATAGGCTTCTCGCAGCGCATCTGAATTAACCACTGAGTGCATGTGCGAGACAGGCGACCACATACGCGACAGCTTGTCATCCGCCTCTTCTAATGGTAGTACCAAGTTTTCCCAATTAAATACACTGTTAGTCAGCACATCATCAATGGTTTTACGACAGTGAGCAATCGCTTCTTTAAGGGCGGGTACTACATGCTCTGGCTGGATCTTAGAAAATGGCGGTAGGCCTTCAAGCCCGATTAATGGATTGCTCATGTAATCTCTCTTTTATTTTTTATCTAGGTGTTGAAATTGGGGCAAACATCGCTATTTCAAGCAGTAACAAAGAATTCTGATCAACCTGAAAGAAAGCATATACCTGTTCTAAAGTGATCATGTATACGTATTCTTCCGTTAAGCTTAAGTTATCATCACGCAGAAATTTCAGATCTTTACGTAAATTGGTATTACACTGTTATTTTTTCATCGGCTTGATGGTCTTACTACTTTAAGCGTAGAACATATTATTTAATTTTTAAGGGTAAATTATGGCTCAACATTTTGATTATATTGCTATTGGTGGAGGCAGTGGCGGTATTGCTTCTGCAAACCGAGCTGCAATGCGTGGCGCAAAAGTAGCCATTATTGAAGCCAAGCACATGGGTGGAACCTGCGTAAATGTCGGGTGTGTGCCAAAAAAAGTTATGTGGCATGGCGCGCAAGTCGCTGAAGCAATTAAATTATATGCGCCCGATTATGGTTTTGATGTTGAACTGAAAAACTTCAATTGGTCCAAACTAGTTGAAAGCCGTCAGGCATATATTGGTCGAATTCATCAAGGTTATAATGGCTATTTAGCCAAAAATGGCGTCACCGTGATCAATGGCTTTGCTAAGTTTATTGACAACAAAACGGTTGAAGTTAATGGAGAGCACTACACCGCTGATCACATTTGTATTGCAATAGGCGGTCGTCCATCGGTACCAAACATACCGGGTGCTGAGCACGGTATTGACTCCAATGGTTTTTTTGAGCTAAATGAGCAACCACGCAGTGTTGCTGTAATTGGTGCAGGGTATATTGCCGTTGAATTAGCGGGTGTTTTGCATGGGTTAGGCACTGACACGCATTTATTCGTTCGTAAACACGCCCCATTGCGCAGTTTTGATCCGCTCATTGTAGAAACCCTCACCGAAGTAATGGAAAAAGAAGGCCCAACACTTCACACTCACTCTACACCGAAAGAAATTGTAAAAGAGGCCGACGGCTCTGTGACACTTCACCTTGAAAATGGGGAAAGTCACAATGTGGAGCAACTTATTTGGGCAATCGGTCGAGAGCCAGTAACCGACTTGATCAATCTAAAAGCCACTGACGTTGATACCAACCAGCGTGGTTTTATCAAAGTAGATGAATTTCAAAATACATCGGTGGATGGCATTTATGCGTTAGGCGATATTATGGAAGGTGGCATAGAGCTTACACCCGTGGCTGTAAAAGCCGGACGTATGTTGGCCGAGCGCTTGTTCAACCCTGAATTACCCAATGCAAAAATGGATTATAGCTTAGTCCCAACAGTGGTATTCAGTCACCCTCCAATTGGTACCATTGGTTTAACTGAACCCGATGCCATTGCACAATATGGCGAAGATCAAGTTAAAGTATATAGTTCGTCTTTTGCGGCCATGTACACCGCAGTTACAGCTCATCGTCAGCCTTGTAAAATGAAGCTAGTGTGTGTAGGCCCTGAAGAGAAAGTGGTTGGCTTACATGGTATTGGATTTGCTGTTGATGAAATGATCCAAGGTTTTGCCGTTGCCATGAAAATGGGCGCGACCAAAGCAGACTTTGACGCAGTGGTTGCGATACACCCAACGGGTAGCGAAGAGTTTGTGACTATGAGGTAGGGGTCGAAATACAATCAATATCGATTGAATTTCACGTGCCTACGTTATGCCACCTAAATGCAGCGGAATTAGGTGGCATAGACATTACAATGCAATTCAGAATAGATTAGATCAGAGCAATTCACTATCTTTATATAGGCACTAAGTGCAATAACCCCTTTACAGCACTCAACGACGACTCTCGTTACCAGCAAAACTGATTCACTGGATATTTCTCTCAAAAAATACAAAATACTAACTAACAGTTACGTTATAAAACCCCCGTTTTAAATGACTTTACGGTACTTCGAGTAACACATTTGACCTTCACTGTTCAGTTGGATAAACCTGGGACTTCCCATTTGGTATAAGTCTGAAGATATACCGGTCTATTTCACATTTATTTCACGCCCAGTTATTTAATGTTGCCTCATCAGAATTAAGGAAACAAACATGAGTATAAAGACTATATTTTCAATTAAAGGGCTCAAAATAATGGCAGGGCTATTCTTCTTTTTAGGCGCAATCTATTATGCATTTTTTACCTTAGACACTGAAAACTTGACCACCGAGCAAATAGTCGATAGCTACAATTATACGCCTGTTGAACATATGGATTTTGAGTTAAATGAGCTAGATGACAGATTATTTGAGTTCAGTTATACCACTTTTGATGGTTCAAAGGTAAAAGGGCAAATTAACTATCCTCAAGAGGTGAAAGACAAATACCCTGTTTTAATAGGTCTGCATGCTATGGGCCGCAGCTACCCTCGCTGGTGGACAGATTCGATCAATGGACGACCCACGGTTACCCAAGTTAACAAGATAACCCAACAAGCCCTACAGAAAGGGTATGTTGTCATTGCAATTGATGCGAGATATCACGGCTCACGCAAAGTTGCTGATAAGCCTCTAAGCTCGATCATGTTCGATGTGAACTTTCTGGGTGATAAAACCGATTATGTAGAGATGATGAGCCATACCATTGTCGACCACCGAGTATTGATTGACTGGATTGAACAACAAAAGCAACTGGATATCAGCAATGTTCACGTTGCAGGTTATAGTATGGGCGGCCAATCTAGCCTGCTATTAGCGGGTGTGGATAAACGAGTTAGTAATGTTTTAGCCATTGTGCCACCACACATTGAAGATACCACAGCTTCAGTAGCCCCTAAAAATGTGGCGTCTTTATTGGTTGATCAAAAAGTATGGTTGGTCACGACAAACAATGATGAATATGCCAGTAAAAGTAATAATTTGGCTTTGTATAACGCACTTGCATCGAGTAATAAGAAACATATTATTTTTGAGGGTGGTCACATAATAAACCAAGAGTATGTTGAGTCACTGGCTAGCTGGTTTTAGCACAATCATGTTCTCTTCAACGCAGTCACTAACGGCTTTACTACAGCAAGCCTTTTGGTTTATCAGAAGGCTTGGTCTGTTTCCTAAGGCTAAACTATACTTTCAAAACTGAACATAAGCAGAGAGTATTTCCCATTGTACAAAGTAATAAGTTTTTTAATCTTATTATTGCCAGTAACGACGGTGGCGAGCTTAGATCCTAAAACAGCTGAAAATGAATACTTACTCCAACAAGCACAGTATTATTTATCTTCAGATCCAACAAAATCACTGCGTATCTTGAGCGACGATCTCACGCTGTCTCAATTAACAAGCAAACAAAAAATACAGTGGTATCTGCTCAACACCAGAGCCGCGATTGTTACCAATCAACTGAACAACGGATATGCGTCACTTGAGCAATTGTTTTTATTAAATGAACACCCCTTTTTTTATGAAAAGCTGCCATCTATCCTCAGTATGACCGGAGTTTGGTTGCGTAAATCATCCTATATCAACGATGCAGAAACCACATTTACCTGTGCGTTGAAGCAAAAATCCTCTTTAAATCAGCAAATGGGATTAAAAATTAGCTTGGCAATTATCGCTCGCCATCAAGCCAATTACATTCGCGCCAAAGCACTGTACAAAGAAGCATATCAAATTGCTGAGAAGCTAAAAAATGAGCGCGCTTTAGCCACCATTGCGAATAACTTAGGCGTTCTTGCATTAGATAAAAATAAGCTGACTCAAGCAAACGGCTATTTTCGTAAAGCTTTGGCAGGTCACCAACTGCAAGCGAAAAAGCCAGGTCATATAAATGCAGGAATAAACTTACTGTTTGTTTTTTTATTACAAAAGCAATTCATTAATTATCAACGCTTGTATGACCCCATTGCTAAGCTGGTTGAAAGCTTTCCCGACCAGCCTAAACGAACTTACCTTTTATGGGTGAATAGTGGCTATGAAGCAACGCAAGGTGTGCTCATTTCACAGCAACTAAGAACTCAGTTAATAACAGAGTTTGATCAATTAGAAAGTAAGGGGTTAAAACAGCTTATACATAAGCACTTAGCCCCCTCCTTGAATATCGTATTGAAATTACCAGCTCAGCAAGCGAGCAAAACATTTAACGCACCTTGGTTTAAGCAAATTAAATTGTGTAATTGGTAGTTGCTATAGCATTCAACTTTATAAATATAATATGAGGTTGAGTACAACTGATGTGGAAACACGACAGAATAAAAAATAATGATAAGGTGGCATAACCGTGGTTTTTCATGACATAACACTAATGTTTGCCTTGACCCTTGCTGCATTGATAGGTGCAGTAATGATTGCTGCAATAGGGAAAATGAGTGAATCTGCACTTGGTGCGCGTATGTGGGCTCTTGGGTATAGCTGCCTAGCGGTCGCTTATGCCATCAACGTGTTTGTTTCCTCAGAATGGAACCCTGCAAGAGGCTTTACATACAACACTATGCTTATTGCTGGGCATACATGGTTACTTGCGGGCACGTGGCAATTTATGAATAAACCCCTGCCTACTCGCACTATTTCTCTGCTGTTTATAAGTATTTTTATCAGCACTGTGATTTTCACTTTTCTCTTTCCAATACGAGATGTACGCTTAGTGACGATTGGCATTTGGCTCATTATGGTTCGTGCAAGCTTTGCTTACTGCCTATGGCAATATGCTAATAATAACCGTTATGAACGGACTATTTCTCGTGTAGCGGCTTCTTTGGTGTTAGTTGAGGTGCTTGCCACCCTTATTTACACCACCAATGGTGCGTTAGGCGAATTGCCTTTAATTGGTAAACAATCAGGTACGGTTGCAGTGATCACTTGGCTCGGTGCCCTCATCGGGATCATGGTTGGCGCGCCTATTCTCATGCTCCTAAGTACCAGTCGGTTTATCGCTGAACTTGATAAAGCTGCGCATCATGACCCACTTACTAGCTTGTATAATCGTCGTGGATTTTTCTATGTCATTAGGCCGTTACTCACTATTGGCGCCCGTCAACACAACAACATTCATGTGCTGATGATAGACATTGATAACTTTAAACAATTAAATGATACACATGGGCACTCAGTTGGCGACCATGTATTAGAAATTGCCGGAGAAACTCTTGCTACGACGGTTCGTGAAAGTGACGCCGTAGCCCGATGGGGAGGTGAAGAATTTTGTATACTGACCTATGCAATGCATACAGATAACACCATAAAATTAGCAGAACGCATTCGTACGCTATTTACAGAAAAATGCGCTTTGCTACCAGAATTACAAAATGACGTTGTTACGATCAGTATTGGCGTATCAATAAATGGTCGAGATGGTGAGTCATTTGATGCAATTCAGTCGCGGGCAGATAAAGCCCTGTATACCGCGAAAAAAACAGGGAGAAACAAAACAATTTTGTATAGCGAATGAGTATTAACAATATGCGAAAACTAGCTTCTTACCACACAGTTTCGGCCGTTGGCTTTTGCTTGATAAACGGCATGATCAGCCAATTTTAATGATTGGCTAAAAGGCAGTTGTAAATTTACCTCGGCCACACCACAGCTCACCGTGATCATAATTCTCTCAGAACCGTATTCGATTTGTTGCTGAGACAAGGCTTCTCGTAATCGCTCTGCCACATGGTATGCATTATCTGCATTGGTGTGCGGTAGCATCGCTACAAACTCTTCTCCGCCAAGTCGGCATAAGCAGTCTTCGGTACGCAGTACTAATTTACAACACCCAGCAAAAGCTTGTAATACAATATCGCCAACCTCATGGCCATAAGTATCATTAATCGCTTTGAAGTGATCAATATCGACGACGACCATACTCAGTGGCAGCTCTGCTCGCATATGGCGGCTTATCTCTCGCTCCGCATAATCCATTAAATAGCGTCGGTTTTTAAGCCCTGTGAGTGCATCTTGAAATGCTAAATCTGAGAGCTGTTGCTGCAATGCCCACAGTTCGCTCACCAGAATGCGTCGGCTACAACAATCTGCGATCATTTCGGCATATGATACTTCTGCACTTTGCCACTGTCTCGGGCCATCAGTTCCTTCGCAACACACAATACCATGAGGCACACCATTTTTAAAAATGACCGTATCTAACATGGTAGTTATGCCGTATGGCTTTAAGTAATCATCTGAAAACTCAGTTGTGCGTGGGTCTGTTTCAGCATCACTCGCGGCAATAGATTCTCCATTTTTTAATGCCGTGAAATACGCATGATAGCGTTCTAAGCTCAATTTGGCATAATCCATTTGCTCAACTTTGGTTGACCAATCGGTGTTCGCCACATTCAATAAAAAGCGGGGTTGAATATGATCATCAAATAGCCACACTGACACTCTGCTCACCGCTAACGTGGTGCGCCCTTCATCAATAATATCCTGTAAAAACGCCTGATAGCTGCCAGAAACATCAACTTCTTGAGAGCATACTCTTCTCAATCGTTGTGTTACTTCACTTAAATCATTGAGCATAAGACACCAAAGCTACTAAACATTTACAAACACATTTTTCTACATCTCTATTAATGATACGCAATAATCAGAAAAAGGATGAACTATTTTATACATCAATATGAGTAACTTGTTTTGATACAAATAAAAACGAGGGTAAAGTACCTATTAACAAAACACTATATCATGAGACAATTCAACAGCCACATATAAGACAACTGCTGAATTATCATATGACAATAATTATGATAGATATTTCAATAAATACTTTTTAAATATTGGATCGGTTTTAGCCAACGCTTTTTGCTCAGCCAAAATATCTTTTAATATCGAGTTTGACGTTAAGGGGTTTGCCAGTACAACCCTAAACACCACTGTCGGTTGGTGATCATATTGAGCTGGAGTCAATCGAGTACGCGATACAAATGAACGCCCTGTTTCGCGCTGGCGTTTTTGCATACTGGCAGTAAAGCGGTTGAGTGCTGCATAGATTTCAATCCGTTCAGCCTCATCAGCCCGCGCAATCGCATGCTGTATTTGCTTTGGCACATATCGATAAGTGAGTAAGCATAATTCAGGTTCAGAGATAAGCTCAAAGTCAGGGTCATTTTTTATTAATTCGGCAAAGTAACGTGCTTTATCAATGCCTTTATCAATCAGCATTTCGTAACCTTTACGACCAATAACGCGCATACAGGCGTGTACGAGCATTGCCATACCTGGGCGACTTCCCTCTAAGGTATGACTGCCTAAATCTTTTGAGCCTTTACGCAGGATATACTCAGCATGGTGCTCAATCGCATCAGCTGCTGCTGGGTCTTTGAATAAAACGAGCCCCGCGCCCATCGGCACATACATTTGTTTATGAGCATCAATCGTAATGGAATCTGCACGCTCAATACCCGCCAATAAATGCCGGTTATTGTCTGATAGGAGTGTCGCGCCACCCCATGCAGCATCAACATGAAAATAACACCCAAGTTCAGCGCTTAAATCAGCCATATCGTTTAAAGGATCGATATTACCTGTTTCTGTGGTGCCAGCAACCCCGACTAAAGCCAATACTTTAATGCCTTTTGCTTGCAATTGATGCGCTGTCTCACGCATTTTTTCAACATCAACTTTATTATTTTCGTCGGTCGCAATACCAATAAAGTTTTCTCGGCCAAGCCCTAAAATATCAGCCGCTTTACCTAATGAATAATGGCCTCTATCTGATACAAGCACTGCCAACCCTTTATAACCGTAATGCAGCATGCCTGCGAGCATTCCCTGTGCAGCAATACCTTTAAATTCGCCATCGGCTTTTAATAAACGGTTTCGGGCAATCCACAATGCAGTAATATTGGCAATCGTTCCACCAGAACAAAATGCACCGAGCGATGTTTTTGCACTGTGCATCCATTTGTCATAAAAATGTTCGTCATTACCATAAGCTAAATGGTGCATCATCCCCAGCACTTGACGCTCTAAAGGTGTAAATGCTTTAGAGGTTTCAATTTTAACCAGGTTTTGATTTAAACCCACCATCAATTTAGACAGCGGCAACACAAAGTGGGGTAACGCTGAGGTCATGTGTCCAATAAAGCTTGGGGCAGCCGTATGGACTGAATGTGCCACCAGCTGCTCCATTATGTCTTGTGCATAATCAGAAACGAACATCGGCTCTTCAGGCAACACCGCATCTTGAAAGTCTTTTTCAATCTCGTGTAAAGGCTTTTCAATTGCCGCGATGTTCTCATTTAAGAACCCAGCTAAATTACTAGAGATTTCTAACTCTATTTTACTCAGAGTCGAATCTGGCGCTTCTGGCACCGTAAAAATACGCATTAAACTTTCTTCAGAAGCGACAGCACAACGCTTTGGACCCATCTTGCTACCTAATTCTCTAACTCTGTATTGCTGTTTAAGCAATAGTAATATGAGTTGTTATGACGAAATGGCTAACTTTACTGCAAGTTAATAGATTTGTCTCGTTTTGAACGCTGAAAAGTCGCGAAATCCCATAATGTTTAGTGACACTATCATTTAAATATAACGACACTTAATTGAAATTTACATGTATATTTAATTTTCTTTAAAGCTAAAAATGATATAACTAAGAATTAGGCGACCTTTGCATTGCACTCTCTTCATGTTTAAAATTAAGGAACGCTTATAAATAGGACAGGTATGCTCAGAAGGATTTCTCTGATAGTTTGGCTCTGCATTGGTTTTGTTACTTTTATCGCAAGCCTTATTAGCTATGTTGGCTATAGCTATCACACTACCCGCAAAGCGATCATGGATGATATTGACACTCGCCTATTACATGCAGCGAAAGCTGCGCAGTTAATTATTGGTGATGATTATCACGATCGATTAAATGAGGTAGACTCAGCCCAATTTGAGCAGCTCAGCGCTCAGCTCACTGCACTTACCAGCGCTTTGGAAGTTGAATATGTCTACACCATGATTTACGATGCACCATTGGTGCGGTTTACATCATCAAGTTATACACAAGAAGATTTAATACTTGGCCGAGTAACGCAATTTTTTGACCCCTATCTAGAAGCAACCATCGTTAACAAAGGGGCATTTCGCTCAACAGAACCCGTCTTTGAAATCTCAGAAGATCAATGGGGCCACTTTAAAACCATTCTCATACCTTTTATTAGTAGTAATGGCACCACTTACCTTACGGGCGCTGACATCACCACCGATGACGTTGCACAACAGCTACGCGTGAGCGTAGCCAAAGCAACATTAACCGCCAGTTTTTTCTTTTTTATTGCCTTGCTAGTGGCCGGCATATATTTATTACTTTATAAAAAGTCAATGACGTCAGATACACGTACAGGCTTTGCTAACAGAATTGCATTAGAGCACGATTTAGCCAAAAATAAGCAACAACATTTAAGTTTGGCTATTATTTGGGTCAGTGAGCTTGAAGACATTATTAGCTTTTATGGTGCAAGCGTAGGAGATCAAGTTATCCAGCGTATTATGAAGCATTTTAGCGAATTTACTTACCCATACCCTGTATATCGCCTTGCCACATCCAAACTGGTGATCATGTGCGATACCGACAAAGGTGAGCATTACCTGACAAACATAATCAAAGAATTTCCTAGTTCTCGGCCAGTGCTCAATAACCCACACCTTTATATTCAGCTTAGTGCCGGCATTGCCTCAGGTAACAAGGCATTATTACTCGATAACGCCTATGTTGCGTGTCGCCAAGCAAAGCAACAAAACAAAACCGTCTGCCTCTATGCCATTCATAATAACGATGCAAAACAGCAGCAGGCCAATCATCTGGCGTTGGCAAATACCTTACAAGATGCATTTGAAAAAAATAGAGTTGTTGCCTATTTTACACCCCGTTTTGATGTTAAGAAAAATATGGTTTCCCAGCATATTTGTAGCGCTCGTATTATTAATGAGCAAGGCGCTATCTTAAGTGCTGACATCTATCAAAAAGTCGTAAAACGTTCTCGTATGGAGGGTAAACTAACGCATAATATTTTAACTCAGTGCGTCACACGTTTTAGAAAAACAAATACCGCTTGGAGTTTAAAGTTAAGCTATCAAGATGCCACTGATCCGCAGCTCATAGATATAATAAATCAAGAATTACGCCGCTACCCTCAGCCCGCTTTGATCACCTTTGAACTGGATGAGCAAGCTGTCTTAAATAACTTTAACTCCATGGCTGCCAGTATCAACATGCTGAAAAGTAAAGGCGTAAAAATCTTGATCAACGGCGTCAGCAGCGGGCTATTAACCGTCAGCCGAGTTATGAAACTAAATATTGATGCAATTAAGCTTGATGAACATATTTCAGCACATATGCACCGAGATGAGCAGGTCTTTGAGTTTATATCTCACTTAGCCAAACTCTGTAAAGACCGAGATATACAATTGGTTGTGGGCGCCGTATTGGACGAAGCACAGTTTAAACGCTTTATTGAGGCTGGCGTAGATATGATGCAAGGGCGACACATAGGCAGAGCCACCCCACATATTAGAACAGAGTCACGCGCACTGAACCATTAATCCTTAACTATCACAGTGTAACCACTAAGCGCGTGCTTGATTGGCCACTCATCCAGTATTTACGTTCAAAGGGCGTGATCGCTTGCTCACTGCTATAGGGTTCAACGGCCGTTGGGTGACCAGCTAGCTGCAAGGCGCGCGCAAACTCTCTAACATAAATATCCCAGTTACTGCGTACTTCAAGTTGACCACCAAGCTTAACAATAAAAGGGAATACCGCAGCACCGTGCCAACGACGACCAATATGCTTAGCCTTAGGCCAAGGGTTTGGATACAGCAAATAATGGTGTGTTGGCTGCCAATTAGCCGCGACTGCTAAGCGCCAAAAATCATTTAAATCCGCTTGTACCAGCATATATTGACCTGAGTCTGTCTGCTTGTATTCCACATCATGTTTATCTAATCGATGTGATGACTTATCAATACCAATGATCAATGCGTTCGGGTGCAATTTAGCTAAATTAGCCGTGCTTTCACCTACCCCACAACATGAATCTAAAATGATGTCTCCGGTAAATGCTTGTACGCGCGCATTTACTTCGTCAAATGCCTTTTGCGTATGGGCCGCAATGGGCTTTTTGAACTCAGCAGTTAAATGCTTATTTACAATTTCATCCAGCTTTTCATGCAAGCTAGGTTGGTTTGAGACAATACTTCTCGAATTTGCTTCTGCCATCAGTGACGTAACCCTACCCCTCGGCGGATCAATGTCAGCGCCAAGATAAATAACCCAGTAATAAATGCTAATAATACCGTAAATGCCACATAAATGTTGACATCTGATACACCTAAAAAGCCAAATCTAAATGCATTCACCATATAAATGATTGGATTGGCTTGCGATACGCCCTGCCAAAATTCAGGTAACAAGGTGATCGAGTAAAACACGCCGCCTAAGTAAGTCAGTGGGGTTAAGATAAAGGTAGGAATAATACTGATATCATCAAAGCTATTGGCAAATACCGCATTAATTAACCCACCCAGTGCAAACACCGCCGAGGTTAAGACTACGGTGGCAATGATCACCCCAATATTGTGTATTTGTATATCGACAAAAAACAGTGAAACTAAGGTCACAATTAAGCCCACCAGCATGCCACGCGCCATACCACCGCCCATGTAACCTAACACAATAATATAATTAGGTACTGGCGCAACCAAAAGCTCTTCAATACTTTTTTGGAACTTTGTCGAATAAAAGCTCGAGGCTACATTAGAATAGGAGTTGGTGATCACCGACATCATAATTAAGCCCGGAACAATAAACTCCATATAACTAAAGCCGCCCATTTCACCAATGCGCGAGCCAATTAAGCTACCGAAAATAACAAAATACAACGTCATGGTTATCGCGGGAGGCACCAAGGTTTGCACCCAAATTCGTAAGAAGCGAATGCACTCTTTGATCCAAATACTTTTTAAGGCTACGCCGTAGCGAGTAATACTCATGATTCACGCCCCTGCTCTAACAGCCCAACAAATAACTCTTCTAGCCGGTTTGCTTTATTTCGCATACTCAACACCGTATTCCCTTGTGTGCTCAGCTGACTGAACACCTCATTTAAACTCTGTGATTTTTTAACTTCGACTTCTAAGGTGTGCTCATCGGTTAAGTTAAACGCATACCCTTCGATATTCACCGGTTGGACCGGTGTTTGTAAATCAAGTACAAAGGTTTCTTTGTCGAGCTTTGCCAATAGCGCTTTTATCGTAGTGTTCTCAACGATTACCCCTTGATCGATAATGGCAATGTTTTTACACAGCAGCTCCGCTTCCTCAAGGTAATGAGTCGTTAAAATAATCGTGACACCTTGCTCGTTTATCTCTCTAAGAAAACTCCACATTGAGCGACGTAATTCAATATCAACCCCAGCGGTTGGCTCATCTAATATTAATAATTTTGGTTCATGCATTAACGCACGCGCAATCATTAAACGGCGCTTCATGCCGCCTGATAACGTGCGTGCTTGTTTGTCTTTTTTCTCTAACAAGCCAAGTTGTGCTAAATATTTATCAGCACGTTGATGCGCTTCTTGACGTGGTACGCCATAGTAACCAGCCTGATTTACTAAGATTTGGCTCAAGGTTTCAAATTGGCTAAAATTAAACTCTTGCGGGACCAAGCCCAACTCAGCTTTTGCATCTTCCAATGCAGTATCAATTGAGTGCCCAAACACGCTAACCTGCCCAGCGGTTTTATTTACCAAGGATGCTATAACACCTATGGTGGTTGATTTACCCGCGCCATTAGGCCCCAGCAACGCAAAGAAGTCTCCTTGCTCTACTTTTAGGTCGATGCCTTTTACAGCTTCAACACCATTTTTATAGACCTTGTTCAGGCCTTGAATATCTAATGCGATCGTCATGTTATTTTTGTTCTCCATAACCCCACCTCTCGGTTAAGGTATGCTCTATATTAAGATGATCTAAAATACGGGCCACCATAAAATCAACCAAGTCATCGATCGACTCGGGTTTATGATAAAAACCCGGTGCTGCGGGCATAATCGTTACCCCCAACTGGCTCAGTTTTAACATATTCTCTAAATGAATGGGGCTAAAAGGCGTTTCTCGTGGTACCAAAATAAGCTGGCCGCGCTCTTTAATAACCACATCGGCTGCCCGTTCTAATAAATTATCCGACGCCCCCAACGCTATCGCCGATACCGATCCTGCACTACACGGGCACACCACCATTTTTTTCGGTGCTGCCGACCCCGATGCCACAGGACTAAACCAATTGTCTTTACCAAATACCTTAATTTGCTCTGGCTGCGCGTTAAACAGCGTACTCAACTGCTCGCTGGCTTTTTGCTCGTTACCCGAGAGCTTAACGTTCGATTCAATGTCTAATACCACCCGCGCGGCACTCGAGATCAGCACATAAACTTGGTAATTCATTGCGACGAGTACTTCTAATAATCGCAATCCATAAGGCGCACCCGATGCACCACTAAATGCCAACGTAATCGCAGGTTTAAAACTCTTCACACCATCTACCCTTTTATGTTAATTCGCAGTATATCAACTAACTATGTCTGTTTTATGCAGCGCAGACAGTAGCTTTTGATGTAACCCACCAAAGCCACCATTACTCATGATCAAAATATGCTGACCCGCTTGCGCGTTAGCACACACCTGTTTGATAATTTCATCCACACTTGAAAAACACTGGCGGCCCGCTTTACTCGCTTCATCGCGCAGTGACCAATCCAAGTTATCGGGTTCAAACAAATATGCTTCATCCGCCTCACTGAGTGACGCCAATAATGTTTGTTGATGTACCCCCATTTTCATCGTATTTGAACGCGGTTCTAAAATCGCAATCACAGGTTCAGTCCCAACTTTCGCTTTTAGCCCTGCAAGGGTTGTTTTAATGGCCGTAGGGTGATGCGCAAAATCGTCATACACACTGACGCCGCCCACCTCTGCAAGCAACTCCATACGACGCTTTGGAGAAATAAACTCGCCGAGTGCATCTATACTGACAGAGACAGGAATGCCCACATGTCGCGCTGCCGCAATGGCCACCATGGCATTTTTTACATTATGCTCACCAATGGCCTGCCAATTCACAACCCCTTCAAGCTGACCGTGTAAGCACACTTCAAACTGACTACCGTCTGCTTTGCGCAAGTTATACGACCAATCGCCGTTTAAAGTTTCTTGTTCGCTCCAAAAACCACGTTTAATCACCTCAGCAAGCGCAGTGTCATCCGCAGGGTAAATCGCTTTACCTTGCGCAGGTAGTGTTCTTAACAGGTGATGAAACTGTGTTTGAATGGCATTTAAATCGGTAAAAATGTCAGCATGATCAAACTCTAAATTGTTCATAACTAAAGTGCGGGGTAAGTAATGCACAAACTTACTGCGCTTATCGAAAAAGGCGGTGTCGTATTCATCGGCTTCAATCACAAAAAATGGTGTATCACTGACCCGTGCCGACACCCCAAAGTTTTGCACAATGCCGCCAATTAAAAACCCCGGGCGCAGCCCCGCATATTCTAGTATCCACGCCAACATGCTCGCAGTCGTGGTTTTACCATGCGTCCCCGCAACGGCCAGTACCCAGCTGTCTTGCAATAAATGATGTTTTAACCATTCTGGGCCAGATGTGTACGGAATATTTTTTTCCAGCACGTATTCCACACATGGGTTGCCTCGACTCATAGCATTGCCAATCACCACACAATCTGGCGCAGGGTCTAACTGAGCCGTGTCATAACCTTGCGTTAATTCAATGCCAAGTTCTTCTAACTGCGTGCTCATCGGCGGATACACGTTTTGATCAGAGCCAGTAACTTTATAACCCAAAGATTGTGCGATTGCTGCAATGCCACCCATAAAGGTGCCACAAATACCCAAAATATGGATATGTTTCTTGTTATTTTGCGTCGTGACCATGACGATGTATGCCTTTATTTAAAAAATTGAGACTGCTGGAATTTGCAAGGTGCTTACTATGCCAAAAAATCACGCAACACACCATAAACCATACTGCAAAACAGCTGTGCTAAAACGCCAAGAATAGCCCCACAATACTGAATTATTGATGAGTGAATCACGCTCTCTCAAAATACCGTTAAAAAAAATGCCAGTCTCTGACTGGCATTTTTTAACTCAAACTCAGCTTATGCTACGCCGTATTGATCTCGGTATGCTTTAACTGAGGCAAGGTGTTCACCCATGCTACCTTGTTCTTCAAGGTAAACAATTAAGTCAGCAAGCTTCACAATTGACACAACCTCAGTGCCAAAGTCTCGCTCAACTTCTTGAATTGCTGATAGTTCTGCTTTACCTTTTTCTTGACGGTCCAGTGCAATTAACACACCTGACAAATCAGCACCTGCAGCAGCAATGATCTCCATCGACTCACGAATAGCAGTACCTGCAGTGATCACATCATCAACTAACATGATACGCCCTTCAAGCGCTGAGCCAACTAACGAGCCGCCTTCGCCATGCTGCTTTTTCTCTTTACGATTAAAGCAATAAGGCACGTCTTTGTCATAATGATCAGACAGCGCAACCGCAGTCGTCGTCGCAATCGGAATACCCTTGTATGCGGGGCCAAACAGTAAATCGTATTCAATACCAGCATCTTCAAGTGCTGCGGCATAAAAACGCCCTAAACGCGCTAAATCACGACCAGTGTTAAATAAACCAGCGTTGAAAAAATACGGGCTCGTGCGGCCTGATTTAAGGGTAAACTCACCAAATTTAAGCACCTGCTTTTCAAGTGCAAATTCAATAAACTCTTTTTGATATGCTTTCATACTTTTACCTACTTACGTGATACTTAACTGATACCTAAACTAAACGGGAACAACACTCAATTATGCTAATGCTTTCTTTTGCAGGTCGATAATTTCACGAATTGAATGCTTAGCAAGCCCTAATAGCTCATCAAGTTCTTCAAACGAGAAAGGTTCGCCTTCAGCGGTGCCTTGTACTTCAATCAGCTTGCCTGTTTCTGTCATGATCACGTTCATGTCAGTTTCAGCTTCTGAATCTTCTAGGTATTCTAAATCAGAAATCGCTTGGCCGTTATAAACACCCACAGAAATCGCCGCAATCATAAACTTAAGCGGGTTATTGTTGATCATGCCTTTGGCACGCATATGCGTTAACGCATCAACCAACGCAACACATGCACCACTAATAGACGCAGTACGAGTACCGCCATCAGCTTGCAGCACATCACAGTCAATCGTAATGGTGTTTTCGCCAAGGGCTTTTAAGTCAACCGCAGCACGCAATGCACGTGCGATCAAACGTTGAATTTCCATCGTACGGCCGCCTTGCTTGCCACGCGCCGCTTCACGGTTATTACGGGTATGTGTAGAACGTGGCAACATACCGTATTCTGCCGTGATCCAACCTTTACCTTGACCTTTCATGAAGCGCGGTACACCGGCTTCAACCGTTGCAGTACAAAGTACTTTTGTATTACCAAACTCTACCAATACCGCGCCTTCGGCGTGAATTGTGTAGTTACGTGTAAATGTTACCGGTCTGATCTGGTTTGCTGTTCTTTCACTTGGACGCATCCACGTTCCCCTAATATTCAAAATTTCAGTCATTATAATGGGTCAGACAGTACGATGCCATGTCGATTTAGACAAAACAACGACATTGAGTGAAAATTGCTTACTGCGTTGATTTTTTATTAAGCTATAATACCAGCTGGAAATTTTGTTAATAGATTAGGAACTTTACATGATCCATAGTATGACCGCCTACGCACGCCGAGAAGTTAAAGGTGATTGGGGCACAGGAGTTTGGGAAATCCGCTCAGTAAATCAGCGTTACCTAGAAACCTTTATCCGCGCACCTGAACAATTTCGTGGTATGGAGCCGGTAATACGCGAGCGCCTACGTAAACATCTTCAACGCGGAAAAGTAGAAGTCTATTTAAAGTTTACAGCCAACCCTGCTCACGTCGGTGAGCTGTCTATTAATGAAACATTGGCTGAACAGCTGATCAACAGTGCAAAATGGGTGCAACAACAAAGCCAAGGTGACATCAACCCCGTTGATATACTGCGCTGGCCAGGCGTAATGGAAGCACAAGAAGTTGATCTAGATGCCGTAAATAAAGCCCTACTACTTGGCTTTAACGACCTTATTGAAGACTTTAAAGCAGCACGTGCAAGCGAAGGTGGCAACCTAGAAACCATGATCACCACGCGCCTAGATAGTATTTTAGAGCAAGTTGCGATTGTAGAAGAACACATGCCAGAAATCGCCAAATGGCAACGTGAAAAGCTCAATGCCAAGCTAGAAGACTTAAAAGCCGACATCGACGAAAACCGCCTTGAGCAAGAACTTATTTACCTAGCTCAAAAACAAGATGTGGCCGAAGAGTTAGATCGTTTAAAATCTCACGTAACAGAAGCACATAAAATCATTAAAAAAGGCGGCGCATGCGGCCGTCGTTTAGACTTTATGATGCAAGAGTTTAATCGCGAGTCAAATACCCTTGCCTCAAAATCAATTAATACCGACATCACCAGCGCAGCGGTAGAGTTAAAAGTACTAATTGAACAAATGCGTGAGCAGATCCAAAATATTGAGTAATTACTAATACACGTAAGTAATAATAACCTCATATCTTTGAAAACCGCCAAATAGGCGGTTTTTTTGGCTCTGGTTTTTTGCTGCTTCTTTTTTCGCTCCCAAATTCCAATAATAAGCGTACTTCATACGCTTTCTATTTATAAATATAATTAACCGCTCCCGCCTCCTTCATATTAATTAAAATTTATAGATGAAGAATAAAACAGAACCTTGTCAACAAATGTAAACATGCTATTTACATTTATTGCATTTCAAAATATTATGCTAAACAAGGTTCTATACGGCTAAACTACACATCTTTAACACTTTTAGCTGGTGCATGCGTTACGTAAGGTAAGTTCGCTTACCATAATGGATGCCTTTTATAGGGAAACAAGCTCCTCAACATAATAAGGACAAAGGATGTGATAGATGGTGATGACCTCAGGGCAATGAGAGTCAATGCGGGTATTTCTCAAGACAGAATGGCTAAAAAACTCAATTGTGATCGAAAAACCATCATCAACTATGAGTTAGGGGTGAGCGATATTCGCTCTAAACAGCTTTTCATGTGGCTGGTTTATTGTAAGATAGACTCAGGATCGTTGTTAAACGAAATAAAACAGATCCGCGATCACGTTAATCAAACAAAAAAACCACGTTTACAGGATGAAGAACAATGCAAAAAATAAGCCCATTCAATATTATTAGCGTTATGAATTTTTTTATAAATGTTTATAGTATAAAGAATGTAGGTACTTGTAAAACGCATAGAACTGCGAGTAACTGCAGAAGTAATATAGACATAAAAGTTCTTTCTACTAACACTTGCACTCTTTTTTCTGGTGGTAATACAGCATATAAACCAGCATCAACACAATCTGTCAATGTTGACTTTACACCTCCTATCCCTATAGATGGCTACAAGGATAACTAATGAAACCCTCAAATCTGATATTATTCAGTATTGCATCAATGGCTTTTTTTTATATTCAACTCTGGGATGTAAGCCTTACTACACCACTTCATTTATCATTGTTAGGCGCATGTACTGTATATGGTATTTATATAAAAAATATAAATATGTCCCACATTGCTGGTTTTATTTTTACGTTAACAGCTTTACCAACTATAATTTTTGAGACTGGTTTAATAAATCATATAATAGTAAATATGAGCAAAGTCTTACAGGGGCTTATAATTTACGGAACTCAGCTATTTTTCAGTTTAGCCACAATATCAATACTTATATTCCGAGTACAAGTTTCCCGCCACCTATCAAAATCTAAAAACATTGAACTAACAAATTTTGATGGTGTTTTTCATTGGATATATATTTACATATCTATATTATACTTATCATCTATGGTTGAGTATTTTATAAAAGTTCATTTCAACATGAACTCTTGGACTTTTATTTATGATAACTTTGAAGGGTTAGTTTATATAGCTTGGGCACTTAATTGCGGTGCTTTACTTACGATGATGATAACATCACAAAAATCAGATACGCGTACCGAAAAAACCACAGCATAATAGTTGCACTATTTAAACGCTTTTTCAGCTATAAAACTAATGTTTCATACTCTGGTGATTGTGATAATCACCAGAATGTAAGACCACTCTCTTTTAGCGTTACACAGGCCCAATATTTATCGTATTTCTCTGCAATCCTTATAAAGTATTGAGAATAAACACACTGTTTACATGTCCCCCTTTTTAACAATACCATATAGATGACATAGTGCTGGGGATAAATATGATTGATGGTGATGACTTAAAAGCAATGCGACTTAATGCCGGTATTTCCCAGCAGGGCATGTCTAAAAAACTAGACTGCGATAGACGTACCATCCATAACTATGAACTTGGCGTGAGCGATATTCCCTCAGCACGATTATTTCAGTGGTTCAAATACTGCAAACTCGATATATCCGTACTACTCAATCAAATAAAAGCTGTGCGAGGAGAGGCAAGTAAAAATGGCACATCTAAGCTGTTAGACGTTATTTCTGTAGTATTGATATTTGGTCCGTTATGGCACTCAGCTATAGTGACGCCACTTTATTTATCATTACTTGGAATATGCGCCCTATACGGTATATATCGAAAAGACATTAACACCACGCATATTGCTTGTTTCATTCTTTTCATAACGACATTGAATTGGGCTTTTTTCGAAACGAGTTTGATTAACTATGTAACCCCTGATGAAAACAAGGTACTGCAAGGCATATTAATTTATGGTGCTCAATTATTATTTAGCTTTAGCATTACTCTCACTCTCATTTTTAGGGTACAAATATCTCGATTAATATCAAAATCAAAAAAAATCAGCATTACACACTTTGATGGCATATTTCACTGGTTATATTTATATAGTTCTATGATTTATTTACTAGCGATGTTCGAAGATGTCGCTTATTTCGCTTTTGAGATGAAATCATGGACATTAATACATGAAAACTTTGAAGGACTAGTCTATATTTCATGGGCATTATCCTCTGCAACTTTATTAAACATGATCATTGCTACTAAAGAATTCAGCCAAGACAATGAGGAAACAGCTTCTAAATAAACTAAACAACATGAAACCTGTAGTTGTGAGTTGGCGATATATCATAAAACCTGTCAATAATATAAAAGCTCTTCAACTATGCGTACCTTCACATAATGCCGCTTTCAACTTACATTCTGGTGGTTTTTATAATCACCAGCTTTAAGGCTACTCACTCTTAAAGTCACATTGGTGCAGCATTTTATCGTACCTAGATGTAACCTTTACAAGCCACGATAATAAACACACTGTTTACATGCTCCCTTTTTCAAAATACCATACACGTAACATAGCATTGGGGATGAACATGATTGATGGTTATGACTTAAAAGCAATGCGGCTAAACGCTGGTATTTCCCAACAAGGCATGTCTAAAAAGCTAGACTGCGATAGGCGCACCATCCATAACTATGAACTTGGCGTGAGCGATATTCCCTCAGCACGATTATTTCAGTGGTTCAAATACTGCAAACTGGATATAAGCGTATTGCTAAACCAAATAAAAGCAGTACGAGGAGAGGCAAGTAAAAATGGCACAGCTAAGTTACTAGATGTTATTTCTGTGGTTCTTATACTCAGCCCGTTATGGAGTCATTCAATCATAACCCCTATCTATTTATGCCTACTGGCAATTTGTGCTATGTATGGCGCATATAAAAGGGATATTAACATGCTCCACATCTCTGGTTTCATTTTTATTCCAACTGCCATATCAAGCCTTATATTTGAAACAGGTTTAATAAACTACCTAACACCGGCTGAAAATGCTCCCTTACAAAGTATGCTTATTTATGGCACTCAACTTTTTTTATTACAACAATTGTATTATTGTTAATTTTTAGAGTTCAAATATCTCGATTACTCACCAACCAAGAAAACATCAAACTAACCAAATTTGATGGAATTTTCCACTGGATTTATATCTATAACTCATTACTCTATCTGGCTGCTTTATTAGAGGACATGGTTTATATATTCCTTGATATGAAATCCTGGACATTAATTTACGATAACTTTGAAGGGTTAGTATATATTGCTTGGGCACTCAGTTGTTGCACGCTAATAAGCATGATGCTTACTACTGAGAAAGTAAAAAAACCATAGTAGCAAAAGTACCATGGTACAAAACCAATTCAATACATCATGCATTTCTGCTCCCCCTTAACTTGCTTAACTGATTTCACAAAGCTACTTAATACAACCCCAAAGCTGGTGCCATCTCTACTTGTTCTCTATTTTTGGGCCTTTTATAAACCTGAATTGAGGGTAGATACATCCCTTACGTTAAAAAATGCACCGTAAAAAATAACGTAGTATTAATGCTTTACTCCATGTTGGAGTTGCTCAATATAAGTACACACACTATTTACATATCACGTCGTTCGCAATACCATATACACAATAATTGTGAGAGGTGTATATGATTGATGGTGATGACTTAAAAGCAATGCGACTCAATGCTGGCATTACCCAACAAGGTATGTCTAAGAAGTTAGAATGTGATAGACGCACCATCCATAATTATGAATTAGGTGTCAGCGACATTCCGTCTTCGCGGTTATTTCAATGGCTGAAATTCTGCAAGCTCGATTTAGGCTCCCTTCTAAACCAGATAAAAGAAGTTCGCAGCGAATCAAGCATAAATGGTACCTCAAAACTGTTAGATTTTATTTCTGCTATTATCATATTTGGTACCTTGTGGAACTACCTTATAGCCGCCCCTCTTTACCTATTACTTTTAGCTACCTGTACTGCGTACGGAGTGTATGTAAAAAACACGAACATCACCCACATTTCTGCTTTTATTTTAGTACTTTCGGCGCTCAACTTTACGCTTTTTTCGACAGGTATGATAAATGATATGACTAATGCAGAAAACGAGCTACTCCAAGGGAATATTGTGTTTGGTGTCCAGCTATTTTTTAACTTCATGATTGCCACTCTACTCATTTTTAGAGTACAGCTGTCGCGAAAGATCTCTAATGCAAAAGACATAAAGCTCACCTATTTTGATGGCATACTGCATTGGATATATATCTATATCACTGTTATCTATTTACTTGGGTTAATCGAAAATATTGGCTGGGCTTACTTCGAATTTAAGTCCTGGACATTTATTTTCAACAACATTAAAGAGTTAATCTATGTAGCTTGGGCACTATGTTTTTCGACTTTGCTTACAATGATAATTAGCACAATAAAGCCTCAGGTAAAACCTCAATAAAACACGAAATAATGTACTGATCTAGCTAAGTTCTATTATTATCAATACGTGTTTAAATACAGTTATTTTTTTGGCTACAACTATTTTTATATTTGAAACTATTCACTATTACGCATAGCGCGAAAACTTAAATTCACCATTGAATTAACTGATTTTATCGGGCATTAATTGCCCGCTAAAAGTTAAACTTCTACAGCTTTTTTTTACTTAAAATTTACGTTGTGGAGATTTTTTCACACTCAATCACCCAGAATGATTCTATCAACAACAAACGATTAAATAATTTCATGTTAAAACATCGCTTTAAAACGGATTCAAAAGCCATTATTTTATCAACAAATGGATTTATTGCTCATTTTCCAGCCAGCTTAAAACGCAACATAACGCTTATGCAAAGAGCGAGCATCGTATACTTTCAAGTAAACGACTTTCTTAAAAGCTCAGCACATCGTGTGGCCACTCACTTACTTTGCAAATGTTCTTTGGAGGCAATATGAAACACAATACAAGTAGAAGAAAAATTCAAATTGACAGATTCAAAAATGAGATGCAAAAAGCGATGCGAAGCTTGCGTAAAAAGCACGGCCTAACGCAAAAGCAACTGGGTGTCATATTGCACGTGGACCAAGCAACAATTAGTAATTTTGAGAGTGGCAAAACCATCATGAGTGTGACGCAAGTTTACGAGATGATGCTTATATTTGGTAGCGATTTCGCCAACCCAGTTATGAGTGAGTTATTTGATAACAATGTTATTATTAACACTAAGACGGCTAATGCTGCGCTTGTTGCTTAATTACATAGCCCTATACCAATAGGGCTATGTTTCATTAATAAAATCATACTTAGCTAAATACTTTGGTGATTCACTGCTTTTGTTTAAAGTGCATCATATTAAACAAAAGTATGCAGCTAACAATCCATGCTATATAAATTAAGCCCTCAAAGTTGTCATAAACCAGAGTAAAGTAGCTACTTTGTAAGTAAAACCATGCGATGTGCTCCAGCAATGCAATAAAATATATGAATGATGTATATATAAATATCCAATGAAAAAAGCCATCAAAAAGTGTAAGTGAAACCGTATTAGATTTTGATATCACTCTTGAAAACTGCACTCGAAAGACAAAGAGCAAGACGGCCAGAAGACTAATCAACAGCTGAACACCAAACATTATACTTCCTCGAATAAGCTGTCCAGTTTCTGGTTTAATTAGTTCAATAAGACCAGTTGCAAAAATAATATATTCAATAATGTTAAGTAACAAAAGGAATAGCGAGATATGTATAATATTTATATTATTCTTGTACATACCAACTATCATAGCGATTGCCAAAGCAGTTAAATAAATAGGTGTAACGACCACTGGTGCCCAAAGCTGAATAGTTATGAGTAAAATTGAAATCACATCTTGTAGCTTAGCTTTTGCGTTATTTTTGTCATGTTCGCGAATTTGCTTCACCTGTGACACCAGAGCACCGACATCTACCTTGCAACACTTTAACCAAATAAACATTCTGGTTACTCGTATATCGGTAGCTCCAACTTCATAATTAATAACCGTTTTTCTATCGCAACCTAGCTTAGATGCCATCTCACCTTGAGATATCCCCGCTTGAAGCCTCATTGCTTTTAAGTCTTGACCATTTACCACTTTCACTCCTAAGGGATTTCATTCATACCTATTGAAATATAACAACATAAATCCCATAACTATAAGGCTTTATAGATAAAATAAAACCTTTAAATAGCCTGAAACTAACTTTCAAAGTACTCAATCAAGATAAAGCCAAATCAAATACACCGCATGACTAAATCTCAAAATCACTCTCGTTACTTCAACAATACAATTTGAATTAAGTTATAGATTTAAATTCACCTGTAAATATAAGAACATTAAAAGGTCTCGAGAGAAAACGACTAGTTTTGCCTGTTTCCTGATGAAGAAAACTAGGCTTTGATTCGTTGGCAGTGATAAAGAATACTCTCCAAAGAGCTTATATAGGCCTTTTTTATGCCGCCTGACTTCAACTGGTACTTAGTAAGCGTGCTTTATATTAGTATCAAATATGTTGATCAATAAGAAAAAACTCGCCACTATCTAGGCTATATTTCTCTTATGGACTCAGCGTACATGAAGTTACTCGAAAATGTGTCCCCCTTAAAACAACTTGAGATCATTAATCGGCTTGAATTTTTTAATGAATTTACGCTGGCAGAGCGACAAGTTTTGCTCGAGTCTTTTAGTCATTTATATTTAGTACATCAAAATCACCACGCTTTTAAGCGCTTTGAATTAGACAACCGACTTTTTATTGTGCTCAGTGGTGAGTTTAGTATTTTTAAGAAAAGCCAATTGCTTGAGTTAGGCCGTGTGGGGCCTGGAGAGTTTATTGGTGAGGGCGCTTTTATTTGCAACCAAGAACACTCTACCAGTGCTAAAGCCCTTAAAGACAGTATTTTATTGGCCATTACACCTGAAGCTATGACAAAACTACCCAATGTGATTCGAGAAAAAATGAAGGATAAAATTATTGCGGGTATGAGTGCTCGGATCAGCACGCTCAGTACTTATATTGAAGACAATATCTAGTGGATTTGAATGCGATTTAGCATATTAAAGGCATGTGCAAGAACCCATGCCTTTAGTAAAACCATAATTAGAATTAAACAATCAATCTCATTAATCCAATAATGCATTAAACGCACTGAACAGCTTTTCAAGCTCTTCAATCGTGTTGTAGTGCATGCACCCAATACGGACAACGCCACCCTTATCCATCACCCCTAATTGCTCACATAAACCTTGTGCGTAAAAGTTACCATCCCATACACACATATGCTGTTTACCTAAAAACTCAGATACAGCGCGTGGTTCAAGGCCTTCAAATGTTAGTGCAAAAGTCGGTGTGCGCTCTTTAAGGCGGGTTAAATCTGAAATACCAAACAATTTAATTTGTGGAAATTCAGCTAAGCGCGTTAAAAAGTATTCGCTTAATGCCATTTCGTGCTGTTTGGTTTTTGCAAAGCCTTCAGCTAAACGCTGACGACGAGACGTCGCTTCAGGCAAGTCACTTAAGCTGGCAATATAGTCTATTGCAGCCACAACACCCGCAAGGCCTTCAAAGCTCTGAGTACCGGTTTCCCAGCGGCCTGGGATCACGTCTTTTGCAGGCTCTACTTTATAAGGGGTAAACCCTTCTAAGTGTTCACGCTTACCATAGACAATACCCACATGAGGGCCAAAAAACTTATAGGCTGAACAAGCTAAAAAGTCACAATCCAGCGCTTGCACATCAATAAGTTCATGGGGGGCATAGTGCACAGCATCAACATAAACTAAAGCGCCAACTTGGTGGGCTAATTCAACAATGTGTTTTATATCGTTTATAGAACCCGTTGTGTTTGACGCATACGTTACAGCAACCAGTTTTGTATTACTGTTTAATAACTGCTTATAGTGCTCTAAGTTTAACGTGCAATCAGCTTCATTAATTTGTAGAGCATGTACTGTCGCCCCTTTATCTTCGGCTGCTTGACGCCATGACGACACATTTGAGAAGTGATCGGCGTTGGTAACAATAACCTCATCGCCTGCCTGCCACGCCCTAGAAAGTGCACGGCTAAAACTAAAGGTTAGGCTTGTCATGTTTGCACCGAACACGATTTGCTCTTTGCTTGGCGCATTGAGTAGCTCTGCAACCGCTTGGCGAGCGTTGTTAAGCAAGTCTACCGTTTTTTCACTAGAGAAAAATGCGCCACCTAAGTTGGAATTGTAATAGCCCAAATAGGCTGACATTGCACTGAGTACTGACTGTGGTACTTGCGAGCCACCTGGGCCATCTAAAAAGATAGGAGCTTGGCCATTTACTTGCTGCATTAATGCTGGAAATTGACGACGAAGTTTAGTTAGTTCCATGGTTCACTCGAGTTATGAGGTAAATACAAAACAATCTAAATAGCCAATTTTATCAGCATCTAGTTTATTCATTGGAGTCGCGTTATGCCATACTTCACGGTCGTTGATCAAAGCAAATAAGCCATCTTTGATTTCCATTTTAAAGCAAGGCTCTACGTCTTTGTTTTCATAAACCAATAACTCACCACCGGCGATGTTCTCATGTGATACACCACATACACAGACGTGATCAAAACCATCTTGATGGATGCCTTCAGGGGCTGGCGGCGTGTCACTTTCAATTGCTAACATACGGAATTGATGTACTTCAATTTCACGCTCTTGTGAAATACCTGTCATAGCACGAAATTCATTTAATAGGTGCTTAAAGCCATCGCTTTGCAATAAGCTGTCTTCAAGGTTTTCGTATACACGTTCGACATTGCCCTGAAAAGTATTAATCGCGTCGTCTTGAACAAAAGCTTTTGCAGGCTGCAATGACACTTGATCATCTGAAAATTTAATTACTGAGTAACGACGTTTTCTGAACGCACCGTCAGCATACGGGTTACTTGGTAGTTGATTAAATGAGGGCTTCACTGCGTCGATATGCGCTTGTTGGATGAAACGAAGTTGAAGCAAGTTCTGATTGTTTACTGCGGTCATTTTGCTCTCGCCTATTGATGACAAATTGGCGATAATTCTAAGCGAATGGAAAATAAATACTGTTTAATTTACCTATTAATATGCCACAAAATAGCAGTAACAAACCAAAATATACGAAGATATTGAATATTTATTCTATTATTTAAAACGCGACTGTTTCTTGTTTTGTAAGTATTAAAAAAGCCGGCATTTTGCCGGCTCTATTGCTCAAAAAGGCTACACAGCTTGCTGGATGATCACGTCATCTGCTTTTTGTGTGTATTGAGGCATTTTATGAAAGTTGAGGTAACGATAAGTATCAGCGGCGGTTGCGTTGATCTGTTGCGCATAATCTTGATACTCGGCGGGCGTGGGGAGTTTACCAATAATGGCAGCGACCGCAGCTAGCTCAGCTGACGCTAAAAACACGTTAGCACCAGTCCCTAAACGATTCGGGAAATTACGCGTTGAAGTTGATACCACGGTTGCTTTATCTGCAACCCGAGCTTGATTCCCCATACATAACGAACAACCTGGCGTTTCGATGCGTGCGCCTACTCGACCAAAAATACCATAATAGCCTTCGTCGGTAAGTTGATCTTTGTCCATTTTAGTCGGTGGCGCAACCCAAAGCTGAGTGGGTAATCGGCCGCCATAGTTATCTAACAATTTACCTGCTGCACGAAAATGACCAATATTAGTCATACATGAACCGATAAACACTTCATCTATTGACTCCCCTTGCACAGTTGATAATAAACGTGCGTCATCTGGGTCATTCGGGGCACATAAAATGGGCTCTTTAATATCGGCCAAATCAATGTCAATCACGTGGGCATACTCTGCATCAGGATCTGCTTGCATCAACTCAGGGTTAGCCAACCATTCTTGCATTTTTGTAATACGACGTTCAATCGTACGAACATCTCCATAGCCTTGCGAGATCATCCACTTCAGCATCACAATGTTTGAATTAAGATATTCTGCAATTGACGCTTCAGAAAGCTTAACCGCACACCCTGCCGCTGAACGCTCAGCTGACGCATCAGAGAGTTCAAATGCTTGCTCAACGGTTAAATGCTCAACACCTTCAATTTCAAGCACTCGACCAGAAAACTCATTAATTTTACCCTTTTTCTCAACGGTTAATAGCCCTTGCTTAATACCGTAATACGGAATCGCATGCACTAAATCACGTAGTGTGATCCCAGGCTGCATCTCACCTTTAAAGCGCACTAGGATTGATTCAGGCATATCAAGGGGCATAACCCCTGTCGCCGCCGCAAAAGCCACCGCGCCAGAGCCAGCAGGAAAAGAAATCCCCAGTGGAAAACGTGTATGCGAATCTCCCCCAGTTCCCACTGTGTCAGGTAACAACATGCGATTTAACCAAGAGTGAATGACACCGTCACCTGGACGTAACGACACCCCACCGCGGTTCATTATAAAGTCTGGCAAAGTATGATGAGTATTCACATCAATGGGTTTAGGGTACGCTGAAGTATGGCAGAACGACTGCATGGTTAAATCAGCGGAGAAGCCAAGACATGCTAAGTCTTTTAACTCATCACGTGTCATTGGGCCGGTAGTGTCTTGCGAGCCTACAGTCGTCATTTTAGGCTCACAATATTGGCCTGGGCGCACACCATCAACACCACACGCTTTACCCACCATTTTCTGCGCTAACGTAAAGCCTTTTGAGGACGCTTGGGCTTCTACTGGTTTACGAAAAATCGTTTCGGCTTCAAGCCCTAATGAAGCCCGAGCTTTATCGGTCAAACCTCGACCTATGATCAAAGGTATGCGACCACCTGCACGCACTTCATCAAGAATAACTTCTGATTTGAATGAAAATGTAGAGAGTACCTCATCCGTACCATGGCGCTTAACTAGGCCTTCGTAAGGGTAAATGTCAATTTGATCTCCCATGTGCAGCTCTTCGACCGGCAGTTCAATCGGCAGTGCACCGGAGTCTTCCATTGTATTGAAGAAGATAGGCGCTATTTTTCCACCTAAACAGACGCCACCTACGCGTTTATTTGGCACGAAAGGAATATCATCTCCCATGAACCACAATACGGAGTTAGTTGCGGACTTACGTGATGACCCCGTCCCTACCACATCCCCAACATAGGCTAACGGTAGACCCTGTTTTTTAAGCGTTTCTAATTGCGTAATTGGGCCAATTTCACCTGACTTTTCGGGGTGAATACCTTCTCGCTCAATCTTGAGCATCGCCAGCGCATGCAAAGGAATATCTGGACGAGACCACGCATCTGGTGCGGGAGATAAATCATCAGTGTTGGTTTCTCCCGTTACTTTAAATACGGTAACAGAGATCTTTTCGGCAACGGCTGGTTTATCGGTAAACCACTGTGCGTTAGCCCAAGATTCAATCACTTGTTGAGCAAATTTGTTACCAGCTTTTGCTTTTTCTTCTACATCGTAAAATGCGTCAAACATTAATAACGTATGCGATAAGCCTTTAACAGCAATGGGCGCCAAAGTCTCATCGTCTAGTAATTCGATCATAGGTGCTATATTGTAGCCACCTAACATAGAGCCAAGTAGCTCTGCTGCATACGCTTTTGTTATAAGTGGTGATTGTGTATCACCTTTTGCGATAGCTGCTAAGAAACCCGCTTTAATATAGGCAGCATCATCCACCCCAGGTGGTACTCGATTAACGAATAAATCGAGAATGAACTCTTCTTCACCTGCTGCCGGCGACTTAACAAGCTCGATGAGATCTGCGGTTTGCTGCGCATCTAATGGCTTAGGTACTATCCCAAGCTCTGCACGTTCTTCGACGTGTTGACGATATTCTTGAAGCATAATTTTACCCTCTTGATGACGTGAACTGGCATAACATGTCTATCAACTCAACATAGTATGACCATAGATTCTAAGACTTAGTATATGGCGTTTACAGCGAGATGAGAATGAAACAACGGTGGCAGGTCTTTATACTCATTATAAATATGATGAATATAAATACTAAAGAGGCTCTATTTTTGTGAATGTACTCGGATTGGTAATCATTCGTAATTGTATAGATAAGTACATTGATTATTGGTGAATTTCTTTGGTTTTAACCCCTTTGCTATTCTATATACCTTAGTAGCTAAAAACAGGGCCTTGTTTAGCCTTTTACGATTCACGCTAAAAAAGTGAATATTACATTCAGAGAGTTTGTCTTGATACCCCACTTATAGCTAGCCAACTATTACCAAAATAAGCGCCATTCATCCTCCCACTATATCGAACATAAAACATCTATACCCTTAAGTTAAAACATGACCAATAGAAATATAGATAATATCTTAAATAAATAATGTGCTTAAAAAAGTCTTAAATGAATGACTATAACAAAGCAGATGGGCATGCGTTTTCTGGATCCTGACCTATGTCTGGAAGACAACAGTGAGAACACTAAAAAGTGTAAGGGTAAAAAGTGGTGAGCATAATTGTTATGGTCCTAAGCTTCGATAGAAAGACAAAAAATAAATATCGCTTCGCTTAAGTGCTGCTAGATAAAAATAGATAGTCTCTCGAGAACGATATCGTTTAAGTGACTACGACCCCAATAAATAAAGGCATCGAATCCCTGAGCTGGTTTTATTATCGAAAGCTAATTATAGCAACCCTATGTTTATGAACTCCCTCATTAAACAATGTTTTAATTAATGTAATTGGTATAGGAAAAAGGAGTCACTGCCAATACAGTAGTGTTTCAAAAGAGGTAATTTAGAGGTGGGTGTGGCTCTATAACCTAAAAAGCAGATACAAAAAAGCCGAGCTATTGCTCGGCTTTTTTAGTGTCTTCTACAAGACTTACTCTGCAGACTGCGCGTCTTCTTGAGTTTCTTCAGTCGCTGGACGACCTAGAAGCTCAACATAAGCCATTGGTGCATTATCACCAGCACGGAAGCCACACTTAAGAATACGAGTGTAACCACCTGGACGGCCTTCGAAACGAGGACCAAGTTCGCTGAATAACTTACCAACTACTTCATTATCACGCGTGCGAGCAAACGCTAAACGACGGTTTGCTACACTGTCAGTCTTAGCCAGTGTGATTAAAGGTTCAATTACACGGCGTAACTCTTTCGCTTTAGGCACAGTTGTTTTGATGATTTCGTGCTTCACCAATGAACTAGCCATATTGCTGAACATCGCTTTACGATGGCTGCTGTTACGGTTTAATTGACGACCACTCTTACGATGGCGCATGACCCTATCCTTCTAACTAAACTAATATAGTAACTTAGCTTATTCAGCTAAGCTTGCCGGAGGCCAATTTTCTAGGCGCATGCCTAGAGAAAGACCACGTGAAGCCAGTACATCTTTTATTTCAGTCAAAGACTTCTTACCAAGATTTGGTGTTTTCAGAAGCTCAACTTCAGTACGCTGTACTAAGTCACCGATATATTGAATTTGCTCGGCTTTCAGACAGTTTGCTGAACGTACTGTTAGCTCAAGATCATCAACTGGACGAAGCAGAATAGGATCGAATTCTGGCTTCTCTTCTTTCTCTTCTGGCTCAGAAACATCACGTAAGTCTACGAATGCATCTAATTGCTCAGCTAAGATAGTAGACGCACGGCGGATCGCTTCTTCAGGATCTAATGTACCGTTTGTTTCCATATCAATGATTAACTTGTCTAAATCTGTACGTTGCTCAACACGGGCTGATTCAACCGAGTACGCAATACGTTCAACCGGACTGAATGATGCATCAAGCAACAGACGGCCGATTGGACGCTCATCGTCATCAGAGGATAAACGACTAGACGCTGGCACATAACCACGACCGCGCTCAACACGAATACGCATGTTGATATCGCTATTACCTGCCGTTAAATGACAAATAATGTGATCTGGGTTGGCGATTGTTACATCTCCATCGTGCTGAATGTCTGCCGCTGTCACAGGGCCTACACCAGATTTTGTCAGGGTAAGAAAAACTTCATCTTTACCTTCTAGAGATACAGCTAAACCTTTAAGGTTTAACAAAATTTCAATGATGTCTTCTTGTACGCCTTCTTTCGCGCTGTACTCATGCAATACACCATCAATTTCAACTTCAGTTACTGCACATCCTGGCATAGACGAAAGTAGTATACGGCGTAAAGCGTTACCCAAAGTGTGACCAAAGCCACGCTCAAGTGGTTCTAAAACAACTTTAGAACGCGTAGGGTTGATAGCGTCGATATCGACTAATCTTGGCTTTAGGAACTCAGTTACAGAACCCTGCATTTTATCCTCTCTTAACTCTTAACTTTACTTCGAGTAAAGTTCGACGATTAATTGTTCGTTAATGTCCGCAGACAGATCAGAACGCTCTGGTAGGCGCTTGAAGCTACCTTCCAATGTCTTACCGTCAACTTCAACCCAAGTAGGCTTCTCACGTTGCTCAGCCAACTCTAGAGCTGCAATGATACGTGCTTGCTTTTTAGACTTCTCACGAATTACTACAGTATCTTCTGGAGTAACTACGAATGAAGGAATATTTACAACACGACCATTAACCATTACCGATTTGTGGCTTACTAGCTGACGTGCTTCAGCACGTGTGCTTGCAAAGCCCATACGGTAAACTACGTTATCTAAACGTTGCTCTAAAAGTTGTAATAGGTTTTCACCAGTATTACCTTTTAGGCGAGCAGCATCTTTGTAGTAGTTGCGGAATTGCTTTTCAAGTACACCGTAGATACGACGAACTTTTTGCTTTTCACGTAACTGTAAACCGTAATCTGATAGACGACCTTTACGTGCGCCATGCTGACCAGGTGCTGTCTCAAGTTTACACTTTGAGTCGATTGCTCTCACGCCGCTCTTAAGGAACAGGTCAGTACCTTCACGACGACTCAGCTTGAGCTTAGGGCCCAAATATCTTGCCATGTTCTTTCTCCTAACCTATTGTTATACGCGACGTTTCTTCGGTGGACGACAACCATTGTGTGGAATTGGCGTCACGTCAGTGATGTTTGTGATACGGTAACCAGCAGCATTCAAAGCACGAACAGCAGACTCACGGCCTGGACCTGGTCCTTTAATGAATACTTCTAGGTTCTTAAGACCGTACTCTTGTGCAGCAGTACCTGCACGCTCAGCAGCAACCTGTGCAGCGAACGGAGTAGACTTACGAGAACCACGGAAACCAGAACCACCTGCAGTCGCCCAAGAAAGAGCATTACCTTGACGGTCAGTGATGGTTACAATCGTGTTATTGAATGATGCATGAACGTGTGCCATACCATCAACAACTTGCTTTTTAACCTTTTTACGACGAATTGGTGCTTTAGCCATAACTTACCTCACCTTATCTTTTGATAGGCTTGCGAGGACCCTTACGAGTACGCGCGTTAGTCTTAGTACGTTGACCACGAAGTGGTAACGAACGACGATGACGTAAGCCACGGAAACAACCAAGGTCCATAAGACGCTTGATGTTTAAAGTCACTTCACGACGAAGATCACCTTCAACAGTGTACTTACCTACTTCTTCACGAAGTACGTCAAGTGTTTCGTCTGAAAGCTCACCGATTTTAGTATTTTCGGCGATACCAGTCGCTGCTAAGATAGCCTTAGAGCGAGTTTTACCTACACCATAGATAGCAGTTAAACCAATTACTGCATGCTTATGATCAGGGACGTTAATGCCAGCGATACGGGCCACTAACACATCTCCTATATTTCGATTCGATTCCCATCTGTTTGAAAAGCCCGTAAGGATACTCAAACGAAGACCGAACCACATTTAAAAACACAGGCCAAGTAGTATTACTTAGCCTGCATGAGTTTATTAGCCTTGCCTTTGCTTATGCTTAGGCTCACTGCATATCACTCGTACTACACCAGCACGTTTGATAACTTTACAGTTACGGCAGATTTTCTTAACGGAAGCACGTACTTTCATTGCTCAACTCCGTGAAAATAACCTTATCGGCTATAGCCTTTAAGGTTTGCTTTTTTAAGCACAGAATCATATTGATGAGACATCATATGAGTTTGTACTTGTGCCATGAAGTCCATGATCACAACAACGATAATCAAAATTGATGTACCGCCGAAGTAGAATGGCGTTTGCCATGCCATGGTCATAAACTCGGGCACCAGACAGATAAAGGTTATATACAAAGCACCTGCCAATGTCAGGCGTGTCATCACTTTATCAATGTATTTAGATGTCTGCTCACCGGGACGAATACCTGGGATAAAAGCGCCAGATTTTTTCAGGTTATCTGCTGTCTCACGCGGGTTAAATACCAACGCAGTGTAGAAGAAGCAGAAGAAGATAATAGCCGCGGCTAGTACCATCGCATACAGAGGCTGACCAGGAGTCAACACTGCAGAGATAGCTTGTAGCACATCAGCGACCGGACCTTCACCTTGGCCGAACCAGCTTGCTATAGTACCAGGGAACAGAATTATACTGCTAGCAAAGATTGGTGGAATAACACCCGCCATGTTTACTTTCAGTGGTAAATGCGTACTTTGAGCAGCAAATACCTGACGACCTTGTTGGCGTTTTGCGTAGTTAACAACAATACGTCGTTGACCACGTTCAAAGAACACAACAAGATAAGTAACAGCGAATACGATTACCGCAATCAATAGCAGTGCTAAAACATGCAAATCACCTTGGCGCGCCATTTCAGCTGTCGAACCAATCGCAGACGGCAGGTTAGCTACAATACCAACAAATATCAGTACAGAGATACCGTTACCGATACCACGTTCTGTAATTTGTTCACCCAACCACATAAGGAACATAGTACCAGTTACTAAACTCACCACAGCGGTGAAGTAGAAACCAAAACCAGGGTTAACAACTAACCCGTCCATCATGCTTGGTAAGCCAGTGGCAATACCAATTGATTGGAATGTAGCAAGCACGAGCGTGCCATAACGCGTATATTGACTTATCTTCTTACGACCTTGTTCGCCTTCTTTCTTAAGCTCTATCATCGCAGGATGTATGTGCGTTAATAGCTGCATAATAATCGAAGCCGAAATATAAGGCATAATACCGAGTGCCAATACCGAAGCTCGCTCAAGCGCACCACCGCTGAACATGTTGAACATTTCAACAATGGTGCCCTTTTGTTGCTCGAAGAACTCGGCAAGTACAGCGGCGTCAATCCCAGGGATCGGCACAAATGAACCCAAACGGTAAATAATGATAGCACCCAATACAAATAGTAATCGACGCTTCAGTTCCGAAAGCCCACTTTGTGCACTTTGCATATCTTGACCTGGTTTAGCCATTGTGTACTTCCTTAGTCTTCTACCTTGCCTCCGGCAGCTTCAATAGCTTCGCGAGCACCTTTAGAAGCCTTAAGGCCTTTAACGGTAACTGCGCGTGAAACTTCGCCAGATTTAACAACTTTAACGAACAAAACGTTCTTTTTAACTAGACCAGCTGCCTGTAGCGCGCTTAGGTCTACCACATCGCCTTCAACTTTAGCGATTTCGTATAGGTTTACTTCAGCAGATACTAGTGATTTGCGTGAAGTGAAACCGAACTTAGGTAGACGACGTTGCATAGGCATTTGACCGCCTTCGAAACCAACGCGTACTTTACCGCCAGAACGTGACTTTTGACCTTTGTGACCACGACCACCAGTCTTACCAAGACCAGAACCGATACCACGACCAACACGTTTAGCGGCAGTTTTTGAACCTGCAGCAGGAGAAAGTGTATTCAAATGCATTCGAATTACCCCTCAACCTTAACCATGTATGAAACTTGGTTGATCATACCACGCACACATGCTGTGTCTTCCAACTCAACAGTGTGATTGATACGACGTAAACCAAGGCCACGTAAAGTAGCTTTATGCTTCGGTAAACGACCGATAGAGCTCTTTACTTGTGTAACTTTTACAGTTTTATTAGCCATGGTTAATTACCCCTGAATCTGTTCAACAGTCAAACCACGTTTTGCAGCAATACCCTCTGGAGAATTCATGTTCTCTAGAGCTGAAATTGTTGCACGAACAACGTTGATTGGGTTAGTTGAACCGTAACATTTAGAAAGAACGTTCTGTACGCCCGTAACTTCTAATACTGCACGCATTGCGCCACCTGCGATGATACCAGTACCTTCAGATGCTGGTTTCATGAACACTTGTGAACCTGCGTGACGACCCTTGATAGGGTGTTGCAGTGTGTTACCGTTAAGATCAACGTTGATCATGTTACGACGCGCTTTTTCCATTGCTTTTTGAATAGCAGCTGGTACTTCACGTGCTTTACCGTAACCAAAACCTACTTTACCTGCGCCGTCACCAACTACTGTTAGTGCAGTGAAGCTAAAGATACGACCACCTTTAACTACTTTAGACACACGGTTCACCGCAATTAGCTTTTCAGCTAAATCAGGCTGTTGTTGCTTTGCTTCTACGTTAGCCATTGTCTACTCCTAGAATTGCAAACCGGCTTCACGCGCAGCATCAGCTAGCGCCTTCACACGGCCGTGATATTTAAAGCCACTGCGATCAAAAGCTAGCTTTGCTATGCCTTTGTCAGCTGCACGTTCAGCAACCGCTTTACCTACAGCTTGTGCTGCAGCAACGTTGCTTGTACCTGTAACTGTTTCGCTAATTGCTTTCTCAACAGTAGAAGCAGCAGCCAGTACAGTACCCTCAGCATTAACTACCTGAGCGTAAATGTGACGTGGCGTGCGGTGGATAACAAGACGCGTTGTGCCTTGTTCAATAAAATTTCTACGTGTGCGTTTAGCACGACGTAGACGAGCTGTTTTTTTATCCATCGTCTTACCTTACTTCTTCTTGGCTTCTTTACGACGCACATGTTCGTCTGCATAACGAACACCTTTACCTTTATAAGGCTCTGGTGCACGGTATGCGCGAATGTTAGCAGCTGTTTGACCAACAACCTGCTTATCTGCGCCCTTAACAAGAATCTCAGTTTGGCTTGGAGTTTCAATCGTGATACCCGCTGGGATCTCGAAATTAACTGGGTGTGAAAAGCCAAGAGTTAAGTCTAATACTTTACCCTTAACTGCCGCACGATAACCAACACCGATTAACTGAAGTTTCTTCTCATAACCTTCATTCGTACCAACAATCATGTTGTTGATAAGTGCACGAGCAGTACCTGCTTGTGCCCATGCGTTCGCAACTTCACGAGGTGTAGTTGTGATCACGTTATCAGTAAGAGTTACTTCAACAGCGTTGTTAATAGTACGAGTCAACTCACCGTTTTTGCCTTTAACTGTGATGTCCTGGCCTTTAATTGTAACTTCTACACCGGCAGGAACTGAAATTGGAGCCTTCGCTATACGAGACATTGTTCCCCTCCGATTAAGCTACAAAGCCAATGATTTCACCACCAACACCAGCACTACGTGCGGCACGGTCTGTCATCAAGCCTTGAGAAGTTGATACGATAGCGATACCTAGACCACCCATTACCTTTGGTAACGCGTCACGTTTCTTATAGATACGTAGACCTGGGCGACTAACACGCTGGATGTTTTCAATAACAGCTTTACCTTCGAAATATTTTAATTCGATAGTCAATTCTGCTTTTACGTCACTAGATACAGCGAAGTCAGTAATGAAACCTTCGTCTTTAAGTACCTTTGCAACTGCTACTTTCAGCTTTGAAGTAGGCATTGCAACAGCAACCTTCTTCGCAGTCTGACCGTTACGGATACGTGTGAACAAATCCGCAATAGGATCTTGCAAGCTCATTGTCTTACTCCCGTGATTCTATTACCAAGAAGCCTTTTTAAGGCCAGGAATTTCACCGCGCATAGCTGCTTCGCGAACTTTAATACGGCTCATGCCGAATTTACGAAGGAAACCATGTGGGCGGCCCGTAATGTTACAACGATTACGTTGACGTGCAGGGCTAGAATCACGCGGTAGAGCTTGTAGCTTTAATACCGCATCCCAACGATCATCTTCTGATGCATTAACATCAGAAATGATAGCTTTTAGTGCCGCACGCTTTTCAGCGAACTGAGCAACTAATTTAGTGCGCTTTGCTTCGCGCGCTTTCATAGAATTCTTTGCCATAACCCTACCCTTATTTCTTAAATGGGAAGTTAAACGCTTCTAACAACGCACGGCCTTCCTCATCAGTTTTCGCAGAAGTCGTGATTGTGATATCCATACCGCGAACACGGTCTACTTTATCATAATCGATTTCTGGGAAGATGATTTGCTCACGTACGCCCATAGAGTAGTTACCACGTCCGTCAAAAGACTTAGCACTTACACCGCGGAAGTCACGAATACGAGGCATTGCAATTGAGACTAAACGCTCAAAGAAATCCCACATACGCTCGCCACGTAGGGTTACTTTACAACCAATTGGGTAGCCTTCACGAATCTTGAAGCCAGCTACTGACTTACGTGCTTTCGTGATAAGCGCTTTCTGACCAGAGATTGCTTCTAGATCGTTTACAGCGTTTTCTAGAATTTTCTTGTCAGCTAGGGCTTCGCCCACACCCATGTTTAATGTGATCTTTTCGATCTGAGGGACTTGCATAACAGAGCTGAAACCAAACTTCTCTTGAAGTTCAGCTACTACTTTGTCTTTATATACTTCATGCAGTTTCGCCATCGTCTACTCCAACTATTAGATAGTTTTACCAGTAGATTTGAAGATACGTAATTTCTTACCGTCTTCAATCTTGAAACCTACACGATCCGCTTTACCAGTTTCCTGGTTGAAGATCGCAACGTTTGATACGTCGACTGACGCTTCTTTCTCAACAATACCACCAGCTTGCTGCAACTGCGGAACAGGCTTTTGGTGCTTCTTGATTAAGTTAATGCCTTCGACAAATACTCGACCAGCTTCAGTTACAACTGAAAGCACTTTTCCGCGCTTACCTTTGTCTTTACCGGCTAGTATGATTACTTCGTCATCACGACGGATTTTTGCTGCCATGATAGATTCCTTATAGTACTTCTGGGGCTAGTGAAACGATCTTCATGAACTTTTCAGTACGCAGTTCACGAGTCACAGGGCCGAAGATACGAGTACCAACAGGCTGTAAGCTATCATTTAAGATAACAGCCGCATTGCTATCGAAACGGATCAAAGAACCGTCTGGACGACGAACGCCTTTTCTAGTACGCACAACTACCGCGTTTTTAACATCACCTTTCTTCACTTTACCGCGAGGAATTGCTTCTTTAACAGAAACTTTAATGATGTCACCAATCGCTGCATAGCGACGGTGCGAACCACCAAGGACTTTTATACACTGCACTTTGCGAGCGCCGCTGTTATCAGCAACGTCCAGCTGAGTTTGCATTTGGATCATCTGAATGAGCTCCGGTGTAGTTTTAACACGCTTTAATTTGTTTAAAATCAAAGCACTTCGATTAAATACCACTCAAAAAACAATTAGATTGTCGTTCAAGGGCGGGCAATTGTACCAGCAAAGTACTAGGTTGGATAGTTCAATTTTTAATTAATTGGCGTATTCCACTGACTTTCACTGAGTACTTTTCTGATATGAGGACAAGCAGTTAGTTTTTCAAGCCATAAAGCTATTGATACACAACAGATTAAAAAGTAACCAGCATTATTAATGCAGAGAAAAATAATTTCTTCTGTAAGATTATATTGCTTTATTTAACAAAGAAAATGACTAAAGAACCCTGTCTTTGGGTCTAATTAACATGAACACGGCAAAAATAACGTTTCTATTGATTACCAATATCGACGACTAATACCAGTGACCAATGATAAATTAAAACGCAAAGCTATATTCAGCAGCTTCAATCTTAATCTGTTCATCATAAAAGCCCATCGGCAACACTGTTACCTCAGTATCTACCTCCTTGAATGATTTTACTTTGAGTTGTTCACAGAGTGCTTGTCGCTTTTCAAGCCAATTATCACTAAAACGCGGGTTACTCCTTAAATGTGATAGAGATCTAAACTCAAAATATATTGTGCGTCTAAGGTGACTCGCTGCTTGCTTGTCCGAACCATGTACGGTATTGACGTGATGAATAACAATATCGCCAGCTTGTACCGCGATATCTTGACTCGATATGTTACCTAACTGAAGCCTATCTTTGATTTCAGACACGCTGTCGTGCATTAAATGTGATCCAGGGATCACCTTCAAAGCACCTTGCTCTGCAAATGAATCGTTTAAATAAATCCCCATCGTAATGATGGCGGCATCATCAGCTCGCGCCTGCATATCTCTGTGCCAATCAAATGCCTCATTACTCGTAGTATTTTTGATCACCATAGACTCATAAACAGGCAATACCGGCTCACCAATCAATAACTCCGCCGCCCCAATAATAGTCGGATGTGTCAGTAAACGTGCAAAGTTAAGTTGATACTCAAATAAGTTGTTAATGCGTAACACCGACGAATCGCCTTTATACTGAGATAAAGCAATATGCATCAAACCGCGACCTTGCATTGCAAGTTCTTTAGCATCGCGCAGCAAGGATTGCGCCTGCTGTTGAAGGTGTGATAGTAATTCAGGCTCAATACCCTGCTTGATCACCGCATACCCTTGGTGTTCAAACTTACTTTTCAACAATGTACTCATCGATATGCATTCCTTGTAATACTGCACTAAATATAAATAGAGACCTACGTTTGGCCTCTATTCATTATTCTCTATACTCTATACTCTATACTCTATACTCTATACTCTATACTCTATCGAGTATTAGCCACCAAATAGCCCTTTGAACTTATCTTTGAGTTTATCTTTTAATTTGTCTTTCACGTTCTCTTTGGCGGCACTGCTTATATCTAAACTGACATCCACTTTATGAAAAGGCCCCTTAATGCGCAATGGCACTTTAAAGCCCGTACTTTTATCTGCACTTGCTTGACCTTCAACCGTATCAACAATACCGGTAACCAAGCGATAGTTCACATTAGTGTTCGGTAAATCAACCTCACCCGAGCCAGTAATGCGTATTAATGGGCTCGCTAAACTCAAATCATTATTGCGGCCAACACCGTCTTTAAATACAAAACTACCTGTTAACGCGGAAAAGTCTGTTTTCTGCTGCGGATCATAATCTGCATTTAATCCGTCTTTTAATGAAGAAAAATCGCCTTTGAGCATTTCTTTGGCTTTGCGGGTCATTTGAGCAATATTAGCGCCTTTAACGCCCCCATCTTTAAAGCTAAATGCCATGTTACCGGCAAGCGCTGATACAAATTGTTTTTGGCTTTGGCCTTGGGTTGTTAAATTCCAATCAATACTGCCTTTACCCAGAACTTTATCAAACCCGACCGCATCAGTAAGTAACGGTTCTGCATTGATGTTTTTCAACGCAAAATTTGTTGCTATTTTATAAGGCGTTACATCAGCATTTACTTTAACACTGCCTTTGCCTGTACCGTCATAAGCGTTAAACTCATCAAGGCCTAGTTGTGCAACACTGTTTTTAAGCTGTAATGAAAACTGGTTTTTCCCCAAAGTAATATCGTGCGCTTTTAAACCCGTGGAGCGCACCACAATATCTGCGTTGACTTGCCCTAATGCCGATAAATCAATTGGCGTATCATCCCATACAATGGGTTGACTCGGTGTTTGCGCATCGGGCTTGTCGGGCGCTGGCGCCGCCGCAGGGTCAGGAAGGTAAGGGTTTAAATCTAACATGCCTAAATCAATATTGGCGTTAATATTAGGTTTCGTTCCTAATACAATTTTACTTTGCCCTTTTATTTCTAACTCATCTAACTTAGCAACCAACGAGTTAAGCGTAAACGTATTATCAACAAACGACATACTTCCCGCAACGCTAAACTGATTAAATGCGTTATCTTTGGCTGGGAGCGCAATATTCTGCCACTGGGTTATCGCTTTCACTGACTCACCTGCAAGGGTTAATTCGCCTTGAATGTCTTTACCCTGGTGTGCGACCACCCCATTAAATTCAAGATTCAACAGTTGTGAGCTAAGGCGCTGTTCAATGTTAAACGCCTCTCCTACAATCGCCTTTGCCGGTGTATCAACCACCGACATTAATGCAAATTTTTGTGATTGATAAGTGATCGCACCATTAACTGTAAGTGCTTTGTATAAAGACGGGAGCTGAATACTTAAATCAAGTTCATTAACACTATGTTGAACGCCAGTTTGGCCATCAATGTAAGTAATTGAACCACCATAAATGGCGACTTCACCTAGACTGACATCAAAACCACTCGGTAATGACACCGCTGAAGGCTGTTGCGTCGTTGTTGTCTGTGTCGATGTAGGAAGGTTGTCTTGTGTCGGAAATAACTGCCAGTTAGGCTGACCCTGTTTATCAGTCTCAAGCGTGATTGTCGGGTTATTAATAACAAACCGCTCTAATTTGGCTTCACCTGACAATAACGAAAGCCAAGGTATATGTACTGACAATTGCTCCATAGAGAGCATATCCTCAGTACTGCCCGTCGTCATATTGGAGAAGCGAACATTGTTTAACGTGACATTTAAGCTGGGCAATATTGATACTTCACTATCACCTGCGATTTGTAAAGTCCTACCCGTTGTAGACTCCACCTGTTTAGAAATTTGATCAATTATCGTCTGCGTTGGCACTAAAAACGGAGCTGCTACAGCTACGCCAACCACAACGACAGCCACACCGCCAACAATTTTAACTACTGCGTTCATATCTTTCCCTATCAGTCTCATTGCGCTATGCCTATATAGTAGCCTTGGTGCGGTATAAAATCATCAATGAGTTTGTGAGAGAGTGTGGTTTACCCTCATATGGAGGTAATTGAAAACCTTATATTTCACAGTAATAATGCGCTACTCATGTGCTCACTCTCTATCACTACGCCATTTACGATGTACAATTCTTTATATCGATGATTGTAACTTTCACATTCTTCGGTATGATCCACCACCTTGTCAGTTTTGCGAACCATTAGCTAAACTGTAATGATAAAAATATGCTTATGTGTGGAGGCGCCAGCCAGTATGAAGAAGTTGCTTATTTCCCCGTCGAAAATGGCTCTAGGTGAACAAGAAAGTCAGATTTACCAAAATATATTAAAACAAGCCACTGAGATAAGCTTAAACTTGATGGCAGTAAAAGTAGAGCAGCATCCAGAAGACTTTTTAAGTTGGTGCTATGAACTACATGATGTTGCAAAAAATCGCATCAATTTTGATTTACTCGATGACCACCAGTTACCCATTGTCAAAAAGTTACAAGATCAGCTTACTTCCGCTATCAGCTTTTTACAGCTTAAAACCTTGCGTGTTGCGCCTTGGCCGGTACTGACTGGTTTTGTTTCTCAGCATAGTGAAGTGCTAGCACTAGAAGAACAACTAAAGCTCACTGACTATATCGCGACATTACGTGCAACACCGCTTAAAGACATGATTGTAGAAGATAGGCTTGCATTCAGTGGTAAACATGCTGCCTCTTTAGACCCAAGCGTATACAACTTTGATGTTGAATGGTTTGCCTCGACAAAAAATGCCAAAGGCTTCCATCAACTGTTTGCAGACTTCCCCGGAGAGTTTGATGTTGCACTGGCACACATTCCACTTGAAGGACCTGTGAGCGAGCAAGATTACCAGCAGTTCATGATTGCTTACCTAACAGCTTTTGCCAACAGTGAAGAAAAACCAACTTTGGCCCCTGCTACTCGGTTACTAGCCATGCGTCGCCCTGATGTGTTTACGCCGATAGCCAACACGAAACTAGATGCACTATGCTCGGCTTTAGGCATTACCAAACTCAATAACCGTGACTTCGAACGTTACTGGACTGATATCGTCAAAACAATTCACGCGATGCCTTGGTTTACGATGACCTCGGCAGCAGATGAATTTGAGCAGCAGCTTGCAGGTATAAAGGCCCTGATCCCTTGTTGGTTTTACCATGCAGATAAAGACACTGCCAATCAATCTAATTATATAAAACTACTAAACAAGCCAACGAGAAGTACAAGCTCTGGCGCTAAAAAATCAGTTCGCCGTGGTAAAGAGTCGGCTGAAATATTAGTTGACCGCGCTTTAAGCGATGAATCTATCCCACAGCATATTCGCGATAAGCGTGACTCGATTGTCTCTGAAGTAGAAAAAGGCCGTAGTGTTGATGAAACCATCTCATTAATGCGTGCCATATTTGGCTAGCCTCATATGATATATGGCACTTCATATTAGTGCCATATATCGTGCTTTAATAAAAACCTCTAAAATTAATGCAACATCTCAGTGCAACGCTAAAAGTCGTTGCACCACGTAAGGTCAAATTTTTCCCAACAACTTTACTTTCCGCCCTAGCAAGAATAAAAAAATCAGCTATACATCAATGTAATGAATTAAAAATAATGCAACTTATTGCACATGGCGCAATTATTGCTGAATTCTGTACATCTCTAGCGCATCAAGGAATAACAATGAAAAAACTACTACCACTCATAGTTACAGCATCATTATTAAGTACAACATCATTTCATAGCGTGGCAGAAGTCACTGCGAACGTAGCCGCCAGTTCCAATTATTTTTGGCGCGGGATCACCCAAACCAAAGATGGCTCAGCTGTCTCGGGCGGAATTGACTATAGCGATGACTCAGGCTTTTACGCGGGTACTTGGGTCTCCAATGTTGATTTTGGTAACAAAACAAGTTACGAATTAGATTTATATGCAGGCTTTACTGGTACCCAAGGTGACTTAGGCTACGATGTTGGTTATATCCACTACGCTTACCCAGATGCATCAGGAAGCAGTGATTTTGGCGAGCTATATGGTGCGTTAAGCTGGCAATGGTTGAGCTTTAAAGCAAGTTACCTGACTCACGCACAAGAAGATCAAAGTACTGAAGAAGAAATGCTGTATTTAGAGTTAGGCGCCAGCTTTACAATTTTAAATGAGACAGAACTCGCATTTCATATCGGCCAATCAAGTGGCGACACCGTTATGGAGTGGACTGGTGAAGATGATAGCTATATGGATTACGGGGTAAGCATTGCTAAAAATGGCTTTACTCTTGGCTTTGTTAAAACAGACCTAGACGCTGATGATGATATTAAAGCGTACGTGAGTTATGGACTCGACTTTGAACTATAGAGTCATACTCACACAGCAACCAAAAAAGGCCCATCAGGGCCTTTAAAAAACTTTAAGGCACACTATGGCCTGTTGAGGATTGCCATATCCGATACCACTGCTCTGGATTCATCGTCAGTAATTGGCTCTTAGTCGCAGCGCTCACTCGGTCAATATTTCCGGTGCCCAATACAATCGACGGTTTACTTGGTAAAGTCGATAACCAACAATACACCACTTGGTCTAAAGACGTTGCGCCAATTTCCTCGCCAACCTGCCGTAATACAGCTTGTAATCGTAATGCTTTTTCATCATCACGACTAAATAGCTTACCACCTGCCAAAGGCGACCAAAACATAGGTGAAATATCTAATTCTTGGCATTGGTCTAACGTGCCGTTCTCTAATGCTGCCATTTCATAGGGTGAGCACTCAAGTTGATTGGTCACCAAAGGAAAATCGCATCGCGATTGTAATAGTGATAATTGCGAGGGTGAAAAATTAGAGACGCCAAAATGTAGCACATCGCCTTGCTGTTTTAATTGCTGAAAAGCTTCTGCAACTTCATCGGCACGCATTAAATAATCAGGTCGGTGGATCAGTAATACGTCAATTCTATCGGTATTAAAATGCTGCAATGATTGCTGCACAGACGCTATTATATGCGCCTTGCTTGAGTCATAATGATTTGCTTTCCCAGCCAGCCCTTTTTTAGCCAGTGCCGGACGAATGCCACATTTGGTAATAATCTTTATTTCATCTCGAATACTGGGCGCTAGTTTTAGTGCGGCACCAAATGCAGCTTCACACTCGTATTGACCATAAATATCGGCATGATCTGTATGGGTTACACCCAGCTCAATACACTCTTTCAAAAACGACACACATTGCTGTTCAGACAATTGCCAATCTAATAAACGCCAGAACCCCATCACAAATGGCTCGACTACGCGTTTACTTTTCCCTTCACTCATATGGTCACCTCCAACCTACTAACCACTTCTTTGGCTTTATCAACAGCCAGCTGCACATCTGTATCTCGCGCTAAAGCAACTCCCATTCGCCGAGTTCCTTGAACTTCTGGCTTACCAAATAACCGTATATCTGTATTTGCTAAACTCAAACCATGCGCAACATTGCCAAATATCACTTGACTTGATTCACCCGTCACTAAAATAACGCTCGATGCGGAAGGCCCATAAAAACTAATATTGGGAATTGGCAGCCCTAATATGGCTCGTACATGTAACGCAAATTCACTCAAGTCTTGTGAGATTAAAGTAACCATGCCGGTATCATGTGGTCGAGGAGATACCTCACTAAAAAAGACTTCATCACCTTTAACAAACAATTCCACGCCAAACAGCCCACGCCCACCTAACGTATCAGTGACCAAGGTAGCGACTTCTTTGCTGCGCTCCAGTGCTAACTTGCTCATTGCCTGTGGTTGCCAACTTTGCTGATAGTCACCACTTTTTTGTACATGCCCTATCGGCTCACAAAAGCTGGTTCCCTCTACATGCCTGACGGTCAATAACGTGATCTCATAATCAAAATCAACAAAACCTTCAACAATCACTCGACCTTGTCCAGCTCTGCCCCCTTCTTGCGCATATTGCCATGCTTGCGCTATATCTTGAGCATGCTTAACCACACTTTGCCCTTTACCTGAAGAGCTCATGATTGGCTTTACTACACACGGAAAACCAATGGCTTCTATAGCACGCTGAAAATCATCAAAGGTATCAACAAATTGATATTCTGACGTGAGGATATTTAACTCCTCAGCGGCCAAACGACGAATACCCTCTCTATTCATAGTGAGCTGTGTTGCCTTAGCGCTAGGTACCACCGTAAAACCTTGCTCTTCTAATGCAACTAGTTTATCCGTCGCAATGGCTTCTATCTCTGGCACAATGTAATCTGGTTGCTCTAATTGAATAATTTTCTCAAGCTGCTCACCATCTAGCATAGATAAGACATAAGACCTATCTGCCACTTGCATCGCTGGGGCGTGTTCATATCTATCGAGTACGATGACTTCACAGCCTAAGCGTTTGAACTCAATCACCACTTCTTTACCTAACTCTCCACCACCACACAACATCACTTTGCATGCGGTGGCTGAAAAAGGTGTGCCTAACTTTTTAATTTTCATTTTTTTCCTTGGTAGGGTATCAGCAAGCTTTATAATGCCCGATGTATAAATACTTGAGTAGTAAATATTTATTACTGTAAGAGATACCTGATAACAAACTTTTATCGTGGCCAATAATTAACCTACCTTGAAACATGTAGAGAGAACAGGCACAATACTCGCACAAAGTAAACAAGGTGTTTCAAATGTTAAATATAAAACCTAGAGTTTCGAAACTCTACTGGTTTACGCTTTTCGTCGGGCTATTATTTTGGGCTAGTAATTATTATCTACATTTCAATGCTGAACAACTCACAGCCAGCTGGAAAACGGGCTTAACGATGTTATTCGGCTCATTCGTCGCGGGATCAACACCATTAGGCGGCTGGGCCGTTGCTTTCCCTATATTAACTAAAGTACTTGCGGTACCTGCAGAAGACGCAAAAGTATTTTCACTGTTCATTCAGTCTATAGGTATGTCATTTGCAACACTCTTTTTTATTAGTAAAAAATAGAAATTGACTGGAAAACGCTAAGTTATGCGCTTACTTTTTCCGTTTTGGGGCAGTTTGCATGCTTGTTTATTAATATCGAAAGCGGTCTAGTTATTAAACATATATACACCTGTTTTTTACTCCTGGTTGCAATTATATTGCTTGATAGCTTCACTCATCCCCCTAGGACGCATGCTCTCATTTTTGCACGCAAAAAACTTGCCACAGCGGCTTTTATTGGCGGGTTGATTAGCGGTTTTTTAGGAGCTGGAGCCGATACACTGTTGTTCTTTTACTATGTAATTTTGATGAAACAACCTGCAAAAAAAGTGATCCCAACAACCGTTGCTCTCATGGCAGCCAACGCAATAATTGGATCTATACTTATACTATCTAGTAACTATGTCCCTTCGTCATTTGTGATAACAAGTTGGTTTTTTGCAGCACCTGTTGTCGCCTTAGGCGCACCATTAGGTGGGCTTATAAAGTCGAGATATTTTTTACACGCTATAAGCCTAGAGTGCAGAATATCATCACCTCGACCGGACTCATTAGCCGACGGATCCCCCCTAAGCCGTAAACTCTACCTAAGTAATTATCGCGGTACTGTAGTATTTTGCACCGTTTTCATACTGCAGCTGGAGCTTATCACCGTGTGCTAGTGCACCAACACCTGCTGGAGTTCCGGTCATCACAATATCACCAGGGTAGAGTGAAAAAACCTGCGTAATGTTTGCTATGAGTGCCTCAACGGAGTTGATCATCAAAGAAGTGTCACCTTGTTGTTTGAGCTCACCATTAATCCAAAAACGATATTCACTGTTGTGTAAGTTGTGATGCTTTGATACCGGTGTAAAAGGCGTCAATGCACAACTCCCATCGTAAGCTTTCGCCCGCTCCCACGGTAATCCTTGGCTTTTTAAGCGGGTTTGTACATCACGTAATGTTAAATCCAACCCTAAACCAACGCCAATCATAGCATCAGCATAATTCACAGTATCTCTGTCAACAACACTGCCAATCAGGATGACTAATTCAGCTTCATAGTGATGTTGGCCTAAGTCCTCACGTAATTTCACTTCGCTGTCAAATGCTTGGAAGCTGCTACTGGGTTTCATAAATAGCAATGGTTCATCAGGAATAGGGTTATTTAGCTCTTGTGCATGAGCAACATAATTTCGACCCACACATACAGCCTTTCCCATAGGTAAATCAACGGTTCTACCATCATCCCATGTCGCTTGATACAACATATTCATTTACTCCCTGTATTTAATTAATTACATCATAAATTAACAGATTACTAACGCATATTGCACCTAGGCACAGCACAGGTTATAACTTGCATTATACTAACTAAAATAAACAGGTAATCCTATGCAAGACCATGCCAATGTCGCCTTAAGTGACTTTATTGAGTACCCACAAGATGAAATGTTACAACGCGCCAATGACTTCCTCGCAAATACTAAGCGCCGTCACTCCATCCGCAGTTTTAGTGACCGTCCTGTACCACAAGAGATCATAGAAGCATGCATAAAGACAGCCGCAACAGCTCCCAGTGGCGCAAATCATCAACCTTGGCACTTTGTTGCGATCAACAGTCTTGATGTCAAAAAGCAAATTCGCCAAGCTGCTGAAGATCTTGAGCGTTCATTTTATGAAGGCAGAGCAGGCGAAGAATGGTTAGATGCATTAAAGCCACTCGGGACCGACGCGCAAAAACCGTATTTAGAGCATGCACCATGGCTTATTGCTGTATTCAGCCAGAAAAAAGGCGGGATCCAAAGCGAAGATAAAAATACCAATTACTATGTTCATGAATCAGTTGGACTCGCGACTGGATTTTTAATTCAAGCATTACATAATGCAGGCCTCGCAACCTTAACACATACACCGAAGCCAATGAGCTTTCTTACCGATATTTGTGGCCGTGATCGTGATAATGAACGCCCTTATATGCTCTTAATCGCCGGTTACCCCAGTGAGAATGCGAGTGTGCCAGAGCATGCATTAGTCAAAAAACCCTTCGAAGAGATCGCAACCATTTTGTAACGCGCTAATCTCGCTGGCCGTGAAATCACTAACACGTTCAGCGAACGCCTCTTATTGCAATAGGTCTATGTCTTTTTACACAAGCTTCACTTTGACTATATACTTTATGAGTAACCTAAACTAGGAGTGCCATAATGCTAACCAGCATACAAGACGTATTAAAAACCGTGCGACCTAACCAGCGCTGTATTACTGCGGCACAAGCTAAAACTGAGCTACTTAATAATCACGGCCTGCTGATTGACGTAAGAGAACCCAGTGAACATCAACAGAAATCGATTTCTAATACCCTTAATATTCCAAGGGGCTTACTAGAGTTTAAATTACCTGACATAGAAAAGGACGCCGAGCGGCCCATATACTTGCACTGTGCAGCAGGTGGTCGCGCCATATTTGCAGCAGAGCAACTAACGCGTATTGGTTATCAAGATATTAGCGTGATCACCTGTAAATTTGACGATGTTTACGCAACTTTATCGTAATCCATATTACTCCTGCTTTTGGAGGTACGTGTTGCTTTTAATCGTATCTCCTCATTGTATAAAAGTGTAGGCACACGCTTACCCTTCATAACAATTGTTCAATATTTACACACATCTTTTGCCACCCAAGTCCAGCTAAAATTCCCTTAACATAACCAGTACGAGAGGGAACATACGATGTTAAAAAAGTACAAAGTAATTGGGATACTTATCTCTGCACCATTCATGCTCATAGGCTGTAACAGCGATAAAAAGCCAGAATTTGATAACTCATTCATTGGTGTATGGCAAAAAACTGCATACGGTGAAATACTCGATATTTCTAAGGAGACTATTTTACGATATGAATATAACCAACATAGTTGTATCAAAACACATACTTTACAACGCAATAATGGGCTGCCTCCTGAAATATCAGCCCTCTCTCGTACCAGTAACAACATGCTTAATGTCACTTACCAAGGTGAACTGAGTAGTAATCCATTTACTAAAACCTCGACCCTGCCTACTTCGTGTAAATCTCCTATAAACACAACGGGCCAAGTTTCAGCAACGCAAACGTTCGATCATTTTTGGCATACGTTTAACGACTATTACGCATTTTTTGAACTCAGAGAAGTCGACTGGCAAGCACAGTATGATCAGTTTAAGCCATTAATCACTGATGCGATGGACGATGAGGCACTCTTCACTATCATGTCGACAATGGTTGAACCTTTGCAAGATGGTCATGTCTTTCTCAGTGCGGAACAATATGAGTTTTCAGGCGCAAAACCGTCTCCCTTATTAGATGCAATTCAGGGGCTCGCTCGCGCCTCGCTGAGAACAGGTCAAGAACTTGATGAGTCCGATGTGATCAGCAGCCTTATTGCCAGCCACCAAAGTATTACTAGCACTTATATTACACCCGCTAGTTTGCGCGCATTACCCGAAACGAAAGACACGAAAACATTTATTTGGGGGAAAACTACCGATAATATCGGCATTTTGACAATTAATAATATGGCTGATTTTGATGCGCTTGAGGATGCAAGTAACGCCGACCAGTTGCAGGCTTTGCAAAGCCAATTAGATATGATCATACAAGACCTTGCTGAGACAGATGCATTGATTGTAGATATTCGTATAAATACAGGGGGAAGTGATAATCTAGCCTTAGCCATTGCAGGTCGGTTTGCCACGCAAGATATTTTAGCTTTTAACAAACAAGCCATCAATGAGAGCGGCTTAGGTACCCCCGTACGAGCACTAATAAAGCAACATAGTGCACCATACAACAAACCGGTTTACTTACTTACCAGCCAAATTACAACCAGTGCAGCTGAAATCTTTACCATGGCAATGCGCCAATTTTCTCATGTAACACAAGTTGGTGAAGAAACATCTGGCGAGTTTTCAGATGTCCTTTCTTTTACGTTACCAAACGGATGGGAGATGGGCTTATCGAACGAAGTGTATCGTAATGCGCAAGGGGAGAATTTTGAGCGAGTTGGCATATCACCCCATATCAATGTGTCTGCATTCAACACCTACGAAATGGATTCACACCGCTTTGCCAGTTACGATTATGTACTCAACCACTTAGGTAAGCAGAGTTATCTTCCACTTAAGCCGCATGAATTTACAGCACAAGTGAATGAGATTATGGCTAAGTACCACTTACCAGGGCTATCAGCTGCCATAATACATGAAGGCGCTACGGTATTTTCTGCTGGGTTTGGGGTACAAGATCTTAATAACACAGCAGTGTCTGCAGATACTCCTTTCTTTTTGGCTTCAGTGAGTAAAGTATTAGTCGGCGCAACCCTTGCCCAAGCTGTAGACAAAAAGCATATTTCATTAGATGAAAAAATTACCCCGTTACTTCCCTTCCCATTGTATGTGCCTAATAACCAAGCCAACGAAATCTCTTTTCGTCACCTTATTACCCACACCAGTAGCATCATAGATAACCCGTCTATTTTTAACTGTACTTACTATGTGCTAGACAGCCAAGTGAGTTTATATAATTTAATGACAGAAGAAGATCTGTGTCCATCACAAGTTGATGCCGATTTACCTGAATTTTTCCGTCAATATCTAAGCGACAAGGGAACTTTTAATACCCCACAAAATTATAGCCAGCAATACGACTATTCTGTCGGTGAGGTACACATATACTCAAATATTGCGACTGATTTAGCCGCTTATGCACTCGCGAAAAAATTAGATACCCCGTTTACCGAACTGTCACAACGTTATGTCTTCACTCCGTTAAATATGCACAATACCTATTGGGGTCTAGATACACCCAGTTCGGATGTTGCCAAACGCCTCTATTTAGATCCAATTACGATGCAACCTGCTGTATACCCTAATTACCGCAGTATTACCTATGCCGATGGCTCAGTGATATCCACCGCCAATGATCTGACATACTTTCTCAAGGCGGCGATGAATAAAGGTAAAGTAGACGGCAAACAAGTCTTTTCGCGCAATATGGTCAACCAAATGCTGTCCTCACAAACTGAAACACCAACACGCAGTCGAGACATAGGGTACTTTTGGCAGCTAGATGGTGACATCATTCATCACAATGGGGCAGATCCTGGTGTACTCACTTATTTAATCGGTGATACTCGTACACAAAATGGCATCATCTTGCTCAGTAATGGCGATATTAACGTAGATATGCATGGAGAAGCTCTGGATGAAATTAAAACGCTAGCATTGCGCTTGGCTTACACCTACCAACCATAAACGTATTCGCGAGGTGCAATGCACCTCGCCCTACTTTTCATAGCAACTTACACTCTTCTCAAATAAGGGTTATATGTGTCATTGCGATGTACTCTATTCACTGTGTTTTTAAGCACAATATACACACCAACTGAATAGCACTTTACTAAGGTGAGTGAGGCAGCAGCACTTTTGGAATTTTGGGCAAGTGATAAGGCGCGATAACTCTATCTAAAGTGCCTACTTTTGCCATATCTATCATGCCTTGATTTAGCTGTATAGCAAGGGCGCTTTTGGCAAACGCTTTACTAAACGCCATGTGACCATATATGGTATTGGTATAACGATAAGCGACTTTTTTTAATTTCGACGCGGGTTGATCTAATACACTCATCGCAACTTCAGCGGTGTCTTCAACGGCAATGACTAAGTCAACTCTGCCCTTTAATAGCAAATCAACAGCCACGCGCTCAGAAGGAACTGCAACTTTGTTTAAACTGCGGTCTTCATTGAATTGAGTGAAATACACCCCGCCGCGCATCACAGCTATGCGTTTATTTTTAAGGTCAGCATACGCATTAACTTCAATGTCACTGCTTTGTTTGGCATAAAAAACGAAAGAAGACGGCAACGCCATGTAAGGAGGTGAAACAAACTGCATCATTCTTTCACGTTCAGGCGTACGAATAAGGCCACCTAACACATCAACTTCACCTTGGATCAACATACGCATACAGCGTGAGAAAGGACAAGGCACAGGCTCTATTTTGTAACCCTTTTTTGTATACGGCTGCAACTGCGTTAAAATATCAATAATAAGGCCGGATACATCCCCCTCATCAGTTATAACACTGTATGGCGGTGCATGGTCAATAGCGACATATACTTTATCATGATCAGCATAGGCGGTATTTACCAGTAACAATACCATTAGCCATAAACTGACAATAGAGCATTTCAAATCATCTTACCTCTGCTGTTTGGTAGCAACCCATTACGTTTATTTAAGTGTAGTGCCCAAGCATTGTCTATTCAATGACCCTCTGTTTTGTACCGCGAAAATGCGCCTTATCGCACAGTCACAAAAATGTCATAATTATATGTAACGCTGGCGTGCTAACCATAACATAAGGTGACCCATGGTATTGAGTATTTTCTATCAGTTTTTTTTATTAGGTTGCACCAGTTTTGGTGGTCCAGCCGCACATCTTGGCTTTTTCAAAAAGCACTTTGTTGATAATTTAAACTGGCTTTCAAACGAACGATACAGTTCTATGATCAGTTTGTCACAAATACTGCCAGGGCCTGGCTCGAGCCAAGTCGGCTTTGCTATTGGAGTTGAAAGGGCAGGCTTATTAGGCGGCATGGCGGCATTTATTGGCTTTACGCTTCCCTCATTCTTAATCATGTTCGTATTGGCATTGACCGCGTCCGAATTACAAGGCACTTTGAGTGCCGTGATCCATGGCTTAAAACTATTTGCAGTGGTCATTGTCGCCGATGCCATTTTAACGATGGCTAAAAGCTTTTGTAAAACAACAGCACTGAAAGTTGTGACTTTCGCAAGCACCTTATTTATGCTGATCTCACCCAGTGTATTTAGTCAGATTTGGTTGCTTGTAATAGCCGCTTTCGCAGGCGCTATTTATCGTTTCTCACATGTACCCAGCACATCAAAAAACACCACAGCTCAATGGCAATGGCCGACTTTGGTCATATTTATCGTGTTGTTTGCTTTATCTTTACTGAGTTTGCCCAGTGCCATTTTTGCTCAATTTTATCAAGCAGGCGCATTGGTATTTGGCGGGGGCCATGTGGTACTACCGCTATTGCAGAACAGTGTTGAACATGTTTCTCAAGAGAACTTTCTCACAGCCTATGCTGCTGCACAAGCTGTGCCAGGTCCAATGTTTACTATTGCCACTTATCTAGGGGCAATTGCTCACCCTGATAATGTCATCTTAGGCGCTATTGTTGCGACGCTGGCGGTCTTTCTACCCGGGTTATTACTCATGTATACATGTCAAAATAGTTGGTACGCATTAAGTAATTTACCTAAATTTGCCAGTATTACTGCCGCCATCAATGCGGCAGTTGTTGGTTTACTTGCCGCAGCATTTTATCAACCTATTTGGTTATCTGCGGTCTCAGAGCTTTGGCATATTGCCATCGTACTCATTGGCTTTTCTTGCATGAAACTATTTAAGCCGCCCATCTGGACCATGCTCATTGCCTTTGCGGCTTTGGGCTTCATCTTGTAGGGTATTTATTTGCAGTTGCCCCGATACACTTTGGTACGGGCGCAACTCAAATTCCGACATCACTGCCAACATATGATCCATTATGTCAGCCTGTAAATGCTCATAAAAAACCCACTGTTTATTTACGCTAAAGCAGTAAAACTCAATCGGTAAGCCATGGTGTTGTGGGGCGAGCTCTCGCACCATTAAAACGCAATCTTGACTAATGTCTTTATGCTTGCGTAAATACGCCTCACCGTAACGACGATACAACCCTATATTGGTCAAAGGTTCGGGTAACTCCCCCATATTCGCAATTTCAGGGAAGGTGCTTTGTAATTGTGCGACTTGGGTCTCAGTCAAGGTTATGATGCTATGCATATCAATTAACAAGGCCCGCTTGATGCGCCTTCCTGCAGACTCTTGCATTGCTCGCCAATTCTTAAATGAATCGGTGATCAGCATATAAGTTGGGATCGTTGTAACCGTATTGTCCCAATTACGAACTCGCACCGTGTTTAGCCCTAAATCTATCACCTCACCATCTGCGCCAAACGCATCAACTTGGATCCAATCACCAATGGTAACGAGTCGATTGGCCGCAATTTGTATTGAAGCAACTAATCCTAAAATCGTGTCTTTAAACACCAACAAGGTCACTGCCGCTATGGCACCAAAACCCGACAAAATATAGGTCGGTGATTTATCGAGGAGCAAACTAATAATTAAGATGCTGCAAATAATAAAAGTCATGAGCTTGGTAACTTGCACAATCCCTTGTATTGGCACATCTTTGGCAAATCTTAACTGGCTATAAATACCATGGGCCAAATTCACTAAACTGCTCACCAAAAAGCCAGATATTACAATCAGAACGATTTGACCCACCGACCTTAAGCTGATCAATACCCACTCAGGCGCGACCAACACTCTGGGATAAAATGCAAGAAAAGCAACGCAGCTGAGCATCGCGGCTAACCGGCCTGTAAACTTATTAAGATGCTCACTAAGCATGCCTAATCGTGATGGGGAGAACTTCGTTAACGTATTTTGAATTGTTGGAAAGACCAGCCTACGCGTGAATAAATACACGATTACAACGGCCATAAATCCAATACTGTTCGCTGATATAGCACTTAACAGTGTCTCTTTTGGTAGCCCGTCAAACCAAGGCGCTAATAAATCTGTTATGTGAGCGATACCCATAATTGCCTTACTCCTTATTTACGACTTTGTGTTGTTCATCACGTCCATGTGAAAACTCAACTGACACGTCAACCCCAGTACCTACTTGGGTTATAATATCAGTGAACTATTGCTGCTTTTGGAGTGCTCGCAGCTGATCATCTTTGTCACTCCATAAACGGTTCAGCTCTGACTGGAACCGCACTCTAAACTCATTATCGTTACTATAATCACCAATAAGTTCTTCACTCACTGGCATCACCTCAATATGTACATCTACTTGGTTCACTTTACCACTAACAAAATCAATAAAGTTCGGGATCCCTTCAGGGTAATGAATGGTTACGTTTACGACTCTGTTGATTTGCTCCCCCATCGCTTGCATCACAAAAGCAATACCACCCGCTTTGGGCTTTAACAAATTATCAAACGGGCTTTTTTGTCGTTGGTGCTTATCAGGTGTAAATCGGGTGCCCTCAACAAAATTTACAATACTCACAGGCATGGTTTTAAACTTTTCACAGGCCTTACGTGTCGTTTCTATGTCTTTACCTTTCAGTTTGGGGTTTTTACGCAACTGACTTTTACTGGTCCGTGTCATGAACGGAAAATCTAATGCCCACCAAGCTAAACCCAATACAGGCACATACAATAACTCTTTCTTCAAAAAGAAATTTAAAAACGGGATTTTCCTGTGTAATACACGCTGCATAATTACAATATCAACCCAGCTTTGATGATTTGCAATCACCAAATACCAATCTTTTTGCTTAACATCTTCTAGCCCTGTCACAGTTAACTTAAATGGGGCGATTAGATTTTGATTTAAGCTATTGCCTGCTACCCATAAGCTGGCACACTCTTTCGCCACTATACTGCATACCTTTTGCCATGCTGGAATAGGAATTAACTTTAATAGCCCAAAGAGAAAAATGGGAATAAACCAAACGAGAGTATTCAGTGCATACAAGAGTAAACTGAAAATGCGACGTAACAACGACATTCAATGTTTCCTTTACAACCTAATTCAAAAGGCGCACACCTTGCTATACATATGCGCCTAATTCATGACAGAGAATAATACCTTGTTTTTGCATTATGAAAAACCACAGAACCTAAAAACCTCAGTCCTCAAAGTAAGTATACCCGGCAAGTCCTGCATTTAATTCAGCCAAATATTGTTCTTTTATTTGCTGAGTAGTATCTAATTGGCTCACTTGCTCAGAGAAATTCTCCGAGAGTTTTTCATGGTCATAGTGCACCACTTTGAGCACATCAGCGACGCTGTCTCCTTTTATGGCATTCGTTAACGTATAACCTTGCTCCGTCATCTCGACATGCACCGAGTCTGTATCACCAAATAGGTTATGCAAATCCCCTAAAATCTCTTGGTATGCGCCTACCATAAACATGGCTAAATGGTACTGTTGACCAAATTTATACGGCGGTATCGGTAAACTTGATTCAATACCTGAGCCTTCAACATATTCCCGAATTTGTCCATCTGAATCACACGTAATATCTTGGATAATGGCACGTTGTGTTAGCGGCTGATCTAACGATTCAATAGGCATCACAGGAAATAGCTGCTGGATCCCCCACACATCAGGTAAAGATTGAAATAAAGAAAAATTCACAAACAATTTATCGGCCAATTTTTCGTTTAAATCATCTAACACTTCTCGGTGTGAACGCGCATTATCGTTTAACGTTTCACGGACTTGGTGCAAAATCGTAAAGTACATTAACTCAATTTGTGCCCATTGCGTCATACTCACTAGCCCATGCACATACTGCCCATGAGCCTCACTGAATAAGTGCATGGCATCATGATAAGCCTCAAGCGCTAAACGCGGTGTAATACCATGCAATACTTGCCATAACTGATGTAAAATAACATGGTCTGTTTTGCTTGGCGCAGTACCACATGTTTGTTTAGGCGCTTGTTCGATATCGATAACATCTGTCACTAACACCGCGTGGTGCGCTGTTAATGCACGGCCCGACTCAGTAATAATGGCCGGGTGTGCCAGATTATGCTGCTCACATACATCTGCAAAGGCACTCACAACATTGCGAGCATACTCTTCAACCGTATAATTCATTGAGCACGCACTACGAGAGCCTGAACCCTCATAATCAACACCGAGCCCACCGCCTACATCGACGGTTTTTAGCGGGACACCTAAACGTGTTAATTCAGCAAAGTGGCGGGCGCACTCTATCAAAGCACGTTGAATATCTCGGATATTGGCAATTTGCGATCCTATATGAAAGTGCACTAAGTTCATCAGGTGCAGTTTGTTATGCTGCTTTAATGTTTCAACTGCTTCTAAAACCTGACCCGCAGTTAAGCCGAACTTACCTTTTTCGCCACCGGTATTTTGCCACTTGCCTTTGCCGACTGAGTTTAAGCGAATGCGAATGCCAATCGATGGTTCAATACCCAAATCATCAATTTCTTTGATTAACGAAGTCAGCTCTGAGAGCTTTTCAACGACGATATTCACTTTATGACCCATCGCCTGTGCAATACAGGCTAACCGCAGAAACTCGCTGTCTTTGTATCCATTACATACAATGGTAATAGGGCTCGTCGCGATACCTAAAATAGCCATTAGTTCAGGTTTAGAACCCGCTTCAAGCCCAACTAAGCCACTCGGGTGGGCCAATAACTTACTCACAACGGAGCGCTGTTGATTCACTTTAATTGGATACACACAGGTATATTCACCTTGATATGCCTTTTGCTCACAGGCAAGTGAGAAAGCATTTGTCATGGTATCAACACGATGCTGCAAAATATCGGTGAATCGCACCAATACAGGTAACGTTAGTCCTTGCGCTTTGAACTGCTCAACTAAGTCTGTAAATGAGATTGCCGGCGTTTCTCTTTTACCATCCGGGAATGCGACCAACTCACCTTGTTCATTGATATCAAAATACCCATCACTCCAATGTGCAACATTGTAGATATCTCGTGCTGTTTCTAAGCCCCACTTCATGGCAACCTCAAATGACTTTTATCTAAACGCGTATTTTAATACGCGTTTAGATTATTAGCGACCACAATTCATCGGCTTTACTGCAAATATTGTCTTCTATTAGATTACTTTCTGCTCGTCAAAAACCTAAGTAAAAGGTATTAACACATCAAGATCGTTACTGTGAGTGATAACTTATGCTTGGGTACTCCCTATCCATGCATTTTAATTTTATTGCCGGACGTTTATTTACTATCCCGCTCTTCACCACTATTTTTAAAGATAAGTTAAAATAGATTGAGCAAACACGTGCTCACTGGCAAAATTACCCGAAATAGAATATTAAGTGTGAAATAAATATGGCAAATCTAGAAGCTAACCGCTGGTTCACTGAAGTAAGTGACCGTGATGGCAGCGCTTTTTCTCTGCGCATCAATAAAAAGCTCGATGAGATCCAATCTCCATTTCAAAAAGTCGAAATGTATGAAACAACCGATTTTGGTAATTTAATGATAATTGATGGTTGTACTATGGTGAGCAGCCGAGAAAACTTCTTTTATCATGAAATGATGAGTCATCCCGCTTTGTTTTCTCACCCAGCACCAAAAAATGTGGTGATCATCGGTGGTGGTGACTGTGGCACACTACGTGAGGTATTAAAGCACCCTGACGTAGAATCAGTGACCCAAATAGACATCGACGAAGTCGTCACCAATATGTCCCTAAAATACTTCCCTGAGCTATGCGAGTCTAATAACGACTCACGCGCTACCGTGATGTTTGACGATGGCATTAAATTTATGCGCGAAGCAACAGCTGACTCAATCGATGTAATCATTGTTGATGGCACTGATCCGGTTGGTCCTGGTGAAGGTCTATTTAACCATGCGTTTTATACCAGTTGCCTAAACGCACTACGCACAGGTGGGATCATGATCCAACAAAGTGAATCACCGCTGATGCATATGCCTTTGCTCATTGAAATGCGCGATGCGATGCGTGATGTTGGGTTTAGCGACTTACAAACCTTACCGTTCCCTCAACCGATTTACCCTAGTGGTTTATGGTCATCTACCATGGCACGAAAAGGCGAAGCTTTCTCTGGATTTAGAGAGCAAGATGCTGACAATGCCAAGTTTCATACTGACTATTACAACGTCGGCATTCACAAAGGCGCACTAGCTACACCAAACTTTATGAAGCGTGCTTTTGAAAAATAAATAGAATTATATGAATAAAAAAACCCAAGCCTTGACTTGGGTTTTTTTATTCACTCAGTAAATAACGTTACTTGTGGTATTGCGCGCTGAACTCATGTACTGCATTGATAAATACGCCCGCATTTTCTGGGTCAACTTCAGGTGTAATTCCATGGCCTAAGTTAAATACATGACCATTCCCCTCGCCAAATCCAGCTAAAATGTGCTGTACTTCTTCGCGTATACGCTCTGGCGTGCCATGTAACATTGAAGGGTCCATGTTACCTTGTAATGCAACTTTATCGCCTACACGACGTTTCGCATCACCAATGTCAATAGTCCAGTCAAGCCCAACAGCATCACACCCTGTCGCTGCAATTGCTTCAATCCACTGGCCACCATTTTTAGTGAATAACGTTACTGGTACTTTGCGACCATCATTTTCACGGATAAGACCATCAACAATTTTATGCATATATTGCAAAGAAAACTCTTTGTAATCACGCGGGCTTAACACGCCACCCCATGAATCAAATATCATCAATGATTGTGCACCAGCTTTAACTTGCGCATTCAAATAATCAATGACTGAATCCGCTAACTTATCTAATAGTAAGTGCAGTGTTTTTGGCTCTGCAAAGGCCATTTTCTTGATTTTACCAAAGGTCTTGCTGCTGCCACCTTCAATCATATAAGTAGCTAATGTCCAAGGTGAACCAGAAAACCCAATTAAAGGCACTTCACCTTTAAGTTCACGACGAATGGTACTTACCGCATTCATAACGTATCCCAACTCATCGGTTGGATCTAGCTTAGGGATTTTCTTCACATCAGCAAGAGAACTGATGGGGCGTTCAAATTTAGGGCCTTCGCCTGTTTCAAAGTATAAGCCTAAGCCCATCGCATCTGGAATCGTCAAAATGTCGCTGAATAAAATAGCCGCGTCCAGTGGATAACGACGTAACGGTTGCAATGTTACTTCACACGCTAACTCAGCATTTTTACACAAGCTCATGAAGTCACCAGCTTGAGCGCGAGTAGCACGATATTCTGGCAAATATCGGCCTGCTTGACGCATCATCCATACTGGAGTGACATCAACAGGTTGTTTCATCAACGCACGTAAATAACGATCATTTTTCAATTCGCTCATAGCGACTCTCTCAATTCCAATGCTTTAAAAATTGTGCAGATTGTATCACTATCAAAGCAAACGCTCTATCAAAAGCCCACATCAAAATGACGGAATATGATCTAGATTAAACACCCAACACTGCAAAACACAAACAAACTAACCCCAAAGCGAACGCCGTACATAAAAAACACAAAAACGCTACAAAATATAAACTTTATCATTAAATGATTTAATTACCCAAATCACAACAAACACTTTTTATAATAAAAATAGCAATTATTATCAACGAGCTATTTAGAATATTGACTATCAATTCGAATACTTTTTATTGCCTCTTAATATTAAATTCCCCAAAACAACAACGATATATAAAACAAAGGCTTACATTATTAATTGATAAATAAAAGAAAAATAGGTTGACCTTTGAGGCAGATTTCATTTTCATAGAGGAAAACAACCCGCTAAAGGAGTCCACTATGCTTTCTAGATTAGAACAAGCCCAACAAAAGTGGGGAGGTAGCCATAGTGTTATTGATGCATGGTTGGCTGAACGTCAGGAACTGTTATTACTATATTGTAAAATTGCTGGCTTTTCACCTTATGAAAAGAGTGAACAAGCACTGCCAGATCAGATGCAGATCCAATCATTTTGCCAAATATTAATGGACTATCTATCTGCTGGCCATTTTGAAATTTATGACAACATTGTTGAAGCCTGCAAAGAAAAGGGCACCCAAAGCGCACAGCTTGCTCAAGCCTTATATCCTAAAATTGCCTCAACGACTGACATTGCTTTAGACTTTAATGACAAGTATGCAGAGGCCAATCAAGACAATGCTCTGGTTGAGTTTGATAATGACTTATCTCAGTTAGGTGAAACTTTAGAGCTTCGTTTTGAGCTCGAAGATGAGTTGATTGACAACCTCTATGCAAACTATAGTCGTTAACTCGTTCTACATTGCGGGATGTTGAAATACATCTAATAAAAAAGGGCCCGATGGCCCTTTTTTATTATGAATCATTGCTTGGCAATTATTCTGCAGCCGCTTCTGCTTTTTCGTCTTGAATTTCAAGTAATTCTACTTCAAAAACCAACGTTGAATTAGCTGGGATCTTACCAAGGTCACGTTCACCGTAGCCTAGGTTTGAAGGAATAGTGAACTTGAATTTAGACCCTACTGGCATTAACTGTAAACCTTCAGTCCAACCAGAGATAACACGGTTCAATGGGAACGTAGTTGGCTCGTTACGAGAATAAGAGCTATCAAACTCAGTACCATCAATCAAAGTACCTTTATAATGTACTTTAACCACATCAGTAACTAATGGTTTTTTACCATCAGCAGTGCTTAGCACTTCATACTGTAGGCCAGATTCAGTAACCGTAACACCTTCTTTTTGAGCGTTGTCAGCTAAGAATTTTTCACCTTCAGCTTTGTTCTTTTCAGCATCAGCTTTTGTTTTTTCAGCTTGCAGCTCACGTACTGATGTATCAAGTGCAGTTAATACTTCACGAATTTTTTCTTCGTCAAGTTTCGCTTCACCCGCTAACGCATCTTGGAAACCACGCATTAATAACGCTTGATCAAGTTCTACACCAAAGCCTTTTTTGTCAGCTAAATCTTTTTGTAGGAAATTACCTACTGAAGCGCCAATACCATAAGCTTGTTGTTGTAGTTCTGTTTCAAGCTTCACTTCTACCGGCTTCTCTTCAGCTTTTTGATTACATGCAGTCAATGCTAAAATTGACGCAGCAACTAAAGACAATTTAATCGTCTGTTTCATTCTATTTAGTCTCTCTTAATCTGACTTACCTTACAGCAGTCTGTTAATATTATATTAATGGTTAAATCTATTGTAGCCACATTATCATTCATCGCAGTCGATGCCAAACGCAAACGCTAAACAGCGTATAGTAAACGCGACTTTAGCGGGTTGATACGCTAGTATCAAAGAATGCATCACTTTAAAATGGGCAGATAGCACATAGTCTACCCTTTGAGTAACATGACGTTAAGGGAAAATACCGATATTATGCCCAATGTTTTTCATGCCAGTGCTTTACTGTCACTTATGACTTTACTAGGCTGCTCTGATGCACCAAATCAATCCGATTTGACCATTGAGCATGCTGCACGAGGCGCTTTTGCAGCCGCTTTGTCTCATGACGGTCGTTATAGCCTAGTTTCGTCTGTAGAACATGGTGTTAGTCTATGGGATAATCAAGAGCATGGTTTAAAATATCAGTGGCACCAATCCCAAATACACAACAACTTAGTCCATTCGCTCGCCATTGCCTATGACAATAGCTTTGCTGTTACTGCTGAAAACAACACCTTTGCTATTTGGAATATACAAAGCGGCCAAAACCAAGGGTTCTTTCAAATAAAACAAGGGACCATTCGTGATATTGCAATTAGCAATCAAGGCCGGTACGTCTTATATGGTCGCAGTGACAACGTAGTTGTTCACTTAGACTTAGTCAGTGGTAGGCGTATAGAGTTCCTTGGTCATCAAGAAAAAATTAATAGTATTGCGTTATCCCCTAATGGCCACTTTGCCCTCACAGGTGCCAATGATTACAGCGCCTACTTTTGGGATACACGAACAGGCCAGGTCATTCACCGCTTCAACCACCCCAGTAGAGTGACTAAAGTCGCGCTGGATGCCAGTGGGCAATACGCTTTCACAGCCGACAGTTTAAAAAAAGCCAGTATTTGGCAATTGACTTCAGGTGATCTTGTTTCACAATTGCAGTATATTGCGCGACAGAAAATATTCAGTGCAGTGCGCTTTAGCGAAAAAAGCAATTTGCTGTTAACCGGCTCTCCCAGTCGCCAGCTTGACTTGTGGCAAGTAAGTAACGGTAAAAAGCTAGATTCTTGGCTGGTTGAACCCAGAGCTGGCAGCAGACCAAAATCTGCGGTCGTATTTGACGTCGCATTTTTAGAGCAAGAAAACGCACTGCTCACCGAAAGCTCCAGCGGATTACTAGAGCGATTTAAGCAAGCGAGCCATTAATGACCGATTTAGAAAACAGAGTGATGGAACTTGAGGCTAAAGTATCTTTTCAAGACGATACGATAGAAACCTTAAATGATGAACTGCGCACGCACCAAAGACACTTGGCAAAAATGCAACGCCAAATTGAATTGATCGGCGAGAAAATGAAAGAAAGTCAAGATTCAGGTCTTATACCGCAGCATCAAGAGCCACCACCGCCCCATTATTGATACATTTAGGCCAGAGTTTATTCTGGCTTAAATACACCAATCACTTGTTCAAACTGCCGAGTAGAAGCTTGTACCGCTTCTTTTGGTTGTGTCATAACGTGACCACACTCAACGCACTCTACTTTTTCTACGTCATGCTCTTTAAACAGCATCATCACATCCATCTTTTTACATTCTGGGCAAGATGCGCCGGCAATAAAGCGTTTCTTTTGTCTCACTCTGCTCCCCTAATACTGGGTTATACTACAACCCAGCTATTTTATCCTAAAGCGACTAAGCATGATACGCTTGAAAAGGATAAAGCAGATCATGTTATGATAGCCACAATGCGTCTTTAGAATTGAAATTATGATCCAGCTGTCTGATATTGAATTACTTCGTGGTGGTAAAACACTGTTAAAAAATGCCAACGCTACTTTATTTCCCGAACATAAAGTCGGCCTAGTTGGCGCAAATGGGTGTGGTAAATCGTCTCTTTTCGCGCTGCTAAAAGGTGAATTGCAATTAGACTCTGGTGATTTTCAATTTCCTAAAGACTGGTCTATTGCCTCAGTTAAACAAGAAACCCCCGCATTAGAGATAAGCGCCCTTGAATATGTATTACAAGGTCATACCGAGTATTACCAGTGCCGTATGGCGCTGAAAGAGGCTGAAGTCAATGGCGATGGTGCAGCGCAAGCCAAAGTGCATCAAAAACTAGAGCTAATTGAAGGCTATAGTATTGAATCTAAAGCAGGCGAGCTACTTCATGGTTTGGGGTTTAGCAACGAACAAATCGACAACCCTGTGAGTGCTTTTTCTGGTGGCTGGCGAATGCGTTTAAATTTAGCACAAGCACTTATTCGCGATGCTGATTTGCTGCTTCTTGATGAGCCCACCAACCACTTAGACTTAGACGCAGTGTATTGGCTTGAGCGTTTTTTACGCGCTTACACTGGCACGCTGGTACTCATTTCGCACGACAGAGAGTTTTTAGACGCGGTGATCGACCAAATCTGGCACATAGATCAAAACCTCATCAATGTATATAAAGGTCACTACTCTCAGTTTGAGCGTCAAAAAGCAGAACGAATGGCACAGCACCAAGCCATGTTTGAAAAGCAGCAAGAACATATTGCCCATTTAGAACAATTCATTACACGATTTAAGGCCAAAGCAAGTAAAGCTAAGCAAGCCCAAAGTCGCGTAAAAGCACTAGAACGTATGGAAAAACTGGCGCCCGCCCATGCTGACTCACCATTTAACTTTGAATTTGCACAGCCCAGCGCACTGCCTAATCCCTTAATGACATTAGATAACGCGGTGGCAGGATATGGCGATGTCACCATCTTACATAAAATCAAATTAAACCTTGTGCCGGGTAGTCGCATCGCTTTACTGGGTCGTAATGGCGCGGGTAAATCAACGCTTATTAAGCTATTAGCTGGCGAATTAACACCACAAGCGGGTGAAGTATTTCAGCATCAAGGGTTAAATGTCGGTTATTTCGCTCAACACCAGTTAGAGTCGTTAGACTTACAAGCAAATGCCATCACACATTTACAGCGCTTAGACCCTAAAGCCAGCGAACAATCATTAAGAGATTTTTTAGGGGGATTTGCATTTATTGGCGATAAAGCCCTAGAGCCAGTAGCCCCTTTCTCTGGGGGTGAAAAAGCACGTTTAGTACTCGCTATGCTCGTTTACCAAAAGCCTAACTTACTGCTACTTGATGAACCAACCAACCACCTAGACCTCGAAATGCGCCACGCACTCGTTATGGCACTCCAAGGGTTTGAAGGCGCGATGGTGACGGTATCGCACGATCGCCATATGCTAAAAAATACCGCTGATGAATACTATTTAGTCGATAACGGTACTGTTACACAATTTGGCTACGATTTGGATGAGTATTATCAATGGTTACTTAACGCCAACAAAGAGGCTGCTAAAAAGCCAGAAGTTGAGTCAAAGAGTCATTCGAGCAGTAACCGTAAAGAACAAAAACGCCTAGAAGCCGAATTCAGAAAGTCAGTCCAACCGCTTAAAAAGCAAATAGAAAAATTAGAAAAATCACTGGATAAATATACGGATGAACTATCCGCAATTGAACTACAGCTGGCTGACAACGATCTTTATCATGACGATAATAAAGCCAAATTGACGACACTGCTTAGCCAACAAGCCGACGTTACCCCAAAGCTCAATCAAATTGAAGAAGACCTACTGTTGTCACTAGAGGAGCTAGAAGAAAAAGAGCGCGCATTTGAAGAAGGCGTTGATGCATGAAGGTGCTTTCAGCAGCACATTTCTGGCTGTTTTCTTGTGAAGTCTATGCAATGAAAGATATGCAACCTCAGCTGTTGTCATTGCAAGACAAACACAATAAAAATGTAAATTTATGCTTGCTGTTACTGTATTTGGATACACTTCAAATACAGCTTTCAGCCGCTCAGTGTCATGCGCTGGAAAGTCTTTGTGGTGATATCGATGCGCAATTTTTAATGCAGCATCGTTTATTACGCCGTACCTTGAAATCAACCTACCAACAGCACCCCCATTATCACGATGTTCGGGCCCAATTACTCAATAGTGAGTTAGCTCTTGAAAAGTTTCAACAATCGCTATTAGTCGACGCATTAAACAAGACCGTTATGACTGAGAATTTAACAGCAGATAACCTCAGCCTGTACCTTGAAAGTCAGCACCTGAACGCACTTAAACGGTGCTATTTAGGCCCAAAAACATGATCGAGATCAAAGTGTCCAACTAAGTCCTACACCGCACCTAATAAACTTGATCTTGATCATCATTTGCTCAGCCTTGCTCTACTAATATGAGTACATCAACTAATTAGGAGGCACGGCAATGAGCGTATTCTTCAGAGACTTTTTTACTGACCCAGTCTTATTTTTATCATTCGGGTTTTTAGCGATTGTTATCGGCCTGTGTCTTTTCTATGTGTATTATTTCATGAAAAAAATAAACGATGCTGAGGTGCCTGAACAATAGCATTGTTATTCAGTACATAGATAAACCGTCAGTTCCCGACATTAAAGAATTAAGCACGACGCACAAAGCACCTTACTAACCTAGTTAGTCGGGTGCTTTTTATTAGCTGCGATTTCGCTTATATAATCCTCAACAGGCACAGTGTTTTTTGTTAAACTAGTTGGCCCGTTGATAGCAAGATGTTTTATGGACTACTCATTTAAAAGTGCATGGTGGATGCGCAATAGACATGTGCAAACGATACTGCCGCGTTTTTTTAGACCTTTTCATAAAGTCCCGGTGTGCTTTGAAGAACTGAATACGCCAGATGGCGACTTTCTTGAGCTAGCATGGGCACCACAGAAAAAAACCAAAGCACCTATTGCCATTATTTTGCATGGTTTAGAAGGTAATATTAATAGTTTTTATGCCAAAGGTATGTTGAACGCCCTGAGTAATCATGGTTTTAATACCGTTCTAATGCACTTTCGAAACTGCTCACGCGCGCCCAATAAATTAGCCAGGGCTTATCACAGTGGTGAGACAAGTGACTTGGCTTACCTAGTACAAACATTAAAGCAACGCTATGTTGACAGCCCACTCTACGCCGTCGGGTTTTCCTTAGGCGGAAATGTGCTAGCAAAGTATTTAGGTGAACAGCAGCACAATAGTGGTTTATCTGGCGCAGCGGTGATTTCAGCCCCTTACCACCTGTCATCTTCTTGCCAAGTGATCCGACAAAGCTGCTATGGTCTGTACCAAAAATACTTGCTTGATAGAATGAAAAAGTCATTCTCTCGAAAGCTACCAACTATTCAAAGTGTATTACCAATAGATAAAAACACGCTAAACAACCTAAATGACCTATGGCAGTTTGATAACCTCATTACCGCCCCTCTGCATGGTTTTAAAGGCGCGGAAGATTATTATCAAAAGGCCAGTGCCCAATCTTATCTAAAAACGATTCAAACCCCGACTCTGCTGATCCACGCCAAAGATGATCCCATGCTATCTACACAGGCTATTCCTGATCAAGGTCAAGTCAGCGGTTCTGTTAAACTGGCGGTCTCTGAACAAGGTGGGCATGTTGGTTTCATTGGCGGAAAAAATCCCTTAAAGCCTCAGTTTTGGCTTGAACAAATCGTGCCACACTATTTCTCTTCTCTTAAAGTTACGGACAAATCTCGATGATCATTCCCCATCAACAGCTCGACCCTAATACACTGACTAACCTACTAGAGCACTATGTATTGCGTGAAGGGACTGACTATGGTGAACAAGAGTTTTCTACTGAGCAAAAAATGGAACACGTTAAAGCCCTGCTTATCTCAGGAGAGGCTTTGATTGTATTCTCAGAGCTACATGAATCTGTCAATATAGTGACTAAAGCCCAATTTAATGCCATGCAAAGTGAAGATTACCAGTAGTTCAGCTACTTTTTCATCCTGAACACTGTCTTTATGTAGTAGGCAATCGCTCCCAATATAGATGTAATAAATAAATTAATAAATGCGAAATACAAAGTTCCTTTTATTTCTTCTACACGACCAAAATCAAATACTCCATATATGTTATAAGTGACCAACACAATAGCAGATACAAATGGTAGAGCTAAATAAGCGTTAATATTTTTAGCATTAAATGGATATTGCTCATGTACAAAGTAAATAAATATACCAAGTGAACCAACTAAGAGTTTAAGAATACTAGAGCTAATTATTAATTCTAATATATATGTGAATACAACGATAAATACCATACAGATCCAAGCTAATTAAGCAAAAGCAAAGCCTATGGTATCATCAAAAAAGGTACATTATTAGATCATGTTACACCATCAACCTACCTAGTTCCTAAAACATTACATTTAATATTGAGTGCTATACATCACTACCAGAAACTCGTTTTGACGCGTGAAAAATCAAGATTACTCCTAAGAAAGTTTTTACCGCTTTGTTTTTCAGTTATAGTCTAGTCATGACAACTAAACTATATAGGCAAAATCATGACCTTACGCTATTCTCTTTGCGCTTTGGCATTGGTAGTTTCAGGTGTACAAGCTAAAGATTATCAAGCATCTGAACTTGCTCACCGTCTTGCACAACAAAATATTCTGATAGATACACACATTGACGTACCGTATCGTTTAAAAATGCAATGGGATGATGTAACTAAAGCGACAGACGGTGGTGACTTTGATTACCCAAGAGCTGTAAAAGGCGGCTTAAACGCGCCATTTATGTCAATTTACATTCCCGCAAACCTAGAATTTGAAGGTAAAGGAAAAAGCTATTTACTCGCAAACCAATTAATTGATGGTATGGAAGCCTTGGCTTTTCGAGCGCCTGATAAGTTCGCAATTGCTTATTCAACAAAAGACATTCACAGCCATTTTAGACAAAAGAAAATGTCCATTGCGATGGGAATGGAAAATGGTTCGCCAATTGAAGGGGATCTAAGTAACCTCAAACATTTCTTTGACCGCGGCGTGCGTTATATCACCCTGGCACATTCACAAAGTAACCATATATCTGATTCATCGTACGATGTACGTAGAAAATGGAAAGGACTGAGCCCATTTGGCAAAGAACTCGTAGTTGAAATGAATAAGATTGGTATGTTAATTGATGTATCACATATTTCTGATGACGCTTTTTATCAAACTATGGAAATATCTAAAGTACCGGTTATTGCCTCTCACTCCTCGTTGCGCAAGTATACACCCGGTTTTGAGCGCAATATGGATGATAAAATGCTAAAAGCCCTGAAAAAAAATGGGGGGGTTATTCAAATAAACTTTGGCTCTAGTTTTGTCACCGCCACCTCAAGAAACTGGTACGACGGACGGAACAAAGCACGTCAAGAGGCGCAAGAACAGGGCACTGCAAGCACCAACTTTGCGGCGGCATACCGTGCGAAAAACCCATTCCCATTCGCTACGTTAGAGCAAGTGCTTGATCATATTGATCATGTTGTTAAGCTCATAGGCATTGATCATGTTGGCATTGGGTCTGATTATGACGGAGTAGGCGACTCTTTACCCATTGGCTTAAAAGATGTATCTACCTATCCAAACCTAGTACAAGGGTTATTAGATAGAGGATATAGCCAAGGACACATTAAAAAAATCTTAGGGGGAAATACTCTGAGAGTATGGCGACAAGCTGAAGAGTACGCACGTCAATTTTAACGTTTATATCAGGCAATGATGAGATTATTGTTGCCTATACTCACTTCATTTTAAATAGTCACTCAGGTAGTTTTCTGTAACATTAAACGTAATTTAGAAAAATCAGAAGAGAAGTCGCTTTAAAAAGCGATATTTAAGATAAGGGGTTTTAGATTTAAAATACAGGAATTGGTTGCGGGAGCCGGATTTGAACCGACGACCTTCGGGTTATGAGCCCGACGAGCTACCAGGCTGCTCCATCCCGCGCCTGTATTGCAGAGATTGTTTTAAGTTGCTCTACATGACAACTTTGGCTACCAAACTTACAAAAAGAATTGGTTGCGGGAGCCGGATTTGAACCGACGACCTTCGGGTTATGAGCCCGACGAGCTACCAGGCTGCTCCATCCCGCGCCTGTATTGCAGAAATTGTTTTAAGTTGCTCTACATGACAACTTTTGGCCACCAAACTTATAAAAAGAATTGGTTGCGGGAGCCGGATTTGAACCGACGACCTTCGGGTTATGAGCCCGACGAGCTACCAGGCTGCTCCATCCCGCGCCTGTAGTTTAAGCTATAAAATCTTAAACTTAACCCTCAAATAACACGTTAAGATAACTTGTCTTTCGAAGAGGTCGCTATAGTATAGGATCCTATTTTAAATGCAAGTATTTAAGTGCTTAATTTATACTAAACACGCTTATTTATAAGGTTACTGCGCAACTTTGGTCTCTATTGACCATTTTTCACTCTTTAGGGCGTGTGTGTGGTGTGATGATTGTGCGCCACGGCCAATCTGCATGACCCATCACAATGAAATCGGGGTTTTCAATACTATCTCGTTGATTGTAAGTTAGTGGGTTAAATTCAGCATCAGTAATGCTGCCACCCGCTTCTTCAACAATAACTTGTGACGCACCGGTGTCCCATTCCCCCGTAGGGCCTACTCGCAAAAAACAATCTGCTTTACCTTCGGCGATAATACACGCTTTAAGTGAACAGGAGCCCATAGGTACCGTATCAAATTTATTCTCTACAAATTGGCTTACCACGGCTAAGTTTTGTCTGCGGCTCACCGCCAGTGTCAAATTACTGGGTTGTGACACGCATATCTGTTGCTCATTGCCGTCGGCTCGTTTAAACGCGCCAGCACCTTTTAAAGCATAATAGGTTGTGTTTTTCACTGGCCAGTAAATCACCCCCAACACAGGTTCATTATTCTCAATCAAGGCAATATTCACCGCAAAATCGCCACTTTCTAGAATAAACTCTCCTGTCCCATCAAGGGGATCTAACAACCAGTACCGCTGCCAATGTTGGCGCTCTGATAATGCAGGAATAGGAGTTTCTTCCGACATAATAGGAATATCAGGCGTTAGCTGCTTTAATCCTGCCATCAGCACATCATTCGCTGCGATATCGGCTAATGTTACCGGCGTATGGTCTGACTTTTCACGCGCACCAATGTCATCATTTTTGTAAATAGCCATAATGGCTGCGCCAGCTTGTTCCGCTAATTTTATACAGGGCTCTAATAATGTATGCAAAATCACGCCTCCGACGCTAAAAACTGCTGAAGTAGTAATAAGGCAGCCACACTACGCGCTTCAGTAAAGTCAGACTGTGTTAATAACGACTGCCACTCATCCAAGGGCCACTTTACAACAACCAATTCTTCAGGTTCATCGCCTTCCAGTGACTCAGGATACAAATCTTGCGCCACGAGTATGTGCATCTTCGCATTAAAATAACTCGGCACCAGCGATAAAGTTTTCAAATCAGAAAATTGCTTCGCCCCCATACCCACTTCTTCTTTTAACTCGCGATTACCCGCTTCAATGGGCGCTTCTCCGGGATCAATAAGTCCTTTCGGGAACCCTAATTGGTAGTTGTGCGTGCCCGCACAATACTCTCTAACTAGTAAAAGCTCATTATCAGCGGTGATTGGGATCACCATCACAGCCCCGCGCCCACCGCCACGTACACGTTCATAAGTACGGTTTTCTCCATTAGAAAACTGTAAATCAAGAGACTCAATGGTGAATAGCTTACTTTTGGCCACAACTTCACAAGTTATGATCTCAGGTGGTGACGGGTGCTTTTTCTGTGACATAGGCGTTTTTTTGCTATTATGGCGGTAACTTAATCATAAAGCCTTTAACGAAAAATGCCTATGCTAAATTGGTCAAATATCGATACCGTTTTACTTGATATGGATGGAACGCTACTTGATTTACACTTCGACAGCCACTTTTGGTTAACCGTTATCCCACGAGAGCATGCCAAAAAACAAAATATCACGCTAGCTGAAGCAACCGCTGACATAATGAAGCGTTATGAAGCCGTGGGCGGGCAAATTCAATGGTATTGCTTAGATTATTGGCAAGCACAGCTCGATTTACCAATAATGGCACTCAAGCGCGAAATACAACATTTGATTACCATACGTGAAGACACGCCCGCTTTTTTAAACGCGTTAAAATCGGCAGGGAAAGAGCTTATTCTATTAACGAACGCACACCCGGATAGCCTGTCCTTAAAGATTGAGCGCACCCAATTCGATCAGTATTTAGATAAAATAATTTCAACGCATGAATATGGTGTGAGTAAAGAAAGCCAAAGCTTATGGCAACAAGTACAAGCAGACCTACAATTTGATAAAGCCCGTACTTTGTTTGTTGATGATAGTTTAGCGGTGCTCGATGCAGCAAAGCAGTATGGTATTGCCCACTTATTAGCCGTGGCGAATCCGGATAGTCAGCAGCCAGCAAATAACATTACTGGCTACCATGCAATCACAGATTACCGTACTCTATTACCATTAACTGATCACTAAATTAGCTTGGGTAGCGTTCGACTAGTCCAGCATAGACGTTCTTCGCAAAGTCTGGGTGCTCTGTATCTAGACTTTTTACCACCTCTACGAGATGTTCGTTGTCTTCTTGACCATTCCACACTTTAATATATGTACCATCTTTATATCCATGGTCTTGACGGAAGAAGTTGAGTGTATTTTTACCTACATAACCCCGGTATAAATCGTCAATACTCATATCAATTTGCTGCATACAACCCGAAAATGCTTGCGCATTGAATGTTTTTTCAGCGACAGCAGAAGCAGCAAGTTGCTCTAATGTTTGCTTAAAATCAGCGTCACACTGTGGTTGCTGTAATTGCGTATCAAGCTGCTCTGCAAGCGCTTGGTATGAGGTTTTTCCATCAATGCGCAGTGATAATCCAAAATGGAAAATATCGACAAGCTCTAGAATCACTTGCTCTGTATCAGGCGTTTGTTTTTTCCACCACTTCCAGCCGTAATGGTCCAGCATTTCGGCACATTCAACCCAGATAGCACGATACCAATCAAACCCTTGATTAAACCATTGCTCATGAACTTTAGTGTTCATGGCATTTTGCATTTCTAGCATTACAACCAGTTTAGTGACATTGGCAGACATTGTGCTCTCTCTATGATCATTTCAAAGGCAATATGATACCCCACTGAAAGAAATTCGCCACTTGTCCGTTCTAATACTGTTCACTAATTTAAGAATGAGAGTTCTATGCGTTTTTTTACTGTAATATCTATGATAGTCATCGCCCTAGTGAATATTCACTCAGCAAATGCCGCTCAAATCACCAACATTGCTTCATCTCCTGAACAAGTAAGCCCCCTATTACCTGGACTAAACGCTCCAAAACTTACCCTTATGAACCAAAGTAATAAAGCGGTAAATTTAGAGCGTCTTTATGCAAATAAAGCCACCGTTGTGGTGGTCTATCGCGGAGGCTGGTGCCCATATTGCTCTCGCCAACTTGCTGGTATAAAGAAAATTGAAAGCCAAATTGCACAATATGGTGCGCAAATTATTGCAGTGGCACCAGATAGCCCTGCAGAGCTGGCAAAAAGCAAAATAGACTCCCCCAACTACCAGTTACTATCAGATAACAAACTGGCATTTACTCAAGCATTGGGATTGGCCTACTTTTTAGATGATAAAACGGCCAAAGCGTATCGCGATCGTATGGGAGTCAACTTTGTTGATTTAGACGGACAAAGTAAAGTTGCATTACCTGTACCAGCAGTATTTGTGATTGATAAAAAAGGGTTGGTGCAATTCCAATATGCTAATCCAAATTACAAAGTGCGCTTGGATGAGTCTGTTTTGCTAGCAGCAGTGAAAGCAGCCAGCGCGCTATAGGCTATATTTAAAACCGCTAGTACATTGAACTAGCGGTTTTCTAAACGATTGTAGTCAAATACACCATGCTCAATTCCACGATATTCTTTTGCCACTTTATGCAAAATATCGCTGTATTGCCAAAATTGAGGGTGTGTACGACGAATCGCAAAGTCCGCTTTTAAATCAGCATACTGCGCTTCATTTGATATTTGCTGAATCCGTGACACAAATTGCTCTGCATGCGCTTCATTAGGTAAATACCAAATAGCTTCTGGATAATCCCCAATAAATCCGGGTACTAACGTTGCTGTATCTTCATGGTAGGCGCGTTGCCCCGTTTCATTTAATAAGCTAGAAATATTGTAATGCGCATTATGATGGATAAGCGTGTACGCGCTATGCCCATTACCCTCTTTATTTTGCTGTAAAATAAACGACACTTGTGGCAGTAAATTAACGGCTTGACTAGGTAAATTGTTAAGGACGTTAAACAGCTCAGGCACAGCTTGATAGTCGTATTCTTTACTCAATATCGGGGCTAAGTATTGCTCCATCTTTGTCATTAACTCGTCTTTAGGCGTGTCAGTAACATATTCAATACCTGTTTGTGCTCCCCATAAAGCGTTGCGATTAATGAACTCACTTAAACTAATATGCGAACGACGATACCAGTGCTGCTTTACGTGTTTCCGAGCCTGTTTAGGCAGCAAATTAATAAAGTTTTGCTCCCCTTCTAAGCGTAAAAAGTCCATATATAGACGAGTATTTAATTGATGCCCAATATTGCCATAGACATCAAACCCAGCCACCAGCAAGTAATGAATACGTTCAAATAGTGCATAATCTAACACCCACATGGTCTTAGGCTGCTGCCCAATAAATCCTTTAACCACAGTGGCACTATCAAAATGACGAAATACAGTTAAAGCCGCATTTTTATTGTGCCCTTCTCCTTGCCATAACAAGTCCAACGTTAACTTATTGCTCTGCGCCAACAGTTTATTTGCTAAGGCTGTTTTTGCTTTCAAGTAATCATGTTGATGCGCCGCATATTTAGTCCAACTCGATATAGGCAGTACATTACTTTGATCTGATGCAGGCAATGCCAGTTCATCATCGTGAGTCAGTAATAGTTCACTCACCTGCGCTGAGCTATTTTTATCTGGGTCAACAAACGCGACCCAAAAATGGTCATTGATCACATTTAGAGCAACCTGACCACGACACACAGGGCCTTTGATGTAGCCTTTGATGATCAACTCTGCTTCATCCAGCATAAATTGGTATTTAGATTTAACAGGGATCTGTGCAAAAGCTTTGAACGGGTTTGACGCTATCTTGGGCTGATAACTGGGTAAGGTGTCGACCTGATAGTCCGCAGCAATAAACTGCTCATACAAACGCCGCATTTTATGACCATTTAGCGCCAGCGGCATGTGTGTTTTAGCTAAGATGGTACTGCGTTCATGCATCAATCGATAATAGACTCGCGATGTATTTGGCTCATCATACGGACGCCGTGTCGCTATTAATTCAATTTCTTGCCCAGGTGGTGTTTTTGAGCGCACCAGCTTAAAAAAGTTAACGGGGCGGTTTGTATTTTCACTCGGAAAATAAATATTGGCCAAATACCAATGTTCATAAATATAGCGTGCCGACAATTGATACTTTAATGGGGTCTGATTGAGAAATGCTTCCCATTGCCTCACTTGCTTTTGTTCAAAATCGCTTGCAGGCCCAATATGCGCCATTTTCGCACCACTGCGCAGCCAAGTCGCTAGTGTGTTAAATTCGCTAGGGGATATCGCCGGTAACCCATAGGGCATACCGCCATGCGGTTGTCGTTTAGCCAGTGTCGCGAATTCATCCATATTGGCACAACTTTGCGTTCGATCTAGCGAAAAATCATATTCACTGCCGAGTACCCCTTGTTGTTGCATAGGGTTGCGCATTTTGAGTAGCAAACTATTGTAAAGCACGCTGCCCATTAAGTTCGCTTGTTCTGTTTGTACCCGTTCATTTAAAACGGGTGTAAAACCCTTATCACGCCACGCCTGCGTGTCTTGTGCATCATACAATAAGCGGCTAGGTTTTTGTGCCAATAACCGAGTACCATCATAAACCCGCTCTGTACTGATCCCTCTATCAATCCCTTCGGGGGACGTTAATTTGAGCTGACAGGGTGCATCGTAACAACCATGGCACACAACACAACGCGTATCTAAGACAGGCTTTACCGAAGTTAAATACTGCGCCCCCAAACCTTGTTTATTACTGCTTATCCTAGCCTGCGGCTGTGCTTTACCAAATAAATCATCATATTTGCTAAAACCAATTGCCGCACACCCTGATAAAATTACGACTGTGAGTAATAGTGTCCAAAGGCGCCGTTGCATTACTCTTCCTCGACTTCTTCACCTAAATCAAACGTTGGCATCATTTCCATTGGTGGCGAGATGAACATTTGCTCAGCGTCATTACTCAAAACCGCGCTTAACACAGGGCCATGATTTAATAGCAGCTGTGCTTGATGGCTACTTTCTAGCAGTCCAGAAAAAGCCGGCGTTAACACCTCTAATTGGTACTGTTCCAACGTAATGCTCACGCTCTGCTCAGTATTGGGGTTTTGACATAGATTCGCCAGTAATGCCTCGTCTAACACAACATTTAAAACAACATCTGGTGCTTCAATATCGCGAGATTCAATCTCATCATTGAGCAAAAATAAAGGTAAAGACAGTGGGGTATCTTGTGATAATTCCATAATTTTCCGATAATATGAGCACAAATAGTTGCCCTCATATTAGCATAAATAACCTGAACCTTGCGTGATTTACCTTTTCAGCCACATTTACGACACTACCAAGGCAGCACCTCGGAGTTTGAATGCCAAAACCCGCCTGTATTCTCTAGATTCAACTCTTCAATACGCATGATCAACCTCTGCGCAGCGACCTCAGCAGAAATATCCCCAGCAAAATTCACCATCGCCGTTTGTACAAAACCCGGGTGTAACAAACCAACAGCGACGCCTTTCGGTTTAAGCTCGTGCGCTAAACTCACACTGGCTGCATTTAACGCTGCTTTTGACATACGATACCCAATATAAGCCCCTGAACTATTATCACTAATAGAACCCATACGGCTGGTGATCATAGCCACTTTAGCCCCTGTTTTTAAATGTGCTTGAAGGGCGTAGGTCACTTTAATTGGCGCAACGGCATTTATCTGCAATTGCCGCTCAATCGCAGTAAAATCCATATTGGCTAATGTTTCATTACTAAATACGCCCGCATTGTTAATTAAAATATCGATTGACGTATCCGTTTGTTGAGACACCAAGCGTGCAACACCTTCATCACAACTAACATCAATACCTGTTATGACACGGATATTGTCAATACTGTCTAATTCAGCAGATGACTGACGAACGACGGCTGTTACGGTAAAACCAGCACTAGCGTACTGCTTACAAAACTCTAAACCAATGCCTCTGTTTGCACCCGTGATCAGAACATGCTTGCTCATATTACTTCCTTTTTAGATTAATTAAGCCAATATAAAAATACTTAAACATCTCTCATCAGCACTTAAATTTGTGAACTATACACCTATAAATTCAAGCCCAAACGCAACGCTATTTATTCATATACCTGCTATGTTTTAATGAGTATTTTTAAATAAGTACACTTTTAAATGAAATTCATTTTTTGTCTTTTATGCATTTTGGTACAGCCTCTTAGCTCTGCAAAGCCTTATACCATCAATGCAAGTGAAGCTTTGTCATATCAACTTGGCCAACAGCAAGTTGTCGCCATAATGCGTGAGATTTATCGCCCTTTAAACATTACGCCCCACGTTATCTTTATGCCCAGTTACCGAGGATTAAAACATGTAGACATGGGAATACTAGATGCCGAAGGTGGACGAGTCGATGTTGTGATGAAGAAGTATAAAAATATCATCAAGGTCCCTGCTCCAATCGCAAGCTCCCAATTGGCGATATTCTGCCTGACAGAAAAAGCCTGCACAATAAACCGTGATGTATCTATTATTTTGATCCATGGGAGCTTAATCTCTGAATACTATTGTCAGCGCAAGCGCTTAAATTGTACTGCTGTGCAAAACGATGTATCCGCATTTCAAGCGTTAGTAAAATCAAAAGCACATATATTGTTAGCAAATAATATTTTCCCGACTGGTGCATTGTGCGCTTCTGGATTAAAAAAAGTCTATGTTCGCCTATTAAAAGATGAGCGATATCCAGTTTACCATTACGTGCACCAAAGTAATGAGCGCTTAGTAAAGCAACTTAATCAATCCATTAAAGACCTTCAAAAATCGGGCAAGCTACGTGCTTTATTAGAGGTATTGCAGCGTAGCTTTATTAAATGTGGGGGTCAGGTTATCGAGCTTCCCGATACCTATCTAAAATGATTATTCCTCAATATCCCCAGAAGTTGATTCCATTATAGAAAAAACAGCGCCGCTTGGATCTGTTAACACTGCAAACCGTCCAATACCTTCAATGTCTGTAGCAGGTACACAGACCTGACCACCCAAGTGCGGTGTGTTTTCAACCATAGCGTCACAACTTTCGACTGCAAAGTAGATCATCCAATGTGCAGGGGTATCTTTGCCCCACTCATCTGTCATTGGCATAAGACCCGAAACGGGCTTGCCATCAATGTTAAACAGGGTATACGTTATTTCACCCATCGGCACTTGCTCAGCTTGCCAGCCCAATAGTTGCGTATAAAACTCAGAACTCGCTTGCACATCTCGCGTTGTTAATTCATGCCAATAAGGTACATTAAACTCTAACACACGTTGTGAGCCGGAATGTTCTTCTGCTTGCCATAGTGCGACGAGTGCCCCACCCGGATCACTAATCATTACCATACGCCCAGCACCAGGCACATCATGAGGACCATGAATAATCTGGGCACCTAATGTCTGCGCTGCAACAGCTTTGCTATCAACATCTTCAACCGCTATGTAGGCTAACCAATGGCTGGTTATATTGGCATCAACCTGATCAGGCATCATTTGGTACATCGCGGCTATATCATCTTGATGCTTTTTCAACATGGTATAGTAGCAATCTTCGCCGATCGGCTGATCGTCAAATTGCCATGAAAAAAGCTGGGTATAAAATGGTTTTGCTACCGCCCAGTCACTTGAACATAACTCAGCCCAGCAGAATGTTCCCGGAGTTGCGGAGGTTACCTTTGCCATACTGTCCTCTCTTTTTAATTATTTTACGCTTTAACAAGTAAAGCACAAAATACCATGCCTAAATGGTTTTATTATCATTAAATAAAGCGTTAAAAGCAGGTTAAGTCACTAACTCTAGATAAGGTGCGCTGTTAACCTGTATAACTAAGGATACGGCACTTCCCCGAGCCAACGGCTTGCTCATTAGATAGCCTTGGCTTTGCTGGCAATGTAATTTACTCAGCACCGCTAACTGCTCAGGTGTTTCTATTCCTTCAGCTGTAACAACTAAATCAAAGCTTTTCGCAATGGCACAAATGGCTTCAATGAGCTGTCGAGCACTGCCCATATTCTCTATGCCTTCAATAAATGCTCTGTCTATTTTTAAACCGGTTACAGGTAATGCATTCAAGCGCGCCAAGCTACTAAAGCCTGTCCCAAAGTCATCAATGTAAATACCAAATCCAAGTTCATGAAGTTGCTCTAATGGCTCGACTAGACTATCTTCAGTCATCATCATGGCCGATTCAGTCAACTCGATTTTAAACTGTCCAGGCTCAACTTGATTGTGAGAAAACAGCTCAATAAGCCAAGGTACAAATGAACCGCTTTGTATTTGTAAGGGTGAAACATTGACACTCATGAATAAGTCATTTTCACCACATTCATGCATAAAAGAAACCGCATTTTTAAATACCCATTGGCCGAGCATATTTATTTTGGCGCACTCTTCTGCAATTGGAATAAATTCAGCGGGACTCACAAAACCAAGCTCCGTGCTATGCCAACGTAATAACGCTTCAAATCCACGCAGTCGTCGTCCTTCGCAGCAATATATGGGTTGAAATTGCAGACTTAATTCACCATCGCAATCAATATCATGTAAGGCTCGTTCTATTCGTAGTTTTCTTGATGCTTCACAGGCAATGGCTGAGCTATAAATATAATAGCAATTTTTTCCTCTTTTCTTCGCTTCATACATGGCAATATCGGCATCATGTAATAATTTCTCTGCCTCATAATTGACACATGGTACGGTGAATCGTCTCACCCCCACACTGCCACTGATACTGTGACTTTGTTGTTGATATACAAAAGGCTTACGCACTTCAACAAGAATATCTTCCAGCATACCTTCTAACGGCATAGGCAGTTTATCGAGCTCTATCAGTACAGCAAACTCATCCCCACCTAAACGAGCAATGTCTGAAAAACTCCCGAGTAAGATCCGCATTCGCGTCGCAAACTCAACGAGCAGCCTGTCGCCTGCCAAATGTCCTAAAGTATCATTGATTAATTTAAAGCGATCTAAATCAATATATAAAAGGACATATTGCTTTGCAGAGGCATTACGGCATGCTTCAACCAACCCTAAAAAGGTTTGTCTGTTGAGTAAGTCCGTTAAACTGTCGTGCTGTGCTTTATATTTAAGTTGTTCATTAAATAGTTTGAGCTGGGTTATATCTGTTACTCTTCCTTCATATAGGGTGCCGCCAGGTCCATGCAACCAACTTCCTGTTTGCCTAAGCCAGATACTGTCAGCACTTTCGACTTGCGCCAACCACTCTAATTCATCATGCCGTGATTTATGATCAATGATCTTTTGCCACTGTTTGGCAAACTCATCATCGACGATATACTGACTCAAATATGCGCCTAATTGCTGGTTTTCATTGCCTAGAAGTAAACGACGAAAAGCAGGGTTTGCATCAACTAATTGCCCATGTGCATCTAAGACAAACAACCCTTCACTGCTATTTAAAAACAAGCTTTTATACTTTCTTTCCGCACTAATTTGCTGTTGTAGTGCAGCTAAACGTTTGTCTGATTCAATGCTTAAGCGGTCATTCGCTTGTGCCAAGCTCGTCGTGCGTTCAATTACAATTTTATTAATAACATTGTTACGCGATACTAAGTAGCGAAGCTGCATCCAGACTAACCAAGCACACAAACATGCAACAGTAAGGAACCCCACAATCATAAGATGCCGGTTCTCTAATAAGCTAGGGGACAACTGCTTATGACTATAGAGTTGCAGTGTCAGCTTTTGGCCATAAAAATCGATCGTTTGATTTGCTCCCACATCACGGTGCGCAAGATCATAATTATTTTGCCAATCAGAATTAAATAGTTCTTGTTGATCCGTATACACCCTTAAATGCTGCTGGCTGGTTTGATAAATGTGACCGAATAAACCTTCCAGTAAAATGGGCAGTTCAAAGCTCAAGCCAAGCACGGATGACGCTCCTTGATGATCGGGTCTTTGCAATAACAACGTCCATTTATCCTGATGAGACCAATTCACCGCCATCAGGCTTTGATGCTCATATAACATATCAATTTGCGCATCGCTAAACGCCAAGCTATCTCCCATTGTATGCCCATAGTCAGCTAAGGGCGCCACATTCATGAGTGTAAGATAATGCGTGCTTATTTGCCCTTGTAAACGCACCGTGTAATCGAAAAAGCCAAGTTGACGCTGCAATACTTCAATACTTTGTACTTGTTCAGGTTTGATGATCCGATACATTTCTAAACGCAATTCGACATCTCCGCCTGGTAATTGGGATTGCGCGACTTGGTTAAATAAGTCCATTTTAAAACCATCGTCTAGATAGGCATCAATGGAATAAAGTAAATGCCCTACATAAGCGAGTTTAGTATCAAGCTGATGATGATACTGAGATAGCTGCTGCTGTAACGTTTGTCGCTCTTGCTGTTGATAATAATTATTCAGCAAAAAGCCGACATAAAGCATAGCGGAGACAAAAAGCAAAAAGCAAAAAGCACCAAATTGCACTGGAGAGCGTAAAACTGAAATAATCGGCGTAACTATAGACATATGTAATTGACGTTGTATTCTATACACACCTGATAATAGTTCTTATTTACAATGAAGAAAAGCAAACTTTTACTTTATTCCCTTATATTGATACAAAGTACACCAATATTTGCCCAGTCAGCACATTTAAATGTCTATTCATTTCGTAAATATGAACTGATAGAGCCTGTGATCAAAAAATTTGAAGCGCAGCACAACATAAAAGTGAACGTCGTTAATGGTAAATCCAAACATCTGCTTTCACGGTTAAAGCAAGATGGTGATAGCTCTTTGGCTGATGTCGTACTAAGCTCTGACCTCATTCAATTACATGATCACAAGAGTTTGTTACAACCCATACCCGAATTGTCAAAGTGGGAACATATCCCACATGAGTTAAAAGATGATGACGATATGTGGGTAAGTATTTCAATGCGCACTCGTGCCCTATTTAGTCGCAAAGGTGCAAAATCTCCCCCACCAATACACTATAGCTCCCTAACTCAAGAGCAATATAAGGGTACTTTTTGTGTCCGAGAGTGGCAACATAGTTATAATAAAATGCTCGCCGCGTCTTTATTTGCTTCCAATGCAAAATCTGACATTGCTTGGCTACCAACGGCAAATACCTTACTGGCAAAACGACCAACTGGTGGGGATAGAGATCAACTTCGCGCGCTGGCTCGGGGTCAATGTCAGTTTGCACTGGCCAATCATTATTATTGGACCATGATGAAGCAATCAAATAATAAACGTGATCGCGATCTTGCCAATAAACTTAATATTCATTATATGCTAACAGCAAATGGCAGTACGCCCATTTCAACCACAACCGCTGCGATTGCCAAACACGCTCCTAATAAAAAGCATGCGCAAACGTTTATTGCGTTTTTACTGACCCCAGAAACGCAAAGCGTCTATGCAAACTCATTAGCAGAATACCCGGTGATCACTCAAGTAGATAATACCACGGTCCCGTTTACGCCCAATATTTCTGCGGTTAAGCAAAGCTTGCCACTGTTAAAACTCGCGACAAAAAGTTTACCAAAGTCTTAAGACGCTACTCAGCGAAAATGATTTGAAGGTTACAATTAAACAGGGCTAGGGGATATGACTTATGCCCTAAGACTTGATAAGTTGTTGCCTTTTTAGGCCCTTGCAAGGTCATCACCTGATGCTGCTGTGCTTCATAAACCTGCTGAAATTCACCACGCGTGTCTGCATAAACCAGCGTTAAATAGGGCTTATGATACAGCCACTTTCCCTCAATATAAGAGGGAGTATCCCGGCTAAATGCTCGCCATCGCCCACTTGCTAACAAAGTGACTCGACTATCGTTGTGGTCACAATCAGTCGAATATAATAAATCAGGGAAAGTCGTTTGTTTCTTCTGAATTGGAAAATATAATCCTAAGTTTCCTTTAGAATAAAAGTGTTTATGGCGGTTAAAGATGTTTACATCTAACCTCTCAAATCCCAATGACTTTACCACTGCGGTTAACTTATCTACAAATTCTCCAGTGAGATCACCTGGAAAATACACCAATGTCGGGTGACGATATTCTGTGCTTACCGCATACGAGTTTGGCAGATACGTGATCCCTTCACGTTCGAGCTTCTTAGTTAATTAAGGCCATTGAGCTTTATCGAGTCCACTATAGAAAACATGCATTTTTGGGGCGCTACAACCAATGCAAAAAAATAGCCAGATAACGAGCCCCATTTTTCCTAATAACACTTTTATATAGCCTGTTTTTTACATCAAATGATTACAAATGTAATCCATGAAAATAAAAAACACAAATAAAGATAATAAGTTCAGGTTGATACGCGTGATTTAACCATCCACATCATACTGCTTAGCCCATTGCTGCACTGATTTTTTTGGGTACAACACATCCTTAAATAAACGATGTCGAGTATAATTCAGTGTGACTTTCTTCGTTGGTGCCCCAGACACTACTTGGCTGTGATATTCATTGAAATGTGAGATTAAATTTAAGCTTTGTACGCTTTTATTTTTAACGCGAGCAAAATGTAATTTTAAATAACTACGCACATCATCTGCGGTCATCAGATCTGTCGCATCTAAATTCATCAACTCTTTCTTTAATGTTGAACGAATACCCATAATGATTTAACCCTCATAACCTAACGCAATACGCTCTGGCGCTTAACCCAGTTGTGTAGCAAGATACACAACAATTACGGCATTTAAGTTAAAGACCACAAAAACAGATAAAAAGTTTCGTGACCCACCGTATCCAGCGGTATACTGTCGCAAATTGAATAGGAGTTGTGTAAATGTCTGATGAACCGATTGACTATATTGAAGTAGAGTTAGAAGAAGAGCCGATTGAGCTATGTAATTTACTCAAAGTACTTGATCTTGTTGAGACTGGTGGACAAGCAAAAATGCTCATTGGCGAAGGCTACATTGCCGTCAACAATGAAATTTGTACCGTTAAGCGTAAAAAAATGTACTCTGGCGATAATTTACACTTCGATGGCGATGATTACCTACTCACGCTCTCGCCCGACGCCATACCAGCTCAAAGAGCTGAATCTACCCCTGAGCCTACTGAGCCAGAAAAAAAGAAAAAGCGTAATCGGAGTCGAAGAAACAAAAAAGATGCAGATACAGGAAGAAAACCGATCTCGTTTGGCTAAACAAGACATGCGACCATCATTTTAATGAGCCCCCATTCGATATCTTCTTGAGCAATAGCGGTTATCTTTGCACTATTGCTCATTCGCCACAGACAATGATATAAAACCCACTCAGTTTATACAAAGGAAGTGATATGTCTATTTGGTTTCGCCCTGTGACGTTAGAGTTTTGCAATGAGTTAGATAATGGCTTACATGGCCAAGGCTCTCTGATGAAAACCCTCGATATTCAAATTGTGGAGATCGGGGACGACTACCTGGTTGCAACGATGCCCGCGACACCGCATCACCACAACCCTATTGGTTTGGTTCATGGCGGTGCGAATGTTGCTCTTGCTGAGACAGTCGCAAGCTATGCGGCCAACTTTGTTATCGATTTCGAACGATTCTATTGTGTCGGCCAAGAGATCAATGCCAACCACCTCAAAGCTTCCCGAAATGGTATATTGACCGCGACAGCGCGTGCATTGCACATCGGCAAGCGCACCTCTGTTTGGGAAGTGAAAATCGTTAATGCTCAAAACCAATTGTGTTGTGTATCAAGAATGACCGCAGCGGTGGTTGCTAGAAGTGGCCAAAGTGCGTCGTAATTAGCCGCTCATAGAGACCATTTCTTTTTATTTTAGCCAAACCTAAATTAAATTGCTGAATAATTTCATCACCTTGAGGGTGTGTTTTTAATGCCCCCATATGTAAAGGCCAAGAAATTAAAGCGGGCTTTAATACGGCTAATTTTTTTAGGTTCGGTAATGTTTTTAAGTGATATTTGGCAGCCCATAGATCCGCAACAGCAACATCGGCTCTTCGTTTTTCCACCAGCTCTAAGCATGCTTGTAAACTCGATAAGGGGATCAATTCTAGCCCTTCAATCGAACTTAAAAAATCATAATAACCATATCCACGAATGACACTCATGCTTAAAAAGCGCAAACTTCTGGCACCTGAAAAGCTCAATGCGTCATCAACATGATGAACCACCACCATTTCATTATTAAAATACGGCTCAGTAAATAACAAAGTGTTTGAACGTTTCGCAGTCCACCATAATGCGGGTACCACATCAACCGCGCCTTGATCTAACAAACGCATCATGCGGCTAAAAGGAGCAACCCGCATTTCAAAGTGAATATCTTGCGCCGCAAAAGCAGCTGTCACCACATCTTTGACCAACCCAGAGCCATCTTCAAGTATATAAGGTGGCCATGGATTATGCCCGCCCACCACGGTCTTTATTGGCTGAGCTGCACTTTCCTGAAGCCCAAAAATAAACCAAGCTATGTAGAGTAAATACCTCATCTCCCTCTTCATCCTCATTGGTTGCACCCCGTAATTGTAGTCTAAAAATTTCAATTCACGGACAGTATTCATATACGCAGGCGCACACTAATATAGCAGCGTGACTGACTAGGCGAGCATTTGTTACTATAGCGATTAATGAATGCTTAAGCCGTGCTATGGAAAAGACGTTATGGAAAAGTTAGACACCGTCGTTGTGGGGGCTGGGGTCGTTGGTATGGCGATTGCTGCTAAGCTCAGTGAAAATCAAGACGTATTACTCATTGAGCAAAACGCGCAATTTGGTGAACACAGCAGCAGCAGAAACAGTGAGGTTATCCATGCGGGTCTTTACTACCCTACTGATACTTTGAAGGCGCAACTCTGTGTGAGGGGAAAAGCCTTACTATATCAGCATTGTGATAAATACCATGTACCCTACCTAAAAATAGGCAAAATACTGACTGCGAAAACAGTCTGTGAGGCCGAAACACTGCACCAAATCGAATGCCAAGCCCAACTAAATGGTGTGACAGACTTAAAGCGCGTCTCTCCCTCACACATTCAGCATTACGCACCAGAAATACAGGCTACTGAAGCCCTCTATTCCCCTTCCACTGGGATCATAGATAGTCATCAATTCATGCTCTCATTGCTAACAAAACTTGAGCAAAACCAAGGACACTATGTCGCCAACACCCAGTTTTTAGGTGCACAGCAGACACAAGACGGTTACATTGTTGAATTAAACTGTGATGGCGAACCTTTCCAGTTACATTGCCGTAATTTAATCAATGCTGGGGGCTTATTTGCACAACGTAATGCCATGCTAATAGAAGACCTAGATGACTCTTTTGTCCCTGAGCTGCATTATTGTCGAGGGCAGTATTTTAGCTACCAAGGACAGCATCCATTTACGCATTTAGTCTACCCCGTGCCTGAACAACATGGGTTAGGTATTCACGCCACTTTAGACCTTGCTGGTCAGCTTAGATTTGGCCCTGACACACACTTTATTTCTTCGCTTAATTATCAAATAGATGACCGCGAGAAAAATAAGTTTGTACACGCTATTAAACAGTATTGGCCAGCACTTGATGACACGAAACTACAGAGTGCTTATGCGGGAATTAGAGCCAAAACCACCCGTTCAGGTACGCAAGACTTTACGATTCAGACATCTGATACTCACGGTTGTCAGGGTTTAATCAATCTCTTTGGCATAGAGTCTCCAGGACTAACGGCCAGCCTCGCTATTGCTGAGCACGTACACTCTAGTACCCTATGATCCCCCCCCGACGGCGTCATCAATCGTTTTAGCCCTCTCATCCATTAGCTTTTGGACATTTTGCGCATCTTCCATGAGCTTTTTAACTGCACTCGGGTTAAGTGCAGAGGGTATCCCTTGCCCAGACTCGCCATCACCTTCCTTAGTCGCCAGCGTCTGTAAAATAGCAGTATCTTCAGCAGCCATAATCGTCACCTTACTTGGGTCTAATGTATGTTGCTGGTTATCACCATTGGAATTGGGCTTGTCAGAATAAATCCAATTGCCTTGCGCATCACGCCATTTATAAATAACAGGCTGCGTCTTTACTGGGCCTTGCTCATCCACTAATGCACGCGCCTCGTCTACGGTGTTCTCAATTGCCCGCTTAGATTGACTCAATACATCACCAGTACCGGCCTCAATTTTATTGATAACATTATCTACGCTAAGCCAAGTCTTGCCGTCTGGTCGTTTCAGCACAAACAAAGACCCTAAACAAATCAGCATGATCATAATCATCATATAGGTTGCTGCTTTCATCATTCACTCCTTCGTGTACTTCTGTCATTTTAGTCCTTAACCCTACATCATACACAGAGGGTGAGCATAAAAAAAGCACAACAAAAGTTGTGCTTGTAAAGGGTATCTGACACTGGAGAATGGTTAGATACCGTCACCGTCAATATGTAAGCCACATTCACGGTTCAATCCAAAAAATCGTGTTTCTTCTTCCGTCATACCTGGTTCGAGTTTACGAGTAGTATGCACATCGCCCATCGATACGTAACCTTGCTCCCAAAGAGGGTGATAAGGTAAGTCATGCTTAGTCAAATATTGATAAACATCACGGTTATTCCACTCAATAATAGGATAAACCTTGACCGTACCACGGCTAATTTCCAATATTTTCTTGTCCGCACGTGTCGAAGACTGATCTCTGCGCAGGCCACTAAACCATGTGCCTACCTGATGCTCTTTTAACGCTCTGGTCATCGGCTCTACTTTATTAAGCGTGTTATATTGCTTAATACCTTCTTCACCAAGCTCCCATAACTTACCATATTTGGCTTCTTGCCATGCAGGGCTAAAGTTAGAGCGATACACCTGCAAATTTAAGCTTAACCGTTCAGTTAAGTAATCAACAAACTGATATGTTTCAGGAAAAAGATAGCCAGTATCAGTGAGTACCACAGGAATATCTGCTTTTTCTTGCGTTACCAAATGCAGCATTACCGCGGCTTGAATACCAAAGCTAGACGATAAAAATGCATTGGTTGGCAAATTTTCTAAAGCCCAAGCCACTCGCTGTTGCGGTGTCATGGGCAACAGTAAATCATTTGCTTGTGCTAATAAATGACGCTGCTCATCGCCACTTAACTGTAATATATTTTTATAGTCACTCATGCTTATTCCTAAAGTAGGCAGGTTGCCCTGCCAATATCCTATTTGTTTAAGCGTGGAAGTCTGTTTTTGAGACTTTTACTTCAGCAACAATGCCTTTGCGGATCACAAAGTCACCAAAGCATTCATCTTGCTCACGCTCATTTACCCACTGACCGATCAATGTATCTAGGGCAGGTAAATACACATCTTCGCCTACATTTTCTAAATACAACTTAGGAACACGAGTTCCTTCTTTGTTACCACCTAAATACACGTTGTATTTGCCTGGGCCTTTTCCGACTAAACCAACTTCAGCTAATAGCGCGCGGCCACAGCCATTCGGGCAACCCACAACACGTAATATGATGCTGTCATTTGCCACTTCATGCTTTATCAGTAATTGCTCAACTTTAGTAACTAAGTCAGGTAAATAACGTTCAGCTTCAGCCATCGCAAGTGGGCACGTTGGTAATGACACACACGCCATAGAGTTTTTACGTTGTTCCGTATCTGCATCATCAATCAAACCATGTTCACGGGCTATTTTTTCAATTTCCGCTTTTTGCTCAGTCGGTACACCCGCAACAATCAAGTTTTGATTCGCTGTCATGCGGAAGTCACCTTGGTGAATTTCAGCTATCTTGCGACACCCTGTTTTTAGCGCTTTATCTGGGTAATCTAAAATACGGCCGTTTTGAATGAATAAAGTTAAGTGATGTTTACCATCAATACCCTCAATCCAGCCGATGCTGTCGCCACGATGCGTGAATTCATAAGGTCGGCTATCGGCAAACTTAACACCCGCTCGCTTTTCAACTTCAGCTTTAAACTCATCAATACCAAAAGTATCTAGGGTATATTTAGTCTTAGCATTTTTACGATTAACACGGTTACCCCAATCACGCTGAACCGATACAACGTGCTCAGCTACCTGAAGCGTATGCTCTAGTGCAATGAAACCAAAGTCATCGGCTTTACGAGGGTACGTATTCACATCACCATGCGTCATGGCTAAGCCGCCACCCACTAACACGTTAAAACCAACTAATTTTCCGTCTTCTTCAATGGCAACAAAGTTCAAATCATTTGCATGCACATCCACTTCGTTATTCGGTGGGATAGTCACTGTTGTTTTGAACTTTCTCGGTAAATAAGTAGACCCTAGAATTGGTTCAATATCTGTGGTGTCTTTACGTTCACCATTTAACCAAATTTCTAAATAGGCACGGGTTTTTGGCAGTAAGTGCTCTGAGATTTTTGCGGCCCACTCGTAAGCTTCTTGGTGAAGCGCTGACTCTACTGGGTTAGTAGTACACAGTACATTACGGTTTACATCACCCGCAGTTGCGATTGAATCAATGCCTACATCATGCAAGGTTAAATGCATTTCTTTAATATTTGGCTTTAATACGCCATGAAACTGAAACGTTTGACGCGTGGTTAAACGAATACTACCGTACATGGTTTTATCACCCGCAAACTTATCTACTGCAAGCCATTGCTCTGGTTTGATAATACCGCCGGGCATACGTGCTCTAAGCATGACATTGTGCAACGGCTCTAGCTTTTGCTTAGTCCGCTCTGGACGAATATCACGGTCATCTTGCTGATACATACCGTGGAAACGGATCAATTGGAAGTTATCTGCTGTAAAACCACCGGTCAGTGGATCAGATAAGTCTTCGGTGATTGTGCCGCGTAAATGTTTACTTTGTGTTTTTAAACGCTCGTTATCTGCAAACTTAACGTTTTGATCATGCTTACTATTGGGCTTGCTCATTGATGAATTCCTAAATACTTTACTTTGACGGTATACCCTACGCGCATCGCAGGGTATATAAGCACACGCACCGATTAATAGACGTCTTTTTGGTAGCGGTTTGCACTACGCAACTCTTTTAAATATAACTCTGCCTGCTCATCATCTTTACCACCATGTGCTTTAACAATATCCACAAGGGCTTGATGAACATCTTTGGCCATGCGATTCGCATCACCACACACATAAAAATGTGCACCTTTTTCTAGCCAAGCAAACACCGCTGCGCCTTTTTCACGCAATCGGTCTTGTACATAAATCTTCTCAGCTTGGTCACGGCTAAAGGCCAAATCGATGTGGGTTAACAAACCTGATTTTACATAGCCCTGTAATTCCACTTGATACAGGAAATCTTGAGTGAAGTTAGGGTTACCAAAAAACAACCAGTTTTCACCTTGCGCTTCTCGCGCATCACGTTCTTGTAAAAACGCCCTAAATGGCGCAATACCAGTGCCAGGACCCACCATAATAACAGGCGTTGCATCATCGCTTGGCAAACGGAAGTTGTCATTATGCTCGCTAAAGACCTTTACGCTGACCCCTTCTTCCGCTCTTTGCGCTAAATACCCAGAGCAGCCACCAAAGTGCTGTTCACCAAACGCTTCAAATTCAACTAACCCTACCGTTAAATGTACTTCTTCTTCCACTTCTGCCTGGCTTGAGGCGATTGAATACAAACGCGCTTGTAGCTTACGACAGCTATCAGCTAAGGCTTGAGCCGTAATATCGGCCGGATTTTGTAAAATAATATCAAACACTTGACGCGCTTCGATATATTCACGCATTGCCGCTTTATCTTCCACCAGCGCCAATAATTGTGCATTATTCGCAGCTTGACCATACTTTTCTACAAAGCTTGGGTATGACTGTGTCAGCTCAAGCTTTTCAATTAATGCAGTGCGAATATCAAGCGTTTCTTTACCTAGTGTCACTTGTTCATCGGCTGTGATATTTAACGCAGCCAATACTGCTGTAACTTGCTCTTCATCATTTAAGAAATAGACACCCAATGAATCACCCGGTGTATAGGTAATATCTGAGCCTTCTAATGAAATTTCTACATGGCGTACATCTTTGCTTGAGTCTCGGCCGGTAATTTTTTGCACGATAGATAACTCAGCTGAAAATGGGTTTTGCTTTGTATATTGACTGGCCGCTGCAACGGGTGCACCAAATGGCATGCTGACTACATTTGCACCTGCACTTTGCTGTGCTTTTAATTGCGGTTCAAAAATATCCAACGCACCAGTGATCCACGCTTGCGCTTCATCTTCATAATCGACGTCTAAATCAGCACGTGGGTACGCTATTTCAGCACCTAACTTTACCAAGCGCTCTTCAAAATCAATGGCAGTCTGGCAAAAGAATTCGTAGCTTGAATCACCTAAGCCAATCACTGCTACTTGGGTGCCGTCTAATTTAGGGGCTTTTTTACCCGCTATAAATTCATGTAATGTTTCAGCATCTTCTGGAGGCTCACCCTCACCATAAGTTGAGACCGCCACCACCAAAAACTTTTCTTTTTTCAGAGCCGACGCTTTATAGTCAGACATGCTGACAAGCTTAACTGTTAAGCCTCTCGATTCCGCTTGCTCTTTTAACTGATTAGCAACACCTTTTGCGTTACCCGTTTGCGAGCCATATAAAATAGTTAATGGTGCAGCATCGCCAGCAGGTGCAGCCGGTTGACCTACAGTGCCACTTAATGCCGCGGTGTTTGCATTGGCAGCCAAATAACCACTTACCCATGCTTGTTGAATCGGGTTTAGTTCCGCAACTAAACCTTGTAGCTTTTGCACTTGCTCTTGTGTAAGCGGGCTTGCCGCAGCACTAAGTTGACTTAACAACATTGAAAATTCCCCGTAACCCTAAACTATTTTTTGCTTAGATTGCTCTTCTACAACGCCCTTACAGGACGTAAGGATTTATAAGTTGAAAGCATACGCATCTCTAGCGCTAAGAAAAAGACGAAGATCTGCTTTGTTATTCCATTTAGTTATTGATAGCAAGAAAATCCAACAAAAACAGCTTAAAAGAATTGTTTTAAATTAAACAACTCTAAAGTTAACATATGCCCAACAAGCTCTGTATAAAAAACGATCTTGTTTAACTTTAATAAAACAATAATTCTTTAAACAAAAAATAGAGAAAAATAATGAAACACGGGAATAAGGCAACACGAACTATCGTAGTGGCCACACTTGGATTAACAATACATAGTCACGCTATTGCACAGGTGGCAAACGGCAACTTCGAATCTTGGCAACAAGGTAAACCCACACAGTGGAGTACCATCGACAGTGGCATCACTGTAACCAAAAGTAACACTACAGTTAAAAGTGGTACATCATCCGCTCAAATAACAGTCAGTACAGCATCACAAAGTAATACCGACTTATTACAATCCATCTCAGTTCAAGCAGGACAAACTTATGACTTTAGTACTTGGGTGTACCATACAGAAGGTAAGGTTAAAGCACGGCTGATCGTCGATGGTTACCAAAATTACTCTGATCCTTACATCACGCAGCAATGGCAACAAATCAGTCACCAATATACTGCAAGCACCAATAAAGTAATTAACGTCGGGTTGCGCTTTTACGATGTGAGTGGCTTTGATGGTAGTGAAGTCGTCTACCTTGATAACTTTCAACCATCAGATTCACTTCCGCCCACCACACCACCGCCGACTTCATGCACTAAAAACCCCTTAACGCTCAAACTCACGACAGATAAATACGCCAGTGAAACCAGTTGGCAGCTTAATACTGACCAAGGAAACACCATAGCCAGCGGCGCTGACTTTTCGAACAACACAACACACACAGAAACACTATGCATTGCCGATGGAACATACAGCTTTGTTATTTTTGACAGCTATGGCGATGGAATTTGTTGCGAATTTGGCAACGGAGCATATTTATTGACGCATAATAATCAAACTATTGCAGAAGGTTCCTCATTTACGAATCAAAAAACTCATCGCTTTACCTTGGGCAGTGATGGTGGCGATAATGGCGGTGGCACTCCAGGTGATTATTACGCATCAGCCACGGGGCTAACCGGATATGCGCTCAAAACACAATTGCATAACATCATCAAAGCACATAACTCTCAGGGTTATAGTGCTATTTGGCAATTTATAGACCGCTCTGAACGTGATATTTATTTTGAAAAAGATAATTCAGTGCTAGATAGATATTCAGAAAAGCCAAGCTCAATTGATGCCTACAACTTTGTGGCTGTATCAGATCAGTGTGGTGCATATCGAGGAGAAAGCGATTGTTACAACCGCGAACACTCTTTCCCTAAAAGTTGGTTTGGTGGCAAGGTTGAACCAATGAACTCTGATATTCATCATATTTTTGCAAGCGACGGATTCGTCAACTCAAAACGGAGTAACTTTCCATTTGGTGAAGTAAGCTCGGCAAGCTTTACGTCAACAAATGGCAGCCGAGTAGGATCACCGGTAAGTACGCTAAATTATAATGGTACAGTGTTCGAGCCAATCGATAAGTTCAAGGGAGACTTTGCGCGAGTATACTTTTATATGGCAACCCGCTATGAAAATAACATTGGTAATTGGCAGAACAATACCACCCATAGTGATGCAGTATTAGATGGCAGTAGCGCTCGCGTTTTTGAACCTTGGGTCATTGCTATGTTACTGCGTTGGCATCAACTTGACCCTGTAGACGACTTAGAAACTGCGAGAAACCAAGCTGCCTATGAGTTTCAAGGCAATCGTAACCCTTACGTCGATCACCCCGAATTTGTTTCCCAAATTTGGTAGTAAGCAGGGTGCAGGTTTTAATAACCTGCACCCTTGATTAAAAAAACGGCCTAGTCCATTAGGCCGTAACCGACTTAACGGGGAACTCTCTTATCTTGGATTAATATTTAATGGCTTAATGGTGACTTTGGCATTACCACTTGCCCCCATGTGGTTATTATAATTTTGACCTTCAAATAACGTATAAAACACATCAACATAGTCATCATCATTGCTAAACCAATGAGCTGGCATCGCTTTTATTAATTGGTTTGTTAACTGTGGAATAATCGCATAGCCTTGTACATTCGGATCGGGGATCGCCCGCATGGCTTGTGTCACAATATCTAAAAAAGTCGTCGCAAGCGTTTGATAATTGGTGTTGTCGTCCTGCTCCATCAAGAGTACATCAGCGGCTTGCCAGCGATAGCGATTCCAGTGGATCAAGGTTTGATTAGGTGTATAGTCGCGTCCGTCATTGTCAAGATACGGCATATCAACAATATCCAGTATTGGTTCATCCCTCGTTGGGCTTACACCAGTTACTACTGCGTATATCTCAGCATTACCCGAAATCCACGGCTCTTTATCATCATTTAAACGAATACGTTTTAAGTTACTGGTAGAAAGCACGTCAGCGTCATTTTCTGAAGAAGTAATAATCGCGCTAGTTTCTGTATCTTGGTTTTGTGCAAATATGCTTTGCATAATTGCTAAACCTTCGCGCGCGCTTTTTCGACCATCAATTTCTACAATAAGAACAGGCTGTAATGGCATTGTCTGTGCGTCGAGCAGATGAACATTCCCATCATGATCATAGGCCTCGATATAAAGCCAAGATGTATCATCGCCTTTTGGTGCAAACGCTATAAGCGGTTTCTCGCCGCTACTCCAAGGTGCTAACATCGCACTATCTGCAAGCCTCAGTTGAAAAATTGCATTATTGTTAACATTCAAACCCTTGAGCATTCTCGTATAGCTTGATGCGACGTTCACTTGTTCCGCCGCACGGCCTGACATTAAGCTAGCTTGCAATGGGATGGACAAGCGCTGTTCACTCATCATTGTTTGTAACCGAGGCGTAAGTGCCTGTATCTGGCTGGCTATAACCTTTGAAATTTGTTTCTTTATATCAATAACTTGAAATTCTTTTGGCGAGAATAAATCTAACTCATCAAATGTTTCCGTCATTAACTCTTGCTGCACTGATTGTGCATGAACATGTACACTCGCTACCGTCATTAAGGTGGGGAGCATTATTCTTTTTAGTAATTTCATCTTCCTATCCTGTAAGTTATCCGCGTGTATTGAATACAGAAGATAAAACTTACAACAAAAAAGATCAACAAATTTAATTTAAAATTAACAAATGAGAGCGTAAAAATATAAAGCAATAAATTAAATAGATTTAAATCAGGTGGTTAAAATATAGATTCTAATGCGAAGGGAAATAGAGTTAAAGGTCTAGCAAAGAGCTAGACCTACTCAAGTGATACGCCGTTATTCAATTGGGTAAAGTGTGATTTCCATCCCTGCACCAATAGCTGAAATACGCAATAGCGTATCCGCATGCAATGCTTGCGAATAGCATTTAGGCGAAGTGCCTGAATTAAAACCTATATCAAAGGTACGCTTTGAACAAGATAACCATTGCTTCAATCCAGCTTTAGTACAAGATTCTATCAATTCACATAAATGATTAATTGCTTTATCTGGGCTCGTCACGTCAGCATTTGCTTCAATTCTTGCCAATTGACGGTATTCGTCTTTGTCATAATGCAAAATCATGGCATTCTTTTTCAAATCATTAATTAATGCGCTTATGTCATGTTTAGATTCTAACTCGAGGTCTACATTTAAGAACTGAATGTCTGACATGTTTTCTGATTTACCTTATGTAATATGATGATGAACGTAGCTACATAGTAAAGTGTAACCAAGTAACATCATGCTGGCTATAACAAACTCACACTGCGACAATTTAACGCAGTGACAGCAGGCGGAAAAATAGTAAACTGTGCCTCTTTTATACTAAAACTCACATAGTCATGAACAAACGCTGGTTAAGACCCGCACGCAAAGTGCATAAATGGTTAGGGTACCTACTCGCAACTCAGATATTTGCGTGGCTACTCGGTGGACTAGTGATGAGTGCAATCCCTCTAGATAAAGTACACGGTAAGCACTTAGCTAAACGCCAGATTGATTCACCTTTTTCAGCTTTAAACTACCCGGCTGATTTGAATTACATAACCAAAAAAGTCCCAACCGTATCGCATATTTCGTTTATTCACTTTCTTGATACCCCGATAATCAAGGTCAAGGGTGAGCAAACTCTGTGGTTTGATGGTATTACAGGAAAGCAATTTAACCCACCCGCTAAAAAAGAAATCACACAACAAGCCACTCTTCACTATTTAGGTATTGGCCAACCTGAACACATTCAGTTACTCGATGTGGGGCCACGAGAAATAGGTTATCGGGAAAATATATGGCAAGTTAGCTTTAACGACTGGCAAAACACCACGATATACCTCAATGCACAAAGCGGAGAAGTGCTTACGGTAAGAAGTCACATATGGCGTATCTTTGACTTTTTTTGGATGCTTCACATTATGGATTATGACGAACGGGATGACTTCAATAACCCACTACTAATTAGTTTTGCCTCGTTTAGTGTGTTATTTTGCCTTTCAGGAATACTACTACTGCTACAATCTCCTCCTTGGCGTAAAAGAAAAATAAGCAATCAACTGCCATAACCTTTATTGATATAATTGCATTTCTGATGTCCACATACTGTGAGAGAAATGTACTTTATTATTGTGTTATATGCGACTTTATTGGCTTTACCTAGCCATGCAAAAGAGTTTAACAGCTTTTATCAAGCCAAGAGATACCTCACAAAAACCATAACGAAAGACCAACGAACACTTTACTGTGGCTGTAAAATTATAAAAACAGGCAAAAAGCTCAGCCCCGATGCTCGCTCTTGTGGGTATGTTCCTCGTCGCCCAGTCACCCATGCAGGTAAAATAAATAGCAGAACAACGCGTATTGAGTGGGAACATATTGTCTCTGCTTGGGAGTTTGGTCATCAACTACAATGCTGGCAGCATGGCGGCCGAAAAAACTGCAGAAAAACCAGTTCATTATTTAGAAAAATGGAAGCGGACATACGTAATCTTGCACCGGCAATAGGTGAAATAAACGGCGACCGGTCAAACTATCGCTTTGGGCCCTTACCGCATACTCCATTGCAACACGGACAATGCCAAGTGAGAATCAATTTTAAAAAACGCATCATTCATCCACCTAAATCAGCCAGAAAAGACATAGCTCAAGCCTATTTTTACATGAGAGACACATACCAGCTGAAAATTTCCGCAAAACAGACCAAGCTTTTCAATTATTGGTTATCTCTCTAAACTAAAATGTAACGGCTTATCTGCAGGCTAATACAGTTGCTATTGTGCATATTAGTTGCTAATTTCTATACATGAAGCTGTTCATATCCATTAGAGGAATTGTCAATGTTCACTCGTACTACCACACCTATCACCTCAATATTAGGTATTTCAATAATATTATTAACCGGATGTGGTGGAGGTGGTGGCAGTAGTACAAACACAAGCAATAATGCAACAAATGGTGCAACACCGCCTGATACTACTTGGCAAGCTGCCCAGTTTCAGCCAGCAGAGACTTTTGCAAATTATTGCGCCAACCCCCGAACAGGATTGGACCCTTTTGAAAACACAGCTTACCCAGACAAACAAGGCAATGTCGCGCATGAAAAAATGTGGCTACGTTCTTTAACCCATGAAACATATCTATGGTATGACGAAGTTGCAGACACTAACCCAAGTGACGCTGAGAGTGTGGCGCAATACTTTGATGTTTTAAAAACCTTCCAAACGACACCATCTGGGAATAAAAAAGACAACTTTCATTTCACTCAAAGCTACGAAGATTATAAAAAAGAATCACAGTCAGGTGTATCATCAGGGTTTGGCGTCCGCTGGTCGACAATTAGCAGTACACCACCCAGAGTATATCGAGTCGCATATACACAAGATAATTCACCGGCAGAAATTGCGGGATTTAAACGCGGTGACACAATCACCGCCATTAATGGGGTTAGTATCAACTCAAGTGATACAGAAGCACTCTTGCTGGGTTTAAATCCAACAAGTGGCAGTACCCACACATTTACGCTCGCACGTGAAGGCCAATCTGAGCCAGTTGTTGCAACCGTCACAGCAGGCGATATTGCATTAACACCAGTGCAAAACGCGCAAACATTTAATGTAAACGGTAAAACGGTCGGCTATGTACAATTTAATCAATTCATTAGTGCTGGGCAAAGTGGCCTTATTAGCGCATTTAAACAATTTCAAAGTGCGGGAGCAGAGGCCTTAGTACTAGACATGCGTTATAACGGTGGTGGATTAGTCGATATGGCCGCCCAGTTAGGCTATATGATCGCAGGACCCAATAATACCGATACACAGACGAGCAGCCCCAAAGTATTTAGTCAGACGATATACAATGACAAGCTGTCGGCGAACAACCGAAATGTCACGTTTAGGAACCAAGAAATTAATTGGGATACCCTACAATATACCGATACTATTTTACCGAGTACCAGTTTAAACACCGTATACATTCTCAGTACCGCAAGCACCTGCTCTGCCAGTGAGCTCATTATTAATGGGCTTCGCGGCATTGATTTAAATGTGGTTTTAATTGGTACTCCGACCTGCGGCAAACCTTATGGTTTTTCACCAGCCCCAAACTGTGGTCAAGTCTATTACACTATTCAGTTCACCAGTGCTAACGCAAAAAACTTTGGGGCGTATTCCGACGGATTTACCCCGGTTGACGCTGCGGGGAATACGGGTGAGCTCGGCCTAACGAGTAATGTTAGCGGCTGCGCTGTCAATGATGACTTCGCTCATACGCTTGGGGATCCACTTGAGGGGCAGTTAAAAGCAGCACTCGAGCATATCAAAACAGGTAACTGCCCCGAGGTCGTGCAAAGTCGCCCTTCAAATTATGAAATATCAGATTACATCAGCGCGGGAGTTGCCCTAGAGATTCCGCAAAATTCCGCAAACAATGGCACATTATTTACTGATATTGTAGAGCCAAAGTGATGCGCAAATCACAACGCAAAATGTGGCTACTAAGCATACTATTTTGTAGTGTCGGGTGTGAGCAAACAGCGCCACCCGCACCAACTCTTGCAACCATAGACCATCCAACGGCAATGATGAAAGCGGAACTACAAAGTGCCATCGTACAATTAAAAGGCGGCGTTGCTCCTCGCCTAGCTGACGATGTTTTTTCAACTAATAGTTCGTTATTGATAGAGCAAATTTCAAACCTTGCCGGTCCCTTAGAAAGCCCTATTTATGTTACAAACAAAGAAAGTGTCGCTCGATTCGAGCTACAAAAACGGGGCGACTTATGTGTTTTGTACTTTCCAAAAACACAAAACTACGTGCCATTAGAACATGTTAAGTGTCGCCCTACTTATTCCGCTGAAAAGTAGTGTTTAAATACCTGACATAACGCTTGTACCTTAGCTGTACGGTGGACTGACACATGGGTAACGAGCCAAAAATCTAGCTGCCAATATAACTCATTTTCTAGTATTGGCTGCATATTCGTAGTGCGCTTGGCTATAGCATGCTGCATCCCACCAATGCCTAGCCCATGATATATTGCTCTTGTAGCCTCGGCTGTCTCTGAGACCCTCACACCTACTTGTTTTGAGTCGATAGATTTATCTACCCATGAGAAATACGGCACCGTTTCATTAAAGCCAGTGACACCTCCTACAAAATAGTGATTTGGCAACTCTGCAACAGAGTTTGGTAGGCCATACCGAGCTACATACTCATCCGATGCATACAAGCCTGCTCGGCGTGAACAAAGTGGCTGCACAACATAATCAGGATCTGTCGGCTTTTCTCCAGCCCGGATCGCAACGTGAGCTTGTCCATGATCTAGCCGTAACTTTTGTTGTTTTAATATTATTTCGAGTTGGACTGATGGATAACGTTGTTGAAATTGCAAACACGCAGGGCTTAACATTTCCATCGCTCCACTTACTGTAGTTAACAATAAACGCCCCTGTAATGTGGCATCGGCAGCGGTAATTGAATGCTGCAGCTTCCCCAGCACCTCATCGATTTCCTTGCCCACCCGTAATAACTTACCACCAGCCTCTGTGACTTTATAGCCACGAGCATGGCGGTGAAATAACCGTGTATTTAACTGTTGCTCCAATTGCTCAACACGCCTGAGCACAGTGCTATGGTGAATATTTAATACCTTTGCCGCTGCAGTCAAAGTGCCTTGCTTTGCTACGATGTAAGCAATATGAATATCTTGCCAATCCCCAATCTTATCCATTATCTCGACCACTATTCATTTAATCACCAAATATGGTACATTCTCATGCACTTTGTTGCGATATCACACTGAAAAATATCAGTGCTCATTAATTTAGGAACATTATTCGATATGGATACCCTATGTAGTTATCCTCAGGACTTAACTTTTACACCACAACTCCCCTATGCCTTTTATAGCTGTACCTTTACTAATGAGCATTATACTGACAGCCAATTTACAACGCATAAAATCGATTTTCCAGCCAAACTGAATAACGCAGTCACCAAGCGTAAAGCTGAGTTTTTAGCTGGTCGTATCTGCGCCAAACATGCCTTGCAGCGCATTGATATTGCCGATGTCCAAATTCTCAGTGGAGAAGATCGCGCACCAATATGGCCTCAAGAGGTTAAAGGCAGTATTACTCATACCCAAGGTATTGCCATTGCCATGTGCTCTCGCGATACAGGAATCAAGGGTCTTGGTATTGATGTCGAACGCTTTATGGGTGATGAACAAGAAAAAAAGTTACAAACGCAAATATTACACCCAGAAGAAAATAGCACTTTTAGTTCGCTCTCATTAACTATCGCAAACCCACTAACACTGGTTTTTTCTGCCAAAGAAAGTATTTATAAAGCACTGTATCCAAGTGTCGGTAAATTTTTTGGGTTCGATGCCGTTAAGCTCATTAATTTTACCAGCCGTGAACTGAGCTTTGTGATTGTCGAGCCACTATCAGCTCAGCTCCCTGTGGGTAAACAAATCACAGTACGATATCAATTGAGTAAGAATTTAGTATTTACTGAGTGCGAATATAAATAAAAGACCACAACAAAAAAACCAGCCTATCAGAGGCTGGTTTTTATAACGATAAATCGACTACTAATTACGCTTTACTTTTACACGTTCAGTAACAGCGATTGACGCTTCTACGCGGCGGTTTTCAGCATGTGCAGCTAATGTATTTGCCGTATTGAGCAAGCGTTCTTCACCATACCCAATCGTTGAAATACGCTGAGCATCTATCCCTTTCTTAATCAATTGTTTCGCAACTTTATCTGCACGCTTTTTAGATAGCCACTGATTATATTTTGCTTCACCAACAATCGATGCATGGCCTTCTAATACAACTGACGCATCACTATGTTGTTGTAAGAAAGTAACAACGTCCTCTATGTCGCTTAAATAATCTGACGATACCGCAGAGTTATTATGAGGGAAACGAACCAACAGTTTTACCGTTGCATCTTTTTCAACATATTTAGTGCAACCGTAAGTATCAACCGCATCCGCCATTGGCGTATCCGCGCACTTATCTCGCGTGTCTAATACGCCGTCTTTATCTGAATCTTTTGCTTGCGCTACGGGCGCTGGAGTAGGTGCTGGTGCTGGTGCTGGTTCTACCTTTGCAGCCGGCTTCGCAGTGCCAAAGAAGTAGTTTATGCCCAATTTGGCCCCAACATCAATATAACTACGCTCAAGACCTTGATAGATGGATGTTTCAGCATTGACGAATAAGTTATCATTAAAGTGATGACGATAACCCGCACCGATATTAGCAAACGTATTACTTTCAAATGCCTCTATAGATTTGAAACCAAACAAACCATAAAATGGACCACCATCAAAGTGATATAGTCCGTCAATACCATAACGTTCACCGTCTTGAGAACCAGATCCAGCCCCGGACAAATCAAAATCCATATCAGCATATTCTAATCGCGCACTCCAATAATCATTGAAGCGGTAGCCTAACTCGGCCCCCCAGCCTGTAGAGTTATCTACATCAACACCACCCACGGCAGCGCCACGTGTATTTTCCCAACTTGCGTCGTAATAATCACCAAATACACCTAAATGTATTCCTTCTTTTTGCTCCCCTGCGTGTGCTGTAGATGCGGCAGCTATTGCAATTGCTAAACTAATTAATTTAAGTTTCATCATTTCTTCCCATATATCATTATTGTGAGCGCAGATCGCCCCTGAATTTGGCTATATAATAGTAGAACATTTCTTAATCTTTACTTAACATTTAAAGATAATTTTATCCTAGTTATTTAGCCCAATTGCCGGCCAAATAACGTACTATATAATCCAGTCTCACGTGATAAAGCTTGATGATTGCCTGATTGTGATACAGTGCCATCATCTAACACATATATCAGATCGGCTTGCTGTATCGCACTCAATCGATGAGCAATAATGAGCGTCGTTCGTTTTGATAGAAATGCTTGTAGGTTTTGATGCACTTTACGCTCTGTTTCTATATCCAAAGCTGAGGTTGCTTCATCTAGAATAACGACTTTGGGGTCTGCTAACACCATTCGTGCGATTGCTAAGCGCTGTTTTTGACCACCAGACAAACGCACACCATTTCGGCCTACTTTTGCTTCAAGCTGTTCTTCTAAAGCTTGAATGGTATCTGCCAGTTCAGCCACTTTTAGCGCTTGCCACATTTGCGCTTCAGTGTGTTCTTTACCCATGGTAAGGTTTTCTCGAACCGTCGCATTAAATAAAATAGGTTGCTGTAGCACGGTTGCGACGTTTTCTCGCACCGTATGATAACCAACCTCTTCTATCGCAGTGCCTGCAATATAAATTTGCCCTGACTGCTTTTCATAAAGCCCTAATAACAGCTGCACCAATGTAGACTTTCCTCCACCGGACACCGCGACGACAGCCACTTTTTCACCCGCTGGAATATCGAGAGAGACATCGTTTAACACTGATTGGTCTTTGTGATAGCCAAAGTTTACATTTTCAAAGCGAATATCAATGCTGTGTTGTGCAAATACCGTCGATTTTTTTTCTGGTGCTGCACGCTCTGTTTCAAATGCAAACACTTGATTTAGCCTCTGTAATGCCGCAGAAGCACCATAATATGCGTACTGAATACCCAGTAACTCTTGCACTGGCCCCATCATAAACCACAAGTAACCAAACACAGCAAAGATCTGACCAACCGTTAAATCAGCAAAGACCACCATCAACATAGCAATGGCTCTAAATACTTCAAAGCCCAACAAAAACACCGTGAAACTTAACCGGCTAACCGCATCTGTTTTCCACTGCGACTGAATGGCATAATGTTTAAGGTCTCCTGCAGCCTCTTTAACTTGAGAGAAATACGCCCCTTCACGGCGTACCGCTTTAAGCTGTGCTATCGCATCCAAGGTTTCGACCAAAGATGCTTGAAATGCCTCAAAAGCGGCATTTTCATCTTTCTTTAAATGTTTAATTCTTTTTCCAAACTGCCGAGAAAAATAAATGACAGCGGGATTTAATAATAAAATGGTGAGACCCAAAGTGAAGTCTATCCAAAGTAACACAATGGCAGTACCAATAATGGTCAGTAACCCAATCAAAAACCGTGACAAAGTTTGGCTAATAAAGGTATCTAAGGTTTCGACATCGGTAATACATCGTGAGCTGATCGCTCCAGCTCCTTGCGTCTCATACTCCTTTAACTGAACCTCAGGAAGATGGTTTAATAATCGCTCTCGAATTTTTAAACTGATGTCTTTACCAATAAAAGTAAATTGACGGGATTGCAACACTCCGAGCACTAATGCCCCAAGGCGCATAAACATCACTCCAACTAATACCACAATGATATAGGCACTAGGTTCCTGCCAATATGCAGGCAAAAATTGATTTAAAAAATCGATCGCTGCACCCGGGTGACCGAGTAATACCTCATCCACAAGCAAAGGCATCATTAATGGGATCGGCACACTGATCAATGCGGCAAAAAAGGCGATAATATGCGCAATGAACAATGACTTTTTATGCTGAAAAACTTGTACCTTTATCCATTTCCAACTTAACTTTCCTGACATAATGCTCCAATATGAAATAATTATACTCACTTCTCTACTTACCAGTGCACATTACCACACACCGACACGAAAAGTGGAAATTGCTCCCATCTAAACCCCTTAATATTAAAGGATAGAGGTTCCATTTCTACTTTTAAAAAATTCGTATCTATAGCTATTATATTACCAGATCATAAATGAATGAATTCGCGAAGTGTAATAAATTTGATTTGAGGTAACTGATGAGGAACCGCATACATTAGACGTATGCGGCATATAAAAACGGTACCTGTTTTACGTCATCTCTGCAGCATTGGATGCCACAGCTTTATTAACGGTATATCGACCACCAGCAATGTTATCAGGCGAAAAGACCGAAGATAGCTGCTGTATGATACTTGAGTCTAACTCTAGATTTCCAGCATCTATGTTAGCTAAAACATTTTCAACACTTGTCGTACCTGGGATTGGCAAAATATCATCTCCCTGTGACAGTAGCCAAGCTAACATCAATTGAAAAGGTGAAATATTTAAAGAAGTAGAAACATCATAAAGAAAATCATATAAATATTGATTCTTATATATATTTTCAGGTGTTGCACGCTCTAAACTCAGTCGAAAATCACGACTATCAAAGTCAAATGTGTGCGATCCTTGCGATCTAGGTACCATTCCTCTCCCTAGTGGAGAATATGCAATAAACGTAATACCAAGCTCTCTACACTTTGGCAAAATTTCCTGTTCAACACCTCTTGACCAAATTGAATATTCGGTTTGCAATGCACTAATAGGGTGCACTCTATTTGCGCGCTCAATGGTATCAACACTCGCTTCAGACAACCCGATTGCTTTCACTTTCCCTTCCTTTATCAAGGATGAAATCGCACCAACAGAATCTTCAATTGGTACAGTAGGGTCTATCCTATGAAGGTAAAAAAGGTCAATACACTCTACACCCAAGCGTTGTAAACTTTGCTCACAAGAGTATTTAATATATTTGGGAGAATTATTATACTCTCGGCGAAAATTTCCATCCGCCAAAACTTCTTGGCCTCTCACAATCCCACACTTAGTAGCCACGCATAAATCTTTGATACCACTGCGTAAAAACCTACCGATTAAGCGTTCATTTTCTCCATTGCCATAAAAGTCAGCCGTATCAAACATACGCACCCCACTTTCGTATGCTGTACGCATAACCTTAACAGCTTTATCTTGAGGTACCGCAGGACCATAAAACTCTGACATCCCCATACATCCCAAGCCTAAACGAGGGATCGCAACATCCATGTTTTTTAAGTTAATGTGCTTCATATTAATCACCCTTCGGTATTGATGGGAATATAGAATTTAAAACTTGTCGTAGCTCTTCATTCAGCTTGAATTCGATCGAGTTCAGATTGCTGTATAATTGTTCAAGGGATGAAACTCCAACGACAATACTGTCAACCGCTTTACCATCCGCCAACCAAGACAGTGCTAAAGTGGCCATAGGTACATCAATATCTTTACTGAGTTTACGTAACCGTCTCGCCTTATCTATATTTTTATCATTTAGATATTTGTTGCGTAGTTGATTACTATAAGTAGCAAGTAGGGACTCTGGAGCCAATGTATTATCTAAATTTTTCCCCGCAAGTACACCTGAAGCCAAAGGACTCCAACACATTAACCCTAACCCATATTTGGCACGTAGTGGCTGTATGTTATGCTCAACGTGCTCTCTCTCCAACAAAGAGTATTCAGCTTGTTCTGTTATCGGTGGTTCAAACCCCATTTCATGACATATTTCAAAAGCACTAGCTATTTGTGTTTCGCTCCATGCACTCGTACCCCAATATAAAATTTTCCCTTCTCGGATTAAATCATCATAAGTACGGATCGTCTCTCTAAGTGGAGTATTTTCATCATACCTATGACATAAATACAAATCGATATGATCTGTGTCCATTCTTTTTAGACTATTTTCAACAGACGCTCTAATATGCTTACGGGATAGTCCCTTATCATTAATGTCGTTACTCATAGGCCAATAGCACTTTGAGCTCAATACTAGCTTATGTCTATTTATTCCTTTAAAAGCACGTCCCATGGCCTCCTCTGCACAGCCATATACATCAGCGGTATCAAATGTATTAATACCGTGTTCAACTGCACTATGAATAATCCTCTGAGATTCAGTGTCACTTAACCTCTCGCCAAAATTCTTCCAGCCCCCGATAGAAAGAAGACTAGAGTAAAGTCCAGAACGACCAATTTTTCTATATTCCATTAATTGTCCTTAATTTTTTGAGTTAATTGAATAGCATTTCAATTAACTAGTTGTTTAATGTGGCTTGTCACTAAATCAACACTGAGATTCAGTGAGTCTAAATTGTAGACAGAACCAGGTCCCAAAGTACCAATTTCTTCTTTTGTAAAACTATGCCGACTTTGGCCAAGCGTATGACTAAACCACTGACGGTTACTGAGTTGCATCTCCCACAAGAATGAATGAACATCTGCTCGAGGAATTAAAGGATCGGCACCTCCATCAATAAAAACCATAGGTGTTTTTGTCGATTGGGGTTCAATTCTTAGATCGGTACTTGGGTTTCCATGAATAGATACTACTAAGCATGCATGATCTACAATCCGAGCGGCCTCAAATGACAGCGTTCCACCTAAACAAAAGCCAACAATAATCAACGGAATATCTTTATTAGTCCAATAATGTTCTAGTTGAACTAAAGCATCTTGCATCATGTTTCTAGCATAATTACGATCATGGAGAACATTATATACAGCTCCTCGACCTTCATTGTTATAATGAAAAGGATGGTTGTTTATTTCATATGGATGAAATATAAATATCTCTGCTTTTATAGCTCGACTATATAGCTCAGCCATTCTCTGCATATACTGTGTATTTGCTCCTTGCCAATCTGGCAAAAGTAATAATCTAGCCTTACAACCAACTCCCAAGCTAAAGCGCCTAAAGCCTGTAGGTAGAACAGTTTTCAGTGCTTTCAATTCATTTATATCACTTGCTTTCATTTAATTTATATCAACCTCATTCAAGTGCTATTCATTAAAATACTTATGTAACAGGCCATAATAAAAACACTTAACAAGTTCCATAACAACCACTAAAAACGCAACGGCCACTTCAATAATGAAACAATGTTCAAAGTAATTAATATTATAAAAACAAATAAAAAATTAAATGAAAAAACAACATGTTCACAAAATTGATAGAATCACTCACTTTTGGTAACATGGAAATTACATGGTCGAGGTGGAATAACGACTCCACCTTAAAAGCAGCTAAATAAAGCCTGCAATTGAGGCGTAAAAATATGTTGTGAACTTATTTAATCTAAGTTGGGTGGAAGGGATGTTTGAAAAAGATAATAAAAGCATCAATTGGGATTTACTGCATAATTATATGGTATTTTCTAAATATGGCAAGATGAGAAAATCAGCTAACATTCTGAATATAAGTGTATCGACACTAAGCCGAAGAATGGAGAAATTAGAATCTGATCTCAACATGACTCTATTTAGGAGACACACTAACGGTATTGCATTCACAGAAGAAGGATATCGACTTGCAGAATATTGTAAGATCCTAGATGGGAGCATTGCTGAAATATCTCAAGCAATGAGGCTTACTGAGCACAATATTCGTAAAGTGGTTCGGTGCTCAATAGTTGCTGATATAGCGAGGTATTTAATCATTCCTCACTTAAACAATTTCTATAAAGACAATCCAAATATACTAATGGAAATGGACACCTCAATGGCATTAGTGGATTTAGCAAATGAAGACTGGGATTTAGCAATTCGATTTTCTCGGCCTGAAAAAGGGGCTTTAATCGTAAAACGCTTAGGTTCTACTAGAATTGGATTATATCGACATCAAGATATGCCTTTAAATAGCGGTGATAGTATACCTTACATAGGTTGGCACAACAAAGAGTCTACATTCCTTCCTAATCAACTAACGCAGAAAATTGAAAACTGTACCGAGGTATTACGTGTTTCAGATTTCGCTGAAGTTATCTTAGCAATGGAAGACAAAGTAGGGATGGGGTTTATGCCCGACTACGTCGCTAAACAATTCAGTCACTTTATCTATGTCGACTTACCTGGCATTTATCGAGATGTCGATATCTGGCTTGTTGTTCGAGAAGCCTCGGCTAAAGCTCCCCATATTAAACGGTTTATCTCCTTTTTAAGTGACATTTTTTCTGAATTCGAATAAATAAAAAAATAGGGCCCTAACTAATATTAAAGAGCCCTATATAGACAATCAATAAACTAAGTACTAGTTGAAGACATAGATTCTCCTACTTCGCTTTTAGTTGAACGCTTTTGAGTACTCAGAGCAAAAGCTAATCCCAATAGAGCAAATGATGCTGCTGCAAATGGCAAGAAGTTTATCCCTAAGCTGCTGTCAATAACGTACCCACCAATAACTGCTGCAAGTGCATTAGCTAAATTAAAAGCAGCAATATTAAATGAAGCAGCCATCACAGGTGCATCGCCAGCAGCAATCATTGCATTGACCTGTAAAGGTGTAATCGTTGCAAATAAAGCTGCACCAAATAGAAAGGTTAATACATACATAGGTATCATATAAGATGATAGTAAGCCAATGGCAATTAATATCACAAACAAGAAACCAAGGGTCGTATTTAATGCCAACTTTAAATCCTTATCAGTTAACCAACCACCTATTGGATTACCAATGGCCATACCTAAACCAAAAATAAATAACATCATAGATATTTCGCCTTCAACAAAACCAGTTAATTGAATTAATAATGGCGCAATATAAGTAAGCAGTGTGAATGTCCCAGCAAAACCAACAAGAGTTAATAAAAGAGCTCGAATAACCTGAGGTTGCAACAAAGTTCGGAACTCTGCGGCAATATTCTTCGGTTTTTCTGTTTTTACCTTTGGTACTAGTAATGAAATACCTATCATTGCTAAAAAGCCTAAAATGGCACACGCTATCGATGTACTTCGCCAACCAAATTCTAAACCTATCATAGTCCCTAAAGGCGCTCCGGCGATATTTGCAATTGTAGCCCCCATGAATACCATCGACATTGCACGCGCTTGCTTGTCCTTCGAAACCAATTGAGAAGCTACAATAGATGACAAGCCGTAAAATGATGCATGTACTAGCGCAGTAAATACCCTAGAGAATAGCAATGTTTCATAATTAGGGGCAAAAACAGCGATTGCATTCCCAATAGTAAATAGTGCTAACAGAAAAACAATTACCTTTTTCCGAGGGTAACGAGCTAGAATTGGAGTTAATAAAGGCGCACCTATTACCACACCAATTGCATATGCGGTAACTAAAAAACCCGCATCAGAGATACTAATACCAAAATCTTGAGATACATTTAATAAAAGTCCCAAAATCACAAATTCTGTTGTTGAAATTGCAAAAGCCCCTAAAGCCAGTGCAAATACCGCTAATGGCATTTTCCTATTCCTTTTATTTTTTAAAATCACACTTATAAACATTTATGAACATCAACAATTGAAATGTTCACGCCAATTATAATAGCAATTAAAAGAAGGAAATTAACAACCCAATATTGAAACCCTTGTTTCAATATTGGCTATTGTAATAATACTGAAACATTAATAATCTACCAATGCACTTCATGAAAGAAGGTATTTTACAAAATAAAATCGGAATACAATTAAAATCAGACTAAAGTTTAATACCAATAAAAATCTACATGATCGTGCTTTTAAATTAACCAATAAACACAAAGGAATTAAGGTGTAAGCCATGTGGAATAATACATACATTATTGTTGATGATATCTTCCAAGGATTCTCAGACAATAACGAAACTGTACTAACCAGGACAGAACTATATAGCAAATTATTATCTAACAAGGTCAACTTGGATAATATAAACCTAATTATTGGACAAGGAATTAATGAATTGGATTTGCGTGCAATGATACGTTCATTGAACGTAGATATTCGGCGGTTTAGTTTTACAAATGATTCGAATTATGTAAAAGCCAGTAAAAACAATACTCATAAGAACTATTTTCAAAATATCATTGTTAGTGTTGCTAGGCGTACAATGGATAAGGTCTATGAACTAGATTTGATGCTGGATGGGGCAAATGAATTCTTTGCAGACCATATGACTGGGCAACATATCCAAGGGATGGCTTTAATAGAAGCGGCAAGACAGGCTTTTCTTTCTGTAACAGAACAGTTTTACCTCGCAAGTAATAAAGAAAAAATATACTTTGTTATCAATGATATAAACATAAAATACAAGCGATTTTTGTTTCCGGTCTCTTCCAAGGTGCGATACACGATATTAGAAGAAAATATTACGGAAGACAAAATGGCATTTGATGTATCTATCGACATCCTTCAAGACGGAAAGGTGTGTGCAACCACAGCCGTAACTTTTACCGCGTTCAAATATGAAGTTATTCATAAAAAAGAACTCCGAGCAGCACAAAAGGTTGTCGCATCTATTATTAAACAGCAAGCATCTGTTCATTTAAGTCAAGAATTAGTTTAGCAAAATCTAAATAAGGAATAATATGATTTTATATACAATTAACGGTTCAGGCTCCGATTCAGTTAAAGCCATGGCCAAGTATTTAAATATTTCTCTAGAGGAAAGACCTCGTAATAACTTTCGCTCTGAATTAGAGAAAGTGAATCCACGCGCAACAGTCCCAACGCTCCTGGTAAATACTGATACAGCACTCACTGAGACTGCAACTATTTTACGATTACTAGCTAAAAGGAACAAGCCTGAGTTACTTGGTGATTCGGACTTCATGGAAACGAAGGTTGATGAGTTAATTGGTTTTCTAAGTACATCCGTATATCAAGGGTACTTGCTTAAGTTTAGGCCTGAATTTTATATTAATGGTGAGCAGCACTTTCCAGCTGTTGAGCAAAAAGCGATTCAAGTTTTAAATAAAAACTTGCAAACATGGGAGCAATTTATCACTGACTCTGAGTACCTAGTTGGTGATAAAATAACAATTGCGGACTTCTATGCATATGTTCTTTTGAAATGGCAATCAAACATCTTTCCACTGACTTTGGAAAAAACACCAAAACTTCATAAATACTGGCTTCACTTGCAAAGCCTACCTTATTTTAAACCGTAAGCCTCACTATAAAGAGCCCTAGACTCCTAACAGAAAAGAGTTTGGGGCTCTTAAGTTATCGATTTATAGAAAGGAGAAGTGCAATGAAACAGATCTACATACACACCTGTGAGTCCTACATTCCACCTTATCGCCAACCTGTTCAAGAGGCTATTTCTACAGGGTGTTACCCTCAACATGAAGCTCACAAAGATCAATATAAAGCAATAGCCCAAGAAAAAAACCTCTGGCCAGTAGATATGGTAATAGAATGTGCCAAAAGGAGTATCCAACAAAGTAACTTTAGACACAGCCAAATTTCATTTCTAACATATAGTTACATCCATAGACAAGGCCAGAAACACCTTTGGCAGCCAGCGGCATACTTACAACATAAATTAGATATTAATCAATCGCTTGCTGTATCAGTTAATCACGGGTGCAATAGCATGATGCTCTGCGCAAAACTCGCGATGGATCACCTTACTGCTAACGACAATGAAGTCGCATTAATTACCTCTGCTGATAGATTTAATACCTCAGACTTCGACCGGTGGCAATCTGATTATGCTGTGGTGTATGGTGATGCCGCGGTTGCAGCACTCTTAAGTACACACCCAGGTCCATTTGAAATACTACATTTTCAACACTGTGCTGTTTCCGAGTTAGAAATAATGCATCGTCAATCCACCCCCAAGATTGAAACGCAAGTTGCTCATGATGATTACTATGATACGAGATCTGCTAAAAAAGATTATTTAAATAAACATGGTAAAGAAGCTTTCATTTTAAACATGCAAAACGCTCTACAGTCCTTAAAAAAAACTCTTATGGAGGAAACCTCCTTAGGAACAAATAAAGCTAAGTGGTTAGTATTACCAAATGTAGGAAAAAGCATACTCTCTCACCTTTACGAACCTATATTTCTAGAGTTAGCAGAAAGAAACTTTTGGGAATTCGGCCAATACATTGGACATGCAGGAGCCTCAGATCAATTTTTAGGGCTTGCTTTATTAAAAGAGAAAGAATTATTAAAACCAGGGGATAGAATAATTCTAATTGGTGCTGGCGCCGGTTTTAGCTGTAGCACCATGTTAATTGAATACAACCCAAAAATTTAAAAAACAACCTCCATTTTAAAAAGTGCTGTTTCAATAATGATCATTGATTTAAACAGTGGAAATTTTAAAATAAAAAAAGAAAAATAAAACTTAGAATTGTTTTATTTAAAATTAAACAAACAAATAAAACCGGCATTTAAAAACATGACAAATAAAATAAAGAAATCTACATTATATGAATACACCTGTAAAATAGTAAAATATAGGTTCATCGTTATTGCGCTGACTATTTTAGTATGTTTTCTAATCGGGCAAGGGCAAAGTAAGATTGGTGTAAATACTGATTATAAATATTTCTTTGGTGAGACGACACCTCAAATTACAGCAATGGAGGAGTTAGAGGCAACTTATAGTAAAAATGATAACGTCTTTTTTGCTATAACACCCACAACTGAAAAAGACATTTTCTCTAAAGAAGTCTTAACGGCATTGAATGAAATGACCAATAAAGCTTGGCAACTTCCATTTGTCACTAGAGTGGATTCTTTAGCAAACTTTCAACATATAGAAGCCAATGAGGAAGGATTAATTGTTGAAGACCTTATACGACACCCAGAGCAGCTAAATCAAGTAAAAATAAATAAAATAAAACAAGTTGCTTTAACTGAGCCTCTTCTAATTAATCGAATTATTTCTCCTAATGGCCAAAATGCAGGGATGAACATCATCATTCAGCTTCCTGGAGAATCGCCAATGGAAACATTTCAAATTGTCGGTGCTGCTAGAGAGTTAATTAAAGATATAGAAGCTCGTTACCCAGTTGAAATCCGATTAACTGGAGTTACTGTATTGAATGCGACATTTGGTGAAGTAGGGGCTTCAGATCTACAAAATTTAACGCCTATTATGCATGGTTTAATGATTTTACTGTTACTCGTCTTATTCAGATCAATGTGGATGCTTTTAGCTACACTCGCCATAGTACAACTATCGAAAATGTCGGCAATGGGCATGGTCGGCTTTTTAGGAATCCCTATAACAGCTCCTTCTTCTATCGCTGCAACGATAATAATGACACTCGCTGTCGCCGATTCAGTACACATAATCATGGGAATGGTCTCAGAAATGCGTAACGGTGTGGAACGTAAATTTGCAGTAATTGAAAGCGTCAAAAAACATTTTGTAGCTATACTTGTGACGAGTTTAACGACTGTTGTCGGGTTTTTATCTTTAAACTTCAGTGATGCTCCCCCGTATCATGATTTAGGTAATATCACAGCAATTGGTGTTATATTTGCATTTATCTTATCAGTAACAATTCTGCCTGCCCTTCTAACACTATTGCCCATTAAAGTAAAAGCCCGTAGTACAGAACAAACTATAACTGGTAAGTTTTTCAATACCTTAAATGAGTTTGTTGTTAGAAGACGCGGTTCGATAATTATAACTTCGATTTTACTTATCAGTGTATGCTCGTCTTACATTCCTAAATTGATTCTAGATGACAAATTCGTTGAATATTTCAGTGAAGAAATCAACTTCAGAACCGAGTCAAACTATATATCTGACAATCTTACAGGCTTATATACCATTGAGTTCAATATAAAATCAAACATGCCTAACGGTGTTGCCAACCCTAACTTCATGAAACAGGTAGAGAAATTCGCCAGCTTTTATAGGGAACAAGGAAACGTATACAACGTCAATGTCTATACAGACATTATGAAGCGTTTAAACCGCAGTCTTCATAGCGATGATCAAAATGAATATAAGTTACCTGATACGGCCACTGAGGCAGCTCAGTATTTATTATTATATGAAATGTCATTACCTTACGGTTTAGATTTAACCAACCAGATTAGTATGGATAAATCTGAAACGAAGTTAATCGTGACTATGCGAGATGTTTCAACCGTAGAGTTAAGGAAAGCGGCTGAATTAGGCGAAAACTGGTGGCGTAACAATGCGTCATATGACCCAATAATTGGCTCAGGTGCCACGGTTGTATTCTCTCACATGTCTAAAGCTAATATTGAAGGAATGATTACGGGAACAGCCCTATCATTCTTGTTAGTAACAATATTCATGTTCATCTCTTTGCGTAGCATTAAATACGGACTAATTAGTATGATCGCAAATATATTCCCAGCAATTATAGCATTTGGTATTTGGACTATTTTATATCAAGAAGCTGGCATGGCGATCTCTATCGTTGCATCCGCCACATTAGGAATAATCGTAGATGATTGCGTACATTTCTTATCAAAATATGTATCAGCAAAGCGAGACTTAGGCTATTCAGCTGAAAAAGCGTTGAGTTATGCATACAACAGTGTCGGTGTAGCCCTTGTATTTACATCGGTCACTCTAATGACTGGTTTTATTGTCCTCGCAACCTCGCCATTTCTAATTAATAGCACCCTAGGCATTCTTTCAGCGATAACTGTATTTGCCGCATTAACAATTGACTTCTTGCTGTTACCCGCGGTTTTACTGCTCGTAGATGGATCGAAGAAGGCCCAATTAGATACAAAAAGCTTATCTAGCGCGCCCTCAATGAAAACGGCCAATTAGAATTATTAAATATTAAAAGGAGTTCATTATGATATTCACAAAACAACCTATTTTGGTTCTGTCAGTACTATGTATATTTTCAGGTTCAGTAGTCGCGAGTGATGACCAATCTCATAAAGGGTTAGAGATTGCGACTGAAATGGAAATACGCGACTCTGGATGGAAAGACCAAGAAGTCAACATTGAAATGACAATGTTCAACAGCCAAGGAAATAAAAGCATCCGTTACATGCGCAACAAGGCATTAGAGGTAAGAAATAATGGTGACAAAACACTTGTGATCTTTGATAAACCAGCCGATGTGGGTGGCACTGCTTTTCTATCATTTACATATAAACAAGGTAGCGATGATCAATGGCTTTTTCTTCCAGCTTTAAACCGCGTGAAACGAATAGCTTCTGATAACAAGTCAGGGCCCTTTATGGGGAGCGACTTCGCCTATGAAGATATAACTTCTCAAGAAGTTGAAAAGTACACATATAAGTATCTCGGCGACGAAACATTAATCGGGAGAAAAATGTTTAAACTGGAACGAGATCCTGTGAGCGATACCTCTGGTTATTCCAAACAAATTGTGTGGGTCGATGCAGAGCACTATATTAGTCAAAAAATTGATTATTATGACCGAAAGGGGTCACTTCTCAAAACTCAAGAATTTATCAACTACAACTTATATTTAGATAAGTATTGGCGTGCTGACAAATTAGTCATGGTCAATCATCAAAAGAAAACACGTACTGAAATAGAGCTTAAAGGCTACAGTTTAGGTACAGGAATTCCCCCTAGTCACTTCAGTACACGAGCATTAAAACGCCTCAGATAATCAATAAATGAAGCGCGGTAAAGCGTTACCGCGCCAACTGTACTAGAAATGTTAAAAAGGAATTTCGAATATGACCCCTGAACCTCAAGTACTGATCGTAGGAGCTGGGCCTATTGGCATCACAACGGCGATTCTACTGACCCGTGAAGGCATAACTTGCCGTATTATCGATAAAAATAACCGTATACCTAGCAACGAATACTTCAGCAGGGCTTTGGGGCTACATGCACGAACCCTAGAAATTTTTGAAGATATAGATGTCATAAAAAACATAATGACTCATGGCCGAATTATTAACGGAATAGGCTTTTATACCGAAGGGAAACGCGTGGCAGGGATCTCATTTAGAGAGTTACCGACAAGCTATCCATTTATGCTCAGCATCCCTCAAAGTGATACAGAAAGCATATTAGAAACACGTTTAAATGAACTTGGCGTATTTGTAGAACGGCAAACTGAGTTAATTGATTTCGTCCAAAGTGATCAATTTGTTACAGCTCAACTAAAAATGCCGGATAGTACACTACAAACTCATGCATATCGTTTTATTATAGGTACGGATGGATTTAGGTCTAAAGTTCGAGAATTGTGCGCTATTCCATTTGATGGTGAGCAATATGAAGAAAGCTGGTTACTTGCTGAATCTTACCTCTCCAGAGATTTTCCAAGCGATGAAGCAAATGTCATCCTATCTAAAAATAGTAGCTTTGCTGTTGTCCCAATGCCAGATGGGAAAATAAGAGTCACGGGGCCCGATACCAGTTCAAAAAGAGATATTGATGATATCGACCTTGCTCTATTTGACTCTGCACTCAAAGAAATGGGGGCGTTATCAAATATTAATTACTCAGAACCTCAACAAGTCACAAGGTTCAAAGTCCATAAGAAACTGGCAAGGCAATATAGGAAGCACCGCGTGTTTTTAGCTGGTGACTCGGCCCATGTACACAGCCCTGGTGGTGGACAAGGCTTAAACACAGGCGTGTTAGATGCATATAATTTAACATGGCGACTATCATTGGTTATTAAAGAGCAATCACCTTTAGAACTTTTAGATGACTACGAAATAGAAAGGCGGCACGCTGGCGAAATAACTGTATTTGGCACAGATAAAGCTATTCAACTCCTGAGTGGCACACGCTCGCCAATTAGGAAGTCACTAACGAATATGATCCTCCCATGGCTCATGAAATCACACTTTGGTACCCAATTAGCTACTAACATGAGTCAAATATTAAGTCACTATCGGCATAACTTCTCACAACAAGATACACATTACTTCAATTGCTCCATTGAACTAGGGGATCCATTGCCTCGGGTTGTTCCACCTATTGATATAGCAGGGGATCCATTAAAACTACAACCAAATGGAAAGTTCTCTGTTTTAATTTTCACTGCGAATATGAATAGCCATGAGGTTAATAAGCAACTATCAAAATTCATGGTCGCGCTAGACAAATATAAAAGTCTCTTTAACGTGATTCAAATCACAAATAAACAAGCCGCTAATGTACCTAATGTGGAAGTTATTCATGATAATGCTTATTTTATCCACAAAGCATTTGGCATGGATGAGCCAGGGAGTTATATATGTAGACCAGATGGAATTATTGCTCATAGGAATAAATGTGTTGAATTTGTCTCTATATTAAACCCTTTCTTAAAATCATTATTTATCAGGTATTTACCGAATTATTCCTCTCTCAATAATACTGCTGAAAAAACTAAATTGGTCGTCAATAATGTTTAAAAAAATTACGGCTATTGCTCTGCTTTTGAATAGTTTACCTAGCTTAGCTGAAAATTTTAATTGGAAACTAGAAGTTGGTACTGAACTTCGTCATTTCGAGAAGAAGAGTGCCTTCAACACAACAGACACCACAATATCTGCTCATTTTGAACCTGAATTTAGGTACGAAAGTCAGCAAGGCACAGATATATATACTGGACGATTATTTTCTCGAGTAGACTCTGAAGATTCACAACGAAGTCATATCGATATCAGGGAGCTTTCCTGGCTCCATATTATAGACAATTCTGATATCCGTATTGGGATCAGTAGGGTTTTTTGGGGAGTTACTGAGTCTCAACATTTGGTCGATGTTATTAACCAAACGGATTTAGTAGAAAACCCGGATGGAGAAGATAAGCTTGGCCAACCATTAATACAATGGACACACATTTATGACTGGGGAAGCATCGACTTATATGCACTGCTTGGATTTAGGGAAAGGCGCTTTCCTGGTACTGAAGGCCGATTTAGAACCGAATACCCCATCATAAATGATGCGGCCTATTTTGAAACAAGCAACAAAAAAGACAACATTGATTTGGCTATTCGCTATAGTCATACAATCAGTAACTGGGATTTTGCGTTTTCTCATTTTTCAGGGACGAATCGCACCCCGACTCTAAAAAAATATACGTCCGATAACACAACAGAATTTGTACCCCACTACTTTCTATTAGAACAAACAGGGTTTGTTTCTCAATATGTTAACAAAAACTGGTTATGGAAATTAGAGCTCATCAGTGCAGTACAAGAAAATAATCGGTATACCGCGAGTACTTTCGGGTTTGAATATACACATGTTGGGTTATTTGATAGTCAGATAGATGTTGGCTGGCTCATCGAGTATTCTTTTGATGATAGAGGTACCGCAGGACCATCGTCATTTGAACATGATTGGTTTTCTGGTTGGCGCTTTGTAGGTAATGACCCTCAGTCAACTGAGGCATTAATTGGACTTACGTGGGATCAAATAACGGGAGAAAATACTCTGTCATTGGAAGCAAGCACACGTATCGGTAACAACCTAAAAATCACTTTCGAAGCTCGAAGCTATGGTGGCGCTAATAAGGCAGCTAAACACAGTGGTACAAGTGACAAGTTACTCTATTTAAATTCAGAAAGTTATGCTCAGTTCTTACTAGCATATTACTTTTAAAAAAGGTTCTCTAAATGACAAATAAATATCAAAGCTATGCATTCTTCGACGTAGACAATACACTTATTAACATAAAGAGTATGTTTTCATTCTTGGAGTTCTATGAGAAATACAGCGATATACAACACCAGATCAAAAAGTCAGAAAAAGCACACTTTTTAGAGCTAGCTAAAAACAATAGCAACCGTAACCTGACGAATAAAGCATATTATCAACTTTTTAAAGGTGTTCCGGCGACACACTTTTATCAATGCGCTCAACTATGGTCAGCTGACCTAATTAATACGTTAGACTCTTTACTCTTAGAGAGCACTGTTCAGCAACTTAATGAACACAAAAAATCAGGTGTCGGCATCGTATTTGTGTCAGGCTCATTTCCAGAATTGTTAGAACCAATTATAAAAAAACTAGGTGCTGACGCCTGTTTAGCTACCCAAATTGTTCAAGAAAATGGGGTTATTACCGGAGAAATCAAACCACCTCAAACTATTGGTGATGGAAAAGCCCTCGCAGTTCAAGCATTCCTTAAATCGCATAAGGTTTCAGCTGAACAGTGTTACGCCTATGGTGATGATATCAGTGACGCTCCCATGCTACATGCAGTGGGTAGTGCCACAATTATTATAGGAAATGAACACTTAGAGGCAGAAGCCAAAAAACATCAATGGAAAATACTTCAAGCTAAAAATTAAACACAATACAAACTATAACTCACAGTAAGGAGATATAAAAAGATGAGTTTACTGCAAAATAAATGTGGCATGATCGTAGGTGCAACTTCAGGAATTGGTAGAGCAGCAGCCAAGCTTTTCTCACAAGAAGGTGCAAAAGTGATCGTCATTGGCCGCCGAGTCGAACTATTGCAATCTCTCGTATCTGAAATTTCACACATGGGGGGAGAGGCCAATTATATTGTTGCCGATATATCAAAAAGTAAGGAGATAAAACGTATGGTTAAAGAAGCAAAAAATATCTATGGCAGGCTAGATTTTGCTTTCAACAATGCCGGCACAATAGGAAATTTTGTTCCGATGCTAGAACAAACCGAAGCTGATTGGGATGACACCATTGATACCAATCTGAAGTCTATTTGGCTTTCCATTCGAGAACAGGCACTTGCTATGCAAAAAAGTGGCGGCGCTATCGTCAATACATCCTCTTGGCTTTCCGCTGGCGGGTTTTCTGGCTCCACAGTATACTCTGCAAGTAAAGCTGGAATAGATGGTTTAATCAGGCCCGCTTCTTTAGAGTTAGCTCAATATGGCATTCGTGTGAATAATATCAACCCTGGTGGCGTAGACACAGAAATGACGCGAGAAGCTTTTAAACATAATCAAGAGACCCTTGATATATTTTCACAATCTCATCCATTAGGGAAAATGGCCTCCCCAGAAGAGGTTGCAGACTTAGCCGCATATTTGATCAGTGATAGGGCGAGTAATATCACAGGACAATCAATGTTTATTGATGGTGGTTATTCTATTCCTGGACAAAGGGGTTAATGATGCAAAATTCATTACGCGTGCTAAATCAAACTTTAATATTAGCTGGTCTAGTATTCACTTCATGGGCAACCCTCAGTCAACCAGATACACAGCGATTTGATTTGCCCAGTCACTTTAAATACCCCAATGGTATAACACACAATGAAGATAACGACATATTTGTCGGCTCTGTTGTCAGTGGTGATATTCTAAAAATTTCAGGTCAGAGGGAAGTCGAGACCTTCTTCTCAGGAAATGAAGAGGTATTTGCAGGTACAAGTTTAAGGTATGACTCGGAAACAAACATCCTCTGGATTGCATCGCCTGACTATTTAGGAAAAAAAGATAAAACAGGTACAGTAGTACGTAGGTCAAACCGTGTCGCAGCCATTGATGTTGAAACCAAAAGTGTAATAAGAACATGGATAATGCCAAACAAAGGGTTTTGCAATGACATCGCTCTTGATGGTGAAGGCGGTGTTTATATAACTGATAGCTTAGAAGATACGATTCATCATATTGAGTCACCAAAATCTGCTCTACTAGCCTTTGCACAAAGCCCTCTCTTTTCACCCGGCCAGTTAGGGCCGGCTGGTATCTCTCTCACAAATAGTGGAAACTTAATTGTAGGCTTGTATAGTGCAGGACACCTTTTAGAAGTAAGTTCTGACGGTAATTCCGTCGACAAAATAGAACTGAGTAGAACGCTAGATAACCCGGATGGATTACATGTACTTCCAAATGGGAAATTATTGATATTAGAAGGCTCTCCATCAACTGGGAATGGTAAGCTGAACCTTATAGACTTAAATGGGGAACAACCATATGAAGTGATCACGCTCGCTGATAACATCGAGTCTCCTCTCAACCTAACCGTTATTAACGACACCGCATATGTCACTGAAAGTCGCATACGACACTTACTTGTCAACGACAGCATACTGCCGATCCCAGATAAGTTTTTTGTTCGGGAGGTAAACCTTAAAGATATTCTATAAATGAAAGTGCCAACATGTATTGAGACGCATTAGTTATTTCCACGTGTCTCAATACATGTTGTGTTATGTACCACAGAAAGTTTTATAATCTGGCCCTATATTCTGTTTCGCAAGCCAGTACTCTTTATAGACTGCGTACTCATATGGACTGTTGATCGCTGCAATCCAGTCTTGCAAACCCTCATTATTACCATATGTATAAAAACTCGAAATGACTTCTTCCACCATATGATTTCTCGGTATGATCGCCGGATTTGAAACCACCATTAATTTAGCCGATTCCTTTAAACCGTATGGAGCTAGTCGAGATAACCACTTCTCTACCCATTTATCCAATTCATTCGTAAGTGGGAATTGCTCCGTTAGCGAGTTAAGAGCCACACATGTCAACCCTGCAAATGTATTTGTATAGTCTAGTTCGTGTTTGTGCATCAGTTGTAGTAGCTCAGAGAGCAACTCTCCATCTGACTCGCCCCATTCTAAAATACCGAGTTTGCTTGCCCACATTGCTTGGTAAGCCTGATTAAACTTGTCCGAAAACATACCAATGGCAGTCGTTAACATATTTAATGCAGCTTCCTCTTCTGACGTCATAATCGTCAATAATGACTCAGCTAAACGTGCACAATTCCAATTTGCGATATTTGGTTGATTACCAAACGCATAGCGCCCCTGTCTATCTATTGAGCTATACACTTGGTTAAAGTCAAAAGCCTCTAACATTGCACACGGGCCATAATCAATAGTGTCTCCACTCACTAACGTATTGTCGGTATTCATCACGCCATGAATAAAGCCAACTCTTAACCAATGAATCACTAACTCAATCTGCTTTTCGCATACTGCAGTCAAAAACGCCACAACACGTGCATCCCCCGTTTCTGTAATATCGGGATAATGGGACGTAATGGCATGCTCCATTAAGTTTTGCATGCCTTGCTTATCATCTTTTAATGCCAAGTACTGAAATGACCCAACTCGAATATGGCTGTTAGCCACTCGACTAACCACAGCGCCAGCAACGGCTTGCTCTCTAAACACAAAGTCGCCAGTGGTCACAACCGCCAAGCAATGTGTTGTTGGTACACCTAGAGCAGAAATGGCTTGGCTCATTACAAACTCTCTTACCGCAGGGCCCAGTGCACATAGCCCATCTCCCCCTCGAGAAAAAGGTGTTCTGCCAGAGCCTTTTAACTGAATATCTACCAGCTGACCTTGAGGATCGCTAAACGCCCCCAGTAAATGTGCTCGTCCGTCTCCTAAAGTAGGATTAAAGTGTCCGAATTGATGGCCTGAATAAGCCAAGGCAACAGGTGATACACCAAGTGGGAGTTTATTACCACTGAGTAATTCCGCCGCATCATTTTGACTTACTGGCATGGCAAGCTTCTTTGCTAAATCTTCATTCCACAACAACAGAGAGGGGGTCGAACTCTGACGGGGTTTACTGACTGGTGCAAATTCTTGGCTAATGTCATCATACCTATTTAAGAATGTCATGATTATTCTCCTGTCTCTGGAAGCTGATTATCGCCAACACTATAAGCCACCAACTGGCTTAACGCGTGTAATGACCAGTTACTTTGCTTAACTAGTTCGTTAAAGAAATCCTGTGCAGCTTGTAATGACTTTTTACTTTGCAACCCCCCTTCGATGATCTCATGAGCGCGTAAATATGCCTCTACGTCCCGACTCAACAAAAAAGTGTCTTTTCCTATAGCCCTCAACGCAAAGGGCCCTGTATTTCCACCCAATCTTGCACCATTTTTTTTCAAATATGCCCATAAGCCAATAATATTATCTGAAGGCCACTGCGCGACAAACTCGGAAAATGAGCCTGTGGCCTGCTGCACATCATAAATCATGTAGCAATTCTCAGGGATGGTCTGTACTTTCTTATAATTACGTACAATACGTTCATCCGCCGCTTTTTGTTCTAATATTTCTGGCGACATCATCAATAGTTTAGCAATATTAAAATCCCAAAACACCTCTCGAAAACCCGGCCATTTTGCATTGATAACAGACCAGTAGAAGCCACTTTGAAAAACCTTTCGTGTAAACTCTTCTAACCATACATCGTCCGAGATGGTGCTTAACTCAGCGGCCGCTAACGGGTTACTAATTAATGACATTAATATCTTTTCTGAGCCTTTACGTGCTGAAGCTCTTGCGTAAATATCCGAAAATGTTTCCATTGTTATACGTGATCCTATTTCGAAATCTATGATGATTATCTATATTTAGAATAAAGCGTCGATGAGCCACTCTATGAAATTTATATTTAGTCTGATTTTACTGTTAAGTATCAATGTGCAGAGTGAGCCCCTTGCCAAACGAGTCCATATTACCACAGGCCAGTGGCCACCTTATATTGATCAATCAAAAGAACATCAAGGCTGCGTTGCTTCTTTGATAAAAGATGTCTTCGCGTTATATAGCATTGAGACACGTTTTGTATTTATGCCTTGGGAGCGTGCTTATCAAGATGGTATGAAATCAGAATTTATCGGCAGTGCATACTGGTATTTTAGTGAACAACGTAGTGAGGACTACATTTATACCAAACACGCTATCACACAAGAGGTCAGTCGCTTCTATCATTTGAAAAGTTTGCCATTAAAGTACCATACATATACAGACTTAAAACCCTATACGTTGCTACTTAATAAAGGGCTCACTTACCCCAAAGGCTTACTCACCTCAATTAAAAACCACAATATCAAAACCATTGAAGCAACCTATACGAATAAGAACTTTCCGCTCATTTTACGCAAACGTGCCGATGTGATGATCATGGATGAAAACACCGCAAAAGTGTACAAGCACTCACTATCAGCGTCTCAAAAAGCAATGCTCACTACACAAAAACAGCCAGCCTATATAAAACGAGGTTTTTTATTAATCAATAAACAGCATAAACAATATGCTGAACTATTTAACAAAGGTTTATATGCCTTGTTGGAAGATGAGGAGTATCTGAGTCAGTATGAACAGCATTGTTCCAAAGTAAATACTTTACGTTAGCTCATTTACCGTTGAATACCTTGAGGTTAGTTCCCGACTTTAGTCAGAAATACAAAAACTTAGAACATGAGGGCATAAAAAATACGACTGGATTGTGTACCTATCCTATTAGGCCAGATCACGATTGAGAGAATAACACGATGTAGAAACAGGACCCGAGCTACACTTGTAAAATTAATTTGGACCTAGTTTATGTACTCCGACTGCTTCTAGTAGATGATGATACATGAACTTTATCTATTTCAAATTTATGTTTATACGAGCTTCTCATATAAGGCGATGAACTTTAAAGCACCGCCTTATATGAATCAACCAGACACCCTTTAGGTACTACTTAAGCTGTTGTGTTAACCAGTACAAATCTGAGTGAATACCTGCTGCAGTAACTTCTTTACCCGCACCTGGACCTTGGATAACCAACGGGTTTTGCTCATACCATACACTTTTTATCACAAAGATATTATCACCCGGTGTTAAATTCGCAATCGCCGAGCCAGCCTCAGCAAAGGCAATTCCGACTTTTGCAGTCACTCTACCACTGTCACTAATACTTAATTGCCCTGTGTAACGAAGCGCTTTACCTTCATCAGCTGCTTGTTGGTATTTCGCAGCATAAAATGTGTCTAATTCATCACGTTTCGCTAAAAAATCATCCCAACTACCTTCCGCTAAATGCACCGGCATTAAAGGCTCTAATGCAATGTCATCAACATCGAGTTCCAAGCCTAAATCACGCGCTAATATGAGCAACTTTCGTTGCATATCTCTACCTGATAAGTCTTCTCTGGGATCTGGTTCGGTATACCCCATTTCTTGTGCAGCTAACACCAAGTCAGAGAACTTTTGATCCGCAGTAAAACTACTACATAACCAAGAGAGAGTACCTGAGAACACTCCTTCAATTGACGTGATCACATCACCGCTATTTTGTAAGTCAGCCAATGCAAAGTTGATAGGCAAACCGGCACCAACACTGGTGTTGTAACGCCAATGTAAGTTACGCTCACGTTGCTGCTCTCGTAATGATTGATACCAACCTCTGTCGGCAGTACCTGCGTATTTATTGGCGCTGATCAAGTGGCAATCACTGGCGACAAAGTCCGGATACAAAAAACTAAATGATTCACTTGCAGTGATATCAATCACCACTTTATGTTCATAATCTAATTCTGAAATGTGTTCAACAAGCGACTTACTGTTGTAACTCTGCGCTTCATTTTTCCATTGTGTCTGCCATGCCGATAACTCGATACCGCTCGGTGAAAACACCATCTCTTTTGAGCGCAGTAAACCAACAACCTTTAAATCAAACTGTGATTGTAAACGAGTAATTTGCTGCTGGCATTGTTGTAAAAATACATCCCCGACATTACCAATGCCGGCAATAATTACCGCCAGCTCCCGACCTTTATTTATAAGCTTATCGTGCAATACAGCTAAAAGATCACTGTCTAATGCCTGATCGGTCAAGAATAAAGCGTAATCACTATCTTGATGGGCAAAGCGAACGACCACTTCACGATCATGGAATAATTGCTCTGCTTGCTGCTTGAGCCCTGAGAGCTCTGATGAAGGCGCAACCAGTGCACACCCTTGAAGGTTACTTTCTACAATATTAATGCGCCCAGCGAGCTGCTGTGCAACAATATGCGTAAATGTTGCAGGCAACAGTAAGTACGCTTCACCATTAACAGTAAAATGATGAATACTGTGTTGAATAAGCTGACTTAACGTACGTACTTCGCCTTTTGCTAAGTTTTCTACGCGCACTAAATCAAGATTCTCAAAGGTGGTAATAAAGCGTTTTGCTTTGCTATACCCTTCTTTTACTATTTCTGTTGGTGACGCTTCAGGCTCATAACTGCTGCGCACTTGTAGCTTGATGTTACTTCCCTTTAAAGGAGAGAGTGTCTTGGCGTGCAGTACTGGATTACCCAGCCTTGCTAATAAGTTTGCTTGAGCACGGCACACCTTTGGGTATTTCAGCGCATTGCTCACTTTACGTGGGTCAGTGCTATACACACCCTGCGTATCAGTCCAGATTGAGACTGAACTGGCATCAATATAACTGGCGAGTAGCGTGGCACTATAATCACTGCCATTACGACCCAATGTGACGGTATTTTTATCGCAATCTTGCGCAATAAATCCGGTAACCACATAGACCACCGCATCTTGCAGCTGGGCGTAACATGCAGCTTTATTCTGTTGATGCAACAACTGTGAATCATGCAACGTAAACAGTTGACGCGCATCGATGCTACGTGCCGCTACCTTAAGCTCAGCTAGATAATTCGCTAATAAACGAGCCGACCATAATTCACCATGGGCAAGTAAAGGTGCTTCTTGTAATTCTGATTGCTGAGCTAATTGAGTAATGGCCACTAACTCAGTGTCTAGCTGTTCTTTGAGTGCTCGGTGCATATCGCCAGAAAACAACTCGTCAACTAGCTCGCTCTGGTGCTTTTCCAACTGAATCAATACATCTGAAAAAGCTTGTTGATCTTGCTGCTGATAACTTTGCCAAAGTTTAACTAAGGTATTAGTGGTTTTACCCGCCGCTGAAACCACGACACAATCACCACTTTTACAATGCCCAAGTATTATTTGAGCAACGGCTTGATAGCGTGACGCAGAGCTTAAGCTTGAGCCACCGAATTTATGTACTACTCTTGTCATTTTTCTACCACAAAACCGTATGAGCCGGTGTTAATTTAAAAGTTTTTGCCTCATCAGATCCTTTGCTTTGACCTGGTGTAGTGCGTTTAAACGCTTGCTCTAGATCAGCCACCAAATCATCTAACTCTTCAATACCCACAGAAATTCGGATCAGCGTATCACCTACGCCTGCTTCAAGACGAGCTGTCGCATCCATACCTGCATGCGTCATGGTTGCCGGATGGCAAATTAAGCTCTCTACGCCACCCAGTGATTCCGCCAATGAAAACTCTTTTAATGAAGTCAAAAATGCAGCTGAGTCACTTAACCCGCCTTTTATATCAAAGCTCACCATGCCGCCAAAACCAGCTTGTTGCTTTTTGGCCAGTTCATGTTGTGGATGAGATTCTAAGCCAGGGTAATACACCTGACTAACATAGTCCGATTGCTCCAAATACTTGGCAATCGCCAAGGCATTTTCTTGATGCTGCTTTAAACGTACATTCAGCGTTCGTAAGCCACGAAGCGTTAAATAACTATCAAAGGGTGCGCCAGTGATACCAATGTTGTTTGCCCACCATGCTAGCTCCTCACCCAGCTCTGCAGTACGTGCGATCACGGCACCACCAACCACGTCTGAATGACCATTAATATATTTAGTGGTTGAGTGAACCACTATGTCTACACCAAACTTAATCGGGTTTTGTAATGCCGGTGATAAAAAGGTGTTATCTGCAGCCACTAATGCACCTGCTTGCTTCGCGGTTTTTACCACAGCTTCTATATCTGTCAGGCGAAGAATTGGGTTACTCGGTGTCTCAATCCATACCACTTTTGGCTTTATATCTAAAATCTTCTGATAGCTTTCAGGCTGTGTTAAATCAAGTACGACAAGGTTTAACAAGCCACGCTTTTGCAATGATGTGAATAAACGATAACTGCCCCCATAACAGTCATGGGGGATCACCAACGTATCATCGCTATTTAATAGTTGCGTCACTAAGTGAACAGCAGACATACCCGTTGCGGTAATAATACCTCTCTCACCGCCTTCTAGCTGAGCTAATGTTTCAGCTAAAATATCTCGATTAGGGTTACCACTGCGACCATAATCATAATCTCGTTTGGTATCAAAATCTGCAAATGAGTACGTAGTTGATAGGTATAACGGCGGTACGACCGCACCATGGTGCTTGTCTGCTTCTATGCCATGGCGTACTGCGATGGTTGATTTATTACGTTCACTCATATCATCACCTAGATAGTTGGATGTTTAGACGTCTAAAAGGTTAGATTAATAAATACTAGAAGTCAAAACATTTATACTGCTAAATGGCTATTTACTTAGTATTTGACTATCTTGTTTAAACCGATAAAATTTCGCCACTTCAAAAAAATGGTCGCGAGTACGATTGAATAAAATACTTACTATGGCAAGTAAAGGGGCTTTTGCCTAGACCATCGTAAACAATGTCATATAATGGCAGCAGTAAGTAAATAGTTCCGTCGGATAGGCACTACACAATAAAGGCAACAACAACATTATGGCTAAATGGAATGGTGAATATATTCACCCGTATGCAGAACACGGCAAAAAATCTGAACAAGTAAAAAAGATAACGGTATCTATACCGTTAAACGTATTAAAAGTATTAACTGACGAGCGCACGCGCCGACAAGTTAATAACTTACGTCATGCAACAAACAGTGAATTACTGTGTGAAGCGTTTTTACACGCGTTTACAGGTCAACCGTTACCCAATGACGAAGACTTACGTAAAGATAATCCAGAGAAAGTGCCAGAAGAAGTACGTCAAATTATGGAATCAATGGGGTTAGAAGTGCCGACCATTGACGAAGAATAGCCAATATGAAGCCCCATAGCGGGCTTCCTATTCTCGCTTAGGTCACCGCTAACGCCAATCACTCTCGGTGTTACACCCTACATTTTCAGCGCATTCATACTCGTTATTAATCATTAACGGTCTCTAAACGCTTTTCTACCATGGCACGTAATCTCACGCAGTCATCGTAAGTACAGCAATGATAAAGTCACGCTGACGATAGACGCATCTAAATTGATAAACAAAACGACGATGCGATAACTTTCTGCCTACATTGATATTTGATTTTAAACCAAACACTTGCAGAACAGATAAACTCAGGCCATTTCTGTTGCTTGTACTCGTCTAAAGAATGGTCGCGTATATAACGTAATTAAACCAGTCACGCGTTGTGTGGTCACAAATTTAGTCATAAAAGCTCACTGCGACATATCGCGGTATGAAAAGATAGGAAGGAGGGGCGAGGGAAAGGGCAATATTTATCTAGAGACCAGTAACATAATCGCTATGTAAGTAACCTCAGCTCTGGATAAGCGAATTTGCCCAATAAAGCTATTGTTCTCACTCTCGGCGTTACTTTCATTTGTAATAGCCCGCTATTACTGCATAAAAGCGCTTTGATATTGAGCAAAATATCATCATTGGATTGTAGTTAAGTTTGTTTTCAAAACATTTTCTATTCCAAAACCCTTATCCAAACCTGAGGTTAAGTAATAATGGCTGCATAAAACAAAAGCCCCAACCAAAGGCCGGGGCTTTCAAAGACAAATCTTAAATTAGTTTAAAACTAAAATTAAGCTTGCTTAGGACGTGCAATAACGTCTACTAAAGTCCAAGATTTATTCTTAGAGATAGGAGCACATTCACGAATAGTAACTGTGTCGCCTGCTTTAGCTGTATTGCTCTCGTCATGTACGTGCAACTTAGTTGTACGCTTGATGTATTTACCGTAGATCGGGTGCTTAACCTGACGTTCGATACCTACAACAATAGACTTTTCCATCTTATCGCTGATCACACGACCTTGAAGAGTACGGATTTTATCAGTCATTATGCACCTGCCTTCTGGTTGATAACCGTTTTAACACGCGCAATACTGCGACGTACTTTTCTTAACTCGTGAGTCTGAGCTAGCTGACCAGTGCTTGTTTGCATGCGCAGGTTAAACTGCTCACGAAGAAGCTCAAGAAGTTCAGCATTAAGCTCTTCAACGCTTTTGTCTTTAAGTTCGCTAGCTTTCATCACATTACCGTCCGAGTTACAAATGTTGTTTTGAAAGGTAATTTACGAGCTGCAAGGTTGAATGCTTCACGAGCAAGCTCTTCTGGCACACCTTCCATCTCATAAAGTACTTTGCCTGGCTGGATTTCTGCAACCCAGTACTCAACAGAGCCTTTACCTTTACCCATACGAACTTCAAGCGGTTTGTTTGTGATTGGCTTGTCTGGGAACACACGGATCCAGATTTTACCTTGACGCTTTACGTGACGTGTCATAGCACGACGAGCTGCTTCAATTTGACGTGCAGTCATACGACCACGGCCAGTTGCTTTCAAACCGAAAGAACCGAAGCTTACTTTGTTTCCGCTTGTAGCAAGACCGCGGTTGCGACCTTTATGCATTTTACGGAATTTTGTACGTTTTGGCTGTAACATTAATCGCTACCCCTTACTTAGCACTTTTTTTGGCTTTCTTCGGTGCACGTTTAGCTGGCTTCTCTTGCTCTTGAACTAGTGGTAAACCACCAATTACTTCGCCTTTGAAGATCCAAACTTTAACACCGATGATGCCGTAAGTGGTTAAAGCTTCAGAAGTTGCGTAGTCGATATCAGCACGTAGAGTATGTAGAGGTACACGACCTTCACGATACCATTCAGAACGTGCGATTTCAGCGCCGCCTAGACGACCACTTACTTCAACTTTGATACCTTTAGCACCAATGCGCATTGCGTTTTGTACCGAGCGCTTCATAGCACGACGGAACATAACACGACGCTCTAACTGAGATGCAATACCGTCAGCAACTAATTGTGCGTCAAGTTCAGGCTTACGTACTTCAGAAATGTTGATCTGAGCAGGTACACCAGCAATCTTAGTTACAGCTTGACGAAGTTTTTCAACATCTTCGCCTTTCTTACCGATAACAACACCAGGACGAGCTGTATGAATTGTTACACGGATTGACTTAGCTGGACGCTCGATAACGATTTTAGACACAGAAGCCGCTTTCAATTCCTTAGTAAGGAATGTACGTACTTTGTGATCGCCAAAAAGCTGCCCAGAGAAATCTTTTGTACTCGCGTACCAGGTAGAAACCCAAGGTTTAGAGATACCTAGGCGAATACCAGTAGGATGAACTTTTTGTCCCATTACTTATATCTCCTAGCTATCTGAAACCACAACAGTGATGTGGCTTGAACGCTTAAGGATGCGGTCTGCGCGTCCTTTAGCACGTGGCATAATACGCTTCATTGTAGGACCATCGTCCACAAAGATCGTAGCTACACGTAGCTCATCAATGTCAGCACCTTCGTTATGCTCTGCGTTAGCAATAGCAGACTCAAGTACTTTCTTAACCAATACAGCCGCTTTCTTTGGGCTGTATGCCAGGATTTCTAGTGCGCGATCTACCGGAAGTCCGCGGATCTGATCTGCAACTAGACGTGCTTTTTGCGCCGAACCAGAGGCGAATTTGTGTTTAGCTAATGCTTCCATCATATTCCCCTATTAACGCTTCTTCGCTTTCTTATCCGCAGCATGGCCGCGGTAAGTACGAGTAGGTGCAAACTCACCTAGTTTGTGACCGATCATTTCGTCTGTAACGAATACAGGTACGTGCTGACGACCATTATGGACAGCGATGGTCAATCCGATCATGTTAGGGATGATCATTGAACGACGGCTCCAAGTCTTTATAGGCTTCTTGTCACCGCTTTCCAACGCCTTCTCTACCTTCTTCAGCAAGTGTAGGTCTATGAATGGACCCTTCTTGAGAGAACGTGGCATGGCAATTCCTCAACTATTACTTAGTACGACGACGTACTATTAGTTTATCCGTACGCTTGTTCTTGCGCGTTTTAGCACCTTTAGTAGGCTTACCCCATGGAGACACAGGATGACGACCACCAGAAGTACGACCTTCACCACCACCGTGTGGGTGATCAACCGGGTTCATGGCAACACCACGAACTGTCGGACGAATACCACGCCAGCGGTTAGCACCTGCTTTACCTAGTGAACGAAGCATATGCTCAGCATTGCCTACTTCACCTAAGGTAGCGCGACAGTCAGACTCAACTTTACGAACTTCGCCTGAACGAAGACGTAGAGTCACGTATTGACCTTCACGTGCTAGGATTTGAACGTATGCACCAGCAGAGCGTGCAATTTGCGCACCCTTACCAGGTTTTAACTCTACGTTGTGTACAGTCGAACCTACAGGCATGTTACGCATCGGTAATGTGTTACCAGCTTTGATAGGTGCATCAACACCTGACTGGATCTGATCACCGGCTTTAAGGCCTTTAGGTGCAATAATGTAACGACGCTCACCGTCTGCATATAATACAAGAGCGATGTTTGCGCTACGGTTAGGATCATACTCTAAACGCTCAACAGTGGCTGGAATGCCATCTTTAGTGCGTTTGAAGTCGATTAAACGATAGTGTTGCTTATGACCACCACCGATATGACGAACCGTGATACGACCGTTGTTGTTACGACCACCTGATTTAGAGTTTTTCTCTAAAAGCGGTGCGTATGGCTTACCCTTGTGTAGCTCAGAGTTAACCACTTTAACGACGTGACGACGACCCGCAGAAGTTGGTTTACACTTTTGAAGTGCCATAATTCTAACTCCCCTTATTACTCGGCGCCGCCGACAAAGTCTAGCTCGCTACCTTCTTTAAGAGTAACGTAGGCTTTTTTCCAGTCGCTACGACGACCGAAACGTTGACCTGTACGTTTTGTTTTACCCTTAACGTTTAGAGTGCGAACACCAGTTACTTCTACTTCAAAAAGCTTCTCAACTGCCGCTTTAACTTCAGCTTTAGTTGCATCGTTTACTACTTTGAAAACAATCGTGTTGTTTTCTTCAGCAGCGATCGTGCTTTTCTCAGAGATGTGTGGAGCAAGAATTACTTTTAAAAGACGTTCTTCACGGATCATGCTAGCGCCTCCTCAAGTTGCTTAATAGCACCTGCAGTAATAAGTACCTTATCGAATGCGATTAGGCTTACTGGGTCGATGCCAGCTACATCACGAGTGTCAACCTTATAAAGGTTACGTGAAGATAGGAATAGATTCTCATCTACTTCTTCAGTCACGATAAGCACGTCTTTAAGCTCAAGTTCTTTAAGCTTAGAAACTAATTCTTTTGTTTTTGGTGCTTCAAGACCAAAACTTTCAACAACGATTAAACGCTCTTGACGAACAAGCTCAGACAAAATGCTTTTGATTGCACCGCGATACATCTTACGGTTAACTTTTTGGCTGTGGTCTTGCGGCTTAGCTGCAAAACTTACACCACCGCTGCGCCAGATTGGGCTGCGGATTGTACCAGCACGTGCACGGCCAGTACCTTTTTGAGCGAATGGTTTTTTACCACCGCCTCTAACTTCAGAACGTGTCTTCTGAGCACGAGTACCTTGGCGAGCACCTGCTGCATATGCAACAACTACTTGGTGTACCAATGCTTCGTTAAACTCACGTCCAAAAGTAGCTTCGGAAACTTCAAGCGCGCCAGCGCCTTTAATTGCTAATTCCATCACTAAATCTCCAGGACTTATGCTTTAACAGCAGGTTTAACGATAACGTCGCCGCCAATAGCGCCAGGTACAGCACCTTTAACTAGAAGCAGATTACGTTCAGCGTCAACACGTACTAGTTCAAGATTCTGAGTCGTTACACGCTCAGCACCCATATGACCGGCCATTTTCTTACCTTTAAACACCTTACCAGGTGATTGGTTTTGACCGATTGAACCAGGAGCACGGTGAGACAAAGAGTTACCGTGTGTAGCGTCTTGCATGCTGAAGTTCCAGCGCTTAACACCACCTTGGAAACCTTTACCTTTCGAAGAACCAGTAACGTCTACTTTGTTGATATCAGTAAATAATTCAACAGTAAGTTCATTACCTACTTCAAAATCGCCTTCACCACCATTTAGGCGGAATTCCCACAGGCCACGACCCGCTTCAACACCAGCTTTTGCGAAATGACCCGCATCTGCTTTGTTTACACGGCTTGCTTTTTTCTCGCCTGCAGTAACTTGAAGCGCATTGTAACCGTCTGTTGCGTCAGATTTGATCTGAGTAACACGGTTAGGAGTTGCTTCAATAACTGTCACAGGGATAGATACACCATCTTCAGTGAAGATGCGTGTCATACCCACTTTACGACCGACTAGACCTAATGCCATTTTCCTAAAACCTCTCTAATCTTCCGATTAACCCAGGCTGATTTGAACATCAACACCAGCAGCAAGGTCTAGGCGCATTAGAGCGTCTACAGTCTTGTCAGTTGGTTCTACGATGTCGATCAGACGTTTATGGGTGCGGATCTCATACTGATCTCGCGCGTCTTTGTTCACGTGCGGAGAAGTCAATATTGTAAAACGTTCAAAGCGAGTTGGAAGTGGGATTGGACCACGTACCTGAGCGCCAGTGCGTTTCGCTGTTTCCACGATTTCCGCCGTTGATTGGTCAATCAAACGGTGGTCAAAAGCTTTTAGGCGAATACGAATGCGTTGATTTGACATTCTTTAACAACCTCAATTAAAAGAGCATTTAAAAAGAGCATAAAAATACCACCAGAACAAAATAACGAATTATTTGCCGGTTGGGATTCTTATTTCTACCATTGAACTCCAAATCGGAGTTCCTGTTTTTAGCTTGAAATCCAAGCTCTATTTGCTTTCTAACTGTCTATAACAGTAGAAAGTCCGCACATTATAATGATATTGGTGATAAATGCAACAAGTAATGCTAAGTTATTTATGGGCGTATAAATATCAATAAATGTAGGTATTTTACTCGCACCCTAGGCGCTTCCTTACTTTCACCAATATTAGACCGCACGCTGAAATGGTCAGTCCAGTGAAAGCTTGCTATGCTATCGCAAATTTTTAAATGTGGTGTTTTATGAGACTTATTTCGCAAGGTTTAAATCAGCTGTCACGGTGGGCTAATGCATTATTGGTTAGAACTAAACTGTTACCCGAAAACCCTGTCGAACAATTTAAACTCAACCCTGAGTTACCCACATTTTATGTGGCGCGTTTAAATGCCCGTTCAGATATAGCCGCTTTAGATAGCGTATGCCGACAGTTGCAATTACCACGTCCAACACACTTACAAACACTTGCTGGAAAAGAGATCACCCGATTCATCGGCTTACAAAACCCGACTCCACTGTTTGCTAAACAGGCCAAACAAAGCAATGCCCTTGAGATAGGTAAAGAGATTTTTGCTGCATTACAACTCGACCCACAGTGCCAAGCGCAAATTATTCCAGTCACCATATTGTGGGGCCGTAACCCCGGAAAAGAAAAACCGGGTATCGGCACCCTATTCTCTCATTCATTAACGCCCAGTTGGCTGCGCAAACTTTTTGTACTGATTTTCTCTGGTCGTGACAACTTGGTACGATTCAGCAGACCCATTGAACTTAATCAATTGATCAATGACAAAGCTGATGTTGAAGAGTTGCCACATAAGTTAGTCAGAGTAGCAAGAGTGCACTTTCGTCGCCAAAAGCTCGCAGCGACTGGACCTAAGCTACCTTCTAGAGAGCAGCTGTTTAATTCTTTGCTGGCATCGCCAAGTATTAAAAAAGCAATTGCTGAAGAAGCGAAAAGTAAGGGGCTGACCCATGAAGAAGCTCGCTTAAATGCACAAAACCTATTAGAAGAGATCGCCGCAAATTATTCAGATGCGATGGTGAGAGTGGGTGAACGGCTACTTACGTGGCTTTGGAACAAGCTTTATAATGGGATAGAAATTAAATATGCCGACCGCGTCCACAACTTAGTCGACAAAGGCCACGAAATTATTTATGTACCATGCCACAGAAGCCATATGGATTATTTACTGCTTACCTACGTGATTTATCACCAAGGGTTAGTTCCTCCCCATATTGCAGCCGGTGTGAATTTAAACTTTTTCCCTGCAGGCGGCATATTTAGACGCTCAGGTGCATTCTTTATTCGACGCTCATTTGCCGGTAACAAACTCTATTCTGCCGTATTCAAAGAATATTTAAGCCAACTATTTATTAAAGGGTACTCTGTTAAGTTTTATACCGAAGGGGGACGCAGTCGCACAGGGCGTTTACTCCCACCAAAAACAGGTATGCTGGCAATGACCATCCAATCCATGTTGCGTGGTATTGATAGACCCATTTCTATTGTGCCTGTATATATCGGCTACGAGCATGTCATGGAGATCAACACCTACCTTAAAGAGTTGGCAGGAAGTAACAAAAAGAACGAGTCTGTATTTGCGGTATTTAAAGCAATGAAGAACTTGAAAAACTATGGCCGTGGTTATTTAAATTTTGGTGAACCTATTAACGTTAACCAGTATTTGAATGAACACCAAGCCGATTGGCATCAAGCAGTACACCCAACTGATGTGCAAAAGCCAGCTTGGTTAAATAGCCGAGTGGCTGATTTAGCCGACGATATTATGACTAACATCAACAGTGCTGCCGCTTTGAATGCCGTAAATTTACTCGCCACAATATTACTCAGCAATAGCCAATTTGCATTGAGTAAACAAAAGCTACTTTCGCAACTGGAGTTTTACCTTTCCCTACACCGTGATGCTAAATACAACGATCAAGTAACGTTACCAGCAGACAGCGCTGAACAGCTGCTTGAACATGCGTTACAGCTAAAAAAATTCGATGTTCTTCATGATGAATTAGGTGATATTATCGCGATAAAAGAGCAAGAGCGTACACTCTTTAATTACTATCGAAATAACATTATTCATTTATTTGCGGTCCCGAGTGTGATTGCACAGCAGTTGGTGAACTGTCGCTCCACAACATTGGCTGAGTGCGAAGCACAACTGGCGCGTTTATATCCATTTTTTGCAAAGGAGTGGTTTTTAACACCACTTCGCTCAGGCTATATAACTGACATACTTAACGCATTTGCCAGCAACAACCTCATCGAGTTTGATGGTACAACCGCGGTTACACGCACTGACAGTCATGCATTTGCACAACTCGAAATGCTAGGTAAAGTCAGTCATTTAACCTTACAACGCTATGCTATCACGGTGAATTTAATCGATTCGAATCAGGGTATTACACGTACAAATCTTGAGTCTGAAAATGATGTTTTGGCAAAGCGTTTGGGCACTTTACACGGTATTAAAAGCCCAGAGTTTTTTGACAAGAAGGTATTAGTCTCATTCGTTTCAAGTCTTAAAGCACACGGCTTTATTACTATTTCAGAACAACAATGTATTGAGCCTACAGCGCAATTATCCGATCTTAAAGCTCACTTACATGCATTATTACCCGCAAGTATCTGGCAATCTATCAGTGATACTCTCTAACTATGCCGCAATAAAGTGAGTATATAACCTCAGGTTTGGATAAGGGTTTTGGAATAGAAAGTGTTTTGAAAGCAAACATACGTACAATCCAATGATGATATTTTGTTCAACATCAAGGCGCTTTTATGTAGTAATAGCGGGCTATTACAAATGAAAGCAACGCCGAGAGTGAGAAAAATAGCTTTATTGGGCAAATTCGCTTATCCAGAGCTGAGGTTATATAAGGTGCCTACGTAAAATAGGCGCCTTACACCGCTCGATTAACCGCGCTGACGCATCACGCCTTCTTGCATCGTCGACGCAATCAGCTCCCCATCTCGATTAAAAAACTGACCGCGTACTAAGCCTCGGCCATTACTTGCACTTGGGCTGTCGACACTATATAAAATCCAATCATCTAATCTAAACGGGCGATGAAACCACATGGCGTGATCAATAGTTGCAACCTGCATACTTGGGTGCATAAACGATAATCCATGGGGCTGCAGTGCCGTTGGTAAAAACTCAAAATCAGACGCATACGCTAACAGGTAGTTATGAATACGGCGATCATCAGGCATCGCACCATTTGCTTTGAACCAAACATGCCGCTGCGGTGTGGTTTTTTGGGGTTTAAATGGGTTTTGAAAGTCCACAGGGCGCATTTCAAGTGGCATGTCCCGTGTAAATTTATGACGCAGTGACTCAGGGATCAAGCTGGCATTTTCTTGGTAAAACTCTATCGATGACTTGAGAGTTTCTGGTTCTGGTACTTTGGGCATGTCACTTTGGTGAGATAACCCAGCTTCATCACCTTGAAATGACGCCGTCATATAAAAAATAGGTTTACCATATTGAATTGCACTGACTCTGCGTGTACTAAAGCTTTTACCATCTCTGATCGTTTCAACATCATAAACAATTGGTTTTGCAGGGTCGCCCGGGCGCAAAAAATAAGAATGTAATGAATTCACATAGCGCGCTTCAGGCAACGTGTATTTTGCCGCCGATAATGCCTGCCCCATCACTTGTCCACCAAATACTTGCGGGAAACCCAAATCTTGGCTTTGCCCTCGATAAATGCCCTGTTCGATTTCTTCTAATTTTAACAATGACAAAAGATTATCTAGTACCTGACTCATCAGCTTTCCTAATACGTTGATCTACACTTTTAATCATACTATAAATTACAACGATCAGAACCCGTATAAAATAAACGAAGTACGTTTTTGCATTTATTTTCTTATTGGTTACCATTCTCCCTTAAACCTATCAGACTGGCTGATATTGAATTGACTAGGATAATTACCATGGCCTATTGGTTATTTAAAACAGAGCCGGATGCATTTTCAATTGATGATTTAAAGAAAGCACCGCAGCAAAGTACGTTTTGGGAAGGGATAAGAAATTATCAAGCGCGAAACTTTTTACGTGATCAAGTTAAAGTGAGTGACCAAGTATTTATTTACCACTCTAGCTGCAAAACGCCGGCGATTGTCGGGGTTGCCATTGTTACACATGCTGCTGAAGCCGACCCATATCAATTCGATATGAGCAGTGACTATTACGATGCCAAAGCAACATTAGAGTCACCAAGGTGGGTAGGGGTCACCATACAATATCAACGGCACCTAAAACCGATCACACTGGCAGCAATTAAAGCCAATAATGACATTACCGAACTTGCGCTCAAAAAAGCCAACCGCTTGTCTATTATGCCTGTGAGCGAGCGTGAATGGGACTTACTTATTGCGCATGGCTAACGCCTTTTTCGCTTTGGCTTCATACCTTGTTTTGGAATGATCGAAAAGTACATCAATAGCGCTAACCAGGAAAATACCAACGTACCGATAAGCCATGCATTCTTTTCATGCTTATGTGTTCTACGACTCCCTGAGATCAAGCCAATGGGGAGTAAGTAGGCACAGATAGCGCCTACTAAAAGCATAAGCTCAGAGGTCATATTGCTTGCCAAAGCACCTCTTTTGCGAGCACACGACTTGGGGCGATATAATGCAGTACATCGCCGGCACAGATCTTATAATCTAACGGCGGGTTCAAATCTAAGTTTTGTGCACTTTTATCGTGAGCGACACCAAGCAAAATAGCATTATGATGCGCCTTGAAGTAAGGAAATAACTCTCCAAATTGATAGCTTTTAACCCCTTGTGGCAACTGCAAACTAAACTGCGTATCGCCATGTAAGCTAGACAGTAATTCTTCTTGTACGCGACTCGAACCAGGATCTTGCATCGCACGCACTAATATTTCCGCCGACTTTGCTGATGAACACTCGACATTTTTACAATGTGAGCGCAACAACGACACTTTACTTTCATCTTGAAAATGCGCACTAATATGCGCATCTGCTTTTATCATCGGACTAAGTTTAAGGGCGGTGGTAAATGTTTGATCATCATCTTGGCCATCAATGATCATTTTATCTGCATCCGCAATTGCAATTCTGGCTAATTGCTCATCTTCCGTAAAGCTGGTTAGCCGCGCAAAGTTCACTTCAGGATAACCAATTAACGGATGTTCAATGGCATCAGTCACCGCAAGCACAATACGACGATTATCTCGCTTAGTATCAGCCAAGATATAATCAATGATTTTTTTTGTTCTTATGGGGTGCCAACCAAAAATAATAATGTGATTTCGAAAATCAAAATAATCTTTATCGCCAGTCATTGCTCGTTTTATCCAAAAAGTTGCCATCTGCCCTGCTTTACCCAACAAGACACCAAATAAACCTAAACCAAACGGGACCTGTACTAATGCAACAACCCACCGTCCAAAATCGGTTGTGGCGCTAAAATCCCCATACCCCACAGTTGAGGTCGTAATAATGTAATAGTAGAAAAACACATTAGCCGGTAACAATGCTTGCTCATTGGCAAGCATTAATAGCCCCCACACCAATCCCATATGTAGCGCTGTCACCAAACAGAGTAAGCGCCAGCTTGCCCTATCAACATGCGCTCGCAATAAAACCACTAAGCGTTTAAAAATAATCATAATAAAGTGACTAAGACAAATATGCTGCTACATTACTTGATTTGCATAATTTTGAAAACCTCAGCTTGAAATCAATCATAAGTCGTATAGATGCCATTGAATAATAGAAACTTTTCGACAAGCTCGTAATTTGCAATAACTTGGGTATACTAAAATATGAAATGGCACGATGAGAATAGGTTAATTAAATGGCTGGTGTATTAGCTTCAGTGAATCAACGAACACAGTTAGTCGGTGAAAACCGTCTTGAGCTGTTGCTGTTTCATTTGCATAGTCGTCATTTATTTGCGCTCAATGTGTTTAAAGTAAAAGAAGTTGTCAAACTGCCACATTTAAACATTATGCCTAATGCGCATCCTAAGGTCTGTGGCGTCACCACGATACGCGGAGAGTCTATTCCTGTTATAGATTTACGTCGTGCTATTTGCATGCCTGAGTGTGAGCGGGATGCTGATTGTAATTTAGTGATCACCGAATACAATCGCTCGGTACAAGCGTTCTTGGTGGGTAAAGTCGATCAAATTGTCAACACTACTTGGTCCGATATCATGCCCACCCCAAGCTCGGTAGGTAAAAACCATTATCTGACCGCTCTCACAAAAGTAACCCGAGGTGACATTGAGCATATAGTCGAAATCATCGATGTTGAAAAAGTCCTTGCTGAAATAATTGAGTATGACATTGGTATCTCTGATAACGTTTTAGATGAGTCTATTCGTGAAGACTTTAAAGGTCGTAAGATTTTGCATGCAGACGATTCTCCCACAGCCCGCAGGCAAGTCGCAGATACCCTCGCACAGCTCGGTATTGAAATCATCCCAGCGACAGATGGCCAAGAAGCCTTAAACCTACTGACCAAATGGGCAGACGAAGGCCTTGATGTGAATAAAGAGCTACTCGCGGTGATCACCGACGCTGAAATGCCTGTCATGGACGGATACCGCCTCACTTATGAAATTCGTAACGATCCCCGTTTAAAAGATTTATATGTGGTTTTAAACACGTCATTAAGTGGCAGCTTTAACCAAGCGATGGTTGAAAAAGTCGGATGCAATGCGTTTTTATCTAAATTTCAACCTGACCTACTTGTCCAAGAAGTTCAAAACCGCTTAAAAGCGGTTTTACCATCAGAATAACTGGCTGTTTATACAGTAAAATTAAAATATTTTTTCGCTACTTATCAATAATTTATATAATTACAGACACTGAAATATAGAACAAAACTGGGCATCCGAAGTACACAAAGGTATACTTTGCGTTCATTTTCTATAACAGGCGTGATGATGGACGTTTCTGAATTAATCGACGGGTTAAACGATAAACAGCGCGAGGCTGTGGCTGCTCCACTACAAAATATGTTGGTTTTGGCAGGTGCAGGGTCTGGTAAAACTCGTGTGCTGGTACATCGTATTGCTTGGTTAATGCAAGTCGAACATGCATCACCTTACAGTATTTTTGCGGTCACATTTACCAATAAAGCAGCCAAAGAAATGCGATCCCGTGTCGAGGAAACCATTAAATCATCCGTTGGTGGTATGTGGATTGGTACCTTTCACGGTTTATCACATCGTATTTTACGCGCACATTATCGAGACGCTAACTTACCTGAGTCTTTTCAAATTTTAGATACTGACGACCAAGTTCGTATGATCCGCCGCTTGCTCAAAGCAATGAATATTGATGAGAAAAAATGGCCAGCGAAACAAATCGCTTGGTATATCAGTGCCAAAAAAGACGAAGGTGCACGCCCTAAAGATATTCAAGCATATGATATCAACGAACAGCTACTACTCAAGGTTTATACCGCCTATCAGGAAGCGTGTGACCGCGCAGGGTTAGTTGATTTCGCAGAAATACTCCTGCGCTGTTACGAGTTGCTACAGCACAACCCTACTTTGCTACAACATTACCAACAGCGCTTTCGCTACATGCTTGTGGACGAATTCCAAGATACCAACAGTATTCAGTATCAATGGTTAAAATTATTAGCTGGCACAGAAAATACCATGATGATCGTTGGTGATGATGATCAGAGCATTTACGGTTGGCGAGGCGCTAAAATTGAAAATATAAAACGCTTTGTCAGTGATTTTGATGCCGAAACCATACGCCTTGAGCAGAACTATCGCTCAACAGCTACGATACTCAAAGCCTCAAATGCACTGATAGAAAATAACTCAGACCGCATGGGTAAGAGCTTATGGACAGAAGGCACTGAAGGAGAACCAATTTCCATTTATGCCGCATTTAATGAACTCGATGAATCGCGCTTTACGGCCAGTAAAATACGTAGCTGGCTAAACGCAGGCAACTTGTTAGAACACTGTGCTATTTTATATCGGAACAATGCCCAATCTCGAGTACTTGAGGAAGCGTTATTACAAGAAGGCTTAAAATACCGTATTTATGGGGGTATGCGCTTCTTCGAAAGACAAGAAATAAAAGATGCACTGGCTTATTTACGGCTCATCAGTAACCGACAAGATGATGCCGCTTTTGAGCGTGTTATTAATACGCCCGCGCGGGGTATTGGCGATAAAACCCTCAGCCATATCCGTGATTGTGCGCGTAATGAGTCTATGCCGTTGTGGTATGCCGCCAAAGCAGTAATAGAAGAAAAGCACTTAGCTGGCAGAGCAGCAACAGCCATTAGCCGATTCATTGAACTTGTTGAGCAGTTAGACGACAACATTACTGAGCTGGAGCTTGCCGAACAAGCAAAGCTGACAATCGATCAATCAGGCCTTATGGCCATGTATCAAGCTGAAAAAGGCGAAAAAGGCCGTGCACGCGTCGAAAACTTAGAAGAGCTGATCAGTGCATGTGGCCAATATGACTTGCCGATTGACGAAGATTTTAGCTCTCCATTACAAGGCTTTTTAGCATATACCTCGCTTGAGTCTGGTGAAGGTCAAGCCGACGAGCATGAAGATGCCGTGCAGATGATGACCTTGCACTCAGCCAAAGGTCTAGAGTTTCCGCTGGTGTTTATGGTTGGTGTCGAAGAAGGCATGTTTCCTTCTCAGCAAAGTCATGAAGAATCAGGGCGGTTAGAAGAAGAACGCCGACTGTGTTATGTCGGTATGACCCGAGCAATGGAAAAGCTGTACATCAGCCATGCTGAAAGTCGCAGGCTCTACGGACAAGAGAAACACCATAGTCCCTCGCGCTTTCTACGTGAATTACCCGATGACTGCGTAGAAGAAATTCGCATTAAAACACAAGTCTCACGCCCAGCCGCAACAGGCAGGTTTAGCCCCTCGGTTACTCATGCGGTATTTGAAGACAGTGGTTACACCCTTGGTCAGCGGGTGTTACACGCAAAATTTGGTGCTGGAACCGTTTTAAATTACGAAGGCAGTGGTGCGCAATCTCGCATTCAAGTAAATTTTGATGATGTTGGTAGTAAGTGGTTAGTCACGGCATATGCACGTCTTCAAGCCATGTGATTTAACTCCCCTCACAACGCAACTGGCAAAAAACCATCATCGCCAGTTGCTTGTTTTGTGTGGCGAGCACGATTGGGCGATTACACAATACGCGCGCCTCGTTGATGCTGGCGCAGAGCAAACGTTAACGCTATCAACCCATAAACAATTACAGCACGCTCAATGGCCAGAACATTTGCATGAAATATTAGGCCAAGAGTTTTCAGTTGCACTATATGATGGTTATAGCGGGATCACACCCAATAAGCTAGCTGCGCTCAGCGGAACCGTCAAAGCTGGCGGATTATTAATACTTATTCTTCCTGAATTGTCAAAACTTGATAACTGGATAGACCCCGCAATAAAAACATGGCTTTCGTATGGGTATCAGACTAACGCCAGTTTATTTTTAAAGCGCTGGCAAAGACTTATTCCGAGCTTGCCCATCAGTGTACTGTCTCAAAAGTACGGTGCCAACCTCAACATACCGGCTTCGCAAGACAATCACCAAAACAATGCGTTACAAACACAATGCCGCGTTATATCGACACTGCGTAGCCAATTACAAAAAGGGTGTACTTCGCCAAGTGTACTCAGTGCTGATAGAGGCAGAGGAAAGTCTGCAACACTAGGCTTGCTGGTTGCCAGTATGCCCGAACAATCATTTATTATTTGTACAATACAATACCGAGCAATAAAAACTGCTTTTAAGCATTTAGCGCTAGCACTAGGCATAGAATATAAAGGGTATGAAAAGCAATTAGCGAATCTACACTACGTGCCACCCGATCAAGTATTAACTATGTCACTAGATGACACTATCGTGTTAGTCGATGAAGCAGCTACCTTACCAGTACCGACTTTGGTCGCTATCGAGCAACGCGCTTCACAGTGTATATTCTCCAGTACTTTGGTTGGCTATGAAGGGAATGGGCGAGGATATACACTCAAGTTTGCAGATCATTTATCAAAGAAACATACAACCTATACGCAACTCTCGCTCACACAGCCACTCAGATACAATCACAGTGACCCTTTAGAATTTGCGATAAATCGTTTATTTGCCTTGGACAGTCACTACCAAACTGATGCTGTCGCTACATTAAATAGCATTCACTTTACTGAGTTGACAGCTCCACAACTTGAGCTAGACGAATCTTTACTGCAGCAAACCTTTGCCCTGCTGGTGAGCGCGCATTATCAAACTACAGTAAACGACTTTAGACAATTACTTGATAGCCCCAGCCAACGCCTATTTGCCATAATGCAACAAAGCAACATATTAGGGGTATGCTTAGTCAATATTGAAGGGCAGTTAGAAGAAACCATACAAAGTGCTATCAGCCAAGGGACACGCCGGCCACAAGGGCATTTGCTGCCCCAACAGCTATTTCATGTTCAAGGACAAGCGGCTTTTTTATCCTCTCGATGTGCACGAATTGTCAGAATAGCCATCGCACCACAGCAACAAAAACGCCAACTAGGCACTCAGCTCCTTAATTATACGGAACAACAGCTCAGCGCAACGGTTGACTATTTTGGCAGCAGTTTTGGCTGCGACCCTCAATTACTTCAATTTTGGCAAAATAGTGGCTATCAGTTGGTTAAATTGGGCTTCAAAAAAGACAAATCAAGCGGGCAATATGCTGCAATGGTCATCAAGAGCCAATCGGCTTTACAGTGCCAGCAACAGTCCTTGCAAAGCTACTTTGAAAAAACATTTTACTATCAGCTCATGAATCATTATCGTGATTTGCCGTACTCCTTAGTGCTCAAAATGATTCTAAAATTCAAAGAAAAACCGCTCTGTGAAGCATTGCTTGCACAGTTTCGTTTTATCGTGACTAAAAATACCAATCTCGAACAATATTCACCGCTTATCTGGCAAGTGATCACAACACACCCCACACTGCTATCAGACTTACCGCGTATTTCCCAACAGTTAGCTATTAGTCTATTATTACAAAACAATACTAAGGAATGGGTCCAGCAAACACTGTCGCTGCACTCAAAAAAGCAGTTTAATATTGCATTGCAAGCTTTGGTGAAAGAACTTTATGCACGGATCTCTATTAAAAGCGAGTAAAGTCGCTCTCTGTTATCTGATATTACATACCTATTGTTTCGCACAAGCTCCCGCAGATATTAAGTTAGGGATGTCGACTGCTTTGAGCGGCCCTGCACAAGCGATAGGCAGCCAACTCAAAGCCGGTGCAAATATTTATTTTGAGCAGCTTAACCAAAATGGTGGAATAAAAGGGGCTAAAGTCGACCTTTTGGTATTAGATGATGGGTATGAGCCTAGCCGAACCGTAAATAACACTCGCTACTTTATTTATGAAAAAAAAGTCGATGCTTTATTTAGCTTTATGGGCACCCCAACGATCTCAGCAATACGACCCTTGTTAGAACACAGCCAAACCTCTTTGCTTATGCCATTCTCCGGCGCTGACTTTTTACGTAACAACCGTGCAATTAAAGTATTTAATTTAAGAGCGAGTTATTTTGATGAAGCTACAGAACAAATTAATTACCTAGTCAACGAACGAAAGCACACCAATATCGCGTTATTTATTCAGGCTGATGAGTTTGGCATCACATTAGAAAAAAGCCTGACACAGCTATTAGCAAATAAAGGCCTTAGCCCTTCGATAATCACGCGCTTTCGTCGCAATTCTAGCAATGTAGATAAAGCCTTAAGAAAAATAAAAGCGTCACGAGCCACGGCTGTTGCGCTCATTGGTACTTACAAACCTTTAGCAAAATTTATTAATCGAGCACAGTTAAAAGGGGTTAAAGCCGATTACACCAGTGTGTCATTCGCCTCAAGCAATGAACTCCTCGCCCGAATAAAATCCTCGCAACTATTGATGATCACTGAAGTCGTCCCTAACCCCTTTAAATGCTCATCACGATTGTGTAACGAGTTTAGAGTACATACCGCAGAGTACCCAAATATCAAAATTGATCACGTCCTATTCGAAGGCTATCTTAACGCCGTTGTATTTAGTAAAGCGGCTCAACAATGCCCTGTTAATTTTGATGATCAGTGTATTCTCGACAAACTCTCTCAGTTGCTAGAGCATGATACTGATTTGCAAGAACTATTTAACCTAGAAGCAGGTAAAAAGAAATTGCCAGTTTTCCGCTCATATTCGTCATAATGTTCTATTCTTAAAAGATAATTATAATTTTTTAGAGGCGAACATGGATTTAATAAACTTTCGAGTTGGACAAAAAACCATATCTCTGAAGATATTGGATATTTTGCTCACTGAACGTTATGAAGGGAACCTAACCTCGCTACCTAATGGCAATCCAAGCTTTTTGGGCGTTAAAGATTATATGGGCGCCCCGACCCCAATTTTTGATTTAGGCCTTATTCTTAATAATCAATCTTCCCATGATATAAATCGTGCACTTATTGATTTATTGATGGAGCATGAGCAAGAGCAAAAGTCTTGGTTTCAAGCACTAGAGCAAAGTGTAAACAATGGCGCTGTATTTAGCGGAACGAGAGATGCCAAACATTGTGAGTTTGGCAAGTGGCTTTATCACTTTAAAACTGAAAATGAAGACTTAAAAGCAATATTAGCCCGCTTTGATAAACCACACACCCAATTGCATTCACTACCCGATAAAATTTTCGCACTGTACCACGATGATAATGTGGACGAAGCGAAACGCTTACTCGCAAAAGAAAAATCAACAACCTACATGAAGCTCATTCGCTTATTTGAATCAGCGCGAGAACAAATATCGTTAGATCATAAGCCAATCATCGTGTTTACAACACAAGATGGGCAACAGCCACATATCGGGTTATTAGTGGATCAAGTTGAAGATAACATTCACTGTGAAGAGAGTGAAATCAAGTCGTTAAGTGAATTGACAAACGTAGGCTTTGAAATAGATTCACAGACAAAAAAAATGATGCGAGGACTCATTAAACGGGGTGAAACACACAGCGTTGTGATTGATCCCAGTGCGATATTTAGACCGGACCACCTTCAAGACTATGAACCAGAAGAAACAGAAAGCTACGGCTTATTTTAATCTGTAGGTTTTTAGGGCATAAAAAAACGCCGCTCTAAAGAGCAGCGTTTTTAACGTATACGGTGTATTAGTCTTTAATTTGACGACCAGCGCGCTTACGCTCACTTTCTGTCAATAACTTTTTACGAATACGGATATTCTCAGGCGTCACTTCTACTAGCTCATCATCATCGATGAACTCAAGCGCTTGCTCAAGAGACATTCTGATTGGTGGTACAAGTGTTTGTGCTTCATCAGTACCTGATGCACGAACGTTTGTTAGCTGTTTACCTTTAAGAGCGTTAACAGTCAGGTCGTTATCACGGCTATGAATACCGATAACCATACCTTCATAAACTTCTACACCGTGTCCAATAAACAACTTACCACGTTCTTGTAGGTTGAATAATGCGTTAGTTAGCGCTTTACCTGTTGCATTCGCAATCAATACACCATTCTTACGCTTACCAATAGTACCGCCTTTATATGGGCCGTAGTGGTCAAACGTGTGGTACATTAAGCCAGAACCTGATGTCAGTGTCATGAAGTCAGTTTGGAAACCGATTAGACCACGTGAAGGCATCATGAAGTCCATACGAACACGGCCTTTACCATCTGGTGCCATATCCGTCATTTCAGCTTTACGAAGACCAAGCTGTTCCATGATAGAACCTTGGTGCTCATCTTGAACATCGATAGTTACTGTTTCAAACGGTTCTTCTAACTGACCATCTACTTCACGAAGAATTACTTCTGGACGAGAAACAGCTAGCTCATAACCTTCACGACGCATGTTTTCAATCAAGATACCCAGGTGTAATTCACCACGGCCAGATACGCGGAAGCTATCTGGGTTTTCAGTTTCTTCAACGCGTAATGCTACGTTGTGAACTAATTCATTTTCAAGACGTTCTAGGATGTTACGTGAAGTAACAAACTTACCTTCTTGTCCTGCAAACGGTGAAGTGTTTACTGAGAACGTCATTGTTACAGTTGGTTCATCAACAGACAATGGAGTAAGCGCTTCAACAGCATTTACATCACAGATAGTGTCTGAAATTTTCAGCTCACCAAGACCCGTGATTGCAATAATGTCGCCTGCTTGTGCTTCAGCAGCTTCATGGCGGTCAAGTCCTAAGTAACTCATTACTTGGCCAACTTTACCATTGCGCGTTGTGCCATCAGCACCCACGATTGTTACTTGCTGATTAGGCTTAACAGAACCACGCTTAATACGACCTACACCGATAACACCAATGTATGAATTGTAATCTAGCTGAGAGATCTGCATTTGGAAGTCACCCGCTGGATCAGCATCTGGCGCTTCAACTTGCTCTACAATCGCTTCAAACATCGGTTGCATGTTATCTGATTCATTATCAAGGTCTAACGTCGCCCAACCATTGATAGCTGATGCGTAGATAACTTGGAAATCAAGCTGCTCATCAGTTGCACCTAGGTTGTCAAATAAATCAAATACCTGATCCATAACCCAATCAGGTCGTGCTCCTGGCTTATCAATCTTGTTGATAACAACGATAGGCTTAAGACCTAATGCGAATGCTTTTTGCGTTACGAAACGCGTTTGCGGCATTGGACCTTCTTGCGCGTCTACTAATAGAAGAACTGAATCTACCATTGAAAGTACACGTTCTACTTCACCACCAAAATCGGCGTGTCCTGGAGTATCTACGATATTGATGTGGTAATCATTCCACTCAATCGCAGTATTTTTTGCAAGGATTGTGATACCGCGTTCTTTTTCGATATCATTTGAATCCATTACACGCTCTTCGTTACCGCCGCGTGTTTCTAGTGTGCCTGATTGCTCTAGCAACTTATCAACTAGGGTTGTTTTACCGTGGTCAACGTGTGCGATAATCGCAATATTTCTTAACTTTTCGATGCTCATATTATTACTCAGAGAAAGTTGAATCTCAGTGATCCTAGTCGATCTACGCGATTTCACTAAATGTTGGCGCGCCAGAGATGTCCCAATATAGGATTTAAACGGCGCACATTATCCCTTATTCCGGCCATGGATGAAAGTTTATCCAACATAAATTTTATGACTTTATAAAGTCAGTGTATTTTTTGGTGCCTTTTCAGAGTAATAAATTGCACAACAGATAAACCCCACTAAGCTTATTTCATTATGCACCACACTAGCGCATTCGATTCTAGTGCGCACCATTACAAAACAATTACGCACCACAGTGGTGCAACATTTGAAATTAAATCTACTAAAATATTTATTTTATTATGAATATCAATAAATTAGATAATTGGCATAGATCACGCTTATACTTTATCAATAGCGCATCAATATGCTGCACAAAAATATAACCCACGAGTCGGAGGACACATGTCACAATCGGTTTTAGATTTTATAAAAGAAAATGATGTTAAATTTGTAGACTTACGCTTTACAGATACTAAAGGCAAAGAGCAACACGTTTCTATTCCTCATCACCAAGCCGATGAAGACTTCTTCGAAGAAGGCAAAATGTTCGATGGTTCATCGATTGCCGGTTGGAAAGGTATTAACGAATCTGACATGGTACTGATGCCAGATCCGGCCTCTGTTAAATTAGACCCATTTGCTGAAGAAACGACAATGATTGTACGTTGTGATGTTGTAGAGCCAGCAACATTACAAGGGTATGAGCGTGATCCTCGCTCTGTAGCAAAACGCGCTGAAGAGTACATGCGCTCAACAGGCATTGCTGACACTGTCTTGTTTGGTCCAGAGCCAGAGTTCTTTGTGTTTGACGATGTAAAATACAAAACCGATATGTCAGGCTCTATGTATAAAATCGATTCTAAGCAAGCTGCTTGGAATTCAGATAAAGACTATGAAGGTGGCAACACTGGTCACCGCCCAGGCATTAAAGGTGGTTACTTCCCTGTTGCTCCTGTTGATGACTTCCAAGATTGGCGTAGCGCGACGTGTCTAGTACTTGAAGAACTAGGCCAAGTCGTAGAAGCACACCATCATGAAGTGGCCACTGCTGGACAAAACGAAATCGCGACACGTTTTAATACTATGGTATTGAAAGCTGATGAAATTCAAGAAATGAAGTATGTTATTCATAACATGGCACATTTGTACGGTAAAACAGCAACCTTCATGCCTAAGCCTGTTGTTGGCGATAATGGTTCAGGTATGCACTGTCACCAATCTCTTGCGAAAGATGGTAAAAACTTATTCGCAGGCGACAAGTACGGTGGTCTATCTGAAGATGCCCTTTACTACATTGGTGGTATCATCAAGCATGCAAAAGCAATCAATGCGTTTGCTAATGCATCAACCAACTCATACAAGCGTTTAGTACCAGGCTTTGAAGCGCCTGTTATGCTGGCATACTCTGCACGTAACCGCTCAGCATCTATCCGTATCCCAGTTGTACCAACTGAACGCGCACGTCGTATTGAAGTTCGCTTCCCTGACCCAACAGCTAACCCATACCTTGCGTTCTCTGCAATGCTTATGGCTGGCCTTGACGGGATCAAGAATAAGATCCACCCTGGTGATGCAATGGATAAAGATTTATACGACCTACCAGCTGAAGAAGCGGCTGAGATTCCAACTGTAGCGGCATCATTTGACGAAGCATTGTCAAGCCTAGACGCAGATCGTGAATTCTTAGTGCAAGGTGGTGTATTCACTCATGACCTAATTGACGCCTATATTGCGCTTAAGTCACAAGAAGTGGAAAAACTAAACATGACAACTCACCCTGTTGAGTTTGAAATGTACTACAGCGTTTAATTGCGCTTTTAAATCATATGTGTTCTCAAGCCCGCGAAAGCGGGCTTTTTTATGGATAATTAGGATACAAAGGTCTAGAGTATTAAGAATATTTTTGGCACAGGTAAGAAGTATATGCGTCTCATTATAATAGGGTGTTTGGTATTCATAAGCTGTGCTAGCATCGCAGACTCAAAGGTATATCGTTGGAAAGACGATAATGGCAATTGGGTATTTTCAGATGTACCACATAAAGGTGCGCAAGAAATACATCTCAATAAATCTATGACTATGCCCGCAATTGATACCAAAATACTTAATACCCAAAGCCAGCAGCAGGCCATTGGCTACAGCGCAAATATTACCTCTCCAAATAACGAGCAAACTCTCAGAGAAAACACAGGAACTATCTATGTCACCGGTCAGATCGAGCCAAGCTTTACTAATGGATTAAAAGTACAGTTAACGCTAAACGGGAAAGCAACTGGGCCTATGCAGACCAGTACTACATTTGTACTCAATAATGTGCCGAGGGGTGAACACACTTTAGTGCTCAAACTTTACAATGCGCAGGGGAAAACGCTAGCCCAAAGCGACTCTACGACTTTCTTTCTACACCGCAAAAGCGTTGGAAACTAAAAAGCAAGTACGCCCGATCTGATAGGCAATTAGGACAAAAAATCATAACAGTGCTATGCTGGTTACGCACCAATATGGTGCAATTGCAATTATAGGCGAACCACTATGGTACACTCTGCGGAAAGTTTACTTCCGACCCTCTGGCATAATTTATCAACGTCTGTTTTGGTCCTTGATGAAAAGTTTATAATTCATTACGCCAATAACAGCTGTAGTGAATTATTTGGTTTAGGGATAAAACGCTTAATTGGGCAACCATTGAGTGCTACATTCAGTCATCATCATATTAATATAGAACGGATCAATCAATATGTGCTGCTTGATGGTGTAGATTGCCAGCAGCATAGAGTAGACGTGGTTTTCATCGATAATCGCGCTGCAACTTTAAACCTCCATGCACGGCGTATTCAACATCAAAATATCACCTACATTTTAATGGAGTGCCGCAGGATTGATGACGAAGTGCGCTTTGATCAAGCGTCAAATCAATTGCATCAATATCATGCAGCCCGAACTTTAATTCGAGGTTTAGCACATGAAATTAAAAACCCACTAGGTGGCATTCGAGGTGCGGCGCAATTATTGCAGTACGAAGGGTGCCAAAGTGAGCGGGATCAATGTGCAGAGCTTATCATTGAACAAGCTGACAGATTAACTGAGCTAGTAGACCGATTGCTAGGGCCAAACCAGCTATTACATAAAACGCCTTGTAATATCCATCAAACTTTAGAATCGGTGATTAAACTGAGTATGTTAGACAATGAACACAATATAAAAGTAGTCAAAGACTATGATCCAAGCATACCAGATATACCAATCGACCAAGCCAAAATTCAACAAGTGGTGTTGAACATTGTTCGTAATGCTCAACAAGCTTTATTAACAGGTGGAAAAATTACCCTCACTACGCGTATCAAGCATCGCCTGCGACGTGGTGAACGATTAATGAAAAAAGCGCTCCTTATCCAAATTACCGATAATGGACCGGGTATCGCAGATGAACTTAAAGAGACACTCTTTTTTCCAATGATCACAAATAAAGACGGCGGTTCAGGGTTGGGGCTATCTATTGCTCAAACCTTGATTGAACAACACGAAGGTATGATTGATTGCGACAGCTGGCAAGGGCACACCGAATTTAATATTTATTTACCGTTTTAATTAAGCGGATATGGAGCACTAAATGAAAACAGCATGGTTAGTTGACGATGATGCCTCTATTCGATTTGTTCTCGATAAAGCACTATCTCGTGCAGGATTTAGCACCGAAAGCTTTTCAAATGGCCAAGACGTACTGACCGCCCTTTCTTATAGTCAGCCATCAGTACTGATCTCAGACGTACGTATGCCAGGGCTAGATGGAATGGCTCTACTCGAAGAGGTTACTCAGAACTATCCAAATCTGCCTGTCATTATTATGACCGCCCATTCTGATTTAGATTCAGCCGTCAACGCTTTTCAAAAGGGGGCGTTTGAATACCTAGCCAAACCTTTTGATTTAAATGACGCAACTGATTTAGTAGAACGCGCATACCAAGCGAATGCACAAGCTAAAAAAACGAAACGAACACACAACTCAAAAGATAAACCAGACATTATTGGTGAAGCACCAGCGATGCAGGAAGTCTTTCGTGCTATTGGTAAACTCTCAATGTCCAGCATGAGTGTCTTAATTAATGGGGAGTCAGGCACAGGTAAAGAATTAGTCGCAGGGGCTCTGCATAATCATAGCCCCCGTAAAGACAATACCTTCATCGCATTAAATATGGCAGCGATACCAAAAGACCTTGTAGAGTCAGAACTATTTGGCCACGAAAAAGGCGCATTCACTGGTGCAGATAGCATGCGTAGAGGCCGTTTCGAACAAGCTAATGGCGGTACGCTATTTTTAGATGAAATAGGTGATATGCCATTAGATGTGCAAACCAGATTATTGCGGGTATTAGCTGATGGAGAGTTTTACCGCGTCGGCGGGCACCAAAGTGTCAGCGTTGATGTGCGAATTATTGCTGCCACTCACCAGAACTTAGAGGAGCTTGTAAAACAAGGGCAGTTTCGTGAAGACTTATTTCATCGCCTTAACGTGGTCCGATTACGATTACCCGCTCTCAAAGAAAGACCTGAAGACATCGAAGCACTGGCGCATCATTTTTTATCCGCCAGCGCTGAAGAACTACAAGTTGAGACAAAAACGCTGACAGCAGACTCAATAAAAGCCATGCAACTCTACCATTGGCCGGGAAATGTTCGCCAATTACAAAATACGTGCCGCTGGCTAACCGTTATGGCACCAAGTCAAACGGTGAACCCTCAAGAATTACCTGAAGAATTATCTCAGATACCTAATTCACATGCCCCTGAAGGCGATTGGTTAGATGCATTTCAAAACTGGCTCAACCAAGAACTTAAGCAAGGAAAAGAGAATATTTGGCCAGATATTCAGGCACAATTAGAAAGCCGTTTGATAAAAACGGCACTTATAGCCTGTAATGGCCATAAACAAGATGCGGCATTAAAAATTGGTTGGGGTCGAAATACACTCACACGAAAATTGAAGGAGCGAGATATTCAAGACTGATGCCACAGTCGTAAAAACTTGCTGACTTCTGCTGTAATTATAAAGCTGTTATGCCTTTAATGGATCCTGACCTACGTCAGGAAGACAACGGGGATGAGCGTAATAAAAACTCAGTCCCTAAATAAAAACTCAGTCCCTAAATAAAAACCTCCGTCTTCCTGAATTCATTTCAGGGCCCATGCCTTTCACTGCCTTTTACGAGTACAGAAAGGTGTGAAAATAACAATAGTAAGTATGAATGTCATGGATCCTGACCTTCGTCAGGAAGACAACGGGGGTGAGCGTAATCAAAACCCCGCCTCTAAATATAAGACTACCGTCTCCCTGAATTCATTTCAGGGTCCATGGCGTTTCACTGCCTTTTACCAGTACAGAAAGGTGTGAAAATAACAATGATAAGTATGAGTGTATTGGATCCTAACCTTCGTCAGGAAGACAACAAGGTGGGCGTAATCAATACCCCGCCTCTAAATATAAGACTACCGTCTCCCTGAACTGGTTTCAGGATCCATGGCGTTTCACTGCCTTTTACCTGTACAGAAAGGTGTGAAAATAACAATGATAAGTATGAGTGTATTGGATCCTGACCTTCGTCAGGAAGACAACAAGGTGGGCGTAATAAAAGCTCCGCTAAATACAAAACTCAGTCTCCCTGAATTCATTTCAGGGTCCATGGTTTTCACTGCCCTTAGGAGCACAAAAGTGTGTAAAAATAACAATGGCAAGTATGAGTGTATTGGACCCTGACCTTC